>NZ_JACHCN010000003.1 GCF_014205795.1 Rhodanobacter sp. MP7CTX1
TTTAAATTCCGGAGTAAATCTCTGGTTGCTCATTGCACTTCCTCCTATGCTCAAATCATAGGGCCGAAGTGTCTGCCGGAGCCGGGCAAGTCCAATTTTCATAGGTAACTCCAAGGGTATCTAGCTTGCCCATGCCGCGGCCGGTTCGAAGTGCGGGAGGCGACGAACCGACCGCAAGGCAGTTCACTTTGTTACAACGTTCACCGCGACTTCGATATTGCCCTTGACAGCCTTTGAGTACGGGCAGATTTCATGCGCGTCATGAACAAGCTGCTCCGCAAGGTCCTGTGCCATGCCCGGAATGCGGACAGTGAACTTCGCGCCGAGGAACCAGCCGGGACCGGTCTGACCCACATCGACCTGGATATCCACGGAAAAATCGGACGGAAGGCTTACTTTTTTCAGGGACGCTGCGAGGACGAGGGCGGCGAGATAGCAAGAAGACCACGCGCCTGCGAAGAATTGTTCGGCCGTCGGGTGTGTCACCGCACCGATAAATTCATGGCTTTCGCCGCCTACCGCGGACAGTTTGATATCAACGACGCCGTAGTCTCCTTTCTGGGCCTTGGGGTCCTGATTGAGGACGGTATGGGTATAGCCGGTAAAAATTACTTTTTCGATCTTGGTCATGGCACGTCTCTCGTAAGTAATGGGTGTGGTGCGCTTAGTACGAATCGTTAGCCCTTAGTCAAGCCGTGCGGAGCGGCTTGAATCCGCTGCGAAGCTCTTCTGTAAAGAGTGTTGGCTGCTCCCACGCTGCGAAGTGGCCACCCTTGGCGAGTCTGTTGTAATGGATGAGTTTGGGAAACGCCTGCTCAGACCAACTTTTCGGGGCTGGATAGAGTTCGTCGGGGAAGACGCTTACCGCGACCGGGATCTTGACGCCCTTGATGCCAAAGAACGGCAACTTGTTCTCCCAATAGAGACGCGCACCAGAAAGCGCCGTGCCGGTGAGCCAGGTGAGCGTGATGTTGTCGAGCACATCGTCACGAGAAATGCCCGCAGGGTGTCCGTCAAAGTCGCCCGCGATGAGCGTAAGGCTGCGCGCATCATGATCAAGGAAGTACGCCGCGAGGCCAACCGGTGAATCTTCAATGCCGTACAACGTCTGCGGGCGTAATCCCATCTGATATCCGTAGGCGATGCCTTTTGAATATACGAATGCCAGGCGCTCGTAAGCGATCTTTTCGTCAGGTGACAGGCTCGATGGTGCTGGCGCGCCGGAAAAAGCCGCCTTATCGATATCGGCTGGGAAAATGCCAGGCATATTGGTGTGAATGCCGAGCAATTCCGGTGACGCGTGCGCTCCCATCTGCTCGGTGATGATCGCGCCCCAATCCCCACCTTGTGCCACAAACTTTGTGTATCCAAGGCGCTTCATCAGTACGACCCATGCGCGTGCGATGTGGTCGGGGTCCCACCCTGTCGTGCTCGGTTTGCCTGAAAATCCGTAGCCCGGCATGGACGGAATCACCACATCGAAAGCATCGGCTACGCTACCGCCGTGTGCCGTGGGGTTGGTCAACGGGTCGATAATCTTCATCTGCTCGATGATCGAACCTGGCCAACCGTGCGTGATGATGACGGGCAGAGCATTCGGATGCTTCGATCGGACGTGGATGAAGTGAATGTCCAGCCCATCAATTTCGGTGATGAAATTGGGCAGCTTGTTCAGTCGCGTCTCGACGTTGCGCCAGTCGTAATCGGTCGACCAGTAGCTGGCGAGCTTTTGCATCGTGGCAAGCGGCACGCCTTGAGTATGATCCGTGACCGTCTCTTTCTCGGGCCATCGTGTCGCCTTGATGCGACGGCGCAGGTCAGTGAGCTCCGCGTCCGAAAATGTCATATGAAACGGTCGAATGGCCATGTTATCTGCGACTGATTGCTGGGCACCCGCATTCATTGCTTCGCTCCTTTCTGAAAATAAACCGGACATTCCTATCGGGACTGCAGCGATGACCGCCGCCGCAGCGCCGCAAAAGTGTCGACGACTCGGGTCAGATACCTCTGAAATCTCTTTCATGTCGATCTCCTTGGCACCTGTTCGTTGACGTCGATGTGCGCGTGACGGCACACAGGTTGACTTGAATTAAAGGAGAAGAAGGAGGGTGCGTCTATTGAGCAGAGGCTTAGGGATCTACACAGTGGTAAAGATCATCCGCAACCGCGAGCTTGCGTCCCGCTTCGCCGCCTTGAACGCAAGCGAAGGTTGCGAGTCCTGAAGCCCAGGATGGCGAGCGTCCTTCATGGGGGACTGGCAATAGCGAGCAGTGGCCACGCGTACTAAACCTTCGTTTAGCGATTCACCGGAAGACTGAATCGAAAGATCGCGCCGCGGGACTGGGCTGGATCGACCCAAAGGCTCCCGCCGTGCGCTTCTATGATCGAGCGGCATATGGATAGGCCGATTCCCACTCCATCAGCCTTGGTCGTATAAAAGGATTCAAAGATACGTTCGCGATACTCAAGATCGACACCGGGTCCCGAATCGCCCACCGCAACGAGAATCACATCCGCGGGGGCCGACGCGGTGCTGACGGACAGCTGCCGCAATTCGCCATCGATGTTCGCCATGGCCTCGATAGCGTTGATGACCAGGTTCAAGATGACCTGCTGCAGCTGAACCCGATCGCCGTGAACCGGAGGCAGCCCCTTGGTCAGACGCATCTGCACTTCGACGTGATTTTTGGACAGCTCGCCTCGCACGAGTGCGATCACCTCTTCGATCGCGTAGTTCAAGTCGACCCCCTCCTGCCGCGGAGGTAGCTTCTTAACCTGGTCGCGAATCCTGCCAACAATGTTTCCCGCACGATAGGTGTCGCTGACAACACATTCGATGGCCTCGCGTACTTCGCCCAGGTCCCTTTGCTCTGCTGCGAGGAAGCGTAGTGCGGCATTGGCGTTGTTGCGGGCAGCGCCAATCGGCTGAATCACTTCGTGAGCGATGGTTGCCACGAGTTGTCCCATGGTTGCCAGCCGATTTGCATGTGCGAGCTCGGCTTGCAGTTCACGCAGCGTGTCGGTCGCGTGCTTGCGTTCCGACAGGTCGAGCACGAAGGCAACGCCTTCGGTGCCTTCTTCTTCAAAGGCCGCCACGCCGATCAGCACCGGAATCCGGATCCCATCCTTGCGGAAAAATTCCTTCTCGTAAGGCGGTATACGGCCCGTGGACTTCAGTGTGGGCATGCGTTTCCCCCGGTCACCATCAAGCCATTCCGGGGGAGTAAGGTCGGTCCAACGGAGGTGTTTTGAGGCCGGATCTTCGTGGTCATAGCCAAGCATCCGGAGAAACGCTTCATTGGCCTCCAGGATCCTGCCTTGAAGATCCCAGATGAAGATGCCGATGATGTTTGCGTCCACCAAGCGACGTATGCGAGATTCGCGGTTGGCAAGGTCCTGGTAGAGCCGCGCGTTTTCCATGGAAATCGACGCTTCCGACGCGAGCAACTTCAGGATGGCCATCCGAGAGGGCGTGAAAGCATCAGGCGTCAGGTTGTTCTCCAGGTACAGGATGCCGAGGAGCATGGCCTGCTTGAGTATGGGTATACAGAGCACGGAACGCGCGTGGTGGACCCCGACGTAATCGTCCGTGGAGAATGGCCCGTGCCCTGTGGCATCTTGCAGAACCACTATTTCCTTCGTGCGAACAACGTAACGCAACACCGATTCTGGAAGGTTTTCTGCAGTCACCTGCGAGTGACGCATATCCATCGTCACGCCGCCGCCGTGACCGGTTCTGACTTCTGCGACTATTTGATATTCATCTCCCTTGGGAAGGATGAGTAGCCCTCGTTGCGCTCCTGCGTGCTCAAGCGCCGTTCGCATCAAGGTATCGATAAGCTTCTCGAACACCATCTCGCCCGATACGGCTTCGGACACTTTGATCACCGTCGCGAGGTCGAGACGCTCAACCGAGGTCAGGATCGTGCTGGTGGCATCGGATATCGACTTATCCAGCCTGAGCTGCGGGTACCGTTCGTCGAGTTGGCGGACCTTGCCGTCCGCTCCCCAACGAAGGTAACCGTGGCGCGCATCTCGCAGGTAGGCGATCGCGATCTTCTCGAAGCCGCGAGCATCGTAGAAACGCCCGGCCAGTTCGTTAGCGATCGCTTCGTTATGCACGAAGCCGTACTCTTTGGACGAACGAATGGCTTTCTCAAAGAGATCTTGCGCCTCAAGCCATCGTCCTTCGACCCGGGCGAGCTCGGCACCAACCAACGCCGCGCGGTTCTCGAAGGTCGCGGGGTTCAACTCTGCCCATACTTCAATCTGTCGGTGGTGAGCCAGCAGCGCGTCGAGGTGCTCACATCGCTTATCGGCAGAAGCGGATCCATGAGCTGAGGCGTGAGCGAGCGCAGCATAGAGGTGAAAGTCCGCGGTTTCGAACATGCCTGCCGATGTCCACAGGATACGTTGACCGTTCTGGGCGGCGTCGACTGCTGATGCGATGTCGCCGACGATGAAGCGAGCCTGCAGTTTTCGCGTCCAATAGTAGAACTCGGCAAAGACCAGGTTTGGGTTGCCCGCTAAACGATGCTCGGTGTCGATCTCGCCGTAACCAGGGTGATCCAGGCTACCCAACATGGGCGAAACACCGCGAAGGGTTTGGATGAGCCCGAGCTGCGATTCACAAAGTTCGATGACAAGGCCAAATCGAGCCATTCTGGCGAATACCAGACCGTTTTCGGCCTCAGATTGAACTTCGGCGAGAGGGTCCCCAACGGCCAGGCAGATGGTGATCAGCTGGTCCCAGCTATAAGCGGCAAACGTGAGGTCCCCTATACGATGCGCCGCATCGAATGCGCGGCGCACCAACTCGCGACCGTTCGCGACGTGGCCCTCCCACGGCATGACCATGGCGCCCACCGACATGTATGTTCGAGCCTGGTAACGCGTCAGTCCGCGCTTCTCCACCAGATCGTAGCCAAGCTGGCCAAACCGAAATCCGTCTCGATAGTTGCCGAAACGCGGGCCAGCGAACATGGCAAGCCAAACATAGGCGAAGCCCGCCGCATCTGAGTTACCGTGTTCCAGACTAAGCGTCACCAGGCGACAGACAATGAGCGATGACAGGTGCTCGTCAAAGAGAGTGGCCGGCGTAACGATCTCGGTGAAGACGTCCAGGGTGTCGAGGACGCAGGGATCCGTTATCAGAGGCATGTCCAGAAGCTCTTCGATCTGTCGATCGCCGAGCAAGGTCCAAATACGGTCGTATTCACGCGTCGCGTCTTCACGGCTTGGGCGATTCGACCAGTCAGTACCCTGTCGACGTAGCCAGTCCAGGAACACATCTACGCTACGGTCGCAGCGATCAAGGGTGGTGTATAGCGTGAGCCGTAAGCGTGTGGCCAAGCAAAAGTCGTGGCGATAGTTCGTTCGCTCTGCCAGCCGTTCGAGCCGGTCCTCCGCTGACGCCATGTCAGCAGTAAGCAGCTCGCATTCGGCCATGAGGTATTCGATCTGGAAGACGAGTCCGTAGCTCTGCTCCCACGCCTCATCGCTAAGCAGCGTTCGACCGGCTCGAAGGTACTTTAGCGCCGAAGCATACGCTGTCGAAGTTTTTGCTCGCCTTCCCGCGATGAGATTGAACTCTGCGACTCTCGCCCGCACCTCGGACGAGGCGATTAGGCGTGAGCCTCGATTGAGTTGATTGACGATTTCGAATATCGCCTCCTCACGTTCTTCGGGCGGAATGTGCTCAGCCAGCAGCATGCCGATTCTTAGATGAGCCTCGGCACGCTTACTCTCGGGGATAAGAGAATATGCTCCCTCTTGCACCCGGTCGTGAAGGAAATGGTACGAATTCTCCGATCTGAAGATCAGCCCGGTCCGAACGGCTTCCCACAGATGTTGGTGCATATCTTCGATAGACGATTGATATACCTTTTGCAGCATGCCGAACTCGGCGCTATTGCCCATGCATGCAAATTGCTGCATTGCCTTCTGCGTATCGATGGGAAGGCGAGTCAGCTTTGCGATCATCAGCTCGACGACGTTGTCTGTGTAGCCTTTGGCGCGGATGCGATCCAGGTTCCATGACCATCGTCTCTCGGCGTGATCAAAGGCAAGCAACCTCTCATCGGCGAGGGCAGAAATGAATTGAATGGCGAAGAAGGGGTTGCCGCTTGTCTTTTCATGGATCAACTGCGCAAGAGGCGCCGCGCCTTCCATCCCGCAGTGGAGTGAGTCGGCAAGCAGACGACCGAGGTCGTGGCGGCTCAAGGGAGCCAGGACGATGTCCTGCAGTACGGCGCCGGCCTGGCGGATCGCGTCCAGCTTGCGCACCAATGGATGGGTGGCACTGACCTCGTTGTCTCGATAGGCGCCGATGAGCAACAAGTGTTTTAGATCCGTGCGAGTCAGCATGTCCTCGAGCAAATCGAGAGTAGCCGCGTCAAGCCACTGCAAGTCGTCGAGAAAAAGTGCCAGCGGATGCTCAGGTCGGGCGAAGACGCTTATGAATCGCCGAAATACGAGCTGGAAGCGACGTTGCGCATCTTGTGGTGGCAGTTCGGGTACGGGTGGCTGCTCGCCTATGATGTGCTTTAGCTCCGGAACGAGATCCACCATGAGTTGACCATTTGGATCAAGCGCATCACAGAGCAAATCGCGCCACCTGCTCAGATCATCTTCTTTCTTGCTGAGTAGCGGCCGGATAAGACTCTGGAAGGCTTGGGCCAGCGTGGCGTACGGGATGTCGCGCTTGTACTGGTCAAACTTGCCCGCGGCAAACAGCCCGCGGGGAGGAACCAGTGGTTTGTGCAGCTCGTTGACCACGGCGGACTTGCCGATGCCAGAGTATCCGGAGACGAGTACCAACTCGGGTCTTCCGCCGGCAACGATGCGGTCGAACGCGTTGAGAAGGGTGTCGAGTTCACGGTCACGACCGTAGAGCTGCTCCGGGATCATGAGCCGATCGGGCATGTCCTGAGTGCCCAGTTCGAAGTCGCTTATACGACCGTATTCATCCCACTCGCAGAGGCAGCGTCGAAGATCACTCTCAATGCCGGCCGCTGTCTGATATCGCTCTTCGGCAGTCTTGGAGAGCAGTTTCATGGTGATGGCAGAGATGCATGCCGGGATGCTCTCCAGTTGCTCGCTTGGCCTCTTCGGTTCTGTCGCGACGTGACAGTGAACCCATTCCATGGGGTCGGATGCCATGAACGGAAGACTGCCGGTCAGCATCTCGTAGAACGTCACCCCAAGGGAGTAAAGGTCGCTACGGGAATCAACCGAGCGGTTTACCCTTCCAGTCTGCTCGGGTGCCATATAAGCGAGCGTTCCGGCGATGAATTCCGGAGGCTCGGGCGCTTGCCGCTCTCGGGGCAGGCGAGAGGCAATGCCGAACCCAGTCAGCCGGACCTGCCCAGTCGCAGGATCCACAATCACGTTTGCCGGCTTGATGTCTTTATGGATGAGGCCGCTGCCATGGAGGTGGCCAAGCGCAGCCGCAAGGGACGCCGCCACCCGCAAAAACCACCCAATTTCCATAGGGTGACGCATCAGCCGGTTTAGGGGCTCGCCCTTTTCGTAGTCGACAACCAGCAGGATGCGTCCACGTTCACGGACGAGGTCCAAGGGGCGCAGTGCCCAGTCGGAGTCGAGGTAATCCTTGAGCTGAAATTCGTGCGTCATGCGGCTGAGGACCTCACCTGCCGAATGCTCGTCGTCGCCAGGGAGAGGTATGAATGCGTACGCATCGCTCCCACCCTCACCGCGCCCTGTTCTACAGAACGCGCGTTCGGCGTCTTCCCATAGCACCTCAAGGGATCCATTTTCCCAACCGGCGCCTAGCAAGGAAGAAGCCTTCATCTGCCTGTTACCGTCAGTGATTCGAAAGCACTGTAGGGTTTTGTGAGCTACGCGGAATGTTTGGAATTCGGGGCCAGCATGCTCGCGATCGGCACCGGTTGGCTGACCGTCATCTTCCTTCGCCTCGTGCCGCAAAAGTAAATCATTCGTTGTCTATGTCGGAGCGCTACCGCGGGCAAATGCAGAGCGTAAACAGCCAATGAGATGGCTCTCGTCCAGCGGCTTGTAAAGATAACAATCGACGCCCTCGGCCAGCAGTTGCTCGCGAACCCGGTCATCGGGGTAAGCCGTCACCAGGATAGTCGGAATCGGTTGCCCCTTCTTGATCAGGTGACGGTAAAGATCAATGCCCGACATTGAAAGCATATGAATGTCCGCGACGAGACAGGCGGTGGCCGAGATCTTGGGGGAGGCAAGAAATTCGAGGGCGGAAGGAAACACCGCGACAGCGTAGCCAAGCGACTTCAGCAGCCTTCGCATGGAGTCGCGAAAGGACTGGTCGTCGTCAACGATGGAGATCAGCGATCGCTCAGACAATGGAGGCTCCAACACGCCTATCGCAGCCGGTACGCCGCGCCCAAGGGCGCGGTTCGGTAACGCTTCTTGACGCAAGCATAGCGCTGCCGGGAGCGTCGGGCTCTAAACCTTGGTTTAGGTAGTTCGGCGCTCCGCAGGCCAATGGTTGGACTAGACTTCCCTCGCACGGGGACTACGACGAACTGCAGCAGATGGCTGCGATGGAAGTGAGGTGCGTTCCGTGGACCTTGGGTCGCGAACGAAATCGGTGTCGGTGGCAAATTCGGGCGGTCACGTGTTGGTCGTCGATGACGATGAACCCTTTCGTGCCTCGCTCGGACGGTTACTGCGGTCCATGGGTCTGCAGACCCACCTCTTTGCGTCGATCGCCGATTTTCAGGGAGCGGAACTGCCCGATGCTCCTAGCTGTCTTGTGCTCGACGTGCGGTTACCTGGGCAGAGTGGTCTGGATTTCCAGAAAGACGTTGCCGCAAAAGGCATAGGTCTACCGATAATTTTTATCACCGCATACGGTGATATTCCGATGACTGTGCAAGCGATGAAGAGGGGCGCCGTGGAGTTTCTCGCCAAGCCGTTCCGCGATCAGGATCTGCTTGACGCAGTAAATCTTGGCCTTGCCCGCGACCGCGCGCGGCGCGAGAAGGACGAAACTCAGATCGCATTGAGGGCGCGATTGGATGTATTGACGCCGCGTGAGCGCGTGATTTTGTTTGAGGTTGCGAAGGGTCGCTTGAACAAGCAGATAGCCGCTGACATCGGCATTAAGGAGGCCACGGTGAAGGTTCATCGCTGCAACATGATGCGCAAGGTCAAAGTTGCATCGCTCGCCGAACTTTGCAGGATGGTAGATAAGCTGAAGTTGTTGCCGAAGGACTCAGAGGAGATTTCCTAGCGCTTCGCGGAAGATCATCCCAAGGGTGGTCTGATCGCCGTGTACGCTGACCTGAGGACTTTACGAATTTTTATAGCCAAGACGTTCCCGCAGTCGTGGCGTTACGAAGTCAAGGAATGCGCGCAGTTTGAGCGGTACGTGGCGTTGTTTCGGATACACCAGGCTTGCAGGCATGGGCGTTGGTTCGAATGCCTCAAGCAACCGGACCAGTACCCCTGACTTCAGTGGATCGAAGATTTGGTCCGATAGGACGCGGGCGATGCCGGCGTCGGCGATGGCAGCAATGACGGCTGCCTCCGCCGAATTCACAGTGAGGCGAGAGGATACTTGGACCACCTGAGAGGTTTGGCCCGAACGAAACTCCCATTTGTCTGCGGCGGAATATCCGTCGTAGGTAATGCAATCGTGTGAGGCAAGATCGATCGGCTCTTTTGGCATGCCGCGCGATTTCAAATAGGCGGGACCAGCGCACAGCACGCGGCTGATAAGTGCGATGCGTGTGGCGATCATGTCGCTATCGGGAAGTTCGCCAACGCGCACGGCGACGTCGACATGTTCCTCCAGCAAGTTTGCAACGCGGTCGCTCAACTGGATGCGAGCGCGAATCTCCGGATACGCGTGCAGAAACTCCACCAGCACGGGAACTACATGATGACGGCCAATGACCTGTGGCGCGCTAATGATCAGCTCTCCCTGGGGCGCTCGATATTCGCCCGTCGCCGTGCGCTCGGCTTCCACGATGTCTTCCATGATGCGGCGACACGAGGTGACGTAATCGCTGCCAGCATCGGTCAGGGTGAGCTTTCGCGTGCCTCGCAACAACAGACGGACCTGGAGGTGTTCTTCCAATTCCGATACACGACGGCTGACGGTGGCCAGCGGAATGTGCAGTTGGCGACTGGCTGCGGAAAGACTGCCTGTGTCTACCGCTGCCAAAAGGATCGTCATGGCTTCAAATCGGTCCACAGCCTCTCACCGGTGGAAGGATGCCTACCGAATTTACCGTCTAGTGGGCGGATCTGGAAGGGCCTAATTTCTCTCCCCGTTCCCGGCCCGCGCAAAAGACCAGTTCCACTCGGCAGCGACCGGCACTTCTTCCCACTAGGAGACACGCCATGTCTAAGACCACATATCCCGCCAATCGAACTGCCTACCTGCTGGTCGATCCGTACAACGACTTCCTGTCCGATGGTGGCAAGGTGTATTCCTTCATCAAGCCGATTGCCGACGAAGTCGGATTACTCGACAACCTGCGCAAGCTTGACCGCGAGTTGCGCGACCACGGCGTTCCCGTCTTTTTCGTTCCGCACCGCCGCTGGGAGCCGGGCGACTATGAAGGTTGGGACCACCCCAATCCCAACCAGGTGAAGGTATCCCAGCGCCACCACTTCGCACGCGGCGAATGGGGTGGTGAATGGCATCCGGACTTCACACCGAAGGCGGGAGACACCATCGTGCATGAGCATTGGGGTTCGAGTGGGTTCGCCAACACCGACCTCGACTTCCGCCTGAAGCAGAAGGGCATCACGCACGTCATCGTCGCGGGCCTTCTGGCGAATACATGCATTGAGTGCACGGCACGCTATGCAAGTGAGATGGGCTACCACGTCACACTGGTCCGCGATGCCACGGCGGCGTTCAAGCCGGAGATGATGCACGCCGCGCATGAGCTCAATGGCCCCACTTTCGCACACTCGATCGTGACGACGGACGAGCTCGTCGCGAACCTGACCAAGTAAGCGAGCGACGGCCATGACACATCGACTCTTCTTCCTCGACCAGTCCCGAGGCGCAGTAATAACCGCCCGGGAGGACGGCAGCGACCTTACGGTCCTGGTCGATGGCTGCCCCCACCCGGATGGCATTGTGGTGGATGGCGAGGCCGGCTACCTGTACTGGACGAACATGGGGCCGACCTTCGAGGACGCGAACGGATCGATCGAACGCGCGCGACTGGATGGCAGCGAGCGCACGACCATCGTTGCCGAAGGCGCGACGCGCACGCCCAAGCAACTTCGCCTCGACATGGCAAACGGCCATATCTATTGGTGTGATCGGGAAGGTATGCGAATCATGCGGGCGAATCTCGACGGCACTTCAGTCGAGGCGTTGGTGGTAACCGGTGATGCAGAGGTCCATCGCGGCGATGCGACACGTTGGTGCGTAGGCATGGCGCTCGATCTCGACCGGCGTCAGGTGTACTGGACACAGAAGGGGCCACCCAGTGGCGGCCATGGCCGCATCTTCCGCGCGCCGATGGATAGACCAAGCCGTCCGTATGCCACTTCGGAAATTGAGCTTCTGATCGACAACTTGCCTGAACCAGTCGACCTCGAGTTCAACACGGGCGGCGACAGTCTCTACTGGACCGATCGCTCTCGTGGTCCAGGCGGCGGCAGCGCTTACCGCGCCCGAATTGATCCAGTCACTGGCGCCCACAGCACACCTGAGGTGCTTACGATGGGTCTGGATCAGCCTATTGGTCTGGCACTCGATCCCGATACGAACCGCATGTTTGTGGCCGACCTCGGCGGCAACATCCAGGTCGGTTATCTCGACGGCCGGCGCTGGAGTCGACTGATCTCGGGATCCGGAAGATTCACCGGCATCTGCATGCTCTAACTCTTAAAAGGCCCGCCAACTAAGCCGCGCATCGCGTGCTTTGCGGCAACAACTTAAAGGTGACTCATCATGAAACTGACAGGCAAGCTATTTATCGGCGCCAGCGAAGTCGCGGCGACCGAAGGAACCATGAAGGCGCTTAATCCCGCGACGAACCAGGTTATCGAGCCGGAGTTTGCGCTCGGTGGATTGGCTGAAGTCGATAGGGCAGCCTTGCTCGCCGACGATGCGTTCGACAGCTACAGCCACACTTCACTCACAGAGCGCGCTCAATTCCTCGAGCGTATTGCAGACAACCTGGATGCCGTGCGCAAGGAACTGGCCGCACGCGCATCGCTGGAAACTGGCCTTGCCGAAGCACCACTCGAAGCCGAGGCAGCTAAAGCGGCGACACAGTTCCGCCAATTCGCGGATGTGGTACGAAAGGGCCGCTTCCTGCAACTCTCCATCGATCCCGCACTGCCGGAACGCCAACCCCGGCCACGCATGGATCATCGCCTCCAGAAGATGGCGATTGGCCCGGTAACGATCTTCGGTGCGAGCAACTTTCCCATCTCCTATTCAGTGGCGGGTGGTGACACGGCGTCCGCGCTGGCATCGGGCGCAACGGTGATCCTGAAAGCCCACAACGCCCATCCCGGCGCATCGGAAATCCAGGCGCGCGCTATCCGCAATGCGGTGCGCGAGAGCGGGCTGCATGAGGGCGTCTTCTCCATGTTGCGCGGCGAAGGCAATGCGATCGGCGAAGCACTGGTCGATCATCCGCTCGTCAAAGCAGTGACGTTCACCGGCTCAGAGGTGGGTGGGATGGCCCTCTATCGACGCGCGCAACGGCGCCCGGACCCCATCCCGGTATTCACCGAGATGACAAGCGTCAACCCCACCTTCATTCTTCCCGCTGCGCAGGCAGCGCGAGGGGCAGCGATTGGCGATGGTTTCGCGGAACGAATGCTAGTCAACGTGGGCCAGGCATGCCTCAAGCCGGCCATTCTTATTTCCATCGAAGGCCCGGGTTTCGATGCGCTGCGTGATGCCATGGCCGAGCGCGTTGCCGGTGCACCGGCGCGCACTATGCTCACACCGGGTATTCACTCGGCCTATGAGCGCGGCGTCACGAGGTTGGAAGGCGAAGGGGCCTGCCGTGTCGCCGAGGGCGGCACATCACAAGCGGCCTTCGATGGACAGTCAGTGCTGCTCGAGGTTGATGGACAGGCTTTTTTGTCCAACGCGGCGTTGGCGGAAGAGGTCTTCGGTCCGGCTGCGTTGCTAGTGAAAGCCCGCAATGAGGAAGAGCTATTGGCCATCGCACGCTCGCTCCGCGGACAGCTCTCTGCAACCATGCACCTGGAGCCCGGTGATACGGCGCTGGCTCGTCGCCTTCTGCCTCTGCTTGAGCGTCGCACCGGACGTGTGGTCGTAAATGCCTTCTCCCATCCGCAGGAGGTCTCCTTCGCCTCCATCCATGGCGGACCCTTCCCGGCGACCTCGGACAGCCGCTTCACCTCGGTCGGCATGACATCGATCGAGCGGTTTCTGCGGCCGATCAGCTACCAAGGCTTTCCGGACAACCTGCTGCCAGAGGCGCTACGCGACGCCAACCCTTTGGAAGTGCCGCGCCTGGTGGACGGCCAGTAAGTCGTAAGCGCTTAGTGATTGCAGGATCTAACCGGGCAGCGAGGCTTTTCAACCATGGATACTTCCCTCAAACAGCTGAAAATCACCCGCGAGAACAGCGCGTACTGGCGCGTGACCTTCGATAATCCCCCCATCAATCTGCTCGATGCGGCCACGGTGCCCGAGCTACTGAACCTCATCGAACTCATGGAGTCTGATCCGGATCTGCGTGTGATTGTTTTCGACAGCGCGAACCCCGAATTCTTCATCGCGCACTTCAGCGCCTCGGCCGGGCTCGACACGATAGTCACGCCCCGGCCGAACGGTCTCTATCCGTGGGTCGACTTCGTCGACCGGCTGTCCAGGGTTCCGGTGGTGACGGTTGCAGCGATCCGTGGGCGGGCGCGGGGCGTAGGCGCCGAATTTGCGCTGTCCTGTGACATTCGTTTTGGCAGCAGGGAGAAAGCTATCCTGGCGCAGATCGAAGTCGGGGTTGGCCTTTTTCCGGGCGGCGGTGCGTTGGAACGATTGCCTCGTCTGGTCGGGCGAGGGCGCGCGCTGGAAGTCATCTTGGGAGCGGACGACTTTGATGCGGTGACGGCCGAGATGTACGGATGGCTGAACCGCGCTGTCCCCGACGCAGAGTTTGAGGGTTTCGTCGACGCATTTGCTCGCCGAATCGCGTCCTTCGATAAGCAAGCTCTTTCGGAGGCCAAGCGCCTTCTCAATGCGCATTATGATGAGCCGTCATCCGCGTCAGTCAACGAATCCCAGCAGGCCTTCTTTGGCGCCTATCGTTGGCCAGGCGCGGCAACGCGTGCTCCCAAACTTGCGGCGCTTGGTGTTGGCCGTTATAGCGATCTTGAGCTGAACTTTGGTCGCTACCTAAGTCAGCTCAACGACGGCGCGAGCGCGAAGTAATGGACTTCCCCGGAGATGATGGCACTTCCAGCCTATGTTTATGTCAGTCGGGAGCCTGAACTACTTTGGTTCGTCAAAGTTCTTGGCCATCGGGTGCCAGACAGCAATCGTTATGACGACTGGGAGTCCCTTGACCTAACGCTTCGCTCGCATCAGAGAAACGAGGGGTTTATCGTGCGTAGGGACCGTCCGTAGGGAATGTCTGAACAACTCGGCGCGCGAGGCCGCCTGATTGGTGTCAGCTCACCTCTGGTGCCATCGGCGCCGAGTTCTGAAATCCAGGGCGACGATCATCGGGTTGCGCATCAGTGTCCTCGTTGCCTGCCCGCCCGCAGGACGGTATCGGCCGAAGTTCAATTCGAAGTCGCTCGGAGCACCGTAACCCATACTGCCGACCTTGGAACGGCCTGCGTGCTGGACCATGCGAGGATTGAGAAGAACATGTCGATGCTCGACTAAAGCTCGGCTGCTGTCCGCGTCCAGAACTGATTGATCCATGCCTTCGCCGCGACCAACGTTTCACGGTCGAACGAGGCCAGACGCCGGAGGAGCGCATCGACAAACGAGTCGAGGTCGTCATCGTCCAGCGTGGGGCTCACCCAGCGGGTGTCTTTCCACTTTCGGGGCGTCCGTAGGATTAGCCGGTCCAGGGCCATTTCTTGCAGTCGCGCCGGCGAGGCATCGACCACAGCGATGGTGACAGCGCCCATCAGAGCCGCCGCATCACAAGGGCAGTCCCTTCCCATCCTGCTCGCGGATGAGGTACTCCGCGTACCAGTCCGGCCAATTCTCATCGCGCTGGCCGCCGGTACGCTTCTCGTGCTCGCCGTGCGCAGCCTCCGCCCGCCGCAGCGCAGCCGCGAGATCCGCCGATGAGGTGAATGTCGTGACATCCGTGTCGATGCGGCCGGGTGCTCGATGGGTGAGTTCCTGGAACAGCCAGCCATTGCCGTCCGGATCGTTGAACGAGGCGAACGAGCGGTAGCTGCTACGTTCGGGATCCGGACCGCTAACCCGGACCCTCCCGAACAGGTAAGGCTCGTCCTGGCCGGCGTACACGCCAGCGGCGTCGTGGAATACTTCGCTGATCTCCACGCCGCGACCGACCAGTTCTTTACGAGCTGCCTCGACGTCGGAGACGATCAGGTAGAGGCCCTGGGCGGATCCGGGGGTGGCCGCGGTGACGTTCTTGCCGAAGATGACTGAGCACCCGGAACCGGGCGGGGTGAACTGAATCACGCGGAAGTAGCCATCCTCTGAAGGGTAATCAGCGTCTAACCGCCACCCCAGGCCACCGTAAAAGCGCTTGGCGCGATCAACGTCCGAAACAGGGATGACGATGATCTCGAGCTTCATATCCACACCCCGTGCATGCGGGGTTTCAACTGCAGCGCTGCTCATCATGTGGACCTCCGATAGCTTGGGCCGCAACGCGGCCTTTGAGATTGACGACAACAAAGCTTGGTAAACGGAACCGGGCTGTGAAACGTCAACGAGACCAGGGTGGCGTGCAACCCGTACTCGCTACGCCGCATCTCTTGGCGCCGGGTCGGCCGTGACGATCGGGCGGGCATGGACGGCGCTTGGCTGCCCATGCCCGCCCCACTTTACTCCGAGATCAGATGCGTGGCATGGGTGACGGTCCCACCGGCGCGCAGGTTTGCAGCGACGAACGCGGTTTCGGCATGCTCCACTTTGGTGGCCCGGCCTTAAACGCCTCCCCCCTGTGGGTTTCGATGCAATAGGGGCACTGCGTGGTCAGCGCCACCGCCATCATCTCCACTTCTTCGGGATCGCGCCGTCGCCGGGAGATCTCTGTTTTTGCCTGGATCAAGTTTAAGGGGAGTCGACAGGGCGAGGAGGCCTACTCGTTTTCGCGGAAGCAAGGGCGTGCCACAATCGTTAGTGGCTCTGTATACGTCTCCTGTAATCACTATGGAGTTACTTCGCTAAAGTTTCTGAACTGTCTGCCGATCCATGTGTGAAGGTAAATGGAGTGGACATGTCAAAGGTATTTGAGGGCCATGTCGCTCGAGTTTCGCCCTGTTTCGGATCAATCTGATGCCCTACACAGAAGATTTCCGCTCCGCCGAAGAAAGGTCACGTCGTTTGGGCCTGGCTGTTCCCGCGTATGCATTTGAATCAGAACGTCGGTGGCTCGATGCCACTGCGCACGCTCAGTTTCCTTACATCGTACGTGGGGGCTTGGGTGAATTGGACTTCAGCGACGTTGTGGGTCAGTGCTTGGCCATTCACTATCGTCTGCTGCCAGTGATTCAAGAATGGCTTGGCTGCCCTGTTCTTTACACAAACGGTTGGGTCGACGACGGCACTGAGAATGGGATGTTCCGTTTCGATGAGATGTTCATCGAAGATAGACTACGGACCTATCGCACTGGAGGGCTAGTCAACATCCATGCGTGGCTAACATTGCCCAGTATGGAAATCATCGATGTATCACTAGCGACCAGTATGGCGGTACTGCAAGGATTGCCAAGCGGGCACGGTGGCGTGATTGCCATGCATGGGGATCAGACACGAGGGTTTAGCTACAAGCCAATGCTTGTTGGCTTAGATTTTCTGCATAAAACTGGTATGGCAGGATCTCGCGACGACGGTCGTGCAGCATGTAGTTACGTGCTGGCTGGAAGGAAGTAAACCGGTCTAGACGGGCCGGTACTCGCGACACATGGCGTTTGGGCAGCCGGCGTCGGCTCACAATGTCTCTTGCCCAACTTTGACTACATTGAATCGGTGGACCTTCGCAACTCGCTGCAAGGCGATTACGAGGAAATGCAAAAAGCCGCCAAGGTGGGAGCTTGGAAGAGCGCCCAGGTCATGGCTGGTAGCATCGTCGAATGCTTACTTGTCGATTATCTGCTTTCGAAGCCCGACGGGCCGCCCGGAAAGAATCCCCTAAAAATGGACCTCGCCGAAGCCATTGCTGCTTGCAAGGAGGATGGCGCAATTTCCGACCGAACGGCGGATCTGTGCGCTGTCGTCCGGTCATATAGAAACCTGATCCACCCAGGCCGAATGATTCGACTCGAAGAGAAGGCGCCAAACCGCGCGTCCGGTGAAATCGCGGTTGCACTGATCGAGCTGATCGTTGACGACATCGCGCAAACCAGAAGAGACACGGTAGGTCTGACTGCTGAGCAGATTCTCCAGAAGATCGAGAAAGATTTCCAAATTCAGTCGATATTGAGGCACCTTCTTGACGAAGTGCGGGAGGCTCAGCGCGTCAGACTTCTCACTGACCTTCTCCCCAAAGCACATCGGGCCCATCTAGGGTATTTCGAAGGTCAAGAGGTAGCGAAACGCATCGAGGCAGCCTTTCGAACGATATTTGAGTCGCTTTCCGCTTCTCGGAAAACGGAAGTAGCTGATCGCTTCGCGCGTTTGCTGCGGGAAGAGGATGGTGAAGTTATTGCGACCTACCGAATGGCTTTCTTCAAGGGGTCCGACCTGGAGCACCTGAGTCCGCAACACCTCGCGATCGTCAAGGAGCATATCTTCGGATCGATCGGTAACTTGCTCAGAGACGAAGACTTAGCTGTCCTCGCCGGGATCGGCAAATTTCTAGTACCTGAGGACGCACGGCGCTGGTTCGGGCCAATCATGTTATCGATTCTGTCGCCGAGCATCGAACAACAATTGAAGAAGAAGGCAAGGATCATAGCGATTGAAACGATAGCCCAGTCTGACTATGCCTTCTGGCAGGCCGCTGACAGGGTGGCGGCATCATGGATCAAGGCATACGAAGAGCGTGGAAAGTCCGACACCGTGGATCTTATTCAAGGATTCAGGAGCGACCTTGATGATTCGATTCCCTTCTGATCATGAAGCGATAGGTTGGCAACTGATCAGGAAAAGTTCGCACGATCGTGGTGGGCTTGCGCAGCGGCATGCGGGCAACTTCTCTCCCCCTCATTGTGGTGGCAACCCACCTGTCACCGCGATCCACGCGGAGCGGGTGTAGTGCTCGATTTCCGAGTCTGAGGTCAATCGGTCGAGCAACAGTTTCATTTCGTGCTGATCGGAACCGGGCCGCAACGGCCCGGATTGGCGCTCGATCGCCAACACTGCTATAGCGAGCGCCTTTTTCACCAAATGCAGATCTCGTAATTCGATATTCGCCATAGCGCATCCTCGATCCACGAAGAGGCAAAGAGAATAGCGCGACCGGCCAGTGAGCACCTCACGCGAGTGTGCATCAAAGCTGGATCCCCGCATTCAAGTTCGCCCGCTCAAATACTCGTAGTTGTTTACCGTCACGTAGTAGCAGGAAGGAACGTTCGTAGCCAGGAAACCAAAGCGTACTCGCTTATCTTCCGAAAATATCTCACTGGGCGAAGGCGCCTGTCAGATGGCTGGCTGGATACATCCCCAAACTAAGAGGATTGGTCGAGCCTCAAGGGGTGCCCAAGGTGAAGAAGAAAGCGGCGGGATCCTTGCGGGCCGTCGGCAAGCGCTTTGTGTTCTTTGTCGACGATATCGACCGATTGACACCCAATGAAGCCCTGGACTTTTCCGAGAGATCGAGGCTCTCGGTGATTTCCCAGAGGTGGTTTACACCCAACCTCAAAACTGCACTCCAGTCTCCCATTTCATCCTTAAATCGATGTTGGCGGTGACCGTCGCGAGTTGAGTCGCTGCATGGACTGCTTGCATGCAGTCATGTGCGTGGCAGACGGTTGATCCAGGTTCATGCACCAATTGGTTACGGAGCTTGCGAAGTGTGTCCACCAGGTCGGCAATCTTGGCAGGAATCAAGCCGGTGTCACGGAGTTCATTGACCATTTTGCTGACTGGAATGGGGCGGCCGTTTTTTTGTGACCGAGGGCCAAAGATGGCCTTGACGGAAGACTCGATAACGAACCATAGAAGTGTGAAGGAGACCTTGTAGTCGTTGTTCTTGTAGGCTGTCTTCGCTTTTGCAATGAACGATAGTCTCTTCACCAAATCGGCGTCTTTCGACACGAAAGTAAAACTATCTAGGGCGTCTACAATCACCGATCTCTTGACCACGCGCCAAAGCGCCAAGTCATCGAGTGTCTCATTGGTGGTCAAAGGCGTCTTCATTCCGCCGGCTATCCATGCAGTCAGATCGCTTCGTGCGCGCAGAGGCGACCAGCGTCGAGGATATCTTCGATTAACCACCGAGCCGTCCAGGAAGCCGACTCTACAGGTATCAGAGATCGACACTGCATCGGCTAAGGCCTCCTGCGAAATCGTGCATTTGAGTGATTCAGACTCGATAAGAAGTAGCAAAGTGTTCGCGTAGTCCAAGTGCTCATCCCACCACTGGACAGACTCGTTGAGCTTGTTGGGGTCGCCCATGTTAGGTATGGATGTCGCTAGATGGTCCATTCTCAGAAGAACTAGGCCATCGATACACACCGACGTCCCCCCGCTTTCAGTAGCGGAGCGAATTAGAGTCCGGGATTACTGTAACTGTTTTGCATAGGCGGCAGGCGTCAGTCCGCCGAGTGCTTTCTTGGGTCGTTCCTCGTTGTATTCCCGACGCCAGCTTTCGATCTCGGTGCGTGCGTGTAACAGGCTGGGAAACCAGTGCTCGTTGAGGCATTCATCGCGAAAGCGGCCATTGAACGATTCGATATAAGCGTTCTGGTTGGGCTTGCCTGGTTCGATCAGGCGAAGCTGCACGCCACGTTCGTGTGCCCAGGTGACCATGGCCTTGCCGCAGAACTCTTTGCCGTTGTCGCTGCGAATGACTTTGGGCAGGCCGCGACTGAGCGCAAGACGATCCAGCACGCGCGCCAGGCCCATGCCGGAGATCGCCCGTTCAACCTCGATAACGACTGCCTCGTGGGTGGCATCGTCGACCACGGTTAGGCACTTGATGACACGAGCATCCGCCGTGCGATCAAACACGAAATCCATCGACCATACCTCGTTGGGTGCCGACGGCCGCAACAGCGGTTGCCGCTCAGCTACTGGCACTTTCTTCCGCTTGCGTCGGCGCACCTGCAGCTTCGCTTCCTGGTACAGACGCTCCACGCGTTTGTAGTTCACCAGCAGTCCCTCCTGTCGAAGCTTCAGGTAGATCATCCCCACGCCGTAGCGCTTGTGCCGCTGTGCCAGGGCCACGATCCGTTGTCGAAGATCCTCGTTACCATCCGGGCGCGTCTCGTAGCGATACGCACTGGCACTCATGCCCACGATCGCCAGCGACCGGCGTTCGCTCAAGCCCTTGTCCACTATGTGCCGCACCAACTCGCGTCGAGCCGGTGCGCTCACCACTTTTTTCGCAACGCTTCCTTGATGACCTCGTTCTCGAGCACGTGCTCGGCGAGCAACTTCTTCAGCCGCGCGTTCTCCGTCTCCAGCTCCTTCAGGCGCTTGGCATCGGGCACGCTCATCCCGCCAAACTTGCTGCGCCACAGGTAGTACGAGGCCTCGCTGAAGCCGTGCCGGCGGCACAGCTCCTTCACCGGCATGCCGGCTTCCGCTTCGCGCAGGAAGCCGATGATCTGTTCTTCGGTAAACCGCTTCTTCACGTCCAATCTCCTTGGGTTGAGGGATTGGACTCCAAATCGCTGTGCTACTCAAAACCGGGGGGACGTCGACACAAGTGCTTTAAACGTGTCGTTTACTGTTTGAACGGCGATTTCGGGAATTATTCCTGCTAGACGGTGTGCGCTTTGAAAGTTGTAGGGGTCAATCGCCTCATCGACCCAAAATCCTTCAGATGTATAGAAGCCAACAAACGTTTCCATTTGCTTTAGCTGGGCATCCATTCGCTCTTTGGTCATACTGCCGAGCCCGTTCATGTCCATTCGGTTTTGATCCGCATGTGTGTTCATTTTCTGGGCGTGTGCCAGGCGACGTCCGTCTGGAATTGAGTAGCACGAAGCATTAGAGGTCCTACCTCACACTTGAGGAGATCGGACGTGAAGAAGTATTTTTCGGAAGGACGTAGCATCTAGAACGGAAGCTTTTCGATTCGCGCATACCTCGCAAATTTGATCGCGCCGTGTGCCCAAGGGTCTCTGCGGGTCATGGCTCGCTGCAACGCTTCTTTTCCGCTGAAAATCCAAGTCGGTAGCGTCGGGCGTATTCCCTGTTCCCACCGGCTATTGCACTCCTTAAGAAATGCTTGCATGCGGCCAGTGATGGTGTCGTTCGACGCTAGTTGTACGTCGGGCTCATAGCGAAATTTCGGTCGATATCGGAGGAATAGTGGGCACTGAGCAAGTGGCAGCGCTATCGCTGGTATGGTCGCAGCGGGAAAGCTGGATTTACGAGGCAAATAGTGGGGGCCTAGGTCGAGGAGTCGCCCCGAGGACTCGACCCAGAAATGCGACGGCAGCGCTAAATCGCTTCCTTGCCCGAAGCCCTGAAAATTTGCTTGCCGGCCGTCCTTCGAGACGACGAATGCAAGAAAATCACCTCCAACAATACGGGCGTCGAGGCCCAATTGTCTGAGTAGTGAGGAAAGACCGAAGGCGGCGTACACGCATCGTGCATCGTAGTCATCTGGGAACAGCTCACGCAGCATGCTATCAATGAGACCCATGCAACTCGCTATCTCGTTCGAAGCTTCCTGGCTCATCGTTTCAATTCCTTTAGCGTGCTGGTGGGGCAAACATGGCGGTTTCGCTTGTGCCACGGCCATACCCCGACGCTGTGGCGAGTTCGGTGCGGCTTGTAATCTTAGGCGAAAACTAGTCGGGCAAGAGTGGCTTCCCCCCCACGAGTCCCTGTGCTGGCATTGATGCGCGAAGAGTTGAAGTTTCGATTCAACGTCAGTGCATACGAGGCCGCGCAGAAAAAGACGGCCGACCACGCCAAAAACCAGGTTGGCCCGACGCTCGACGCAATGCGTAAAGGCGCGTCCTCCCAGCAAGGCTGAGCCTTGCTCAAGGCCTCGGACGACACAGAAGTTCCCCGTGTGCAGTAGCAGCCGGCTCTAACAATCCTGTTTCGGAAAAATGCCTGGGCATTTGGGCCTCATAGTCGGCGTTCGTGGCTGACGGCTTTGCCGGCGCGTAACACTACCGCTGGGCTTGGGCAGCACAAGTAACTAAACTCGTACCTGTCGAAACGCGGAAATTGCGTCTCTCAGAGGTGGCCTCCTGAGACTGATGATGGCGGGCTGTACACATGCGGTTTTTGGCCCCACGGGTTTCCTGCTGGGGTTTGGGGTTACCGAAGTGATCGCTCTTCTATCTGAAATCACAAAGGAGGATATGCGCATGGTCCAAAAGGCAGCGGTATCGAGTGGGAGGCGGCTGTGGTCATACGTCAAAAGTTCTACCAGGCGCTTCATCGCGTTTTGGGAGGCTCACCTTCCTTACAGGCAACACAGACAAACCTGCTGATGAGCTTGTGCAATTCAAGCGAAAAGGGCCTGAGAGCGGTGCCTAACAATTCTAGGCGAACGGTCGCGTCGCCGCTCAGTTCCACCACTATGTCCCGCAACCGATGACCGTCGCGTTCAAAATTCTTGGCCACCTTATCGACGAAGCAAATGCCGCTCGCGCGCATTTTCAAGTGTGGTGGGCGTTGCGCAACCTGGCGTTGCCAGAGTTTTACGACACAATGAATGATTCCAAGTATGTCCAGTTCTTCCATGCTTCGAATTCTGGCCATTACAAGCTGGTGTTCGTTGCTCTAGGTAAGATTTACGACAGTGACACCCGCGCCGCTGGCATAGCTGAGTTGAAGAGCGCCTTACGAGCCGAGGGGCGAGCTGACGTGGCGGATAAGGTCCAGCGGGACTTGGCCTCAATGAACGCGCATGTGCAACGCATCCTCGGGATTCGCAACCGCACCGTGCTGCACAACGAACATGCTCTAGAGCGGGCTATTGTCTATGAGATGCATGGCATTCAGCCAGACGAAATATGGGAGTTGATTGACGCGACGTCAGAAGCCTTTAACGTAGCAGCTGAGGCTCTTGGGCACTCGTTCCGCGTCTCTGCAAGCAAATCTTACGAGGCGGCTACACTCGCTATGCTCGAACAATTGCAACGTGGCGGCGCCTAACTGTGCGCTCAGGACAGGAAACGCCGCTTGGTTAGCGCCCGGAGCGGACATAACGAGAAGCTTTTCGAATCACCATACTCTGGCTATTGAAATAGAAATTGAAGGGCTCTTTGGCATTGTCGAAAAGCCCCTTGGAGCTCAAGCCAACGGCAAGTTTGCGATTCCTGGAGTGAGCTATCCCGCCTGACGCTTCTGCGGGCAGCTAGCTCAGCGTTGAGGGATTGGTGGCTGCCATCCAGTCACTGGTCCGACGTGAACGCTGATGCCGTATGCAAATTGATGCTGATGATATGGAGATCCGCGGTAGAGAATTGCGTCGACCTCTTGGGCGAGCTCTCGATAAAGCTCGTTGTCCGTCGCGCAGGAATACAAAAGCGCAATGCGCAGTTTTTGAGGCCCGCTTGAGGCGGCGACCTTGACATATAGCGAACGATCGTCTGGCTCACCAATCTCGACGCTCCAGCCTGCGTTTCTTAAAGGTCGCACCAGATCGTCAATGCATTCCTGCTGAAGCACGGCTTTTCGTAGCAAGACGCCGTCGTCGGTAGGCATTGCAGGTACCAGCCTGCCATGCTGGCGATAATTTTGTTGTTCGATTTGCTTTACTGCCATTTGGGCCTGCGCTTGCAACATCGCCTGCTGCCATAGAAGCCTGCCGTCCTCATCCATGCCAGGGAATATAAGCGGCACCTGATTGGACTCATCGTGCCATGACTCGATCACCCCAAGTGTTGCAATAGCCACCACAAGACGCGAAAAATTTGACGGCTTCTGCCAGTCCATTGATGCGCCGTGTGCGAACAGGTGTCGGTTTAACCAAGTGAGGCCGTCATACTCGCCGGTACGGCGAAAGAATGAATTCTCGAGCCACCGCCGGAAGGTTTGAAATACAAAGACTCGTTCGTCCTGCACGTAAAGGTAATCTTTTTCGCGGTACTCGGATGGAACCCACATGTCACCGAAGTGCGATCTGGCTGCCAACATGCATGCCCGATCAATAATTTTGTCGACCTGCTCGAGAACAGGTTGCCCTGCGGCTTCGCTCGATATGCGACTGACCGCGCCTTCCATCACCGGAATCAGCGCCGCAATGCTGGAGGCCCTGTGCCCTGAATAGAACGCGAGATAGGCTTCCCGTGCGATCGGGGCAAATACCGAAAGCGATCGAGACTGAGGCAAGAATTGCGCGATGCACACTGCCTGAAACGGTAACGTGTAGATCGTTGATGTGTGATATTCAAACAATCGCAGCGCGTCCTCTTTGGAACGGTGCTCAATCGCCTGAAGTAGCTCATTGACCTTCCCCTGGGGAACCCAGAGAGGTGCAAACCACTCGACTTTTTCCCACAGGCTTGCGATCCGGTCCAAATGGACTTTGTGGGCGACCCATTGCGGGTCACCAGTTGCCGCAACTTTCGGAAAGCAGGCTATTCCCTCGTCCGACTGCAGAACAACTGCGGGAGTGGGCCGGAAGATGCCAACACTACGCTCCGAAACATCGAGCACTTTGATTTCCATCTGGTGGGCCCAGCCAGAGACCAGGTCCGCCTGAAGATCATTCAAGCTCGGCAGCGCCATAGCACGCCGCCAGAGTCCGGGAAATTTCGATCGACTCTCTTCGCCAGTCATTTCCGTCCAAATGCCGAGTTCGTCTTTCATGATCATTTGGACAGATTTGTCACTATCAGCCCACCGTTCGCAGTGATCGACCAACCGGCCGCTCACTGACCAGCCGATCGCGTCCTGAAGCGAATTTTACATACCGTTAGCATGGACTCTATCGGTCAAAATCTCTCCGACCCCTTTCTCGCCCACGCCTCCAGGAATACCCGCACGGCCTCGAGGTCTTCTGCGGGCCGCCGCTGCTCGCGAGCGATACGCTCCAGTGCAGTTCGAAACTGGTCTGGATCAAACAAGTCAAAGTCGCTGCGAATATCGACACGCATCTCTCGGCGTGACACGCGATCACCGAGGCTGCCAAACCCACCCAGCCCTGTCGTCCTTGACTCACTAGTCAACGCGCGCGCCAGCCGCACCAGGACATCGTCGCGGCGCATTCTGTCGGTGAGCCAAGCCTTCATTTCGGCACCGTCGTCGCCGGCAAACTCCCTCCAGCGGTACAGGCAATACATGATGTCTCGCTGGAGTAGCAGCGAATCATCCTGGGCTGCCTGGCGTAGCGCGTTTAACGCGCGCTCTATCAGGGCGGGCAAAGCTTCCTTCGTCGTTAGTGCCGTCGCTAAATCTAACTCTCGTCCCTGCCGGGGATAGTGATCAGCGTAGGCCGAAGAAACAAAATCAACCAGCCAGCCCAATGTGGCGCGCTCGGTAGCGGCCAAGTAGAGCGCGGACTTTTCCTCGAGCGTGAAGCGATCTTCTGTCACGCGGCGAATGAGCCAATGTATACGCAGCGACGTCGTAGCCATCGCGAAACCACGCTCTCCGTCTTGCTCGCGATCAATCGCGTCGGCGATCTCGAAGATGGCCGAGAAGAACGCGGGCACCTTGTCTTTGGCGATTTGTCGCCCATGACTGGTCAGCTCGTCCAGCACCACCGGGACCATCGATTTAGCTTTGCTCCGAAGCTGTGTCGCTGCACGCAACAACCTCTCTTGAATGAACTCTTTGTCACCCGATCGATCCAGAAGCTCCCGGATCTCCTTACTGGGCAATGTGTCGTCGCTCAAGGACATCTTGAAATAGGTATCGAAATGCTTGGCCACGCACACGCGGCGTTCCAATTCCCAGCTTTCGCGAAACCCCGAGTATGTGACTTCCTCGAACGCCGGGAACAGACGCTGCAGAGCAATTTGCAGCCCTTCAAGGCGCTCTTTCGGCATGCCGGCCAAGAACGGATCGAAGCGCGCCTTGTCCCTCGACCCACCCCGACTGGCGCTGGTCACAATATCCCGGTGCTGCCGGATCGACGTGTAGAGCGAGGGCTCGTACAGGCGCAAGGTTTCTAAGGCGAGGTAGTCGGCGTGGCTGACGTTGTTGGCCACTGGCGGCCAGGTAACAGTGATCGCGTTGATCAAGCGAGTAACGTGCCGCGGCGTGGTGAGGTAGGGAACCACCACGTCATAGAACAAATTCATGAAACGCACCTGATGCTCTTCCTTAGGCGTACCGCACCGTTCCTGGAAGGCCGTCAGTAGCGCGTTGTGCAAATCGCTGGGCGTTGGCGAAGGAAGTTCGAAGCTGGCTTGGATGATCTTCTCGAGAAAGTGAGGGCCTTCAGAAGGAAAGCGCTCCTTGACCGCAGCATCGGCCAGCGCACGATCGAACACCATCAGATACATAACGTTGGGCAAGCGACCGATGGACTTGACCAGCCGAAACACCCCCAACGCCTCGTCCGGGGCCAACCGGTCGATGTCATCGATGATGATTAACACACGCCGGTCCTGCGCCTCGAGCGTCTTGGAGAGCTTGCGAAAGGTCTTTTCCAACGAGGGTTTGTCGGGGAAAAAGCGCTTGGCGAAGGCTGCCGAGCCCGCGGCCAAGGCACCCCAACCGCTGGTCGTAGCCAAGGCGATCGCACTGCCGAGTACCGGCCCGGCTTGAAGCACGTGGCGACCCATTTCCGGCACTAGGTCTTTGACCTTGTCACCCAAGGAGCTCTTCAGTGCGGAGTTCAGTTCTTGCAAAAACGCCAGGGCGATTGCTTCCTCGCCTCGGTACCACCAACACTTAAAATCAAAGACCGACAAGGTGTCGTCCTTTCGCTCGAGCAGTTCTGCCCGAATCAAGTTGACGGCACTGCTCTTGCCCGAGCCCCACGGGCCGGTCACCGCAATGGTGCTCCCGACAGGTTTGGCAATGCCAAGCAAACTCGTCGCCAGAGCCTCGGCAAAGGCGTGGACTCCATAACAATCGTCTTCCCGACGTTCAATTGGACTGTCGTTAAAGTACTGGGACATCCCTTTCTCCGTAGGCTTTGTAACCTACTATATATATTGCACTGGGCGTTTCTTGGCGTGAGAATCGGCCTGGCCGTTCTCTCTTCGCCGACGCCGATCCTGCCGCTTCGAAGAATAGCCGATGCTTTTCTCCGCGGCGGTCCTAGTCTGCGACCGCGAAATCGGCTCTCCAGTCACCAGTCCCTTGTAGATATGCCGAGGAGATCGGTAACCGACATGCCGGAAGGGAAGTGATGCTTAAACTGTCGATGGTCGGGTCTATTCACCTTCTATCAGAGCATCATCGAGATGAGTTCGTCGGGGTTGAGGTGGCTCCATCACTGTGCTGCACTCTGGACGTTGCCCACACTACCGATCCTATCGGTACGGTTACTACTTCCTCATGGGAGAAAAGGGCACAGAAGCGATCGGAGCATTGCATGATCCGATATGAGTGAAGCACTCCGTCAGGAGACGTGACCACGATCGCCGGCGCATTGGGAAACCCTCGCGCGAAGTCTTCCGCAGCCGTTGCAGCTCCTACGTGCAGGAAAGGTGCCACAAGGAGTAGGAGCGTGGCGCCAATTACAAGGCACAGGGTGTAGAGCATATAGGCGCCGAAGAAGGCGCTGAAGACCCAAAGGGCTGCCAGCTTTACCGCAGGGTGCAGCGAAAGCGACCGAGTACCTTGATGCGATCGTGAGCTACGCCAGCGCTCGGCAAGCTGGCGAAGGTAATAAGCGCCGACAGCCAATACCACGATTGAAATAGCGGGCACCAGAGTGGTGGCCGCCCAGTGCATTTTGAAGGTGTCACTGATGGCCGTAAAGACCCTGGTTGCCCCTCCCATCCAGGCGAGCGCTGCAAAGGTCAATGTATCGGGGACATCGGATGGGAACATGGAAGAGGATAGGTGAAAGTAGCCAAGATAGCCTTCGTGAAAGGCTACCCCGTTCAAATAGAACACGGGTGTAAGGATTGCGATTGCGGTAACTAGCCATTTGGCGATGGCATACCAAGCCATCTTTTCTTTCCCACCATCCGTGGCTGCAGATTCAGCGTCCATGTTGCATATCCTCTAAATTTTGACGAAGTTGCCATTAGGCTTTGGGTTGGTCTCGCGGAGCGAGACTGGGCGGTGGCCCGCCCCCTGAATCATAAGCAGTTCCAGCCTACTTCGTCCGCGGGCCCCGATGAACGCCACGCCCTAGTAAATCCCATGTGCTGTTCGGTACAACAGGGACTCTACTAGACGGGCACCGCTATCGCTTACAGCTAAGGCCATCGGAGTGATGGGAATTTGCTTGGGAATGTAGTTTGCGGGAGTGCGGAGCCACTTCAATGCGGCTTCCTCATTGCAAAACAGTTGCACAGCCTCGGCAAAGACACGGGCCAGGCGCACGACACGATCGGATTCGTGTACGGCGAATCGGCTGTTAGAAGCGAGTCGGCGCCGCACTGTACTTTCAGGGACGAGAAGGCCGGGTGGCAACCTGAGCTTTGCCGTCACGCGCATGTATGTTCGGGCGCTGATACCACTGGAAACCGCACGGACGACATCGGCTTCAGAGTCAAGTTTCAGGTTAAGCAGCTCGCTCATCCGAGTGAAAATTGGCACCGTTTGGACTGACGGATTGGGAAGATCTCGCATGACGTGTCCTCCTCATTGTTCGGTCATCGGTCTTCTTGAAGGTATCTGCGTTGACGGGGTTGACCCCATTAGGGCGGCTGAATTCGGTCACGTCGAAGCGGGACGTCTGTAAAACGGTTCGAGTTGCAGGCCGGATATTCCCGCACGATGGGACGGCTCTTGGGGAAGGAAGCAAACTTGAAACATGTTCGAGGTAAGGCCTGCGTCACATGCGATTCGAATGAGTGCGTCCTCTAGTACAGCCTCGTGCGCCGCATTTACTGCGAGAACAATCTGCGGCGGCACGTCACGATTGGGGTGATGCAATTCGTACATGTAGGCCTCATCAATGTAACCGGTGGACACAAACCAGGACGCCAAGGCGTAGGCAACTGGGTAGAGGCTATCGTCAGGCAATCGGAACACCCACGGACTGTCATGCGACGGAAGGCTCCCGAATTCCGGGTCGGCTGCAGCAAGAGCCTGCAATCGTTTGTACGCGAAATCGCTTATCTCATATTTGACGGGCGAGAGCGGATTGATCACAAAGCGCCGCTTGTTTGTGCTCAATAACAAACGAAGCATGTGCACCCGGACATAGGTCGCTGGGGAAGGTAAGGCTGGCGGTCCACGAGATGTCGAAGTGAAGAGGGGAACAACATGCCGACCATCGGTATACCCCCACTCGACCAGATTGTGTCTGGGGTCTGCCTCGCCTGGACCGGGTGGGCATCTGAGTATGGCAACGATGGTGCTCGTCGACAGCTGGTCGAGGAAATCCAACTCACCATTCTCACTTAAAAATCCAGCATCTATCTGTTCGCCCAATGGGTCATGGTGCTCATCTGACATCGTCTTCTCCTTTTCTAGTCCGCACGCCGCGAGAATTTCTGCTTCTTAGCCACTACGCGAACCAAAACCGTTCAAGGGTGATTTCTCCACTCTGCTGTCACCGCGGATCGGCCGGCTAAAGCCCGTTCTGAAGCCGTTTCGGACTTGTCTTTCGTATCGTGTATATCACACGGAAAAACAATGACTTACGCTTGACTTGGCAGTGCGAATATGCCAGTTTTTGCCCGTGAGTACACCCCGGATCGCCGTCAGAGGGATGGGCTCCCGCGTCGTCTGCCCGTACCCCGGCGAGTGGGCTTAATCCGGACCAATCCGGACTGAGAGGCGTTGGTCATGGGCGATAACCCCCAATCCCGAGTGGACCTTGAGCTGTACCTGCCCAGGACACCGGTTATAAGCGGCGCAGAGACTGCCCGCATCATGGGGTTTTCCACTACCGAAGCCCTTTACAAGGCACGGCAAGCCGGACGGCTGCCGATCGACCTGTTTCGCTTACCTGGACGACGAGGCTGGTTTGCGGCTACTCCCGCTGTGAGAGAGTGGTTGCACGGAGTCATGTCCGAAGGGGGCGTCGGTACCAACCCAGGAGACAGGAGATGACTATGAGCGAATAGCCCACTTGGCGGGCTATAAAAGTTCGAGCCCCGCGTGGCAAGACGCAGGGCTCGGATACGAAGGCGAAGCTTTTGAGAATCGCGCTTCTCCTTCCTTATAGTGCCGCCCCCAGAGCACGTCAAGCGATTTCACCGCATAGCGGTGATGAGTTGATCCCGCGTGTTCGGATTTCCGGCGACCCTGCCAGGCCGTCTAGGTCCTTGCGCGCCCAGCGAGGAGGCACACCCATGTTTAGTGATGCTCAGCGAAGCCTTTACTACCAAGCACGAGGTCTACATTCCACCGCCCTGCGCGAAGTCGAGGAGATGAGGGTGAACAGCCCGGCGCGAGAACCCAGTCAACGTGGCCTCACGAACACCATTGTCGACTTCCACTCAACGATGAGCGACCGGCGGTGGTTGTTGGAGAGCTATACCGGCGAATTTCTCTTCGCGCTCTATCTAGAGGTGTTCAGTGGCTGCGACGAGTACTACGCTCAGGTGCGGCCGAAGAACGTGGTTCGCAATAGGCGGACGAGCTCGCTCACCGTCGACTTCATGGTGTTTGATCGGGCGGGAATCCGGCTCGTTGAAGTAAAGCCGCAAAGCCGACTGGAAGCGCTGGGTACTTCGAACCCCGAAGAGTGGGTATGCCACGCGGGGCGCTGGACGAGGCCGCCGGTGGAAGCGTGGGCAAGCGATCGAGGTCTGACCTACACCATCTGGTCCCCACCGGAACCTCACGGCATTTGTCAGGTAAACCTACTGTCTCTTTACGGAGTGGTGGCCGATACAGCGGCTCGAGAAGCCGAAATGAAGTGCGTTCGGCGCTTACGCAGGTTATTGCAGAAAGGCCCCCTAACCATATGCGACGCACTCGATAGGGTCTCTGGCCTCTCTGGAGTGCACGTACTCGCTGCGCTGGCAAAGGGATACATCTTCGGTCCTTTGCAGTCGGTTCCTCTCGACGAGGCTGGCCGCTTCACGCTTTTCGGCGTCAAAGCGCAGGCGGTCGAGTGCGATGAGCGACTGCTGAGTCAGCTGAAGGCGCATGTCAGCCAGCCCAACGTCGGCTCGAAGCTTATGCTGGCGAGCCCCAAGGACTACGCCAGCGCCCAACTTCGCCTAGCAAAGGTGAATCGAATCTTGGCGGGTGAGGTGCCCGCGACTCGACGATATGCTCCTTTGGTCCGCATCGTGTGCCAAGCGCGATCAGACGGACAGAGCGAGCTCGAAGTCTGCCTGACGCGCTACGCGAACTCGGGTCGACGCATAGGTCAGTTGACGGGCGATCAAGAGCGCGAAATGGCCGCGGCAATTGACGCGTATCGGAAGAATCCTGATATTCGCAACAAGCTCCAAGCCCATGACTATTTGGTAAAAGCCTGCGATCTTAAGGGCATTCGTCCTCCGGGCCGTGCGACTTTCAACGCTCGCCTTCGTCAGTCGAGCGACTTGGTGCGCGCTTATACCGAAGGAGGCTACAGGGGCTACCACGCCGCGGAGTGTGTATCAGACCCTGGTAATAGAACACTGCGTTGCAACGTGCCGGGCCTGATGGTGCACATCGACTCCACGAAGTTCGATTTGCGCTGTACTCCCGATTTCCTGGGTGCCTTGGAGTTCGACTGTCCGACACTCTACGTGGCCATGGATTCGGCTGCAGCTAAGCCGTTGGGCTACGCCGTATTGTTTGGTCCGGCGTGCCGCAACGCGTTAGCTGTGCTCATTCGCGACATCTTTCACAGGCAAGGTTTTTTGCCTCGTTACTGGATCGCTGATGGTGGCGCGGAATATGTCGGCCCCTGGTTTGCAGAAGCGTGTTCGTTTTTTGGCGCTACCCGCATACAGCCACCTCCGGGTACTCCCCGCAGGAACTCGCTTGCAGAAAACGCCCTAGGTCGAATCAACGCCGAACTCGCGCATCGCTTCTTGGGTAGCACCGCGCCGGATCAAAAGGGACGCTCGGTCACTTCACGCCAAAAGAGCTACGCCACAGCCTGCCATCGTTACTCGACGATCGCAGAACACCTTGAGAAATATCTCTTCGAAGATGTCCCCGAGACACCACTGTTGTCTACGCGGTTCAGCCCTCAGGAAAGGAACGATGAGCTTACCGCCCTCTATGGCAATGCTGGTGCAGTAAGGATTCGGAATCTGGATGAGTTCCTGATCGTAACCTCGGTTCCTCTCGGTCGAGGAGTCACCGCCGATCCTCGTCGTGGGATCCGTTATCTCCAACGAACCTACGCCAGCGCTGACCTCATGCAACTCCTTCGCTTTCATAAGCCGATCGACATACGGTTGGATTGTGTGGATCCGCACCGAATGTACGTGCGATTTCCATCGAAGTGGGTGCTCGCAATGACCAGCCAAAGCTTGCAAACCGGTGGTAGGGATACCGCGACCAAACTTTTCGAATCCATCATGGATAGCAAGCTGAGAAGCGAAGGGGCGCAGAAACGCGACGAACTTCGGAGAAAACGCGCAGAGCGCATTGCCGAAGCAAACCTAGCAGCCAAGACGGCGGACCACCTCACATACATGCTTAAGCCTGCGAAAGATGCGCCACCGAAGACTAAGAAAACACGCATCTGGAGTGATCTCAAAAGCCCAATTGCCCCCTTCACCACCGGACAGGGTGACCTATGAACCGCCAGCCTATTATTCCCCATCCTGCCTTTGTCCGAGCGCGGGACGCCTTAGTGCGGGCCCTGGACACGGACCAGCGCGGGCAAATTATCTTTGTCATCGGTCTGTCGGGATCGGGCAAGTCTGAAATTCGCTATGAGGCGATGCAGGCGTTTGCCGGAGCGCTGGATCAGTGGCCAGACGGTCAGATGCCCGCGATTGCGCTGCGAGCAGCGCCGACTGATCGATCCCGCTTTAGTCCGAAGGAGTTTATGACTCGCTTTTACCTTGAACTGCATGAACCCGATCTTCGCTGGCTCACTGGACGAAATGTGATCAACGATCCGGATTTGGTGCATCGCAGGGCGGACGCTCGCCTGTCAGATGCATTTTGGATCGATATGCGGCGTCGCACGACCGAGCACCAGCTGCGTACTTATGTGGAGCGCATGATTCCTGCCCGAGGTGTACGAGGCGTCTTTGTTGAGGAGGCCGCCTCGCTTACCTACACGCATACGTCAAAGGATCCTGAAAATCACATGGTGAACTACATGTGTCTAGCCGAAGAGATTGGCATCACTTTGGTGCTGTTCGGCGTTCCTCGTGCAGCGAAACTCTGGGAGGGAAACGCGGAGATCCTTCGGCGCTCAAGATTTGTTTATGTTGAGCGCTATCGCTTGAAAAATGCGGAAGATTGCGTGAATTTTGAACGATTGGCTGTGAGCCTCGCTCAGCGCTTTACCTTCTCTCGTCGGAACCTTCTACGTCGAAACTTCGACCTTGCCTACGTGTCGAGCGCTGGAGTTTGCGGCGAGCTGAAGAGCTACCTGTTGCGCGCCGACGACTTGCGCGCGAGCGATGGCGCGGAATCCATCACTCTGGTCCATCTTGAAGGGGCCGTCCAGCCAGAGGCCGTGCTGAAGACGCTTCACGCGGACGCGGTAGAGTTTGATGTTCTCCGAACGCCGGCGAATTCGAGCACCATAAAGAGGATTCTCAAATGAATTCTCAGCGCTCCATCGCTAAGAGTGATCTGAAAGCTCGATGGACCGTTCTCCCTCCCCTGAAGTTAAAAGGCGTGGGTACTTCGCTCGTGGAATCGGTGCCTAGCTACGTGGCTCGCATGCTCTGGACGACGGGCGTTCCTTTGAACCACCTCGTAAGATGCGTGGCTCGTCGTGCTATTCCTGGCTCAGGAAGTTCAACCACGTTTATGGTCTCGGAGGCACTCAACACGATTGCGATATCTCGTGTCGAGGAGCTCGAATCCCTCAGTGGGGAAAAGGATCTGCGTTGCGGCTCTCTTTGGGCGCTATCAGAGATCATGTCCTATAAAACCAATGTCTATGGCGAGTACAAGCGACGATGGTGTCCTCAATGCTACGAGGACTGGGACAGCAATTCCTATGAGCCTCTCGTTTGGCGAGTCGACCTCTTAGGCGTCTGTCCACGGCACCAATGTCGCATGGAATGCACCTGTCCGAAGTGTGGAAAATTTCAGCGCGATACCTACCAACTCGACCTTCGTCGGACTTGTTGGGCATGTGGCACCTCTCTCTCTACAGGCGCGATATGGCCGAAACGTCCGGACTTCGCCCATTGGGTCGATGAGCAGATCATGCAGCTGATCGAGTTTTGCGCGACGCCTCGTGCCGTGCCAGCGCCATTGTCGATCTATACCGATTTCGCGATGGGCCTGTGCATCAACGCCAAAAGGAGCGGCCGGAGGGACACAGTGATGCGGCTCATACTCAAGGACATCGAGCGGCACGCACGGCGAAACTCGCGGCGACCAACCTTACGTTCATTGCTCAACGTTTGCGCATTACAGGGTATATCTGTGCAGGAGCTTTTATGCGCTCCGAGGCAGGTGTCTGGGCCGCTGCTCTTTGATCAGTGGCCCGGTATGAGCTACTTGCCCCTGCCTTCTGCTGTTCACGCGCAAAGAATTCATGCTGCGTCTCGGTATCTAGAGGACTTTCTCGCGCTAGATCCTCCCTTTCTTCCTCCCATGAACATCCTGCTTCTTTGTTTTCACATCCAGCTTCTCGCACTAAAAGATGTCGCAGCCGATATCTTTCATGCTTATGAAGAACGCTACCTCAGCCAAGGTTCTCGCTCACGGCTGGCGTGTTTGCGAAGTTCGTTCCTATGCGCGCGGAGGGTGCTTATTCATCCCTGCAGAAGGGGCTTTCCGAATTTAAATCGCCAAGCCGAGAGGCTTGCAAGGCTGATGGAAGTTAGCCTTCAGGATGCGACGATGGTGCTCGAGGGCGCCAAACTAATGAGGGAGACCCAGACGGAAGAGATGATCGAAAAGTATCGCTCTGGGCTTCCCCTCCGGTCAGCGCTGGACTGGTTCTTAGAGCGACGGCGATTCCTTTAGGCGAAAGTGGCTCGATAGTTGGCGTTCCGAGTGCTGGCAAGGGGCGAGTGGAGTGTAAGTGCCAGGTCGAAGCTTAGCTGCCGTCTGTAGCGTTGTATGTAAAACGACATGAGGCAAGCTGCCGCGTAGGCTTGTATTCCTCGCGAATGCCGTTGTGGCGACCACATTCAGATATAAGGTGAAGATTCTTTCGTGCGCGAGAACCAAGGACGTAAAGCATTCTTTTCGCGTTCTGCTGTCCGTTAGGATCCTTGAAATGAGGAACCATACCCTCGAGCAGCGCGAAGGAAATCACGGTATCAAATTCTGCTCCCTTGACCCCGTGGATTGTAGAAATGGTAATGCCGGTGCGTGGCTGGAATACCTTGCGGAAGGCCACAATGTCCCCAATGAACTCTGCGCCATCCTTTTTAAGTTTGTCGATCCTGGCCTGCGAGCTCTGGAAGAACGCTTCGTGATGCTCATCAAGCGTGGGGTACAGGTGAAAATCGATCTCCAAGGCTGCAAAAATATCTTCGAAGAAGGAGCGGAGATATCTCAATCCATCGCTTTCTTCAATCTCAATAGCATTGCATTCTCGAAGCAAAGACTTCGCCGTAAGCGCTGAGATATCAACGCCTATGGCAGTGAGGTCCTTCAGGAGCTCCGCCGCCCATCGCAGGCGTCTAACGTACATGCCCGGGGACGCTTTGGTAAGCGCAATTTTCGATAGCTTGTACCAGAAGTTTTCTATGTTGTTGGCAAAGGGCACCATGCCAGGCCCATCAAAGTCATACTCGGGCATTCGCGCGACTAGATGACGCGTCATACCGGCGAGCTGCACCCACCAGGGGGCTACAATGCAAATTTGCCTAGGGGCGATGCCTAGCGATTCAATATTCAATCGGACCAATCTGACAAGCTCTTCTAACAGATCTGCCTTCATCACCCCTCGCTCGTAAGAAATAAGACTCGGGTAATCCTTGCTCGCTGAAAATGATTCTATTTCAGACGGGTACACTTTATATTTCGAAAAGTAGTGGATGATCTTTTCGGAAGAGCGATAATTCCTGGTCAGACTCATTTGCTTAAGCTGGATGCCAGCCATTGCCTCGAAATCCGAGTGTTCAATGGGGTATCCGCCCAGTGTCTCGTAAATGGCCTGATTAGGATCACCAACGATGAAGGCTCTCATTCGTGATTCCCCAGCTTTCAGGATGGCGGCAACAATGGCGTACTGAATTTCTTTGGTGTCTTGATATTCGTCAACCAACACCATAGAAAACAGCATTGAGAGTATGTGGGTAATGTTCTTGTTAAATTTGATTAATTTATGTGCGTAGAACAAGATCATTTCAAAGTCAATTTGTCGATTCTCTCTCAGCGTCGAAAAATACTGTATGAGTATCTGGCGAACTCGCAGATGCTTTCTTTCGTCCAGGCAACAAAGTCGGTATCCTTCGGAGGTAAAGAAGAAGTCGCAATCAAATATGCTGATTTTTTCTGCGCGATATGGTGCGCATAGTTGCTCAAAAAGCATTTCCCGCTCGTGTATGTCGATGACTCGAAAGCCATGTTTCAGCGCATTGTTGTAGATGCCGTATGGCTTTAGTATCCACTCTAAACAGAACGCATGGATGGTGCCTATCCAAAGCTGAGATGTGTCAACGCCGAGAGCTTCAACACGTTCCCGTATTTCGTCCGCGGCGCGGTTCGTATAGGTAATTGCAACGACAAACGTTTTTTGAGTACCCAGTCGCGAAAGCTCTTGGGCGATTTTGTAAGTCAAAGCACGGGTCTTGCCGCTACCTGGGCAGGCGATAAGAAATACGCTGCCACACTCCATGACTGCGGCTTCTTGTTCTTTGTTTAGGTCGCCATCCTTCCATATGAACATAATCAGTAAGCTTGAAGTACGCCATTTATCCGATCCTCAGGAAAAGCTTTATACATTTCGCTCCGAAGATCTACAAAACTTACGTTTCCAGAACGATACGCGATTAGATGCTGAGCGAATGACCTCATGGCATTTTGGTCGGTGGCTCCTGCTAACTTAATCAGTCGAAGCCGATGACGCAGGACGTTAAACCATACCTCGCGGCCAAGCTCCGGGTTGGCAAAAGCGAGTGCTTCTAGTATGTACTTTGGAACAACGGTCTGATGGTCGATCGCGTTGCCGAGAAGAAGGGCAAACCATCCTTTGCCTTTGTTGGAAGCCATCGTTAGAACTCTACGACCAAACCGAGCCACGTCGTTTGATTTCAGGTCCTCTTCTGCCTTCTTGATGGTGTCTGCATCCTTGTAGACCATGGGCACAACGGCTACCACTTTTTCCGAGTTACCACTCGCTACAAAGTCAACTTCGAAAGTGTGGGTCGCGTAGTGGCACGATAGCCAGTTATTCCCGGATTGAAAGGCCTCCAGGATAGCCTTCCGTTCGGCACCACTTTTCTGGGATCCAGCGCATTTTTCCTTGTAGCTCAGAAGAGCCTTGCCATCACCTGGTGCTGGCGTGACATCAACAATGGATGTGTCGAGATCCGTAAGGATCGCGCAGCGCTTTCTGATGCGCTCCTGGTGAAACATCATGGCGACGTTCTGAAATCCTGTGCTTCGGATGTTGATGAGGCTGACCCCAAGCTCATCCAGGCTGATGCCAAGAACCTTCTTAATTATGATGGGAACAAGCAGTTCCTCTGCATCGCCTTCGACCAATAGGACGCTGCGAGCAAAGAGAAGATTGCTTCGGACCGCGTCAAGGTAGCGTTGAATGGTTGCGATTTCGACAGAATTCAGATTCGTCGCGGGCTGGAACACCGCGCATGTTCCGCCTTCGCGGCCTAGGATGTTCATCCGCTCGACGCTACTAACCTCTGAAATATGCACTGAGTGCGTTGAGTAGATGATCTGTGTGTCAGCGTAACTCAAGCGATCGAAGAGGGTTTTTTGGATATGCGTGTGGATATGTGCCTCGGGCTCTTCGATCAATAGAAAATTGGCAAAGGACTGCTTGGCCTTTTGATATTTGAATTCCAATAGCTTAAGGGTCAAGAAGATTAGATTGGCGCCTCCAAGGCTGAGTTCGCTGATACCGCCTTCATAGGATTCCTCGGACTCACCAACAAATAGCTTGAGCGATTGGAAAAGCTTGTCGGCCTCGTCAGATAGGTCCGATCTTATGGATAGTGACCTCGGCGAGTAGGCTTCGCCAGCGGCATCCTTAATCGTCTCGGCGATGTCAGTACGTATGGCCTTGACGTCCTTCAATGCTTCTATGGAGTCGTTTAGATCTTTTACCTGCTTCGCTATTGGGACGAAGAGGTCAGGGTCGATCTCGCCGCTCTTGTTCTTGAGTAGAGTTAGTAGAGGATTGGTACGATTGTTGTGGAACTCCGCGACCACGTCGCGGAGGGCCTGCACGAAGGTGAAGCTTATCTCCTTCGAAATTGACAGCTGGGCCGGGATGCGCGAGCCAAGCTGAGGTGGGTCAAGTTCTTTGTTGAAAATGACATTTTCGAAATCGCCTACAACGTCTTTGTATACGGCGGGGTCGTTGAAGTCGGCTGGGCTCCGCCCCATGAACACAGTCTCGTAGTCCTCAATGCGAAGAGGGTCAAGAATTTCGGCAAGTGCAATCTTGTTACCGTGGGGAAGTTTGGACAATTTTGTGCGAACATCAAGTCGAGGCCTAAAAATGAGCGTGTAAGTTGCCTTCTCTAAAGGGTCATCCTGGATTGCACCGGTACCGTGGAGAAACAGTGATTGGATCGCCTCGTCTGACGAAACGTTCTGGAACTCCAGACTGATGATGATCCAGTGCCCCCTCCAGGGGCCTAGGCCCCGATGAAAGTCCATCTCTTCCAGACGATGAGCGGCCCGAATCATGTTGTCGTCTAACAAGAGCCTAATCGCGCGAAAGACGTTGGTCTTGCCCGACCCGTTCTCGCCAAGGATCGTGTTGATACCCTTTTGAAATAGCAGCTTGGCATTCGCGAAATTGCGATAGTTGACTAGGCTTAGCTTTGAAATGTGCATGAGTCCCTCCCTGGCGCATGCGAAGGTCGCACGCCCGTCTCACATTCAGAAGCGGCCATGTTACAGGACGCTTGTTCTTGCGATAGGTTGGGGGTGCCGTGCTAGTCCTGATCCTGGACTCACCGTGCCAAGGCGTATGTTTAGTGGCCCTTGAAGAAAACAAGGCGGCTATTCAGGTTGCACGCCCCCGTGTGAAACCTTTAGCCAAGACGCGGGAAGGTCCAAGGCATATCACTTTGAGGCGGCGCCTGGGTAGTTGCTTGGTTGACACCAATGTTTGTACATACCCCCTGACACCAATGTTTGTACAACCGGTACATACATTGGTGTCATGCCCAAGTCATAGGCACAGCGATGGCATGACTTCAGGCCCATGTACTAGTCATAACTAAACACTATGATTCACTAAAGTCTAAGTGGCAGTGCAGGTGAGCTCGTGGAAGATAGTGCCAGCCAGTTGAAGAAGTTCCAGAAGGAGCTTTCCAGTGGCACCGTCTCGCTGGTGTTGCTGGCGGTGCTTGGGCAATCGCGCCAGCCGATGTATGGCTACCAGATTGCCAAGCGGCTGGAAGAAGTGGGTGAGGGGGTATTGGCCGGCAAACAGAGTGCGCTGTATCCGGTGCTGCGCAATCTGGAGGCGGCCGGGTTGCTCGGCAGTGAAGTCGAGCCGTCGATCAGTGGGCCGCCGCGTCGTTATTACCGCATCACCAAACCGGGGCGCGAGGCATTGCGCGAATGGGTGGCGGCATGGACCGCTACCCGCGATTCCGTCGATAACGTTTTGCAAGGAGGGGTGTAATGAATGCGCCACGCACGATCGCCGAATATCTGGAACAGCTTCGCGCTGCGTTGCGCGGTGCGGACCCGGCCTTGATCCAGGATGCGTTGTACGACGCCGAGGAACATCTGCGCGCCGAGCTCGCGGAGCAGCCTGGTCGTAACGAGGCTGCCATGCTCGAACACGTGGTTGGCAGCTACGGCGCGCCGGACGAAGTGGCGGATATCTACCGCGACCAGGAGATCAAGATCCAGCGCGCGATTCGTCCACCGCCGCCGCCGCAACATCGCTCGGTGCTGGGAAAATTCTTTGGTGTGGCGGCCGATCCGCATACCTATGGTGCGCTGTTCTACCTGTTGCTTGCGCTGGTCACCGGCATCTTCTATTTCACGTGGGCGGTCACCGGTCTGTCGCTGTCGGCCGGCCTGTCGGTGCTGATCATCGGCATCCCGTTCTTCCTGTTGTTTCTTGGCAGCGTGCGCGGGCTGTCTCTGCTGGAAGGACGCATCGTGGAAACGATGCTGGGTGTGCGCATGCCGCGGCGACCGCCGTATCCGGCGCAGCAAGGTTTGCCACTGCTGAAACGCATCGGTGCGATGTTCACCGACGGGCGCACCTGGACCACGCTGTTTTACATGCTGTTGATGCTGCCCTTGGGCATCATCTACTTCACGATCGCAGTAACCTTTCTAAGTGTGTCGCTGGCTTTCATCGGTTCGCCGTTCGTGAAGGCGTTCGGATTAAATGTGATCAACATGGATGTCGATGGTTTCAGTTACTACGGTCCGGGTTGGGCGGGCACCATCGCGCTTTGTCTCGTGGGTATCGTGCTGCTCTTTGCCAGCCTGCATCTGGTACGCGGCATCGGCCGTCTGCATGGGCAGATTGCCAAGGGTTTGCTGGTCCCAAGTTCGGCGGCGTGACCGTAGTCGCCTGCTCACCGCAACCGTTCGGGCTGAGCGTGGCGCCAAAGGCGTGAAGTCGAAGCCTTGCACGAGGCACCCTTCGACTTCGCCGCTGCGCGGCTACGCTCAGGGCGAACGGGTAGGGGTGATTGAGGTGGCGCGTAGGTTGGGGTGAGTACAGCGAACCCCAACGTTTTCGTATCGATGCGTTGGGGTTCGCTGTGCTCACCCCAACCTACGGGTGGCGGCTCGATTCACGGCAGCGGGGGTCAGACGAGTTGCAGATCGCGTGGACTCGCTCCTGGAAACACCGTCTGCAACTGATCGTTGGATAGATTCCAGACACGCTTGAGCGTGCCGCCGAGTACGTCACGATAATTATTGAGCACGGGATAGTCGCGGTTCTGGAACAGGTTCGATTGACTGACGGCGACTTGTTCGCCGGCAATGCGCCCTCCGTTGACCTTGCCGCCGAGGACCCAGTGCACGGTGCCGTGGCCGTGATCGGTACCCTTGTTGCCGTTTTCGCGGAAGGTGCGGCCGAACTCGGAAACCACGACCACCACCGTGTTGTTCCATTCGTCGCCGAGTGCGTCGGCGTAGGCCGCCAGGCCGGCGCCGAGATTTTTCAGATTGTTCGCAAGGCCACCGGTGATGCTGCCCTGATTCACATGGGTATCCCAGCCACCGACGTCGACAAAGCCGAGGCGGTATTGATTGCGCATCAGCGTGGCGATGCGTTGCGTCTCGGCAGCGAAACCCGTCGCGCTGGGCGCACCGCGGCTGGCGTGAACCATTTCATCGCGCAGGTCCTGCGATACGGTAACGGGCAAGGCGAGGCCATCTGCAGTGGCCGAGGCCAGCGACGTGCCTTGGTACATCTGCGTGAGAATGGCCGATTGCCGGGCGTCGAAATGCGACTTGGTATCGCCCTTGAGCGAGATGTTGGGAATGTCCTTGCCGGCGCCCTGAAAACTCAGTGGCAGTGATTGAGTGAATGCGATCGGTGGTATGCCGGGCAGAGTGCCGGATAGCCGCGCGAGGAAGCCGGACCGGAAGTCACCACGTTGCGCCGTGGGCTCGCCCGATTCGATGTTGTCCTGTGTCTCGAAATGGCTGCGCGAGAGGTCGTCGGTACCGGCAAACGGAATGAACGCAATCTGCTTGCGCTGCCACAGCGGATAGATCGTGTCGCGCAGCACTGGGTTGAGACCCCAGTTCGCATCCAGTGCGATCGCGCTGTTGGGGTTGTTCGGATCCGGCTTGGCGATTGCCAAGGTCGGTCGGGATTCGTAATAGAAGTCGTTGCCCAGGGGCACCAGCAGGTTGTTGCAATCGTAACCGCCGCGCAGGAATACGAACAGGAAACGCGGCGCATTGGCCGGCGTGGCGAACAATTTTCCGGAGAACGATAGCGCCGGCAGAGCGGCAGCGGCGCTGGCGGCGGCAAGCAGGAATTCGCGACGGTTCATGCGGCACCTCGGTGATGGTGAGCAAGCTAGCTAGTGAGGCAGGGAGAGAACATCAGCGGTAATTGAAATCGGGCGAAGACAACAGGAAAGTATTCCATTCCGTCGGCGACTTGGCCTGGTCCAGTGCGTTGCTGGTAGCGGCGGACAGACCTTGCGCGATCGCGTCTCGGTAAAGGGATGAGTCGCGCAACGCGGGAGCATCCTTCGGCAGATTGGCGAAATTGCCTGACATCGCAGGATCGTTGTTTTCGACGAAAAGCCGGTTGCGTCCGCTGCCGATCACGCCGGCGAAGTCGAACCGTTTGCTCATCTGGCCCGAGCCCGTCCAGCTCGCAGAATCCAGCGGCCAGCCGTCGGGGGTGATGCGGCCGTATAGCGGCTCTCCCATCTGTCGCAGCCAGTTGACCAGTGGCTCCGCGTTCGGAATCGGCTGACCGTCGTAGGTAAGCCGCATCGAAGAGACCAGGAAACGCATCGGGTCCTTGAACTTGTGTCCGTTGATGGCGGCAGCGTCGGTCGACAGGAACATCGTGCGCAGTACTGCGGCGATGTTGCCGTCGGTGCGCTGGAATGTTTCCGCCATGGCATCGACCAGCGCCGAGGACGGCTGGTCGGCGATGAAGTAGGTGGCGAGCTTATTCGAGATGAAGTGCGCGCAGGCGGGCTGCTGCACGATAAGATCCACGGCCTGGGCGATCTCGTCGTAGCCGCTGCCCTTGATGGTCTTGCCGAGGAAGATCTTGTCGCCGAAATCGTGCTGATTCGGGTTGAACACGAACAAGCCGTCGCGCAGCACGCCGGGGCGGACGCGGGCAACCAGGTTCTGTCGCGTGGCCAACTTCGGCGGCAGCACGGTGGCGCCGGTCAGGATGCGCATCAGCTGCTGCACGTCTTGTTGGGTGTAGCCGGAATTCACGCCCAGCGTGTGCAGTTCCATCAGCTCCCGAGCGTAGTTTTCGTTGGTCTTGTCCTTGACGTTGTGCGCATTGTCCAGGAACACCAGCATGGCCGGGCTTTGCAGCGTGGCCATCACCAGGTCCTTGAACTTGCCCAGCGCATGCGGGCGTATCACGTGCTCCTCGTAGTCGGCGGTGAACAGACGCACCGGCCCCTTGTCCGCATACACACTGAAATGGTTGAGCCAGAACCACACCAGTTGCTCCTTGAGCTGGTCGCCGCCGTAGATGGCATGCAGCATCTCGGCCTGCGCGGCCTGCTGGTAGATGTCGCGGCGGTACAGCTGGAAGGCTGTCTTCGCGGCGTCCTTGGCCGGGCCATCCGGCACCTGCTTGAACTGCTGCGCGCGCTCCTGGTATTCGGCCAGCTGCTGGGTCATCGGTGTGTTGATGACGGCCAGGTTGCGGATCTGCGTGGCCACCTGGGGAGGCAGGCTGTCGTCGTCGCCGGCAAGCTGTTCGTCGAGGAAGCGCGTGCGGCCCAGTTCGCGATAACGCGCCAGTGTGGTGCTGTCGAGACCGAAGCCGTCTCGGCGTAGCCACGCGATGTCGCCCAGCCTGAGGCCGTCCAGCTTCGCGGTGACCTTGACGGTCGGCAGCTTTCCCGGTGCGGGGGCTTCGTCGGCCCAAGCCAGTGCGGGAGCGAGCGTCAGCAGCAGGCCGAGAACCAGCGTGCGGCAGCGAAGCGGGGTGGCGGCAGGCATGCGTCCGTACTCCGGGAATGGGTGTTGAGTAGTGTTAACGCACAGGGTGGCGGTTCGGCTGACTGTGGCGCCGTGACGGGTGGCACATATTGCGGCGCGATTCATCTGGATCGCCGTTGTGCGCCGTGACGGGTACCATGCGACACCCGCCGGAGCCTGCCATGCCAAAAACCTATGATCGCGACTATTTCGACAAGTGGTATCGCGACCCGCAGCACGCGGTGGGGTCGCCGGCGGAACTGCGGCGCAAGGTGGCCATGGTGGTGGCGCAGGCCGAGTACTACCTGGCCCGACCGATCCGCAACGTGCTCGATGTGGGTTGCGGCGAAGCGACTTGGCGCGCGCCACTACGGGCGTTGCGGCCGGACATCGCGTATCGCGGGCTGGATGCGAGCGAGTACGTGGTGGCGCGCTACGGCCGCAGCCGCAACATCGGGCTGGCGCGTTTCGGACAGCTCGAACAGCTGCGCTTCGATACCCGGTTCGATCTGATCGTCTGCACCGATGTGTTGCATTACCTGAAGCCATCCGAGATCCGCGCCGGTCTGCATGGCATCGGCGAGATGCTCGAGGGCGTCGCGTTTCTTGAAGTGTTCACCAGCCGCGACGATGTTGCCGGCGATCACCACGGTTTCATATCTCGCGCACCGGCCTGGTATCTGCGTGAATTCGGTGAGGTCGGGCTGTTGTCGTGTGGCTCGCACTGTTATCTCGGGCCGCGGCTGGAACGACACATAGCGGCGTTGGAGCGGGCGCAGCTGCCGGCACCGGGCTAGCCAGGAGCGCGGATCAAGCGCGTAGGTTGGTAGGTTGGGGTGAGCATAGCGAGCCCCAACAATGCCGCGTCAAACCGTTGGGCTTCGCTGACGCTCACCCCAACCTACGGGCTACGTGCTCGGCCGGGCGAGCGGAATCTCTCGACGTTGCTTTTCGATGCTCGATGGATGGTTTGCCGAAGAAACGTTCGGGCCAAAGAAACCGTTCGGGCTGAGCGTAGCGCCGAAGGCGCGAAGTCGAAGCCTCGAGGCAGCCCCCTTCGACTTCGCCGCTGCGCGGCTACGCTCAGGGCGAACGGAGAGGGAGGTTGGGCGGCATGTATCGCGTAGGTTGGGGTGAGCGCAGCGATGCCCAACATTTCCCACCAGAGCGGCGAACCCCGTCGTTTTCCGCTGGAGCAACCAACCCTGAAGCTCCCTCCAGAGCGTTGGGATTACGGGCCGCTCCTGCAGCCCGCCCTTTGGGCCATCCGTTACACGGATGCTCGCTCCGGCATCCTGCCTTCGCGGTCGCCGGCATTCATCCCAACCTACGTGTGGGCGCCGGTGTCCGCTCAGCCGGCGACAGTCTTGTCTTTGTAGCGGCACAGGTCGCGGATCACGCATTGAGGGCAATCCGGCTTGCGTGCCTTGCATACGTAGCGGCCGTGCAGGATAAGCCAGTGGTGGGCGTCCTGTTTGAATTCAGCGGGTATCACTTTCACCAGCTTGTCCTCGACCGTGCGCACGTCCTTGCCTGGTGCCAGCCCGGTGCGGTTGGCCACCCGGAAGATGTGCGTATCGACAGCGATCGTGGGCTCGCCGAATGCGGTATTGAGTACCACGTTGGCGGTCTTGCGGCCGACCCCGGGCAGCGCTTCCAGCGCTTCGCGGGTATGTGGAACTTCGCTGGCGTGTTGTTCGATCAGCAAGCGGCATAGCGCGATGACGTTCTTCGCCTTGGCGTTGAACAAGCCGATCGTGCTGATGTAACGCTTGAGGCCTTCCTCGCCCAGAGCAAGGATCGCCTGCGGTGTATTGGCCACCGGATAAAGTTTTTTGGTCGCCTTGTTGACGCCGACATCGGTGGCCTGCGCTGACAACACCACGGCGACCAGCAGCTCGAACGGGGTGGTGTAGTTGAGTTCGGTGGTGGGGTGCGGATCGATCTCGCGCAGGCGGGTGAATAGCTCGATGACGTCGCTGCGCTTCACGGTTTCGGTTCCTGCTGTTTTGCCTTGGCGCGGGCCAGCGCTTCCAGCACCGGGTTGCGTTGGTGGGTGCCGGCCTCGACGGCACTGCCATCCACCGTCGTCTTGCGTACGGCCAGTTCGGCCTCACGCTGCAGATGCTGGCGTTCCAGTCGCGCCTCACGCTGCTGGAAATGCGTGCGTGCGGCGTCGGCATGCGGCGCATCGATTTGCTCGAGCGGCATCGGCAACAGCACGATGCAGTCAACCGGGCAGGCTGGCACGCACAGTTCGCATCCGGTGCAGTCATCGGTGATAACCGTATGCATCAGCTTCGACGCGCCGACAATCGCATCGACCGGGCAGACCTGGATGCATTTGGTGCAGCCGATGCAGTCGGCCTCGACGATGCGCGCCAGCGTCCGCGGCTTCTCGATGCCGTGTTCGGGATTCAGCGGCAGCACCGGTCGCTGCAGCAATGCGGCGAGTTTTTCGATGCCAGCTTCACCGCCGGGCGGGCATTGATTGATCGGAGCGTCACCGCGCGCGATCGCCTCCGCATAGGGCCGGCAGCCGTGGTAGCCGCATTGTTCGCACTGCGTCTGCGGCAGCAGGGCGTCGATGCGATCGACCAGCGTCATGACGATATCAGCGGACGGTTGCGCCCGGCCTGGCACCCTGATCGGCATCGAGCAGGAACAGGTCGTCGCCGCCGTCGCCAGCGGAAAGGATCATGCCTTCGGACAGGCCGAAGCGCATCTTGCGCGGCGCGAGGTTGGCGATGAAGACCACGTTGCGGCCGACCAGTTTTTCAGGTTCGCCGTAGGCAGCGCGGATGCCGGAGAAAATCTGTCGTGTGCCGAGCGGGCCGGCATCCAGTTCGAAGCGCAGCAGCTTGTCCGAGCCGTCCACGAATTCGCAGACCTGCACTTTGCCGATGCGCAGGTCGAGTTTCGCGAAGTCGTCGATGCCGATGACAGTGGCGCCGTCGATGACCTTCTCTGGAGTCGCGCTTGTTCCGCTCATGGCCTTGCTGGATTCCTTGGATTTTTTGGCGGGCGCCGGTTTGGCTTCTTCCATGGAAGCGCCGAGCGATTCCTTGGATGCCTCCACCATTGCCTCGACGTGCTTGGGGTCGATGCGGGCGAGCAACGGCTCGAATACGTTGACGGTGTGACCGTGCAATTCGCGCCGTGCGTCGTGGAAATCGGCGATCGGCGCGGCGAGGAATTGTTCAGCGGCAGCCACCGTGGCCGGCAGGATGGGCTTGAGCACACCGGCAAGCAGGCGGAACGCGTTCAGCGCCAGTGTGCAGACCTGCTGCAGTTCTTCGCGGCGGCTGTCATCCTTGGCTAGCAACCACGGTGCCTTGGTCGCGATATAGCCGTTGACCAGATCAGCGATGGTAACGAAGCGGCGCGTCAACTCGGCGAATTCGCCGGTTTCGTAGAGCTCCTCGATGCCGTCGTAGTGCGACAGCAGGGTTTCCCACAGGGCGGATTCCTCGACGTCGAAGTGATCGGCCAGTTTGCCGTCGAAGAATTTCTGCACGAAACCGGCCGTGCGGCTGGCGATGTTCACCCACTTGCCGATCAGGTGCGAATTGACGCGTTCCTCGAATGCCTTGAGGTCCAGATCGACGTCGACCGGCGCATCGCTCAGCATGGTGGCGAAGTAGTAACGCAGGAATTCCGGATGGATGCCGGCGTCCAGATACGTTCGTGCCTGAATGAAGGTGCCCCGCGACTTGGACATCTTCGCGCCGTTCACGGTGAGGTAGCCGTTGACGTGCAGCGCGGTTGGCGTGCGGAACTGCGCGCCATGCAGCATCGCCGGCCAGAACAGGCCGTGGAAATTGATGATGTCCTTGCCGATGAAGTGGTGCATTTCGGCAGTGCTGTCGGGACCCAGAAAATCGTCGAACTTCAGCCCGGTCGTGTCGCACAGCGCCTTGAAGCTGGCGAGGTAACCCACGGGCGCGTCCAGCCACACGTAGAAGAATTTACCGGGCGCGTCGGGTATCGGAAAACCGAAGTAGGGTGCATCGCGCGAGATGTCCCAATCCTTCAGGCCGCCGTCCAGCCATTCCTTCAGCTTCGCGGCGACGCCGCTGTTCGTCACTGGTTTGCCGCCGGTGAACTTGCCGGCAAACCAGTCGCGCAGCAGTCCTTCAAATTTGCCGAGTTCGAAGAAGTAATGTTCCGAGTCGCGCAATACAGGCGTGGCGCCGGACATCACGGAATACGGGTTGATCAGGTCGGTGGGCGCATAAGTAGCACCGCAGTGTTCGCAGTTGTCGCCGTACTGATCCGGTGTGCCGCAGTTCGGGCATACGCCCTTGATGTAGCGGTCCGGCAGGAACATTTCCTTTTCGGGATCGAACAGCTGCAGGATGCTGCGGCGCGCGATGTAGCCACCATCACACAGACGCGTATAGATCAGCGAGGCCAGCTCGCGATTCTCTTGCGAATGCGTGGTGTGGTAATGATCGAAACTGAAATGGAAGTCCGCGAAATCCGCCTCGTGACCGGCGCGAATGCCCGCGATGAACGCTTCCGGCGTCATGCCGGCCTTTTCCGCGGCCAGCATGATCGGCGTGCCATGGGCGTCGTCGGCAGCGACGAAATGCACTTCGTTGCCCATCATCCGCTGCGCGCGTACCCAGATATCGGTCTGGATGTAGCCCAGCATATGACCCAGATGGAGCGGGCCATTGGCGTAAGGCAATGCGTGAGTGACGAGGAGGCGACGGCTCATGGCGGCTGCGTTGGCTGGGTAGCCTCGCATTATGGCATGCGGCAACGTCAGGCCAGGCGGGCCCAGCTATCCCGAGATAGCCGCCATTGCCGTGGGAAGGCCAACGATGGAAGGAAGGTCGGCGTTATTCCTGACGTTCCCAGACCTGGCTCTGGCCCATCAGTGGCACGCCGATATACCCACGTACGTCGAGTTTCTGGCCATTGTTAGCGAGCGACAGCCTGACTTTGTAGGTCTTGCCATCCGCTGGATTGAGGATCTTTCCACCATCCCATACGTCGCCGTCCTTTTTGACCCCCCACATGTTGACCATGCCGATGATCGGCTTGTTTTTAAAGGCACCGTTGCATTGCGTGCACATCGGGGGAGTGCCGTCCCGAGCCATACCCCTGGGCGACCGATTCAACACTTCCTTGATCGTTCCCTTGAGCTCGCCGTTGGTCTCGGCGATCTGAATGATCGACCGGGTCTTGCCGGTGCCATCGATCTGCTTCCATGTGCCGACCGGTGTGTCGTTGGCAGCCATCGCTACGCCAGTGACAAACAGAAATCCGGAGATGAGAGTCAATCGGAAAAGATGCATGGCGTTCTTCCTGAACAAAAGTGGTTGAGTGGGGTGCGCTGGCGCCCCTCAGAGGTGCCAGCCTGCATTGTGCGACGGCAGGCGTGACAAGCGCATCACGATCATGCCACGCCAAAAAAAGGCACGCCGATGGCGTGCCTTTTTGGGTGCGAAGGGCGCCGTAGCGACTACGGCTGACGTTCCCACGTCTGGCTGCGACCGAGCAGGGCGAAGCCGATGTAACCGTGCACGTCGAGCTTCTGGCCGGCGTTGGAGAGGGTGAGCTTGACCTTGTAGATTTTGCCGCTCTTCGGGTCGAGGATCCGGCCGCCATCCCAATGGTCGCCGTCCTTGCCAACGCCCCACATGATGGTCATGCCGATGATCGGCTGATCTTTGTTGGTCCCGCTGCATTGCGTGCACTTGGGCGGGCTGCCATCGCGGGCGATGTCGTCCGGGCTCTCGTTCATCACCTGCAGTACCTTGCCCTGCAGTTTGCCGTCGGTGTCGGTGATCTGGATGATCGACGTGGGCTTGCCAGTCTCGTCGTCCACTTGTTTCCAGGTGCCCGCTGGCGTGTCGTTGGCGGCAAATGCAGCACCGGCGCCCAGCAGCAGGCTGGCGGCGATGGCGAGTCGAAACAGTTGCTTCATTGTGTCCTCCCATACGAAAGCGTACGGGGTGAGCCTGCCGGTGGCCGCCGGGGGCGTCAAGCTGCATTGCGCAACGGAGGCCTGGGCTGAATTCCGCTGAAGGTGGGGTGGCCTGGGCTGGCATAATGGCAACTCTCCGCTAACTATCCGAGCCGATATGACACAGGCGAACGAAGCCCTGGTCCGCCGCATTCTTGGCGACCTGATCGACACCCATACCGGTGCGCCACTGGTCGATGCCCTGCGTGCGGTGGGCGTGGATGGGCCCCGGGTATCGGTGGATATCCAGCTGGGCTATCCGGCGACGGGTGCGATCGACAGCCTGAGCCACCGCGTGCGCCAGGCGCTGGAAGCCGATCCGGCGATCGAGACGGCGGCCGTTTCGATCACCAGCCGCATCCACGTACACAAGGTGCAAGGCACGCTGGCACCTTTGCCGAACGTGAAAAACATCATCGTGGTGGCGTCCGGCAAGGGCGGCGTCGGCAAGTCCACGGTGTCTGCGAACCTGGCGTTGGCGTTGCAGGCCGAAGGAGCCAAGGTCGGCGTGCTGGATGCCGATATCTACGGCCCCAGTCAGCCGCGCATGCTGGGCGCCAGCGGCAAGCCGCAGTCGCCGGACGGCAAGACCATCATCCCGATGCAAGCGCATGGCTTGTCGGTGATGTCGATCGGCTTTCTGGTGGAAGAGGACACGCCGATGATCTGGCGCGGCCCCATGGTCACCCAGGCGATGATGCAGCTGCTTAACGACACCCGCTGGGAGCAACTCGATTATCTGATTGTGGATCTGCCGCCGGGCACTGGCGACATCCAGCTGACACTGTCGCAGAAGGTGCCGGTAGCCGGCGCGGTGATCGTCACCACGCCGCAGGATATCGCGCTGCTTGACGCGCGCAAGGCGCTGAAGATGTTCGAAAAGGTTGAGGTGCCGGTGCTCGGCATCGTGGAAAACATGGCCACTCATATCTGCTCGAACTGCGGCCACGAGGAGCACATCTTCGGCGAAGGCGGCGGCGCGCGGATGGCAACTCAATATGACGTGCCGTACCTGGGCTCGCTGCCGCTCGATATCCGCATTCGCGAGCAGGCCGATGGCGGCAACCCAACCGTGGCCGCAATGCCGGATTCCGATCTCACCGCCCGTTATCGCGAGATCGCCCGCAACACGGCCGGGCGCTTATCGCGCCAACCGCGCAACAAGTCGTTGGGCCTGGGCAAGATCGTGGTGCAGGGCGCGCCTTGAGTGCCCGCTGTTTAAGCCGCATCGCGTGATCGAGGCTGTGCTGAATCGTAGAGACCTGGGATTTGCGGGCAAGTGTGGGGAGGTTGGGCGTCGCTGCGCTCACCCCAACCTACGCGCCACGCTCCTTCCGTGCAGCTGTTGGTCGGGGCGCCGTGTCGCGTGTTGTGGCAGCAGCCAACTCCCTCTCCCTCCATCCACCGTTCGCCCTGAGCGTAGCCGCGCAGCGGCGAAGTCGAAGGGGGCCTGGTGGGAGGCTTCGACTTCGCCCCTTCGGCGCTACGCTCAGCCCGAACGGCTTCGGTAAGCTGTGGCTCGGGATTCCGCAGGTTGGGATGAGCGCCAGCGAATCCCAATGCCTGGCGGGTTGCGATGTCGCCGCAGCGAATTACGGGGTGTACCAGCGGGGCCTGCCAGTGCCCCATCCGCCGCCTGACACCCGCGGCATGGTATTTTGCGCATCTTTGGCCGGGCCGACGCATGGGCCGAAGTCCGATATCGACAGTGGAGATCGCGTGAGCATCAAATCCGACAAGTGGATCCGGCGCATGGCCGAGCAACACGGCATGATCGAACCGTTCGAGGCGGGGCAGGTCAAGGTGCGCGACGGCCAGAAGCTGGTTTCCTACGGCACTTCCAGCTACGGCTACGACGTGCGTTGCGCGCGCGAATTCAAGATCTTCACCAACATCAACTCGACCATCGTCGATCCGAAGGCGTTCGATCCGTCGAGCTTCGTCGACGTCGAGGCGGACGTCTGCATCATTCCGCCGAACTCGTTCGCGCTGGCGCGCACGGTCGAATATTTCCGCATCCCGCGCCAGGTGCTGACCATCTGCCTGGGCAAAAGTACTTACGCGCGCTGCGGCATCATCGTCAACGTAACGCCGCTGGAGCCGGAGTGGGAAGGCCATGTGACGCTGGAATTCTCCAACACCACCCCGCTGCCCGCAAAAATCTACGCCAACGAAGGTGTGGCGCAGATGCTGTTTCTCGAATCCGACGAGGAGTGCGAGACCAGCTACAAGGACCGTGGCGGCAAATATCAGGGACAACAGGGTGTGACCCTGCCGCGTACCTGAGCGATTTTCCCCAATAAATCTGCCTCAACAATTTTGCCTGAACGGATGTCGTCTGTGGCCACCGCCATTGAGACGGCCCGGCGTTACACTCTGTCCTTGATTCAACCGATTGATCGTTAGGAGACCCACATGATCCGTTTTTCCACATTGCTGACGCGCGCCACGGGCGCGATCATGCTGGGCAGCCTGCTGCTGCTTGCTGGCTGCAGCCTCGGCGGCACCAAGCATCCTGATGTCACCACGTCTTCGATGAAGGGGCAGTTCGACGCCACCATCGAAGCCTATAAGGAAGGCCAGTTCATGGTCGATGGCGCCGTGCTTTCGTCGATCGATGTCAGCAGCCACTTCGCCTACCTGAAGGATCAGGGCAAGTTGCCGAAGACCGTGCTGCTGGAGTCCAGCGACGATTCGAAGATCCGCAAGCAGCACCTGCAGTATATGGCGCGCATGCAGCTCGATTACGGTTTTCGCGTGTTCTACGACGACAAGGGCACGCTGAAGGAAATCAACCCGGTCGAGACGAAGGCGCGCGATCTGCAGGATCATCACGAGAAGCCGCCGGTCGAAGACTCGGCGCCGCCGCCGCAGGATCACACCGGTTCGGTCGGATACTGATCGCACACAGTCACACTGTGGATGGATAGAAAGAGCCCGCGAAGCGATTCGCGGGCTTTTTTGTGTGGGCGAGTACAGGCGTCATCAGGCATCGATATTCACGTGTTGGGTTTTGCTCCTCCCCCTGCTCGCAGGGGGAGGTTGGGAGGGGTAGTGCTTTTGATCTTCGAAGGCCAAGAGCAACCCCACCCCAACCCTCCCCCGCGAGCAGGGCAGGGAGCACCTCCGTCGCGCGTCAGCTCTTTGCTCTGCTCGCTGCTCGCCCCGAAGAAGGGACTTCTTTGGGGCGCAGGGGATGTTGGGACCGAAGGGAGTTCCTCTTGGGAGAGGTGCCCAATCAGTCGATGGCGCCGGCGGAAAGCTTGCGATCAACCGCCGTAGAAGTTGCCGTGCGCAGCGCGATTTCCAGTCCGCGCACGACGTCTGCCTGGGCCATGCTGGCGGCTCCGCGCAAACGTGCGGCCTGGACGGGCAGATATGGAATGTGGATGAAGCCTGCGCGCACACCGCGACGTTTCGCTGCCAGGTGCAGCATGGCGTACGCGATGTGGTTGCAGACATAGGTGCCCGCGCTTTGCGAAATCTCGGCGGGCAACCCCTGTGCGTGCAGCGCAGCCAGCATGGCCTTGATCGGTAGCGTGCTGAAGTAGGCCGCCGGGCCGTCGGCGATCACCGGTTCGTCCACCGGCTGCGCGCCGGCATTGTCGGGAATGCGCGCATCCTGGACATTGATCGCCACCCGCTCGATCGACAGTTGGTGACGGCCGCCCGCCTGACCAACGCCAAGCAGGATCGTCGGCGCCACTTCGCGCACTGCTGCCTTGAGCTCACGCAGCGATCCGGCGAACTCGGTAGGTAGCTGCCGCGCGACAATCAGGTGCCCGCCGATGCGGCGACCGTGCAAGCTGCGCACAGCCTCCCACGAAGGGTTGATGCTTTCGCCACCGAACGGATCGAAACCGGTCAGCAGGATGCGCGGCAGACTTGGGCTCATAAGTGTCGGCTCTTCGGTGGAACAGTAGGGCAGGATCAGCGAAACACGAACAACCACATCAGCACGACGTTAGTGGCAAATATCATCAGTGCGCTCCAGACCTGCGCGCGAATGACCCCGTAGGGATTGCGCAGCTCAAGCAGCGCCGCAGGCACCAGGTTGAAGTCGGCTGCCATCGGTGTCAGCAGGGTGCCGCAATAGCCGCACAGCATGCCCATCGAACCCAGTATCGCCGGATGCGCGCCATGCTGCTGGATCAGCAGCGGCAAACCAATGCCGGCCATCATCACCGGGAACGCCGCAAAGGCATTGCCCATGATAACCGTGAACAGCACCATGCCCAGTGCGAAGGTCAGCAGGCAGGCCAGCGCGCTGCCTGTCGGCAGGAACGTGCCAGCCAGGGCCGCGATCGCTGTGCCTACCCCACTCTGGGTGAACACCTCGCCTAGCGACGCCAGCAGCAGCGGCAGCAGTGCGGCCCAGCCGATTGCGTCGAGCAGACGGCGACCTTCAGCCACGCCGGCGTGCCATGGTGTGCGTGCCACTCTTGATGCGGCAAAAAGAGCGACGATACAGGCCAGCGCCAGCCCGGTCAGCGTCATCTGGGGTGCGGTGAACACAGCATGTCCTGCAATGAACAGATGCGCGCCGAGGACCGCCACCAGCAAAGTCACCAACGGAATCAACAGAGCTGGCACAAACAAGCGGTGCCCCAGTCGGATGGCCGATTGCAGGCGTCGCTCACTGGTATCGGTTTCGACGTGTGGTGTTCGATGCAGGCGCGGTGCCAGCAACGCCAGTGTAATCACTCCGGCACCGGCGAATTCCGATGGCAGCGCATGCCCAGCCGCCTGCTGCGCCAGTATGTAATCGCCAGCGCCGAACAACGTGCCAAGCACCAACCAGAAAGCGGCGTGCCAGCCACGTCGTTCACGCAGATTGCGCAGACCTGTGTAGAGCAGGAATGCGGCGATCAACCAGTAGGCGTATTCGATGCGCAGCATGTCAGCTTGCCGATGTGTCTTGGTCGTACGCGGCGCGACGCTGCAGTCGGCGCTGGTACAGCCAGATGCGTACGGACTGAATGACAAACGCGGCGATGGCCGTGGGTAGCGCCCATAGTGCGATCGAAAGCGGGGTCAACTCGATGCCGTGCTGGGTATAGAAAGCCTGAATCAACAACACTCCGCCCACGGCAACAAAGACGTCCTCGCCAAAGAAACGGCCGACGTTGTCGGTGGCGGCGGCTACCGCGCGCAACTGGTCGCGATCGTCATCAGTCAATTCGGGCAGAATTTTTTCCGCCGCCGCTTCACTCATGGGCGCCAGCAACGGGCGCACTGTCTGCGCGGGGCCGGCCACGCCGGTGAGCCCAAGCATCGCGAGCAATTGGCGCAGTAGCAGATAGCCGATAAGTAGCCTTGCCAGGGTCATTCCCTGCAGTCGCGCCATCCAGCGCTGCGCATGTTCGCGCAAGCCGGCATGTTCCAAAAGGCCGATAGCAGGCAACGTCAGCACGAAGATCAGCAGCATCCGGCTGGATACGAAACTCTTGCCCAGTAGAGCGAGCAAAGCGGGTACGTGGAAGCCGGCGAGCAGGCCGCTAGTCAATGCAGCGGTTACCACCACCGGCACCGGATTGAAGCGCAGCGCGAAGCCGACAATGATCACCGCGACGCCGAGCAGCGGCCAGTAGTTCATGCGCAGTTTCCACAGGATCGTGAGGAGGTCGTCACGCCGTGCCCGGTGCGGCGATGCGCAGGCCGGCCGTCTCCAGAGCCTTGCGCAAGTTGCGGGCCAACAGCACGGCATGGGCACCGTCGCCATGCAGACAGAGCGTATCTGCCTGCAATGGCACGTTATGGCCCTCCACCGTGTGTACTTTGCCATCACGCGCGATGCCGATTGCCTGGGCCGTCGCCAGCTCGGCATCCTCGATCACCGCACCAACTTCGCGACGCGATTGCAGCGAGCCATCGGCACGATAGCGACGGTCGGCAAATGCTTCGGACGCCACCGGCAGGCCGAGTGCGTTGCCAGCTTCGATCAGTGCGGAGCCCGCCAGTCCAAACAGGCGCAGCTGCGGATCGAAGTCGCGCACGGCGCGGGCGATCGCGTTCGCCAGCGAGGGATCGCGTGCGGCCATGTTGTACAGCGCGCCATGCGGTTTGACATGCGACAGCTTGGCGCCGGCGGCACGGACGAACGCGTGCAGGGCGCCGATCTGGTACAGCGTCATCGCGTGCGCTTCGGCGGGAGTCACGCTCATCTCGCGCCGGCCGAAGCCCTGCAGGTCCGGCAGCGAAACGTGTGCGCCGATCGCCACGCCGTGCGCGATCGCTTGCGCCACGGTGTGGCTCATGATTTCCGGATCACCGGCATGAAAGCCGCAGGCGATGTTTGCCGAGCTGACCAGCTCCAGCAACGCCACATCCTCACCCATCCGCCAGGCGCCAAAGGATTCGCCAAGGTCACAGTTGAGGTCGATGCGGTTGATTGCGGCGGTTTCCATCAAGGTGGTTCCCATCAAGGATGTTCCAGTCGTTGCGCGATCGTTTCGACCAGCTGTGTCAGTCGTTGCTGGCGCGCGGCCAGGCGCGTCAACGCCTCGTCGAGTGTGCTCTCGTGAAAGCATACGGTATCGCCCGGCCGAAGTTGTGCCAGCCGCGGCAGATCCATCGCGGCGATCTGGCCGATCCTCGGGTAGCCGCCGGTCACCGGCGCCTCGGCCAGTAACGCAATCGGCTGGCCTGACGGCGGCAGCTGCAGCGTGCCGGGTAGTGCGGCTTCGGAGATCAATTCCAACGGCGCTTGTAAACGCAGCACATGGCCATCCAGACGGCCGGCAGTGCGGTTGCTGTCCTTGCTCAGGACGAAGCTGCCGTCAGACAACCATTGCTTCGAGGCTTTATCCAGCTGCGACCAGTGACTGCCATGCAGCATCGCCAGCGGACGTCGATCGAAATCGAACCAGGGTTGCGGATCGAGGCTCCAGTGCAATGGGCGCAAGTCGTTGCCAGCTGGCAGAGCGGGCAATGCTGCGGCCGCACCGATCGGCAACACGTCACCAGCGCGCAGGGCACGGCCGTGCTCGTAACCGATCCGTGCATGCAGGTCACTGCTGCGGCTACCCAGTACCGGCGTCACGTCGAAACCGCCGCGCACGGCGAGATATGCGCGACAACCGTGGGTCATGCCGCCGAGCTGCAACACGCTGCCGGCCGGTAGAAAACAGCTGGTCCACAGGGGAATCGGTTGGCTGCCTACGTGGGCTGCTATCACCGCGCCGGTCAGTGCGATCACGGAGGCGCGTTCGAAGCGCAGGCTGGGACCGACCAGGGTGCATTCGATCGCCGCCTCGCCGCCTTGGTTGCCAACCAACGCATTCGCCAGCTGCCAGGCTGGCCCATCCATCGCACCGGCACGGCCCACGCCGAGAGCTGCATGGCCCGGGCGCCCTGCATCCTGCAGGCTGCTCAGCAGACCCGGCTTGAGAATGCTGACGCTCATCCTGGAGAGGCTGCCAGAAGTTGGCGAAAGGTCTCTTCATCGATCGCGCGAAACCGCACACGATCTCCCGCAGCCAGCAGCGACGGATCGCTGGCGGTGACGTCGAACAAACGCAGTGGCGTACGTCCAATCAGTTGCCAGCCGCCGGGCAGCACTTCGGGATAGATGCCGGTCTGGCTGCCACCGATCGCCACGCTGCCGGCAGGCACGCGTTGACGCGGATCGGTGCGACGCGGCACGGCCAGCTGTGGATCGAGCCCCAGCAGATACGGGAAACCCGGCGCGAAGCCGAGCATCGCCACACGGTAGTTGGCTGCCGTATGACGGGCGATCACGGTGTCCACATCGAGCCCGCAGCATGCCGCGACTTCTTCAAGATCCGGGCCATACTCGCCGCCGTAGCAAACCGGAATGATCAATTCGCGCGATGCGACGGTGACTTGGTCACGATCGCGCAAGGTTGCACTGACGACAGCTCGCAGTCGCTGATGCGGATGCTGGCCGTCGTCGCCGGCCCAGGCCCATGGGTCGAACCGTAGCAACAGGCTGGCATAGGCGGGCACGCATTCCAGTTCCGGTATGCGGCTGCGCAAACTGATAGCCGCGGCCTGAACTTGCGCATTGAGATCGACATCGATGCGCTCGCCGAAACGCAGCAACAGGGCATCTTCGGCGAGCGCTTCAAACTGGATCTCATGCTCCATAGCTGACTATGCCGCGCTGTTCGCGAACGATTGCCGCAGCGCATTCCGCCGCGCGGAGAGGCTGGCCTCTGCATAGGCCACTGCCTGGCCGCTGCCCCATACCGGGCCGGGCCAGGCGGCATCGCCTTCGCAACGCGCCACGACGTGCACATGCAACTGACGCACGATATTGCCGAGTGCACCGAGATTGAGCTTGTCGCACGGCGCTACCGCACGCAGCGCGGCGGCGGCGTGATTCACTTCGTGCCACAGCGTGGTTTGTTCGCCGGCCGTCAGATCAGTGATCTCGACCAGTCCGGCGCGGCGCGGCACCAGCACGAGCCAGGGGAAGCGTGCGTCGTTCATCAATCGCACATCGCACAGCTCGAGTGATGCGACCGGTCGCGTGTCTGCTTCCAGTCGGGCGTCGAGGATGAAGTCGGACGACCCGCTCATGCGCCAGCCAGGTTTTTGTCGAAGAAGGCCAGCGTGCGCTGCAACGCGAGCTTCGCGCTGGCATCGTCATAGACCCGCGGATCGACATCGCGATTGAAGCCGTGATCGGCCGGATAGGTGAAGGTTTCCATCTGCGGCAGCAGTTCGCGATGCTTCGCCACCATGTCCGGCGTGATGTGCTGATCCTTTTCGCCGAAGTGGAACATTATGGGCGCCTTGGGCGTTTCATGCAGAAACGGCAGGTCGCGCGCACCGTAATAGCCCACTGAAGGCAGGCCCAGGCGCAGCGCGGCGAGCAGCGCCACGGTGCCGCCCCAGCAATAGCCGACCGTACCGATCCTGCCGGCCGAGGCGATCGCTTCGGCGGCGCTGGCGACGTCTTCCAGCGCGCGCTCCAGGCCGAGTTCCGTGACCAGCTCCTTCCCCTTGCTGAAGCCGGCCTCGTCATAGCCCAGCTCTACCCCGGTTTCCAGGTGATCGAAGAAGCTTGGCGCAATCGCCGTATAGCCCGCTTCGGCAAAGCGGTCGGCGACGCTGCGCATGTGCGCGTTGACGCCAAAAATCTCCTGAATCACCACGATGCCGCCCTTGGGTTTTCCTTGAGGCTGGGCCAGATAGGCGCCGATGCACTGGGTGCGCGTGGTGGGGATATTGATCTGCTGGCCCATGGCCGATCCTCGTGGAATGAAGCGGTGATTCTAGCGATCCGGGCGCGTGTGCTGCTCTGACGTATAATGTTCTGTTTCCACGCACGTTTTCACGGTAAAGACACTCATGTCCCAAGCGGCACACAAAATCGGTTTCGTCAGCCTTGGCTGCCCCAAGGCGTTGGTGGATTCCGAACGCATCCTGACCCAGCTGAAGGTCGAGGGCTACGAAATTGTGCCCAGCTACAACGCGGCTGACGCGGTCGTCGTGAATACCTGCGGCTTCATCGACGCGGCAGTGCAGGAGTCGCTGGACGCGATCGGCACCGCGCTGCACGAGAACGGCAAGGTGATCGTCACCGGCTGCCTCGGCAAGCGCGAAGGGTTGATTCGCGAAGCGTATCCGGACGTGCTGTCGATCAGTGGTCCGCAGGACTACGTCAGCGTGATGAACGCCGTGCACACCGCGCTGCCGCCGCGGCGCAATCCGCTGCAGGATCTGGTGCCCGATACGGGCGTCAAGCTGACGCCGAAGCACTATGCGTATCTGAAGATATCCGAGGGCTGCAATCACCGCTGCAGCTTCTGCATCATTCCGTCGATGCGCGGCAACCTGGTTTCGCGACCGGTCGACGAGGTGCTGCTGGAGGCTGAGCGCCTGGTCAAGGGCGGCGTCAAGGAGCTGCTGGTGATCTCGCAGGACACCAGCGCCTACGGCGTGGACCTGAAGTACGCCGAGCGTCAATGGCGCGACAAGACCTACCGCACGCGCATGACCGAATTGTGCGAAGGCCTGTCCGAGCTGGGCGTGTGGTCGCGTCTGCATTACGTCTACCCGTATCCGCACGTGGACGAGGTGATGCCGCTGATGGCGGCAGGCAAATTGCTGCCGTACCTCGATATCCCGTTCCAGCACGCCAGCCCGCGCATCCTGAAATTGATGAAGCGTCCCGGAAATATCGACAAGACGCTGGAGCGCATCAACAACTGGCGCAAGGTCGTGCCGGACCTGACCATCCGCAGTACGTTCATCGTGGGCTTCCCTGGCGAAACCGATGCCGAGTTCGAGGAACTGCTCACGTTCCTGCGCGAGGCAGAGCTCGACCGTGTGGGTGCGTTTGCCTATTCGCCGGTAGACGGCGCGAAAGCGAACGAGCTGCCTGATCAGATTTCCGAAGAGCTGAAAGAAGATCGCCTCGAACAGTTCATGGCCGTGCAGGCAGAAATCTCCGCCGCGAAACTGCAGCGCAAGATCGGCCGCACCATCCAGGTGCTGGTCGACGAAGCCGGTGCCGATGGCGCGGTGGCACGTTCGGCTGCCGATGCGCCGGAGATCGACGGCGTGGTGCTGATTGCCGACGGCCAGAAACTCAAGCCAGGCCAGTTCGTCGAGGTCGTGGTCGAAAGCGCCGATGAGCACGACCTGCACGCGCGCCTCGTTGGCTAAAGTCATGCGCTATCGGGCGCCGTCACGCGAGGCGGTCGAACCGGGCGTGTTCGGCCGGTTGCCGCTGGCGGCATGGCGCGAGTACAGCGCGCTGCTTGAGGGCACGCCATGGCCATCCATCGCCGCGCTGAATGAGCGCCTGCCCGCCGATGCGGGCACGCGCTTCCTGGCGCAGACACCGACCTTGCTCGCCGATGGTCTGCACTACGAACAGCGCATTGCCGAGCACGGCGATATCGCCACCCGCGAAGGCAACTGGCATGACTTGCTCAATGCGTTGGTCTGGTTGCGTTATCCGGCACTCAAGCAGGCCCTGAACCAGCGCCAGATGGCCGAGATTGCCCGCATGGGGCCGAAGCAGCGTTCCCGTTCGCAATATGCGCTGACCCATTTCGACGAAGCCGGTGTCATCGTCGCGCTGCGCGATCGCGCCCTGCTGGCATTGTGGGATGCGCACGATTGGCATGGCCTGTTCTGGCGGCACCGGCAGGCGTGGATCGACGGCTCGATCCAGCTGGAAGTGTTCGGCCATGCGCTGCTGGAACTTGCGTTGAGTCCGGACAAGCTGCTGGTGGGCAAGGCCCTGGTATTCCAGTCGTCTGGTGACCTGGATGCCGGCCAGCTCCGGGCCACTTGCGCCGAGGCGATTGCCAGCGGGCAGCTGCTGCGCGATCCGCTGGAACTGCGGCCGCTGCCGCTGTCGGGCATTCCGGGCTGGCATCCCGGCAACGGCGACGAGACGTTTCACCGCACCACGGTCTGCTATCAGCCGCGGCGCGCCGGGCGCGAGTACCCGCCAGCCTACGTTTGCTGAGCCCATTGCTCCGGCCCGCGATCGCGACTATATACAAGGCGGGAGTGTGTAGGGGAGAGCATGGCAGTGGACATCGCGACGTCTCGGCTGCGCAGCTGGCATGGCAACCACGGCCTTGCGCGGCTCGTTGCGGGATGGATGACTCTGGGCCTGATCCTGCTTGCTGGCAGCGCGATGGCGACAGAGGCGGTGTCGCCCATCAGTTTCGGCATCCTGCCGATCGGCAGTGCGGCGGAATCGCTGGAACAGTGGCGGCCATTGCTGGAGGACCTGCAAAAGCGCCTGGGACGACCGGTGACCACGGTATCGGTAAGCAGCTATGCCGGCCTCTCGAGCGCGATTGGCGCCCAACGGGTAGATGTCGCTTTTGTCTCCGGCAAGCTTGCGGTCGAGGCGGTGACGCATCAGCACATGCAGGTGTTTGCCCAGTTTCTGCGCAATGACGGCGCCAAGGGCAATGTCGCCATGCTGGTAGTGCGTGGCGATAGCCTCATCCACACCCTCGCCGACCTGCTGGCGAAACCCGGACATTGGCGCTATGGGCGCAGCGAAAAGCTCTCGGTAACCGGCTATACGGCGCCTGAGGCAGACGTATTTGCACCGCGCGGGCTCAACTCCGACACGTTTTTTGCCAGCGTGCTGGTAGAGGATCATCAAAGCACTCTGCTGGCTGTGGTCAATCGCGAAGTGGACGTGGCAACCAGCAACAATCCGGACATGGATCTGTTTCGACGTCACTTTCCGGATGAAGCGTCCCAGCTTCGGGTGATCTGGCGTTCACCACTGATTCCCTCCGGAGTGCTGGTAGTGCGCGAAGGCTTGAGCGCGTCAGTGCGCCAGCAGTTGACTGGTTTCATCCTCGCCTACGGCAAGGCACCCGGCGAGGCTGGGGTGCGCGAGCGCGCCGCGCTGGCGCGCATCCCGGACCTGGGTGGGTTTACGCCGCAGAACGACCAGGCGTTGCAACCGTTCGTCGATATGCAATACGCGCTGCTGCGGCAGCAGGCCCAACATGGCCAATGGGTCAGCCAGCAAGCAAGGCAGGCGCGACTGACGCAAATAGATCAGGACTACCAGCGCGATTCGCAGGCGTTATTGCCGCATTAGGAAGACTCGATGATCCGCCCTTTGCCCGTCAGTCCTGCGTGACCAGCCCTTTGGCTGTTGAGAGCCGCGGGGATGACCTGCTGCCTGCGTTAATGCCTATCCAGCTCATGTAATTACATTAAGTGCAATAGACATACTGCACAGTTTTGGATATGCGCGCATAATCCTTGGCCTTCGCATTCGGCGAAGAGGGGAAACAACGACGCATCCAAACACTGCAGAGCGACAGCTCTGAGGGAGATTCTCATGAAGAGCATGAAACCTTGTTTGGCGTTGGCGGTTGCACTGTTATGCAGCGCCGGCGCCAAAGCAGCAGAAATGGACAAAGCGAATGTCATCCGGGCCTTTACCGACACGGTGGCGCCAGCGGATCAGGAAGCCTATGAGGCCGGCGTTAAAAGCTATAACCAGTGCCTGAGTCAGCATGGTTCCAAATACGCATGGATTGCGCTGGTGCATGAAACCGGGGATACGTATCAGTACTCGTATGTTTCAGCACCCGTTTCGTGGGCAACGTTCGATACGATGCGTACGGTAAACAAGGCGTGTGACCAAACGTGGCGCACGGCTGCGAACCCGCATCTGAAAGGCGAGACGAGTGCATTCATGGTGCAGAGGCCCGATCTCAGTCACATGTCCAATGACATGACGCTGACATCTCCGCTCCTGGAGGTCAGATTCTTCAAGCTCAAGCAAGGCCACGAGGCGTCCGAGGCGTTCACGAATGTGGCCAAGCAAATTGCAGCGGCTGCCGAGAAAACCCATTGGTCTGCGCACTATATGTTTGGGGAAGTGCAGGATAGTGGTGAAGATGCGCCGGATTTCATTCTGTTGATTCCCGCGAAGAACTGGGCGGACCTCGGCGCGGATCCCAATCCGCCAGTATGGAAGATGGTCGAAAACGCCTATGGCAAACCCACTGCCGATTCGTTGCGCAAGTCACTCAATGATTCCATTCAGAGTGACTCGTCGCATGTCGACAGTTACAGTGCCGACCTGACTTATATGCCGGCCCACAAGTGATCCATCTCGATTGACCCATCACGATTGACCCGGACGGCCCTTCCTGAGGGCCGTCTTTTATTCCGCGGTGTAGCGGGCTCTCGTCGAACGGCGTCGCGCCGATGGTATTGGCGAGGCGGGCTGCCTGCGCGAATTTGCCTTTGTCGCTCCACTTCACCCTCGCCTAACGTTTCCGAGTGGCGATTCCAGTAGGCTCACCCATCCCTAATTTTTGTGTCGAGGAATGACGATGAAGATGCCGTCCCACCGTGCCGGATTGTTCGGTTTCATGCATCAACTGCCAAAGAGCTTGCTCGCACTCGTGTTGTTGCTGGTGCCACTGTGGGCGCAGGCGCAAGGCATGGCTGCGCTGCCGGTCGCCGATCAGGAGGCCATCCACAATTACAACCTCAACGACGATGTGTTCAACCGTCTGATTGCTGCGACCAAGGAAGCGCGCGTGGAGGGAATCAAGCCGCAGGAGCAGCCCGCCGATCCGTCCAAGGTGCACACTCTCGATGACCTGGCGCTACAGGCGGTCAGCGGTGATCCGCGTATTTCTCCACTGATCAAGCGCTATGGGTTCACTCCGCGCGAATTCCTGCTGGCGAATATCGCCCTGATGAACGCGGCGATGGTGGAGCAGTCCAAGGCCCAGCCGGAGCTGGCCAGCCAAATCGATCAGACCAAGGTGAATCAGGCCAACGTCACCTTCATTGAAGCGCACCAGGCCCAGATCCAGGCGCTGATGCAGAGTGGCGCTCCGCAGCACTAAGTAGACGTCACTACGCCGACTCCTGTCAGGGGTCGGCGTAAATCACGTCGATGATGACGAAGGTAGTGCGGCCGCTCGGCAGTTCGACATTGAATTCGTCGTCGGCGCGTTTCTTCAGCGCGGCTCGCGCCAGTGGCGAGTCGATGCTGATCCAGCCGAGTTTCGCGTCGGTCTCGTCGGGACCGACGATGCGGTAGTGCAGGATCTCACCGCTGTCCGCATTCTCCAGTTCGATGCGGGCGCCGAAGAACACCAGCCGGCGATCGCTCGGCGCGCCTTCGGCCACCTTCAGGTCCGGGATGCGCTTGCTGAGATAGCGCGCGCGACGATCGATTTCACCGAGCTGCTTCTTGCGATAGATGTACTCGGCATTTTCCGAGCGATCGCCCTCGGCGGCGGCCGCGGCGAGTGCCTTCACCACTTCCGGTCGCAAGGTGTGCCAGAGGTGATCGAGCTCGGCCTTGAGTCGTTCGAATCCCTCACGAGTGATGATCGCGGTGGAACTGGGCGAGGGCGCGCGCCAGCGACTCATGCGGGCTTTGCCAATCGTTGTTGTTGAATGGTGATCTCGGTATGCAGTGGATGATCGGGCCATGCCGTGGCCAATTGCCCCAGCAAGGTCGCCGCTTCAGCATGCTGTTCGGGTTGTTCGCTCAATAGTCGTGCAGCCAGCAGACCGCAATGCGGAGCCTGCATGTCCCTCGGCCAGTGTGCGAGATAGCCAAGACAGAGTTTCAGTGCAATCCGCCGCATGCCGAGCCGCGCGGCAAGATCGGCTAGTTCGCCGCAAGTGCGCGGGTCGTCGGGAATGAATTCGGCATCGATACCGCAACACTCCTGCAGTACGCCCAGCGCACGGCGCGATTCGCCCTGCGCGATCAATGCGGCCATCCAGATCTGTCCGTGGACCAACAGGGCGTCCTTGAGACCCTGCTGCTGCAGCAGTCGACGATAAGCCACGTGCAGCGCCGCTGGTGCGGCACTGTCGCGCAGGCGTGGCACCAGCAAATCGAGTGCGTCGCGGGGCTGCTCGGGCGCTAGGGCGGCCACTTCATCGAGCAGGTTCTGGTCGGCGTCCTGGTGGATTTCCCGGGCCAGCTTGTGCGCCTGCGGCTGCAAGCCGAAGTGCTCGTGACGCTGGTGGATCAGCCGACCCATCAGATGAAAGTTGAAGAGGGTGGCGTAGTTGGCGGCCAGGTAGAACAGCGGCAACGAAATCACCCGAGGCAAGCTGGACTCAAATGCCACCTGGGCAACTCCGACCACCAACGCGATCAGCAGCTGCACCCCGATCAACAACAGGTAGGGCATACCAAAGCGGGCAATCACGCGCACCCAGGTCAGCGGATTCAACGCGTGCCCCACGCCGCCATCGAGTGCCAGTGACATGGCGATCGCCGGCAGGCTGACCACCATCAGCAAGGTGACGATCCAGGTGCCGCCGCCGAAGCTCAGTTTCACCAGCAAGGTCAGTACGGTTGACCACAGCAGGATCGCCACCAGCGCCCAGCCGCCACGGCCGGGTTCGGCAAATTCCGGTGGCAGCGCATACCCGTCGGCGGTATGCCGCAAGCATTCCAGCGCATACAGATAGGTGGCCGCCCAGATCCCCAGCTCGATGAACCAGCCCGCCAGCGGCAGCAGCGACAGGTAGTGCGCCAGGGTGAACGCCACCAGGGCCGGCAAGGCGGCGCCGCTCAACGGGTAACGCAGGGCGCCAAGCAGCTGCTGAGACAACGGCAGATCCGTATCGATCAGTTCGATTCTAGACATGGGTGGGCAATGCCCGTTCGGCGCTAGTGAAAGGAGCAGCATGATGCATGCGACGTCGTGTCTCCCGGCCAATCAGGATCTCAATCATGGCGTTCCATCCGTGGGTGATCGGTTGATTGGTGATCAGTCGATTGTAGCGAGGACAGTCTGCTGGCATGTTGTTGCGTAGAAGCGGGCAGGCGTTGAGTCAGAGCGCCGCGCCGGCTATGGTGAACGTTTTCCGCGGATGAAGCCTGTGATGTTGTTGCGTTCCGTTGTCCGCCCCTTGCGCCTGGCGCCGCTCGCCGTGGCGTTGGGCATGCTCGCCGCCTGCGCCAGCAGCGCCGCAATCAAACCATCGCCTCAGGTCAACGCGCTTTATGGCCAGCTCGACCTGGCCAGTCAGGGTTACGAAACCGCCCTGCAGCAGTCGCGCGAGGGCAATCTGCAGGCCTCACAGCTCACGCTGACCCAGTCGCTCGATCGTCTTAAGCAGGCTGCAGCGCAATGTGGCAACACGCCAGGTTGCGACCCGCAGCGGTTCTTCTCGGTGTTTGATCATCTGCTGCGATTGAAGGACGGCGATTTCGGCGGTGCCCAGGATCTGGACAGCGATATCGATTCTTCGCAGGCTGCGCTACCCACTGGCAAGACCGGTGCCGCCAGCCTGCCGGAGGCGCAACGCAGTGTGACCTTGCTGCATGGGCAGAAGCTGTCCGAACTGATCGCCATGAATGGTCCGGTGAAGGCTGCGCTGGAAATGTGGCTGACCCAGTGGCGACCGCAGCTGATGGACGCCTACGTCAACTATCAGTACCTGCGTTACCAGATGTGGCCGGCATACCAGAAGGCCGATCTCCCCGAGGCTTTGCTGTTCGGCATGATGGCGAAGGAATCAGGCGGCAAGGTGCATGCCGTGTCGCGCTCGGGCGCTGCCGGGCCGTTGCAGTTCATGTATGCCACCGGACTGCGCTTTGGGCTGAACACCGACGACGGCTTCGACATGCGCTTTGACCCGGCCGAGTCGGCGCGTGCCAATGCCGACTACATCAATGAACAGCTGGGGGTGTTCAACAACAACCTCGAGCTGACCATTGCCGCCTACAACGGCGGCGAAGGCCAGATGCGTCGCCTGGTCGGGGACGACACCTCGGTCAGCTTCTACGATCCGCGTATCTACAACCAGTTGTCGCAGGAAACCCGGGATTACGTGCCCTCCGTGCTGGCAGCGGCATGGTTGTTCCTGCATCCGGAAAGCTACAACCTGAGATTTCCGAAGATGGATGGCGTCCCGGGCCTGGTCACGCTGAAGCGGTCTGCTTCGCTGTCCGAGCTCACCGTGTGCCTGGGGTCCGCTGGCGGAATGACCGACGGCTGGTTCCGCACCTTGCGTAACCTCAATCCGCGGCTCGATCCGCAGGTGGAGCAGCCGATGGGTACCCGACTGCAGCTGCCCAAGCAGTTGGAACAGGCGTATGCGTCGCGCTGTGTGGATGGTCCGTGGCCGATTCTTGCCAACGATCTGCATACCGCGGCGGTACCGGTCGTGGCCCCTGCGCCAGCACGCACACCCGCTCCGCGGGCAGAGCGCAGCTACAAGGTTCGTCGCGGCGACACGCTGGAAAGCATCGTGCGCAAGCTGCATTGCTCAAGTGTGCAGGAAGTGGCGGACATGAACGGCCTCAAGCGTCAGCACATCAGCGTCGGACAGACACTGAAGCTGCCCGTCTGCCAATAGCCAGCCAGCCAACCGGAAGCGACCAGCCTCAGGCGACTGCGCTGGTCTGCATCCAGCTTTCGACGGTCTTGGCGTTGCTGTTGCCGTGGATTTCTTTCAATTCGCGCAGCAGCTGCATCAATTGACGGTGCTGCGGCTGCAGGCTGGCATGCGGGGAGTTTTTCGTCTCGTGATAAGCCACTGCGAGCCAAAGCGCGATCCCGCGCAGCGCCACTTCCGCGTTGTCCGAACGGGCCCGTTCGTAGCCGGCCTCGGTGCCTTGGCCCCAGGGCAGGTAACGCGCTTCCGGAGCGGTGCCATACAAGTGGGGGAAGTCGCTACGCGAGGCCTGGCCGATTTCGCGCAGGGTCAGTGCGCTCAGACGGGCGCGGGTGCGCTTGGGCAGTGCCCGGATGCTGCGCTCGATCTCGCGGAACTGCCGCCCAAGCTGACGGGCGCGCATCATGGCGATGAATGGAGTGAATAGTTGCATCGGTTTCCCCGGGCGCTGGAATCAGGCGGTACTAGACACGTAGCGAAGACACGAGCGTAGCGAAGCCAGCACGGCGATTGCGCCTAAAGCGTCACAAAATGACGCTCTGCGTCAGCCCATGCGTTGCCGAGAGCGGGGTCAGCGGTGACCGAGTCGCTGCCCGACTTGCACCGCCTGCTGCGGTTGCAGGGCGTCCAGCGTGGCCATGCCTTCGGGCAGCAACAGGATCACGGTCGAGCCCATGTTGAAACGCGCCATTTCCGCGAAGCGTCCCAACGTGATGTTCTGGCCTTCAAACGATTTGCGCCGGATCGCCGAGGCATACGGCGGAATCACCAGACCGTCCCACACGGTGGCCACCGACGAGACCAGGATCGCGCCGACCATCACGACCACGAACGGCCCGTGCTCGCCCTCGAAGTGGCAGACCAGCCGCTCGTTGCGAGCGAACAGCCGCGGGATCGCCTCGACCGCGAACGGCGCCACGCTGAAGATTCGGCCGGGCACGTGCACGGTTTCCTTCAGCCGCCCAGCCAGCGGCATATGCACGCGATGGTAATCACGCGGCGACAGATACACGGTGACGAAGCTGCCATTTCGGTACGGCGCAGCGGCCGCCTCATCACCACCGAGCAGTTCGGTCGCTGTGTATTGCTGCCCCTTGGCCTGAAAGATCCGGCCGTCGACGATCGGACCCGCCTGGCTGATGCGCCCATCGGCCGGACTCAGCAGGGACGCAGGGTCACCATCTGCACGGCGGGCATCGGCGCGCAGTTTGCGCGTGAAAAACGCATTGAAGTGTTGATAGGCCATTGCATCGGGCTGCGCCGCCTCGGCCATGTTGACCTGGTAGTTGCGCACGATGGTGCCGATCAACCAGTTCTTCCACGGCGCGAATGTCCAGCGAGTAGCCCAGTAAACCACTCGCGACAGGGCGCGGTGGGGCAATAGATATTGCAGCAATACGTTGAATGTCATCCGCCCAGTATGAATGAAGTGCGGACTAATTTCGCCAGATGAGGGCTACTGGGGAGGACAAGCCGAGCCATACGGGCTGACCGTAGAGGCGGTGCTGGTTGCATTCGGCAGAGCAGCCCCCTCGCCGCGCTGTTCAGGCATGGCGCTGGAAGTGACGGTCGATAACACTCATCGGCATCGCATCGCCATCGCCAAACAGACGTGGAAATCCGGGGTGTCGTCTTCGCAGTAGTCATGGATGAAGACGGCGAAGCCAGGAGGCTTCGCCGATCCCCTCAATTTCGCGCACCTACCAAAGTCCAGCCTGACGGGTAGCTCCCAATGGGGGCAGACAGCCAGCCCTGGTTGGGGGCTGAGAACGTCCTGGTTAGCCAGATCAGACTGCCCTGCGCTGCAGGCGCGCTGGCGGCATTTGACGCGTCGTTCGCCCAGACGAGCACGGCCTCGTTGCCGTTGTCGAAATTGCCCGTTGCCCCAAGATAATCGTTGCTGTTGATGGAGAATGTGTTGACCAATCCGAACGAGGTTTGAGTCACCTGGCCATTGGAATTGAAGTACGAACGCTCTTCATACTGCTTGAACTGCAACGCACCATCGTTCTGCACGTAGATATTCACGCCGCCAAAGTCACCTGCTACAGCAGCGCCGATGACTCTCCCCTGAGGGTCATAGTTGCCAATCAGCGTTGATGAAAATCCACTGCCTGACCCAGCCCACAGGTACAGGTCGTGTGCAGCGCTGGTCCACAGCAAGTCCACGTGTGTCGTTTGCATGAAGTGACCTATGGCGGCGATGTGATAGCCACAGGCGACATTGATGATGGTGCGTCTTGCCACGGTTGCACCATGCATGATCCAGTATCCGAACTGGCACGCGCTCTCGTTCCACCAAAGCAGGTCGGCGTCACCGTCACCATCGATGTCACCGGCGCCAACAAGCTGCCAGCCGGCGGGATACGTCCCGATGTAAGTCGACTGGAAAGAGGCGCCAGTTGATTCCCACAGGTACAAATCGTTATCGGTACTCGTCCAGATAAGATCGGCCTTGCGGTCGCCATTGAAATCGCCTATTGCGCCGATGTAATAGCCTGGCGTGATGTTGAAGATCTTGTACGAATCCCGCACGTACATGGTGTCTGTATTGTTCGGACTCGAGATCCAATAAGCGAACTGACTCGTCGACGCATTGAACCAGAGCAGGTCCGAGGTGCCGTCGCCATCAATGTCGTTCGGTGCAACGAAATACGTAGGATAGAAGATTTCATTGGCCACTTGCAGGAATTGTGGCTTGCTCGGTGCTGAAGCTGTAGCCATTGGATTGGGCTGCCCGGGCCCGGTTGCAAATGCCAAAGACGAAACCATACATGCTGCTATGAAGGCTAGCGCCCCTATTTTCATGCGTTTCCCCTGTGAATATCCGTATCGATAAGCGCGTCCACTGACGCGCGCGCTATCCCGCCTCTCGCGCGACGATTCTCCGTTATCCGCATGGATGGGTGCAACGGGCTTAGTGTGTCTGCCTCCATCGCAATGGACCTATAGGATGAGGACCGGAAAGTGGCAGGGTCCCGTGTGCGGCTATAATAAGCATCCTCTCCCTCGCAAGCTGCCCACGTGACCGCCGAACTCGCCACCATCATCGACTTCATCCGCTATGGTGCGAGTCGCTTCTCGGCCGCCGGGCTCACGTTCGGTCACAGCCACGACAACCCCATCGACGAGGCCACCCATCTGGTGCTGGCCAGTCTGCATCTGCCGCCGGATCTGCCACCGGCCTACGGTGTCGGCAAGCTCACGACGGAGGAGCGCGAGCGCCTGCTGATCCTGATCAAGCGTCGCATCACCGAGCGTCTGCCGGTGGCCTACCTGGTGGGTGAAACATGGTTCGCCGGACTGAAATTCAAGAGTGATCGCCGGGCGCTGGTGCCGCGTTCGCCGATCGCCGAGCTGATCGAGTCGGGCTTCTCGCCGTGGCTCGACGAGCGCCAGGTCGAACGGGCGCTGGATCTGTGCACGGGCTCTGGCTGCATCGGTATTGCGCTGGCCGAGTACAACCCGGAGTGGAAGGTCGACATCGCCGACATCAGCGACGACGCGCTTGCCCTGGCCCGCGAAAACATCGTGTTCCAGCATGTCGAAGGCCGCGTCGAGGCGATCAAGTCGGATCTGTTCAGCGGTGTCAAAGGTCGACGCTACGACCTGATCGTCTCCAATCCGCCCTACGTCACCGAAGACGAGTACACCGCGCTGCCCGGCGAATACCGCCACGAGCCGAAGCTCGGCCTGACCTCCGGCAAGGATGGATTGGACCTGTGCCTGCGCATGCTGGACGAGGCGGCTGAGTACCTCAACGATGATGGTTTGCTGGTCATCGAGGTTGGCGAAAGCGAGCATGCGCTGGCCGCGCTGCTGCCGCAGGTGCCGTTTGTGTGGATCGAGTTCAAGGTCGGCGCGATGGGCGTGTTCGCACTCGAGAAGCGCGACCTGATCGAACACGCTGCCGCGATTCATGCTGCCGCCATGGCGCGGGCAGCTTAGAGTCACACGACACCCGGCTATCGCGGTTAAGCTGTGACGGATCCTTCAGACGTCCATACCCATGTCCAGCAACTCTTTCGGCAAGCTCTTCACCGTCACCACGTTCGGCGAAAGCCACGGGCCGGCGATCGGTTGCGTGATTGACGGGTGTCCGCCCGGGTTATCGATCAGCGAGGAAGAATTTCGTCAGGACCTGGATCGCCGCGCCACGGGCCGCAGTCGCTTTACCTCGCAGCGGCATGAAGCGGATGACGTGGAAATTCTCTCCGGCGTCTACGAGGGCAAGACCACCGGCACACCGATCGCGCTGCTGATCCGCAATACCGATCAGCGCAGCAAGGACTACGGTGACATCGCGTCGACGTTCCGTCCAGGCCACGCCGATTACACCTATTGGCAGAAATACGGTATCCGCGATCCGCGCGGTGGCGGGCGCTCATCGGCACGCGAAACCACCATGCGGGTGGCTGCCGCCGTGATCGCCAAGAAGTGGCTGGCCGAGCGCTACGGCGTGCGGGTGCGCGGCTACCTGGCCCAGATTGGCGACATCACGCCGACGGCATTCGATTGGGCGGCGGTTGAGCAGAATCCATTTTTCTGGCCAGATGCGGAGCAGGTGCCGGCGCTTGAAACCTACATCAATGCGCTGCGCAAATCCGGCGATTCAGTCGGCGCCCGCGTTAATGTCATGGCCGATGGCGTGCCGCCGGGTTGGGGCGAGCCGATCTACGGCAAGCTCGATGGCGATCTCGCCAGCGCGCTGATGTCGATCAACGCCGTAAAGGGTGTGGAGATCGGCGATGGCTTCGCGGCGGTCACCCAGCGTGGCAGTCAGCATCGCGACGAAATGAGCATGGACGGCTTTACGTCCAATCATGCCGGCGGCATCCTGGGTGGCATCAGCAGCGGTCAACCGGTAACGGCTTCGATCGTGCTCAAGCCTACCTCCAGCATCCTGATTCCCGGCCACAGCGTGAATCTGGCTGGTGAACCGGCCGAGGTGGTGACCAAGGGCCGCCACGACCCGTGCGTCGGTATCCGCGCTACGCCGATCGCCGAAGCCATGATGGCGCTGGTGCTGATCGACCATGCATTGCGCCATCGTGCGCAATGCGGCGATGTGGGTGCGGTCGAGCCGTTGATTCCGTGGCGATCTGACAGGCAGGAAACCGTCGATGGCTGATCGACCGAAAGTCTGGGTTTCCCGCCCCACCTTTCCTGACATTGTCGCCCGCCTCGATGAACACTTCGAGGTGACCAGCGAGCCGGAAGAGATCAAGTTTTCGCCAGCTGAGCTGGCCGCGAAACTGGCCGATCACGATGCGGCCATCGTTGGCCTCAAGGAGCGCATTGGCGCGGCGGAAATTGCCGGTGCGAAGCGCCTTCGTCTTGTCGCCAATCTCAGCGTCGGCTACGACAACCTCGACCTGGCCGCGCTGACGGCGGCCGGCATCGCAGCCTCAAACACGGCCGACGTGCTCAACGAAAGCGTGGCCGACTACACCTGGGCGCTGCTGCTTGGCGCAGCACGACGAGTCGGCGCCGCGGAGCGCTGGCTGCGTGCGGGCGAATGGAAGGCCACGAAATTCACCGAGTGGCTCGGCATGGATGTGCGTGGTCGCACGCTCGGCATTCTGGGCATGGGCCGTATCGGTCAGGCGGTCGCGCGCCGGGCGTCGGGCTTCGGCATGCCGGTCATCTATCACAATCGCTCGGCACTGCCGGAGCCGATCGAGCGTGAATGCAACGCTCGCTACGTCGACAAGCAGGGGCTACTGCGTGAATCCGATTTTCTGGTGCTGGTGGTACCGTTGACACCGGAGAACCACCACGCAATCGGCACATCCGAACTGGCGCTGATGAAGCGCACTGCGGTGTTGGTGAATGTGGCTCGCGGCGGTATTGTGGACGATGCGGCGCTGGCTGCGGCGCTGGCACGTGGTGATATAGCGGCGGCCGCGCTGGATGTTTTCGAGGGCGAGCCGAACGTGCATCCGGCCTTGCTCGCGCTGGACAATGTGCTGCTCAGTCCGCATATAGCCAGTGCCAGTCACGATGCACGACGAGCCATGACGGCGCTCGCAGTGGACAATGTCATGGCGTTTTTCGGCCATGGCCCGCATGCCGGGCGCCCTCCAACGATCCTCAATCCGACGGTATTGGCTACGGCCAACCCTCCGACCCAACCCTGAGCTAAAGAACACACGATGAGCAAGAAGAGCAGTTACAAAGTCGCCATGGTTGGCGCAACCGGTGCGGTGGGTGAAGCCTTGCTGGCGATCCTCGCCGAGCGCGATTTTCCGGTCAGTGAACTGGTGCCTCTGGCCAGCGAGCGCTCCGCCGGCGGGAAAATTGAGTTTGGCGGCCAGCAGATCACCGTGCAGCTGCTCGATACCTATGACTTCACGGGCGTGGACATCGCGTTCTTTTCTGCCGGCGGGTCGGTCAGCAAGGAGCATGCGCCACGTGCGGCAGCAGCTGGCGCGGTGGTGATCGACAATACCTCGGAGTTCCGCTACCAGGACGACGTGCCGCTGGTGATCAGCGAGGTGAATCCGCACGCGATTGCCGACTACACCCGCCGCGGCATCATCGCCAACCCGAACTGCTCGACCATGCAGATGCTGGTGGCGCTGGCTCCGATCCATCGCGCGGTGCAGATCGAGCGGATCAATGTCGCGACCTACCAGTCGGTATCCGGGGCCGGAAGGCTTGGCATGGAGGAGCTCGGCAAGCAGACAGCGGCGCTGCTGAACTTCCAAAGCGTGGAGCCGGGCAAGAAATTCCCCGTGCAGATCGCGTTCAATGTGATTCCGCAGATCGACGAATTTCAACCGAACGGCTACACGAAGGAAGAGATGAAGCTGGTGTGGGAAACGCGCAAGATCCTTGAAGACGAGTCGATCCAGGTGAATCCCACGGCGGTACGCGTGCCGGTGTTCTACGGCCACTCCGAGGCGGTGCATATCGAAACCAGCGAGAAGATCACCGCCGAACAGGCGCGCGAGCTGCTGCAACAGGCGCCTGGCGTGGTGCTGATGGACGAGCGCAAGGCAGGTGGTTATCCGACGCCGGTGGGGGAGGCGGCCGGTAACGATGCCGTTTACGTCGGCCGTATCCGCGAGGACATTTCGCACGAACGCGGGCTGGATCTGTGGATTGTTTCGGACAATATTCGCAAGGGCGCGGCCTTGAATGCCGTGCAGATTGCCGAGCTGCTGATCGAGGATTATCTGTAATGCGTTGTTTGCAACTTTTTGGCATGGTGTGTTTCATGGCCTCGTCGCTGGCCTGGGCCAGCAGCGGCGAGCCCACGGCACAGCCGGCTGGATCGCCGAAGGCTGCTCAGCCCTCCCTGTCTGAAATCAGGCAGCGTGTGGCGCAGCACGAGGCCCAGATCAATCAGTTGCAGCAGGATGTCTCCAGTCAGGAATCAAACAGCAAGCAGGCAAGCGAGCGCCTTCAACAGCAGGATCGGACGATCACCGAACTGCAGCAGCAACTGCAGGCGCTGCGCGCCAAGTCGGCGTCCAACCACCAGTGAAAAGCATCGTGGCGATGAGAACGCACTGCAGCAATGCGCTGCAAGTCTTCGCTGCTGCTATTGTTGATTGGTCTGCATATAACTAAAGTGGCTCTCATTGGAGCAGTTGTCGCCGCGGCGACGACACCTATAGAGTGGCGCCAGAGATCGTTCGGGGGAACACACTGATGAATCGTTCGTTGAAGTTGTCGATGTTGATGGCGCTGGGACTGGGCACAAGCCAGGCGATGGCGCTTGACCTGGGTCAGATCCAGGTCAAATCGACCTTGGGGCAGCCGTTGCTGGCGGAGATTCCGCTGCATCCGGCCAGTCCGGCGGAACTGCAGAGTCTCACCGTTCAATTGGCCTCGAGCGAAGATTTCGCCCGTGCCGGTATCCAGGGCGGGCGCACCTCGATCCCGCTGCATTTCAGCGTCGCCAATACCGGCAACGGCCAGGTGATCCGCATCACCAGCAGTGTGGTGGTGGATGACCCGTACATTGACCTGCTGCTCGAGGTGAATGGCAAGGCCGGCAAGAGCATGCGCGAGTTCGCCATCCTGCTTGATCCGCCGGGGAGTCAGATGAGCGCGCCGGCCACGGCACCTGCGCCAGTTGCAGCCACGGCCCCGACATCGTCGGCGCCAAGTCAGGCCGTCCAAACCGCCGTGGCGCCCACGTCACGACAAAATCATCCGGCGCCGGTATCGAGGGCACCTGCGCCTGCTCCCGCCGCTGTTGCCAACGGAAACTATGGCCCGGTCGCACGGGGCCAGACGCTGTCGTCGATCGCCCGGCACGTCATGCCGACCGGAGTGGACGTCAATCAGATGTTGCTGGCCCTCAAACAGGCCAATCCGGAGGCGTTCTACCGCGACAACATCAACGCACTGAAGACTGGCGCGGTATTGCGCGTGCCGACGTCGGACGAAGCGCAGGCCATGACGGTTGCCGCGGCGGTGGCCGCCGTGGAGCGCGAGAACGGAGACTGGCGTGCGGGGGCAACCAGCAAACCGACGACGGTGGCGGATGCAGCGACTCGTTCGTCATCCTCCAGTGCGCCCACCGGCAAATCGGGCAGTGCCGGTGATCGTCTTGCCCTGGTTCCGGTCAAGGACGTCAACGGCGCGGGCGGGCAGAGCGGCACCAGCGCAAACACCGGTGGCAAATCCGCGGCCGGCCTGCGTCAGGATCTGCTGCGAACCCAGGAAAGCCTTGCCACCCTGGAGCAGCAAGGCAACGATTTGACCGCCCGGTTGAAAGACCTGACGGACATCAACAACAAGAACGAACATCTGTTGTCGCTCAAGGACAACGAGATTGCCCAACTGCAGGGCGAACTGGCCAAGGCACGCAAGGCGGCGGGCCTGCCGCCGGTGGCCGCTCCCGCCGGGGCTGCTGTTAGCGCGACGGCACCTGCGCCGGCAACCAGCGCACTGGCCAAGCCCGTGGTCGCGGCGTCGCCGGAAGCCAAGCCCGCACCCGCTACGAACGGCACGGTCGCTGGCGCCCCACCCATTGCCACCAGCTCCACGGCGATGACGGCGGCTCCAGTCGCTGCCGCAAGCGCACCGGCTGTCGGCTCCGCTTCGAGCGTGGTCGCAGCGGCAAAGCCGGTGCCGGTCAAGCCAGCACACAAGCCGGTCACTGCGCATAACCCGCCGTCGGTAGATGAGCAGCCCTGGTACATGCAGACGTGGGCCTGGGCGGTTGGGGCAGTGGTAGCGCTGTTGCTGCTGGTTGGTCTGCTGCGTCGGCGCAAGCCTGCGGCAACGTCATTGCCAAAGACGCCCTCGTCGCTGGCGGATCGCTTCGAATCGACGCCACCAGCGGAGCACGATGGTGACGACGTCGACCAGGATGAGCTGCTCGACGAGTTGGCCGAGCATCCGGACGACATCCACCTGCACCTGGAACTGGTCACCCTGTATTACTCGCGTCGCGACGTCGAGCACTTCGAGGCGGCTGCCGAAGCGATGCACGCGCACATCACCGATCCGCAGCAGGACGAGTGGCAGGACGTAGTGCACATGGGTGAGGATCTTGTGCCGGGTCATCCGTTGTTCGCCCCGCACGTCGTGTTGCCGGTGCACGAGGAAGTCCTGGGCAGTCACGATTTCGGTGCCGATGACTATGCGACCGTCAGCAATACGGCCCCGGTTGCATCATCGATGCCACCCTTGCCGCCGCAGACGCCAAGGAAGGTGAGCGAATACAAGTTCAATTTTGACCTGAGCGGGCAGATGGCCAGTGATGCGGCATCGGAGCATGCGGTTGTCGCCGAACAGGTGGCGGAGGCGCATCACGAGGTGTCTGCGGTAGCGCAGGCCGAGCAGGCTTCGGGCTGGCATTTCGATGAGAATGAGCATCAAGTGGGCGGCCAGGGCAGCGAACTGGGCGAATACAGTGATGATCCGGTAGATACCAAGCTCGATCTGGCTCGCGCCTATCTGGACATGGGTGACGCCGACGGCGCCCGCGCCATGCTCGGGGAAGTCGTCAAGGAAGGCAGCCAGATGCAGCAGGATGTTGCCAAACGCCTGCTGGAGACGCTCCACTAAGTCCTCGCGGCGCTACTTGCGTGACTTGTCGGGCCGGCTTGCCGGCCCGATTTCATTTGGCAGGCTCCTTAGCCGGCTTGCCGGCCCGATGTCATTTGGCAGATATGTAGCCGGCTTGCCGGCCCGATGGCGTTATGGCTTCGGTCGCCTCGCCAGCTCGACTTCGCCGACGTGCTGCTAATCTTTCCCTTTCATTGAACTGTTTACCGACTTCATGCGCATTGCCCTTGGCATCGAATACGACGGCACCGATTTCTATGGCTGGCAACGCCTGAAATCCGAAGCCAGCGTGCAGACAGCAGTAGAGAACGCGCTGTCGCGAGTGGCTGCGCATCCGGTCGAGATCAGTTGCGCGGGCCGCACGGATGCCGGCGTGCATGGCCGCTGCCAGGTCGTGCATTTCGATACCGACGCACAGCGCGACATGCGCGGCTGGGTGCTGGGTGCGTGTTCCAACCTGCCCGATACCGTGGCTGTGCTGTGGGCGCAACCGGTGGCCGCGGAATTTCATGCGCGCTATGCCGCTCGCAGCCGGCGCTATCGATACCACATCCTGAACCGGCCAGTGCGTGCCGCGCTGGATGCACGCTACGTGACCTGGGAGCGCCTGCCGCTGGACGCCGAAGTCATGCACGAGGCGGCGCAGGCGCTGCTCGGCGAACATGACTTCGGTGCGTTCCGTGCGTTGTCATGCCAGGCCGCACATCCGCGCCGTACGGTATTGGCAGTGAGTGTGCGTCGCAATGGCGAACAGCTTTTCGTCGAGATCGAGGCGAACGCGTTCCTGCACCACATGGTGCGCAACATCGTGGGATCCTTGCTGATGATCGGTCGCGGCGAACGACCCATATCATGGGTGGCCGAATTGCTGGCCGGCTGTGATCGTCAGGTCGCCGGACCGACGGCGCCCGCTTCAGGGCTGACCTTTCTTGGCCCACGCTATCCATCGCACTGGGGTTTGCCGGCCGAGGTCTGCATGACCGAGAAAAGCGAATGAACGCCCCGTCCATCAACGTCTCCACCGTGATCCGCATCAAATGCTGTGGAATGACCCGGGTCGAGGATGCGCTGCTGGCGGCGCGTCTTGGTGCCGATGCGATCGGCCTGGTGTTTACCGCGCGCAGTCAGCGTCGGGTCGAGCTGTCGAAGGCAAACGAAATACGCCGGGCGCTGCCGCCTTTTGTCACGACAGTGGCATTGTTCATGGACGACGACGCAGCGCTGGTGCACGAGGTGATCCGTGTCGTGCAGCCGGAGCTGCTGCAATTTCACGGGCAGGAAGACGATGCGTGGTGCGCGCAGTTTGGTCAGCGTTACCTTAAGGCCATTGCGATGGGTGAAGGCTCGGCGGCGTTGTCGCGCTTGCACGATTACCCGCGCGCGGCGGGGTTGCTGCTGGACGGTCATGGCCTCGGTGAGGCCGGTGGCAGCGGCCGCGCGTTCGACTGGTCGCGCATGCCGAGCGGCCTGGCGCAGCCCTTGATCCTGGCCGGCGGCCTGAATCAGGGCAACGTCGCTGAAGCCATTCGCATCGCGCGACCATGGGCGGTGGATGTGGCCAGCGGGGTCGAGGCTTCGCCCGGCATCAAGGATGCCGCTAAGATGGCTGCTTTCATTGCCGCCGTACGGCACGTATCCCTGTAGGAGCGCACCCTGTGCGCGAACGGCTTGCCGCAGCCATCGCGTCCAGGGTGCCCTCCTGCACCAGCGAGTGAGTAGATGAGCAAGATCGCCGATTTCAATGCTTACCCCGACGTGCATGGCCGCTTCGGCGACTACGGTGGCAGCTATGTCGCCGAGACCCTGATGGCGCCGCTGGCCGAGCTCACCGAGGCCTATCTGCGGTTGCGCGAAGATCCGGAGTTCATCGCTGAACTCGACCGCGATCTGAAGCACTACGTCGGCCGACCCAGCCCGATCTATCACGCCGAACGCTTGTCGCAGCATGTGGGCGGCGCGCGGATCCTGTTCAAGCGCGAAGACCTCAACCACACCGGCGCGCACAAGATCAACAACACCGTGGGTCAGGCGCTGGTCGCCAAGCGCATGGGCAAGCCGCGCATCATCGCCGAGACCGGTGCCGGTCAGCACGGCGTCGCCAGCGCCACCGTGGCCGCGCGGCTTGGGCTGAAGTGCGTGGTCTACATGGGCGCGGTGGACATCGAGCGGCAGAAGATCAACGTCTACCGCATGAAGCTGCTCGGCGCGGAAGTCGTGCCGGTGACGTCCGGCTCAAAGACGCTGAAAGATGCATTGAACGAAGCGATGCGCGACTGGGTCACCAACGTCGCCGACACGTTTTACATCATCGGCACGGTCGCCGGCCCGCATCCGTATCCGCTGATGGTGCGCGATTTCAATGCCGTCGTCGGGCGTGAGGCGCGCGCGCAGATGCTGGAGCAATACGGCCGCCTGCCGGACGTGCTCACCGCGTGCGTGGGTGGTGGCTCCAACGCAATCGGGTTGTTCCATGCGTTCCTGAATGACCCGGACGTGCGCATGGTCGGCGCCGAGGCGGCGGGCGAGGGTATCGCCAGCGGCCATCATGCGGCCTCGTTGCTGGCCGGTCGACCAGGTGTGCTGCACGGCAATCGCACGTACGTACTCTGCGACGACAACGGCCAGATCACCGAGACGCACTCGGTGTCAGCTGGTCTGGATTATCCCGGCGTCGGCCCGGAACATGCGTTCCTGAAGGACGCCGGTCGTGCCGAATACCTCGGCATTACCGACGACGAAGCGCTGGAAGCGTTCCATCTGCTGGCGCGCACGGAAGGGATTCTCGCTGCGCTCGAATCCAGTCACGCCGTGGCGCAGGCGATCAAGCTGGCGCGCGAGTATCCGAAAGACGGACTGGTGTTGTGCAATCTGTCGGGTCGCGGCGACAAGGACGTGCATACGATCGCCGCACTCGAAGGGGTCGAAGTATGAGCCGCATCGATCGGCGCTTCGCCCAACTCAAGGCGTCCAGCCGCACGGGTCTGATCCCTTTCGTCACGGCTGGCGATCCTGCGCCTGAGCACATGGTGGCGCTGATGCATGCGCTGGTCGACGCCGGTGCCGACGTGATTGAACTGGGTGTGCCGTTCTCCGATCCGATGGCGGATGGGCCGGTGATCCAGCACGCCAGCGAGCGGGCGATTGCCAAGGGTGTCGGGCTGGTTGACGTCTTGCGCTGGGTCGCCGAATTCCGTGCTCGTGATGCGGATACGCCAGTGGTTTTGATGGGTTATCTGAACCCGGTCGAGATCCATGGCTATGCGCGTTTTGCACAGGAAGCAGTGCAGGCCGGCGTCGATGGTGTGTTGCTGGTGGATTGCCCGCTGGAGGAGGCGGCGGTGCTGCAGCCGTTGCGGGACGCCGGGTTGCAGCAGATCCTGCTCGCCGCGCCGACCACCGCGCCCGCCCGTATGGCGCAGTTATGCGAGGCCGCGGAGGGTTTCCTGTATTATGTGTCGTTTGCCGGTATCACCGGTGCGGCGCACTTGAGTACCGGCGGGATCGCCGCGCGCGTGGCGGATATCCGCGCCCACGCACGGACCCCGGTGGCGGTAGGCTTCGGCATACGCGATGCGGCGAGCGCAAAGGCGATTGCCGGCTTTGCCGATGCGGTGGTGATCGGCACCGCGCTGGTCGAACGGCTTGCCGGCGCCACGGATGCGGCGGACATTGCCGCGCGGATAAGCGAGTTTCTCGCGCCGATCCGTGCCGCGCTCGACGCGCATTGACTGCATATCTATGAGGGCAGGCCCATGAAGGGCCGTTCTTGAAGGGCTGATCCACGGAAGGCAGACATCGCTTGACGATGTGCGCTTACGAATATCTAGGGTGATGCGATGAACTGGCTGCAAAAAATCATGAATCCGCGCACCCGCACGCAGCAACCGAATGGCGGCAAAGGTTCGGTGCCGGAAGGTGTCTGGGAGAAATGCGGCGGATGCGGCACGGTGTTGTATCGACCGGAGCTCGATCGCAACCTGATGGTCTGCCCCAAGTGCGGTCATCACCACTACATCGAAGCGCGTACGCGCCTGCTGGCGTTGCTGGATGAAGGCACCGCGCAGGAGCATTGGGCCAGCATGGAGCCCACCGATCCGCTGAAATTCCGCGACACCAAGAAGTACCGCGACCGCATCATCGCCGCGCAAAAAAAGGTCGGCGAAAAAGACGCGCTGCTGGCGATGAGCGGCAATCTAAAAGGGCGGCCGCTGATGGCGGTGGCCTTCGAGTTTGCCTACATGGGTGGCTCGATGGGTTCCGTCGTGGGCGAGAAATTCACCCGTGCCGCCGAGCGTGCACTGGCCGATCGCAGCGCCCTGGTGTGCTTCTCCGCCACCGGTGGTGCGCGCATGCAGGAAGCATTGTTCTCGCTGATGCAGATGGCCAAGACCTCCGCCGCGTTGGCGCGTCTGCGTGATGCAGGCGTACCGTACATCAGCGTGCTGACCAACCCGACCACCGGTGGTGTGTCAGCCAGTCTGGCCATGCTCGGCGACATCAACATCGGTGAGCCGAAGGCCTTGATTGGCTTCGCCGGCCCGCGCGTGATCGAGCAGACGGTGCGCGAAACATTGCCGGAAGGTTTTCAGCGTTCGGAGTTCCTGGTCGAACACGGCGCCATCGACCTGATCGTCGATCGTCGCGAGATGCGCGACAAGCTGGCCGATCTGCTGGGCATCCTCGGCCGGGCATCGCGCGCCGCCTGAAGAAAGCCTTCGCGATGACAATCACGATGCCGCCGAAAGGCGGCATCGTCGTTTCCGGCGCAGGTTTTCCACAGCTACTGTGGATGCCATGGGTGTAAGCCTGTGGACAAGCTCCATTCGTGGCTTGTCCATCAAGCACTTGCTACGCGTTGTCGAAGTTTTGCCCAGTCGCGAGCGTGTCCTGCAAAGTTCTCCACAGCAATTGTGGAGTGCGACGGGGAAAGCCTGTGGACAAGTAAGCTATCTGTCTGACCGCAAAGGAGCTTGTGACGGCGTGCGCAATGGCTGCTCACACAAGTGCACGGCAGCACTCACGTCAGCCGATACTCAAACCAACTTCGCGGCCAGCGGCAGCAACAACAGCGACGACGCACCAAGACCACTGCCGATGAGGATGGCCGCGAGCACGTCACTGGGATAGTGAAGTCCAAGGATCACCCGCGACGCGGCGATCAACACCGTAAAGCTCAGCAGCAACGGTGCGAGCTGCGGATACCAGGCTAGTGCGACGATGGTGAAACCCACCGCCTGCAAAGTATGTCCGGACGGAAAACTGAACTCGTCCAGTGGCGGCACATGAGCGATCACACCGGGGCAGACACGGAAAGGGCGAGGGCGACGCGTCCAGCGTTTCAGCAGGCGATACAGCTGCAACGCGATGAGTCCGGTGAGCGCCATATGCGCGGCGGCGACGAGCCCGCGCTGTCCGTAGATCAGCGGCAGTACGGCCATCAACGCGTACCAGAACATGCCATCACCGAGCCGGCTGATCGCACCGAAGAACAGGCCCACCGCACGCCGGGCACCCCAGCGATTGGCGGCTACACATACGCGTCGATCCAGCGCCAGGCGCCCCATGAGGCGTGATGCGATGGAAAGCTCAGGCGTGTGCAACGGTGGTAGCGTGTTCATGCAGATTCTCCTCGGCCATCTCACGCAGCAGGGTTTCGAAATCGCGGATCACGGCGTCCGGCGAAAGGCCGGCGACGCCGACATGGGCAGCGCGGCCCATGTGCCGAATCAAACCCGGATTGCAGGCCAGGTTGGTGGCTGCGGCGACGAACGCCCGCGCATTTCCCGACTCGATGCAATAGCCGTTGATGCCGTCGCGCAGATGTTCGCGAGCGGCTCCTTCGGCGTAGGCCACGACCGGCAGGCCGGCGGCCAACGCCTCGAGAATCACGTTGCCGAATGTTTCGCTGAGGCTGCTGAATGGAAAAAGATCGGCGCTGGCATAGTGCTGGCCCAGCGCCTCGCCACGCTGCATGCCGGCAAAAATGAAGTCCGGATGCGCGGCCTCCAGCGCGGCGCGCGCCGGGCCGTCACCCACCCACACGTAACGTGCCTTCGGTACCTGCTGCTGGATGGCGCGAAAAGTCTGCACCGCCAGCTCGAGATTTTTTTCCGCTGCGATGCGCCCGACATACAGCACCACCGGCGTGGCGGCATCGACACCCCAGGTAGCGCGCAACGCATCACTGCGACGACGCGGATGGAACAGTTGCGTATCGACCGCGCGTCGCAACATGCGCGCGTTGGGGATGCCCAATGCGCGCAGCTCTTGTGCGAGCGCATCGGTCGGCACCAGGGTAGTGGCAGCGCGCCGATGAAAGCGACGCAGGTAACCGCGCACCAGCGGGGTGAGCCAGCCGACGCCGTAATGATCGGCGTAACTGTCGAAGCGGGTGTGGAAGCCGCTACTCACAGGTATGCCCAGTTGCTTGGCAGCGCGCACGGCCGACCAGCCGAGTGGACCTTCGGTGGCGACATAGATCGCATCAGGCCGTTGCTGTTTCCAGTGCTCGCGCAGCGCGCGGCCGGCGGGCAGGCCGAAGCGCAGACCTGGATAGCGGGGCATGCTGCCGCCGCGCACGCTGAGCACCTCGATACCCGGCTCGTCCAGGTGCGGTTGCGGTTGCCGTGGTCGGATCAGATCGACGCTGTGGCCGCGACCCGCCAGACCGGCAGCGAGGTTGTGCACGGTCAAGGCGACGCCGTTGATTTCCGGTGGGTAGGTCTCGCTGACAATGCCGATGCGCATGATGGTACCCGTGCTGGCTTGGCGCAGTGTGGGCGAGCGGCGTTGCGGCGGTATGGCGGGTGCATGACGCCCCGGTGACGACCGGCGGGGTTATTTCGTCAGTCCGGTTCACCATTCACGTTAAGCGAACTGGGGTCAGTGGCCGAAGTAGATCGATACTCCGAGATTGGCCTGCCATTCCGGCGCCGCACCATCCAATCGGCGATCGAAACCGGCGTCGAGCTGTAAGCGCGGGTTGACCATCCATGCCAGGCCGCCGCCGGCAACGGTACCGCTGCCCTGATCGGGCGTGTGCAGCAACGCGGCCTCCACATAGGCTGTCAGCGTCTTTGTCAGTGCGACATTGTCGCTGAGTGCCACGGTGGTGCTGTCGTTGCCGCCTGCGCGCACGTCCTGGAGATAGGCCCCCAGCTGGTTGTGCTCGTTGATCTGATAGTTGAACTGCGTACCGAATAGATATTGGCGGGTATCGTTGCGGAACGCCTTCGCGCCATCGGTGAATTCAACACTGCCAAGCAGTCCCCAGGTGAAAGCCTGGTTTGAGCTCGGCAACGCAAGCTTGATGGCGAGGTTGCTGTCGCCATGGCCATGACTGCTGAAGTCGGTGCCGGAACCCGTCTGATGAAGATAGTTGAAGGCCGAGCCGCCCACTTGCAGTTCCAGCGGGCCGCCGATGCCGACCCGCAGCAGACTGTCGGCGGTGAATAGCGAGCTGCGGACTCCGTCCTGCCGGTCGAGGTTCCAGTCTCCGATGCCTTGCTCGAGCGTAACCTCCCCGGCGCCAAGTACGACTGGCGTGAAGCCATAGCCCGGGCGGTCATAGCCAGGGTTGTCGGCAAGCGCCGGCATGCTGATCAGCCAGCCCAGTGTGAGCACGGCTGAAAAACGCAGACCGCGACGGGTCCTTTGCGTCGGGTTCGGGTTCGGGTCCCGGTATCGGCTAAAATCCAATGCTTCGCTCCATGCCTGTTGAATGAATCCCATGACCGTTCGTACCCGCTTCGCCCCCAGTCCCACCGGTTTCCTGCATATCGGTGGCGCCCGCACCGCACTGTATTGCTGGCTGGAGTCGCGCCGCCGCGGTGGAGATTTCGTGCTGCGTATCGAGGATACAGATCGCGAGCGTTCAACGGATGCCGCCGTGCAGGCGATTCTCGATGCGATGCAGTGGCTGGGGCTGAATCATGACGAGGGTCCGTTCTACCAGACTCAGCGTCTACAGCGGTACAAGCAGGTGGCCGACGAGCTGGTCGCCGCCGGCAAGGCGTACTACGCCTACGAAAGCAAAGACGAGATCGAGGCGATGCGCGAGGCCGCCACGGCCAAGGGCGAGAAGCCGCGCTACAACGGCTACTACCGCGATCGCAACGAGCCGTATCGTGAGGATCCGAATCGGGTGATCCGATTCCGCAACCCGATCGAGGGCTCGGTGATTTTCGACGACAAGGTCAAGGGTCGGATCGAGTGGGCGAACGCCGAGCTGGATGACCTGGTGATCTTCCGTTCCGATGGCTGGCCGACCTACAACTTCGCCGTCGTGGTCGACGATATCGATATGGGTATCACGGAAGTGATACGTGGCGACGACCACGTCAACAACACGCCAAGGCAGATCAATATCTATCACGCGCTGGGTGCGAAAGTGCCGGAGTTCGCGCACCTGCCGATGATCCTCGACAAGGAAGGCAAGAAACTTTCCAAGCGCACCAGCGCGGTCAGCGTGATGGAGTATCGCGACGACGGCTTCCTGCCGCATGCGCTGCTCAACTATCTGGTGCGCCTGGGCTGGTCGCATGGTGACAAGGAGATTTTTTCGCGCGACGACATGATCGCGCTGTTCGACATCAGTGACGTGAACAAGGCCGCCTCGCGCTTCGATACCGAGAAGCTGGCCTGGCTCAACCAGCATTACCTGAAGACAGATGATCCGCAGACGCTGGCGCCGGAGTTTGCTTGGCATCTGGCGCGCGCGGGCATCGATACGTCGAATGGCCCGGCCCCGGCCGATGTGATCGTGGCGCTGCGTGATCGCGTGCACACGTTCAAGGAAATGGTCGAGCGCGCAAAGATCTGGTATGCGCCGATCGCCGAATGGGACGAGAAGGCCGTCGCCAAGCATCTGAAGAACGACAGCGCCGTAGCCGTGCTGCAGGCCGCCAGGGCATTGCTGGTCGATTGCGAATGGAAGCCGGAGGCGATCCATCAGGTGATCGAACAGGTCGCGGCGAAGCTCGAGTTGGGCATGGGCAAGATCGCCCAACCGCTGCGCGTGGCGTTGACCGGTACGCAAGTATCGCCGTCGATCGACCACACGCTCTATCTGGCTGGCCGTAGCGAGGCAATCAAGCGCATCGATTATGCGATCGGCCTGGCACAAGCTTGAACATCCCAATGAAGCGGCGGGTCTGAATGGACGAGCTGCTCGCCAAAGCCACCCAGGGCGTCGATCCCGACGCTCCGGGCGCGTTCTGGCACATCCTGGTCAACCTGTTGAATATGGTGCCGTGGGCCGCCATGTTCTGGTGGAACGTGCTGTTCATTGCGGTTGGCGCCTTGCTTGGATGGTGGCGTGGCCGTTTGGTCGAAGGCGTCGTCTGGGCTGCCGCGCTGGGACCGATCGGCTGGGTCGTGATACTGACAAAACCGCGGCCCCGGCCGTCTGCCCAACCGCCTCCGCTGCCGCGCTGAACCTCACTCAAGGTCGCGCGGGCACCGGTGTATGATCCACAACGAGGTGAACCCGTGAGTCACGACGTCGCTGACAACCCGCACCTGCATCACCCGCATCATCACGATGCCAAGGGTTTTGTGCGAGCGGTGGAGCATGCCAGCGAAGAACGCGGTCTGCGTCTGACCCCGTTGCGCAAGGAAGTGCTGGAGCTGATTGCTGCTGCCCAGAAGCCGATCAAGGCGTATGACCTGCTTGATCTGCTGCGCGAGAAACACGGCAATGCGGCGCCTCCGACGGTTTACCGCGCGCTGGATTTCCTCCTCGAGCACGGTTTCATCCACAAGCTGGAATCGATCAACGCCTTCGTCTCCTGCCACCATCCGGCCGAGGCGCATCAGGTGCCATTCCTGATCTGCGATACGTGCTCCAACGCCCAGGAAGTCTGCGATGAACGGGTCGCCGAACTGATCGAGGCCCAGGCCAAGGCATTGGGTTTCCGCCCGCAGGCGCAAACGCTGGAAGTGCACGGCACCTGCAAGGACTGCCGCAAGGCCTGAATTCGCTTCGTTCGGCAGAGCCTGTCCTCGGTGCCCTTATCAGCCTGCGCCCTCCCAAAGCAGTTCTAGAGGGGACCTGTTCACGTTTTTGCCGGCGTCATCAGCCGGTCGTGCAAAGTACGTAGGCTTTTCTCCTCCCATCCTGCAGGCGAATGCCTCGGGCGCTGGCATTTTCGTATGTTATAAAGTAACATCGCTTCCACTGAAGCAGGGGTCGCCAACATGGCGACGCCAGAGCCGGTCGATGGAATCCGAACAGGTAAGCAAATCCCGCTGGTGGCATATGGCCGATCGTGTCGGCGCGACGGCTTCGTTCCTGTGCGCGATCCACTGCGCGTTGTTGCCGTTCGTGCTCGCATTGCTGCCGTTCCTGGGCCTGGAATTTCTGGCCGATCATCGATTCGAGCGCGACTTCGTGTTCTTTGCCTGCACCCTGGCACTGTTCGCCCTGGTCGGTGGTTATCGCCGACATCAGCGGCCGCTGCCCTTGTTGCTGGCGGCGCCGGGTCTGGCGTTGCTGGTGCTTGGCGTCACCTTTGCCGAAGGCTATTCGATCATCCTGCACAGCGTGCTGGTGACGTGTGGCGGCTTGCTGGTGGCCAGCGCGCATTTCGTGAACCTGTATAGCGACCGCCGTTTCGGTCATGCCCACGTGCATGGCCCGCAATGTGCGCACTGATGTGTGCCGCTTGGATTGCCCAACGGCTATTGCCGTCCATGGCATGCCCGGATGAGTACCACGCATCCCCATAATCACCCGCATGCGCTGCATGCGCATGAACACGCCGCTCCGGCGAGCGGCCGCAACGTCAAGCTGCTGTTTGCTTTTGTGCTGACCACGTTGATGATGGTAGCGGAGGCGTTCGGTGGCCTGTGGTCCGGCTCGCTGGCGCTGCTGGCCGATGCCGGCCACATGATGGTCGACGCGCTGGCGTTGCTGCTGGCTTTCGTGGGCGCATGGATGGCCAGTCGACCGGCCGATGCGCGACGCAGCTACGGCTATGGCCGGATGGAAGTCCTGGTCGGATTCGTCAATGCATTGAGCCAGTTTGTGCTGGTCGGCTGGATCATCTACGAAGCGATCACCCGTTTACTGCATCCGGGGCAGATCCTGTCCGGCGTGATGCTGGTGGTGGCGATCGTCGGGCTGCTGGTGAACGGGCTGGTCTTGCGCATGCTGCACGGACATGCGCATGACGACGTCAATCTGGCCGGCGCGAGCCTGCATGTGCTGGGTGATCTGCTCGGTTCGGCAGCAGCTGTCATCGCCGCGCTGGCGATTCGCTGGTGGGGCTGGTTGTGGGCTGACCCGGTACTTTCGCTGCTGGTGTCGCTGCTGATCCTCAACAGTGCCTGGCGGCTGATGCGGCTATCCGCACACATCCTGCTGGAAGGCGTGCCCGACGGCATGGACTGTGCCGAAGTGGAGGCGGCGCTGCGCGGCGCAGACGCCTCGATCAGCGACATCCATCACGTGCATGTATGGCAACTCGCCTCGGGTTCGCGCATGGCCACCCTGCATGCCGAGTTGCATGAGCCGGCCGATAGCGCGTCAGCCTTGCTGGCCATCCATCGGGTATTGCTGGAGCGTTTCGGCATCCAGCACGTGACCGTGCAGGTCGACCCAGACGGGTGTTTCGGCCATGCACGCGGCTGTGCGGGGCATCGGCACCCCTGACTTTGGCTCTTTGGGCCGGCACTGCTATAGTGTCAGGTCATTCATTCAACGAATTTAAGGAGTTCCCATGGGCAAGGGCGATCGCAAGACCCGTCGCGGCAAGACCTACCGCGGTAGCTACGGCAATACCCGTGCGCATACCGCGGTGCCGGCTGTCGTTGGCGCCAAGACAACCGTGACCAAGCCAGCTGCCGCCAAGAAGGCTGCGCCGAAGAAAAAGTCGGCCTGAGCCGGTTCACGGTGAACAGACAAGACCCCCGCCATGGCGGGGGTTTTTGTTGATGGGTACGCACCTTGCGCTGCGCCGCGAGGTGGCCAGTCATGGCTTTCTCCCGCTCCGACACAGGTGAACGTCGCCGGTTCACCTCGACCAGGACCTTGCGATCGCTCGGGGCGCTTTGCCCAATGTGCTCCTTGATCCATCCCGTGGAATCTGAATAAAGGCTCGACACGCGTCAATGGTCCGCGTTGCCGGGATGCGGTACGTTATGTATGATGCGCTCCATTGTGTTAATGCGTTAGTACATTATGAAGCGTCGATCACTGGATCCCGAAACACCCGTCGAGTCAGCCGAGCTGAGCCTGTATGAGGCGCTGCTGTCGCTCAAGAATGCCGGTGAGATGGGTGCGTTCATGTGCGACCTGTGCACTCCGGCAGAACTTGAGGTGCTGGTGGACCGCTGGCGGGTGGTGCCGTATCTGCTTGAAGGCGTGTCCTATCGGGAGATTCACGAGCGCACCGCGGTCAGCATCACCACGATCGGCCGGGTGGCGCGCTATCTCAACCAGGGTAGCGGTGGCTATCTGGCCGCGGCAGCACGCGCAGCGCGGCGTCTGTCGCTCGCAACAAAGAAGGCCAAGGCATGAAAGCGCGCGACCGATTGCGTATAGCGATGCAGAAATCCGGCCGGCTGACCGAGCCGGCGCTGGAGCTCCTCAACCGTTGCGGGCTGAGCTTTCGGCAAAGCCGCGACAAGCTGTTCTGCTTTGGCGAAGGCGAGCCAGTCGATCTGCTGCTGGTGCGCGATGACGACATTCCCGGGTTGATCGCACAAGGCGTATGCGACCTCGGCATTGTCGGTCGCAACGTGTTGAACGAATTCCAGCTTACAGCGGGGCGCGAAATTGCACCGCTGGCCGAGTTGCGCCCGCTCGGTTTCGGCCGCTGCCGGTTGTCGATCGCGGTGCCGCAGGAGCTGGACTATCACGGGCCGCAGCAACTGGAAGGCCAGCGCATTGCCACTTCGTATCCAGGTTTGCTCGGCGAATGGCTGCGCACGCATGGCGTGGCTGCCGGCGTGGTGACCTTGACCGGGTCGGTCGAGATTGCACCGAAGCTGGGCACCGCCGATGCCATCTGCGATCTGGTGCAGAGCGGCGGCACGCTGGTTGCGAATCAGTTGCGTGAAGCGGAGGTATTGCTGGAAAGCGAGGCGGTGCTGACGGGCCCGCTGACGCTGCCGGTGGACGAACGCGGCGACATGCTGGAGCTGTTGTTGAAGCGGCTGGACGGCGTGATCCAGGTGCGCGAGTCACGCCTGTTGCTGCTGCAGACTTCCCGCCACACGCTGGAAGCGGTGACGCGTCTGCTGCCAGGCGGACCACAGCCGACGCTGCTGCAGGTCGCAGGGCAACCGGATCAGCTGATGTTGCAGGCGCTGTGTGCCGGCGAAGTGAGCTGGCGGCAGCTGGAAGAAATCAAGAAGGCCGGTGCGCGCGAGATGTTCGTGCTGCCGGTGGAGAAAATGTTGGCATGAAGAGCTGGCTCGCATGAAGCGCCTGGACTGGAGCGCACTGGATGAGGCCGCGCGCGGCGAGGCACTGGCACGCCCGGCGCAATCACGTGCCGACGAACTGCGTCGTGGGGTCGAACAGATCATCGCGTCGGTCCGCGAGCGCGGTGATGCGGCGCTGCTGGAACTCAGCGCGAAATACGACCGCTGCACGCTGCGAGCGATTGAGGTTGATGAAGCGGAGTTCGCGGCTGCCGAGGCGGCACTCGACCCGGCACTGAAAGCGGCGATCCACGAGGCGGCCGAACGGATCGAGACCTTCCACCGCGCCACCGCACCGCAGCCGATAGCCGTCGATACCGCGCCAGGCGTGCGGGTGGAACGGATGCTTCGCCCAATCACTCGCGTTGGCCTGTATGTACCGGCCGGCACTGCGCCGCTGCCATCGACCGCGCTGATGCTTGGCGTGCCCGCCCGCCTTGCCGGTTGTCGCGAGGTCGTACTGTGCTCACCGGCGCGCGCCGACGGGCGTTGTGACGAAGCGGTGTTGTATGCGGCGCGCCTCACTGGCGTGCATCGGGTATTCAAGCTCGGCGGCGCACAGGCGATCGCCGCAATGGCTTACGGTACGCCGTCGGTGCCCAGCTGCGACAAGCTGTTCGGACCGGGCAATGCCTGGGTCACCGAGGCGAAGCTGCAGGTATCCGCCGACCCGGATGGCGCGGCAATCGACATGCCGGCCGGACCATCCGAAGTGCTGGTGATCGCCGACGCCGATGCCAGCCCGGTGTTTGTCGCTGCCGATCTACTGTCGCAAGCTGAGCACGGGCCGGATTCGCAGGTCATCTTGCTGAGTCCGTCCGCCGCATTGCTCGACAAAGTGGCACTAGAGGTCGATCGGCAATGCGCCGAACTACCCCGCGCTGACATCGCCAGGCAGGCCCTGGCACAGAGCAGGCTGATCCTGGTCGAATCGCTGGATCAGGCGCTCCACGTGAGCAATCGTTACGCGCCGGAGCACCTGATCCTGCAGGTGGCAGAGCCGCGCGTGTTGCTCGATGGCATCGACAGCGCCGGCTCGATTTTCCTTGGCGCGTGGACGCCCGAATCGGTAGGTGACTACTGCAGCGGCAGCAACCATGTATTGCCGACCTACGGCTACGCGCGCAGCTATAGCGGCGTATCCGTGGCCAGCTATCAGAAACAGATCACCGTGCAGGAAGTGAGTGCGGATGGGCTGCGTGCAATCGGCCCATGTACAGCGACACTGGCCGCGGCCGAGCAGTTGGAAGCGCATCGTCGTGCAGTCACATTGCGGCTGGCGGCGTTGGAGCGCATGTCGTCCGGGAGCCCGACATGAGCGTGCTTGATCTCGCGCGGGCGGAAATTCGCACCATGCAGCCGTATTCCTCCGCGCGCATGGAGGCCAGTGGCGGGCAGGTTCTGCTCAACGCGAACGAATCGGCGTGGGCACCGCTGGGCGACAGCGGTCTGGGTTGCAACCGCTATCCCGAACCGCAGCCGGCTGCGCTGGTCGATGCGCTGGCCGACCTCTATGCCGTGCGTCGTGAGCAGCTTCTCGTAGGTCGCGGTAGCGACGAGGCGATCGATCTGCTGGTGCGTGCCTTCTGCCGTGCCGGCGAGGACGCAATCCTGATCCAGCCGCCCACCTTCGGCATGTACGCGGTGTGCGCGCAGATCCAGAACGCCGGTGTGATCGAGGTACCGCTGGCTGTCAACTTCACGTTGGACGTCGACGCCGTACTCACCGCGCTGACGCCGGCGGTGAAGCTGGTCTTCATCTGCACGCCGAACAACCCCACCGGCCAGTGCATACCACGAGCTGATGTTGAGCGCCTGGCGCAGGCCTTGGCCGGTCGTGCGTTGCTGGTGGTGGACGAAGCGTATGTGGAGTTTGCCGATACAGGCAGTGTCGCCGAGTTGATTGATCAGTACGAAAACGTCGCAGTGTTGCGTACCTTGTCGAAGGCCTGGGCACTCGCTGGCGCGCGGATCGGCAGTCTGTTGGCGAACGCCGAAGTCATCGGGCTGCTACGTCGGATCATGCCGCCATACCCGCTGCCGTTACCGTGCGTGTCCGCCGCGCTGTCTGCGTTGTCGGTGCCAGGGCAGGTCAGTGCGCGCGAACACCTGGCTATCGTGCGCGAGCAGCGCGCCTTGATGCACGACGCGCTGTGCCGTCTGCCAGGTGTACGAGAAGTACTTCCCTCGCAGGCGAACTTTCTCGCCGTACGATTCGATGATGCCGGCATCATCTATCGACGGTTGCTTGCCGCTGGCATCGTGGTACGCGACGTGCGCCGTTATCCAAACCTCGATGATGCGCTGCGCATCACGATCGGCACGCCAGCGGAGAATGCGCGCGTGCTCGCCGTCCTGCAGGAGGCAACGACATGCGCTTGAGCCTTTCGTGGGAGCAACTTCAGTCGCGAACGATGCAGCCTCAAGCTAGACCCGTCGCGGCTGGAGCCGCTCCCACAGGCGGGGTGAACGCATGAGCCGCAAGATACTTTTCGTCGACCGCGACGGTTGCCTTATCGAAGAGCCGGCCGACCAGCAGATCGACAGCTACGAAAAGCTCGCTCTGCTGCCCGGGGTGATCGCTGCGTTGCAGCGTTTCGTCGCCGCCGGCTACGAATTGGTGATGGTGACGAATCAGGATGGCCTCGGCACGGACAGTTTTCCCGAGCTGCATTTCAGCGGGCCGCATCAATTGCTGATGCGCATCCTTGCCTCGCAGGGGATTGCCTTTCGCGAAGTGCTGATCGACCAAAGCTTTCCGCACGAGGGCAAAGACACGCGCAAGCCAGGCGTCGGCATGATGCGTCACTATCTCGCCGACGATGGCTGGAGCCGCGCGGCTTCGGGCATGGTCGGTGATCGCGAGACGGATCTGCAGTTCGCCGCGAACATGGGTGTGCGCGGTTTCCGTGTCGGCCCGCAAGGTGTGAGCTGGAATGAGCTCGCGCATCAGTTGCTGGATGCGCCACGTACTGCAACCGTCGAGCGCAACACGAAGGAAACCCGCATCAAGGTCAGTGTCGATCTCGACAAGGTCGCCGAGCCGAAGGTGCACACCGGACTCGCGTTCTTCGATCACATGCTGGAGCAGATCGGCAAGCACGGCGGCTTCGCGCTGGAACTTCGTTGCGATGGCGACACCCACATCGATGAGCACCACACCATCGAGGACTGCGCACTCGCGCTGGGCCTGGCGCTGAAGCTGGCTCTGGACGACAAGCGCGGCATCGGTCGCTATGGTTTCACGCTGCCGATGGACGAGGCGCAGGCGAGTGCGGCACTGGACCTGTCCGGGCGGCCGTACTTCTTGTTCGAAGGCAGCTTCCCGCGCGAACGCGTGGGTGATGTGCCGACCGAACTGGTGCCGCATTTCTTCCGCTCGCTGTGCGAGACGCTGGGCGCGAATCTGCATCTGACCGTGCGTGGCGAAAATGCACATCACATGGTCGAAGCGTGTTTCAAAGTTGTCGCGCGCACGCTGCGGCAGGCGCTCCGTCGCGAAGGCAGTGAGCTGCCCAGCACCAAGGGAACGCTGCAATGAGCGTCGTGCTGGTCGATGCAGGCGGGACGAATATTGGCTCCGTGCGCTATGCCTTGCAACGGCTCGGCGTGGATGCGGCGCTCACGTCAGATGCCGCGTCGATACGTGCGGCCGACAAGGTGATCCTTCCGGGCGTTGGTGCAGCGAGCCCTGGCATGGCACGGCTGCGTGAGCTCGGACTGGTCGACCTGTTGCGTTCACTGACCCAGCCGGTGCTCGGTGTGTGTCTGGGCATGCAACTGCTGTGTAAGCATTCAGAGGAGGGCGATACCGAATGCCTTGGCCTGATTCCCGCGTCGGTGCGCCGTTTTGCCGAAGCGCCCGGCTTGCGCATACCACACATGGGCTGGAACCGATTGGTCGCGCAACAATCGCATCCCTTGCTCGCCGGACTCAGCGCTGACGACCAGGCGTATTTTGTGCATAGCTATGCGGTGCCGGTGGGTGACTACAGTCTCGCCACGACCGACTATGGCGGCGAGTTCTCAGCCGTGATCGCGCGCGATAATTTCCACGGTATGCAATTTCACCCGGAGCGTTCCGCGGCTGTCGGCGCGAAGCTCCTGAAGAATTTTCTCGAACTATGACTTTCAATGTGATTCCCGCGATCGATCTGCGTGGCGGCCGCGTGGTGCGGTTGAAACAGGGCGACTACGCACAGCAGACGACCTATGCGGCCGATCCGCGCGAATTGGCGCAGCGTTATGCCGATGCCGGCGCGCGCTGGTTGCACCTGGTCGATCTGGATGGTGCGCGTTCCGGCAACCTCGAAAATCTCGCGGTGATCCAGGCAATCGCCGGCGGCGGCATGCAGATCCAGGCCGGCGGCGGCGTGCGTGGCGAAGACGATGTGCAACGCCTGTTCGACGCGGGTGTGCACCGTGTGGTGCTTGGCAGCGTGGCGATCCGCGATCCTGAACTCGTCGCCGGCTGGCTAGCCAAGCATGGTGCAGAACGTCTGACGATCGCGCTCGATACGCGCCATATCGATGGCTGCTGGACACTTCCGAGTGCCGGCTGGACCGAAAGCGAAACGCGTACGCTCGACGAACTCGCGCCGTGGTACGCCGCACGCGGTGCCCATCATTTGCTGTGCACCGACATCGAGCGCGACGGCATGCTGGCCGGTTTCAATCTCGATCTGTATCGCCATCTTGCCGACAGCGTGCCGCTGCTGGCCGTGCAGGCATCCGGCGGCGTGCGCTCGCTGGATGACATTCGCGCCGCACGCGAGGCCGGTGCGCAGGGCGTAATTCTCGGCCGTGCATTGCTGGAGGGCCGTTTCACGGTGGAAGAGGCACTCATATGTTGAGCCGCCGCATCATTCCCTGTCTGGACGTCCGCGATGGCAAGGTCGTCAAGGGCGTGCGTTTTCGCGACCACGTGGTGATGGGCGAAATCGTCGAGCTGGCCCTGCGCTACCGCGACGAAGGCGCCGATGAACTGGTGTTCTACGACATCACTGCCAGTCCCGAGGGGCGCAGCGTCGATCGTGCCTGGGTGGAGCGGGTCGCGCGGGTGATCGATATTCCGTTTTGCGTTGCAGGCGGCATCCGTTCAGTTGACGACGCACGGGCGGTGCTGCACGCCGGTGCGGACAAGATTTCGGTGAACTCGCCCGCATTGGAACGCCCTGGTCTGATCGACGAACTGGCCGCTGCATTCGGCGTGCAATGCGTAGTGGTCGGCATCGATTCGCTGCGTGATGCGGACGGCGAATGGCGCGTGCGCCAGTACACCGGCGACCCCACGAAGACGCAGGCGCTGTCGCGCCAAACACTGCGCTGGATGGTCGAGGCACAGCAACGCGGCGCTGGCGAGATCGTGCTGAACTGCATGGGTAGCGACGGCGTGCGCCATGGCTACGATCTGGAGCAGTTGTCCGCGGCTCGTGCGGTCTGCCATGTGCCACTGATCGCGTCCGGCGGCGCCGGTGCGGCCGAGCACTTTCGCGATGCGTTCGCCCAGGCCGACGTTGATGGCGCGCTCGCCGCCAGCGTGTTCCATTCTGGCCTGATCGCGATACCCGAGCTTAAGCACTATCTGCACGGGCAAGACGTAGCGGTCCGCCTGTAAGCATCAAGGAAAACCAGCGATGAGCGATTCCAATACCGACATCAGTCGTCTCGACAATTCCGATCTCAGTCGTCTCGACTGGGCCAAGGGCGAAGGCCTGCTGCCGGCGATCGTCCAGCACTGGCTCAGCGGCGAAGTGTTGATGCTCGGCTACATGAATGCCGACGCGCTGGCACACACTCAGGGCACCGGCCAGGTGACGTTCTACAGTCGCAGCAAGCAACGCCTGTGGACCAAGGGCGAAAGCTCCGGTCACGTTCTTGCATTGAAATCGATTCGTATCGACTGTGACGCCGATACGTTGCTGGTGCAGGCCGAACCGCACGGCCCGACCTGCCACCTGGGCACGTCCAGCTGTTTCGGCGAAGGCGTGCAGCCACCACTCGGGTTCCTCGCCGAACTCGATGCGCTGGTCGCGCAACGGCATGCCGAGCGCCCGCAGGGCAGTTACACCACGAAGCTGTTTGACGGCGGCGTTCGTCGCATGGCGCAGAAAGTCGGCGAAGAAGGTGTCGAGACGGCGCTCGCCGCGGTGGCGCAGGATGACCACGAGCTGCTCGGCGAGGCGGCCGATCTGATCTTCCATCTCACGGTGGTGTTACGTGCGCGAGGACTATCGCTGACCGACGTCGTGGCGTTGTTGGCCACGCGGCATGCCGCACACAGCGAGCACCGATGAGAACTTTGGCGGCCTTGATTGCGGTAGCCAGGAGTTAGCGGGTCTGACGATCTTGGGATACGCTGGGATGGACGGGTGGGTACCGCGTAGGCAAGGTCAACCTTGCAGCGTCGGACGTTACATTCAATGGTTCATCGGAAGGACATAGCCATGCTGCATGACTTCGTTCAGACCGTTCTGTTGCTCGTCACTGGACTGTTTCCGATCATCAATCCGATGGCTTCCGGGATCATCGTGTTGAGCATGATTCCCCGCGCGACAGTGGGGGAGCGGGCCGAGCTGGCGTGGCGCATCACCACGAATAGCTTTGCGATTCTGCTCGGATCGTTGTTGATCGGCGCCTACGTGCTGTCGTTTTTCGGTATCTCGATTTCCGTGCTCCGGGTGGCGGGTGGCCTAGTGATCGCCATGGCTGGCTGGAACCTGCTGAACCGACCTGACGACGACGATAACAACGATAAAACTCAGGTGACGAAGACCCAACAGCAGCTTGGCTCATTGAGCTCCAAGGCGTTCTATCCGTTGACGTTGCCACTCACCGTGGGCCCCGGTTCAATTGCCGTAGCCATCGCGCTTGGCACCGGGACGCCGAGCGAAGGACCATCAGCGGGACACTTTTTGGGCGTGGGCGCGGCGCTGATCATCCTGTGTGCGAGTATCTACATATGCGTGCGCTTTGCGGGCGCCTTGGAGAGGTTGCTCGGCACCGTTGGCACCCAGGTCGCCATGCGACTATTTGCCTTTGTGATCTTCTGCATCGGCATGCAGTTGTGCTGGATCGGTCTTTCGGGATTGCTTGCATCGGTGCCATGGAAGTAGCCAGTGCCGTGCGCGGAACGTTCACGAGTGTGGCGAAGGGGCATGCGTGGGTGTTCGCGCATTTCGGATCCCAAGCCAGCCATTGAGATCATGGTTGGATTCAATGGACGCGGAGTGACTTCATGCACAGGCGTGGGGCCAGGCGGCGGCGCATGCTATGCCCGATCCTTGGGGACATCGTCATGCGCATGCGATCGCTCGGACTCCTGTTGATCTTTGCTGCTTTGGCCTCGTCGGCACGAGCTGCCGAAGCCCCGAAGCCACTGCGCGATGAACTGCTGCAGATCACCCAGGCGCTGGACGATGCGATCCCAACAGGAGACAAGGCCGTTTGGCAAAACGCGCTTACCGACGACGCGGTCATCATCGACGAATTTGGCCGTATCACGCACAAGGCCGATACGGTAGCCTCTCTGCGACCCCTTCCCAGCGGCTTTTCAGGCAGCATCGAGTTGCGCGATCCCCACGTGCAGCAGTACGGCGACACGGCGATTCTGCAGGCAGAGGAGTACGAACGGGAAACCGTGTTCGGGCAGAACTTTGTGGTGCGCTACGAAGGGTTGTTCACGTTCGTGAAACAGGCAGGCGCCTGGAAGCTTGCCGGCTACGAAGACGTTACCTTGCCCACGGCGCCACCGAAGCTGGCCGTCGCCGATCTGGTGCTCAGCGACTATATCGGCAGCTATCGCTACGCCCCCGAGCGTGCGTGGACGGTAAGCGAAAACCATGGTGTGCTCAGCTACGTCACCAAACCAGGCGCGACCGCCAATGTGCTTGAGCCCATTGCAAAGGATGTGTTCATGGGCAGCGATGACGAGCGAAACGTGCTGATCTTTCGCCGCGACGCCAAGGGTAAGGTCAACGCACTCGTCGAGCGGCGCAAGTTCAACGACCTGCGTCTTGCCAGAGAAGTCGCTGATCAATCGAACCATTGATCTGGCCCACAAATTGTCGTTTGAACCGTGCGCCCTGAACTCAGGCGCCGTTCGCCCTGAGCGTAGCGCAGCGAAGCCGAAGGGGCATGCGCATGAAGTATTTCCGGCCCGATCAATCAGCGGGCAAATCCAGAACCCCTCTAATCCAGAACCCTTCTAGCGGATCAACTTGACCTCCTGCTCAGCTACGGTCGGTTCGGATGGGCGCGAGTCAGCTATCGCCTCGCCGTCATCCATGCTGATGCGAAGTCGCCCGGCGTCAATACGCACGCGCAGGTGGTGGTACTTCGCGAGGTAACGGATCCCCACGATCGCGGCGGCAAAACCGGAGGCTGCGCCGACACCCAATGCCCGGCGCGGGCCGAACGTATCGGCCACCCAGCCCACCAGAGGTGCGCCAAGTGGGGTACAGCCCAGGACGATCGCCAGCAGGATCGCCATCACGCGTCCGCGCATGGCGGGTTCGGTGGATAGTTGCACCAGGCTGATCGTCGATGTGGTGAGCGTCTGTGTGGACACGCCAATGACGATGAGTGCGAGGCCAAACAGCCCAACGTTTGGCATCACAGCCGCCAACACGAAGCCGAAGCCGAAGACAGCCGCAGCGGCAAGCAGAAGCGCGATGTGAGGCTTGCCTCGTTGCGCTGCCAGCAGGGCACCGGTGACGGATCCGATGGCCATCATCGAGGTCAAGAGCCCGTATTGGCGCGCTCCGGCGTGAAAGACAGTGACCGACATGGTCGAGATGAAGATCGGGAAGTTGATGCCGAATGTTCCGATCAGAAAAAGCATGAGAAGGACAGCTTTCAGGTCGGGTCGTTTCCAGACGTACCGAAAACCTTCGACGAGACTGCCGGGGGTTCGGACGGCTTTGCTGCCACGATGAAGTTCATTGACACGAAGGAAAGTGAGCGAGCCTATGACGGCGGCAAACGAGGCCGCGTTGATCAGGAACACCCAGCCTGAGCCGACGAGGGCGATAAGCGCGCCGGCGATGGCCGGCCCGATCATCCGTGCGGCGTTGAACGATGTGGAATTCAGCGCCACGGCGTTCGACAAGTGAGCTTCGTCGACCAGCTCGGCGACAAATGTCTGGCGCGCGGGCGAATCGAATGCGGCGACGCATCCGAGCAGAAACGCGAACACGTAGACATGCCACAGCTGGACGAGTCCAGCGACGGTGAGGATACCCAGTCCCAGCGCCAGCAGACCCATGGACGCCTGAGTGGCGATCAGGAGTTTTCGCCGATCGAGATGATCGGCCGCAAAGCCAGTCACGGGCAGCAACAGCAGCTGAGGACCGAACTGGAGCGCCATCACGACACCGACCGTGGTCGCGTTCCTGTGGGTGAGCTGGGTGAGCACGATCCAGTCCTGGGCGGTGCGCTGCATCCACGTGCCAATATTTGACACGATCGCGCCGCTGGCCCATACGCGATAGTTGTAGTGGCTCAGCGAACGGAAGGTGCCTTTCATCTCACTCATGAATGACCGGCGCATTGCCGCCATGAAACCGTCCGAACATGCGCGCCATCATCACGCCCATGAGAAGGACAGCTGATCCCGCTGCAACTACATCAGAAGTGGAACGCAAATCAAAATTTCCAACGCGGCATATCAGAACGTACCCGACAGCCAAGTTGAAGAAGCCCCACAACACATTGACTGTCGAAGAAGAAAGTCCCACACCGTGCGGTTTGGCAAAGGGGCTTTGAAACGGACGCCCCATCACGCCGCTGACAAAATGCGGAATAGCGTTGGTGAGCAATGCACCACCAAAAAAATACGATGCGTAGTGAACCCATGCCATCGTCAGACGCTCCTTTTGTCGAGGAGGTCGATGACTTCCTGCGTCGTGCCGGTTTCACCCAGTCGCGGGAAGATCCGCGTGACGCTGTTGATGTGGGCCTCAGGGTTCATGTCCGTCATGGCGTCGATAGCGAGGGTGACGTTGAACCCTTGCTCATGCGCGTGACGCGCGGTCGATTCCACGCCGGCGCTGGTCGATACGCCGACGATAACAACCTGCGTGACGCCCAGCTTCTTCAGGTGCCCACCGAGGTCCGTGCCCGTGAACGCTCCCCACGTCCGCTTGGTCACTGTGTGATCGTCTGCTTGCTGGTTGAGCTCGGGGACAAGCTCGGCCCAGTCGGCATGAAGTTCTCCAATGCGGCGAGACTGTTCCGTTCGGCCCGGTGCTCCACCGTCAACGTTGACGAGCACGACGGGCAGGCCGTGATGGCGGAATGCAGTGGCCAGCGCGCTCGCTTGCTTCACGACTCCGTCGATGGGATGCGCCGCGGTGAGACCGACGATGCCCTTCTGCAGATCGATGACGATCAGAGCGGTCTTCGGGTCGAGAGTAGTTAGCGCCATGAGGTTCTCCTTGAAGTGGTTGGGGATGCCGCGAACCGGGGAAGGGGCGTGCCAGGCAACTTCAATCGAAGGCATGAGTCGGCAGGTTCGGCGCCGTGTGGCTGGTGACCCACGAACGCGCAGCTTCTCCGCCGCGTGGCAGGGATCGGGCCGAGGTTATGGCTACGAATCGGCGATGCGTGTGAGCAGCTCGACGGCGCGCGCGAGTTCTTCTTGCTCCGCAGGCGCGAGCTTTGTTTGAATGGCACGGAACAACCAATCCTCGCGTGCCGCCCGGCCCGCTCGGATCAGTTCGCGGCACGCAGGGGTAAGAGACAAAACCGTTTGTCTCCCGTCGGTCGGATCTGGTGCGCCGCTCACGAGGCCGGCGGTCTTCAAGGCTGAAAGCGTCTCGCCCATCGACTGCGGCCGCACACCTTCAGCGCGTGCGAGGTTGGTCACCGTCGTCGGACCCTCGCGCTCCAGCCGGGTGAGGACCTCCACCTGTGACCACGTGAAATCTCCCAGATGTGCCTCTGCACGTAGTCGCCGCTTCAGCTTGCCGATCAGAACGCGAAGTTCGCCTGCCACTGCCAGCGCGCGGGCCGCCACTGGATCGTTTGGTCGTTTGCTCATCAGTGTCGCCTGCAAATAGGAAGGAAAACTACAAAGGATACCTTCATTAATGCATGGTGCGCGCGCAACAGGGCGGTGTCAAGCCGCCCGGGCCAGGAAGAATGAGCTATTGGATGACTATGGCTGGACGCAACCAGGACATCCGCTCAGGTCCAGAGCAGACATCGAACATCAACAGAGCTTGCGCACCTCGTGGTTTGCAAGAGGCCCGCGTGGACTATCTCGTTGCTGCTGCCGTGCTGGCAGGTGCCGGCGCCGCCGCTTTGAATGCTACCGCCGGGCCAGCCGTGAATCCCTTGCGCCACAAGGCGAGTTGCTCGGTGATGCCGGGCCCGATATCGATCTGCGGTTCTGACGCCGTCAGCTTGTCCCGCTGTTCCCACTGCTTGATTTCACCGCTGGCCTGCTTGAACGCCGCGACGAAATCCGGCGTTTGGTTCAACGCATCGACCAGCCACGCCCTGCCGAAATAAGTGATGTCCGAATCGCTACCGCAGCCGAACGAGCTGCGGTCGGTGCGGGCGGCGGTGAGCACCAGCGTGCCAGGGCCGTGCAATGGCGGTACGAAGCCGCCCGAGTAGCAGGCGTTGATGACTACCACTTTCCATTTGAACGGATGCTTGGCCAGGATGCCGCGCAGATCCGTGGCGCCGATCTGGTCGAGCGGCAGCGGATCGATGTCGACCAGCAGGTTGTGATCTTGATCGCCGTGGCTGGTGACGTAGAGCATCAGGATGTCCTGATCCGGCTGCATCACCTTGCCCAGGCCATCGAGCGTATCTTCAAGATTGCTCCAGCTGGCCAGTGGGTGAGTCGCCAGCGAATCCGGATTGTTTTCCAGCACCACGGTATGCGCGGTGGCGCCGAAGCGTCCGGCAAACAATTGGCTGGCGTATTCGGCCTCATTGCGGAACACGTCTTCGCCGCCGTCGCCGGCAAACGTCACCAGATACAGATTTGGCTTGCCCGCCACGCGCGGGGTCAACTTGGCGAGTGCCTCGCGGACCATGCGCGGTTGCGAGTAAAGCACCTGCTCTGGTGAGGGGCCTGCGCTTGGCCAGTCGTCTCCGCTAGTCGTGTCGCTATCCGTCGATGCCGAGTCCGCGGGGGCGCTGTTGGTGGGCGCCAGCGTGCCTGTGGTTGCGGATACCGCATGAGCGCTGACGGCGGGTACGCTGGGACGGCGGGGTAGCCACAGCATCAGCAGCACGCCGGCGGCAAAAGCGAGCAGGATGGTCAGGACACTACGCATGGGCAGGCTCGCGGGGCAGCTTCAGGGTTTGATCGCGTCGAAATCGTGGTACACGGCATGCGCCGGCGTGGCTGGCGCTTCGAGCGGCGATCGAATCAGCCAGCCCGTATGGAATCCCGCTGCCTGAGCCGCATCGAGTTCCTGCTCGATGTCGGACAGAAACAGGATGTGTCCGGGCTGCTCGCCGATCGCCTCGGCAATGCGCCGGTAGGACTCGGCCTCGCGTTTCGGACCGGTTTCGGTATCGAAGTAGCCGGCAAACAATGGCGTCAGATCGCCTGCTTCGTTGTATCGGAAAAACAGCTGCTGCGCGGGCACCGAGCCGGAGGAATAGACATACAGGTGCAGTCCATCGGCGCGCCAGCCGCGCAGCCGTGCGGCGACTTCGGGGTAGATGTGGGCGCGGTAGTCGCCCGCCTCGTAGCCGTCTTTCCAGATCATGCCCTGCAATGCTTTCAGCGCGGTGGACTTGCGATCCTCGTCGATCCACCGCAGAAGCAGTTCGATGATGTCCTGACGGCTCGCTTCGACCAGCTCAGCTTCGACGGCAGCCTCGTGCAGCCAGTGCTGTACTTCAGGCAGGTCGCCATGGGTTTCGATAAACGCCGGCAGCCGTTTGCGCGCATACGGGAAAAGCACGTCGCGGACGAAGCTGATCGAGCTGGTGGTGCCCTCGATATCGGTGACGATGGCGCGGATTTCGATCATGACGGCAGGTACGGGGAAGGGATGCGCAGCATAAACGAATGGCGCGCAACGCTGCGTCAACGGCTTCGCACCTCGGTCGATCGGTGCCCGCGCCGTCACCCAGTCACCATCCCGCGCTCGCCTTGGTCTTAGGCCACCTGATGCGGGAGCATCCGGGGGAAACGCTGGGCGATGCCATCGCCGGTGAATTGTGCCACCCAGCCGTCCTTGTTGGTGAACAGCCGGATCGCCACGAAGTAGGGCGACTCGCTCATGTCGAACCAGTGACGGGTGCCGTCGGGCACGCCGATCAGGTCACCCTGTTCGCACAATATGTCGTAGACCTTGCCGGCAATATGCAAGGTGAACTGACCGGAGCCCGCGACGAAGAAGCGGACTTCGTCCTCGCTGTGCGTATGTTCGCTGAGGAATTTCTGGCGCAGCGCGGCACGCTCGGGATGGTCCGGTGCAAGGCTGATCACGTCGACCGCCTGATAGCCTTTTTCGTCCTTCAGACGTTGGATGTCGTCGTGGTAGGCGGCGATCACTTCATCCTGGCTGGCGCCCGGTGCAATCGGCTGGCTGGCCGCCCACTGCTCGAAGCGCACGCCGACCTTGCCCAGCTCATGGGCGATGGCGGCATGATCGTGATAAACGGCCAGTGGTGTCTGTGATTGTGTCTCGTCGAAGATGCGCAGGCGGCTCATGATGCCCTCAATGTTTTCAGATCCAGCTCACAGCCAAGCAGGAACTCCAGCGCTTCCAGATGGCGATGGGTTTCGGCCATGTCGCGACCCCAGGTATAGATGCCGTGGCCGTCGATCAGGTACGCGTGCAGCGGCTTGCCCGCGTCGAGCCAGGCGTCGACCCGGGCGACCAGCTCGGGCATGTGCTGGGTGTTCGGGAACACCGGGATCTCCAGCACGCTGTCGTGGGTGGTATAGCCGGAGATCGCCTTCTGCAGTTCCCAGCCCTGCAGGCGAATGACACCGTCGCCGGCGAACAGTCGCGAAGCCACGCTTTGCGTGCGCGAGTGGGTGTGCAGTACCGCCCACATATCCGGCCAACGCCGATATATCTGGGTGTGCAGGGCGGTTTCGGCACTGGGTCGGGCATCGGTGCCGACGCCATGGCCGTGCATGTCGATCAGCATGATGTCGTCGCGGCCGAGCCGGCCCTTGTGGCGGCCGGAGATGGTGATCGCGGCGTGATCCGCGTCGATCCGCATCGAGAAGTTGCTGCTGGTGGCGGGCGTCCAGCCGAGGGCGGCCAGTTCGCGCGCGGTGTCCGCGATGGCGTCAGCACAGGACTCGAACAGGCTGGCAGGGATCGTGGCAGGCAGGCTTTGGCTCATGATGTTTGGACGTCCAAATGAGCCTCAACTATACCATGTGGCGGGTCGCCACCCAGCCGGAATGAGATTCATTCTCGCAAGTCAGGAACGATTTCACCGGCGGGCGTACTATCGCGCTGATACAGCGCAAGTGCGCTGGCGTGGATCACCATCATCAACGGAGATTTGCCCATGTCGAACGAAAAAGATATCGAGTCACGCCGTCGCTTCCTCAAGGTGGCAGCCGGCACTACGGTGATCGCTGCAGTCATGGGTGGTCTTCCGCGTTTCGCGCGGGCTGCCGATCTGCCGCCGGTGACGGATGCCGATCCGACCGCCAAGGCGCTGGGCTATGTGGACGACGCAAGCAAGACCACTGACCCGAAGCACAAAGCCGGTAATTCATGCTCAAACTGCCAGTTTTATTCCGGCGGCCCCACTGGTCGCGGACCGTGCCAATTGTTCCCGGGCAAGTCGGTGAGTGCGAATGGCTGGTGCGTATCGCACACGCCGAAGACGGCATGATCACCGCCTGATTGCGTCCATCACCTGACTGCTCGAAGGCCGACATCTTGTCGGCCTTCTTGTTTGCGCGAGACGCGCATGCGTGTTGCACGCTATGCGTGTGGTCAATTTGCGGGAGAGAAGATAGCGGTGCGCGAGGGAGTCGCGGGTGCGAAGAAGTGCTTCGCTAAAAGTGCTGCTCGACGCGCCAAGTTGAGGAGCTGACCTTGACCTGACGCGCCGAGCGGCGATCCGGGGCCCACTGCCAAGTGATCAACCCGCGGACTGAAGATGATACTCCCGCCGCGGGAGAATGGGCGGTCAGGCCCCAAATTTCTATCGAAAAATTCTCGTTAAATCTTTTAAAAACAATAACTTGAGCGATTATTGTCGATCAATATCAGAAAAACGACCTGTTGAAGTGGCTTCCGCCTGATCGGCGAATATCGGTCATTTTCGCGAGTGTTTGGCGTCATTAGATACAAATGGCGCCTTTTCGGCTCATTCAGCCGGAGATGCGTTCCGCAGCAGGCTGTGCCGGCGGCCGTAGCCGAAATAGATCGCCATGCCGATCACCGTCCAGATGCCAAGCATCAACCACTGGTACCAGTTTTCCCAATACAGCAAACCCAGGCAGCTGAGCACGCCCAGTACGCAGGTGACCGGCGCCCACGGCACGCGGAACGTGCGTGGCAGGTCGGGTTGGGTACGACGCAGGATCAGCACGCCGGCGCAGACCGCGACGAACGCAATCAGCGTGCCCATCGAAACAAGATCGCCGAGCACATCGAGCGGAAACACGGCCGCCAGCGCCGCGATGCCGATACCGGTGATGACAGTGTTGATGTGCGGGGTGCGATAGCGCGGGTGGATTCGGGAGAACACCTTTGGCAGCATGCCGTCGCGACTCATGATCATGAAGATGCGCGGTTGCGCAATGATCATCACCAGGATCACCGACGACAGGCCAATCAGCGCGCCGACTTCGACCAGCCAGCGCAGCCAGCCAAGTTCCGGATGCGCCCTGACCGCCGTTACCACCGGCTCGGCCGTGCCGAGCTGGTCGAAGGGAAGCAGTCCGGTAATCACCGCGGCGATGCCAATATACAAAACAGTACAAATCGCCAGCGAGGTCAGCGTGGCGATCGGCAGGTCGCGCTGTGGATTCTTGGCTTCCTGTGCCGCGGTCGAAGTGGCCTCGAAGCCGATATAAGCGAAGAACACCAGCGTTGCTGCCCGCATGATGCCGGACCAGCCGTACTTTTCCGGACCCTGGTTCGTGGGAATGAAGGGATGCCAGTAGCTCGGGTTCACGTAGTGCCAGCCGGCGACGATCACGATCACGATCAGGCTGACCTTGAGGATCACCATCGCGAGATTCGCGCCGCTGGATTCCCGGATGCCGACGTAGCACAGCCAGGTCAGTGCGAGCACGATCGCGACCGCGGGCAGATTGAACAGCGCGCCCGTCGTCACGAGGTGGCCGTCCATGTAGGCGAGCGGCGCATTCGTCAGTACGGTGGGCAAATGGATGCCGATGTGATCGAGCAGGCTGACAAAATAGCCGGTCCAGCTGACCGCGACCGCCGACGCCGATACGCCGTATTCCAGCACCATGTTCCAGCCGATAAACCACGCGACCAGTTCGCCCAGGGTGGCGTACGCGTAGGAATACGAACTGCCCGACATCGGGATCAGTGTGGCGAATTCGGCGTAGCAGAGGGCAGTGAAACTGCAGCAAATGGCGGCGATAACGAAAGCGAGGATGATCGCCGGTCCCGCGTGCTCAGCAGCAGCCTGGCCTGTGATTACGAAGATGCCGCCGCCGATCACGGCGCCGATGCCCAGGGCAGTGAGGCCCCAGGGACCCAGCGTTCGCTTCAGGGCTGGACCGTCACGGTCCTCGGCATTCGAAAAATCGGTCTTGCGCGAGAGTAACTGCTTGAGCATGGGCATTCCGGATATGACACCGGCACGGTATCACCGTGCCGGTTGATGGGTCATTCAATGAACAGCGACTTCAGCTGGGTTCGGTGCCGTTGGCCAGGTGGCTCTTGCGGTAACCGTAAAGAAAATAGAAGACAAGGCCGATGGCTGCCCAGATAACGAAGACCAGCTTTGCAGTCAGGCTGAGGTTCACGAATAGCAAGAGGCAGCCAAGCACGGCCAGTGGGCAAACCACCCATGCCATGGGTGTGCGGAACGGGCGCGGGCGGTTCGGCTGTTGCTTGCGCAGAATCAGCACGCCCAAAGACACCATGGCAAACGCCAGCAAGGTGCCCGAATTGGACGTGTCGGCGAGTTTTCCGACCGGGAATAGCGCGGAACAGAATGCGACAACAAGGCCGGTCGCCATCGTAATGATGTGCGGCGTATGAAAGCGCTTGTGCACAGTCGAGAGCACGCCCGGCAGGAGGCCGTCGCGCGACATGGTGAAGAAGATACGCGTCTGTCCAAACATCATCATCAGGATGACTGACGGCAAAGCGAGGATGGCGGCGATGCCGATCCAGTCTCCCATTTTCGACCAGCCGAGCACCCGCAGCACATGAGCCAGCGGCTCCTTGCTGCAGACGAGCGCCTGAGAATGTGCGCAGGCCGCGGCCATTTCCGGGCCGCCCGGGTCAAGTGGCATGCCATTCGATCCGAGGATCGGCTGTGCGCCGACCGAGCCCGCTGCGCCATATCCCACCAGCAGATAGAAGATCGTGCAGATCGTCAGCGATCCGATCAGTGCGATCGGAATATTGCGGTTCGGATTCTTCGTTTCTTCGGCTGCGGTGGATACAGCGTCGAAACCGACATAAGCGAAAAAGATCGAAGCCGCCGCGCCAAGCACGCCTACGCCGCCGAGTGGGCTACCCCAGCCGCCGGGCAGAAACGGGTGGAAGTTCGCGGTCTTCGCGGCTGGCACGGCGATCGCAACAAAAGCCGTCAACGCGATGATCTTGATACTGACCAGCACGGCATTGACGCGTGCACTCTTTGAGGTGCCGATCACCAGTAATACGGTCACCAGCAGGGCGATGATGAAAGCCAGCAGATTGAACGATCCACCGGCATAGAGTCCCGTGCGCAGGTACTCCGGTAACGCAAACGCACCACCCAGGAAATTGCTTTGCGCCAGCAAGCCGTTCATGTAACCGGACCAGCCAACGCAGACGACCGCCGCGCCGATACCGTACTCAAGGCCGAGGGCCCATCCGACGATCCAGGCGACGAACTCCCCCAGCACGCCGTAAGTGTAGGTGTAGGCCGAGCCAGACACGGGGACCATCGCCGCAAGTTCGGCATAGGCGAGCGCGGCCAACCCACAGACGGTGGCCGCGATGACGAAGGCGATCATCATGCCGGGTCCGGCTTTTTGGCCAGCTTCAGCAGTCAGGACGAAAATGCCGGTGCCAATAACAGCACCGATACCTAGCAGGGTCAGTTGAAAGGCACCGAGCTGGCGTTTCAGCCCCTTTTTTTCCGCTGTTGCTAGGATCTGCTCGATCGGCTTGACGCGTTTGAAAAGCATGTAAGACCCCCTTGAAGGCAAATACGGCGCCCGATCTGGGCCACGATGAACGTGGCATGCCGGGCTGACGTGACGGGTAACCATAACGGAGCGGAAGAAGGGGGACAAGCTGCGCCGCAGCTATCATGACCATCCCTCGAAGTGTCCTTTGCCCATGCCCTCAGATTTTTCGCAGATGCACGCCCGCCTGGATGCGTACGCGTTGCGCTGGCCCGATGAGGCCACGTCTGCCTTGACTTTCAGCGAGTTTCTTCGATCCGATTCGGCGGTTTTCGAGCGTCGCTTCCCGGCCGGTCATTTCACCGGTTCGGCATGGCTGGTTAGCGCCGACGGCGCGCGCGTGCTGCTGATGCATCACCGCAAACTGGGGTTATGGCTGCAGCCGGGCGGCCATGCCGACGGCGATCCCGATCTGGCGCGGGTGGCGTTGCGCGAGGCGCAGGAGGAGACCGGGGTGATCGATCTGCGAGTTGAAGGTGGCATCTTCGATCTGGACAGGCACTGCATTCCAGGTCGCGCAAACGAGCCGGAACACTGGCATTACGACGTGCGTTATGTCGTGCGGGCTGATTCGGACGAAAGCTTCACGATCAATGAGGAATCCCATGCCTTGGCGTGGCGATCGGTGGCCGAAGTGGCCGTCGACGAGACTCTCGATGCGTCGCTGCGGCGAATGGCGCGCAAGTGGCTGGCGCGCACTTAGTATTGGAGCCTCGCGCCGCGGCCGGGCAGGTCGTGTGCGCGAAATCCTTTATGAGAGCAGCCTTTGTGGGAGCGACTTCAGTCGCGATGCTCTGGGTTGGCTTTGCTATTTGGCAAGCTTGTTTAAGAGCTCTAAGAGCGTTTCGCCCTCCGCAAAAGGACGAAACGCTCTTGGGCTTTAAAACAGCAAGCCAAAGCCAGAGCATCGCGACTGAAGTCGCTCCCACAGGAGCCATCGTGCACAGGGTTCGCTCTTACAGGTATTTCGCTGGTGCGGGGTTGAGGTGTCCGCATTCATCGCAGGTGCGCGCTTCGTGCGAGCCGTAGAAACGTTCGAACACAGGCGGGAAATCGTGCTCGATGCTGTCGAGCGTGAAATATTCCTCATACAACTTGTGATTGCAGCGCTCGCAGAACCACAGCAAGCCATCTTTCTCACCATTGACGCGGCGACGCTCGATCACCAGGCCGATCGAAGCGGGCATGCGTTGTGGCGAATGGGGTACCCGCGGCGGCAGGTAGAAGATCTCGCCAGCGCGGATAGGGATGTCGCGTGCATGGCCATCGTCCTGCACCTTCAGCACCATCTCGCCTTCGAGTTGGTAGAAAAATTCCGGGCCTTCGTCGTGGTGGTAGTCGGTGCGCGCGTTGGGGCCCCCGACAATCATGATGATGAAGTCGCCGTCGACGATGCATTTGTTGCCGACGGGCGGCTTCAGCAGGTGACGATGTTCGTCGATCCAGCGTTGGAGGTCGAGCGGCGGTAGCAGGGCCATGCGAGGTTATCCATGAAGTGGTCTGGACACCATAACGCTGCCGTTGCCACAAAAAAAGCCGCCCCGGCGAGGGAACCGGGGCGGCGGGTAGTTCAGGTGTTGACGCGCCGTTACGGCATCAGGACCTTGTCGATGACGAAGATCACACCATTGGACTGCATGACGTTGGCGATCGTGATGTGGGCGACGTTGCCCTTGTCATCGGTGACTGCCCAACGGTTGGCGTCCTTGGTGACGGTGATCGAATCGCCTTCGACGGTCTTCAGCGATGCGGTGCCGCCGCCGGCCGCGACGGCCTTGGCCAGATCATCGGAAGTCATGCGACCCGGCACGACGTGGTAGGTGAGAATCTTGGTCAGTGCGGCCTTGTTCTCGGGCTTCAACAGGTTATCGACGGTGCCGGCCGGCAGCGCGGCAAAGGCCTCGTTGGTCGGTGCGAACACAGTGAACGGGCCGGGGCCGGACAGCGTGTCGACCAGGCCAGCAGCCTTAACCGCGGCAACGAGGGTGGTGTGATCTTTCGAGTTGACCGCGTTCTGGATGATGTTCTTCGACGGGTACATCGCTGCGCCGCCGACCATCACGGTTTTGTCCATGCTCATCGAATCGGCCATGACCGTCGGCACGACGGCTACTGTGGCCAATGCCAGTGACAGGCCCATCGCGAGGGTTCGCATGTGCTGATTGATTTTCATCGGGTTCTCCAGAGTCTTTCCGCTTCGCGGATTGGAAGCGTGTGAAGATACGGCGCAAACACGAGATCGGATGCAGAGTGCGAAAAGGTGCTGCGGGGACAACTCGAACAGGTACCCGGCCGTCATTCCTGCGAAGGCAGGAATGACGAGCAATGTTCGCAGGAGCGACAAGCAGCGGCGGATCAGACCTCCAGCGTCGCCAGGTCGCCTTTCTCTTCCAGCCAGGCCTTGCGATCGCCGGCGCGCTTTTTGGCCAGCAGCATGTCCATCAGCTTGGCGGTGCCGTCGTCGTCGCCGATCGTCAGCTGCACCAGTCGGCGGGTATCCGGATGAATGGTCGATTCGCGCAGCTGCGGCGGGTTCATCTCGCCCAGGCCTTTGAAGCGGGTGGTGCTGACAGCGCCCTTCATCTTCTCGCGTTCGATCCGCTGCAGCATGGCTTCCTTCTCGCTTTCGTCCAGGCAATAGAACACCTGCTTGCCGACGTCGACGCGAAATAGCGGCGGCATCGCCACGAACACGTGGCCTTCGCTCACCAGCGTCGGAAAATGGCGCAGGAACAAAGCTGCCAACAACGTGGCGATGTGCAGGCCGTCCGAATCGGCATCGGCGAGAATGATCACCTTGCCATAGCGCAGGCCGGACAGATCGTCCTTGCCTGGATCACAACCGATCGCGATGGCGAGGTTGTGCACTTCTTCGGACGCCAGCACCGAGCCGGATTCGACTTCCCAGGTATTCAGGATCTTGCCGCGCAACGGCAGGATCGCCTGGAACTCCTTGTCGCGGGCCTGTTTTGCGCTGCCGCCGGCGGAGTCGCCCTCGACCAGGAATAGTTCGGTGCGGGAGAGGTCGGTGGCGGTGCAGTCGGCCAGCTTGCCGGGCAGTGCGGGGCCCTGGGTGATCTTTTTGCGGATGACCTGCTTGGCGGCTTTCAGACGTGCACTGGCGCGCTCGATCGCGAGCTGGGCAATGCGCTCGCCCAGTTCCACATGCTGGTTGAGCCACAAGCTGAAGGCATCGTGGATGACGTTCTCGACCATGCCGGCGGTCTGTCGCGACGACAGTCGCTCCTTGGTCTGCCCAGCGAACTGCGGATCCTGCAGCCGGGTCGACAGCACGAACGAGAGCCGCTCCCACACATCTTCCGGTGCGAGCTTCACGCCGCGCGGCAGCAGGTTGCGAATGTCGCAGAACTCGCGCACCGCTGTGGTCAGGCCGGTGCGCAGGCCATTGACGTGGGTGCCGCCCTGCGCGGTGGGGATCAGGTTGACGTAGCTTTCCTGCACCAGCTCGCCTTCCGGCAACCACGCCAGCGCCACTTCCATACCTTCGACATCGCGCGCCATGTGATGCACGAACAATTCGTTCGGCAAGGCTTCGGCGCCGTCGAGTTCGTCGCGCAGGTAATCGCGCAGGCCATCCTCGTAGTACCACTCGCTGACTTCGCCGGTGGCAGCGTCGGTGAGCTTTACGCTCAGGCTAGCGCATAGCACCGCTTTGGCGCGCAGCAGGTGCTTGAGCTTGGACAGCGAGATTTTCGGCGAATCGAAATACTTCGCTTCCGGCCAGAAACGCAGAGTGGTGCCAGTGCGCCTTTTCGGTGCCGTACCGATGATCTCCAGCGGGCTGACCTTGTCGCCGTGTTCGAACGCCATGCGGTATTCGGAGCCGTCGCGACGAATGGTCACTTCAACCCGGTCGGACAAGGCATTGACCACCGAGACGCCGACACCATGCAGGCCGCCGGAGAAGTTGTAGTTCTTGCCGCTGAATTTTCCGCCGGCATGCAGCCGCGTCATGATCAGCTCGACGCCGGAAACGCCTTCCTCCGGGTGAATGTCCACCGGCATGCCGCGACCGTCGTCGGTAACTTCCACCGAACCGTCGGCGTGCAAAACCACGTCGATGGACTTGGCGTGGCCGGCCAGCGCCTCATCCACCGAGTTGTCGACCACTTCCTGCACCAGATGATTCGGGCGGGAGGTGTCGGTATACATGCCGGGGCGGCGTTTGACCGGGTCCAGGCCAGAGAGGACTTCAATGTCGGCGGCGTTGTAGCGACTGCTCATGCGTGTGTTTCGGGTGGGTCAAGACAGCGAAGCATGGGGCGCGCGGGCGGCGATGGTCAAGCGAACCCCGGCTGGCCTAGCGATAACCCTGCGCTTGCAGTGAGAACAGGTGCGCATAGTGGCCATCGAGGGTCATCAGCTGCTCGTGGCTGCCGCGCTCTACGATGCGCCCGTCCTGGATGACGATGATCTGGTCAGCCATGCGCACGGTGGAAAACCGGTGCGAAATGAGGATCGCGATGCGGTTGCCGGCCAGATCGCGAAAATGCTCGAAGATATTTGCCTCCGCTTCGGCATCCATCGCCGCCGTAGGCTCATCCAGCACCAGGATATCTGCCTGCGAACGCATGAAGGCACGCGCCAGCGCGATCTTCTGCCATTGCCCGCCAGACAACTCGCGTCCTTCGCGGAACCACTTGCCGAGCTGCGTGTTGAAGCCGGACGGCAGGCCTTCGATGAAATCGCTGGCCATGCCCTTGTCGCTCGCTTCGCGCCAGCGCGCCTCATCCTCGAAATGGCGCACATCGCCGGCGCCCACGTTTTCGCCGACACGCATCTGGTAACGCGCAAAATCCTGGAAGATCACGCCGATGCGTTGCAGCAGGGTGCTTTCGTCCCAGTCGCGCAAGTCGGTGCCATCGAGCAGGATGCGGCCGGAGTCCGGCGAGTACAGGCGCGTCAGCAGCTTGATCAGCGTGGTTTTGCCTGAGCCATTCTGGCCGACCAATGCCAGCGATTCGCCGGGGCGGATGTGCAGGTTGATGTCGTGCAGCGCCGGTTCGCTGGCACCGGGATAGGTGAAGCTGACCTGCTCGAAACGAATGCCGTCGTTGGGCTTCGCGCCGCGCTGGGAAGTGCCTGGCGACGGTGGCACCGGCGTTTCCAGATATTCGTACAGGGTCGACAGATAGAGGTTGTCCTCGTACATGCCGCCGATCGCCGACAGCATTGCCGATACCGCCGATTGACCTTGCCGGAACAGCGCCAGGTACATGGTCATCTGACCGAGCGTGATGCGGCCGATCACCGTGGTCATGGCGATCCACGCATAGGCGGCGTAAAGCGTGATTGTGCCCAGCAGGCCGAGCCCGAAGCCCCAGCTTTCGCGACGGACTGTCAGGTCGCGGTCTTCGCTGTAGAGCTTGTCGAAAATATCGCGGTAGCGATCCAGCAGCAGCGGTCCGAGCCCGAACAGCTTGACCTCTTTGGCATGGTCTTCCCGCGCCAGCACGGTTTCCAGGTACAGCTGCATGCGTGTTTCCGGCGAACGCCAGCGGAACAGCCGGAACGCGTCGCCGGAAAACTTCGTTTCGGACAGGAACGACGGCAACCCGGCCAGCAACAACACGGCCACGGCCCAAGGCGAAAAATGAAACAGCAACGTGCCGTAGCTGATCAGCGAAATCGCGTTCTGGCCCAAGCCGAACGTGCGTGTGACCAGTGACAACGGCCGGGTCGACGCCTCGCGCCGGGCGCGGGTGAGCTTGTCGTAGAACTCCGAGTCCTCGAAGTGCGCCAGCTCCAGCGTCAACGCCTTCTCCAGGATCATCACGTTGACGCGTTGACCCAGCTGCGCACGCAGCAGCGACTGGCACAACGACAGCCCACGCTGCGCGCCGGCCAGCGCCGCCAGCAGGATGCCTTCCAGCGCCACCCACTTGAACACTGGCGCCAGCGGGGCATGCCCGCTGGCTGCCCACAGGCGACTCGCCGTCACCACCGCATCGACGATATGCGCACCGATGTACGCCACCCCGGCCGGCAACAGACCCGCAACGAGGGTCAACAGCGCCAGCGCGACCGTCAGCCGCCGACTGGTGCTCCAGACCAACTCCAGCGCCCGCCCGCTGTACCGGAACACACCGAGAAAGCTGCGTGTGAGGTCGGTGGATTCGGTGGGTGATGGGCTGGGATTGGGTGACACTTGGAAGGTATCGGCGTGGAGACGCGGCATGCGCGGAAGTCCCGAGATGGGGCCTATGGCGCGCCGCGCAAGCCGTTACGTGGGTTGCCTGGTGAGGCGACGCTCTGCTCCCTCTCCCTTTTGGGGAGAGGGGTGGGGTGAGGGGCGGGTGCTCGCGGGACACTGCCGCGTTGGATTTTTCTGCTCTTGTGGGAGCGACTTCAGTCGCGATGCTCTGGCTTTGCTGCTTTGCTGCTTTGCTGCCTTGCTGCTTTGCTGCTTGGCTCTTGAGCTTTGAAGCAGGACGAAAACAACAGGGCTAGAGCATCGCGACTGAAGTCGCTCCCACAAGAGCAACAGCAATTTCCCGCGAGCACTCTGCCGAAACTCTCCGCCCGACTAGTGCAGTTGCACGTCGACGACGTGCTGCTCGTCCTGGTACAGCGCAGGAAACTGCTGCTTTAGGTGGGTGACCTTGGGCGCATCGTTGTAGAGGATGTAGAGGTCGTCCGGATGCAGGCTCGCGTAGTGCTGGTGGTAAGCCTCGGCCGGATAGAACGCCTGCAGCGGCACCAGCTGGGTCACGATCGGCGCGGAGAAAGACTTGGCCGCCGTCAGTTGCGCGATGTAGGCGGTCGCGATCTTTTTCTGTTCGTCGCTGCCGTAGAAGATCACCGAGCGATATTGCGTGCCGCTGTCCGGACCTTGCCGGTTGAGTTCGGTCGGGTCGAGCGCGACGGAGAAAAATACCTGCAGCAACTGGCCGTAGCTGATCTGCGCGGGATCGAACTGCACCTTAACCGACTCCGCATGGCCGGTGTCGCCGTCACTGACCTGGTCGTAGTGAGCTGTGCTGGCGCCGCCGCCGGAGTAGCCGGCGACCACGTTCTTCACGCCCTTGACGTGCTCGAACACCGAGGCGACGCCCCAGAAACAACCTCCTGCCAGCACGGCGACTTGCTCGCCCTGGGCAGTCTTCGACGCGTCCACGGTCGGCGCGGGAAGCGCCGCATTGCTGGCGGCAGAGACCGGTTGACACGCGGTCAGCCCGGCCAGCATCAGCAGGGAAGCCAGGGAAATGGCATGAAAAGCAGTGCGACGAATCATGGGTTGCCTCGCTAGCAATAGTGTTGCTTCAGATCGACATCAGGCCCGTATAACTACGTTGGAGCGCCCACCGTGGATGCAAGAGCGGTGAGATCCGGATGAGCTTGCGTCCTGGGCGGGGGTATGCGCCGGATACTGATGTTTCGCTGGACGGGCCGTGTCGGTTACCTGCGGGAGTCGTCGATGGAAAAACAGGCCGGGTATTATCATCGGCGCGGGTTTCCAGGGGTCTCCAGCATGCGCGATTCGATCGATCTTGGCGGATATCTCCGGCGCATCGGCTTGCTATCCGCCGAGTCGCCCGATCTGCAGACCTTGCGGGCGCTGGTCGCCGCCCACGCGGCGACTATTCCATTCGAGAACCTGAATCCCTTTCTCGGCCTTCCAGTGGATCTGGAGCTTGCTGCCGTGGAACGCAAACTCGTTCAGGATGGGCGTGGTGGCTATTGCTTCGAGCAGAATCTGCTGCTGGGCGAGGCGTTGCGCGCGATCGGCTTCGAGGTGACGAATCTGGCGGCCCGGGTGCTATGGAACCAACCGGCGGATGCGATCACCGCGCGCAGCCACATGTTGCTGCGGGTGGAGCTGGAAGATCGCAGCTGGTTGGTCGATGTCGGGTTTGGCGGCATGACCTTGACCGGTGTACTGCAACTTGAGCAGCGGTTGGAACAGGTCACACCGCATGAGCCATTCCGCCTGCTCGAATGTGACGGTGACTGGTATATGCAAGCTCGGCTGCCGGCGGGATGGAAGACGCTATACCGTTTCGATCTGCAGCAGCAGTATCCGATCGATTACCTGGCAAGCAACTATTTTCTCTCGACCCATCCCGATTCACACTTCGTCACTGGCCTGACGGCAGCCCGTGCGGAGCCGGGTCGCCGGCTGGCACTGCGCAATCGTGAATTTGCGTTGCACACAGCCAACGGCGAAACCACGCGGCGCATGCTGCGTAGCGCGACCGAGATTCGCGAGGTGCTGGAAAACGATTTCCTGATCCGGCTGCCGCCGCATCCGGAACTTGACCGGCGACTAGACAGCCTGCCGGCTGTAGAAGCCGATGCAACGCTTTGACGAGAGGCGGCCTGACGAGCGCAACTGCCTCAATCGGAATCGGAATCGGCTGAACCGGAGTCGGCCAGGACATGGATTTCCACGTCATCGAGGGTGACTACCTGGCCAGCGTGGATCTTGCATGTCTTGCGCAACTCGATGACGCCGTCGACAGCCACTGCTCCAGTGGCGACGATGGCCTTGCCAGCGCCGCCGCTGTCGCACAAGCCGGTGAGCTTGATCAGCATGTTGAGTTCGACGTAGTCGCCTTCCAGTTCAAATTCGATGGTTTGCATGGCAGTCCGGGATTTTGGGGTTGCACAGGGTGACACGGTTTCAGGTGGAGGCGTCGCTGTTTTCGAGCGTGACATCGGGCAGCGCAAGAAATGCGAACCAGGGGACTTCATGGTCGCAGCCGAACGTTGCCGCGTCGTCGAGTATGCCAATCAGAATGTCGAAGTCCGCCTCGGCGGCGCGGCGCAGTTCGTCGACGTGCTCGAACAGCATCACGTAACCCCATGCAGGCATCCAGCGGAGATCGCGAAGGCAGTCGGCCAAGGCATCCCAGTTGTGGCCAAACGAGGCGGGCAGCTCAAACGACACGGCTAGCCGTTGCAGCAGCTCGTCCTTGTCTTGGCATCCACTCAGGTCCGTGCGGCACACGCGCAGTTCGTCGCGTCGGGCGGACGCGGCCAGGCGATCAAGATCGGCGGCAGCGACGAAATACACGCCGCTCTGTGTTGGCCGGGTCAGATCCGGATCGAAGCGGTGTGCGCTCACTGGGTTACCTTGAAGCTGCGAAAACTGCGGTAGTGATCATCGGTGTAGTAATAGATTTCCGGCGGCGTGCCACCGGTGATGATGCGCCGTGTGCCGCGGTTGTCGGCGCCCGGCGTCTCCACCGTGTACTCGTGATAGTAGCTACGCGGCTGCACGGGTAGCCGATGTTCGTAGTTGCCAAACACTACGCCGTCCTGGTTATGCGGAAACGGGCCACCACGAGCGATCAAGTCCAGTGTCGTGTGGGCTTGCGGCGGTAGGAATGCGGGCAGCGAGCGGGTGGCTGCCGCCGTTTGGGGAGCTTGGCTGGCCGTCGGCGCCTGCCGTTGCCAGAGGACTACAGCACACACCAGCGCGGCAAGGAGGATCAACGGCTTGAGCGAGCGCATGCGGAGTGCCGGCGGGAGAATGAGCGGTGAGTTTAGTACGGCCGCAGGTGTCGATTGATGCTGCGTGACATGCTGGTTTGATTGCGGGAAGCTGGGCAGACCCCATCCACCCATCGCAGGAGCTTGCCATGATCGGCTACGTGACCCTGGGCACCAACGACATGCCGCGCGCGGCGACGTTTTACGATGCCTTGCTGGAGGGCATTGGGGCCAAGCGACTGATGGAAACCGAACGCTACATTTTTTGGGGCGTCTCGATGCAACTGCCCAGCCTTGCCCTGGTCAAGCCATTCGATGGCTTGCCGGCCACGATCGGCAATGGCGACATGGTGGCGCTGGTGGTGGATGGGCGTGACAAGGTCGATCGCCTGCACGCGAAGGCGCTCTTGCTGGGCGGCACGGACGAGGGCGCGCCGGGTGACCGGGGCGGCGGGTTTTATGCGGGTTATTTCCGCGATCTCGAAGGTCACAAGTTCAACGTGTTCTGCACCGGCTGAGACGTTTGGCTCCCGATAACTGCACGATGTCTGTGCGCAGGATCAGCGGGTGCCGTCGATACGTGACTGCAGCGCGATCGCCGCGGCTGGATTGCGATGCTTGGCGCTGCTGATGAAGAACACGAAGACGTCGCGTGGCTGACTCTCTGGCTGTAGCGCGGCAGCGTGCGGCAGTTCACCAGGGTCATTCCCGGCGGCCCAGCTTTCAGCATGTTTGGCCCAGCGATTCAATTCGGCCGGTGCATAGCCGGTCGGTATGTCATCCGCACTGCGCATGAGCCGTGCATAGGTGAAATCACCGGTGAGATCGGCCAGCGATGGGTAGTCGGGCGAATCGGTGAATACGGTCGGCACGGCATGGCGGCGCGCGAGCTTCACATAGTCCTCGCACATGAAACTGGGATGGCGAACCTCCAGTACATGCCGCAAGCGATGCCCATTCAGTTCTCGCGGCAGGTGTTCAAGAAACGCCGCCAGATCGTCTGCATCGAACGGCCGTGATGGCGGCAATTGCCACAGGATCGGTCCCAGCCGATCGCCCATTTCGGCCAGACCGCCATGCACGAATCCGCTGACGCCTTTTTCGGTGTCGGCCAGACGTTTGCTCTCGGTGACATAGCGCGGCGCCTTCAGCGAAAAGATGAAGCCGGGCGGAGTCTCGGCTGCCCAGCGCGCATAGGTCGCTGCTTTCTGGGCGCCGTAGTACGTGCCGTTGATTTCGATGGTGCGCAGCTCGCGACTGGCATATTCCAGCTCGCGTCGCTGGACCAGGCCCACCGGATAGAAGTTTCTGCGCCAGGGGGCGTAGTTCCAGCCGCCGATGCCGACGCGAATCTGTGTGCTTTCATCGGCTTGGGCCGGGATGGAAAACAAGTCGGTAGCGGCAGGATTCATGGGCATGGTGTATCGCATAAATGTTGTCTCATGTTAGCTGTGCGCCGTGTAGTTGCAGTGATCTGGGTTGAATGTGAGGCGGCCCGGGCGGGCAATCCGTGGGCGGCCCGTGACCTGTGGCGCTGGTCTGGCGCCCGCAAGCCGCGATAGTCTCCGCGGAGCGGTTACGCGATTTTCATCCACGGAGCTCCAGATGTCCCAGCGATTCTTGTCCCCGCGTCTGGCGGGTTGTTGTGCGTTGCTTGTCGTGGCTTCCAGCGCATGGGCACAGGCGCCAGTCACCGACCCTTCGACGCTGCCAGCGCAGTTGCAGGACTTCGGTAGCTATGTCGACAGCGCACGCAAGACGTTCGATGTGCCGGGCATCGCGGTGGCGATCGTGAAGGACGGCAAGGTGGTGATGGAGCAGGGATTCGGCCTGCGCGAAATCGGCAAGCCGGATCAGGTCGATGCGCACACGCTGTTCGCGATTGCTTCGAATACCAAGGCGTTCACCGCCGCGGCGCTGCAGCAGCTGGCCGAGCAGGGCAAGCTGAAGATGGACGATAGGGTGATCGATCACTTGCCGTGGTTTCGCATGTCCGATCCGTACGTCACCAACGAGATGCGTATCCGCGATCTGCTGGCGCATCGCAGTGGCCTGAGTCTCGGCGCCGGCGACCTGTTGTACTGGCCGCCGACTTCGTACAGCACCAGGGACGTGGTCGAACGGCTGCGCAACGTGCCGATCAAGAACAGCTTCCGCAGCAACTACGCCTACGACAACATCTTGTTCGCGGTGGCCACACTGGTGATCGAGCAGGCCTCCGGACAAAGCTACGCCGACTATGTGCGCGAGCATATTTTCAAGCCGGTCGGCATGGACGAGTCGCTGATCGACAAGACTGGGCTGAAGCCGGGCATGGACGTGGCGATGGGGCACGCCGAATTCAATTTCAAGGATCTCAAACCGGTACCACCGATGGCCTGGCTCAACGATCCGGGAGCCGGCGGTATCTACGCCAGCGTGCACGATCTGTCGAAGTGGATGAACGTGCAGCTGGCCGGCGGCGTGCTGCCAACCAACGGCACGGATGGCAAGCCGGCGCGGCTGTTCTCTGAAGACAGTCAGCAGCAGATGTGGTCGATGCTGACCCCGATTGCCATCGCCAAACCGCCCATTTCGGAACTGGCGCCGCTGGAACCTCATTTCTACGGTTACGGGGAAGGCTGGTTCCTGTCCGACTATCGTGGTCAGCGGCTGGTCTGGCATACCGGTGGCTGGCCGGGCATGGTTTCGCGGGTAACCCTGGTGCCGGAGCTGCACCTGGGCGTGGTGGTGCTGACCAACCAGGAGTCCGGTGCCGCGTTCAACGCCGTGACCTATCGCGTGCTCGATGCGTACCTGAATCCTGCGCACAAGACCGATTGGGTTGCCGTGTATGACAAGGCCGTAAAGAAGGCCAAAACCAACGCCGACGACAGCTTCGCCAAGCATACGGCGGCACGTGACGCGAACAGCAAGCCCTCGCTGCCGCTGGCGAAGTACGCCGGCACCTACCGCGATCCCTGGTATGGCGATGTCATCGTCAGCCACGAGAACGGCAAGCTGCGCCTGCGCTTCTCCAAGACCGCACAGCTGATCGGCAGCATGACGCCATGGCAGCACGACAGCTTCATCGTACACTGGGACGACCGTGCGTTGAATGCCGATGCATTCGTCAACTTCGTGCTCGATCCCGATGGCGTCATCCGCGAGGTGCGCATGCAGCCGGTATCGCCGCTCACCGATTTCAGTTTCGATTTTCAGGATCTGCGCCTGGCGCCACTGGCTGGCGACAAGTCCGAACTACAGAAAGATTGATCTAGTGCCAGCTCGCCGGAAGAGCTTCCGGTCGGGCGGCTGACGGTGCAAGGAGCGGCGCCATCAATGATTATCGGCTCCAATGTCTCTCGGGGGAGGTCCACCATGCGTTACCGTCGTCACGCTGTTGCTGTTTCGCTGTGTCTGGGATTGCTGTTCAACGTTGCCCAGGCGCGTGCCGATAGCGCCGCAGCCCACCAGTTTTTCCATGTGCAGTTGGGAGCCGCTTCGGCGCAACCCACATCAGGTCGACTGCTGCTGTTCGCGATCGACGCGAAAACCGCCGAGGCGCAGGCCAAAGAGGAATCCGCAGGCAAGACCAGCGCGGTCGAGGAAGTCGACGCCAATCCGTTTCGTGCCACGCAGACCACCGTGGCCGCGCGCGAGGTGAGCCGGTGGGAGCCGGGGCAGGGCGTCGAGATCGATACTGACCAGCTGGCGTTTCCGGGTGGCTACTCGCAACTGCCACCGGGGGATTACCTGGTGCAGGCCGTGCTCGACGTGGATCACAGCTACAACTACACCGGCCGCGGTGCGGGTGATCTGGTCAGCGACGTGGTGAAGGTTCACTTGCCGACCAACAGCATGCCGACGCTGACCCTGGCCAAGGCGCTGCCGGCGCGCGATCCCTGGGTGCTACCCGCGTCGGCGTCGGCGGCCGCCCGCGAGGCGGCTCCTGCCGCGCACCAGCACGCAACGCTGATCGAATTTGTCAGCCCTTCGCTGAGCGCCTTCTGGGGGCGCCCGATCACCATGCGTGGCTGGGTACTGACGCCGCCGGGCTACGACCCCAAGGCCGCCACGCGCTATCCCACGGTGTATTACACGCAGGGTTTCGGCGGCAACAACGATCGTGTGACGGGAACGTTGATCAATGTCTACGCGGCAACGGCCAAGCGTGAAATGCCGCCGATGATCTGGGTATTCCTGGACGAGTCGAGTGCGACCGGCACGCATGAGTTTGCCGACTCGGTCAACAACGGGCCCTGGGGCCAGGCGCTGACCACCGAGCTGATCCCCGAGCTGGAATCGCACTACCGGATGGACGGCCGTGCGAAAGGGCGTTTCCTCAACGGTCACTCCTCCGGCGGCTGGGCCACGTTGTGGCTGCAGACGCGCTATCCGAAAGTGTTCGGTGGCACCTGGTCCACCTCGCCCGATCCCAGCGACTTCCACGATTTCACCGGGGTGGATCTGTACGCGGCGAACGCCAATATCTACCGCAAACCGGATGGTTCGGCGTACCCGCTGGTGCGCGATCACGAAAAGGTGCTCGGCACCTTCGAGCAGTTCTCCAAGCTTGAACGGGTACTCGGTGCTTACGGCGGCCAGCTCGCCTCGTTCGACTGGGTGTTCTCGCCGCGCGGCAAAGATGGCCAGCCGATGCCGATGTTCAATCGGGATACCGGAGTCATCGACCCTGCCGTGGTTACCTACTGGCGCGACCACTACGACATTGCCTATCGGTTGCAGCAGCAGTGGCCACAGCTGAAGGCCGACCTGGACGGCAAGATCCACCTGTACGTCGGCACCGCTGATACGTTCTACCTGGACGGCGCGGCTCACAAACTACAGGCGGTGCTGGATGGTCTGCATGCGAAGTCAGCCTTCCACTTCCTGCCGAACCGCACCCATTTCGACCTGTATGTGGAGGGCAGTGATCGGCAGGCTCTCCTCAAGCAGATCAGCTGGGAAATGTACGCGATCGCACGACCGACTTCGGCCCTCAAGCCAGCCCCGGCGGTGGCACCGTGAACACGGATAGATGAAGACTTCGCCGGTTCAGCCCAGATCCCCGTCTGCCGCATGAATGCCATGCACCGGTCGCATTTCATCGTCATGATTTTGCGGCATAGTTGCCGCGCAGGCGGCAGTCAGGGGTGATTGGAGTATCTTCACAGACTGTCGCTTTGTGCCGATATACAAAGGGTTCGATGAGGGGTTGATGGTTGTATCGATGGTGTGGGGCCGGGGTGGAAGCCGTAGCTCGTTGAGAGGCGAATGACGCTTCCTGAATCGTCATGCGAATTCACGTTGGAGGGAATCTAAGATGAAATCGTCAGCTTTGATCGCAGTAGCGTTGGCCTGTTTGCTGGCCGGTTCCACCGTTTACGCACAGCAGTCCGCTGCGCCGGCCGGTTCCACCGGTCAGTGCAAGGACGGCACGTATTCCACTAATGCCACCAAGAAGGGCGCCTGCAACGGCCACAAAGGTGTGAAGGAATGGTACTCGGCGTCCAGTACCAGTATGTCGGCCACCAAGGCCGCTCCAGCAGCGGCGGCAGCGGCGGCGGCACCTGCGGCGGCAGCGGCCGCACCAGCAGCAGCTACGCCGGCAACGTCGATGAAGAGCTCCAGCAAGGCGTCGTCAGCACCCACCGGTGCAGCCGCGCCGGGCGGTGGCCCGGGCATGGTCTGGGTCAACTCCAGCAGCAAGGTCTATCACTGCCCGAGCGACAAGTGGTACGGCAAGACCAAGCAAGGCGCGTACATGAGCGAAGCCGATGCGAAGGCCAAGGGCAACCGCCCCGAGGGCGGCAAGAGCTGCTCGTCCTGACCGCTGTGCCGCGTTGTCGCTAAAACAACGCCTGCAGTAGAACGCTTGTCGCAGTACGAAAGGCCGGCCCAGCGCCGGCCTTTCGCTGCAACCTATTCGGGTTGCCACGGGTCGTAGCTGCCGAAATGCCACAGGTGGCCCTGCGGATCGCGGCAGCTGTAGCCGGCACCGCCGTAGTCCTTCTCGGCGTATTCGTCGACGATGACTGCGCCGGCGTCTTTGGCTTGCTGATAGTGTGATTTGCAATTGATGACAACCACGTACGGACACTGTGTTTCGCGGTCGCCGACCTGGTCGGGTTGAACGATGTGGCGGCCGACTTCCGTGTCGCGTACTTCACCGAGCATGATCATGCCGTCGCCGAAGATCAACTGGGCATGGTCCACACCGCCATGTTCGTTTTCATACACGACGTGCTTCGTAAAGCCGAAGGCCTTGCACAACCATTCGATGGCGGCTTGGGCGTCGTGATAGCGCAGGCAAGGGATGATCGTGCTACCGCGTTGTGCTGAGGACATGATGAGGACTCCAAGCGGAGGACAGAGGGTCAGGCTAGCGTCGTGGGATGCCTGCGTCTTGTAGATTTTCGCGTCTGTGGTTACGTGGGCTCAATCAAGCGGCAGATGATTGATATGCGGGCCGCGGCTGGCCATGAAGGCTGACGGGGTCACCCCGGCGAAGCTGCGGAATTCGTGGCTCAGGTGGGCCTGGTCTGCGTACCCGCAGTCCGCAGCCACGGCGCTCCAGTTCACTGCAGGCTGATAGTGCGCGTGACTGATGACCACGCGAAAGCGCATCAACCGCGCATAGTGCTTCGGTTTCATCCCGACCTGATGACTGAACTGCATGGTGAAACGACGATCGGACATGCCGATGGCACGAGCTATCAACGGAATGCAGGTTACCTGTGGCACCCGATTCAAGGCCTCGATCGCATGACTGATCGCCGGGTTGATTGCCGGGATGCGCAATCGCCGACGCAACCAGCCTTCCAATAACTCCAGCCGTCGCGCGGGTTCCTGGGTTTCGAGCAGGCGCTGGCGCAACCGGTCTGCAGTCACGCCAAACAGGTCGTGCAGATCGACGTCACGTCCAGCCATACCGGCCAGGTCTTCGGCCGTGAAAGCGTGTACGCCACCGGGGCGAAACACCACGCCCATCACGCGTATCTGTTCGGCGGTGTCGATGATCTGGCTACGCAACATCGGGCCGCCGAGCACCGCCGCCGCTGAACGCGTGCAGCGGCGCGTGGCGTCATCGGCATACACGCGAGTTTCGTCTTCGTGCAGGTTGATGATCAGGGCTGCGCCAGGCAGCGGCAGCACGCGTTCATAGTGATGCGCGGGTGCCGGCATGTCCCAGTCCCAGATCTTCTCGATCAGCGCATCAAGCGGTGGTGCGGGAATGCTGCAGTGAAATCCCATCGGCAGGCTCCTGACGATCGGCCTGAGTGTAGAACTACTCTGTCACGTTGTCGCAAGCATACCCAGCACAGGCGAACTCAATCTCGGTCGTCACTGTTTTCGGAAACCGCCGGCAGGTTGCGCACAATCATGCTTTGCGGGCTCGTCATCGGCATCTTCGCAGCGCGCAGGCGGTCGAGCATCTCGAACAGCACATCGCTTTTGACGTTGCTGACGTCACGCGGGCTGACGACGTAGGCGATGCAGCTGAACGTCATCGATCCGGCGTCGAGATTTTCCAGCTGCACGCTCGGTGCCGGCATGCTCAAGGTTCCCTGGTGGGCGCTCAGTACTTCCAGGAGCAGTTCGCGTGCCTTGCTCGCGTCGGTATCCACGGGCATCGACAGCTTGATGCTTACGCGCCCCTTGGCATTGTCCAGGGTCACGTTGCGGACATTCTGGGTGATGAACTGCGAGTTCGGCACGATCATGGTGGAGCGGTCGCCCATCTGGATTTCCGTGGCGCGCACGTTGATCTTGCGGATGTCTCCCTCGACACCACCGATGCTGACCCAGTCGCCCACCTTCACCGGCCGCTCGGCCAGCAGGATCAGGCCGGAAATGAAGTTCTGCACGATCGCCTGCAGGCCAAAACCAATGCCGACCGAGAGCGCGCTGGCCATCCAGGTGATGCCCTGCAGATCCACTTTCAGCGCGGCCAGCGACAGCACGAATACCAGCACGCCGCCCACATAGCCGAGCAGGGTGATCACCGAGTTCTGCATGCCGAGATCAAGCGTGGTTTTCGGCAATAGCTGCTCACTCAACCAGCGCTTGATCACGCGCAATATGATCAGACCGAGCGCGAACACCAGCACGGCATCGAAGATATCGTTGGGCACGATATTGAGCTTGCCCAGCGATCCGCCCGACAGCAGGCCGCCCACGCGTCCGCCCAGTTCCTGCGGCCCGGCACCAAACGGTGCCAGCACGATCGCCACCGCCAGGATCAGCAACATGGTGCGGGTGATGCCGGACAACAGGGTGCCGGTTTGTTCCAGTGCCAGGGGCTTCAGCCCGAAACTGGCCTGCATCCGCATGCCGGTGCGGCCCTTGGGTGAAAACACCGCGTTGAAGATGTCGTCGACCAGATACATCAACAAGTAGAGCGCCGTCAGGATCACGCCGACCCAAAGCATCTGTCGCGCGACGAAGAAGGCAAACGCGATGTAGCCCGTCGCAACGCTGAGCAGGACGACTGCGACGCCGACAAACGCCGCGCCGATCACCAAGCCCACCCACACCGGGCGCTGTGCAGGTGTTTCCCCGGCGGCCAGCGCGTCGCGTCGCGACTGACCCAGGCGCATCAGTGCGCTGCCCACCAGCAGGCCGATCAGCACGGCGAGAAACGCACGCGTCGCCACCGTGATCGCCACGCTGGCGCCAATCGCGTTATTGACGCTTTCGACCAGATTCTCCAGCAGGACGGCTCCGCCGAACAGCCATGGGAATGGGTGTAGCCGCTGCGCTGCATCGTCGGACAGGGCCGGCAGTCGCCATGATGGGCGTTTGGTGGACAGCATCGCCCGTCCGAGCCCCGCCATGAAGGCAGTAAAGGTCACCACCCGGACGAGCTTTTGCGCCAGTTCGTCCAGGTCCTGGCTCAGCAGGTCGTTCCAGTTCAGCGCCAGGTAGACGAAATGTGCGGCCAATCCAACTGCCAGCGTGTACGCCAGCGTCACCGCCACCGCCAGCGCACTTCGCCGCAGCGGACCCTCGGGCATGTGAGCGGTACTTACCCAGACGAGCGTGCGTTCGATCAGCCAGCGCCCCACGCTGACTAGCAGGACAGCAATGATCAGACACAGCACAAGCGGTGTGCGATTGGGTGGCTGCCAGGCCTGCCGTACGGCGTCCAGCGCATCCTTGCCCAATAGCCCTGCGTGCGCCATGTCGTCGGGAAACGCCTTGGCCGCATCCGTCCAGAATGCGCCGCTGAAGGGCGTCGCGTTGCGCGAAGCGAGCTGGGTCTGCAACTGGTCGCGGCGCAGGTCGGCGACGTGGGCGGCAAGCTGGGCTGCTTCGGTGCTCAGCGAGTTGGCCTGCTTGACCTGGCCGCCGAGGTCGCTCAGGTCCTTCCCCAGCTGCTTGCGCTGCGCGCTCAGCTCCGGCGGCTCAGGTGGCGCACCTTTAACCGGGGCAGGGCCGAGCACATCCAGTCGCGCTTGCAGGCTGGCCGCTTGGGGTGACAGCGTGGAGGCCAGCTGGTCGGCCTGTTGCTGCACGGCGAGCGCGCTATTGCGCAGGTCGGCCGGTACATCGGTCTTTTTGGTATCCACCGCGGCCTTGATGTCATCCAGCTGCGTCCTTAGTTGGGTCAGCTTTTGCGCAGGAGTCAGCGCCGCAGTCGCGGCCGCCGCGGTGGCATCTGCGTTGTCTTGCGCCAGGACACTGCCGCTGGACACGGTCAGCAACAGGATGAGGAGATAGCGGAGCAGGATAGGCATCGGGCGATGATCCCGGCCTCGCCGCGGTGGGTCAATCGAAATGACGTGTGGATCGCTCCGGCTTTGACGCGCCGTTCAGGCTGGAGGCCTGCTTCAAGGAAGGCGCGCCCTGCTGATGAGGGACGTGAGTTAGCAACTGCCTGGGCCGATACGACAGGCGGACTGGCTTGCCTCGTGCTGCTGTATTCACATCCTGGTCGGCGCGCTTCAAGCACAATGCCCGTCTGGATACGATCGGAATGCTGCATGATCTTCCGCTGGTTCGAATCCCTTATCGACGCATTCAAAGAGCCGGCGGATGGCATGCCGCCGCAGTCGGTATGGCACTTCTATGTGTTCTACCTGCGCCAGGTGTGGCCGGTGTTTGCGGCCGCGATCGTGGTGGGTTTTGGCGTGGCCATCGTCGAGGTCTCGCTGTTCGGCTTCATCGGCAGCATCGTCGACATGACCAAGGGCGTGCCGGCGACGAGCTTCTTTCAGCAGCATGGTCGTGAATTGCTGTGGATGGGCCTTGTTGCGCTGGTGGCGCGGCCAGTGCTGATCGGTCTGCATGATCTGCTGGTGAACCAGGCGATCACGCCGAACCTGACCAACCGCATCCGTTGGCAGAACCATCGCTATGTGATGCGTCAAAGTTTGAGCTTCTTCCAGAACGACTATGCCGGTCGCATCGCGAACCGCATCATGCAGACCTCCGGTGCGCTGCGCGAGTCGGCTGTGCAGATCATCGATGCGCTCTGGTACGTGACGATCTATACCGGTAGCGCGATTGTGTTGTTCGCCAAGGCGGATTTCTGGCTGGCTGCGCCGCTGGTGCTATGGCTGTTCGCTTATGTGGGCACCCTGAGGTATTTCGTGCCGCGCATCAAGGAACGTTCGTGGCGGCAGTCGGAGGCGCGATCCAAGCTGATGGGCCGCATTGTCGATGGCTACAGCAACATCCTCACGCTCAAGCTGTTCGCACACACGCGTCGCGAAGAAGCTTACGTGGCGGATGCCATGAACGAGCAGATCCAGCGCATGCGCCAGATGACCCGGCTGACCACGGCCATGGATCTCAGCGTCACCACGCTCAATGGGTTTCTTATCGTAGGCACTTCCGCTCTGGCGATCTGGCTGTGGAGCCAGGGCAAAGTGACAGTGGGCGCGATCGCGCTGTCGACCGGGCTGGTGATCCGCATCAACAACATGTCCGGGTGGATCATGTGGGTGGTCAACGGCATCTTCGAAAATGTCGGCACCGTGCAGGACGGCATCACGACGGTCTCGCAACCGCGCACCGTGCAGGACCACGAGGGCGCGATGCCGCTGGAAGTGACCAACGGCGCCGTGCGTTTCGAGCACATCCACTTCCACTACGGCAAGCAGGGTGGCGTGATCGCCGGGCTTGATCTGGCCGTTCGCGCAGGCGAAAAGATCGGCGTGGTTGGTCCATCCGGTGCCGGCAAGTCGACACTGGTCAACGTGCTGTTGCGACTGTACGACCTCGAAGGCGGCCGCATCCTGATCGACGGCCACGACATCGCCCAGGTGGCACAGGAAAGCCTGCGCTCGCAAATTGGTGTCGTGACGCAGGACACCTCACTTCTGCATCGCTCGATTCGCGACAACCTGCTGTATGGCCGTCCGGATGCCAGCGAGGCGCAAATTTTGCAGGCTGTTCGCAAGGCGCGCGCCGACGAGTTCATTCCTCAGCTGAGTGATGGCGAAGGTCGTCGAGGCTATGACGCGCTGGTCGGCGAGCGTGGCGTGAAACTCAGCGGTGGCCAGCGCCAGCGCATCGCGATTGCGCGCGTGCTGCTGAAGGACGCACCGATCCTGGTGCTGGACGAAGCGACTTCGGCGCTCGACTCCGAAGCCGAGGCAGCCATCCAGGACAGCCTCGACATCCTGATGCAGGGCAAGACGGTGATCGCGATTGCGCACCGCCTGTCCACCATCGCGCGGATGGACAGACTGGTGGTACTCGACAAGGGCCACATCGTCGAGAGCGGCACGCATGCCGAGCTCATTGCACATGGCGGCCTTTACGCGAGGCTATGGCGGCGGCAGACCGGCGGCTTTGTGGCGGCGGAGGATGCGCTGGCGTAAAGGATCCGCCAGTGGTGAGGGGTGCATCATCTTGAGGTAGCCAGCAAGTCCCCGAATCGCTCAAGCTCCGCCATTCCCATGTCTGACACGATTGCAGCTGGCTGCCCACCGAGGCTCACCATTTCCAGCACATAGCCTTGCGATTGGATCGGCTTGTCGAGAGTCGGTGCGATGCTCTGAGTCAATACGAATACGTCGATCAGATGCTTGCCGTGGCGATAGACGAGTACCGGCACCCGTTCGCTACCAACATAGTCGATGCGACCACCGATGAGCGCATAGCCCTGGTCGGAAAAATCCTGCACGACGGGTGCGATGGCGATTTTGCCGGCGAACCATGGCTTCACCGTGTGCTGGTCGGTGGAGACCACGTCGATCGGTGATGTCGCGGCAAGTGCACGCCAGTGACTGGCAAACAGGTCACGCGTGACCTGAGACTCCGCAAAGGAGGTATTCGATGCGTGGTGCCATGTGGTCATGACGGCGCCGCCCGCAACGAAGGCGAGTACCCACGAAGCGGCCAGCGTGAGCCAGCGGGACGGTGTTCGTCGCATGGGTACGGATGTAGCCGGGAGCGAGGCATGTTTTTGGATGCGTGAACGTAAAGTGTCTGGCGCTTTGTAACGCGGCGCATCCTCGCGCAGTGTCCGGCGCAGTGCGTCCAGCTCGATCAGGGCGGCGCGGCAATCGCCGCATTCATCGAGATGCGCTTCGAACTCGCGACTGGTGGCACGGTCGAGCTCGCCGTCGAAATAGAGCGGCATCAGGGCCTGAGCGGTCTTACAGTCCATACGGAGCCTGCATGTTGACGTTCTCGGCCAATGCCTTTTGCAGCAGTGCGCGTCCGCGAGCCAGGCGCGACATCACGGTACCGATGGGGGTCTGCAGCACGTCGGCGATCTCCCGATAGGACAACTCTTCAATCTCCCGCAGGATCAGCACTTCGCGGAAATTCTCTGGCAGGTTTTGCAAGTGCTGAGTGATCAGCTGCTGGCGTTTTGCGCTGTCGACACGATCCTCAACGTCGTCGGCGTCGGTACGCGGCATCCAGTGTTCCGCAGCGTCCGGGTTCTTGTCGATGGGGACATTGCGCTTTTCCTTGTTGCGTATGGCAAGTCGGGCAAGACAACAATTGCGCACGATGGCAAGCCACCATGCGCGCGCATTGCCACCGGCGTAGGTGTCGGAAGCTCGCGCGGCGCGCAGGTAGGCATCATGTACGGCATCGGCCGCGTCCTGCTCATTGCCGAGCAACCAGCGGCCGAGGTTGTATGCAGCGTCAAGATGACGCAAGGCCAGATCGTCGACAAAGGCCTGGTTAGTTGCCGGGCTCACGTGCGGCGCACTCTCATGTCGGGCTCTTACCTTTGAACCGTGTGTCGGTTATACGCGCAACATGCGCTGGATAACACCGTCGCGATCGATAAGCCGATGCTTCAGGGCAGCGCCGATATGGCCAATGACGAGAATACAAAGAACCCATACAAGACATACGTGCAAGCTATCGGTAAGCAGGCGCAGCGGCTCGTTCTTGCCGATGAGAATCGGCAGGTAGCCAAGTCCGAAGAAGCTGACCGGATGTCCTCCCGCCATACGATGCATATAGCCGGTAAGCGGAACGAGCAACATCAACGAGTACAACACCCAATGCAGCGTATGTGCCGCCGTTTGCTGCCACGACGCCATGTTGGCAGGCAGCGCGGGTGGCTTGTGCGTGGATCTCCAGATCAGACGAAACACGGCAAGCATGAAAATCAGGCTGCCGATGGAGGCGTGATAGAACAACACCGCATCGTGCCCAGGAGCGCTCTTGGGAAAGCTCTCCATATAAATGCCGATGCTGACATTGAGAAAAATCAGCAGCGCGATAAGCCAGTGCATGGCAATGGCTACTTTCGTATACGACGTCGGTGAGGAGGGGGATATCGAGTAAGACGCTTGAATGGAGATGGCCATGGCGGAAACCTGTCGGGTGCAGCACGGGAAGGGTGCCTACGACAGACAAGATCAATCAGCGTCGAGATTTATTCCCGAACAGCGGTGACGACATCCGACTCCCTGCGTACCACTACCGAAAGGAGTCGCCTGGAACGGGTCTGCCGCGTGAACTAGGGGGCCCGTCTGAAATCCATGGTCCAGTTGATTTCCCAGGTCTTTCCACCATCGGCAGAATAGGCCTGTTCCCAACGTGCTGTTGTCGATGTGATGTTTGACCAGACGAAGCGCACGCGGACCGGCTTCCCCTTCAGCGTATCGTCGGCATAGAAGGTGCCGACACCGTTCACGAAGTGACCTTTGACCGGCGGATCGAGATCGCCGAAGGGGCTGCGACCATCCAGCCACCAGATCGCCCATTGCGCGGTTTTCGGGTCGTATGAGCGAAGGCCCACGCCTCGATAGGCGCCTTCAGGGGTGTTGAACACGTTGTCGTCAACGTTGGCGTAGCCATCCATCAACTTGCGCATGCTGAGGGTACCTTCGAACTCATCCCACGCATGGCTATGGGTAAGCCGCCCCTTGAGCTTGCGATGATGGACCTGCCAGTTGCCCACGAGGAAATCGAAATCGTGCAGACCTGAAAGATTGGCAATCCCCTGCGGGGACTTGGGAGTGTCCTGCGACGCGAATGCAGAAAACCCCAAGCCCAGCATGGCGACGGCCATGACGATGGTGAACACAACGCGGAAACGTTTCATATAACGATCCTTCTGCGGTGGTTGACGCTGACAATGCTTTTGGAATGGTCGATCTACTGGCGCTTTGGCCGCGCCAGCGAATCCGCCACGACCCAGGCGACGCCGGTCAGGGCGAGGTTCAATGCATTCTCTGACCAGTTCACATGGCTGGAGGGATGGGTCAGGAGCATCGGCAGGTGCACCAGCGGGGTGAACGACGCATACATGACGGTGAGCAGGATTGCTCCGAGGCGGGCCTGCACGCCTGTCAGGATCGCAAGGCCCGCTGCGATGTGGCCAACCCCGGTGGCATAACCCCAGAACACTTGTGAAGGCGGCAGCCATTGCGGAACCAGCGGGGCGGTCAAGTTCATATAGAAAAAATGCGCTCCGCCGAATAAAAGCGCACAAACCCCGAACACCAGTTGGCCCAGACGCGTGAGGCGCGTTGCCAGGGCTGCATCGATCCTGGCGTTGGCGGCGTAGATGATCAGCCCGCCCGCCGCGATAGCCAGCTGCTCGGCGGCGCCGCTGTAGCTGCCGAACTCGGCGTAATGGGCGAGCACCAGGCGGCCATTCATCAGGATGACGACAATGAGCGCGTAATAGGCGGTGAGCGCCGCTGCGCCCCAAGCCGCGGTCCGGCGCCACTCGACGGCCGCGCCCGCAATGAGCATGAACGCCGCGGCGGCATAGGCCAGCGCGGTGCGGTCGGGAAAGTTGCTGGATACGGGCTGCCCCAGGTCGAAGTCTTTCCACGCCAGGCTGACCATGCCCAACGCGATCACGCCCAAGCCGTAGATGCGCCAGCCAAACGCCATCGTCGCTTTGTCAGTGGTCATGGCTTTTCCGCCTTCAATGGGGGGCGCGACCCGTGTGCTGCAGGGAGCGGTAACCCGTCCGGATCAAATCCGTCCTTTGGAGCATCCATATATGGACTCTTCCCCATGGCGTTCCCCATCGCTTTGTCGTGCTCGTCGCACTTGGACACTAAGGGTTTTGTCGACGCCGGTTCGACCGGCATGGCCATTACTCAGCTTGCATCGCCCGCGTGACTGAGGGTACATCAGTGCTTCTTGCTTGTCGGCCTCTGCGGGCCGATGCCATACCCAAGCAAGGCGAGCGCATGCCGGGTGATTTCCTTCGCGCCGAGTTGGCCCAGCACCGGATCTTTGCGCCATGTCCTGGCTGCCGTCAGCGGCAAGATCGTCAGGCCGAGCAACGACAGAAACACCAGTGATGGTTCGAGGTCTGCATTCAGCCGTCCTTCGGTCTGCCAGCGCGCGATGGATTCAAGCATGGAATGTTGGTTCGCGTCGCCCAGGCGTTTTCGAATCTGCTGCTTGAGCAAGCCATTCTCGCTGATCACTTCGCGGATCCACAGCGGTGCGAACCAGGGATGTTCGGCGGCAATGTCCATGAACCGCTGCACCAGCTGCGTGATGGCGGCAACTGGATCGTCCGCATGGGCCTTGAATACGCTTTCGACGGACACCCTGACGGGGAGGAAGCGTTCTTCAATTAGCAGATCGAGCAACTGATCACGCGTCTTGAAGTAGTAGTGCACCATCGCCGGCGTCACGCCTGCCTCGCGCGCAATAGCCGCAAGTGTTGTATCGGCAATGCCTTGTCGTGCGAACAGCGTCAGTGCGATGTCGAGTAGCCGGCTGCGTTGATCGATGCCGCCAGCGCCGCCCGTTGGCCGTCCGGGGCGGCGTGGCGCGGAGCCTCGCTTCTTTGCAGCGTTGGGCTCGCGTGCTGCAGGCTTGTCCGAGTTTCGCGACGCCATCTTCAACCTGGGTCATTGACCGGGCGGAGTATCAGCGTATATATTAATCAATCAATTAATTAATTTCAAGATCGACCAAACACGTGAACTCCACCCATGAATGCTGATTCTTCCGCAGACGTCGAGGCCATCAACCTGGCTCCCGACGCATCGCATGCCCGAACACAGGAGCACCCACCGGTGCGTCTGCTGTTTTCGGCCTTGATGCTGGTGATGCTGTTGGCGGCGCTCGACCAGACAATCGTGTCCACGGCGTTGCCGACGATCGTCGGTGAGCTGGGTGGCCTTGAGAGCTTGTCGTGGGTGGTTACCGCCTACCTGCTGGCATCGACCATCGTCGTGCCGCTTTATGGAAAATTCGGCGACCTTTTTGGCCGGAAGATCGTGCTGCAGGCGGCGATCGTCATCTTCCTGCTCGGATCGATCCTGTGCGGGCTGGCGCAAGACATGACGCAGCTCATCCTGATGCGCGCGTTGCAGGGCCTGGGTGGCGGAGGATTGCTGGTGGTGACCATGGCGGCGGTCGGCGATGTCATTCCACCGGCGGAGCGTGGCCGCTATCAAGGCATGTTCGGTGGCATATACGGGCTTGCGACGGTGATCGGCCCACTCATCGGCGGCTTTCTCGTCGAACATTTTTCGTGGCGCTGGATTTTTTACATCAACCTGCCGTTGGGTGTGGCTGCGTTGATGGTGATCGGGGCGGTCTTCCGGCCGCACGTTGCGCACGTGAAGCACAAGATCGACTACCTGGGTGCCGGGTACCTCGCGATGGCGCTGACCTGCATCATCCTGTTTACGAGTCAGGGCGGCACGATCCTTCCGTGGTCGTCATCGCAACTATGGTTCACCCTCGTCTTCGGCCTGATATCGGTCGTTGGCTTCGTCTACGAAGAGAGCATCGCGGCTGAGCCGATTATTCCGCTCGGGCTTTTCCGGCAACGAACGTTTCTGCTGTGCTGCCTGATCGGGTTCGTTATCGGCATGTCGTTGTTTGGTTCGGTGACCTTCCTTCCGCTCTATCTACAAGTGGTCAAGGGCTCGACGCCTTCGCAAGCCGGCATCCAGTTGCTGCCGCTGATGGGCGGCCTCGTTGTCAGTTCGATTGTCAGTGGCCGTATCATCAGCAAGATCGGGAAATACCGCTTTTTCCCGATTGCGGGCACGTTGCTCGCCGGTGTCGCCATGCTGCTGATGGGTACGGTGCAGAACTCGACGCCGGTCGAAATCATGTATGTATACGTCACTCTGCTCGGGCTTGGATTGGGCATGGTGATGCAGGTGCTCATCCTCGCTGTGCAGAACAGCGTGCACTTCAAGCACATGGGCGTGGCGACATCCGGCGTAACGCTGTTTCGCTCGATCGGCGGCTCGATCGGTGTTGCCGCCTTCGGTGCGATATTTACCAACGGACTGCATGCAAGGCTTGCGGCGATCATCCCGCCAGGTACCGAATTGCCCCATTCGCTGGGACCGAAAACCGTTCATCAGCTCCCGCCCGAACTGCGCGATGACTATCTGCAGGCTTTTGGCGGGGCGTTGCACATGGTCTATCTGATTGCCGCATGCGTCATCGTGATGGCATTCGTGCTGGCGTGGCTGCTTGAAGATGTGCCGCTGAGAAAGAAGTGAATCGGATGCCCTGACGCAACCGTAACAAGCGTGGGTGTTGAATGCGCGGACCAGACGGAGGGACGCTCATGAAGAATCGCATCGGCGGCTTGGGAACAACCTGTGCAGTCATCGCCCTGAGCCTTGCCTGTGGCGCAACTGGCGCGCAGGACATGGGCGCGCTAGGCGGCAAGCTCGGCGCCATGGTTCCGGTCAGCTCCATGACCTCAGGCAGCATGGGCAACGTGGCGGGACTCTTGCAATATTGCGTCAAGAACAACTACCTCGGCGGTGCGTCGGGCGCGTCGGGTATCCAGAACCAGCTGCTGGGAAAAATGGGCGGTGCGTCCAATCCGGCGGCCACCAGTGGCGGGGACTACAAGAGCGGTGCCAACGGCATCCTGCAGGCCGGCAACGGCAAGAGCATGGACCTGTCCAGCGTCGGCGGCGGCTCGAGCGACATGAAGTCGAAGATCACCACGAAGGTCTGCGACACCGTGTTGAAACAGGGCAAGTCCTACCTGGGGCAGGGAATGTGATCGGACGTGGCGCGTTCAGTCGCAGGAACTAGCGTGCAACGACCCGAGTGGCTCGTCCAGGGCGGTAGATGGTTTTAAGCCGCTGATAGACGGTCATCACGGCCTCGCCGTAGTTCCTGGCCAGGTCCGGTGTGTGGCTGTGGTAGTAGCCGACTCCCAGTACGGGATCATGCGTCTCGTGCATGCCGTCGCGCAGGATCTTCGCTGCAACGGAGATGTTGGTTCTCGGGTCGAGCAGGGTCAGCGGATCTCGAACGGCATCCCGGTGCATCGGGTAATACACCTGCATGATGCCGACGTCCTGGACGACGGACCCAAGCTGGCTCGCAACAGCCATCTCGATCTGCACATGATGGCGTTCGCCGAGAATCAGGTGATCGTTGACCCTGAACAACCAGGGCGTCGGCGCAACCTCTCCACCGGGTAGCAGCGATCGTGATTCAACCAGCGCGACGCTGTAGAGAAGCAGTGGATCGACGCCCGACTCCTTGCCCACCTGTGCCCACAGACTCTGTTGCGATGCGATGTCCAGATCCGGCTCGGCGATCGGCATCATCAGGTCCATCGTGCTGACATCGGACAGCAGCGTGCTGGGGGTGCTCGTTTCGACGGGTGCATCGGCAGATGAACTTGGCTCTATCGGAGCCGATGCGACGACCTCAGCACTCGGCGCGGGCACGATCACTGGCTTCGGAAAGCTCTCGACGGGCTGTTGCCATACCACCGGGGCAGCCGGGACACCAAAATTTGCCGGCTTCGGCTGGGAATGCGCTACACCCATTCCCAGCAGGACCGCCGCGGCGCCGAATACTGCGCAGACAGAGACCGCAGTGACCGCGCGTCGCCGATTCGGCTGCTCCCACGTAAGCCATTGCGCCGCCAGAGCCGTGGGGCGAGCCGTCGCCAGGTTCAGCTGACTCAAGGCGGCGAGCGTAGTCGCACGCAAGCCATCAACACGGGATGCCGCGGAGAGCCGAAGCGCACCCAGGCGCCTGCTGGGAAGGGCAACGGTCGGAGAGGGGGTAGGCAGCGAGCATTTACCCACCCATTGCGTGGGAGCCGCGACTACCGTCGACCAGTCCATCGCCTCGGGATGCACAGCCGATCGAGCAGATTTCCAGCTGGCAGGTGCCATCAGGTATACGCGCCGGGGGTCGCGCCGCGACTTGCGCGGGGCGGTTGTCGAACCGGTATGAAGTGCCGTCAACGACTCGCTCGAGCTAACACGAGGGGGTGTATTCCGTGGCTGGCGATCGTTCATAGATTGGACTATTGCCGGTTTCACAGACCCCAAGTGTAGATCCCGGTGCAAGGTTTTGCTTGGGTGGGCCGCGCCTGGGGTAGGAGCCACGGTCGTGCATGCCCTTGACTCTGGATCTGGATCAAGGCTCTAGACTTGGACGCATGACCACACAGAACCCCTCATTGACCATCGGTGCCGTCGCCAAGCGCGTCGGCGTGGCGATCGACACCATCCGCTATTACGAGCGCGAAGGACTGTTGCCGGAGCCGGTCCGGCGCGCCTCGGGCTATCGCAGTTACGACGAGAGCGCCATCGCGCAGCTGAATTTCATCCGTCGCGCCAAGTTGCTGGGCTTCACGCTGGAGGAGATTCGCGATTTGCTGGCGCTGTCGGCCGATCGCCAGCGTGGGGTGAAGGCGGTGAAGCAGCGCGCACAGCAACGGCTGGCGGCGATCGAGATGCGCATCGCCGAATTGCAGCGCGTGCGCGACGGGCTGGAGCAACTGATCGATGCCTGTCCGGGCCATGGCGCGCCGGAGCACTGCCCGATCCTGCGTGCGCTGGTCGACGTGGAGCCGCTGCCATGAGCGGCGAGCAAGTACCGACCACGAAGAAGTCCCACGGAAGCTGCTGCAGCGAAACCCCGCCTGCCGGCACATCAGCCATGCATGACCACGCGCAAATGCCGCCGCACGATGGGCATGGCGCACCCGTCGTGAAGGATCCGGTCTGTGGCATGACGGTGGATCCTCAAACCGCAAATCATCGCGTTGAACATGCGGGAAAGACGTACTACTTCTGCGCCAGCGGATGTCGGGGGAAATTCATCGCCGAACCGGCGCGCTACCTGAGCGAGCGTGTGGCCGAACCCGTGGTACCCGGCGCTATCTACACCTGTCCGATGCATCCGGAAGTGCAGCAGGTTGGCCCCGGCCATTGTCCCAAATGCGGCATGGCGCTGGAACCGATCCTGCCGAGCGCTGACCACGATGACAGTGACGAGTTGTCGGCGATGACTCGACGCTTCTGGCTGCTGGCAGCGCTCACCGTACCGGTGTTTGCGTTGGCGATGGGACCGCATCTGTTCGGCTGGCAGTTGGCCGCGCCCTTGAGTCTTGCGGCGGGATGGATCGAAGCCGTACTGGCGACCGTCGTGGTGCTGTGGGGCGGCGCACCGTTCTTCGCGCGCGGCTGGCGCTCACTGCACCCCTGGTACCCCAACATGTACACGCTGATCGCGTTGGGCACCGGCGTGGCATGGGCGTACAGCGCCGTGGCATTTTTGCTGCCGGGCATTTTCCCGCCGGGTTTTCGTGACATGCACGGTCGGGTCGGTGTGTATTTTGAATCGGCGGCGGTCATCGTCACCCTGGTCACCCTGGGCGATTTCCTGGAGTTGCGCGCACGCCGGCGTACCGGCGAGGCACTGAAATCGTTGCTGGGGTTGGTACCGAAAACCGCGCGACGGATCGCCGCCGATGATAGCGAGACCGATGTGCCGCTGGATGAGGTGCTTGTCGGTGACGTGTTGCGCGTGCGTCCCGGCGAGAAGGTGCCGGTGGATGGCGCGGTACTGAAAGGCGAAAGCTACATCGATGAATCAATGCTCACTGGCGAGCCGATGCCGGTGATGAAAACGAAAGGTGACCTGGTCACCGGTGGCACGCAGAACCAGGACGGCGGGCTGACCATGCGCGCGCAAAGGGTGGGCGCGCAAACCATGCTGGCGCAGATCGTGGCGTTGGTGGCGCAGGCGCAGCGCAGCAAGGCCCCGTTGCAGCGCGTTGCCGATCGGGTGGCGGTGTGGTTCGTGCCGGTGGTGGTGATCGTCGCGTTGCTCGCGTTTGCATTGTGGGCGTGGCTGGGGCCGTCGCCGCAGTTTGCACACGCGCTGATCGCTGCCGTGTCGGTGCTGATCATCGCCTGTCCCTGCGCGTTGGGGTTGGCTACGCCGATCTCGATCATGGTGGCCAGTGGTCGCGGCGCACACAGCGGCGTGCTGTTTCGGGACGCCGCCGCGATCGAGACATTGCGTGATATCGATACGCTGGTGCTGGACAAGACGGGCACGCTGACCGCGGGCAAACCGACGTTGACTGAGCTGGTGAGTTTCGACGGACACTCGCGCGAACGCGTGCTGGCCTTTGCTGCGGCGCTGGAAAGGCCGAGTGAGCATCCGCTTGCGCGTGCCATCGTCGTCGCTGCGGAAGCGCAAGGCGTGGCGATACTGGCAGCGACGGATTTCCGTGCGTTGACCGGTCGCGGTGTCTGCGCTCGCGTTGATGGGCGCGAGGTTTCGCTGGGCAATGCCCGGTTGATGGGCGAACTCCATATCCCTATCGGCAACGATGCGATCGCTCGTGCCGAAGATCTGCGCGGTCATGGGGCAACAGTGATGTTTCTCGGCATCGATGGCGCGCTTGCCGCGATTCTGGCGGTGGCCGACCCCATCAAGCCTGATACACCAGCGGCGATCAAAGCTTTGCGGGCAACCGGCCTGCACATCGTGATGCTGACTGGCGACAACGCCACCACGGCGCACGTGGTGGCGCGCGAACTGGGCATCGACACCGTCCATGCCGATGTTTCGCCGGCGGACAAGGCTGCCGTGGTGAACGCGCTGCGTTCCGAAGGTCGCCGCGTGGCGATGGTCGGTGACGGCATCAACGACGCGCCGGCGCTGGCGGCAGCCGACATCGGCATCGCCATGGGCAGCGGTACCGATGTGGCCATCGGGAGCGCGCAAATCACGCTGGTGAAAAGTGATCTGGGTGCGATCGTGCGGGCCCGCACGTTGTCGCAGGCAACGGTACGGAATATCAGGCAGAACCTGTTTTTCGCCTTCATTTACAACGCGGTCGGTGTGCCGCTGGCCGCCGGCGTGCTGTATCCATGGTTCGGCATCACGCTGTCACCGATGATTGCGGCACTGGCGATGAGCCTGTCGTCGGTGTCGGTGGTGAGCAATGCGTTGCGGCTGCGGCAGAGCCATGCATCCTCATGACGGCTGTCACTGGCGATGACTGACGCTTGATCCTGCCGCCAGCTTGGCCATCTGCGGATCATCCCTTCCACACCATCACGGTGGGGGAGAGCACACATGAACGTCGTCAACGACACCCGTAGCACGCTCGAAAGGCACATGCCGTTGCTGCTTGGCCTGCTGGTGGCCTTGCTGGCCGGCAAGGCGCTGAAGAAGATGTTCTGGACGGCATTCGGTATGTACTGGGCGTTGCGCGCCAGCGGCCTGCATCCGTTTGGTTGAAGGCTTGCCGCCTTCATCCGATTGATCGAGGCAATGCTTTAAGCTTTGTGTCTGTTCGTCCGCGGTGCGATGACCTGGGTCGCCGGACGCCGCTCCACACACAGCACAAAGTTATCGCATGGCCCGCACTCTCGCCGAATGGCTGGCATATCAGGAACACGTCAATCCGCACAGCGTCGAGCTGGGCCTCGATCGCGTGCGTGAGGTATGGCGGCGGATGGGCGCGCCGCCGCCGGCACCCAGTGTGATTACGGTCGGTGGCACCAATGGCAAGGGCTCCACCGTGGCCTTGCTTGAAGCGATGCTGGCGGCAGCGGGGTTGCGGGTAGGTAGTTTCACCTCGCCGCATTTGCTGGACTACAACGAGCGGGTGCGCATCGATGGCGCGAATGCCGACGATGCTGCGTTGGTCGCCTCGTTCGAACGGATCGAGGCGGCACGTGGCGCTGGGCAGGGCGATGCCGTTTCATTGACCTATTTCGAGTTCGGCACTCTGGCTGCACTGGATCTGTTTGCCCGCGCCGGGCTGGACGTGGCGATACTGGAAGTTGGGCTGGGCGGTCGGCTGGACGCAGTGAACATCATTGATGCCGATGTCGCGATCGTCACCACGGTCGACCTGGATCACATGGACTGGCTTGGTCCGGATCGCGACAGCATCGGACGCGAGAAAGCCGGCATCGCACGCGCCGGCCGGCCAGTGATCGTCGGCGAGATCGATCCACCCGCCGGGTTGCTCGATGCGTTGGCGGCACGCGCTGCGCAGGTCGAGCGCGCCGGGATCGATTTTCACATCGAACGTCATGTCGGCGGCTGGTACTGGTGGCACCGCGATGGCAGTGCGATGGAGCTTCCCGATCCCGCACTGGCGGCGCCGGTGCAGTTCGCCAATGCGGCGGCGGCGATTGCGGCGCTGCGTGCATTGTTTGTCGGCGACGCATCGATGACGCCGAAGGATTTCTACGCGGCGGTCACTGCGGGTCTGAAGACCGTCCGGGTACCGGCGCGACTGCAATCGCTCGGCGGTGATCCGGCATTGATCGTGGATGTAGGCCACAACCCGCAGGCCGCGCGCGCATTGGCCGAATGGCTGGATGCGCAGCCTGCCGGCCACGTGCACGCGGTCTACGGTGCGCTGGCCGACAAGGACGTGGCCGGGGTAATCAGTGCTCTCGGCCATCGGATCGACCACTGGCATCTGGCCGGGCTGGAACAGGCAACTCCGCGCGGTCTCCCGGTGACAGAACTCGCAGCAATACTTCAGCAGACCCTGCCGCAGGCTTCGTTCGATGCGCATGTCGACGTGGCCAGTGCACTGGCGGCGGCACAGGTCGCGGCAAGGCCGGGCGAGCGCATCCTGGCGTTCGGCTCGTTTTTCGTGGCCAGCGCGGTCGTCGCCGAACGGGGCATCTGAACCCATCGACTGAGCTGAATGGCCGGTTTGGCATGGCGTTTGACCCAGGCAGGTATAATCACGCCGGTACATGTCGCGTTTGCCGCCTTGGAGCGAAGTCTTGAAAACACGCCTGCTGGGTGCCGCCATCCTGTTTGCCTTGGTGGTTCTGTTTGTACCGATGTTCTTTTCCAGCAAGCCACCGGCACCCGGTGGTGATCAGTCGGTGAGCCTGGCGATTCCCCCGGCACCGGATCGCGACCTGCAAACCAAGACCATGAACCTGACGCCGGATGCGGCCGTCGGCACGCCGAATAATGCGTCGACCCCGACTGCGGCAGCGGCTGCGTCGACCGGCCATCCCGCTGTAACTGCCGTCGCGCCCGCACCAGGCAACCAGCTGGCGACGGTCAACATTGGGTCGAATCGTCCGCGCGACGTGGAAACCGATCCTGAAGCTGGCAAGGCCCCGGTGCCGACGACGGTCACAACCGGTTCGGGCGCATCGTCGACCCAGCCGGTGATTCCAATGCAGACCAAGCCGTCAGCGAGCGCGTCCGCGGTCAAGCCGCCGCCGGTAGCTGCGGCCACCACGGCCGTCCCGGTCTCAGATGCGGCCGTCGGGCAGGGCAGCTACAGACTCAACCTCAGTGCGTATGCCAATGCCGCGGGTGCCGCGAGTCTGGAACATCGCGTGCGGGCCCTCGGCTATCCGGTGAGCAGCCATCCGCTCACCCAGGCTGGCCAGCAGCGGACGTTGGTGATCGCCGGGCCGTTTGCGACACGTACCGCGGCCGAGGCCGCCCGTCTGAAGATCATCCAGTCGATTCCCGGCGTGCCGGCGCGGCTTGAGCAGGACACCAGTCATGAAAGCGCCAGCACGTCTGCCAGCCAGCCCGCGCCAGCGACAGTTGCCCGGGCAGGCGGTTGGGCGGTGCAGCTGGCGGCGATGAGCAGCCAGGGCGACGCCAATGCACTGCGCGACAAATTGCGCGCCAACGGTTTCGATGGCTTCGTGGATACCGTCCAGTCCGGCGGCAAGCAATTGTGGCGTGTGCGCGCAGGCCCACAGACGCAGCGTGACGATGCAGTACGCGTTCGTGATCAGATCAAGTCCAAACTAAGCATCGACGGCAACATCGTTCCGATGCCATGAGCATGCACGTCTCAATGCCTACAAGCCGGTGTGGACCTTCTGCATCGGTAGCGCGGATCAAGTGGGTGAACGGATGAATTGGACCGACTACATCATCATCGGCATTATTGCCCTGTCGGTCCTGATCGGGCTGTGGCGGGGGCTGATTTCCGAGGTGCTGGCGCTGGCGATCTGGATCGTCGCGTTCTGGGTGGCATGGACCTTCGGCCCGACGGTGGCCGCGCATTTCGACCCGATGATCAAGCTGCCGTCGGTACGTATCATTGTCGGTTATGGCCTGTGCTTCGTGGCCGTACTTATTCTTGGTGCACTGTTGCGCTTCGCGATTGGCCGACTGGTCGACAGCACCGGCCTGTCCGGCACCGATCGTCTGCTCGGCACAGTGTTCGGTTTCCTTCGCGGCGTACTGCTGGTCGCGCTGCTGGTGTTTCTGGTCGGCTTTACCGCATTCACCCGCGATCCGTGGTGGAAAGAGTCGGTGTTGCTGCCGCAGTTCCAGCGTGTGGCCTCATGGCTGGAACAGCGCGTGCCCGCCGATATTCGTGAGCATATCCATCCAGGTGAGGTACTCGATCACCTTCCGAGCTTGCCGCCCGCGACACATGCCCCCATATCGGCCGCGCCGTCCACCTCGGCAAGCACCGTCTCACCGGCGGCTGCAACAAGTGCGACCCGTCATCCCGCGAGCTTCTGAAACAGGACTTTCCGAAGCGCGACTTTCTGAAACACGACTTTACTGAAGCAGGCAACAAATCATGTGCGGAATCATCGGCATTGTCGGTACCACCGAGGTGGCATCAGCGCTCTATGACGGGCTGACGGTGCTGCAGCATCGTGGCCAGGACGCGGCCGGCATCGCGACGGTGGATGGCTCGCGGCTGCGCCTGCACAAGGGCAACGGGCTGGTGCGTGACGTGTTCGGCCAGGCCGCGATGAGCGGTCTGCGCGGACGCATCGGCATCGGCCACTGCCGCTATCCCACGGCCGGCTCCGAAGGTTCGGCCGAGGCGCAGCCGTTCTACGTCAACTCGCCCTACGGCATTGCGTTTGCGCACAACGGCAACCTGGTGAACACCGAATCGCTGCGCCGCGAGATGTTCCAGGACGACCGCCGCCACATCAACACCGATTCGGATTCCGAAGTGTTGCTCAACGTGTTGGCGCACGAGCTGCAGATCCAGGACCGGATGGCGTTGACCCCAGACCATATCTTCAAGGCGGTCGCCGGCGTGCACGCGCGTGCGCGCGGCGGCTATGCCTGCGTCGCGCTGGTGCTGGGCTATGGGCTGGTCGCGTTCCGCGATCCGCATGGCATCCGCCCGCTGGTGCTGGGTGAGCGCGTCACCGCGGAAGGTCGCGAGTACGCGGTGGCATCCGAGTCGGTTGCGTTCGACGTGCTTGGCTTCAAGCGCGTGCGTGACATAGCGCCGGGCGAGGCGGTGATCATCACCGATGACGGCCAGCTGCACAGCCGCCGCTGCGCCGAGGGCGCGGTGCACTCGCCGTGCATTTTCGAATACGTCTACCTGGCGCGCCCCGACTCGATGATCGAGGACGTCTCGGTCTACAAGGCGCGCCTGCGCATGGGTGAAAAGCTCGCCGAAAAAATCCTGCGCGAACGCCCCGAGCATCATATCGATGCGGTGATTCCCATCCCCGATACCGCGCGTACTGCGGCCAGCGCGCTGGCTGGCGCACTCGGCGTGCCGTTCCGCGAGGGCTTCGTCAAGAATCGCTATATCGGCCGCACGTTCATCATGCCGGGGCAGGGTGAGCGGGTGAAATCGGTGCGTCGCAAGCTCAATGCGATCGATCTGGAGTTCCGCAACAAGAACGTGCTGCTGGTCGACGACTCGATCGTGCGCGGCACCACCTCGAAGCAGATCATCCAGATGGCACGCGATGCGGGCGCCAAGAACGTCTACTTTGCCTCAGCCGCGCCGCCGGTGCGCTATCCGAACGTCTACGGCATCGACATGCCGTCGACTTCGGAGCTGGTCGCTGCTGGCCGTTCCGAGCATGAAGTGGAAAAGATGCTCGGTGCTGACTGGCTGATCTACCAGGATCTCGAAGACCTGATCCGCGCGGTGCAGGATGGCAACGAAAAGCTGAAGCACTTCGACACTTCGTGCTTCTCCGGCGAATACGTCACCGGCCTCGACCAGCGCTATCTGGAACAGATCCAGATGCTGCGCTCGGATGACGCCAAGGCGGCACGCCGCGCGGTGTAACGGAGCAGGGCGAGGGGCGAGTAGCGAGGGCGCCACCTGGAGTCTTCGTCCAGGTGAGGCAAGTTGCCCTTCGCCCTTCGCCCTTCGCTACTCGCCCCTCATCTCTCATCAATGAACGACCTCCACGCCGCCGCCAAACGCTGCCTCGACGCCACCGATCCCGCCGAGAAACTGCAACTGAGCCACGCAACCTGGCAAGCCCTGCAGGCGGGCGAGCTGCGCGCCGACCCCACCTCACCACCACCCGAACCGATCGCCGCACCCGGACGTCCCGTCAGGCCACGGCTGGTCAACGCGCGCCAAGTTCCCCAGCGCGGACTCGGCAGCGAGGAAGGCCGCGCCGCCCTGGTGCACGCGGTGGCGCATATCGAATTCAACGCGATCAACCTGGCGTGGGATGCGGTATATCGCTTTCGCGGCAAGCCCGATGCGTACTACCGCGACTGGGCCAGTTGCGCGAACGACGAGGCGCGGCACTTTGCCATGCTTTCCAAGCGCTTGGCCGAACTCGGTCACGCCTATGGCGACTTTGATGCGCATGACGGCCTGTGGCAAATGGCGGAAAAAACCGCCAGCCACGACACCGCCCGCATGGCGTTGGTGCCGCGGGTGCTGGAAGCGCGCGGACTCGACGTCACTCCAGGCATGATCGATCGCCTGCGCCATCTTGGCGACACCCGCACGGTAGCAATTCTCGAAGTGATCCTGCGCGAGGAAGTCGCCCACGTCGCCGCCGGCACCCGCTGGTATCACGATTGCTGCCAGCGCGACGGGCTCGAGCCCGTCGCCACCTTCTTCGACCTGCTGCGTGATTACATGGGCGTCAGCCTGCGCGGTCCGTTCAACCTGCCAGCCCGCCGTGAAGCAGGGTTTGTCGAGGAAGAACTCGACCGGTTGACCACGATGGCGATGGAGAGCCGCGCTGCGCTCTAGGAGTGGCCTTGGTTGCGGCGGCTTCGAGAGCATCGCGGCTGAAGCCGCTCCCATAACGGGTTCCGCAGACATGAAAAAGCCGGCGCGAGGCCGGCTTCTTCATCGAATTTTGGTCGGGGAGACAGGATTCGAACCTGCGACTTCTACGTCCCGAACGTAGCGCTCTACCAGGCTGAGCTACACCCCGTGGGAAGCCGCGTATCTTAATCGTAGCGTGAAGGCTTGGCAACAGGCGGGATGCAATGATCGACTAAAACGGCGAGGAAGCGGCCCGGCCTTCTGCTAATCTTTACGGCTGCCGTCACGCGGTCAGCCGTGAGGCGTGTTCTCCCCATCGTTAGCAGAGGATTTCATGGCGCTTACCCCGGCCCGTACCATGCCCGGCGTGCTCGAGCTGTTGCCGCTCGACCAGATCGCGTTCCAGCGCATGCTCGACGTGATCCGCCGTAATTACGAACTCTTCGGCTTCCTGCCGGTGGAGACGCCGGTGATCGAATACTCCGACATCCTGCTGACCAAGACCGGCGGCGAGACCGAGCGCCAGGTGTATTTCGTGCAATCGACCGGTGCGCTCGAGAAAGAGGGCATGCCCGAGCTCGCGCTTCGCTTCGATCTCACGGTGCCGCTGGCGCGCTATGTGGCTGAGCATGAGTACGATCTCAGCTTCCCGTTCCGTCGTTACCAGATGCAGAAGGTGTATCGCGGCGAGCGCGCCCAGCGCGGTCGTTTCCGCGAGTTCTATCAGTGCGACATCGACGTGATCGGCAAGGACTCACTGTCGGTGCGCTACGACGCCGAGATTCCGGCGGTGATCTACAGCGTGTTCCGCGAGCTGAACATCGGTGCGTTCACCATCCAGATCAACAACCGCAAGCTGATGCGCGGCTATTTCGAAAGTCTGGGCATTGTTGACGGCGAGCAGCAGACCATGGTGCTGCGCGAGGTGGACAAGCTGGACAAGCGCGGCGCCGACTATGTGCGCGACACGCTCACGGGCGCGACGTTTGGCTTGAGTGCCGAGGTGGCTGAGAAGATCCTCGCTGTCGTGCGAGTGCGTTCAACTTCGCTGCAGGACGCGTACGACAAGCTCGACGCATTGGGCGCCGGCCCGGAAGCGATGGAGCAGGGCCGTGCCGAGCTGAAGGAAGTGTTCGGCCTGATCCACGCGTTCGGCGTGCCGGATTCGCACTACGTACTGAATCTGTCGATCGCTCGCGGCCTCGACTACTACACCGGCACGGTGTATGAGGCGACGTTGAACGATCACCCGGAGATCGGTTCGATCTGTTCCGGCGGCCGCTATGAGAATCTGGCCAGCCAGTACACCAAGTCGCAGTTGCCCGGGGTCGGCATTTCGATCGGTCTCACTCGTCTGTACTGGCAACTGCGCGACGCCGGTTTGGTCGGCACCGCGAAGAGCACGGTCGACGTGCTGGTGACGCAGATGGATGCGGCGCAATTGCCCGCGTACCTCGCGCTGGCCAGCGAGCTGCGCGGTGCCGGCATCGCCACCGAGGTGGTGCTGGACGGTGGCAAGCTCGCCAAGCAATTCAAGTATGCCGATCGCGCAGGTGTCCGCTTCGTGATCGTGCTGGGTGAGGACGAGATCGCCAAGGGCGTCGTGACGGTGAAGGACTTGCGTCGCGGAGACCAGTTCGAGGTGGCGCGTACCGAATTGATCAAGACCTTGCGAGTGGAGCTGGAGCAAGCAGCGGCGATGGGCTGAGTTTGCCTCCACCCTCCCGAGAAGAGAGGGTGGCTTCGCAACAGCAGTGTCAACGCTTTGCCGGATGCTTGAGGTAACTGTTGGGCTTCGCTCCGCTTACCCCAACCTACGCGCGGTATCCAACGATATAGACATTTCAACGAGGCAGCAGTGAGCAAATCCGACACCATCGTTCTCGACGGCAACAGCCTCACCCGCGCCCAGCTGGTGGCGGTGGCGCGAAACAGCAACAAGGTTTCGCTGGACCCCGCAGGGCTCAAGCGCGTGCAGCGCGCGGCGGATTTTCTCGCCGATAAAGTCAGTTGCGGCGAGCCGACCTATGGCGTTACGACCGGTTTCGGCAGCAATGCCGACAAGCTGCTCGGCGCCCATCGATTGCGTGACGAGTTGCCGGACAGTCGGGCACACAAACCCGAAGGCACGTTGCTGGAGGAATTGCAGCACAACCTGATCACCACGCACGCCGTGTGCGTGGGCAAGCCGTTCGGCGAAGACGTGGTGCGGGCGATGCTGTTGATCCGCATCAATACGCTGATGCGCGGCCATTCCGGTATCCGGGTGAGCACGCTCGAAGCGCTCACGGCGATGCTCAACGCTGGCGTTGTTCCGGTCGTGCCGGAAAAAGGCTCGGTAGGCGCCAGCGGTGACTTGGCGCCGCTGTCGCATCTGGCGATCGTGCTGCTTGGTGGTGGCGAAGCGTTCTATCAGGGCGAGCGCATGTCGGGTGCCGAGGCGCTCAAGCGTGCCGGTCTGACCGCGATCCGCCTGTCGTTCAAAGAAGGCCTCGCGCTCAACAACGGCACCGCGCAGATGCTCGCGACCGCCGCGTTGGCGCTGGATGTATTGGAGCGGCTGCTGGATAACGCCGACCTGGCCGCTGCGATGACACTGGATGCGTTTGCCGGCCGTAGTGGTGCGTTGCGCCCCGAGGTCCACGCGTTGCGTCCACATCCTGGACAGGTGGAAACCGCAGCGCAGGTTCGTGAACTGTTGGCAGGTTCGACCCTGATCGACATTCCCTATCACCTGGTTCCGCGCTTCAAACCGTGGAGCGTCGAAGCGTGGAGCGAGCCCGAAGCTCAGGCGCTCAGTTTCGACATCGGCTGGGATTGGGTGCCGGCGAATCAGCGGCACGGTAGGGAAGCTTTCTACAGCCGCTTCCTGCCATTCAAGGGCGGCAAGAAACATCAGCCACAGGATGCCTACAGCCTGCGCTGCATGCCACAGGTTCACGGCGCGGTGCGCGATGCATGGGCGCAAGCGTGCCGGGTGATCGACATCGAATTGAATTCGGTTACCGACAATCCGCTGATCTTCCCGGATGCGGAAGATGCGCTATTCATCGAGGATCAGGTGATCTCCGCCGGCCACTTCCACGGCATGCCGCTCGCGCTGGCAATGAGCTACGTGAAGGCCGCGATTCCGGTACTCGCCTCGATCTCCGAGCGGCGCTTGAACAAGCTGGTCGACGCGGCTACCAATGACGGCCTTCCGGCGTTTCTCACCGGCAATGAGGACGGCACTGATTCCGGTTTCATGATCGTGCAGTACACCGCCGCCGCGCTGGTCAACGACCTTGCTACACGGGCGCATCCGGCCAGCGTGTATTCGGTGCCGACGAGTGCGAATGCCGAAGATCATGTGTCGATGGGTGCGAACGAGGCGCGTCATGTGTTGGAGATGACCGAAGACCTCGGGCATGTGCTGGCTCTTGAGCTGTATACCGCCGCGCAGGCACTGGACTTCCGTCAGGCCATGTTGAATGCCGCGCGCCGGCTCGCCAATCGTGGCGGCTGGCAGGCGCTCGCGGCGAAGATCTCGAACGCACCACGCGAGGATCACGCGCATTACGCCCAGTTCGTTGCCGAAGTGAAGCAACTCACCGCTGCGCTGGCCAGCGCCGGCGATTTCCATGCGGGTGCCGCCGTGCGCGACGCGCATGTAATCCTGCGCCAGCACATCAGCTTCATGCATCGTGATCGCGCGATGGATGGCGAGGTGCAAACCGTCTGCACGCTGGTGCAGCAGGATGCGTTTCGTCAGCCGCGCACGGCCTGAACCCCTATCCCTTTCATTGGAACCCAGACCATGAGCCTGATTGAAACGCCCGTGTCGTACGGTGAATTGATCGACAAGATCACCATCCTCGAAATCAAGTCTCGTCGCATCACCGATGACGCCAAGCTGGCCAATGTGCGCAACGAGCTGGACCTGCTCAACGCGACCTGGGCCAACGACGCAGCCTCGCACACCGACATCGCCGACGAACGCCAGCGTCTGCTGACGGTGAACGAAACGCTGTGGGATATCGAAGACAAGATTCGGCTGAAGGAACGCGCACAGCAGTTCGATCAGGAATTCATCGAACTGGCGCGTGCGGTGTATTTTCGAAACGACGAACGCGCGGCATTCAAGCGCGAGATCAACCTCAAGCTCGGCTCGCAGCTGATTGAAGAAAAGTCGTACCAGGATTACCGCGCGGTCTAACGCTTCCGCTTCTCTGTGGCTTTTCTGTGGGAGCGACTTCAGTCGCGATGCTTTTCGCTCGACGAGATCAAGAGCATCGCGACTGAAGTCGCTCCCACAAAATCTTCGCTCCTACAGGCCGAGGTCCTGTGCGGCCGCTTCATAGCGTTCGATCACCTCATCGACGCTGATCAGGTCCATTACGCCGGGGCGCTCGATCTTGCTGCCCCACGCCAGCTCGCTGGCCGGCTTGCCCAGGTATTTGCGTGCGGCCTCGTCATACTTGTTCACGCACCAGCGGCGGTCGGAGTAAGGGCCGGAGCGGTCTGGATTGCTTGCTGCATGCAGGCCCAGCACCCGGGTGCCGACGGCGTTGGCCATGTGCATCGGGCCCGAATCGGGCGCCAGCAATAGTTGAGCGCGGCTGAGCATGGCCAGCAGTCGTTTCAGGGTGTCCTTGCCGGTAAGGTCGAGCGGCGCGCATTTGCATGCGGCCAGCACGGCGTCGGCCATGGCGCGTTCGCCCGACGAAGGACCACCGACCAACGCCACGCGCCAGCCGCGGACAGTGGCGTGATCGATCACGGCGGCATAGCGTTCCGGGTGCCAGTTGCGCAGTGCGTGGCTGGATGTGGGGCTGACCAGCAGGGTCGGTGTGTCGCCGGATAGCTGTTCAGCAGCCCAGGCATGCGCCTCATCGGGGATCGGGATGTCCCAGCGCACCTGCGTCTGCCTGAGGCCGAGCGGCTCGCAGAAACTGCCGATCGCATCCAGCACATGTTCGCCGGTGCGCGCCGGTATGCGCTCGTTAATGACCAGGCCATGCAGATCTTTCGAGCGTGCGTGGTCGTAACCCACGCGTCGATCGGCCTTGATGCCCAGGCTCAACAGATTCGAGCGCAGCGCGACCTGCATCTGCAGCAACGCATCGAACCTGCGTCCGCGCACCACGGAATGCACGGCACGCATGCCAGCCCAGCCAGCCGCCTTGTCGAACGTGACGAATTCCACGCCGGGCAGGTCACCGACCAGTTTGCGTTCAAGCTTGCCGATGATCCACGTCAGTGAGGTGGCCGGCCACGCCTGCTGAAAAGTCCGTAGCAGCGGTACCACGTGGGTGACATCGCCGATGGCGGAAGTTCGCAGCAGGCAGATCGAGGCGGGTGCGGTCATGGGCTTGGGTTAGAATCTTCAGGGAGTGGACGGTGACGACAGTCCGGCACCATTGGGCGGGATGATGCAGGAACGAGCACACAAAGACGCAGCGGGTGCGATTCTGTTCGACGCCACCGTGTCGCCACAAGTCGATCATGACTGGTTTGCACCGGATTACTGGCGCGGACGAGATGCCTTGCGCATGCAATCAGGCGGTCGCGGTGGCGTGGCGATCATCAGCAGCCCGGCCGGCGAGTGTGTATTGCGGCATTACCATCGCGGCGGCCTGGTGGCCAGACTTATGGGCGATCGCTATCTATGGACCGGTGCGGATCGCAGCCGTGGTTTCGCGGAGTTCCGCCTGCTCGGTACGATCGCACGGCTCGGACTGCCGGGGCCGTCGATAGTGGCCGCGCGCTACTGCCGGCATGGCCTGTTCTACACCGCGGATCTGATTACGCGCTTCATCGAAGATGCTCCGACGCTCGCCGAGTGTCTGGCGGCAGGGCGGCTTGACGGTGAGTTGGCCGAAGAAGTCGGTGCACTGGTGGCGCGCTTTCATCGCGCGGGTATCTGGCATGCCGACCTGAATGCGCACAATGTGTTGGTGACAACGGGCCAGCTCTATCTGATCGACTTTGACCGTGGTCAGTTACGGCCGCCGGCGCGAGCATGGCAGCTGGCGAACCTGCGACGACTTCGCCGCTCGCTGTTGAAGCTGGGTGCCGCGGCGCAAGGTGAAGCCGTATTCGAGCAGAATATCTGGCAGCCCCTCCTTTATCGCTACGGGCGTACATTGGACGCATGAACTGGCATCTGCATTTTCTTGGCGTCGGAGCGGCGCACGCCGTGGAGCTTGGTTCCTCGGCCGTGGTGCTGGAGCGCGATGGCGAACCCCTGTTGCTGATCGATTGCGGGCCGGACACGCTCGATCGCTACATGGCCGCCTACGGTGCGCCGCCGCGCGCTGTGTTCATCACGCATACCCACATGGATCACGTAGCTGGGCTGGAGCGGTTGTTCTTCAAACTGTGGTTCGACGAACGCCTGCGCGGCACCACCAAGTTCTTCGTGCATGCCGCGCTACTGCCGTGGCTGCAGATGCGTGTGGCCGACTATCCCGGCGCGCTGGCCGAAGGCGGCGTCAACTATTGGGAAGCGTTTCGGCTGCTTCCGTGCACGCGGGGCTTCTGGCTGGACGGGCTGTGGTTCGACGTGGTCGCCACGCGCCACCACGTGCCTGGTACGTCGTACGGCATCGCGTTGGCGGGCTGCTTCGCCTACACCGGCGATACCCGGCCGATTCCCGAAATACTCGGTCAGTACGCCGGCGGGCAGGAGCTGATCGCCCACGATTGCAGCCTGATGGGTAATCCATCGCATACCGGCATCGACGATATCGAGCGCGAATATGACCAGTCACTGCGTTCGCGATTGCTGCTGTACCACTACGGAAGTGCTGCTGATGGCGCGGCCCTGGCCGCCCGCGGCTATCGCATCGCTGAGACCGATGGGCGCGTGGCGCTGCCTGAACCGGGAGCGCCACGGCCGGATGCCGGTTGAATCAGTGCATGCTCGCTTGCCTGTATCGGAGCCTGACGCTATCCTTCCGCTTCTTTGCTGGAGTTGCTTGACCAGCAGAGGCGGTTTCACCCATGCGGAGAGGTGTCCGAGTGGTTGAAGGAGCACGCCTGGAAAGTGTGTATACGGTAATACGTATCGCGGGTTCGACAAATTTGTCTGGAACAAATTTGGACAGCCGCAGGCTGGCCCCTCGCGCCAGCGAGGGGTGAGGCTCAGGATGAGCCGAACAATCCCGCATCCAGCCGTCCGTGTTGTTGTTTGTTGCAAGTGGAGAGGTGTCCGAGTGGTTGAAGGAGCACGCCTGGAAAGTGTGTATACGGTAATACGTATCGCGGGTTCGAATCCCGCTCTCTCCGCCAACTTGCAAGGTTCCAAGCGGGTCTAGCCCGTCAGTTTCAGGGCTCAACAGCCCACGTCTATGGTGGCCCCGTCGGTCCCCCCGCGACGATAGTTCGCAAACTCCGCCAGGTCCGGAAGGAAGCAACGGTAGCGAATGATTCGGGTGCCGGGGTGTGGCTGGCGGGGCCGCCGCCTTTTCGGCGGTTGCCTCGCAGTTGATGCGACAGACAACCGTCACTATGCCTGCGGGTCACGCGGCTTTATGTTACTGACTTGCCGCCCCTGACTTGGCACAATCACCCTTCGCCCCAAGGTAGTCAGGCATGTCTTATCAGGTACTCGCACGCAAGTGGCGGCCGCGCAAATTCGCCGAGCTGGTTGGGCAGGAGCATGTCGTTCGTGCGCTCACCAATGCGCTTGAGACTGGCCGCATGCATCACGCCTACCTGTTCACCGGCACGCGTGGTGTGGGCAAGACCACGATTGCGCGCATTTTCGCCAAGTCGCTGAACTGCGAGCGCGGACAGTCGTCTGATCCGTGCGGCGAGTGCTCGGTGTGCACGGCGGTGGACGAAGGCCGCTTTGTCGACCTGCTGGAAATCGACGCCGCCAGCAATACCGGCGTGGATGACGTGCGCGAGGTGATCGAGAACGCGCAGTACGCGCCCTCACGCGGCCGCTTCAAGGTGTACCTGGTCGATGAGGTGCACATGTTGTCCAAGAACGCGTTCAACGCGTTGCTCAAGACGCTGGAAGAGCCGCCGCCGCATGTGAAGTTTCTGCTGGCCACCACCGATCCGCAGAAGCTGCCGGTCACGGTGCTGTCGCGCTGCCTGAAATTCAATTTGAAGCGGCTGTTGCCGGAGCAGATCTCCGGCCAGATGCGGCACATCCTGGCGGCGGAAAACATCGCTTACGAAGACAGCGCGATCGGCGAACTGGCGCGCGCGGCCGACGGTTCGCTGCGCGATGGCCTGTCGCTGCTTGACCAGGCGATTGCCTACGGCGGTGGCGCGCTGCATGCCGACGACGTGCGCACCATGCTCGGCAGCGTGGCACGCGGGCAGGTGCTGGGCGTACTGGATGCGCTGGCGGCCGGCGATGGCGAACGCATGTTGGCGGAGTGCACGCAAATTGCCTCGTATTCACCGGATTTTGGTGGCGTGCTGGACGATCTGGCCAGCGTGCTGCACCGGCTGCAGTTGATTCAGTTGATACCCGGCTACCAACCGGACGAAGGCAGCGACGATGACGGCGCCCTGGTTGCCCTGGCCGGACGGATGACGCCGGAAGACGTGCAGCTGTACTACCAGATTGCCACCTCGGGCCGGCGTGATCTGGCGCTGGCGCCAGATGCGCGCACCGGTTTTGAAATGGCGTTGCTGCGCATGTTGGCGTTCCGGCCGGGCGATGGTTCGCCTGCGCGGCCTGAGCGTCCGGTCGCGAGCAGTCCGGCATCGCCACCCGCGTCGCCACGTCACGTGGCCTCGGCGCCGGCCCGTCCTGCTGCCGTCGCGGAGCGCCCGACCAGCTTCGCCGCATCGTCGCCCCCGCGCAGCGAGCCGACACCATCGGCGGCGCCTCCCGCCGCAGCCCCAACACCACCGGTTCCCGTGGCGCGGGATGCCGACGGCCTGCCGAATTGGGAAGCATTGATCGAACGGGCGGGTTTGCGCGGCCCGTTTGGACTGCTGGCACAGAATGCCGTGCTGCGCGGACGCGAGGGCCAGACCCTGGTGCTCGCGCTGCAGCCGGCACATATGAGCCTGGCGGTCGAGCCGATGGTCAGCCAGATGGAAGAGCGCATCGGGAACGCGCTGGGTGAGCGCATCCGCTTGCGTTTTGTCGGCCACAGTCAGGGCTCGGTACCGGAAACCCCGGCAGCCCGTGCGGCACAGGCGCGCGATGCGGCGCAGTCCGCTGCCGAGCTGTCGATCGAAGGCGACCCGCTGGTGCAGTCGCTGAAGCGAGAATTTGGCGCACGCGTGGTGCCGCAATCCATCAAACCCTTTGGCAATGAACCTGGAGCAGTGTCATGAGAGGACAAATCGGTCAGCTGATGCAGCAGGCCCAGCGCATGCAGGAAGACATGAAGCGTGCGCAGGAAGAGATCGCCAAGCTGGAGGTCACCGGCAGCGCCGGTGGTGGTCTGGTCAGCGTGGTGATGACCGGCGCGCATGAGGTGCGTCGGGTGCAGATCGACCGGCAGACGTTTGCCGACGACCCGGAGATGGCCGAGGATCTGGTCGCCGCCGCGATCAACGATGCCGTGAACAAGGTTGCCGAGCACAGCAAGAACAAGCTTGGCGGCGTCACCGCCGGGATGAACCTGCCGGCCGGCTTCAAGATGCCGTTTTGACGGCACACTGACGGCATGAGCAAGCTGTTGAGCGATCTGATCGAAGCGCTGCGCTGCCTGCCTGGCGTGGGCGGCAAGAGTGCCCAGCGTATGGCCTTCCATCTGCTGGAACGCGAGCGCGAACGTGGCTTGAAACTGGCCGCCGTGCTCGAGCAGGCGATGACGCGCATCGGTCATTGCAGCCAATGCCGTAACTTCAGTGAGCAGCCGCTATGCGCACTCTGCTCCAGCGACACTCGCGATCGGCAGGTGCTGTGCGTGGTCGAATCGCCGACCGATCTGGCGGCGATCGAACAGGCCACTGGATTTCGCGGACAGTATTTCGTGCTGATGGGGCGGCTGTCGCCGCTGGATGGGCTGGGGCCGGAAGAGCTCGGGCTGGCCCAGCTCACGCAGCGTCTGGGCGAAGGCGAGGTCGAGGAGCTGATCATTGCCACCAACCCCACTGTGGAAGGCGAGGCCACCGCGCACTATCTGGCGCAACTGGCCCGCGCCGGCGGTGTGCGACCGACCCGACTCGCGCACGGCGTGCCGCTCGGCGGTGAGCTGGAATATGTCGATCGCAGCACGCTGGCGCATGCCTTTGGCAGCCGGCAACTCCTTGACTGAATCACGACAGGACTGGCCATGAGCGACACCATCTTCAGCAAGATCATTCGCCGCGAAATTCCGGCCGATATCGTTTATGAAAACGATGATGTGCTGGCCTTTCGCGACTTGAATCCGCAGGCGCCGGTGCATGTGCTGTTCATTCCGAAGAAGCCCTTGGCGACGCTCAACGACGCCACCGAGGCGGACGCGGCGTTGCTCGGCAAGCTGCTGCTGGCCGTCGCCGATTACGCCAAACAAGAAGGCTTTGCGGAGCAGGGTTATCGCGCGGTGATCAACTGCAATCAAGACGGCGGGCAGACCGTGTTTCATCTGCACGTACACCTGCTGGCGGGGCGTCGATCGAGCTGGCCACCGGGTTAAGTGCAACAGGCATGTCCACACATAAGAACGCCGGCCTCAGGCCGGCGTTCTTATGTGTGATTTCAGAAGCAATTACATGTGATGCGGCGGTGGCGGTCGCACCACGATCACTCCTCGCGGGCCACCCCAGTACGGTCCTCCACCCCAGCACGAGCCGCCGCCCCACGCGCCATATCCATAGAAGCCGCCACCCCACGGACCGCAGAACCCGTCGTAGTAACCCCATGGATCGGCATTATTGACATATTGTTGCCTGGGCCACAGGTAGACCACGTCCGCCTGCACGCGCGGATACGCGTAGTCGAAGCCACCCACTTTCTGCGAAAGCGTGCCATTGATGGTGCCGGTAACTGTCAGTTCGCGACCCCGGGTAAATACTTCCGGATCGTAAAAACCACTGCGGCAGGCGACGAAGCGGCCCTGGCCTTCGCTGCCGTTACCGAGTTCGGGGCGAGCTTCACTATCCAGCGGATGTGACATCAGATAAAAGCAGGTTTCCTGCGGCCCCGGTTCGGTCTTGATGATCTCGCCACCCCAGCGTACGCGGTTGCCGCCGGCGCCTCCCTGCTGCGCGCTGGCGGTCGTGACATTGGTGTAAGTGCCCTGCAGCGGCGGGGGAATCGTCGCGCATCCACCAAGCAAGGCGATGGCGGTGGCGACTGTGAGCGGGCGGTACATGGACATGGCGTCTTCTCCATACATGGGCGATGGCATGCCTGCCATCGCATCGACTCTATTTGACCACGTTGACGATACGGAAATCCTTCACCGCGCGCTGAAATACGCGCAACGGTTCAGCTGGCGGATCGTCATGGGCGTAGCGTAGTTCCAGGTAACTTTGCATCAAGGTGGCCAGTTCATTTCGGTGTCCGGGAAATGCCCGCGCAGCACGACCCAGATAGTGCTGTGGGCCTTCGCCGGACCGGCGCACGACACCCTTGCGTGCCAACTTCCGTTCCAGCTCACGCAGGGTCCCGCGCAGTGCGTCTCGCGGTTGCCGCCGCAACAAGGCCCAGGCCAGCCCGATCGCGACGAACAGCACGCTGCCGATCGCCAGCAACACACTCAACGTCGCCGTGTCGGTATCGCGAATACCAAACGGGGTCAGCAGGCCGCGCTGGCGCAGTGCGCTAAAGCCGATAACGCCTTGATCCCACCAGCGGTTGACGATGTCCCAGTGATTGCGCAGACCCTGCATCCAGTCATCGCGATACCACGCCAGTTGATCACCTGCGGCCGCCGCCGCGCCCAGCTCCACCCGGCCCGGACGCACGGCACCGGTCGGGTCGACGCGCACCCAGCCACGCCCGGCCAGCCATACTTCGCTCCACGCATGGGCGTCGGAATTGCGCACCAGCAGGTAGTCCCCCAAGTTGCTCCAGTAGCCACCCAGGTACCCGGTCACTACCCGTGCCGGGATACCGGCACCACGCATCAGCACGGTGAACGCCGACGAATAGTGTTCGCAGAAGCCTTCGTGGGTGTCGAACAGGAAATCATCCACGGCATCGCGGCCCAGGGGTGCCGGGGCCAGCGTGTAGCGAAAGCCGCCGTCGTGAAACAACGACAACGCGGCCTGCACGATCGCGGCGTCATCACTGCCATAACGTTGTCGCCATTGGCCGGCCAAGGCGAGAGCACGTGGATTGAAGCCAACTGGCAAACGCAGGCCGAGGTTTCGCGAGCGTTCGTCCAGCGCAGGCTGCAACCGATAGTGCAGGGCCGACTGCAGCTGATAGTTGAGCTGGGTGTTTACTGGCTTGTCGGCAAGCACTTCACGGTCGGGCAACAAGCTCGCTTGTTCGGGGGCAGCCAGCGGCACGTCCAGCGTGGGCAGCACGCGTTGACGGGTCGGTTCCAGGTTGATTCGATAGCTGATCGCAGCGCTCGCCTCGATCGGCACCGGTGCCTGCGTTGCGGCATGCCGGCTTTCGATGAAACGCCAGCTTCGACCGTCGTAATTCCACATGACATAGGCGCGGAAGTAACGCTGATCCGGTGCCGGCGGCGCCCCATCGAAACTGACGCGCAGCGCAGGGCGATCGTCGGTCAGCAGGTCGGTGAAATTACCCGGTGACATGCTGTCGCTCAGGCCGGTTTGTGCGTCACCGGGCGACGGTGCGCCCCACAGTGGCGTGTTCAGCCGTGGCACCAGCAAGAATACAAGCAGGGCCAACGGCAGCGTTGTTGCCAGCAAGGTCAGGCCGGGCAGCAAGGTGCGCGGCAGGCTGATTTGCGGCTGCGCCGGTTCCAGCGCGCGCAGGGTCGCAAGTGCCGGCAGCAGGCCCAGGGCGACCACGAAAGTAGCGAGCAGGCCCTGATCGAACAACAGCGCCGTCATCAGCGCGAAACAGGCAAAACTGACGCCGACACGGACGTCGCGTGCGGTCTCGCTCTCCAGCAGTTTCAGGATCAGCAGGCCTACGGCCAGCGCCGTACCAGGTTCCCGGCCGAAGATGTTGCCGTAATGGGTAACTACGGCCAGGGTTAGCAGCACCAGCAGCGGCAGCTTGAGCCAGCGCGGTACGCGGCCAACATGCTGGCGTCGCTGCCAGCAGCGCCCCAGGAGGGTTAGTGCCAGCGCGATGGTCAGCCACCATGGCAGGTGTGGCGCGTGCAGGCCCAGCACCAACGCTGCGGTCAGGCTCAGCAGGTCGAACGCGCGGTTGTCGACCGGCAGCGCAGGCTTTTTGCGCAGTAGCCATAGCGTCATGGCAATTGCGCCAGTGCGCTCATGCAGTGCGCGTAATGCAGCGGGCCGCCGCCGGCAGGGATATCGGTACCCGGTAGCCACAGGCTGTAATGGCGGCGTTGCGCCTGTGCCTCGTTCAGCCAGCGTGCCAGTCGGGCAATGCGTGCTTCGTCGCCCAGTCCGGGTAATTGACGCCAATCCAGCTGCCACTGTGGACGGCTTTGCGGTTGCTCGAAATCCTTTACCAGCAAACTGTGATGATGGGCGCTGGCTTTCCAGGCGATGTGCCGCCGCGGATCGCCGACCCGGTAGTCGCGCAGCGTGGCCAGTTCGTCGCCCTGATGCAGACGCATGTTGCGGGAGTCGTCAGCGAGCGCATGAGGCGGTGGCCCGGCAACTTCCGGTTGCGGCCACACCAGTACCGATTGATCCGGATTCAACCAGCTCCACGCCCGGAACATGCCCAGTGGCCAGCTGCTCCACAAGCGCAGGCGTGGCACCGGCTGCCAGCCTCGCCGGGCGGTCGGGAGTGCCAGTTTCACGCGGGCCGCCACGTTTGCATCGAGCGCGAATGCCACGGAAGTGCGCCCCAGGTCCAGGCGGATTGCGTTGCGTGCGCGGGTGGAGTCGAACGACAGCGTGAGTTCGATCGGTTGTCCAGCGATTGCGTGGCCTGCGTGGATATGACTCAGGCGCAAACCATTGAGGCTGCGAAACGCCACCAGCATGCTGGTGGAACTGGCTGCCCCGAGCAGGCAGGTGAGCAGCAGAGCGGCGTTGTTGGCGTAGTTCAGCGCGCCGGCCAGCATGACCATCAGCAGCACGGAAAAACCGATGCCGAAGCCGGTCGGCACGATATAGATTCGGCGACGATGCATCTCGATCGGCAGGCTCTCGGGGCGGCGATAGCGCGTGAGCGCGGGCAGCCTTCGTTCGGCCCAGGATTGCAGGCGCTGCAGCACTTCGCGCATCAATCCACCGCGACCTCGGCCAGCAGCTTGCGCGCCAGCGTGTCGCCGCTGGCGCCACGCGTCGGCAGCAGGCGATGGGCGGCCAGTGGTACAAACAGCGCCTGGATGTCCTCTGGCAGAACATGCGAGCGACCGCTGAGCAGAGCCCACGCACGCGCCGCACCGAGCAGGGCCAGGCCGGCACGCGGCGACAGGCCTACCCGGATCTCGGCGTGCCGACGGCTGGCGGTGAGCAGCGCCTGCAGATAGTCGAGCAGGGCGGTGCTGGCGGTGATCGTTTGTGCTTGCCGGAATAGCGCGGTCAGCGAAGCGCCGTCGAGTTGCGGGGCCAGCTGGGCCAGCAACTCGCGCCGGTCGCTGCCGGTCAGCAACGCGCGTTCGGCTGCGGCGTCCGGATAGTCCAGCGAGAGACGCAACATGAAACGATCAAGCTGCGAGTCGGGCAGGGGGAACGTGCCGTTGAGGTCGAGCGGGTTCTGTGTGGCAACGACAAAAAACGGCTGCGCCAAGGCATGCGTCTGGCCGTCTATCGTCACTTGATCCTCGGCCATCGCTTCCAGCAGTGCGCTCTGCGTCTTCGGGCTGGCGCGGTTGATTTCGTCGGCCAGCAGCAGGCCGGTGAAGATCGGGCCCGGATGGAAGCGAAACAGACCGGTCTCGCGCTCGAATACGCTGACGCCGATGATGTCCGACGGCAGCAGGTCGCTGGTGAACTGCACCCGCTGAAACTCCAGCGCAAAAGTTGCCGCAAGCGCGTGAGCGAGGGTGGTCTTGCCCACGCCCGGCACGTCTTCCAGCAGCAAATGTCCGCCGGCAATCAGGCAGGTAAATGCCAGTTTCACCTGCCGCGGCTTGCCCAGCAGCACCCGGTTGACCTGGGCCATCGCAGCCTCCAGTCGTTGATGCAGATGTTCATCGCGGATTGGAGTGATGACAGACATGGTTTCTCGGTGAATTCAGAGATGGACGGGGTGTGGGTAGAAGCTGCGTGCCGCTTTTCTCGGTAGCGACTGGCGCAGTGTAGCGCCGCGTTACCACTCTATATCGTGAGGCAGCTTGCTCGCAGCGCCACGTTCCTTGGCTCATTCCTCGTGGGCGCTCACTGTGTGTCGATGCGATTCACATGCCTGCTCTTCAAGGCAGCGGCATGCCACATTCCCTCAGCATCTTCGCCAGGGCGATCAACGGCAGTCCGATCAGCGCGCTGGGGTCCTGGTTGTCGATGGATTCAAACAGGCTGATACCGAGGCCTTCGCATTTGAAGCTGCCGGCGCAATCGAGTGGTTGCTCGCGCTCGACGTAGCGGGCGATTTCCTGCGCACTCAGCTGACGAAAACGCACGCGGGTGTGATCGACATGGGTAAGCCGCTGGCCGTCACGGGTATCCAGCAGGCACAGCGCGGTATGAAATTGCACTTCACGACCAGAGCTGGTGGTGAGTTGGGCGAGGGCGCGTTCGGATGTTCCGGGTTTGTCGAGCATCAGCCCGTCGAGTTCGGCGACCTGATCAGAACCAATGACCAGCGCATCATGCAGCCCACTGGCTGCCGCCTCGGCCTTGGCAATGGCGAGGCGCAGTGCCCGTCCAGAGGGTGTCTCGTCCGCGAGCGCGGTTTCGTCGGTGCCGGGTGCGCGCTGCTCGAATTCCGCGCACAGCCGGCGCAGCAGTTCGGCGCGGTAGCGCGAAGTGGAGCCCAGCACCAATCGGGTCGGCACCGAGCGAGATGGGGTCGATGGCGCTGGGGTCATGTATCGGCTTCGCGGCGGAGATGTTCGCGCATGGCGCTGTTCAGGTCGATCTGGGCCTGGGTGAGGGCCTGCAGCAAAGGCTGCAGGCGGTCCCGGGTGGCTTGCATCGAACGGGCCGCGTCGTCCAGTTCGTGCTGGCTGGCGCGCGGTGATCGGTCGCGTATCCACAGCCGTTGCTGCAGCAAGGCTCGCAGGCCGGCGTCGATCGCATGCTGGGCATCCTGTTCGCTGGCGGCGGGCAGGTCGGGGTTGAGCGACATCACTGCGTGCGCCTGCTGCAGGCCGGCACGACAGGTCTTGAGGTCGGCCTCCAGGCGATCGGCCAGGTCGAGCAGGTTCTGCAGGCTGGCGTTACGTTGTGTCTGGCGCCGGCGCTGTCGTAGCGACCAGACCAGCACAATGATCAGCAGCACCACCAAGGCAGCTACGCCGAACGTTAAATAGGCATTCACGGGTAGCGGCTCAGGGGACGGAGTGATTTAGTCTGCCGTATTGGGACAGGATCAGGCAAAATAACCTCCTTCGGTGGCCGCCTTCCGTCGTCCAGCGGCCGTGCTAGTTGACTTTGGGCGACTTCAAACCTAATATTTCCCGATTATGTCCGTGACACTGCCAGAGTCCGTGGACGCTTGGCGCATGGTCTCGGCGCGGCGTTCATTCGAGGGAACGCTGCCCATCGCGTCGATGTCACGCCTGTGCGAGGTGCTGGCGAGCGCCGATGGGGTGGTGCGGTTCGAGCTGGATTTCGGCCGCGACAGCTTTGGCTCAGACTATGTCGATGTTCGCGCGCAGGCTTCGCTCACGCTGATCTGCCAACGCACGCTGGAGCCGTTTGTGCTCCCGGTCGTGGTGGATACGCGGCTTGGCCTGATCAAGCACGAGCGCGACGAAGCCGGGCTGCCGCCTGACTGCGAGCCGCTTTTGGTGCCCGAGGATGGTCGGTTGAATCCGGCCGATGTGATTGAAGACGAATTGCTGTTGGTGCTGCCGCTGGTCCCGATTAATCCGGACAGCAGCCTGCCCGACGAAGTGACAGGCCACGACCTGGATGAAGAATCTGCCGGTCATGAGCGCTCCGAAAATCCGTTCGCGGTGTTGCGCGAACTGAAGAAGTAACCACCGGCCCGGATCATCCTGCTCCAGGTCATGTCGTAACAGATCATCAAGTTTTAGCTGGAGAACTACCATGGCAGTTGCCAAGAGCCGCCGTACCCCTTCCACCCGCGGCATGCGTCGTTCGCACGACGCGCTGAAGACCGTGCAGCTGTCCACCGATCCGACCAGTGGCGAAGTGCATTTGCGCCATCACGTCACCAAGGATGGCTACTACCGCGGCAAGAAAGTGATCGAAACCAAGGGTGCGGTGTCGGTCGAGGATTGATTCCGTCGGAATCCTTCGGATTCCCCGGAATGTGATCAAGCGGGACGGCGCGGCGACGCGCCGTTTTGCGTTTATGTGCTCCGGAACGTAACGTGGCGATATGTGTTGCCCGATGTGTACAGCCGTCGCCCGCGGCGTTCGATCCTCTGTTTTCGTTGATGGATAGCTGAATGTCCCAGATCTATGCCCGCATCATTGCTACCGGCAGCGCGTTGCCGGAGCGCGTGGTAACCAATGCCGATCTTGAAAAGATCGTCGACACCAGTGACGAATGGATCCACAGCCGCACCGGTATCCGCCAGCGTCATATCGCGGCTGATGGCCAGACCACCGGCGACCTGGCCTACGAGGCAGCGAAGAACGCGCTGGAGGCAGCAGGCGTCAAGGCATCCGAACTCGATCTGATCGTGCTCGGTACCACGACGCCCGACATCATTTTTCCGTCCACTGCCTGTCTCGTGCAGCACCGTCTGGGTGCCAATGGTTGTGCTGCGTTCGACGTCAACGCCGCTTGTTCCGGTTTCGTCTATGCGCTGGGCATCGCCGACAAGTTCATCCGTAGCGGCCAGTCCAAGAAAGTGCTGGTGATCGGTGCGGAGACGCTGACCCGGATGGTCGACTGGACCGAACGCGAGAGCTGCGTGCTGTTTGGTGATGGTGCTGGTGCCGTCGTGCTGGAGGCCTCCAGCGAGCCGGGCATTTACGCCACCTGCCTGCATGCCGACGGTGGCTTCAAGCATCTGCTGTACAACCCGGTCGGCGTGTCGGTCGGTTTCAATGATGAGCCCAATCACGGCGTGCGCATCAAGATGGCCGGTCGTGAAGTGTTCAAGGTCGCCGTGAAGACGCTCGACTCGCTGGTCGAGGAAACCCTGCAGGCCGCGGGCATGGTCGAGTCGCAGATCGACTGGCTGATTCCGCATCAGGCCAATCTGCGCATCATCGAAGCGACCGCCAAGCGACTGAACATGTCGATGGAGCGGGTCATCGTGACGGTCGACAAGCATGCCAATACCTCGGCCGGTTCGGTGCCGCTGGCGCTCGATTACGCGGTGCGTTCGGGCAAGGTGCAGCGCGGCCAGAACCTGCTGCTGGAAGCATTTGGTGGTGGTTTCACCTGGGCCTCGGCGTTGCTGCGCTACTGAGTCGCCACGCTCCGATGGTTTCAACGATGCCGCCCATTGGGCGGCATCGTGCTTTCCCGGCCCCGGGATTCGGGCTGGAACGGTATGAATACAGCTGCGTATGGGCGTCGATGCTGGCACCATGGCGGTTTTCGTCGACGGAATTCACGCATTCATGAGTTCAACCTCCGCTTCGCTCGCTTTTGTTTTCCCCGGTCAGGGTTCGCAGTCGGTCGGCATGCTGACCGAGCTGGCCGCCGCGCATGCCGAAGTGCAGGCGACTTTTGAAGAGGCTTCGCAGGGTGCAGGTCTCGATCTGTGGAACTTGAGCTCGCACGGCCCGGAAGATCAGCTCAATCGCACCGAGAACACACAGCCGGCGTTGCTGGCCGCCAGCGTGGCGGTGTGGCGCGTGTGGCACAAGCTGGGTGGCGCGCAGCCGGCGCAGCTGTCCGGTCACAGCCTTGGCGAATACAGCGCGCTGGTATGCGCTGGCGCGTTGTCGTTGCATGATGCGGCGGCGCTGGTGGCCGAGCGTGGTCGTTTGATGCAGGCGGCGGTGCCTGCCGGCGTCGGCGCGATGGCGGCGATCCTCGGCGGCGACGACGCGCAGATTGCCGCGGTATGCGAAGAGGTTGCGCAAGGGCAGGTGGTATCGCCGGCCAACTTCAACTCACCCGGCCAGTTGGTGATTGCCGGCAACGCCGAGGCGGTGGATCGCGCGCTGGCGCGACTGGCCGAACTGGGCGTAAAGAAGGCGATCAAGCTCGCCGTGTCGGTGCCGTCGCACTGCGCACTGATGCGTGAGGCCGCCAACCGGCTGGGTGAACGGATGGCCTCCATCAGCTGGCAGTTGCCATCGGTTCCGGTGGTGCAGAACGCCGAAGCGCGCAGCTACGGGTCAGTCGAAGAGATCCGCGGCGCGCTGCAGCGCCAGCTGTATCTGCCAGTGCGCTGGACCGAATGCGTGCAGGCGCTGGCAGCCGGTGGCGCCACCCGCATCGCCGAGTGCGGACCGGGCAAAGTGCTGACTGGCCTGATCAAGCGCATCGACAAGACGATCGAGACGCGTGCCATCGGTACGCCGGCAGAGCTGGACACCGCACGCGCTGAGTGGATCTGATCAGTCTCTTTAGTGCATGACCCCTCTAATTGAACTCAGGAATCCATTCAGATGAGCAATCCACTGCAAGGTGAAATCGCGCTGGTCACAGGCGCCAGCCGCGGCATCGGCGCGGCGATTGCCGACGAGCTGGCGGCGATGGGCGCCACGGTGATCGGCACGGCGACCAGCGAGAGCGGCGCCGCGGCCATCGGCGAGCGGCTGGTGGCGCATGGTGGTCACGGTCGGATGCTGAACGTTACCGACAGCGCCGCGGTGGACGCCCTGATCGACGGCATCGCGAAGGAGTTCGGCGCGGTGTCGATCCTGGTCAACAACGCCGGCATCACCCGCGACCAGCTGCTGCTGCGGATGCGCGAGGAGGATTGGAACGTCATCCTCGACACCAACCTGAGCTCGGTCTTTCGCACCTCCAAGGCAGTGCTGCGCGGCATGATGAAGGCACGCAAGGGACGCATCATCTCGATCGCCTCGGTGATCGGGCTTACCGGCAACCCCGGGCAGGCCAACTATGCCGCCGCCAAGGCCGGCATCATTGCGTTCTCCAAGTCGCTGGCACGCGAGATCGGTACCCGCGGCATCACCGTCAACGTAGTGGCGCCGGGCTTCATCGACACCGACATGACCCGTGCGCTGCCCGAGGCATCCAAAGAGGCGCTGCTTGGCCAGATCGCCCTGGGCCGGCTTGGCGAGGTGTCGGATATCGCCAAGGCGGTGGGATTCCTGGCCTCTCCTGCCGCTGCCTACATCACCGGCGAGACCCTTCACGTCAATGGCGGCATGTATATGCCGTAAGGGCGGTGAGGGTAGTTGTCGCCAGCGGGCTCGTTTTAGGAGACAATTACCCTTTCGCGCCGGTCGTCATGGCCAGCGCTTGGATATCACCGGCGGATCGTGGCGGCTCTACCGCTTAGCCACTACAATGCGGCCGGCCTTTTGCCAGCAGCATGCCGGCACAGACAAATCTGGCACCAGATAAACCAGCACCAGACAAACAATTTCTCCTTGAGAGGTATGGGCAACATGAGCACCATCGAAGAGCGCGTCAAGAAAATCGTCATCGAGCAGTTGGGCGTGAAAGAAGATGAAGTCACGGCGAACGCTTCGTTCGTGGACGATCTGGGCGCAGATTCGCTGGACACGGTAGAACTGGTCATGGCACTCGAAGAAGAGTTCGAGACCGAAATTCCGGATGAAGACGCCGAGAAGATCACCACCGTGCAGCAGGCTGTCGATTACATCAAGGCCCATTCCAAGGACTGATCGATCGCCACCAGTCGATCTGATGATTGATCCGTGAGGATCGGCGTGTTCCACGTCGCCTGTTCCGTCACGAGCCTATATCGAACGCTGCGCCGACCTGGCGCAGTTTTCGTTTCTGCAATTTGTAACGTCCGACCCCGTATGGTGCGCGAGATGCGTCCCAGTCGAAGTGGATGGCGTATCTACGATCCGTATCGCGAAGCGGCTGTCCGCGGCGGATTTACGGAATCACGAAGGAACACAGCATGAGCAAGCGTCGAGTAGTAGTGACCGGCATGGGCATCATTTCGCCGGTTGGCAACGACATCGCCACCGCCTGGGAGCGTGTCCTCAAAGGCGGCAGCGGGATCGGTCCGGTCACCCATTTCGATACCTCCGCTTATTCCACACGCATCGCGGGCCAAGTCAGCGGCTTCGATCCGGCGCAGTGGATGCCGCTGAAAGACGTCAAGAAGATGGATCCGTTCATCCATTACGGCGTCGCTGCAGGTACCCAGGCGTTGCGTGACTCCGGGCTGGAAGTGACTGAGGAGAATGCGCCCCGCATCGGCGTGGCCGTCGGTGCCGGCATCGGTGGCCTGTATACGATCGAAGCCACCACGCTCGAACTCGCTGCGAAGGGACCGCGTCGCGTCTCGCCGTTCTACGTGCCCAGCTCGATCATCAACATGGTGTCGGGCCAGCTGTCGATCATGTTTGGCCTGAAGGGACCGAACATTGCCTGCGTCACCGCCTGCACCACGGCTACCCACAACATCGGTCTGGCCGCGCGGATGATCCAGTACGGTGACGCCGACGCGATGATCGCCGGCGGTTCGGAGTTCGCGACCACCGGTACCGCGATGGCCGGTTTCTGCTCGGCCAAGGCAATGTCCACCCGCAACGACGACCCGACCAAGGCGAGCCGTCCGTGGGACAAGGACCGCGATGGCTTCGTGCTTTCCGATGGCGCCGGTGTGCTGATGCTGGAAGAGTACGAACACGCCAAGGCACGTGGCGCCAGGATCTACGCCGAGCTGGTCGGCTTCGGCATGAGCGGCGATGCGTTCCACATGACTGCACCCAGCGAGGGTGGCGAAGGTGCCGCGCGCTGCATGCAGAACACGCTCAACGATGCCAAGCTCAATCCGTCCGACGTGCAGTACGTGAATGCCCACGGCACGTCCACTCCGCTCGGCGATCTGGGCGAAGTGATGGCGGCGAAGGCAGTGTTTGGCGATCACGCGTACAAGCTGGCGATGAGCTCGACGAAATCGGTCACTGGCCATTTGCTGGGTGCGGCCGGCGGCGTCGAGGCGATCTTCTCGATCCTGGCGCTGCGCGACCAGGTACTGCCGGCAACCATCAACCTGGACGAGCCGGGCGAAGGCTGCGATCTGGATTTCGTACCGCACACCGCACGCGAAGCGAAGCTCGACGTGGCGCTTTCTAACTCGTTCGGTTTCGGCGGCACCAACGGCACGCTGGCGTTCCGTCGCGTCTGAGCGTGACCCACCATAGCCGTGTCATAGGCGGCCGGCGCGACTTGCTCGCGCCGGCCGCTGCCTTTCCGCAACGCTATCCGTGCCTGCTCGAAAGCGTGGTGCGTGGCACCGCGCAATCACGCTATGACATTCTGTTTGCGTTTCCGCGTGAGCATCTGACGCTGCATGCGGACGGCCGTCTTTGCGCTGGCCGTCCATACGAAGCGGCGGAACAGCTGCTGAGCGGACGCTTTCTCGATGCGCTGGACACCGCCTGGCAGGCCGAAAGATTGCCGCCAGGCGATGACGACGGCCTGCCGTTTCATGGCGGCTGGGTATTGATGCTGGCTTACGAGCTGGCCGGCGAAGTCGAGCCCACGCTGCGGCTGCGACCGCCGTCGGTATTGCCGGTGGCGCTGGCGTTGCGTTGTCCCGCCGCGGTGATCGTCGATCATGCCCGCGATTGCACGATCCTGGTTGCCGAGAGCGGCCATGAAAACCTGCTGGATGAACTGGAAGCCGATTTCGCCGCGTTGCCAGAAATCCTCCCGATGCCCGCGCCAACAGCCTGGGAAGAGGATGTGCCGGAGCTGTTTATCGACGGCGTGGCACGCATACACGAGCACCTCCAGGCGGGCGACATCTTTCAGGTGAACCTGTCGCGCGCGTGGCGCGCACGCTACGAGTCATTGCCGCTGCCGTCATCGTTGTATGCCGCACTGCGCCAAGCCAATCCGGCTCCGTTTGCCGGCATGCTGCAACAGCCGCTATGGGCGCTGGCGAGCTCTTCACCGGAGCGCTTGGTCGAAGTGCGCCGGGGTATCGCGCAAACCCGACCCATTGCCGGTACCCGCGCGCGACTGCCGGGCGACGACGAACTGGCACGCATCCGCGAGTTGAGCGCGCATCCGAAAGAACGCGCCGAGCATGTGATGCTGATCGATCTGGAGCGCAACGACCTGGGTCGCGTTTGCGTGCCGGGGACGGTCGAGGTCGATGAGTTGATGGTGGTGGAGAGTTACGCCCACGTTCACCACATTGTGTCCAATGTACGAGGCCGCTTGCGTACTGAGGTGACTCCCGGTGAAGTGATTGCAGCCACGTTTCCCGGTGGCACCATCACCGGGTGTCCCAAGGTGCGTTGCATGGAAATCATTGCGGCGCTGGAAGACGCACCCCGCGGTGCCTATACCGGTGCTCTGGGCTATCTCGACCGCAACGGTGATCTCGACTTGAACATCCTGATCCGCACGCTGACCCTGACTGGCCATGAGGTAAGCCTGCGCGCTGGCGCCGGCATCGTCGCCGATTCGGTCGCGGCACTGGAGCTCGATGAAACCCGGGCCAAGGCCCGCGGCATGCTGCGTGCACTGGGAGTGCCGGACTGATGGCTGTGCGCACCCTGATCAATGGTGCGCCGATCGAGGTCGTGCCAGCCTTGGACCGCGGTCTGGCTTATGGCGACGGCCTGTTTGAAAGCATCCGTTTTGTCGGCGCCGTCGCACCCTTGTGGTCGCGCCACATGCAGCGGCTTGCTCTGAGCTGCGAACGCCTGCGCCTGCCTGTTCCGGATCCGGCGCAACTGTGGCGCGAGGCACTGGACGTCAGTCGCGGTATGACGCAATCCGTGGTGCGCATCACCTTGACCCGCGGTATCGGCGAGCGTGGTTACGCGCTGCCGCTGTTGCCGCAACCCACGCGCATCGTGGCTGCCTTCGCGCCACCCCAGCTGAGTGAAGAGGTCTATTCCAACGGTGTGCGAGTGCGGCTGTGCGATATCCGGCTGGCTGAACAACCATTGCTTGCCGGCATGAAACATCTGAACCGGCTTGAACAAGTGCTGGCGCGCGCCGAATGGAACGATCCGGCGATCGCCGAGGGCCTGTTGTGCGATAGCCATGATCGCGTCATTTCGGCGACCATGGCGAACCTGTTCGCGTTGGTCGATGGCGTGCTTCTGACGCCCGCGGTGGATCGCTGTGGCGTTGCCGGGGTCGCCCGCGCCGAGGTCCTGGCTACGTGCCCGCTAGCGCAAGTCGATACATTGACGCTGGATGCGGTTCTGGAAGCCAGCGAGGTTTTTCTCAGCTCAAGCGTGCGCGGCATCCTGCCGGTACATTCGCTGGGTGAGCGCGTCTATGCGACGGGCGCCGTGACCCGTCAGCTGCAGCAGCACTGGCACAATCTGGGATTTTCGATGGAGCAGGGTGGATGAGGCGCAAATCGATGCAAGGACGTGCAGTGCTGCGCGTGTTGCTGGCCATAGTGCTGGTTGCGGCGGGTGCGCTGCTGTACGGCTGGTACGACTTCAGTCGTTTCAGTCGCACGCCGTTGCACGTGACTACACAGGGCGACAGCATCGACATCGCTCGCGGTACCGGTTTGCGGAATATCGTCGGCGAACTGCGCCAACGCGGGCTGACTTCGGCTGATCCGTTGTACTGGTGGCTGCTGGCCGAACAGATGCGCGTAGCCGGCAAGCTGCACGCGGGCGAGTACGCGCTTGAGGCCGGCATCACGCCGCGCCAGCTGCTCGCCAACATGGCAACCGACAAGGTGCTTCAACGCAATTTGACCATCGTCGATGGCTGGACATTCGCCCAGTTGCGCGAGGCGCTCGCCAAGGCCGAGAAACTGGGACACGACAGCGCAACGCTGGACGACGCGGCGATCATGCAGAAAATCGGTGCCGCAGGCGAAGCACCTGAAGGCCGCTTCTTGCCGGAGACCTATGCTTACGTGAAAGGTGACACCGACCTGGACGTGCTCAAGCGTGCGCACCTTGCGATGGCAAAGACACTCGACGCCATGTGGCCGACGCGCGACCAGGACCTGCCGCTGGCAACACCTTACGATGCGTTGATCCTGGCCTCGATCGTGGAGAAGGAAACCGGCCGTGCCGATGAGCGACCACGGATCGCTGGCGTATTCGTACGACGCCTGCAGGACCATATGCTGCTGCAGACCGATCCCAGCGTGATTTACGGTATGGGCGCCGCCTACAACGGCAGCATCCACAAGGTCGACCTTGCCACCGATACGCCTTACAACACCTATACCCGGCCAGGCCTGCCGCCGACGCCGATTGCGCTACCGGGCAAACCGGCGCTGCTGGCAGCCTTGCATCCGGCGCCGGGCAGCGAGCTTTATTTTGTCGCCCGTGGCGATGGCGGGCATGTATTTGCCAGCACGCTGGAGGAACACAATCGCAACGTCGACTGTTATCAGCGGAAGCATTGCCAATGAGTCCAACACATGTGAATGCGCCCCGTGGAAGGTTCATCAGTCTCGAAGGCGGTGAGGGCGCCGGCAAAAGTACTCTGCTGGCGTCTCTGCGCAAGTACATAGAAAAACAAGATATCAAGCTGGTGCAGACACGTGAGCCCGGCGGTACATCGCTCGGCGAAGCCGTGCGGGCCATCGTGCTCGATCCGGCAAGCAGCGAGTTGGCTGCCGAGACTGAGTTGCTGCTGATGTTTGCGTCGCGCGCGCAACTGGTACGCGAGGTGATCGAGCCCGCGCTAAATGCTGGGCAATGGGTGCTATGCGATCGCTTTGCGGATGCCAGCTACGCCTACCAGGGCGGCGGTCGCGGCCAACCGGTTGAACGCATCGCCGAGCTGGAGCGTTGGGCATGCGCCGGCGTGAAACCCGACCTGACCCTGCTGCTCGACCTGCCTGTAGCGACCGGTCGTGCTCGGGCGGCTGGTCGTGGCGACGCTGACCGTATCGAAGTCGAAACCGATGCCTTTTTCGAGCGTGTGCGGACAAGCTACCGCGCACGAGCCGCCGCTGAGCCAGACCGCTTTCGCGTGATAGACGCCAGCCAGCCAGCGCTTGCTGTAGTTCAGGCGGCCACCATCGCCATCGCCGAGTTGATCGGGAATTCGAGACCATGAATCAGTTGCCCTGGCACGCCGAACATTGGGCTCGATTGCAGGCGCGTCGCCAGCGCGATGCGCTGCCGCATGCGCTGTTGATCTGCGGGATGGCTGGGCTGGGCAAGCGCGAGTTCGCACAGCGTTTTGTGCAAGGCCTGTTATGCCAGCAGTCGGTCGATGGCGATGCCTGCAGGCACTGCCGTAGTTGCCTGTTGTTCGCGGCGGGTACGCACCCGGATCTGGTTTCGTTGAGTTTCGGTCTGCGCAAGGATGGCGTGCAGCGCAGCGAGATCGTGGTCGACCAGATCCGCGAACTGTCGGCACGACTGGCCATGAGCAGCCAGTTTGGTGGCTGGCAGGTCGCGCTCATCGATCCGGCCGACGCGATGAATGCGGCGGCCGCCAACGCGTTGTTGAAAACGCTGGAGGAACCTTCTGCGCAAACCATGCTGATCCTGCTTGCCGATGCGCCGTGGCGGATGCCGCCAACCATCCGCAGCCGCTGTCAGCGGATCGAGTTTCATTTGCCTGCCGAGGCTGACGCACTGGCCTGGTTGCAGGCCGAGGGCGTGCGCGATGCGGCGGCCGCACTCAACGCTGCTGGTGGCAATCCCGGTCTGGCCCGCGTCTGGACGCAGGAGGGGGCGCTGGATCGACGGATGGAAGTGCGCAAGGACCTGACCGCGCTCGCCGCCGGCCGTGGCCAGCCGTTGGAGGTGGTCAAGCGCTGGCTGGACAGCGAGCCGGCGCAGCGACTGTGGTTTGCCGCCCAGGCAGCCGCCGACGAGATCAAGACCAGGGCAACGGCAGGTAGCGGCCCACTCGCCAGCGCGCTGGACGTCGAGGCCCTGGGGCATTGGTACAACGCGGCCAACCGCACCCGCGAGAGCCTGCGTGGACCGTTGCGTGGAGACTTGTTGCTACTCGAGTTGCTGGCACAGTGGCGCTGATGAGCGCAGCCGCCGTCCAAACACGAGAGCGTGAATTGCCCATTTTCTCCACGCAGACCCGACTGCTGGTAGTCGCACCCCATCCGGACGATGAGACCATCGCCACAGGCCTGCTGATCCAGCAAGTTCAGGCGGCCGGCGGTGAGGTGCAGATCCTGCTGCTGACCGCCGGCGACAACAATCCGTGGCCGCAACGCTGGATGGAGCGTCGCGTGTGGATTCGCGGCACCGATCGGCAGCGCTGGGGGCGCCGTCGTCATGCCGAAATACTGCAGGCGCTGCAATTGCTCGAGCTGCCGCGATCCGCACTGCAGGCGCTGGGTTGGCCGGATATGGGCGTCACCGAGTGCTTGCTGCAGCCGGAAAATACGGGCGTGTCCACATTGGCCGCAGCGATCAGGCAGTTTCGTCCCAGCCTGATCGCGATGCCTTCGCTCGACGATCGACATCCTGATCATGGTGCGGCGCACGTGCTGGTTCGATTGGCGCTGGCAGGGCAGGCAGCGCCGCCGCAACTGCTGGCCTATCTGATCCATGGGCACGCGCCCGACGGCGGATTCATCGAAGTCCGCGGGTCGTCGCACGAACAGGCGATAAAACTGACCGCATTGGCCGCGCATCACAGCCAGATGGCGTTGAGCGGCAACCGCATGCGTCACCTTGCTGCACGGCCTGAACGGTATGTCGAGGTGTCGAGCATCCCGAAAGAGCCCTCTTCAGCGCTGCCATGGCAGCCTTCCGCATGGTTGCACCCATGGTTGCGGCTGAGCGTGGCCAGCGCAGCGGGAGTTCAAAGCTGGCGCTGGAAGGATGCCCGGCTGCAGCGCGACGGCCTCGGCATCTATCACCTGCCAACGCTGGCAGCCGGGGACGCCACCCCGCGCTTCGCGAAACTGGCCTGGGATCTGCCTTCGCCGTGGATTTTCGACTATTGGGGTTGGTGCGAGCTCTGAGGCTCTTTCCAAGGTTGTGATGAGGTGTCTTGCATCGGTTGCTGGACAGGGCTAGCTTTTGTCCCGGGGGGAACACATGTTGCTGGTGCAATCTCAGGGTTGCGCCTCGCTTTTTGCGTGATTGAAGCGGGCAACGATTCCAACCGACCAGGGGCCTCATGGCGAGGTAAAAGTTACTGATTCCATCCACTTGGCTGGCCACGTGAATGCAAAATCCGGATCAGAACTCGATGCAGCTCAAGCCTAGATCGGTGGTCGCGTCCAGCGAGAGCTTCTACGCGGCGCTTTCAGATATTGGCCAGTTGCTGGTGCGTTCGCTCGAACCGTCGGTGCTCTACGAGGCCGTCATCGAGGTGCTGGAGCGCCGGATCGGAGCTCGCCTGGTGATGGTCGGCGAGGTGGATCACACCACCGGATGGTTTCGACGCATCGCACCTGCTCATATCGCGGCCGGCATGGAGGATATCTATCCGGAGCGCCTGCCGTTTTCCATTGCGCACCCGCGGTTCTGGCAGGGCGAGCCGCAATTGGAGGCGGACATCCGCCGCACGCCCGGCCTGGAGATGATCCGCGCTGCTTACGTGCGACATGGCGTCAGCTCCGCAGTTGCCGTACCGGTACTGAAGTTCGGCGAGGTGCGGGCGACCCTGGTGATACGGTCGTCCAACGTCAGCTTCTTTTCGCCGCGGATGATCGAGCTGTTGCAGCAGGCCGCGGCGAGCATTGGACTGGGGCTGGAGGCACACGAGCAACGCACGCGCCTGCTGCAATCGGTGCAGGAGGAAGGTCGTCAGCGACGTGCGTTGCGCCTGCTCAGCGAGATGATCAAGGTCGTCACGCGCAGCCCGGATGAACAGCTTCTGCTGACCGATGCCTGCCGCGTGGCAAGGTCCATTGGCGGTTATCAGGTCGCCTGGATCGGCTTGCTGGAAGAAGGCTCCGCACAAACGCTGCGATTGCGTGCCCACGAGGGTCTTGCCGACGGCGTCGACGAGGATGCCAGGTTCCACCTGACGGCTGCCGAACACGCGGACGATGCGGTGGTACTGGCGATGTTGACTGGCCAACCGATGATCCGGCATCCGTTGTCCTCCGGTCGTTCGGATTGGCTACCTGGCGCCGGTATGTCGAGCCTGCAGACGTGGCTGACGCTGCCCTTGCGGGCGGATGGGGCCGTCATCGGTGCCTTCGCCATCGGCGCGACTGAGACCGACGCCTTCACCCCCATCGAGGTTCAGGTTTTCTCGGAAATGGCGACCGAGCTCGGGCTCGGTATCCAGATCCAGCGCGCCCAAGCGGCACGGCTCGCGGCGGAGCATGATCTGCGCTTCAACCTGCAACATTTCCGCACCATTCTGTCGAACCAGCACGCCGGCATCCTGGTGGTCACGGAAGACGGATTCGTGAAGTTTGCCAACGAGGCGTTCTGCAAGCTGTTCGGCATCGATGAAACGCCGGCCGCGCTTGAAAGTCGGCCTTCGGCGTCGATCTATGCCCAGCTGAAGCATGCCTATGAGGACCCGGACCGGGAATTGCGCCGGATTCGGGACATCCTGGCCAAGGGCGCCCCGGTCAAGGGTGATGAAGTCTCCATGAGTGACGGGCGCATCTTTCTGCGCGATTTCACCCCGATCGAGATCGATGGCGTCGCGCAGGGCCGGATCTGGCATCAGCGGGATATCACCGAACAGAAAAAGCATGAGGCCAGGGTCGAACGACTGGCCTTTTACGATGTGGTCACGGGCCTGCCGAACCGACGCCTGCTGTTCGAATTGCTGGAGCAGGCGCGAACCCGGGCCGGCCAGCAGCAATCGCTGCTGGCCGTGGGTGTGCTCGACCTCGACCGCTTCAAAAGCGTCAACGACACGATCGGGCACGGCGGTGGCGACCGGGTGCTGGCCGAAGCTTCAGCGCGAATCCTGGGCCTGCTGCGCGAGGCGGACGTCCTGGCCCGGTTCGGTGGTGATGAATTTGCGCTGGTGATTTCCGGTCTCGACAGCAAAGAGCAGCTCGACGCGATCAGCCGATGCATCCTGCAAGCGCTGCGGGCGCCGTTCAACCTGATGGGTGAGCAGCTTTATCTATCAGCCAGTGTGGGCTGGACCCTTTTTCCGCTCGACGGATCCGATGCCGAAGGGCTGATCCGGCACGCCGATCTCGCGATGTATGAGGCGAAAGAGGAGGGCAAGGATCGAGGGGCGCTGTACGAACCGACGATGGAGCTGGAACAGCATCGACTGCAGGCGATGCGTGACCGGATGGCGCAAGCGCTCGTGCAGTCGCGCTTGCGGCTCCTGTTTCAACCGATTGTGTATATCGACGGGTTGCCCGGCCTGCACGGTGTTGCCGGCATGGAGGCTTTGCTGCGCCTGCAAGATACCGACCAGGGGCTGATCGAGCCCTCCAATTTCATGCATGTGCTGGACGACCCACAGCTCGCGCGGCCGATCGGTCGTTACGTGCTGGACGAGGCCCTGAAGCAATGCCAGGCGTGGGTAGAAATCGGTATCCCGGTTCCCGTTTCAGTGAATATCAGTACCCGCCATTTGTTGCACCCGGCGTTTTTCAGCGACATCGATACGGCGCTCGAATCCTACCCGGGTGTCATGGACGTGGGTTTCGGCATCGAAGTGACTGAGACCGGCCCCTCGATGGATCATGCCCGCGCGAAGATCGTGATCGAGGAGTGCCGTCGACGGGGCATCCGCGTCGGCCTTGACGATTTCGGCACCGGCAGTGCATCGCTGAGCCACATCCAGCAGCTGGATATCGAGCACATCAAGCTCGATCAGAGTTTCGTGCGGGACATCCTCAGTGAGGAGCGCAACATGGCGATTGCCGCGGGAGTGATCACCACGGCCCGCATGCTTGCCAAGACAGTGATTGCCGAGGGCGTCGAGACGTCGGCACAAGGGGATCTGCTCGCTTCCCTGGGCTGCCACCAACTGCAGGGCTTCTGGATTTCGCGACCGATGGCCGCCGAGGCGGTTTCCGAGTGGGTGACCCGTTGGGTACCGCCCACTTCGTGGGCGCGCCTCGTCAACGAGCGTCAATCGCTGCTGGCACGCCAGCCGGAGACTCCTTGAAGTCTGCCGGGCGGGTAACCTCTATCCATGTATGACCAGCGCGAGAGTAGTTTCGCTGGATTACAAACCTATAAGATCCGACCTATAAGATCCGACCTACAAGATCGGCCATTTCAAGATCGCCATTGACGGCATCAGCGTCATCAGAGACCGGGTACAAGATCGCCCGGCAGGAGCCAAGCATGAAATCCGTGACTGCCCGACAGGGCATCATTTCACTGAAAATCAAGGATGCGGCGTCGCTGTACAACGCGTACATGCCGTTCCTCAAGCATGGCGGGCTGTTTGCACCAACCGCCCAGCATTATTCGCTGGGTGACGAAGTGGTGCTGCTGGTGACCCTGGCCGAAGAGACTGAACGGCTGTCGGTGGTCGGCAAAGTGGTCTGGATCAGTCCGCTGGGTGCGCAAGGCAACCGCGCCGCAGGTATTGGCATCCACTTCAATGAATCGGGCGATGCCGAGGCGGCCCGCAGCCGCATCGAGAACATCCTTGCCGGCACGCTTACGTCCGAGCGTTCGACCCATACGATGTGACGGCAGGACCATATGGGCATCGTCATGTCGTCGAGGTGACGTGCGCTGCATGTTGACGGCCGTCAAGGCTTGTCGTTGTACCCATGCCCGCTGATACAATGGCGAGATTCGCGAACCCATCTCGCGAAACATCGGACGCTCGCGGCTTCAACGCCCGCAGGCGTGGCTGAGTAGCCAGGGCCTTTCGGCCTGCCGAACCGAAGTCGCCGGACCGTGAGTTACTGGATTCGTCCCCGCGGTCACTGATGCGCCTGTTGGCGCGGAGGTACGTTGCATCGTGCTTGCCGAATACTGGCCTGTTCTGTTGTTCATCGGCGTTGCTACCGGCCTTGGCCTGGTGCTGCTGGCCGTCGGTCTGCTGGCGGGGCCTAGCCGGCCCGGGGCGGAAAAGCTCGCACCCTACGAGTGCGGCTTCGAGGCATTCGAAGATGCCCGCATGCGTTTCGACGTGCGCTATTACCTGCTAGCCATTCTTTTCATCATTTTCGATCTGGAAATCGCCTTCCTGTTTCCGTGGGCGGTGGTGTTCCAGCAGATCGGCATCGTCGCGCTGATCGAAATGGCGCTGTTCCTGCTGCTGCTGATTATCGGTTTCGCCTACGTGTGGAAGAAGGGAGCACTGGAATGGGAGTGATCTCCTCACTTGACCGGGTGATGCATAACCCGCAGCCGCTGAACCTGGTCGACGATATCCTGCGGCCGGCCGGCGACAACCCGATCGTGCAGCGCGGCTTTGCCACAACCAGTGTCGACGCACTGATGAACTGGGCGCGCACCGGCTCGATGTGGCCGATGACCTTCGGTCTGGCCTGCTGCGCGGTAGAGATGATGCATGCTGGCGCGGCGCGACTGGATCTTGACCGCTACGGCGTGATCTTCCGTCCCAGCCCGCGTCAGTCCGACGTCATGATCGTGGCCGGTACCCTGGTCAACAAGATGGCCCCGGCGCTGCGCAAGGTCTATGACCAGATGCCCGAGCCGAAGTGGGTCATCTCGATGGGCAGCTGCGCGAACGGCGGTGGTTATTACCACTATTCCTATTCCGTGGTGCGCGGCTGCGACCGCATCGTGCCGGTGGACATCTACGTGCCGGGCTGCCCACCGACGGCCGAAGCACTGATCCACGGCATCTTGCAGTTGCAGAAGAAAATCCGCCGCACCAGCACCATCGCGCGTTCGTGAGGCTCTGATATGTCTGATACACCTGCGACCTCGCTGGCCGAGCTCCTTGCCGCGCGATTTGGCGAGACACTCAGCGTCAGCACGGTTCGTAACGAAACCGTCGCCGAGCTGGCTGCCGCCGATCTGATCGCGGTGGCCACGGCGCTGCGCGACGAGCCGGCCTTTCGCTTCGGCGAGCTCATCGACCTGTGCGGTGTCGATTATCTCGGCTATGGCCAGACCGAATGGGAAACCAACACCGCTGGCGGTGATGGCTTCTCGCGCGGCGTTGAAGGCCAGGCCATGGGCCGTTTCGACTGGGCCGGACGCCCGCGTGGCAACAACGAGCCCCGCCGGTTCGCCTCGGTAGTTCATCTGCTGTCGATCGAGCACAACCATCGCCTGCGCCTGCGCGTTTTCTGTGAAGACGACACGCTGCCGGTGGTGCCCTCGCTGACTCTGGTATGGCCGGGCGTGAACTGGTTCGAGCGCGAGACATTCGATCTGTACGGCATCATCTTCGATGGTCACCCGGATCTGCGTCGCATCCTCACCGACTACGGTTTTGTCGGCCATCCATTCCGCAAGGACTTCCCGCTGATCGGCAACGTCGAGGTGCGTTACGACCCCGAGCAAAAGCGGGTGATCTACGAACCCGTATCGATCGAGCCGCGCATCCTGGTGCCGCGCACCATCCGCGACGATGCCGATCTGATGCAGGCCAAGGCCGAAGCCGCCGATCACTGGCGGGAGAATTGAGCATGCAGGAAATTCGCAACTACACGATGAACTTCGGCCCCCAGCATCCGGCCGCGCACGGCGTGCTGCGCCTGATCATGGAGATGGACGGCGAGACCATCGTTCGCGCCGATCCGCATGTGGGCCTGCTGCATCGTGGCACCGAGAAGCTGGCCGAGTCCAAGCCGTTCAATCAGTCGATCGGTTACATGGACCGGCTCGATTACGTCTCGATGATGTGCAACGAACACGCCTACGTAAAGGCGATCGAGACCCTGCTGGGAATCGAGGCGCCGGAGCGTGCGCAGTACATCCGCACCATGTTCGACGAGATCACGCGCATCCTGAACCACTTGATGTGGATCGGTTCGAACGCGCTCGATCTTGGTGCGATGGCGGTATTCCTGTACGCCTTCCGCGAACGCGAAGAGCTGATGGACGTCTATGAGGCAGTGTCCGGCGCGCGCATGCACGCGACGTATTACCGTCCCGGCGGCGTCTATCGCGATCTGCCGGACCACATGTCGCAGTATCGCGAGTCGCCGTGGCACAAGGGCAAGGACCTGAAGCGCATCAACAGCTGGCGCGAAGGTTCGATGCTGGATTACCTGGAAGCGTTCACTGCTGATTTCCCGAGCAAGGTGGACGAGTACGAGGACCTACTCACCAACAACCGCATCTGGAAACAGCGCACCGTCGGTATCGGCGTGATCAGTCCGGAGCTTGCCCAGCAGTGGGGCATGACCGGCGTGATGCTGCGCGGCTCCGGCGTCGAGTGGGATCTGCGCAAGAAGCAGCCGTACGCGAAATACGCCGAGATGGATTTCGACATTCCGGTTGGCGTCGGCGGCGACTGCTACGACCGTTACCTGTGTCGCGTGGAAGAGATGCGCCAGTCGAACCGGATCATCCAGCAGTGCGTGAAGTGGCTGAAGGCGAATCCCGGTCCGGTGATGCTGAAAAACTTCAAGGTCGCACCGCCGTCACGGGTCGAGATGAAGGAGGACATGGAAGCGTTGATCCATCACTTCAAATTGTTCACCGAAGGCTACTGCGTGCCGGCCGGCGAAACCTATGCCGCGGTCGAGGCGCCAAAGGGCGAGTTCGGTTGCTTCCTGGTTTCCGACGGTGCGAACAAGCCGTTCCGTGTGCACCTGCGTGCGCCGGGTTTTGCCCATCTGTCGTCCATGGACACCATCGTGCGCGGCCACATGCTCGCCGACGTGGTCGCCATGATCGGTACCTATGACCTCGTGTTCGGCGAAGTCGATCGCTGAGCCCGGAGGAAGAGCACACATGAAAGCCACCGGACATTTCGAGCAGGTCAGGAACATCGATCCGCTTGCCGTTCTCAACGACCACACCCGTCATCACATCGACGAATGGGTCGCCAAGTTTCCGCCCGACCGCAAGCGCTCGGCGGTGATCCAGGCGCTGTTCGCAGCACAGGAGCAGAACCAGGGTTTCCTCACCGATGAGCTGATCACGGCGGTCGCGAAATATCTCGACCTGCCTGCGGTGTGGGCTTACGAGGTGGCCAGTTTCTACTCGATGCTGGAGACCAAGCCGGTCGGCCGCAACAACGTGGCGATCTGCACCAACATCTCGTGCTGGCTCAACGGCGCCGATGACCTGGTGCGCCATTGCGAGAAGAAGCTCGGCATCAAGACCGGCGAGAGCACGCCGGACGGCCGCGTGTATCTGAAGCGCGAAGAAGAATGCATCGCTGCCTGCGTGTATGCGCCGGCGATGACCGTCAATGGGCACTACCACGAGCATCTCACGCCCGAGAAGCTCGACGAAATTCTGGACGGGTTGGAATAATCATGGCCGTCGGACCCGCACCCCAGGAACATCAAGTCGTCTACACCACGCTGCATTTTGACAAGCCGTGGGCATTGGACAGCTATCTCCAGGTCGATGGCTACAAGGCGTGGAAAAAGATCCTCGCCGAGAAGCCCGATCCGGCGTCGCTGATCGAGGAAGTCAAGAAAAGCAGCCTGCGCGGCCGTGGCGGTGCGGGTTTCCCGACCGGCCTGAAGTGGTCGTTCATGCCGAAAGGCACGATGCAGAAGTACATCCTGTGCAACTCGGACGAGTCCGAGCCGGGCACGGCGAAGGATCGCGACATCCTGCGCTACAACCCGCACTCGGTGATCGAGGGCATGGCGATCGCGTGCTACTGCACCGGTTCCACGGTGGCCTACAACTATTTGCGCGGCGAGTTTCACCACGAGCCGTACGAGCATCTCGAAGAGGCGCTGAAGGAAGCGTACGCTGCCGGCCTGCTCGGCAAGAATATCCAGGGCACCGGGCTGGACGTGGACATCTATACCGCTCTTGGCGCGGGTGCCTACATCTGTGGTGAAGAGACGGCGCTGATGGAGTCGCTGGAAGGCAAGAAGGGCCAGCCGCGCTTCAAGCCGCCTTTCCCGGCCAACTTTGGCCTGTACGGCAAGCCGACCACGATCAACAACACCGAGACCTATGCCTCGGTACCGGCGATCCTGCGCAACGGCGCCGACTGGTTCCTCAACCTTGGCAAGCCGAATAATGGCGGCCCGAAGATTTTCTCGGTCTCCGGTCACGTCAACAATCCAGGCAACTTCGAGATCCGTCTGGGCACCTCGTTCAAGGATCTGCTGGAGATGGCCGGAGGGGTGCGCAACGGTCACAAGCTCAAGGCCGTGATCCCCGGTGGTTCCTCGATGAAGGTGCTGCCGGCCGACGTGATGATGGAAAGCACGATGGACTACGACTGTCTGCAGAAGGCGGGCTCCGGTCTTGGTTCGGGTGCTGTGGTGGTGATGGACGAAACCACCTGTATGGTCAAGGTCTGCCATCGCATCTCGCGCTTCTACTTCGCTGAGTCGTGCGGTCAGTGCACGCCGTGCCGCGAAGGCACCGGCTGGATGTACCGGGTGCTCACGCGCATCGTCGAAGGGCAGGGCACACAGGACGATCTGCATCGCCTCAAGGCGGTTGCGGGCCAGATCGAGGGGCACACCATCTGTGCGTTCGGTGAGGCCGCTGCGTGGCCGGTACAGGGTTTCCTGGCGCGCTACTGGGATGAGTTTGAATATTACGTGCAGCATGGTCGGTCGATGACCGAAGACCGGCTTGCCGAAGCTAACCGTGGAGTTGCTGCATGAGCGCGCAGCCCGTCAACAACGTGGCCCCCGACCTGCTGAATATCGAGGTCGATGGCAAGCCCACGCAGATCCGCAAGGGCGCCATGATCATCGAGGCAGCCGATGCGCTTGGCGTCGCGATTCCGCGTTTCTGCTACCACCGCAAACTGCCGATCGCCGCGAACTGCCGCATGTGCCTGGTCGATGTGGAGATGGGCGGCAAGCTGATGCCCAAGCCGCAGCCAGCCTGCGCCACGCCGGTGGCGGAAGGCATGAAGGTGACCACACGTTCGGACAAGGCGCTGAAATTCCAGCGCGACGTGATGGAGTTCCTGCTGATCAACCATCCGCTCGATTGTCCGATCTGCGATCAGGGCGGCGAGTGCGAATTGCAGGACGTCGCGCTCGGTTACGGTCGCAGCGTATCGCGCTACAACGAGCGCAAGCGTGTCATCGCCGACGAGAATATCGGTCCGCTGGTTGCCACCGAGATGACCCGCTGCATCCAGTGCACCCGCTGCGTGCGTTTCACCAGCGAGATTGCCGGCACCTATGAACTGGGCGGCATGGGTCGCGGCGAGAATCTGCAGATCGGCACCTACATCGGCAAGACGATCGAGACCGAGCTGTCGGGCAACATTGTCGACGTCTGTCCGGTCGGTGCGCTGACCAACAAGCCTTTCCAGTTCCAGGCGCGCGCCTGGGAACTGATCGCCAAACCGTCGATCGGTTACCACGATGCGCTGGGTTCCAACCTGTGGCTGCACACCCGCCGCGGCGAAGTGCTGCGCACCGTGCCGCGCGACAACGAAGCGATCAACGAATGCTGGTTGTCCGATCGCGATCGCTACAGCCATCAGGGCCTGTACGCCGCCGATCGTCTGAGTGCGCCGGAAGTGAAGCGCAATGGCCAGTGGCAGGTAACGACCTGGGAAGATGCGTTGCAGTTTGCCGGTGAGGCACTGAAAAAGGCGCCGGGCAATGATCTGGGCCTGCTGGTGCATCCCGCCACCTCGAACGAGGAAGCTGACCTGCTGATGCGGCTTGCCCGCGGACTGGGCAGCGCTCACATCGATCATCGTCTGCGTCAGCTCGATTTTGCCGACAACGCCGTGGCGCAGCCGTTCGCGCTGCCGGTGTCCGAAGTCAGCCAGGTCAGGACAGCACTGCTGGTGGGTTCCGACCTGCGGCACGAGATGCCGCTGTTGAACCATCGCCTGCATCAAGCGGTGAAGAAGGGCGCCAAGGTCTATACCGTCAACCCGGCGCATTTCGATTTCAATTACAAGCTTGCAGGCGAGGCGATCGTCGCGCCGCAGGCACTGGTGGATGCGCTGCTGTCGCTGGCCAAGGCCGCCGTGACAGCGGGTGCTGACGCGCCGGTTGCCTTGGGCGATGCCATCAATGGTGCGCAAAGCGATCAAGGCGATGACGACGCGATTGCTGCGCTGAAGTCGGGCAAGGCCGTGGTGATACTCGGCGAGGCAGCGGTGACCCATCCGCAGGCTTCGTGGCTGCGTACGATCGCCCATTTCATCGCCAAGGCTACCGGTGCTGGCTACAACGAATTGCCGGTCGGCGCGAACGCGATGGGTCTGGCCGCGCTTGGCGTGGTACCGGGTAACGGCGGGCTGGACGCGCAGGCGATGCTGACGCAGTCGCGCAAGGGTTATGTGTTGTACGGCGTCGAGCCGCCGCACGATTTCGCCGATGGCGCCGCGGCGCTGAAGGCATTGCGTGCGGCAGAGCAGGTCATCGCGTTCAGCGCCTACGCGAGTCCGGCATTGCGCGAAGTGGCGGACGTGCTGCTGCCGATCGCGCTGCTGCCGGAGATCGATGCCACCCTGGTCAACGTCGATGGCCTGGCGCAGGGCGTGACTGCCGGTGCGAAGGCGCCCGGTCAGGCCCGCCCGGGCTGGCGCGTGCTGCGTGCGCTGGGCGGTGCATTGCAGCTGGCCGGTTTCGAATTCGACGACCTCGCTGGCTTGCGCGATGGCATCAGCAAGCATGCAGTGCCACTGCGCAACGGACTGACCACGCGCCCGTCTGTCAGCGGTCTGACTCGTCTGGCTACCTGGCCGATCTATCGCGGCGACGCCGTGCTTCGTCGTGCTACGGCACTGAACGCGCATCCGTTGAATCGCGCACCGGCGGTCCGCCTCAATGCAGAAGAAGCGAAGCGACTGGGCTTGTCCGAGAACGGCGAAGTGCTTGTCGGCGATGTGGTATTGCCGCTGGTGATCGACCGGGCCGTGCCGGATGGTACGGCATGGATCGAAGCTGCCCAGGATCTCACCGCCACGCTGCCGCCGTATGGCGCAGCCATCAACTTGAGCAAGGCATAAGCATCATGGTTGATCAACTTATCCAACAGCTCCTGTGGCCGATCATCTTCATCCTGTGCATCACGGTGCCGCTGATCATTGCCGTGGCGATGTTCGTGTACTGGGAGCGCAAGGTCATCGGCTGGATGCATGTGCGCCTGGGACCGAACAAGATCGGACCGTTCGGTTTGCTGCAGGCGTTCGCGGACGTGGTCAAGCTGCTGATCAAGGAAGTGATCCTGCCGACCAATGCGAACAAGTTCCTGTACTACCTGGCGCCGTTGCTGGCGCTGATTCCGGCACTGGCGGCGTGGGCGGTGGTTCCGTTCAGCAGCAAGATGGTGCTGTCGAACGCGAACGCGGGCGTGCTGTATCTGCTGGCGATGACGTCGCTGGGTGTCTACGGCATCATCCTCGCCGGCTGGGCGTCCAACTCTCGTTATGCGCTGCTCGGTGCGATGCGTTCGGCCGCGCAGGTGATTTCCTATGAGCTGGCGATGGGTCTGTGCCTGGTCTGCGTGCTGGTGCTCGCCGGCAGCTTGAACCTCACCGACATCGTCAACGCGCAGGCTGGCCACAAGGGACTGTTCAACTGGTATTGGCTGCCACTGCTGCCGGTGTTCGTGATCTATTTCATCTCCGGCGTGGCCGAGACGAATCGCGCGCCGTTCGACGTGGCCGAGGGCGAGTCGGAAATCGTCGCGGGCTTCCATGTGGAATATTCCGGCTCGGCGTTTGCGATCTTTTTCCTGGCCGAATACGCCAACATGATCCTGATCAGCTTCCTCGCCTCGATCCTGTTCATGGGCGGCTGGCTCAGCCCGCTGCAGGGCGTGATCACCGCCGACGTGTCGCCGTGGGTCAACTGGATCTGGACAGGCGGCTTCATCTGGCTGTTCATCAAGGCCTTCCTTTTCGCGTTCATGTTCCTGTGGTTCCGCGCTACCTTTCCGCGCTATCGCTATGACCAGATCATGCGGCTCGGCTGGAAGGTGCTTATCCCGATCGCCATCGTCTGGGTGCTGGTCGCCGGCTGCATGAAGTACTACGGCTGGGTCGGCGTGGGCATGGGGGCATAAAGAATCCAATGAATCGCATATCCGCTTATTTCAAGAGTCTGCTGCTGATCGAGCTGTTCCAGGGCATGGGACTGACGCTCGGTTACATGTTCAAGCCGAAGTACACCGTGCGCTATCCGATGGAGCACATCCCCAAGTCGAACCGTTTCCGCGGTCTGCATGCGCTGCGTCGCTATGCGAACGGTGAAGAGCGCTGCATCGCCTGCAAGCTGTGCGAAGCGGTGTGCCCGGCACTGGCGATCACGATCGATTCGGCGCCCCGCGAAAGCGACGGCCAGCGCCGCACCACGCGCTACGACATCGATCTGTTCAAGTGCATCTTCTGCGGCTTCTGCGAAGAGAGCTGCCCGGTCGATTCGATCGTCGAGACCAGCATCCACGAATACCACTTCGAGCATCGCGGCGAAAACATTGTGGACAAGACGAAGTTGCTCGCCATCGGCGATCGCTTTGAACACCAGATCGCCGCCGATCGTGCACAAGACGCAGCGTACCGCTGAGGCCAAGATGAATCCCCAACTGTTCCAACTCATCTGCTTCTACGCTTTCAGCTTCGTCACCGTGGCCGCCGCATTGTCGGTGATCACCTTGCGCAACACCGTGCATGCGGTGCTGGCGCTGGTGCTCACTTTCTTCAGTACGGCCTGCCTGTGGATGCTCGCTGAAGCGGAGTTTCTCGCGCTGGCGCTGATCGTGGTCTATGTGGGCGCCGTGATGGTGCTGTTCCTGTTCGTGGTGATGATGCTAGACATCGACCAGGAAAAGATGCGCGAGGGCTTCGTGAAGTTCCTTCCGGTCGGCTTGATCGTGGCGCTGGCGATGCTTGCGGAGATGCTCGGCTTGATCGGCGTGCGGGCGATGCATGTGCAGATCATGGGCGCCAATCCGGCGACCGTCGCCGGCATGTCCAACACCGCGTGGCTGGGCCGTGCGCTCTACACGCAATACCTGCTGCCGTTCGAGATCGCTGCGCTGATCCTCACCGTGGGTGTGGTGGCGGCGGTGGCGCTGACCTTGCGCCAACGCGGTGATATGCGCCACGAATCGGCCAGTCAGCAGGTCGCGGTCAATCCGCGTGATCGCATCCGTATCGTGAAGATGGCCAGCGAGCGCCCCGCAGGGGAATCGCCGGCCACGCCGCAGGAGTCCAAACCATGATCACGCTCTCGCACTACATCGTGCTCGGCGCCGTGCTGTTCTGCATTGCCGTCGCCGGCCTGTTCATCAATCGCAAGAACGTCATCGTGCTGTTGATGTCGATCGAGCTGATGCTGCTGGCGGTGAATACGAACTTCGTGGCGTTCTCGCGTTTTCTCGGCGACGTGTCAGGGCAGGTGTTCGTGTTCTTCATCCTTACCGTGGCCGCGGCGGAAGCCGCCATCGGCCTGGCGATCCTGGTGCTGCTGTTCCGCAATCGCAGCACCATCAATATCGCCGACATCGACAGTATGAAGGGTTGACCCGATGCAGCTTTCGACATCCATTCTGCTGATCATCGCGCTGGCCCCGCTGGTCGGCTGTGTGCTGGCCGGGTTCCTTGGCCGGTTCATCGGTCGCGCCGGCTCGCATACCGTCACTATCCTCGGTGTCGCGCTGTCCTGCGCACTGTCGTTCTATGTGCTTTACCAGCTCACCTACGGCGGGGCTGCCGAGTACAACCAGAACATCTACACCTGGTTCCAGATCGGTCACTTCAATGCCAGCGTCGGCTTCCTGGTCGACCGGTTGACCGCGATGATGCTAGTGGTGGTGAGCTTCGTATCGCTGCTGGTGCACGTTTACACGATTGGCTACATGGCTGACGACGACGGCTATCAGCGCTTCTTCAGCTACATCTCGCTGTTCACGTTCTCGATGTTCATGCTGGTCATGAGCAACAACTTCATGCAGCTGTTCTTCGGCTGGGAAGGTGTGGGCCTGGTGTCGTACCTGCTGATTGGCTTCTGGTACAAGCGGCCGACGGCGATTTTCGCCAGCCTGAAGGCGTTCCTGATCAACCGCGTGGGCGACTTCGGCTTCCTGCTCGGCATCGCGGCGGTCCTGTATTTCCTGGGCACGTTCGATTACGCCACGGCGTTCGGAGCAGCTCCCAGCCTGGTCGGCAAGACGCTGCAGATCACGGCGAACACGCATTGGGATGCGGCAACGGTGATCTGCATCCTGTTGTTCATCGGTGCGATGGGCAAGTCCGCGCAAGTGCCGCTACATGTGTGGTTGCCGGACTCGATGGAAGGTCCGACGCCGATCTCCGCGCTGATCCACGCGGCCACGATGGTGACTGCCGGCATCTTCATGGTGGCGCGCATGTCGCCGCTGTTCGAGCTGTCGGAGGGTGCTCTCAGCTTCGTGCTGGTCATCGGTGCCACCACGGCGCTGTTCACTGGCCTGATCGGCATCGTGCAGAACGACATCAAGCGGGTGATCGCGTATTCGACGCTGTCGCAGCTCGGTTACATGACAGTCGCGCTGGGCGTGTCCGCGTATAGCGGTGCGGTGTATCACCTGATGACCCATGCGTTCTTCAAGGCGCTGCTGTTCCTCGGTGCCGGCTCGGTGATCATCGCGATGCATCACGAGCAGGACATGCGCTACATGGGCGGCCTGCGAAAATACATGCCGATCACCTGGATCACGATGTGGATCGGTTCGCTGGCACTGTGCGGCGTGCCGTTCTTTGCAGGTTTCTACTCGAAGGATTCGATCATCGAGGCAGTCGGCCTGTCGCACCGCTGGGGTGCGGGCTACGCGTATTTCTGCGTGATGGCCGGCGCGCTGGTGACCGGGTTGTACACGTTCCGCCAGATGTACCTGACGTTCCATGGCAAGGAGCGCTTCACGGTTCTCGAGCACCACGAGCACGTGCATCACAACGAGCATCATGACGACCATGATCATCATGAGCCGGGCGTGCTGGATCATGCGCCGAAGGAATCGCCGTGGGTGGTGACGCTGCCGCTGGTGCTGCTGGCGATTCCGTCGCTGCTGGTCGGCTATGTCACGGTCGGGCCGATGCTGTTCGGCAACTGGTTCGGCAGCGCGATCCATGTGAATGAGGCGAACAACGTGCTGGCCGAACTGGGGCACGAGTTCGACGGTTCGCTGACGATGGCGTTGAAAGGGTTCGGGCAGTTGCCGTTTGGGCTGGTTGCCCTCGCGTTCGCGATTACCACTTATATCTACCTGTTCAATCCGGCGATGGCCGGCAAGATCAAGTCCGCGCTGAAGCCGTTCTGGACGATTCTTGACCGCAAGTACTGGGTCGACGATGTCTACTTTGCGGTGTTTGCGCGTGGCGGGGTCATGCTTGGTCGGCTGTTCTGGAAGGCGGGTGACACGGCGGTTATCGACGACACCATGGTGAACGGTTCGGTGAGCATGGTTCACCGCATCGCCGCCCTGATGCGTCGTCTGCAATCGGGTTATCTCTATCACTACGCATTCGCGATGATTCTTGGCCTGATCCTGCTGCTCGGTGGGTACTGGCTGTTTGGTTCCGGGCTGGTCGGTTCCGGCCTCGTCGGGCAATAAGGGAAGCAAGCACACATGTTCAATCACTTGCTCAGCCTGCTGATCTGGCTCCCCATCGCCGGCGGCATTCCGGTGCTGCTTGCCGGCGCCAGCCGGCCCAACCTGGCACGCTGGCTGTCACTGCTGGTGGCCGTGCTGACCTTCGTCGTCAGCCTGTTTCTACTGGTGCAATACCACCCCGATGCGGGCGGCATGCAGCTCAATGAAAGCTATCTGTGGATAGCCTCATGGGGCGTCCACTACAGCCTGGCGGTCGACGGCATTTCGGTGGCGCTGATCCTGATGAGCACCTTCGTCGGCATCCTGGTGATCGTCGGTGCATGGCAAGTCATCCAGGACAAGCCGCACCAGTACATGGCCGCGATGCTGATTCTTGAAGGCTTGCTGATCGGCGTGTTCTGCGCCACGGATGCGCTGCTGTTCTACGCGTTGTTCGAGGCGATCCTGATTCCGATGTTCATCCTGATCGGCATCTGGGGTGGCCCGCGTCGCGTGTATGCGACGCTGAAGTTCTTCATCTACACATTCTTCGGCTCGGTCTTCATGTTGATCGCGCTGCTGTATCTGTATCAGCAGGCGCACACGTTCGACATGGCCACGCTGGCGGCGTTGCCGCTGACGATGCAGGAGCAAACCTGGATCTTCTTCGCGTTCCTGATCGCGTTTGCCATCAAGGTGCCGATGGTGCCGGTGCACACGTGGTTGCCGGATGCCCACGTGGAGGCGCCGACGGGCGGCTCGGTGGTGCTGGCGGCGGTGATGCTGAAAGTCGGCACGTACGGAATCCTGCGCTTCATCCTGCCGATCACGCCTGACGCGGGTGCGCATTACGCGTGGCTGGTGATCTTGTTGAGCCTGATCGCGATCGTCTATATCGGCTATGTCGCGCTCGTACAGGAGGACATGAAGAAGCTGGTCGCGTATTCCTCGGTAGCCCACATGGGCTTCGTCACGCTGGGCATCTTCATCGCGTTCATGCTGGTGCGTCAGCCGGGTTATGGCGACATGGCGCTGCTGGGCATGCAGGGCGCGATGGTGCAGATGATTTCGCACGGCTTCGTCTCGGGCGCGATGTTTACCTGCATCGGCGTCATGTACGACCGCTTGCACACACGCCAGATCAAGGATTACGGCGGCGTCATCAACGTGATGCCGTGGTTCGGCTTCTTCTATGTGCTGTTTGCCATGGCCAATTGTGGTCTGCCGGGCACCAGCGGGTTTGTCGGCGAGTTCATGGTGATCCTGGCCAGCTTCAGTGCGAGCCCGTGGATCGCGCTGTTTGCCGCATTCACCCTGGTTATCGGCGCGGGATACACGCTGTGGCTCGTCAAGCGCGTGCTGTGGGGCGACATCACCAATCCGCACGTGGCCGAGATGAAGGAAATCAACGGCCGCGAGACGTTCGTGCTGGCCGCGTTCGCCGCGGCGGTACTCGCGCTCGGCGTCTGGCCGCAGCCGCTGGTTCACCTGATGGGCACCTCGGTGTCGCAGCTGGTGCAGCAGCTCGCCATCCACAAGATTTGATCGGGATCCAACATGCCCACCCTGAATGACATCCTGATCCTGCTGCCAGAGTTCTATCTGGTGGCGGCGGCGTGCCTGCTGTTGTTGCTGGACGCCTTCATGAAGCCCGCGCAGCGACCGCTGCTGCACTGGCTTGCGATCGCCGTGTTGCTGGTAACTATCTATCTGGTGATTGCTGGTCAGCCTGAGCAAAGCGTGACGGCGTTCGGCGGCATGTTTGTGCGCGATCAGGTGTCCGAGATACTCAAGGTCTTCGCGCTGGGTACCACCGCGATGATATGTGTCTACGCCCGACCGTATCTGATCGATCGCAAACTGTTCATTGGCGAGTTCTACACGCTGCTGATCTTCGCTGTACTCGGCGTGATGCTGCTCGTTTCGGCAGGCAACTTCGTCACCCTGTACCTGGGGCTGGAGCTGATGTCGCTGTCCTCGTATGCGCTGGTGGCGTTGAACCGCGATTCGAAATTGCCATCCGAGGCCGCGATCAAGTACTTCGTGTTGGGCGCACTGGCCTCGGGCATGCTGTTGTACGGTATGTCGATGGTTTATGGCGCCTCCGGCATGGGCGGCACACCAAGTCTGGATCTGGCGCAATTGCACCACGTGATGGCGTACACCACGGCGCCGAACCTGCTGCTGTTCGGGCTGATCTTCATGATCGTCGGCATCGGTTTCAAGCTCGGTGCCGCGCCGTTCCACATGTGGATTCCGGACGTCTATCAGGGCGCGCCGACTCCGGTCACCACGTTCATTGCGTCGGGCTCGAAGCTGGCCGCGTTCGGCATGGCTTACCGTCTGCTCAGTTCGGGCATGGGCGACCTGTCGCAGCATTGGCAACTGATGCTGGCGGTGCTGGCCGTACTGTCGCTGGCGATCGGCAACCTGGTTGCCATCGTGCAGACCAACCTCAAGCGCATGCTGGCCTATTCGACCATCTCGCACATGGGTTACCTGCTGCTGGGTCTGGCCGCCGCCGGGCCGGAAGGTTATGCCGCGGCAATGTTCTACGCGCTCAGTTATGCAGTGATGAGTGTGGCCGCGTTCGGTGTGATCCTGGCGCTGGCGCGTGCGGGTTTTGAATGCGAAGAGATCGCCGACCTTAAGGGACTCAATCAGAAGTCGCCGTGGATGGCGTTCCTGATGCTGCTGATTATGTTGTCGCTGGCCGGCGTGCCACCGCTGTTCGGTTTCTGGGCCAAGGCGCTGGTGCTGGAGGCCGCGATCCATTCGCACATGATGTGGCTTGGCATCGTTGGTATCGTGTTTGCAATCATCGGCCTGTATTACTACCTGTATGTCATCAAGGTGATGTACTTCGACAAGCCGGCCGAAGGCAGCGTGTTGCAGTCCAAGCCTGATGTGCCATTGCGCGTGGTGCTTTCGTTGAATGCACTGTCGCTGCTGGTGCTGGGTTTGTACTGGGGTCCGTTGTTTGCCTGGTGCAGGCACGCGTTCGGTCTTTGATGTCTTGTGTACGGCAGTGGTGATATGACACTGCGTAGTGATTAATTGTTGAATAGTTGACGTTGAGGCTTGCAAGAAACTGGCCACCCCGTTAGACTCTTCGGACTCTGATGCGGGGTGGAGCAGTCTGGCAGCTCGTCGGGCTCATAACCCGAAGGTCGCAGGTTCGAATCCTGCCCCCGCTACCAGATCTTTCTTGGTGCAAGAAAGCCTCCTCGTGAGGCTTTTTTGTTGGGCGCACGGATGCGTCGCGAGTGGTTGCTCCGGCAATCCCGCGTTGGAAGGAGCTACACGAGGAGGGACATCGGCGAGATAAGGAAATGGGCCGTTGGAGCCCATTTTTTGTTTCTGCCGCTCGGATAAAGAGTGGTCTGGGAGAACGAGCCCATGGATACATACGCACTGACACAACGCTTCACCGGGGTCTTGGCCGATCTGGGCCTGGAATGCCTTGGCGTGGAGTTCACCCCGTCGCACGGGCAGAGTACCCTGCGGGTTTACCTGGACTTGCTTGACAAGGACGGGGCCGATAAGAGCGCGCAGGACGAAGACGGCGTACGTCGCGAAGTCGGCGTCGAGGATTGCGAAACGGCCAGCCGCGAGTTGTCCGCGCTGCTCGATGTCGAGGATCCGATTCCCGGCCATTACGTGCTGGAGGTTTCATCGCCCGGCCTCGATCGACCGCTGTTCACGGCCGCGCATTTCGCGAAAGTCAGCGGGCAGGAAGTGAAATTGCTGCTGAAGGCGCCGTTGGAAGGACGTCGTCGCCTGCGCGGCAAAGTACTAATGGTGGAAGGCGAGCGGATTACGCTGGAAGCCGAAGGCAAGACATTCGAATTCGAGCATGCGCTGGTGGAAAGTGCGCGTGTGGTGCCGGACTGGGTTGCACTGGGTTATGCCCCGCAGCCCAAGCGCGGTGGCAAGACAGCGGCCCCCAAGGCCACGAAATAAATCAATCTTGAGCGATAGGACGTCACTGGCGTCTATGGAGTTGCTGCAATGAGCAAAGAGCTTTTGCTGGTCGTTGATGCGGTCGCCAATGAAAAGGGCGTGCCGCGCGAAGTCATTTTCGAAGCGATGGAAGCTGCGTTGGCTTCGGCTGCGAAAAAGCGCTACCCGGAAGAGGAGCCTGACATTCGCGTATCCATCAACCAGGATACCGGCGAGTACGAGACGTTCCGTCGCTGGGAAGTCATTGCCGATGATGGCGAGATGGAATCGCCGTCTTACCAGCTGCGCCTGATGGATGCGCTGGATGAGCGCGCGGACGCCGAAGTTGGCGAATATGTCGAGCAGCAGGTCGAGAACGCCGAATTCGGACGCATTGCCGCGCAGGCCGCCAAACAGGTGATCGTGCAGCGCGTGCGCGAGGCCGAACGCCAGCAGGTAGTCGATGCCTTCGCTGATCGCGTCGGTGAGCTGGTGACCGGCATCGTCAAGCGCGTCGAGCGCGGCAATATCTACCTCGACCTGGGCAGCAATGCCGAGGCGTTCATTCCCCGCGACAAGACGATTCCTCGCGAATCGGCCCGCGTTGGTGATCGCGTGCGTGGCTATCTTTACGAAGTGAAGTCCGAAGCGCGCGGTCCACAGCTGTTCGTGTCACGTGCCGCACCGGAATTCATGATCGAGCTGTTCAAGCTCGAGGTGCCGGAAGTCGGCCAGGGCCTGGTCGAGATCAAGGGCTGTGCCCGCGACCCGGGCGATCGCGCAAAGATCGCCGTGCTCGCGCACGACAGCCGCACCGATCCGATCGGTGCCTGCATCGGCATGCGCGGTTCGCGCGTGCAGGCCGTCTCCAATGATCTGAACGGCGAGCGCGTCGACATCATCCTGTGGCACGAAAACCAGGCGCAGTACGTCATCAATGCGATGGCGCCGGCGGAAGTGCAGTCCATCATCATGGACGAGGAAAAGCATTCGATGGATATCGCGGTGGCCGAGGACAAGTTGTCCCAGGCCATCGGCCGCGGTGGCCAGAACGTGCGTCTGGCGAGCAAGCTCACCGGCTGGCAGCTCAACGTGATGACCCAGGACCAGGTCACCGCCAAGAGTGAGTCCGAGCAGGAGGCCGCGCGCCAGCTGTTCATGGAGAAGCTCGAAGTGGATCAGGAGATTGCCGTTATCCTGGTTCAGGAAGGCTTCTCCAGCGTCGAGGAAATCGCCTATGTGCCCAGCGCCGAGCTGCTTGCGGTGGAGGGTTTCGACGAAGATATCGTCGAGGAGCTGCGCGCCCGTGCACGCGACGCGTTGCTGACCGAGGCACTGGCCGTGGAGGAGGGCGTCGACGAACATCAGCCGTCCGACGAGCTGCTGGCGCTGGAAGGCATGGACGAAGCGACGGCCTATGCACTGGCTGCCCGCGAAGTGAGCACGGTCGATGATCTGGCGGATCTGGCGGTAGATGACCTGATCGATATCGAAGGCATGAACGAAGAACGCGCTGCAGCACTGATCATGGCCGCTCGTGCGCCGATGATCGCGCGGCTGGAGAAAGGCGGCTAACCGCGGGGCGGGAGGCAGCACCCTGGATGGGTGCGCCGGGAAAGGCTCCCTGGAGTCTTTCACCATGGATGGAGGTGGCGGCGCAGATAATGCCGCACAGATGATAAGCGCGGGAACGGCGGAGCAACAAAACGATGTCGGACGTCACGATCAAACAACTAGCCCAGGTACTGGGTATGCCGGTCGACAAGCTGCTGACGCAGCTTGGCGAGGCAGGCATGAAATTCTCCGATCAGGAGCAAATCATCAGCAGCACCGAAAAGGTGAAGCTGCTGGGATTCCTGCGTCGCACGCATGGAAAGAATGAAGCCATTGCGGAAGCCGATGACAGCGCGCCACGTCAGATCACGCTCAAGCGACGGACCGTCGGCGAGCTGAAAGTGGCGACGCCGGGTGCCCGCGGGACAGCTGGTTCAGCCAAGACGGTCAACGTCGAAGTGCGCGCCAAGCGAACCTACGTCAAGCGCAGCGTGATCGCTGAGGAAGCCAGCGTCGACGTCGAGCGCGAAGATGCCGTGCGCAAGCTGCAGGCATCCCAGCAGCAGCGCGAGCAGGAAGAACAGGAACAGCTCGAAGCCGAGCAGCGCCGTCAGGAAGAAGCGCAGCAGCGCGCCCTGGATGAGCAGCAGCGGGCGCACGAGAAGGCACAGCACCTCGCCGCCGCTGCGGCTACAGCCGCTGAATCGGTGAAGGACAGCGCCGAGCCCGAGGCGGCGCCGGAACCGGTGGTCAGTGCCGTGGCGCCGGATGTTGTCGACGACGTGCAGGCGGTCCAACGGATGGATCAGCGCGATCTGGGCATGATCCTGCCGCGCATTCATGAGCCGCGCAAACGCGAAAAGCTGGTGAAGCCGGTACCGGCGCCGCCTGCACCTGCGCCCGTGGCGGTGGTTGCCCCGGTGGCACCTGTGGTCCGGCCGGCAGCGGCCAGCGCCAACGGTGCGGCTGCGGCGGCACCCTCAACCGATGCCAATCGCAACAAACCCAAGCATGCCCGCGAGCGCAGTGAAACGCCTGGCAGTGGCAAGGAAGAGCGCGACGGCGGCAAGCGTTTTGCCGGCGGCCAGATGCATCTGAGCGAGGCCGACCGGGCCCGCCGATCTTCGTCCAGCAACAAGCGCGGCAAGCCCGGTCGTAGCGGCGGTCGTGATATGTCGCGCGGCAATAGCAGCAATGCGCCGTCAGGTCCGCACGGCTTCTCCCGTCCCACAGCACCTGTGGTGCGTGAAGTTGTCGTCGGCGACACCAATATCGTCGCCGAGCTGGCGCAGAAGATGGCGGTCAAGGGTTCCGAGGTAGTCAAGGCGCTGTTCAAGATGGGCGTCATGGCGACCATCAACCAGAGCATCGACCACGATACGGCCGTGCTGGTCGTGGAAGAGCTCGGCCATACACCGGTAGCCGACAGCCAGAACAACGCCGAGGAAGCGCTGGCAGCGCACACCCAGAACGTCGAGCTGGAGGGCGAGAAGACCACGCGTCCGCCGGTAGTGACGATCATGGGTCACGTCGATCACGGCAAGACCTCGCTGCTCGATTACATCCGTACCACCAAGGTCGCATCCGGCGAAGCAGGCGGCATCACCCAGCACATCGGTGCGTATCACGTGCAGACGTCGCGTGGCGTGATCACCTTCCTGGATACCCCGGGCCATGCCGCGTTCACCTCGATGCGTGCCCGTGGCGCGCAGTCGACCGACATCGTGGTGCTGGTGGTGGCTGCCGATGACGGCGTCATGCCGCAGACCATTGAAGCGGTGAAGCATGCGCGTGCCGCCAAGGTGCCGATGATCGTCGCGGTCAACAAGATGGACAAGGACGGCGCCAATCCCGACAACGTCAAGCAGGGTCTGGTGCAGTACGAAGTGGTGCCGGAAGACTGGGGCGGCGACGTCCAGTTCATCCCGGTATCGGCCAAGACCGGCGCCGGCATCGAGGATCTGCTTGAGGCGATCTCGATCCAGGCCGAAGTGATGGAGCTCAAGGCCGTTGCCGATGGCCGCGCCTCTGGCGTGGTGATCGAATCCAGCCTGGATCGTGGCCGTGGCCCGGTGGCGACCGTGCTGGTGCAGCAGGGCACCTTGAAGAAGGGCGATTTCATCGTCTGCGGCATCGAATACGGTCGCATGCGTGCGCTGATCGACGAAACCGGCAAGCAGGTGCTGGAAGCCGGCCCGTCGATTCCGGTGCAGGTGCTGGGTCTGTCCGGCGTGCCGGAAACCGGCGACGACTTCGTCTGTGTCGAAGATGAGCGGCTGGCCCGCGAAGTGGCACAGGAGCGTGAGCTCAAGCGCCGCGAGACGCGCATGGTCAGCAAGAGCAACCGGCTCGAAGACATCATCGCGAAGATGGGTCAGGGCGTCGAACAGCAGACCCTCAACATCCTCGTCAAGGGCGATGTACAGGGTTCGGTCGAGGCACTGCGCGAGTCGCTGACCCAGATCGGCAACGAACGGGTCAGGGTCAACGTGGTTTCGTCCGGCGTGGGCGGCATCAACGAATCCGACGCCACACTGGCGGCGGCCTCGAAGGCGCTGATCATCGGCTTCAACGTGCGCGCCGATGCGTCGGCTCGCAAGGTGATCGAGACGTCCGGCCTGGACGTCCGTTACTTCTCGATCATCTATGACGTGATCGATCAGGTGACCCAGGCGGCCACCGGTTTGCTCGGCATGGAAGTGCGCGAGGAAATCATCGGTACGGCGCAGGTCCGCGATGTGTTCCGCAGCTCCAAGTTCGGTGCCGTGGCCGGTTGCATGGTCACCGAGGGTTCCGTCAAGCGCAGCAAGCCGATCCGCGTGCTGCGCGACAACGTGGTGATCTTCGAAGGCGAACTGGAATCGCTGCGCCGCTTCAAGGAGCTGGTGGACGAAGTCCGCAACGGCATGGAATGCGGTATCGCGGTCAAGCAGTACAACGACGTCAAGCCGGGCGACCAGATCGAGTGCTTCGAACGCACCGAAGTGGCACGCACGCTGTAACAAGCAGGGGCGAGGGGCGAGTAGCGAGGGCGCAGATATCCACTGCGACGCCCTCACTACTCGTCCCTCGTCCCTCGTTCTTTTAAAGGAGTTTTCTTATGCCATCCCGTGATTTCAAACGTACCGACCGCATCGGTGCCGAGTTGCGCCGCGAACTGGGCATGCTGGTGCATGCGGCTGTGCGCGATCACGGGCTGCCGTCAGTCAGTGTGTCCGACGTGGAAATTACCCGCGATCTGGACTGGGCCACCGTGTGGGTGACCGCCATGCTGCCCGAACAGGGCCTGCCGACGGTAAAGGCACTCAATGAGATGGGTCACGAAATCCGTCATTCGCTGGCGCACAGCGGCATGCGTATGCGACGGGTGCCCGAATTGAAGTTCAAGTACGACGATTCGGTCGACAAGGGCGAGCGGATCGAGTCGCTGTTGCGCGACCAGGCGCGTGATTTGTTGCCGCGCGCCGACAAGTCCGCGGACGACGGGTCTGGCGACAAGCAGGATTGAATCTTCGACGTCCGGTGCCGCTGAATCGATGAGTAAGCCCCCGAGTATTCACTATCGCGATCTGCACGGCATCGTGCTGCTCGATAAGCCAATTGGTCTGAGTTCCAACCAGGCGCTGCAAACCGTGCGGCGGCTGCTGCGTGCGGCCAAGGGTGGCCATACGGGCGCACTCGACCCATTGGCGACCGGCCTGTTGCCATTGTGTTTTGGCGAGGCGACCAAGCTGGCCGGCAGCCTGCTGGGCGCGCGCAAGGCATATGTCGCTGACTGCCGGCTCGGCATCACCACCGACAGCGCCGATTCTGAAGGCGACATCGTGCAGCAGCGCGACGTGCCGCCGCTGGACGACGCCCGCATTGAAGCGGCGCTGGCCAAGTTGCGCGGCCGTATCTTTCAGGTGCCGCCGATGTATTCGGCCCTGAAGGTAGATGGCGAGCGGCTGTATGCCAAGGCGCGGCGTGGCGAAATCGTCGATGTGCCGCCGCGTGAGGTGGATGTGCACCGGCTCGACCTGTTATCGCGCGACGGCGACACGCTGCGACTGCACGTGGAATGCGGCTCCGGCACCTATGTGCGGTCCCTGGCGGTGGATCTGGGCGAGGATCTGGGCTGCGGCGCGCATCTGACCGCCTTGCGTCGATTGTGGGTCGAGCCGTTCCGCGAGCCGCGTATGGTGACGCTGGACGAGCTGCAACAAGCGGCTGAACAAGGCGACGAGGCGCTGTTGGCCTGGCTGCTGCCGGTATCGGCCGGTTTGTGCGAACTGCCGGCTGTTCAGCTCGATGAGGCGCAGACCATGGCCATTTCCCGGGGGCAACCGATCCAGCTGGTCCCGTCACCGCCCGCCGGTCGCTGCGCCGCGTTTGCCAGCGACGGAGCGCTGTTGGCCCTGCTTGAAGTCGATGTCGAGGGACGTACGCGCATTCTGCGCGGCTTTAACCTGCCGCCAGACTGACTATTTGCACCTGTGAAGCGCTTCGCACTTGTTGAAACACCACCTGCATCAGTAGAATAGACAGGTTATTTCAACGCATTCATTCATCTAAGCGAAGCTTGCGCAACGTCATCGCGGTGACGTTGCGCAAGCTTCGCATCGCCTTTTAAGGAAGAGATACCCATGTCCCTCACTGCAGAACAAACCGGCAAGATCATTGCTGATTTCGGCCGCGTGCCGAACGATACCGGCTCGTCGGAAGTCCAGGTGGCGTTGCTGTCCGCCCGCATCGACCATCTCACCGGCCATTTCAAAGAGCACAAGCAGGATCACCATTCCCGCCGTGGCCTGCTGAAGCTGGTCAACCAGCGCAAGCGTCTGCTCAGCTATCTGAAGGATCGCGATCTTGCGCGCTATCAGACCCTGATCGAACGCCTCGGCCTGCGCCGTTAATTCACCGGACGAGGAGTAGAACAACGTGGCAAAAGTAACCAAGTCATTCCAGTACGGTAGTCACGAAGTCACACTGGAGACGGGCGAAATTGCCCGCCAGGCGTCCGGTGCGGTCATGGCCAGCATGGGCGGCACCGTGGTGCTCGTCACCGCTGTGGCTGCGACCAAGCAAAAGGAAGGGCAGGATTTCTTCCCGCTCACCGTCGATTACGTTGAAAAGTTCTACTCCGCCGGGCGCATCCCGGGTGGATTCTTCAAGCGTGAAGGCCGTCCGACCGAGAAGGAGACGCTGACTTCGCGTCTGATCGATCGTCCGGTGCGTCCGCTGTTCCCGGAAGACTTCAAGAACGAAGTGCAGGTCATCGCGCAGGTCGTATCGCTCAACCCCGAGGTTGATGGCGACATCGTCGCGCTGCTCGGCGCCTCCGCTGCGCTGAGCCTGGCCGGTATCCCGTTCAAGGGTCCGATCGGCGCCGCCCGCGTTGGTTACGCGAATGGTCAGTACCTGCTGAACCCGTCGCACACCGAGCTGAAGACCTCCGAGCTGGACCTGGTCGTCGCCGGTACCACCGGTGCCGTGCTGATGGTGGAATCCGAAGCCAAGCTGCTGTCCGAAGACGTCATGCTGGGTGCGGTGATGTTCGGCCACCAGCAGATGCAGATCGCGATCCGTGCGATCGCCGAGCTGGCCGCCGAAGCCGCCAAGCCGTCATGGGACTGGCAGCCGCCGGCCCGTAACGAGTCGCTGGTTGCCGCCATCAAGGGCGCCGTCGGCAACAAGCTGGACGAAGCGTTCCAGGTTCGCGACAAGCTGCAGCGCCGCGACGCGATTTCCGCGATCAAGGCTGACGTGCTGGGTGAGCTGAAGGCGCAGGCTGAATCGAATGCCTGGCACCCCGCCGAGCTGTCGAAGGAATTCGGCGAGCTCGAATATCACACCATGCGCGACAGCGTGCTGAAGACCAAGGTGCGTATCGACGGCCGTCAGCTCGATGACGTCCGCGCGATCAACGTGCGCGTTGGTGTGCTGCCCCGTACCCATGGTTCGGCGCTGTTCACCCGCGGCGAGACGCAGGCACTGGTCGTTGTCACGCTCGGCACCACGCGTGATGCACAGATCATCGATGCGCCGGAAGGCGAGTCGAAGGATCCGTTCCTGTTCCATTACAACTTCCCTCCGTTCTCGGTCGGCGAAGCGGGTCGTTTCGGTGCGCCGAAGCGTCGCGAAATCGGCCACGGCCGCCTCGCCAAGCGCGGCGTGCAGGCCGTGAAGCCGAGCATCGAAGAGTTCCCGTACGTGGTGCGCGTCGTCTCGGAAATCACCGAGTCGAACGGTTCCTCGTCGATGGCCTCGGTGTGCGGTTCCTCGCTCGCGATGATGGACGCAGGCGTGCCGCTCAAGGCGCCGGTGGCTGGTATTGCGATGGGTCTGGTCAAGGAAGGCGGCGACTTCGTCGTGCTGTCCGACATCCTGGGCGACGAAGATCATCTCGGCGACATGGATTTCAAGGTGGCCGGTAGCGCCGACGGTATCTCCGCGCTGCAGATGGACATCAAGATCGACGGCATCACCGAAGAGATCATGAAGGTGGCGCTGGAGCAGGCCAAGCGCGGTCGTCTGCACATCCTCGGCGAGATGAGCAAGGCGCTCACCACTGCACGTACGGAAATGAGCGAGTACGCTCCGCGCCTGATCACCATCAAGATCCACCCGGACAAGATCCGTGAAGTGATCGGCAAGGGTGGCGCGACCATCCGTTCGATCACCGAAGAGACCGGTGCAACGATCGACATCAACGACGACGGCACCGTGATCATCGCCTCGGTCAACCGCGAAGCGGGCGACGCGGCGAAGAAGCGCATCGAGCAGATCGTTTCCGACGTCGAGCCGGGCCGCATCTACGAAGGCAAGGTTGCCAAGCTGATGGACTTTGGCGCATTCGTGACCATCATGCCGGGCAAGGACGGCCTGGTGCACGTGTCGCAGATCTCCAGTGAGCGCGTCGAGAAAGTCTCCGACAAGCTCAAGGAAGGCGATATCGTCAAGGTCAAGGTGCTCGAAGTTGACAAGCAGGGCCGCATCCGCCTGTCCATGAAGGCAGTCCTGGAAGACGAAAACGCGAACGCCTGAGTTTTGGCGTCAGTGTGATTCCACAAGGCCCGGCTCATACCGGGCCTTGTGCGTTCTGGCGCCGTTGACGGTTTCGCAGGCGCGTTGATGCGAATGTTCTACTGCTGGTGTATTCACGCAACATGCTTTTGCTAGGATGAAGAGAACCTTGCACGAGGATGCACCGATGGCCGACGATTTCATCAGGGATGATTTCATCAGGAACTACCAGGCCCTGGCACAACAGTCCTGGGACGCCTGGACTCGGCAGTTGCAGCAGCAACAGCCGCCTGCGGCGAATCCGTTTTTCACGCCGCCGACAACACCGGCCGCCGGCAACGACACGCTCGAGCGCACCTTGGCTGGCCTCAAGGGATATTTCGACTGGATGCAGGGCGCTGCCGCGAGCGGCGCGGCCGCTGGTGGTACGACGGGTTTTTCCGGAGATTGGCGCCAGCAGCTGCAACAGCTGTTCGGTGGTGCCAGCCAACCTTTTGCGCAGGCGTTCGGCGGTATCGACAGCGCCGGTGCGGAAGGTTTTGCCCGGCAGTGGCAGTCCTGGATGCAGGCTGCACAACAGCCCGGTTTCGGTGACATGTCGGGTGCCCGTGCGCAGGTACTCGGGCCGACACCCGCGTTCGGCCTGAATCGCGAGCAGCAGATGCAGCAGCAGGCTCTGAGCGCGGCGATCATGGAGTCGCTGCAGGCATCCGCACGCTATCAGGCCCTGATCCAGCGCGCCAATTCGCAAGGCATGGAGCGCCTGCAGGACAAGCTCGCGCAGCATGCCGAGCCCGGTCGCCAGATCGAATCGCTCAAGGCCCTGTACGACCTGTGGATCGACTCTGCCGAAGAGGCGTATGCCGAGATCGCGCTGTCGGAGGAATTCCGCGAAGTCTACGGCGAGATGGTCAATACGCAGATGCGCGTGCGCCAGCTGCAGCTGCAGCAGACCGAACAGCTCTGTCAGCAGCTGGGTGTGCCGACGCGCAGTGAGGTTTCGAGTCTCGGTGAACGATTGCAGGCATTGCGGCGCGAGATGGCTGCACTCAAACATCAGCTTGCCGCCAGCCATGCGCCGGCAACCGATGGTGTGAAAGTTGGTGGCGAAAAGGCCGCGGAAAAATCAATGCGTTCAGCCGTAAAGAAGTCCGTTGCAAAAGCACCGGTGGCGGCGGCGCGTAAGGTCATTGCCAAGAAGCCTGTCGTGAAGAAAGTCGCAGCCAAGAAAGTCATCGCCAAGAAAGTCATCGCCAAGAAAGTCATCGCCAAGAAAGTCATCGCGAAGAGCAGCGCTACGGCATCCAGGTCGCGCAGCAAGCCCGTTACGCACGCCAGCTCGCGCAAGCGCAAGTAAGGAGACGTCGTCATGTACACGCCACTGCGTATCGATCCGACCAAGGCTCTGGGCGACATCGCCACGTTCCAACGCAAGCTCGCGGCCGGCATGAGCCACCTGCGCAGCATGCGCGAGCCGGAGTATGCGAATACCCCGCGCGAACTGGTCTATAGCGAAGACAAGCTGAAGGTCTGGCACTTCAAGGGTAATGGCAAGCCGACCTCAAACACCCCGCTGCTGATCGTCTATGCCTTGGTCAACACGGTGTGGATGACCGACCTGCAGGCGGACCGCTCGATGGTGCGCAATCTGCTGGAGCAAGGCGAGGACGTCTATCTGATCGACTGGGGCTATCCCGATGGTGCCGATCGCTGGCTGACGCTGGACGACTACATCAATGGCTATCTCGATCGCTGCGTCGACGTCGTGCGCAATCGCCACGGGCTGGACGCGATCAACCTGCTGGGTATCTGCCAGGGCGGCGCGTTCTCGCTGTGCTACACCGCGCTGCATGCGGACAAGGTCAGGAACCTGATCACCATGGTCACGCCGGTGGATTTCCACACGCCGGACAACATGCTGTCGCACTGGTGCCGAAATCTGAATGTGGATCAGTTTGTCGACGTCATGGGCAACATTCCCGCTGGCCTGATGAACTATGTCTACCTCACGTTGAAGCCGATGCGACTGAACCAGCAGAAGTACATCGGCATGGTCGACATCCTCGACAACCCGACCGAGCTGGAGAATTTTCTGCGCATGGAGCGCTGGATCTTCGATTCGCCGGACCAGGCCGGTGAGGCGTTCCGCCAGTTCATCAAGGATTTCTACCAGGGCAACAAGCTGATCAAGGGCACGCTCGAGATCGGCGGCAAACCGGTGGACCTGGGCATGGTGACGCAGCCGGTGCTGAACATCTTCGCCGAGCAGGATCATCTGGTGCCGCCGGATGCCTCACGCGTACTGGGCCGGCATGTCGGCACCACCGACTACACCCAGCTCGCATTCAAGGGTGGCCACATCGGCATCTACGTGTCCGGCCGCGCACAGCGCGAGGTGCCCCCGGCTATCCATCAATGGCTGAGTGCGAGAGACTGACATCCTTCCCGCGGAGATCACTGGCTTATGGAAAAACGTCTGTATCGTTCGCGCAATGACCGGACGCTGGCTGGCGTCTGTGCAGGCATCGCTGAATATTTTGGCTGGGATCCGACCCTGGTGCGGGTTGCCTGGGTCTTGCTGACCCTGCTGGGTGGATCGGGCATCCTGCTTTATCTGATCATGTGGCTGGTCATGCCCGAAGCGCCGTGAGCAAACCTGTTTCATGGGCCGATCAGATCGCATTCGTTTAACTGAGTAGCAAAGACATACATGGATTACGACCGTTACGACCGCATCCGCGCCGTGCAATGGCAGGGCGACCATCTGCGATTACTCGATCAGCGCCTGCTGCCGCGAGAGGAACGCTGGATCGATTGCCGCAACGCAGACCAGATTACCCAGGCGATCAAGGACCTGGTCGTGCGCGGCGCTCCGGCGATCGGCATCGCTGCGGCGTGGGGTGTAGCGCTGGCGGCGAAGCAGGGCGAATCGCTCGACGAGGTGCTGCTCACGCTGCGTGCGGCGCGACCCACTGCGGTGAACCTGATGTGGGCGCTGGACCGCATGAAACGACGCATCGCAGCCGGTGCTGATGCTGACGCGCTGGTACGCGAAGCCCAAGCCATCCAGGACGAAGATCTGGCGGCCAACCGAAAGATGGGTGAGCTGGGTGCGTCGCTGATTTCCGCGCATGCCGGTGTGCTCACCCACTGCAATACCGGTTCGCTGGCCACCGCGGGTTATGGCACGGCGCTGGGCGTGATACGTGCTGGCGTGGCCATGGGCCAGATCGCCCGGGTCTATGCCGGCGAAACGCGACCATGGCAACAGGGTGCACGGCTGACCATGTGGGAGCTGGTGCGTGATGGCATTCCGGCACAGCTGATTGCTGATTCTGCCGCCGCGCATCTGATGAAATCCGGTGCCGTGCAGTGGGTGATCGTTGGCGCCGATCGCATCGCCGCGAATGGCGATACGGCGAACAAGATCGGTACGTACCAGCTGGCGATCAGCGCGAAATACCACGGTGTCAAATTCATGGTGGTAGCGCCGTCCTCCACCGTCGACATGGCCACCGGCACCGGTGAGGAAATCGAGATCGAGTTGCGGGATCCCACCGAGCTGCTCAGCACGGCTGGCCAGCGCACAGTGGTTGAAGGGGCGCAGGCATGGAACCCGGTGTTCGATGTGACGCCCGCCGAACTGATCGACGCGATCGTGACCGAACGTGGCGTGATCGAACGGCCAAATAGTATCGCGATGCAGGCGATGTTCGGATGGTGAAGCTGTCCCGCGATTGATGCTGCTTGCGACGGCTGGCGTCGGCGGCTGCTGAGCTTCGACTCGGCGCTCGCGAGGGGGTTGCGCGCTATCGCAGATGAACCTTGCGGCTTTGCATCGCTGGCCGGTGATGACAGCGCCAGCCGCTTCGGCGATACCCGAGCTGATCAAATTTTAGACAGTGCGCGGAGGGCTTTTCAGTCACTCCAAAACGCCACCGTAAGTTACTGATTAAAAACAACTAAATCCTGTCGCTTTGGTGTCATACGTGTTACACTCAGCGGGTTGATTTCGGGTCGCTTGCGCATGCGCTGGAGGCGCGGCGCCAGCGTCCTTTTTTTCGTTATCAGGGAAGCCGATTCATGGCAGAACTCGCCAAAGAAATCATTCGCGTCAACATCGAAGATGAGATGCGCCAGAGCTATCTCGACTACGCCATGAGCGTGATCGTGGGCCGCGCTCTCCCGGATGTTCGTGATGGTCTGAAACCCGTGCATCGTCGCGTGTTGTTCGCGATGAACGAACTGGGCAACGTCTGGAACAAACCGTACAAGAAATCGGCCCGCGTGGTCGGTGACGTGATCGGTAAATACCATCCGCATGGCGATCAGTCGGTATACGACGCGATCGTGCGCATGGCGCAACCGTTCTCGTTGCGCTATCTGCTGGTCGATGGCCAGGGCAACTTCGGCTCGGTGGATGGCGACAACGCCGCCGCGATGCGATACACCGAGGTGCGCATGTCGCGCCTCACCCACGAACTGCTCGCCGACATCGACAAGGAGACCGTCGACTTCGGTCCTAACTACGATGAGAGCGAGCACGAGCCGCTGGTGTTGCCGGCGCGCGTGCCGAATCTGCTGGTCAACGGTTCGGCCGGTATTGCGGTCGGCATGGCCACCAATATCCCGCCGCACAATCTCAACGAGGTGATCGCCGCGACGATCGCGTTGATCGACGAGCCGACGCTCAGCATCGACGACTTGATGCAGTACATCCCGGGTCCGGATTTCCCGACCTACGGCATCATCAACGGTTCGTCCGGCATCATCGAGGCGTATCGCACCGGTCGTGGTCGCATCCTGGTGCGCGCGAAGGCCGAGGTTGAGACCGAGGCGAATGGTCGCGAGACGATCATCATTCACGAGCTGCCGTACCAGGTGAACAAGGCGCGGCTGATCGAGAAGATCGCCGAGCTGGTCAAGGAAAAGAAACTCGAGGGCATCAGCGAGCTGCGCGATGAGTCCGACAAGGACGGCATGCGCGTCGTCATCGAGATCCGTCGTGACTCGATGGGTGACGTGGTGCTGAACAACCTGTTCCAGCAGACCCAGCTGCAGGTCACGTTCGGCATCAACATGGTGGCATTGCTGGACGGCCAGCCGCGCCTGTTGAACCTCAAGGACATCCTCGAGGCTTTCATCCGCCACCGTCGCGAAGTGGTTACCCGGCGCACGATTTTCGAGCTGCGCAAGGCACGTGCCCGCGCGCATATCCTTGAAGGCTTGACCGTCGCGCTGGCCAACATCGACGAGATGATCGAGCTGATCAAGACCTCGCCATCACCGGCCGAAGCGCGCGAGCGCATGGTTTCACGGCGCTGGGAAGCAGGCTTGGTGCGCTCGTTGCTCTCGGCCACCGGCGCGCATGCGTCGCGGCCCGAGGAGATGGATCCGCGCGATGGCCTGAAAGAAGACGGCTATCAGTTGTCCGAAGCGCAGGCGCTGGAAATCCTGGCGATGCGTCTGCAACGCCTGACCGGGCTGGAGCAGGAAAAGCTTTCCGACGAATACCGGCAGATCCTGGAAACGATCCGTGGCCTGATCGATATCCTGGAAAATCCGGGGCGCCTGCTCGAAGTGATCCGCGGCGAGCTCGAGGCAGTCAAGGCCGAGTTCGGCGATGCACGTCGCACCGAGATCCAGCATTCGCAGGAAGATCTCAACGTGCTTGACCTGATCGCGCCGGAAGACGTGGTGGTCACGCTATCGCACACCGGTTACATCAAGCGTCAGCCGGCCAGCACCTATCGTTCGCAGAAACGCGGCGGCAAGGGCCGTTCGGCATCGACCCTGAAGGACGAGGATTTCGTCGTGCAGCTGTGGGTCGTCAACACGCACGACACCTTGCTCACGTTCACCAGCACGGGTCGCGTCTATTGGTTGAAGGTCTACCAGATGCCGGATGCGGGCCCTGGCGCGCGTGGCAAGCCGATTGTCAACTTGCTCGCGCTGGGTGAGGGCGAGAAAGTGCAGGCGGTATTGCCGGTGCGCGAGTACACCGAAGATCGCTTCGTGTTCTTCGCTACCCGCCAGGGTACGGTGAAGAAGACCCCGCTGACCGAATTCGCGTTCCAGCTGCAGAAGGGCAAGATCGCCATCAAGCTGGACGAGGGCGATGCGCTGGTCAATGTCGCACTCACCGACGGCAACAGCGACATCCTGCTGTTCGCGTCCAACGGCAAGGTCAATCGCTTCGACGAGAACACCGTGCGTTCGATGGGCCGTACCGCCGGCGGCGTGCGTGGCATGCGGCTTGCTGAAGGCGTGAACGTGGTATCGCTGATCGTGGCGGCCGAAGGTGACATCCTGACAGCCACAGCGCGCGGTTACGGCAAACGCACCGAGCTGGCCGAGTTCCCGAAGAAGGGACGTGGCACCCAGGGCGTGATCGGCATCCAGTGCTCCGAGCGCAATGGCGCACTGGTGGCAGCGGCCCAGGTCACTGAGGCACACGAGCTGATGCTGATCTCCAACCAGGGCACGCTGGTGCGTACCCGGGTTGCCGAGGTCTCGCAGCTCAGCCGCAACACCCAGGGCGTCACCCTGATCCGTCTGCCTGCCGACGAAACGCTGGTCAGCGTGATGCGGCTGGATGCGGAAGAAGACAACGGCGACGAGGCTGCCATCGTCGATGTGCCGATGCCAACCGATGGCGAAGGCACAGATACGATCGAGCCAGCGGCTACCGAAGAATAAGCTTGGTGTTGTGCTGAAAGAAAACCCCCGGTCATGCCGGGGGTTTTTCGTTTCAGCGTTGCACGTGTCGTCGAATCGACCGCGCAGAATATCTGTGCGGGAACGTAGGGCTACTTTGAAAAATGAAGAATGCCCGCGACATGGAGCGGATGGTCGCGGAGATTTGAATCCGCGTGCTTCAACAACTGTCGTGCCATTCATTTCCCGCAACAAGAACGATAGCGTGAAGACAACGCGAAAGTGCACGCAAGCGCAATCAGTAACTTCCTGATTTCACGCGCAGCTTTGCCGGAATCAATGCAGATGGCTACAGGCTACGAACGTTTTCACGTTGCCGTCCTGAACATAGTGGTTTTATCGGAGTGTAGGGATCGGCGCCCAATCTTAGGCGCCGATTCACACCGGTTTGAACGACGCCTGCGCAAGCGGCGACGCCGATTCGTTTCAACACCCAAGGAGTTCTCCATGATCAAGCGCATGCTTCCCCTGTTGATTGGACTGTCTGTTTGCGGCGCCGCCCTCGCGCAGGACATGCCTGCGGCCTCGCAGTCGACGACCAGTACCGCGCGTCACACCACCACGGTAACCACGTGGGCGGCGCAACCGCCGACTGGCGGGTCGACCGAGGATGCCGTCAAAACCGCGATCGGCAACGCCGGCTACAAGGAAGTGAAGGACCTGGAGTTCAAGGATGGTGTGTGGCGCAGCAAGGCTCGCGGCGGCAACAAACAGTGGGTGAAACTCGCAGTCGGACCGGTCAACGGAAAGGTGTACGCAGCCGATGCACCTTCCAAACTCAGCAAGGACGAGATCAGCGCCAAGCTGGTTACTGCGGGCTACCAGAACGTCAAGGACGTGAAGTTCGACGAAGGTCTGTGGGCCGCCGAAGCCAAGACTCCGCATGGCGATGACGTCGATCTGCTGGTCGATCCCGACGATGGCAGCGTGGTAGCCAAATCGCGCGATTGATTCATTACGTTCGCGGAGTTCGCGAAGGTCAAAGAGGAGCCCGATGCGATGATCGCATCGGGCTTTTTTGCATCAGCGGTGAACGCTGATAACAGACGCTCAACGCTGAAGTTCGGCCGTTCCGCTTCTATCCTTCATTGCCACTGCGATGAAGCTTGCGGTAGCTCGCTGGCGTCATGCCCATGCGGCGGACGAAAGCGCGGCGCAGGCCGTTCACGTCGGCGTAGCCAGACAACGATGCCACGCGCTTGGGTGGATCTTGCCCTTGCTCAAGCATGCGACGCGCCGACTCCACACGCGCCACCTCGACGAAATCGGCGGGAGTCATGCCAATCTCCTTTTGAAATACGCGCGCGAAGTGGCGCGGACTGAGTCCCGTGCGTGCGGCGAGCGCGGCGACGGAATGATCTGCCTCTGGATGCGCCGTTACCCAGCGTTGTAGTTCCTGCAGCACCAGACGACCGCCCGGTTGAGTATTACCTTGACGACTGAATTGAAGCTGCCCGCCGGGCCGCTTGAAGAACATCACTAACTGATCCGCCACGGCCTTTGCGACTGTTTGTCCGAGATCTTCTTCGACCAGGACCAGCGCGAGGTCCATGCCAGAAGTGACCCCGGCCGATGTACATACAGGTCCATCCCTGACGTAAAACGCGTCCGGCTCGACAATCACATCGGGGAAGTTTTGTTGCAGCTGCGCCGCTATGTTCCAGTGCGTGGTAACTCTTCGGCCATCCAGCAGGCCGGTTGCGGCAAGCATCCACGCCCCACTGCATATCGATCCGTAACGTCGTGCCGAAAGTGCCGCGCGATAGAGCCATGCAAGCATGGTCACCTGGGTGGGAGCATCGGTGATGTGTGGCGCGCCAGCGACCAGCACCGTATCGAAAGACTCCAGTTCGTCGCGAATAGTGCCATCCGGGACAATGCGCACGCCGGACGAACTCTCGATGGCGCGCGACGAGGCCGCGATCACCTTGCACCGGTAAGCGTCAGCACGGCCGCACTGTCGGTTGCCTTCGGCGAACACGTCCAGTGGGCCGGAAACATCCAGCATCTGCACGCCGGGGCATGCCAATAGCGCAATGGTCTTGGTCATGACATTTCGGGTTTGCACGTAAGGTGTCTTGATTGGCGACAAGTTGGCAGTAATTGATACTAGTGTCTTATTACTGCCATCTGCGAATCGTACTCCAATGAACCCACTGAGCGAGGCATTGCGTCAAACGCCAGCGCCCGACCCCTTGGAGGTATCCGTACATGAGCACGACTATTGCCGGCATCCAGATCCCTGATAGCCAGCTGGCACGACAAGCCACTGAACTGGTTCGTGATACCGAAACGGCACTGCTGTATCACCATTCCCGGCGCGTGTTTCTATTTGGTGCGCTTAGCGGAAAGAAGCGAGAGCTGGCGTTCGATCCAGAGCTGCTCTACATCGGCGCGATGTTTCACGACATGGGTCTGATGCCAGCCTACAGCAGCGCCACCGAGCGTTTTGAAGTCGACGGAGCCAACGCATCGCGCGACTTTCTGCGGCGTCACGGAATCGCCGAAGCGTCGATCGATATCGTCTGGGATGCCATCGCACTGCATACGACTCCCGGCATTCCCCAACACAAGAAGGCCGAGGTTGCGCTGGTCACGGCTGGTGTCGAGATGGATGTGCTAGGGCTCGGTTTCGCAACGGTGTCCGATGCAGACCGGCAGCTCGTGGTGGACGCTCATCCGCGTAGCCCGCAGTTCAAAGAGGACATCGTCGAGGCGTTCTACCAGGGCATCAAGCACAAGCCAGACACGACATTTGGCAACGTGAAGTCGGACGTGATGGCGCTGAAGGATCCGCATTTCCACCGAACCAATTTCTGCAGCGTCATCCAGAACTCGGCGTGGCCAGGCTGAGCAGCTTGGGGAAAGCCAAAGTATCCGCTTCAGTTGAGCGTGATCGCAGAAGCTGTCGTGATCCAGCGGGTTCTGCTCGACTCGTCCAGTGAAACGCACGCCAGGGATGGCCCTTGCTATGTCGCGGGAGCAAAGCCCTTCGGCACGTTGATATCGATCCAGCGGGTGATGTACAGCTCAAGCGCCACACGTTCCGGAACCTCGATGCCGGCATCCCGAACGAACGCAGCAGCGGCCTTGATCAATGCTTGCTTCGACTGGCTTGATGCCTGTCGAGCGGCGGCCTGCTTTTGTCGAAGCTGGACAATATGAGGCGAGGGTTGGCCGGGCTTGGCGTACTTCTGATAGCGACGCAGCTCGTCGGCGGCCAGTGCCGTGTCGAATGCAGCCTGCAGCGTGGCCTTCTGGGCTTTTAGCAGATGGATCAGGTTGCCGGTGGCTTTCGTGGGTTCCCCAGTTCCCCCGGAAGTCAGAAGAATGCGGGCAAGCAGCGGGGACAGTGAAGCGCTTGCGATCGGCTGATTGGATTCGCTGATGAGCTCCAGATAATTCAGGAAGCCTGCCTGGGGAAAGGACATCTGCATTGGCATGGGGAACCTGATACGGGGGAACAGGGAGGATACGCCTTCGCAAGCGGGGTACCACGTCGCCCACGGGTTTGTGTCGCACGACATCGCCCTGTGCGTAGGTGAAGAGTGCTGAAAAGCGATCGGGAGGTCCGCGTGGTCCGGCAGGGGACGCCAGCAGCGGTCAGCAGGGCGATGCAGCGCAATGTCTGCTATCGACGAGAGAGATATTCCACGAATGAATCAAGCCGCCGCTGCAGCAGCAGCGGGTCAGGGCAAATTGATTTTCCCTATGGGGTCAACGTTTCGGACGACCAGCCACGCAGACCGCTGTTGTGTCGGCGCGTATGAAGTCGGCCGTCCAATTGGTTTCCCACGCGTGGTTGTCGTACGAAAATGCCTGCTCCCAGCGAGCATGGTCGTGGTCGAGCTTGTTCCACTTGAATCGGACTTTCACAGGGCGGCCATTGTCCTGATCTTCACCGTAGAACTCACCCTGATTGCCGTCGAAGCCGCCCAGCACCGGTGTATCCAACTCGCCATCGTCACTGCTTATCCAGTAGATCGACCACTGGTGTTTCGCCAGATTGAATGTACGCAAGGTCAGGCCGGCCCATCCTTTGGTTGGCACGTAGAGTTCGTCCACGGTGATCATGCCGCCGAGATAGGGCGACATGCAGAGTGTCGCGGGAAAATCCTCCCATTCGTTGCTGCCCACGCCACGCTTCTTCAGGCGATGCTGTTTTATCGTCCATCCGCCGGTGAAGTATTCAAAGTCGTGCACCGTGCCTGTGCGCATGGTCGTATAGCCCGGGGGCAAGGACGTTGCTGACGTGTCCGCGGCTTGCGCCGCGACCGCGTTACCCGCAGCGCAAGCTGCCAACGAGAGCACGAGGACTTTGCGCAAAGTCCATTTGGACGTCTCTTTCAATGTACGAGCCATTGAACAGTCTCCGATCGTGGGATGGAAGGTCACGTGCGGGAGAAGCTAAGCCAGCTAGTGGTTTACCGAAATAGCCACTTTGATGCGATGCGATATAGCCACTTTCAGGTCGATCGCCACGGCTTCTCAGAAACAGGTCTTGAGTTTGCGGATGCCCTCGCGAATTTCGTCTGTGTTGGCCCCGCCGTAGCCGAGAATCAGGCCGCCCCTGGCTGGCGGATTCAAATAGCAGCGGGACAAGGGCCTGGCAGACACACCCACCTTGGCGGCCTTTCTCGCCACCGCTTCATCGTCAACACCATGAGGGAGAAGCGCCACCAGTTGCATGCCTGCTTCAGCGCCAATCACCTCGAGCCGATCTCCCATCTGATTGGCGATGGCCTCCACCAGCGTCGCTCGCCGCTCCATGTACAGCACACGCATTCGACGGATGTGCCGTGCAAAGTGTCCCTCGCGGATGAAGTCAGTCATGACTACCTGATACAGCGTGGAGGAAAACGTATCGGCCGCATCCCGGACGGCGGAAAAGGCCGGCACCAGGTCTTTGGGAACAACCACGTACCCCAGGCGCAAAGAGGGAAACATGACCTTGCTGAAGGTCCCCACATAGATGACCCTCGCGTCGGTATCCAATCCCTGCAGGGACGCAATCGGTCGGCCACCGAATCGGTATTCGCTGTCGTAGTCGTCCTCGATGATCCAGGCGCCGTTGTGCACGGCCCAGCTCAGTAGTTGCATGCGCCGCGTGGCGCTCAGCGTCGTGCCCAGTGGGAATTGGTGTGACGGTGTGACGTAAACCGCATGCGCGGCGCGGCCGCGGCGGATTCCCCACGGCACATCCAGGCCTTCCTGATCTACCGGAACCGGGATCATTTGCGCGCCGGCCGTCGTGAATGCCTGGTGCGCTCCAGGATAGCCGGGCTCCTCCATCCACACCCGTTCCTTGGGATCCAGTAGAACGTGGGCGGCAATCTGCAGGCCCTGTTGGGATCCCGTCGTCACCAGTATCTGCGAAGCGTCGCAGCGGACGGCGCGAACCGCGCCCAGGTATTCGGCGATGGCTTCGCGAAATGGCAGGTAACCCATCGGATCGCCATAGACCATGGTGTCCCGTGGCTGCCGCGAATGCCGATTCACCAGTTTCGACCACACCCCGGCAGGAAAATGGTCGAGCGCCGGAACGCCGACGCGAAATGCCCCCAGGTTGTTCAACCACGATTGTGCGGGGGCGTGCATCAACGCCGCACGCCGCGAGGTTCGACGCGGCGCCGGCTGACCCGCGGTTTCCGACGGGGCACTGCGCGACTTCGTGTTTGCCGGTTTCAATGTCTCGTCGGGTATCGATCGGGCAACGCAGGTGCCGGCGCCAACGAAGGTCTCCAGGTAGCCTTCGGCATACAGCTGCTCGTAGGCGCTCAGCACCGGCACGCGGGATATCTTCAGCTCGGTAGCCAGGTTCCTGGATGACGGTACCCGTTGCCCAGGCCGCAATTGCCCATCGAGGATTGCCCGTCGAAACCAGTCGGACAACTGGTGGTACATCGGCGTCTCGCTTTTCACGTCCAGCGCGATCGGCGGCAGGAAGCTGGCGGAGATGCGTTGCATGCCGGTCAACCCTGAAGTGGCTATATCACATCGTAGCAAAGTGGCTATTTTGGTAAACCACTACGTGGCTTATTTTCTCCCGCACTGACCTTACATCAGCGGGAGGACCATCCAATGGCGGCGTTCAGGAAAATCTGCGCTTACTGCGCGTTTTGCACCATGGGCTTTGTGTTCTGGCCAGGCCACGCTTCCGGACAGACAAGCCCCAGCGGAGCGACCCAAGTCATGCCGACTCAAAGTCCGCAGGCCGCGCAAACAACACAGGGCAACGGGAATGCCACCGTCGCCGGGGGGCGCGATGGCCAGCATGATTTCGACTTCGCCCACGGCAGCTGGAAGACGCATATCCGGCGCCTGCTGCATCCGCTGACGGGCTCCAACACGTGGGTCGAACTCAATGGCACCGTTGTCGTTCGCAATGTGTGGGGCGGTCGCGCCAACCTGGAGGAGATCGAGGCCGATGGCCCAACCGGTCACTTCGAAGGCATGACCCTGTTTCTCTACAACCCCCAGTCGCACCAGTGGAGCCAGACTTTTGCCAGCAGCGACGACGGCACCCTGGAGCAACCTTCGATCGGCGAATTCAAGCAGGGCAGGGGCGAGCTTTTCGATCAGGAAACTTTCAACGGCAGGACCATCCTGGCTCGGGGCGTCTGGTCGGATATCACGCCGAACTCGCACCGCTTTGAACAGGCATTCTCCGATGACGGCGGCAAGACCTGGGAGCCCAACTTCGTTGCAACGCTGACAAGGGAGAGTCAATGAAGGCGAATCGGCGCGGCGCGATGTCTGCGCTTCGCCGCACAGGGATCTTGTTTCTGTGGTGCGTGCTCGGCTATCTCGCGCAGCCTCTTTCGGCAGCGGCACAAACTTCAGAGGTCCTGGCTGGAACGGATCCGGCTGGCGGAATTTCCAGCGACGCCGAGGTACAGACGCCAGCCTCCCTGACCTTGCGCCAGTCGCAGGACGATGCCTGGTGGACAGGGCCCATGCTGGCGAACTCGGCTGGCACATTGCCGCCCGGGCATTTTCTGATCGAGCCGTATATCTACGATGTGGCCTCTGCGCATTCGAACAGCTACGGTTCGCGCGCCTACGTACTCTACGGACTCGCGAATCGGCTGACCGTTGGAATGATTCCCGTCGTGGGCTACAACACGGTGAGCGGTGGCAAAAGCAGCTCAGGCATCGGGCTGGGCGATTTCACCCTGCTGGCGCAGTATCAACTTACCCAGTTTCACGAAGGCAGCTGGGTTCCGACGACCTCCTTCGAGATCCAGGAAACGTTCCCCACCGGGCGATACGATCGGCTGGGCGACCGGCCGACCGACGGCTTCGGCAGCGGTGCCTACACCACGACGTTGCAGCTCAACAGCCAAACATATTTCTGGCTGTCGAACGGCCGCATCCTGCGCATGCGCTTCGATATAGAGCAGGCGTTTTCCAGCCATGCGAGCGTGAACGGCGTCAGTGTCTACGGTACCGATGCCGGGTTTCGCGGGAATGCCAAGCCCGGCAGCGCGTTTTCCGCTGATGCATCGTGGGAGTACAGCGTGACGCAGAACTGGGTGCTGGCCCTCGATCTGACCTATAGCCACGACCGCAACACTTCGGTGACCGGAATCGACATGTCGGATTCCAGCGGCCTGCCGTATCCGTCGAGTGTGCGGCTGAACTCCGGTTCCAGCGTAGCGTTCGGCTTCGCGCCGGCGATCGAATACAACTGGAATTCCAACGTGGGCGTTCTTTTCGGCACCCGCGTGATCGTGGGCGGACACAACACGGTGACCACAGTCACTCCGGCCGTGGCACTCAACATCGTGTATTGAGAACGGTGATCAACATGCTCAGACCTATTACCAATTGTCTCCTCATTTGCAGCCTGATGCTTGTGCTGCAAGCACGGCAGGGATTAGCACACCCGGGCTCGGAGGCGACAAATACAAGTGCTCAGGGTAGCCCCGCGCAGCGCGACGGGCAGCACGATTTCGACTTCCACACAGGTGCCTGGAAAACGCACGTCTCGCGTCTGGTGCATCCCTTGACCGGCTCCACGACCTGGGTCACGTACGAAGGCACGACCGTCGTGCGCAAGGTGTGGAATGGCCGCGCCAATCTGGTGGAGCTTGAGGTCGATGGCAGCGCCGGCCACCTCGAACTTCTATCCTTGCGCCTGTATGACCCGCAAGCCCGCCAATGGAGCCTCAACGTGACCAGTAGCGCCAGTGGTACGATCGGCGTACCCACGATCGGCGAGTTCAAAAACGGACGCGGTGAGTTCTTCGACCGGGAAACACTCAATGGCCGGGCCATCCTGGTCCGCTTTGTGATTTCGGATATCACCTCGAATTCGTGTCATTTTGAACAGGCATTCTCGGACGACGGGGGCAAGACCTGGGAAGTAAACTGGCTAGCCACAGATACTCGTGTTCCATAGGAGGTTTTCCTGATGAAGCTCAACAGTCTGTTTGTCGTTGCCGTTGTTTTCGCCGCCGGGGCCAGCATGCCGGTGCAAGCCGCCTCAGAGATACCGGCATACATCACGGCAGCCGTCGCCGACGCCGGTCGACCGCCCGAAGACAAGGCGCAGGACGCAAATCGCAAGCCAGCCGAAGTTCTGGCTTTCGCCGGCATCAAGCCGGGCGACAAGGTCGTCGACCTGATGCCGGGGTCTGGATACTACACACGCATCTTCAGCAAGATCGTTGGTCCCAAGGGAGTGGTGTATGCACTCCAGCCCGCCGAGATGGACAAGGTTGCACCGAAGCGGCTTCAGAGCCTGAAAACCTTTGCTGGCAAGCGCGGCTATGCAAACGTCGTGATCCTGGTTCAGCCGGTGGCAGCCATTGCCATTCCCGAGCGCGTCGACATGGTTTGGACGTCCCAGAACTACCATGACCTGCACGATCCCTTCATGGATCCAGCGAACATGGCGCGCATCGACAAATCCATCTTTGACGCGCTGAAGCCCGGCGGTATCTTCCTTGTGCTGGACCATGCCGCCACTCCAGGTAGCGGTATCTCGGACACCAATACGCTGCATCGCATCGATCCCGCTGCAGCAAAGATGGAAGTCACCGCAGCCGGCTTCGAACTTGTCGGCGACAGCGACATCCTGCGCAACCCGGATGACAATCACTCGCTGCCGATTTTCGATAAATCGATCAAAGGCAAAACCGACAAATTCATCGAGAAATTCCGCAAGCCGATGCAATAGCGTGCATGAGCCGATTGAGATAGCCATTGGATGCGACCTCAATCGATCAGTACCGTGGCGTGATCGTGCATACACGCGCCCCATGGTATGCATGGCAGCCAGACTAGTCCGGCTGCCCAGGCCGCCTTTGCGTGTATCCGCTCAGATTCGGGAGAGCCGACATGATCAGCAAGAACACGATTTGTCTCTGGTACGACGGCACCGCGTCGGACGCTGCAACGTTCTACGCTGAAACGTTCCCTGACAGCACGGTGAAAGTCGTCCATCGCGCGCCCGGTGACTATCCCGCAGGCAAGCAGGGCGATGTCCTGACGGTCGAGTTCACCGTGATGGGCATCCCTTGTCTCGGCTTGAATGGGGGCTCTGCATTCAAACACAGCGAGGCTTTCTCGTTTCAGGTGGCGACCGACGACCAGGCCGAAACCGACCGCTTGTGGAACGCGATCGTTGGAAACGGCGGCCAGGAAAGCCAATGCGGCTGGTGCAAGGACAAGTGGGGGCTGTCATGGCAGATCACGCCACGCGCCCTGGTGGCCGCGATCAGCGATCCTGATCCAGCGGCAGCCAAGCGCGCCTTCGAAGCCATGATGGGAATGAAGAAGATCGACATCGCTGCGATCGAGGCCGCTCGGCGAGGCTAGAGCCCCCGGACGCTAGCCTTCGTGGCCGCGAGCGCTTGTCTGTGGTGCCCAGTAACGACCGCTGAGGGTCGGTAGTGGAGGATATCCCGAGGTTGCCGCTTGACCGTCTGCCGCGCAAGGACTGCTTGCGGCCAGAAGCCGAAGTTAGATGCCCTTGCTGTTCCCGAGGCAGTGACAAAGGGGCATCGAACATCGGCGCAAGGTGACTACTTAGTCGGCCTCTGGGCCAAGGCAGCCGTCGGTATGATGTTCAAAGTTATCGTGTGGAAAGCAGCGCCTCAGCTCGACAACTGCGCCATCGTAGCCCGCAAGCGCGGATCTCTTAAGCCAATAATAAGCTCGCCGTTGAGAGGTCGGATCATTGCTGACACGTAAGATGTTGTATTCGTCGAATTGCGATGCTGGGTACCCATTTTCAGCCGCAATTAACGCCCAATATTTCCATCTTGCATCGTAGTTTTTCTCGTAGCGAAAGTAATCACTTAGTAGCGAAGCAGCTACCGCATCGCCCATTGATGCATCGACTGAGAGCTGTTCGACGCTAGAAGTGAGTTCCACTGGAGCCGCACCAACCTTCGACACACCTCCGTGTGGAATTGGCGCGGCGGCGGCCGCCTGAAAAGCAAAGACAAACAACCACAAACCGTGCATCTCAATCTCCCCCAATCTAACGAATTCCAGGGATTGTGTGCGCCGACGAAACGTTAGCTTCGGGTCCTGGCTGTGTGAAAACGCGGAGCTGCCCTGAAGCATGTGCCTCCTACGCGAATTCTGGACAACCTACCGAACGTCAGAGCCTCAGAATTGAATCTGCGCGCCCTAATTTGAGCAAATCTTGATCGGCCTCAAGCGCGCATTTGCGTTTTCACACAGCCTCGGTCGGGAGCGAACATCACCCTAAGTCAATATGACTTCTCCGAACTAACCTTCTGGCCACTAATTCGATCTGCCTGTTGCCGCAAGAAGTACCAGACTACAAGCTCCGAGTTGCCCTTTTCTCCAACGAGTGACTTGCTCCAGGCGGCCGTCCATGTTGGTGAACTACGTAGCTCTAGCAGATCATGTTCTGCTTGCTTGCGCGTCGGAACTTGCACGGTACCCGTTCGGAATGTGCCCATTGCTTCGCAGGCTTGGAGATAGTGACGGGGGGATTCCGCCATTCCCCCAAGGATGTAGCTGTCACTCAAGACGAAATACGACGCGCCGGCATTGACCACGGGAAACAATGGCCAGTCTCGTTTGCGATCAAAGCGATCCTCGACGTACGCGAGCCCTCCGTAACCTGGAGGCCGCTGCGAAGACCCAATTTTTGCCGGCCAAAGAATTATGCACATCCAACTTACTCTGTGAGCAAGTTCCTCATTGCTCAACATTCCAGCCTTCATCTCCGGGCTAAATAAATCGTTGGGAGACAAAGCCTCAAGCTCTGCTTTAGTCCTTTCTTCGCCGACAGCCACATAGTGATTCACCGCTTCCGCAATCATAGCTGCGTCAAATTTCTTCACGCGGAATAGTTCCGGATCACCGGCAACCGCCGCTTCACACACCGCCATAAGCGAGCATGCAAGTAATAAAGAGCTCATCGCTGTTCTTGTTCTCACGGCAACGAACATTGCTCCCCCGACTTCCAGAGCCTGATGCTGGCCCCACAAATTCGATTGCTGGAAACTTCCGCTTTGGGTGGCGATTTCAGCCGATCGGTGCAACACACTGACGACTGCTTAAGCAGCAGGAGTGTTGCACATGACGCATCGGACGAGAATCTACTGTGCGAAAGGCTAATCGTCCCGTGTGCGGGGCATGGGCAGCGAGGTGAATTCAGTGTCTTTCAAAAGAATGAAGTCACGGGATGCCCAGCTTCACTGTTGAAAAGCCCCCGGCTTAACCAGCCCTGCGGCTGTTGATGGCCGCAGGAATGACGACAGTTCTCAGAGAAGCCTTAGTGACCGATCGATGCCAGCATGGCTTCCGCACTCGAAACGCGAAACTCGCCGGGCGCTTCGAGGTGCAGTTGGTGCACGATGCCGTCTTCGGCGTATAGCGCGAACCGACGTGTGCGCTGACCCATGCCGAAGGGAGTGCCGTCGAGTTCCAGGCCCAGTGCGCGGGTGAAGCTTGCGTTGCCGTCGGCGAGCATGAGCAGGTCGGCGGGGACGTGCTGGGAGGCGGCCCATGCTTGCATGACGTAGGCATCGTTGACGGCCAGGCACATCACCGTGATGCCGCGTTCATTGAACTCGGCATTGTGCTGAACGTAGCCGGGCAGATGTTTGTTCGAGCAGGTCGGCGTGAATGCGCCGGGTACGCCGAACAGCACCACTTTTTTCCCGGCGAACAGCTCACCGGTGTGGCGGGCTTGTGCTTCGCCGCCGACGACTTGAATGGAGGTGTCGGGAATCATGCTGCCGGGCTGGATGGTCATTCAGAGTGGCACTCGGGTGGGGGAATCTGAACATGCTAAGCCGCCAGATCGTGTCTGTCGCCTTGAATCGTCCGCGGGCGCACCTATTTTCTGTCACAGGCGGTGATTGCACCGCAATCCATTCTAGGAGACAGCAAGATGCATATGGGTCGTCATTCCATCTGGAACAGCAGCAACCATTTGCCCGAGGAAGTCCGGCAGGCATTCGATCGATTCCTGCAGCCGCAGGAGAGCGATGCCTCCGGCGCCGTGACCAGCCAATGGGCACCGCGGGTGGACATCCGTGAGGATGAGCAGCGTTTCGTGATCCTTGCCGATATCCCGGGCGTGGATCCGGCGCAGATCGAGGTAAGCATGGACAAGGGTGTGCTTACCCTCAAGGGTGAACGCGATGCCGGCCACAGCGGCCAGGATGGCAAGTTCACCCGGGTGGAACGCTCACGTGGTGCATTCCACCGCCGCTTTACATTGCCGGACAGCGCTGATGCCGAAGGCATTACGGCCCATGGCAAGCTCGGTGTGCTGGAAATCGTGATACCGAAGAAAGCGCTGGAAGCGCCGCGACGCATTACCATCAACAGCGGCCACTGAGCCGAGGTAGGTTGCAGGACTCCCCGCGGCGGATAATCATCCGCCGCGGGTTTGCGTGTGTTGGGGAGTGGTGGCAGTGGAATTCAAAGACTATTACGACATTCTTGGCGTAAAGCCTGATGCGACCGAGGCCGAGATCAAATCGGCCTATCGCAAGTTGGCGCGCAAGTACCACCCTGATAAGAATAAAGACTCGGGTGCGGAAGAGAAATTCAAGGCCATCAACGAGGCCAACGAAGTGCTCAAGGACGCCGAGAAGCGCCGATCCTACGATCAGGTGCGCGCCGGTGGCTATCGACAGGGTGAGCAGTTCCGCCCACCACCGGGGTGGCATGGGCAGGAGCAGGGTTTCGGTGGCGACGGCGACGGGGATTTCAGCGATTTCTTCGAGAGTCTGTTTGGCCGGGGTGCGGGTGGTGGCCAGCGCGGCGGGCATCCGCGTCCACGACGTGGACACGACATCCAGGCGCAGGTACAGATTGACCTGCAGACCGCGTTCGATGGCGGCCAGACCCGTCTCTCAATGCAAGACTCGTCAAGCGCCGAACGTGTGCTGCAGGTAAAGATTCCGGCCGGCATCAAGCCCGGGCAGGTGATTCGTCTGTCCGGGCAGGGGCATCCGGGCATGTCCGGTGGACCGAATGGCGACCTGTTGCTGGAAGTGGGCGTTCGCGACGATGCGCGCTTCCGTCTGGACGGCCGCAACGTGGTGCACGTGCTGCCGATCTCGCCGTGGGAGGCAGCGCTCGGTGCTACCGTTCCGGTGCCGACACTGGCTGGCACGGTGGATCTGCGCATACCGGCCGGTTCGCAATCGGGCCGCAAGCTGCGCCTGAAAGGCCGCGGCATGCCGGGCGCGCATCCGGGTGACCAGCTGGTGGAGCTGTCGATTCGCGCGCCGGTGGCGGAGAGCGACACTCAGCGCGCCGCTTACGAGTCGTTGCGTGATGAATTCGCTGACTATGATCCGCGCCGGTGATCGATGCCGGCGTGTGAATGACGTCCGCGTATGAAACACCACAAACGAAGACGGCGCCCATGGGCGCCGTCTTCGTGAATGCGGACTGCCGCGGGATCAGCCCGGCAGAAACTCCTGCAACGCCTTGACCAGTTCTTCTTCCTTGATCGGCTTCGTCACATAGGCCTTGGCACCCTGGCGCATGCCCCAGACCTTGTCGGTTTCCTGATCCTTGGTGGTCACCAGGATGATCGGGATATGTGCGGTGTCCGGATTCTTGCTGATCGTGCGCGTGGCCTGAAACCCGTTGAGGTTCGGCATCACGACATCCATCAGGATCAGGTCGGGCTTTTCCAGCTTCGCCACCTCGACACCGGCGGCACCATCTTCGGCAGAGAGGGTCTCATGCCCGAGTTTTTCGACGATCCGCTTGATGCCCAGCAGTTGGGACGGCGAATCGTCGACGATCAGGATGCGTGCCATAAGTGGATATTCCCCAGCGAGTTTTGTTGATTCTAAGCGGTGGCGGCGGTACTTCCAAGCACGGTTTTGTCAAAGCGTGCTATCGATGCGTACTATCGTGCGGCCGAACGAGTCGCCGGCCAGCATACGCACGAATACGTCGGGCAGCTCAGCCAGTGTGACTTCGCGCGTGGCAATGCGCTCAAGATGTTGCGGTTTCCAGTCGCTGGCCAAACGCCGCCAGACTTCATCGCGGATGTCGCGGGCGGTGCCGGCCGTGGCAATGCCAAGCAGGCTGGCGCCGCGGATGATGAACGGCATGACGGTACTGTCGAACGCGATGCCGCCGGCATTGCCGCAGATCGCTACATTGCCGTAGGGCGCGATCAACGGCAGCAGGCCGGCGAGCATCGCGCCGCCCACGCTATCCAGCGCACCGCCGAAACGCGTCGAGTCCATCGGCTTGCCGCTGAAGGCGAGCTGGTGGCGGTCGATGCATTGGCTGGCGCCGAGACCGCGCAGAAAATCGAAATGATCGGCCTTGCCGCTGATCGCATGCACCTCGTAACCGGCGCGGCTGAAGATGTCGATCGCCAGCATCCCCACGCCGCCACTGGCGCCGGTTACCGCGAGCGGACCCAGGGCAGGGGTCTGCCGGTTGTCCTGCATGCGCAACAGGCCCAGCGCGGCGGTGAAGCCGGCGGTCCCGAGGATCATGCTCTCGCGCAGACTCAGGCCGGATGGCAAGGGTATGGTCCAGCGCGCTTCCAGCCGCGCGTACTCGCCGTAGCCGCCGTCGCGTGTCTCGGACAGGCCCGAGCCAGTGCACAGCACGGCGTCGCCTTCCTTGAACGCCGGGTCAGCGGAGGCAACAACATGACCGGCCACGTCGATACCGCCGTTCAGCGGATACTTTCGCAGGATCTTGCCCTTGCCGGTACCGGCAAGCGCGTCCTTGAAGTTGACGGATGAATACGCCGTCTTGATCAGCACTTCGCCGGTCGACAGCGCATCGACACTGATCGACTCCATTCCGCTGCGGTAACCGGCGTCGTCGTTGTGAATGCGAAACGCTTGAAACTCGTTCATGTCGAATCCTCCGAATGGAAACGTGCTGCAGCTTGGACCCTGTTGGGGAGGGGCCTTTGACGTTGTGGTCAAGAGCGACCCCACCCCAACCCTCCCCTGTTCCAGGGGAGGGAGCACTGCCTGACAGCCTCTCAGGCCTGGACGCTACTCTCGTCGATCCAGTGCGCGACCTTGTCGCCCTGATAATCCCGCATCCACTCGAACAGCTGCGCCATGTCTTCACCAAACCATACGCTGTCGCGCTGCGTCTGGCGCACGAAGCCTTCGCCCGCCATGTGATCGACCATGCCACGCAGCTGACTGTAGTAGCCGCGCACATCGAGGAAGGCGCAGGGATAGCGATGCAGCCCCAGCTGCGCCCAGGTCAGCATCTCGAACATCTCGTCCATGGTGCCAAAGCCACCGGGCAGGGCGACGAACGCGTCGGACAACTCATACATGCGGGTCTTGCGTTGATGCATGGTCTCGACCACGTGCATTTCGGTCAGGCCGGGATGCGCCACTTCGCGCTCCACCAGCTGACGCGGGATGACGCCGATCACCTTGCCACCGGCGGCCAGCACCGCATCGGCCAGGGTGCCCATCAGGCCAACCTTGCCGCCGCCGTAGACCAGCGCGATTCCGCGACGCGCCATTTCGGTGCCGAAGGCGCGTGCCCGCTCGACGTACTCGGGGTGCTTGCCGCTGCTGGAGCCGCAGTAGACACACAGGGAAGTCACTTCAGCCAAAACTCATTACCTCCAGAAGCGCGAAACCCGTCCCGAGAGCCTTGTACAGGTTCTCGGGACGGGTCGCGGGTCATGCGAACAGGGAGTGAACGTTCACATCTGCCGTCATCAATTGCCCTTGTGGATCGCGCGCTTGTCGACCGACAACGCGGCCTCATGCACGGCTTCGGACAAGGTCGGATGCGCATGGACGATACGCGCCAGATCTTCGGCCGAACCCTTGAACTCCATCGTGACCACGGCTTCGGCGATCAGCTCGGACACGCCCGGGCCGACCATGTGCACACCGAGCACGCGATCGGTGTCGGCATGGGCAATCACCTTGACCTGACCGACGGCTTCATTCATCGCTACCGCACGACCGATCGCTGCGAACGGGAAGGTGCCGACCTTGTACGGAATGCCGGCGTCCTTGAGTTCCTTCTCGGTCTTGCCGGCCCATGCAATCTCGGGCTCGGTGTAGATCACCCAGGGGATCGTGTCGTAGTTGACGTGACCAGCCTTGCCGGCGATCCACTCGGCGACGGCCACGCCTTCCTCGGAGCCCTTGTGCGCAAGCATCGGGCCGCGCACGGCATCACCGATCGCCCACACACCGTCGACGCCGGTGTGGTTGTGTTCGTCGACCACGATGCGGCCGCGCTCGTCCAGCTTCACGCCGGTGTCGGCAGCGAGCAGACCGTCGGTGTAGGCACGACGGCCGACGGCGACGAGCAGCTTGTCGACGACGAGGCTCTGCTCGCCGTCCTTGTCGGTGTACGTGAGGTGCACGCCATCGTTCTTGACTTCGGCCTTGCCGAGTTTCGCGCCGAGCTTGATGTTGAGGCCCTGCTTGGCGAACTCACGCTGCGCGATCTTGGCGATGTCCGCATCCGCGACGCCGAGGAAATCCGGCAACGCTTCGATGATGGTGACGTCGGCGCCGAGGCGCTTCCATACACTGCCGAGTTCCAGGCCGATCACGCCCGCACCGATCACGCCAAGGCGCTTCGGCACTTCGGTGAAATCCAGCGCGCCGGCGTTGTCGACAATGGACTTGCCGTCGAACTTCGCGAACGGCAGCTCGATCGGCACCGAGCCGGAGGCGAGAATCACGTTGGTCGCGCTGATGGTCTGTTTGGCGCCGTCTGGACCCGTGATTTCGACGTCGTTGCCTTTGAGCAGCTTGCCGGTGCCGAAGAACGGCGTGATCTTGTTCGCCTTGAACAACTGCGCCACGCCACCGGTGAACTGCTTGACGATCTTGTCCTTGCGCCCGACGAACGTCGGCACGTCGATGCGCGCGTTGTCGGCACTGATACCGTGCACGCCGAAGTTATGCGTAAGGTTGTGGAACTGGCGCGAGGAATCGAGCAGCGCCTTGGACGGAATGCAGCCCACGTTGAGGCAGGTGCCACCAAGCGCCTGCTTGCCGTCCTTGCCGGCGAAGGCGTCGACGCAGGCCGTCTTCAGGCCCAGCTGTGCGGCGCGAATCGCAGCCACATAGCCGGCCGGGCCGGCGCCGATGACGATAACGTCGAATTTGTCGCTCATGGTGAGGGATTCCTTGGGGAGCGTGTCTTTGGGGATGGACAAGTAGCGAGAGACGAGTAGCGAGGGCGCAAGTTCGATGGTTCTTGGCAAGCGCGAGGTGCCGCTTGTCGCGCCCTCGCTACTCGCCCCTCGTCCCGATCTTTGATCGCAAAGCGATCAAAGGCCAAGCAGCATGCGCTGCGGGTTCTCCAGCTGGTTCTTGATGTCGACCAGGAACAACACCGCGTCCTTGCCGTCGATGATGCGATGGTCGTAAGAGATCGCGATGTACATCATCGGTGCGGCGATGATCTGGCCGTTCTCGACAATCGCGCGATCCTTGATCGTATGCATGCCCAGGATGGCGCTCTGCGGCGGATTGACGATCGGCGTCGACAGCAGCGAACCGAACGTGCCGCCGTTGGTGATCGTGAACGTGCCGCCCTGCAGATCATCCAGCGACAGCTTGCCGTCGCGCGCCTTCTTGGCGTAGTCGGCGATGCCCTGTTCGATATCGGCGAAGCCCATGTTCTGCACGTCGCGCAGTACTGGCGTCACCAGGCCTTTCTCGGTGGACACGGCGATCGAGATGTCCTGGTAGCCGTGATAGATGACGTCGTTGCCATCGACCGAGGCATTCACCACCGGGTAGCGCTTGAGTGCTTCAGCGGCAGCCTTGACGAAGAAGCTCATGAAGCCGAGCTTGATGCCGTGTTCCTTCTGGAACGCATCGCCGAGCGACTTGCGCATCTTCACGACTTCAGCGAGGTTCACTTCGTTGAACGAGGTCAGCATCGCGATCGAGTTCTTCGACTGCATCAGGCGCTCGGCAATCTTCGCGCGCATGCGGGTCATCGGCACGCGCTCTTCCGGACGTGCACCCGGAGTCGGCTTCGCAGCCGGCGCGGCAACGTTGCCACCCTTGCCGTAGTTGACGAGGTCTTCCTTGGTCACGCGGCCATCGCGGCCAGTGCCAGCAACCTTGGATGGGTCGATTTTCTCTTCGGTAGCGACGCGCAGGCCGGCCGGGGAGAGATCTTCAGCGCCCTTGGTGGCAGCCTTTGGTGCGGCAACAGCAGGCGCGGCGGCGGCCGCGGCAACGCTGGCCTTGGGCTCTTCCTTCGCAGGGGCTGGCGCAGCAGCAGCGCCTTCCTCGATGATCGCGATGATCTGCGAGCTGTTCACCGTGTCACCGACCTGGTGCCGGATTTCCTTCAACACGCCATCGACCGGGGAGGGCACTTCAAGCACGACCTTGTCGGTTTCGAGATCGACCAGGTTCTCATCGCGCTTGACCGCATCACCGGCTTTCTTGTGCCAGCTTGCGATGGTGGCGTCGGAGACAGACTCGGGCAGAACAGGGACTTTGACTTCGATGGACATAAATGATCCTTGGGTTTTACTCAGCCGAGTGATCGGTGCCGACTGCCGCAACCAGCGCTTGTTCAACCAGCGCTGCCTGCTCGGCGAGATGGGTGTTGAGATGACCGGCGGCCGGTGCCGGCGAGCGCGCGCGTCCCGCGTAGGAGAGGCTGTGCTTGCTGCCGATGCAGGCCTGCAGGTGATGACGGATCTGGAACCATGCACCCTGGTTCATTGGTTCTTCCTGACACCAGATCACTTCCTTGGTGGCAGGATATTTGTTCAATTCAGCGGTGACTTCGGCACGCGGGAACGGATACAGCTGCTCGACGCGCACAATCGCGACATCGGTGATACCGCGCTTGTCGGCTTCTTCCAGCAGGTCGTAGTAGACCTTGCCCGAACACAGCACCACGCGCTTGACCTTCTTCGCCGGCAGCTCGCGATGTTCGCCGATCACCAGCTGGAAGCTGCCGTTGGCCAGCTCGTCCAGCGTGGACACCGCCAGCTTGTGGCGCAGCAGCGATTTCGGCGTCATCACGATCAGTGGCTTGCGCGCCGCGCGCAGCATCTGGCGGCGGATCATGTGGAAGTCCTGTGCCGGTGTAGTCGGCACGCAGACCTGCATGTTTTCCATCGCGCACATCTGCAGGAAGCGCTCGATACGCGCCGACGAATGCTCCGGGCCCGCGCCTTCGTAACCGTGCGGTAGCAACAGCACCAGACCGCACAGGCGGTTCCATTTCGCCTCACCGGAACTGATGAACTGGTCGATGACGACCTGGGCGCCATTCGCGAAATCGCCGAACTGGCCTTCCCAGATGTTGAGCGTGTCCGGATCGGTCGTGGAGTGGCCGTACTCGAATGCCATCACCGCTTCTTCGCTAAGCAGCGAATCGATGATTTCCACGTCGGCGCCGTCGCGCAGCGTCGCCAGCGGCATGTAAGTATGGCCGTCCTTCTGGTCGTGCAGCACGGCATGACGATGGAAGAATGTACCGCGGCCAGAGTCCTGGCCGACCAGGCGCATGTCGCAACCGGCATCGATCAGCGTGGCGTAGGCCAGGTTTTCAGCGAAACCCCAATCCACGGCCTGCTCGCCGGCGGCCATCTTGCGGCGGTCGTCGTAGATCTTCGCTACGCGCGCCTGCAACGCGATGTCGGCGGGCAAGGCGAGGATCTTGTTGTTGAGTTCGTGCAACTTCGCTATCGGAACCGTGGTGTCGGTCGGCGTCGACAGCTTGCCACCGATGAAACGGGCCCAGTCGACATGGCCGTCGCGCGTTGGCGACGAATCGAGGTCGGTCATCGGCGCGCCGGCTTCGAGCCGCTCGCGATAGGCCTCGAACTGCTTCTGCGCATCACCTTCGGCCAGCACGCCTTCCTTGACCAGCTTCTGCTGGTAAAGGTCACGCGTGGTGGGCAGCTTGCGGATGACCTGGTACATCACCGGCTGCGTGGCGGCCGGCTCATCGGCCTCGTTGTGGCCGTGGCGGCGGTAGCAGACCAGGTCGATCACCACGTCGCGGCGGAACTGCTTGCGGAAATCGTAGGCGAGGCGGGTGACGGCAATCACCGCTTCCGGGTCATCACCGTTCACATGCAGCACCGGCGCGTTGACCATCTTGGCCAGGTCGGTGCAGTACATCGTGGAACGGGCGTCCTGCGGATTGGAGGTGGTGAAGCCGACCTGGTTGTTGATCACGATGTGCAAGCTGCCCCCGATCTTGAAACCGCGGGCCTGCGACATGTTGAACAGCTCCATGTTCACGCCCTGGCCGGCCAGCGCAGCGTCGCCATGGATCAGCACGGCCATCGACTGCGTGTGCGTGGTGTCGCGACGACGGTTCTGACGGGCATGCACCGAGCCAGCCACCACCGGATTGACGATCTCCAGGTGCGACGGGTTGAACGCCAGCGCCACGTGCACGCCACCCTTGGGCGTCTTGACGTCGGCGGAGAAGCCCAAGTGGTACTTCACGTCGCCCGAATGGGCCGGGTCATCCGGATGTTCGAACTTGCCTTCGAACTCATCGAACAAAGTCTTCGGCGGCTTGCCCAGGATATTGACCAGCATGTTCAGGCGGCCACGATGGGCCATGCCGATCACCAGCTCCTTGATGCCGTTGTCGCCGGCCGCGCGCACGACATCGTCGATCATCGGGATCAAGCTGTCGCCGCCTTCCAGCGAGAAGCGCTTCTGGCCGACATATTTGGTGTGCAGGTAGCGCTCCAGACCTTCGGCTGCGGTCAGGCCATCCAGCACGCGCTGCTTGCCTGACTTGTCCAGGGTGCTCGTGCCCGCGGCCTGCTCCAGCCGGCTGTAGATCCAGTTGCGCTGCTCATGATTGCTGATGTACATGAACTCGGCGCCGATCGTGCTGGCGTAGGTCTTCTGCAGACGTGCCAGCAGGTCGCGCAGTTTCAGCCGCTGGCCGTTGCCGGCGTAGTTGCCGGTATCGAATTCGGTATTCAGGTCGGCATCGCTCAAGCCATGGAAGGCGAGCCCGAGATCCGGCGCCGCCATCTTCTCGGTCAGGCCGAGTGGATCGAGATTGGCGGCGAGATGGCCGCGCGAACGGTAGGCGGTCAGCAGGCGCAGCACACCGGCCTGTTTGCGCGCGTGCTCGTCGCTCATCGGCGCGGCGGTAGCACCATTGGTATAGCGCTGTTTCTGCGCCGCTTCGATACGCGCAATGGCCGCGGTGTGGGATACATCCCCCGACTCGCGACCCTTGAACGTCTCAAAATATTTGCTCCACTCGGCGGGTACCGACGACGTGTCGGCCAGCCATGCGTCGTAAAGCGATTCGACATAGTCGGCGTTGCCGCCAGCGAGTTGGGAGGACTCGGAAAACTCGCGGATCAGATTTGTACTCACGTCACCACCGGCAGGGAAGGGATGCTTGCAACCATCCGTGTGGCCTTGAAGTCGCGGCTATCTGTCGGGATTCAAGCCCGACCGAGCCTTCAAACGGATGATTGGAGGGAATCCGGTCAATTATAGCCTTGCCCTGCGGCGAGGCGGCAACCTTGAAGGTGCGCGGGATGGGCTGCTGACGGGCGGTTGGGACCCGAGAAGACTCACTTTTCGCCGCAAGTAGCGGTTTTTATGCGCCGTTGATCGCCAAAACGGGAAACCCGTCAAGTCTGCTGGTGTTCAGCCGGGCCCGCACGTCGCCAGCGCGCCCCTGAACATGGTCGGCTAGATATTCAGCGCCTGCAGCACACTGGCCCGCTCCGCTCGCTCCCACACTTCATCGAAATGCTGCTGCAGCGGTGCCTGCGCCGCTCGGTCGCGGCAGGCAGCGCGGCCTTGCGGCCGGTTCGCCTCGGGCAGAAATAGGTAGCCGCCGACATCGTTGAGCAGGTAGGCCGAGAGGTAGGCGAGATCTGCTTCCTCCACCGGCATGCGGATCTGCAATGCACTTGGCAGGCGCTGTGCCAGGGCGACCAGCCGGTGGTCGTTGCGCAGGGCCGCTGCCGGATCGTGCAGCAGGACCCGGATCTGCGCGCCGCGACCGGAAATCGCGATACGGCGCAGCTCGGCAAGTTCTTCCGTGCTGGCATAGCTGTCGTTGTCGAGCAGTGGCAGATAGATGGCCAGCCGATGCCGCGTCTCTTGCAGCAACTGCAGCCGGGTCGCCGCGGTTTCGTTGCGGCTACCGGTGGGCAGCGGGCCGATGTCACGCGTCACGCTTTCATTTGCCTGGTCGAGGTCATCGACGATCGATGACAGGATCAGGCGCATTTTTTGATGCGGCAGGCCGGCATCTTCAAACACGTCGTCGTACGCGCTGAAGCCATCGCGTTCGTAGAATCCGATCGCGCTGACCTGCGCGTCCAGCGCCACTTCGGCCCAGCCGTGGGCGCGGGCGCGTCCGATCAGTTCGCGCAGCAAGGCTCGGCCTACACCGCCGCCGCGCCATTCCTGCAGTACCGCCATGCGGCCGATCTTGTGCTCGGGCGTCAGCCGCCCGCAGCCGATCGGCAGGCCAGCATCATCGCGCGCCAGTACATGCCAGCAATCGGGATCGAGTCCGTCCCGCTCGCGCGCCTCGGGCACCCCCTGTTCCTGGATGAACACGGTGTGGCGCAGGTCGAGCAGGGCCGCGCGTTGATCCTCACGCGACCAGTCGGCAACTTCAACATGGAAGTTTTCCAGCTTCATCGACGACGGGATTTTTGCAGCAGCAGGTGACCATCGTTGACCAGTGCCAGCCACAGCGCGAGTTCGTCGCTGCCGGGCTTGCGTGGAATGTCGAGCGAGCGTTGCTCGCACAACTGCTGTGCCTGGGACGGTGTCGCTGGGTACGCGTGACCGCTCACATAGAGCGTGCAAGCGGATTTGCCACGGCTCCAGGCCAGCCGCGACCAGGGGTGGCGCAGCAGTTGTGCGCCAGCCTTGAGTTGTTTGGCCAGGCTTGCTGCATCCAGCGGTTTGTCTAGCGCCGCGGGCACCTGCGCATTGCGATAGCGGGTGATGAAGCGGCCAAACCAGTCACGCAACATGTCGTCGCTGAGCGCGGCGGCAAAAGGCAACGCGGTGCGCAGGCGTTCAATGGCGGCGCGGTCGATCTCGCCTGTAGCTTTGGCCGGTTTCAGATCGGGATCGGCGTAGCGCAATTCTTCCGGCAGGTGCTCCGCGATATGGTCGGCCAGGTCGCCGGTCAGCTCGGCCTGCGACGGTGCGCGCATGCCGATCGAGAACGTCATGCACGGACCGCCGAACGCCACGCCGTCATGCGGCACACCCGGCGGCAGATACAACATGTCGCCCGGATCGAGCAGCCATTCGTGGGTCGGCTCGAAATGAGCGAGCTGTTTCAGCTCGACGTCGTGGCGAAACTCCTTCGGTGCCAGGGGATCATCGCTGATGCCCCAGTGGCGCTGGCCGAGGCCCTGCAGCAGGAACACGTCGTACTGGTCGACATGGGCGCCGACACCGCCGCCCGCTTCGGCGTAGGAAATCATGATGTCGTCAACGCGCCAGCTCGGCAAAAAGTTGAAGTGCTCGAGCAATTTCGCGACATCCGCATCCCACTTGTCGACATCCTGCACCAGCAGGGTCCAGTGGGTGCTCGGTGTCTTGGCGAAGTCGTCCTCGCTCAGTGGACCGGGGTGGACGTGCCAGCGGTCGCGCTTTTCGTCATGCACGATCAGTCGTGCCAGCGCGGCCGGCTCGCAGGCCAGTCCGGCCAGGTCGTTCGGTTCCAGCGGCGGCACGAAATCGGCGAATGCGTTGCGGATCAACAGCGGCCGTTTCTGCCAGTAGTCGCGCAGGAACTGCGCCGGACTCATGCCCAGCGGGTGGCTTGCGGTTCCACGGACTTCGAGTGGAAGGGTCTTGCGAGAGGGTTTGGAGATGGCCATGCGCCATTGTAGCGGCGCGTCGTCGGGCTGTGGCGTGCCGCTCAGCGCATCAAGCTGATGGCGTTGTTGATGCCCAGCGCCAACACGGTCAAACCGGCAAGCAGGGTAGCTATCCGTGGCGGCATGCGGCGCGCCAGCAACGCACCAAACGGCGCGGCGACGACACCACCGACGATCAGGCCCAGCATCACGATGGGCTTGCCGGCGCCGATGCTGAGCAGAAAGGTGGCACTGGCCGCCGCGCTCACCACGCACTTGGCCAGATGCACGCTGCCGATCACGCGACGCGGTTCCATTTTGCGGGCGACCAGGGTGGTCACCGTCAGTGCGCTCCAGCCACCACCGCCGACGGCATCGAGAAAGCCTGCCACCAGACCCAGCGGGGCGGTATCGCGAGGCACGTTGGTTTGAAACTCGTCAGCACGACTTGTCCGAAGCAGCAGGAACAGGCCGATCAGCAACAGGTACGGCGTCAACAGCACTCGCACCCAGTGGACCGGCAGATGAGTCAGCAGGCGTGCGCCGATTACCGCGCCGATCACGCCGGGTATCACCAGCATGAAAAACAACTTCCAGCGCACGTTGCCGGCAATCAAGTGACTGATGCCGGATGCGCCACTGGTAAAAGTCTCGGCGTAATGCACGCTGGCACTCGCCATTGCCGGTGGCATGCCGAGACTCAGCAGCATGCCGGCCGAAGTCACGCCGTAAGCCATGCCAAGCGAGCCATCGATCAGCTGGGCGGCAGCGCCGACAGCCACGTAAGTGAAGAACTCAGCTACCGGCGACATGGCGTTCCACGCTGGCGGAGAGGCACTAGGTCAGATCGCCTTTGCCAGTTCGATCGCCCGCCCGATATAGCTGCCCGGCGTCAGCGCCTGCAGCCGCTGTTTCGCATCCGCCGGCAGATCCAGACTATCAATGAAGGCGTGCATCGACTCGCGGGTGATGCCCTGGCCACGGGTGAGTGCCTTGAGCTGCTCATAGGGCTCGGGCAGGCCGTAACGGCGCATGACGGTCTGCACGGCTTCGGCAAGCACTTCCCAGCTGGCGTCGAGGTCGGCGGCGATCCGCTCCGGGTTGATGGTGAGCTTGCCTAGACCCTTCTTCAATGATTCCAGTGCGACCAGCGTATGGCCGAACGCGGTGCCGAGCGCACGCAATACCGTGGAGTCAGTCAGGTCGCGCTGCCAGCGGCTGATCGGCAGCTTCTCGGCGAAGTGGCCGAGCAGGGCGTTCGCCAGGCCGAAGTTGCCCTCGGCGTTCTCGAAGTCGATCGGGTTGACCTTGTGTGGCATGGTCGACGAACCGACTTCGCCAGCCTTCAGCGCCTGCTTGAAATAGCCGAGAGAAATGTAGCCCCAGATGTCGCGCGCGAGGTCGATCAGGATGATGTTGGCGCGGCGCACCGCGTCGCAGTATTCGGCGACCCCGTCATGCGGTTCGATCTGGGTGGTGTAGGCGTTGTAACCGAGGCCAAGGCTCTCCACGAAACGCTGCGAAAACGCCTGCCAGTCCACTTCGGGATAGGTGATGACGTGGGCGTTGTAGTTGCCGACCGCGCCGTTGATCTTGCCGGAGATTTCCACGCCCGCAAGCTGTGCGCGCTGGCGTTCGAGGCGCGCCACCACATTCGCGATTTCCTTGCCCAGCGTGCTGGGCGAGGCAGTCTGTCCGTGCGTGCGCGACAGCATCGGCAACGCGGCGTTCGCATGCGCCAGTTCGCGCAGCTGGGCGATCACCACGTCGAACATCGGCAGCAGTACCTGCTCGCGCGCATCGCGCAGCATCAGTGCGTAGGACAGGTTGTTGATGTCCTCGCTGGTGCAGGCGAAGTGCACGAACTCCTTCGCTTGCGCAAGGCTGCCATCGGTGCCGATGCGTTCCTTGATGAAGTACTCGACCGCTTTCACGTCGTGATTGGTGGTCGCTTCGATCGCCTTGATCCGCGCGCCGTCGTCCACGCTGAAATCGGCGGAAATGGCTTTGAGCGTGCCAATTTGGCTCGCCGTAAACGGCGCCAGTTCAACGATCCGCGTGTCGGCAGCCAGCGCCAACAGCCATTCGATCTCCACCTGCACGCGGCGATGCATCAAGCCGTACTCGCTGAAGATCGGGCGCAATGCTTGGACCTTGCTGGCGTAGCGGCCGTCCAGTGGTGATAGGGCGGTCAGGGCATGGGAGGACATCGACTGTTCCGTAAAGCGGGAAAGCGCGCATTCTACAACGTGTGGATTCCCATCCGTTTTTGCCGGCCCGAGTGGCGGGATCTTGAATTGTTGCGAATCATTCCTATCCTGAATCATGCAAAACGTCGACAAACTCGTGAACCCTTCCAAGAGCACAGGACAGCTGCAGATGAACACGTTCCGTAAAGAACACGACAGCATGGGTGAATTGCAGGTACCGGTCGACGCCTTGTATGGCGCGCAGACCCAGCGCGCGATCGACAATTTTCCGATCTCCGGGCTGCACCTGCCGCGTCAGTTCATCCGCGCGCTGGGCCTGATCAAGGCAGCGGCGGCCGAAGTCAACCTGTCGATGGGTTACCTGAAAAAGAGCCAGGCGGCGGCGATCCGCAAAGCCGCGCTGGCTGTGGCGGACGGTCAGCATGACGCGCATTTTCCGATCGATATCTTCCAGACCGGTTCGGGCACCAGTACCAACATGAATGCGAACGAGGTAATCGCGCACCTAGCCGTTGAAGGCGGCACCAAGGTGCACCCTAACGATCACGTCAATTATGGGCAGAGCTCGAACGACGTGATCCCGACGGCGATTCACGTCAGCGCCACGCTCACTACCACCGAGCAACTGCTGCCGGCGTTGAAACATCTGAAAAAGGCCATCGACAAGCGCGCCCGCGAGCTCAGGAATACTCCCAAGACCGGTCGCACGCATTTGATGGACGCGATGCCGATCACGTTCGGCCAGGAGCTCTCCGGCTGGGCCGCACAACTGGCCTCGGCGATCGAGCGTATCGAGGATGCGCTGAAGCGCATGCGCCATCTGCCGCAGGGCGGTACGGCGGTGGGCACCGGCATCAACGCCGATCCAAAGTTCGGCCCGGCGGTCGCCGTACAGCTGAAGAAACTCACCGGAGTGAAGTTCGAATCGGCCGAGAACTATTTCGAGGGGATGGCATCGCAGGACGCCGCGGTCGAGCTGTCCGGGCAGTTGAAGACGCTCGCGGTGGCGCTGATGAAAATCGCGAATGACTTGCGCTGGATGAATTCCGGTCCGTTGGCGGGTCTGGGCGAGATCGAGTTGCCGGCGTTGCAACCGGGTTCGTCGATCATGCCGGGCAAGGTCAACCCGGTGATTCCGGAAGCCACCGCGATGGTCGCCGCACAGGTGATTGGCAACGACGCGACGATCACGATTGCGGGTCAGTCCGGCAATTTCCAGCTCAACGTGATGTTGCCGCTGATCGCCTACAACCTGCTGCAGTCGATCGATATCCTGGCCAATGTAAGCGTACTGCTTGCCGACAAGGCCATCGCTGGCTTCAAGGTCAACACTGAAAGGGTGAATCAGGCGCTGGCGATGAATCCGATTCTGGTCACAGCGCTGAACCCGGTGATTGGTTACGAGAAAGGAGCCGCGACCGCGAAGCAGGCCTATAAGGAACATCGGCCGATCATGGACGTGGCGCTCGAAACCACCGGATTGTCGAAGGAAGAGCTGAAACGTTTGCTCGACCCGCTAACCCTGACTCGGGGTGGCATCCACGGCGAGTGATCCGATGCAAGCCCATAAAAAGCCGCCCATAGGCGGCTTTTTATTCCGGATGACCAGGACTTATCGTCCGAAGAGGAGAGATTTCGCGAGAAAAAACATCACTAGCGCTATTGAGCCTTCAATAAAGCGCCATGACGCCGGCTTTGCCAGCAGTGGTCGCAACCATTTTGCGGCATAGCCGAGCGAGAAGAAAAAAAGGAACGAAGCCGTGATGGCACCCAATGCAAACGCCAGTCCTGCCCCCGGAAAGCGGGTTGAAATGGTGCCTATCAACATGACCGTATCGAGATAGACATGCGGGTTGAGCCAAGTAAACGCCAAGCAGGTCATTACTGTTTTGCGAAGTGAACTGACGGCCTGGTCTGACGTCACGAGTGAGCCGGTCGATCGAAAAGCAGATATGAGACTCTTGCATCCATACCAGATAAGAAAGGCTGCGCCACCGTAGCGCATAACCGAATCGACCCAGGGAGCGGCGGCGATGATTTTGTGAAAGCTACTGACCCCGAACGAGATCAAGATCGCATCTGACAATGCGCAAGTCATAACAACCACAAGGACATGCTCATTCCGGAGACCTTGGCGCAGAATGAAAGCATTCTGCGCGCCGATCGCCATAATAAGAGTGAGTCCCGTAGTGAGTCCCGTAATATAGGCCGTCGCGTTGATCATCGACTGAGCGTCTTGCGGTAGTCGGGGTGCGACAGCAGGTGTGTATGGCAGCGGTCGAAATGGTCAATTGGAACGCTGGGAAACAGGTGGTGGATAAGGTGATAGCAGTCGTTACGTGGAAACAGGATTACGCGCAATGGTGCCGGAACGATCAGGTTGCGCGATTTCAATATGTCGTCGCCAGAATGGATTCGTCCACCGTGATCGACGCAATCGGTCCAGTAGTTGATGGCTGGATTGATCCAGACGAACGGAATAACGACGAACAAAAGTAGGGCTAGTGGCGCGAACCACGCGAAGACTACAGCACCGATAACCAGTCCAAGCTTGAATACGGCAAAGTTCTGCCCATCCCTCGCCGTCAAATCGAGGCTCACGTAGCGGCGCAAATGCAATCCGAGCAGTGGTGTAAGTATATGCCTCCCCAGCACTCGCCATGTCAGTCCGTGCTCGAACGCGAACTGCCTCAGATTGCCGAAGTCGCGGTCTCTATCATAGTCGCCCAGATAGGTGTGGTGGGACAGGTGATCTTTGCGATAGGCGGCGAATGACTTGAGGATCAGGGCCGAGGACAATTTACCGAAGAAGTCATTGTCCACGCGGTCTTCAGAGAAGGCGAAATGAGCGCATTCATGCACAATGTTGTTTATTCCCCGGAGACGCGTGCCGATGAAAATCATCGGCAACGGAATGAAAACCATATTAATTCTATTCGTATGCAAGAAAAATATACCGGCCTGAATCGCGACAATAATCTGCATCATGTAAGAAAAAAGGATCGCCGCCGAAGCAAGATGCGAGTTTTTTCGAAGCTCCTTGAACGACGAGGCATATTTTCGCCGGATTTCACTGCTTGACATGATAGCTCATACCGTTCGGGACAGAGCTAGCAGTAGTTCACTCGCAGCGTTACGTCGTGTTTACAAAGCTATCTAAGTAAAGCGATACCTAGGTAGTTATAGGGCGTCTCTCGGTGACAGACGTGTCGTGAGACACGTGCTTTACGGCATGCCTGAAGCGACTGATGAAATCGCTCTTGCGAAGCCTTTTTTTGCGTGCGGAAACTATGTCGCTATTCATTACTGTGCAGAAACCAAATTTTGGTGGCTATCTGTCTATATTGGTCGACTACATGCGCATTTCATCGGACTCAGACCGACATAGCACAAAGACTCAGACCGACAGAGCACTCAGGCTCGGGCCGACAGAGAACTCAGAATCAGGCCGACAAAGCAAAATGACTCAGGGCGACAGAATACAGAGACTCAGGCTGACAGAGCACAAAGTCGCAGGCTGACAGAGCTCTCAGACTCAGGCCAACAGAGCGCAGATCTGCAACGCGATGCCCTACTGGGGGCTGGCTTTGATGCTCGACATCTGTTTGAGGATCACGCCTCTGGTGCCAAGGATGATCGATCGGGTTTGATCCAAGCGCTGGCGTTCGTCCTACCGAGCGATTTGCTCGTCGTTTGGAAGCTGGACCGCCTCGGCCGTTCGCCGCCGCACCTGCTTAAGATCGTGAATGCACTCAAGGAAAAAAAATAGCCTTTCGCTCGAACCGATGCGGGTGTCCACAGCATCTGCCGGAGGTTGGCGCCGTGCAGCGAGGAAGGGTGCAGCGACTGCCAAGCAGGGCCTCAAGGAAAAACGACCGATCATGGACGTGGCGTTGGAAGCCACCGGATTGTTGAAGGAAAAGCTGAAACGTTTGCTCGACCCGCTGACCCTGCCTGGGGGTAGCATCCACGGCGAGTAATCCGATGCAGGCGAATAAAAAGCCGCCCGTAGGCGGCTTTTTATTCGGGCGACTCGGTGATCAGCCGCGATGGTGGTCTTTCAGGCCACGCAGACAGTCATCGGCTTCATGGGCCTTGATCAACGCATAGGGTTGAAACGCCGAAAGTTGACCGGCCAATGTTTCCTGGGTTGTTCTGAGGTCAGCCAGATCGTTGCATACCAGGGCCGCCTGAGCCTCGACCTTGGCTGCACTGGCGTTGACTTCACTGTCGATCTTGTCGGTGTTGCCGCTGGCCAGGCCGGACGCCACGCTGCTGAGCGCTTTGCTTGCCGTAGCCATGCCTGCCTTGCCGGTGGCTATGCCGTGATCGCGCAGGGTCAGTGCCGTGGTGTAGTAATGCGTGAGCAGGTCGCGCTCCGGCGTCGTTACCGGGACGCTTGTACCGGCGATGCTCAGGTCACCTGCGGCGGTGATATCGGCATCGGCACGGCCGGGTGCATGAACCGCGATGCTGCCTTCGTGGATGCTGATGTGGTCGGTGACGGTGTCGTCGTTGTCACTGATATTGCAGCCGGCAACGCCTACGACGATCAGAAACATTAGAGGTAACAGGTAAGGCCTCATCTTGGACTCCTTCAGTATGGCGGTGTGCGTCGTTGCCATGGCGGCAGCCGGGCAGGTTGCTCCCTGCACGGCTGCCCGTCGCATCAGCTGTCGTCGCGCCAGCGGCGGAACCAGATGGCGCCGACGATCATTGCTGCACCTGCCACCGCACCGACCAGGAATTCAGGTGAAGCCAGCAGCGCATAGTTGTGCGACACGGCGAGCGCACTGGAGAAGACTTGATGCCCGTCGGCGCCAGCGAGATCGATCTGCGAGTTGCCATGGTCGAACAGCTGTCCGGGGATCCAGCCGCCAGGAATCACGCTGAGCAGTGAACGCGCCACCATATTGCCCCAGAACCACTTGTCGCTCAGGTTGAACAGACCCATCAGGTTGAACCAGCTGACGAAGATGCCGCTACCAATCGGGATGATCAGCGCCCACAGGAAGGGCTTGTTGCGAGCCCATGCCGAACACAGCATCAACCAACCCACGGTGGGCAGCGCCCAGACCACATACAACGGGATGCAGCTGAGCATGCTGGCAGCGATGTTGAATGGATGCGGCAGTGTCCACAGCATCTGCCACAGGTTTGCACCATGCAGCGAGGCGGTGATCGCCATCATGACCATGATCAGCAAACCGGTAACCACGCTAGTGACGATGGCAATGGCCGGTACCAGTACGGTGGCGCAGAAAGCCTTGGAAAGCACTGTATCGCGATCGGAGATGGGTAACGATTTCCAGAACAGGATACTGCGGTCACGACGATCGTCGTACAGCGAACCCAGGCAGTAGAAGAACACCACCAGGAACATCACGATGCCGATCAACACAATGGGCGCCAGGATGATTACGTCCAGTGCCTTGCCGATGGTTTGCAGTGCATCGGGGCCCATGTGCGCCGTGATCGTGTTGAAGTCGATACCTTGGACTTGCACACCGCGACGCGCGCGGAACACTTCGCTGGTAACAAGGCTCATCAAGGTCAGCAGCAGCATGACGCCGCCGGTGATGATGGGCGCCCACAGAAAGCTGCCCCGATGTTCCCAGAACTCGCGCTTGACCAGCCAATAGAAGGTTTTCATGCGTAGGTTTCCTTCATGGTGGCGACGAACAGGTCGCTGACGGAAGGCCGGCGGACTTCGCCCATGGCCTCCAGTTGCGCGCGCTCGACACCGTCGAACAGAAAAATGCTCTTGCCGAATACCTGGCGCTCGTCCAATGGCTTCAATGCACGGGCGGCGGGGGCTTTGTCGGCGTTCACCATCACTTCGATAAAGCGTTCGCCGATCGCGTCCATGTCGGCGTCCAGCACGATCTTGCCGTCACGGATAAACATCAGGTCGGTGAGGATGTGTTCGACCTCTTCCACTTGATGAGTGGTGACGATGATCGTCTTGTTCTCGTCGAAGTAGTCTTCCAGCAGGTTCTGGTAGAACTGCTTGCGATAGAGGATGTCCAGGCCGAGAGTCGGTTCGTCCAGGATCAGCAAGCGGGCGTCGATCGCCATGACCAGCGCCAGGTGCAGCTGCACGATCATGCCCTTCGACATCTGCCGCACGCGCTGGTTGGGCGTGAGTTTGGTGCGGGCCAAAAATGCCTCGCATTTCTTGCGGTCGAAGCGCGGATGCACGTTGGCGACAAAGTCGACCACCTCATGCACGCGGATCCAGCGTGGCAGCACCGCGACATCCGCAATGAAGCAGACTTCGCCCATCAGACTGTCGCGCTGCTTGCGTGGATCGAAGCCAAGCACGTTGAGTTCGCCGGTGAAGTCGGTGAGGCCAAGAATGGCCTTCAGCGCGGTGGTCTTGCCGGCCCCGTTGGGGCCGATCAAGCCCACGATGCGACCGGGTGCGATCTGAAAACTCACGTTGTCCAGCGCCAGCGAGGACTTGTACTGCTTGCTCAGGCCACTGGCCGTGATCACCGCGCTCATGATTGATCCTCCTTGTTTGCCTGGTCTTTGTCGGCGTGTGCTTCGCGCATCAGCGTCTTGAGATCCAGTCCCAGTCGTTCCAGTCGTGCAAACAGGACTGGCCATTCTTCGCGCAGGAACCGCTCGCGTTCCGATTTCAGCAGCGCCTCGCGGGCGCCTTCGATGACGAACATGCCCAATCCCCTCCGTTTTTCAACCAGTTGTTCGTCGACCAGTTCCTGGTACGCCTTGGAGACGGTCAGCGGATTGATTTGAAAATCCGCGGCCACTTGGCGTACCGACGGCAGCGGGTCGCCCTCGTTCAAGGCGCCGTCCAGGATCATCGCGACCACGTGCTGATGCAGTTGGCGGTAGATCGGGACGCTGTCGTTCCAGGTAATGGACATGAAGTTATTCCTTGCCAATGCGACCGAATTTGCCAAACGAATAGTAGGGCATGGCCAACGGGGATCCGGCCAGGCTTGCCTGCTCGGCGCCGCCCATGCGACTAAAGGCCGGAATCGTTGCGATACCTACTACGTCGATGTCTGCCAGCAGGGCGGCGGCGCGACGTTCCTCGGCACTCGGGTAAACATTGACGGGTGCCAGGTCGATGACTTTGCGGCCGTTGATTTCGCTCGGCGCCTGCGGGCTGCCATTGGAATGTGTGCCGCTCAGGCTGACGGTGGTGAACAAGCTGGCGCTGGTAAACAACACGGCAGCGGCGATGGCGATGACGTTTTGCGCTTTCATGACGTGTCTCCTTAGTGAGCTCGTTGGGTGGTGTTGTAGTGAACTATAACACCGACTTTCGAGCTGTCAACAGTCGATTTGCGTTTTTCAACATGACTGATGGCCTATATGGCGAAAGAAGGGGTGGATTGGCTGGCGCCGAATCAGGAGAGAGCGCCGTTACGTCGTGATAGCCACAGCAGGGCCGCCGGGCGCGGCCGGGGGGGGGGCGACCATCAATCGTCGCCGCTGACAGACATCGTCAGTAGGGTTTCTTGGTGGGGGCGGGCAGGTGAGGCGGCAAGTTTCTCGCCGCGTTCCGCGTTAGCTCTGGCGCGGCCAGTATTTGCTTGGCCCGCGGCGATCCTGGATCTCACGCGCCAGGGCCTTTCATTCAGTGGTTTGACCTGCTCCAGACACCCGCCGACACAAACGCAAACGGCCCCGAAGGGCCGTTGCGCACACTATTCGGTGAAAGCTTAGGCGGCTTTAGCCGTCAGTGCGTTGATCGCGCCGATCGAGGCCCGTGCAGACGCAATGGCGCCCGCCTTGTGCTCGTCACTGATGGCAAGTCCTTCGGCGCGGACAAACTCCGGCTCGGTGATACCGATGAACCCGAACACGGCGCGCAGGTAGGCTTCCTGGAAGTCGAAGGCTGCAGCCGGACCTTCGCTGTACTGGCCGCCACGACTGGAGGCGATGATCACCTGCTTGTCGCCAGCCAGGCCTTCAGGGCCCTTCTCGGTGTAGCGGAAGGTCTTGCCAGCCACGGAAATACGGTCGATCCACGCTTTGAGTTGGCTGGAAATGCCGAAGTTGTACATGGGCGAGCCGATCAAGACGACGTCGGCGTCCAGGAATTCCTCCAGCACCTGGGTACCCAATACGGCAGCGGGGTCGCTGGCATCAGCCACGGGTGTCCAATGCGGCAGCGGTTCGGCAGCCAGGTCGCGGTACTGGACCTTGATGCCCGGCGTGCGGCGCTTCAGCTCGGCTACGATGTCGGCGGTCAGCTGGCGCGAGACCGAATAGCTACCCAGGGCGCTGGAATCGATATGCAACAGTTTCATGATGAGGTTCCTGACTGAGCCGGTTGACCGGCGATGTGATCAGCCTACGTCTGGAACAATGCGGTGATAAGATGGCAAGAATCAGACTTATCGTTCTTGAATGGAAACGATCATGACCGTGTTGGGCGGTGCCCTGCAGGATCTCAATGACCTGTACTTTTTTGCAGCCGTGGTCGAACACGGCGGCTTTTCCGCCGCTGGACGTGCTCTGGGCGTGCCGAAATCCCGCCTGAGCAAAAGAGTGGCCCAGTTGGAGGAGCGGCTTGGGGTGCGCCTGCTGCAGCGGACCACGCGACGTTTCGTGGTCACCGAAGTCGGCGAGCGCTTCTACGCGCATTGCCGTGCGGTGCTGGAAGAGGCGCAGGCGGCGCAGGACGCGGTGGACGAGTTGCGTGCCGAGCCACGTGGCGTGGTGCGCCTGAGTTGTCCCGTTTCGCTGACGCAAACCGTGCTGGCCCATGTGCTGCCGGATTTTCTCGCGCTATATCCGAAGATGCAGGTGCGCGTGATGTCCAGCGATCGCCGCGTCGACGTGATCGGCGAGGGGTGCGATCTCGCTATCCGCGTGCGCACCAAACTGGATACCGACGCCAACCTGGTGATCCGCAGTTTTGGCCAGTCGCGCACCCTGCTGGTGGCCAGCCCGACCTTGCTCGATACGCTTGGGCGTCCCAGCAAACCTGACGAACTGGCAAAACTGCCGGGCCTCTCGATGCGTGAGCATGAAGGCGCCCAGCTGTGGGAGCTGGTTGGCGCCGCAGGACAGCAGGTCAACGTGGAAATGCAGGCACGCTTGATCTCCGGGGACTTTGCCGTATTGCTGGAGGCAGCTCGTCGCGGCATGGGGGTGACCCTGCTGCCGGATTTCGTCTGTGCGCCGGCGATCACGCGAGGCGACCTGGAAGTGGTGCTGCCGGATTGGAGCGTGCCCGAAGGCATCATGCATTTCGTTTACCCCAGCCGGCGCGGCATGTTGCCAGGAGTGCGGGCGCTGGTCGATTTTCTCGCCGAGCGGCTGCCGGAAGCGACCTTGCTGAAACATGAGCAATGCAAGACGCGCCCGCTGAACGATCTGCCTGGCAAACCCTGATGTGCACAAGCGATGTGTGCCGCAGGATGCGCGCGACATCGCTGATGCAGTACGCTGCGAACTTTATAGACATCCAGACGGCCGAACGATGATATCAACCAAACTCCCGAAAGTCGGTACGACCATCTTCAGCGTTATGAGCCAGCTGGCGCTGGAACATAAGGCGGTCAACCTTGGTCAGGGCTTTCCGGATTTTGAGCCGCCGCAGCCTCTGCGCGACGCGCTGACCCGGGCCATGAACGAAGGTCGCAACCAATACGCGCCCATGCATGGCATCGCCGCGCTGCGTGAACAGATCGCAGCGAAAACCGAGCGGCTGTACGGACGCAAGGTCGATGTCGACAGCGAAATCACCGTCACCTCGGGTGCCACCGAGGCATTGTTCTCGGCGATCGCCGCGGTCGTACGTGCCGGCGATGAAGTGATCGTGTTCGATCCGGCCTACGACAGTTACGAACCTGCGATCGAGCTTCAGGGTGCGCGGGCGGTGCATATCCCGTTGACCGTTCCGGCCTTTGGCGTCGATTGGCAACGCGTGCGTGATGCGCTCACATCGAAGACGCGGATGATCCTGATCAATAGCCCGCACAACCCTTCGGGTGCGGTGCTGTCGGCGGCCGATCTGGAAGAGCTGGCGGCGATTGTGCGCGACACCGATATCGTCGTGTTGTCCGATGAGGTTTACGAACATATCGTCTATGACGGCGCGCAGCACGAAAGCGTGTTGCGTCATCCGGAACTGGCCGAGCGCAGCATCGTGATTTCCTCGTTCGGCAAGACCTACCACTGCACCGGCTGGAAAGTGGGCTATGCGGTGGCGCCCAAAGCGCTGTCGGCCGAGTTCCGCAAGGTGCATCAGTACCTGACGTTCTGCACATTCCATCCGGCGCAGGTGGCCTTTGCTGAGTTTATGGCCAGCCATCCGGAACACTATCTGGAATTGCCGGCGTTCTATCAGGCCAAGCGCGATCGCTTCCGCGCGCTGCTCAAGCCATCGCGCTTTAAGTTGCTTGATGTGCTGGGTGGTTATTTCCAGCTGGTCGACTACTCGGCGATCCGCGATGAAGACGATCTCGCGTTCAGCCGCTGGCTGGTGCAGCACGGCGGAGTGGCCGCCATTCCGCTGACGCCGTTCTATGACAGCGCGCCGAATACACGTCTGTTGCGTCTGTGTTTTGCCAAGAGCGATGCGACGATGGATGCAGCAGCAGAGCGGCTAGGTCAGCTATGAGCGCATCTGGAGTGAATATGCAGACTTTGAAGGTCTCGCTGGTGCAGGGCGCCACGCGCTGGCATGACGCGCCGGCCAATCGTGAGTATTACGGGGCCCTGGTTCGGCAATCGATCGGCAGCGATCTGATCGTGCTGCCGGAAACGTTCCTGTCCGGCTTCAGCAACGATACCCGCGCCAGCGCCGAAAGCATGGACGGCGAAAGCGTGGCCTGGTTGCGCGCGCTGGCGGTCGAGGTCGGCGCGGTGATTTGCGGCAGCCTGGCGATCCGCGAAAACGACGTCGTCTACAACCGGTTGCTGTGGGTCACACCGGAAGGTAGCTATGCGCAATACGACAAGCGCCACCTGTTCCGCATGGCCGGCGAGCACACCCGCTACGGTGGCGGCAACGAGCGCTTGATTGTCGAGCTGAAGGGCTGGCGTATCCTGCCTCAGGTTTGTTATGACCTGCGCTTTCCGGTGTGGATACGCAATCGCCGGCTGGCCTCCGCCAACGGTGGCATGGACTACGATCTCGCCTTGTTCCCCTCAAACTGGCCAGCACCGCGTCGACAGCACTGGCGCACACTGCTGCGCGCACGGGCGATCGAGAACTTCAGCTATGTGATTGGCGTGAACCGGGTGGGCGTGGATGGCAACGACCTGCCGTATGCCGGCGACAGTTCAGTCATCGATCCGCTCGGCGAGACGTTGCTGGAACTGGGCAGCCAGGAACAGGTGGTGACGGTGACGCTTGATCCGGCGCCACTGCTCGCTCAGCGCGAACGTTTCCCGGCATGGATGGATGCGGATGCATTCACACTAGACCTGAGTTGAGCGAGCTGGGCGAGCATCTGTTACGCATCGCGCACTCTATTGCCAGCACTTCAAACTGAACTTTGACCGCAGTTTCTGCAAGCCTCCAAGTCCACCAAGGCGAGCTCCACTTTGCGCACCCTTCGCGCACGTTCCGTTCGCCCTGAGCGTAGCGCAGCGAAGTCGAAGGCACTCGAGGTACACCCTTCGACTTTGGCACTGCAGCTCCACGCCTGTACGCCTGGGCGAGCGGCTTTCCGCCGGATAGGCGCTACCAGCCGGATACGCGCTACCAGTACGAGCCTCAGAGTATCGCCAGCACCGCTTCCGGAGGCCGGCCGATGACCGCTTTGCCGTTGACGACCACGATGGGGCGCTCGATCAGTTTCGGATGCGCCACCATCGCTGCAATCAACGTTGCATCGTCCAATGCAGGATCGTCCAGCCCGAGTGATTGATACTCGGCCTCACCAGTGCGCAGCAGTTCGCGCGCCGTCATGCCGAGCTGGTTCAACAACACGTCCAGTTCGGCAGTGCTCGGGGGCGAATCGAGGTAGTTGATCACTTCGTATGTGCCGACGTGCTGCTCCAGCAACGCCAGCGTCGCGCGCGATTTGGAGCAGCGGGTATTGTGATAGATGCGCACCATCGCTCAACTGCCTCGAATGGTCATGTCGAGTCGTGGCTCAGCGATTGCCCGAACGATTGCCACCACCACCGCTACCACCGCGGCCTGGCGGACGTCCGCCGGCGGGGCCACCGTGACCTTGTGGTCTGGCACCACCACCTCCGTGCGATCGATTGCCGCCCTGGCCCTGCGGGCGACCGGCACCTTGCGGACGATTGCCACCCTGGCCTTGCGGACGTGCACCACCCTGGGCGAATGGGCGCGCGTTGCCGTGTGCCTGGTTGCTGTAGGAAGTGTTGCCAGGCGGTGCATTGCCGTGCGCCTGGTTGCCATGCGCTTGATTGCCATGTGACTGATTACCGTGCGCCTGATTGCCTTGGCCTTGCGGACGACCACCATGTGCAGGTCGGCCACCGGGCGCGCGATTGCCGCCGCCGGTGCCACGTGATTCGCCGCCAAAGCCACTGTAGGGGCTGCCAGCACCGCGGCCTTCGCCACCAGTACGCGCACCAAACGGCTTGCCACCGGCACCTGCTGGGCGACGATTGCCCGGCGCTGCGGCGCCTGCGGCATTGCCACGCGGTGCACCGGTATGGCGACCACCGCCTTCGCGGGTTTCGCCGGCAAACCAGGTACGTACCGACGGCAGTTCCTGACCCGGCGCCACGCGCCGACCCTTGCCGCCACCACGGTTGGGGCCGCCGGCACCGCGCTCGGGGCGCACGAGATTGCCGTTCACTTCCTTGCCATCGCGACGGGGCGGCTTGCGACCGCGCACCGGCTCTTCGCGGATGCGGTCGTAGGCGCGCAGTTCGCGGGCTTCGTCCTGACCACCGGTCCAGGCTTTGCTGCTGCCGCTTTCGGGGCGATATTCGGTGACGCTGCGATTGGCGCGGCGCTGATGCAGCACCGGGCTCAGCGTCAGCACCGGCTGCGGTACGCCGAGGCCGGTGGTCTGGCGCAGCTGCTTGACGGTTTCCGCGTCGAGTGGCTCGCAGTCGCCGCGACGCAGATTGCGCGGCAGTTCGATCTTGCCGTAGCGGATGCGCTTGAGGCGGCTGACCAGGAAACCCTGCGAATCCCACAGGCGGCGAACTTCGCGGTTGCGGCCTTCGCGGATCACGACGCGGAACCAGCTGTGGCTACCGCCGCGGCTGATCACAGCGATTTCGTCGAAGCGTGCGGGACCGTCTTCCAGTTCCACGCCGGCCTTGAGCTTCTCGATGATCTCGTCGGGCACTTCGCCGTGCACGCGGCACAGGTATTCGCGCTCGAGACCGCTCTTCGGATGCATCAGCGCATTGGCCAGCTCACCATCGGTGGTCAGCAGCAGCAGGCCGGTGGTGTTGATGTCCAGCCGGCCCACGGCGACCCAGCGCGCGCCCTTCAGGCGAGGCAGCTGTTCGAACACGGTGGGGCGACCTTCGGGGTCGTCGCGGGTGGTCAGCACGCCCTCGGGCTTGTGATAAACCAGCACTTCGGTGTCGTCGCGGCTGTCGGTGGCGACGACGAACTGCTTGCCGTCGATCACGACCCGGTCGCCAGCGTGCACGCTGTTGCCGATTTCGGCCGGATTGCCGTTCAGTTCGACTTCGCCGGACTGGATGCGCACTTCAAGCATGCGGCGCGAACCGAGGCCGGCGTTCGCCAGCACCTTGTGCAGGCGCTCTTCCAGCGCGGGCGCGTCGGTCTCGGTGCGCGTTTCGCGCTTCAGGGATAAAACGGATTTTTGCGGCGCAGTCATGCGCGGTACTCCTCAGTATCTTGCTCGGCAGTGTCGGGTTCGACATCCGCGGCGGGGTTCGCTGCCTCGTCGGCAGTGGTAGTCGGGATCTCGGCGGATGAGCTCGTTTCGGGGCTGGATTCGTCGGTCTCGGATGAAGTGGCCGTCGCAGGGGCGTCGGCCGTAATCTGGGTGGTGTCGTCAGTAGCAATATCAATTTCGGCAGTATCCGCGTCGACAACATCGACGTCGTCTGCCGGAGTTTCTTCGTCCGGATCGATCGGCAGATCGCGCGCAATGCGGACGGTCAGCGGTTCCTGCTCGAAGCGCAGCTGCGGATCTTCCATGTCGCGGATTTCCGACAGCGGCGGCAACTGATCCAGCGATTTCAGATTGAAGTAGTCGAGAAAGGCGCGAGTCGTGCCAAACAAGGCCGGCTTGCCGGGCACATCGCGGTAACCGACCACGCGGATCCATTCGCGCTCCTCCATCGTCTTGATGATGTTGGAGGACACCACCACGCCGCGGATCTGTTCGATTTCGGGGCGGGTGATCGGCTGGCGGTAGGCGATCAGCGCCAGCGTTTCCAGCAGCGCACGCGAATAGCGGCTGGGCTTTTCGGTCCACATCCGCGAGATCCACGGATGTACTTCCTGGCGTACCTGATAGCGGAAACCGGAGGCGACCTGCTTCAGTTCGACGCCGCGGCCTTCGCAATCTTCGGTCAGCGCTTCCAGCACCTTGGCGATCTGCTCCTGGCCGACGTCGTCGGCTTCGTTGAACAGGTCACCCAGCTGATGAATCGTCATCGGCTGGCTGGAGGCCAGCAAGGCGGCCTCGATAATCGGTTTGAGTTGCTCGATCTGCATAAGCCTTAGGTCGGATGCCGATTCAATGGGTGCAGCTTCATTCGTTGGACGATTCGATCAGTGCCGGCTCGCCCGGTTGCGTGTCGTCATTTGGGTCAACCGATTCCTCGGGATGGCTTGCCTTTGCCTTCACGTAGATCGGTCCCAGCGGTGTTTCCTGGAGAATTTCCACCAGCATTTCCTTGCCCAGTTCCAGCATCGCCAGGAACGTCACCACGATGCCAAGGCGCCCCTCGGTGATGTCGAACAGGCTCTCGAAACGATGGAAGCTGTTGTCGTCGAGCCGGCTCAGCAATTCACCCATACGCTGGCGCACGCTGAGCGCCTCGCGCTTGATCGCGTGGTGCCCGAACAATTCGGCCCGATGCATCACATCTTTCAGCGCCAGCAACAGTTCCTGCAGCTCCAGCGGCGGCGGCAACTTGATCACGTTGCGTTCGCCCACCTCGGCATGCACCACCACGGTGTCGCGTTCCAGCCGGGGCAGGGCCTCAATGTCTTCCGCCGCGCGCTTGAACCGCTCGTATTCCTGCAAACGCCGTACCAGTTCGGCGCGGGGGTCGTCCTCCAGGCCTTCCTCGGTCGGCGGCCGCGGCAGCAGCAACCGCGATTTGATCTCGGCCAGGATCGCGGCCATCAGCAGGTATTCGGCGGCCAGCTCAAGCCGCATCAAGTCCCGCATCAGCTCGATGTAAGTCATGTACTGCCGGGTGATCTCGGCGACCGGGATATCCAGGATGTCGAGGTTCTGGCGGCGTATCAGATACAGCAGCAGATCCAGCGGCCCCTCGAACGCCTCGAGAATGACCTCGAGCGCATCCGGCGGGATGTACAAATCCTGCGGCATTTGCAGCATCGGCTGGCCACGTACCATGGCTAGCGGCATTTCCTGCTGTTGCGGTACCGACGCAAACGCGTCCTGCGTTACCGCGATCGGCTGAGACTCGATTGGCTCAGTGCTCATCAATACATGTCGTTGGGCCGCCTTCAGCGGCTGGCAGTGCGTTCATCACAATCGGATTCATTCCACCGTCGGCCCGACCCGCGGAATGTCCGTGCTCGAAACGTAGCGGTGAGGCGGCGTTCCCAAGGTACAGCCCTGTCTTTCACATCTTCAACCGAGGCGCATCGGGCGCCATCGCCGAAACGGGCATGATGAAGCCACTCGTTGGTGGTTCGATCAGGCGGGCCGCGAGCGACCATGCCACGCCAGCTCCGGGTTGTCAGCCACGGCAAAGGCGCAAGTCAAAGGTGAAAGGCGACGCCTTTGACTGTTCATTGGGTCGGTTTGAGAGCATCGGGTGGACGCCATGGGGCTGTCGGGTTGACCGACAAACGTATTTCCTTGGAGCCACGCGTGGACGAAGAGTAGCGACTGCGCGGCGACAAGTCTAGCAGTTGAGCCGCTGATCGTTGGATGTCCGTCCGAATGCGTCGCCACTAGGTGGCGATATGTGACCTAAAGTGTCTGTCCAGGGTACGACGACATCACGCATCGTGGTGGCGTGCATGGTCGTGGGGTGAGCCCACGTTGCGTCCAGCCGCAGCCAGTCAAATATTCCCTCGGCATGGGCAGGGTTGAATGGGTCAGGCGGATTTGCGGCAGCTTGCTGTGCACTGTGGTGGAAACGCATGCTTACGGGGAGGTGGCTGGTCCAGACCGGGTCGCGAGGGAACGAATCCGCCCGGGCAAGATGCTCCGTTCGCACACGGCGACATGATGAAATCCGAGCATTGGCGCCGCCATTCGAACGCTGGCATCGGTATTGCTTGGGGAGGGTAGGGCACGCATGGTTGCGATCGCGTTTGCGGCTATCTTGAAGCGTTCTGGCGACTTCACTAGAGCTCTGGATGACCAGGATTGATGAAGAGAGAAGTGCTGGTGCGTCGGTTAAGTGACGTGTCGGAATGACTCAGGATGATTGGGTTGGCGTCTTGCCAGTGGCGCAAGCGTAAATGGACGGTACGACGATGACGATCGAAAAAAACGGAATGGGCGGTGGGGAACCGGAGCAGCTGCGTCCGGCGCGCATGCAAATCGAAACGACGGTACTGATGAGCCGCCGCGGCGAGTCGCACCCGACCGAACTGGTCGATATCTCCGCCACCGGCGCGCTGTTGCGGCGCCCGCTGGGCTGGTCTGGCGAAGTCGGACAGAGTTGGGTGCTCGACATGATTTTCGGACACAACCTGCATATTCATCTTGAGGCAGCGGTCGTGCGTATTTCCGACCATTACATCGGTTTTTCGTACAGCCGCATTCCGGAGGACAAGCAGGTCCCTCTGTGGAACCTGCTGGGCGGCTATGCCGACATCCTCGAGAACTGGAAAGACCGCTGATTGCGGCGACCCATGCTGCCTGTGCCGCAGGTGGCATGATGATTCACACCGGATGGAATCAGAAAGATCCGGTCTGAACCGTTGAGCGGCTCAACGCGAGCCGCCCGGACACCCAGGACCATCGCTCAAGCCGGTGTCTTTTTCTCGTCGCGCAACTCGCGACGCAGGATCTTGCCCACATTGCTCTTGGGCAACGCATCGCGAAACTCGATCAGCTTGGGCCGCTTGTAGCCAGTCAGATTCTCGCGGGTGAATTGCCTGAGCGCTTCTTCGGTCAGATTCGGATCCTTGCGCACCACGAACAGCTTCACCACCTCGCCGGAATGTTCGTCGGGAACGCCAATGGCCGCCACCTCGAGCACGCCAGGGTGCTGCATGACGATGTCCTCGACTTCATTGGGATACACGTTGAAACCGGACACCAGGATCATGTCTTTCTTGCGGTCGACGATATAGACCAGCCCCATCTCGTCGATACGACCGATATCGCCGGTGCGCAGCCAACCGTCACTGCTCAGCACCTTGCTGGTCTCAACCGGCTGATTCCAGTAGCCCTTCATGACTTGAGGGCCGTGGATGCAAATCTCGCCGACTTCGCCGAGCGCCAGCTGCTTACCGTCATCGTCTTGAATACTGATGTCCGTCGAAGGAATCGGCAGGCCGATCGAACCACTGAAGCGGGCACCGTCCACCAGCGGATTGATGGTGGCCACCGGCGAGCTTTCGGTCATGCCGTAGCCCTCGATAAGGACGCAACCGGTAACCTTTTGCCATTTGTCTGCGACCGCGCGCTGCACCGCCATCCCGCCACCAAAGCTCATGCGCAGGCGCGAGAAGTCCACCTTGTCGAAGCCCGGCGTGTGCAGCAGACCATTGAACAGGGTATTCACGCCGGTGATTGCGGTGAACTTGATGCTGGCCAGTTCCTTGACGAAGGCCGGCATGTCGCGTGGGTTGGTGATCAGGATGCTTCGCCCGCCGAAGCGCAGGAAGATGAGGCAGTTACAAGTCAGCGCAAAGATGTGATACAGCGGCAACGCGGTGATGATGATCTCTTCGCCAGGGTGGATCTTCGAAGCGAACCATGCTCCCGCCTGCAGCATGTTGGCGACCATGTTGCCGTGGGTCAGCATGGCGCCCTTCGCTACGCCGGTGGTGCCTCCGGTGTACTGCAAGAACGCGACGTCATCGTGAGTCAGTGCTACCGGCGTCAGCGGATGCGCCGCGCCGCGCGTCAGCGCATCGCTAAAGCGCACGGCCTGCGGCAGATGAAACGCAGGCACCATTTTTTTGACGTGCTTCAGCACGAAGTTGATCAGCACGCCCTTGGCACCCAACAGGTCGCCGATTCCGGTAGTGATGATGTGCTGCACGTGGGTTTCGGCAACGACCTGCTGCAGCGTCGCGGCAAAGTTGTCCAGCACCACGATCGCCTTGGCGCCGGAATCCTCCAGTTGATGCTTGAGTTCGCGCGCGGTGTACATCGGGTTGGTGTTGACGACCACCAGCCCGGCTCGCAGCGCGCCGAACAGCGCGATGGGATACTGCAACACGTTGGGCATCATGATCGCGATGCGGTCACCCTTGCCAAGCTTGAGCTCGCCAGTGAGATAGCCGGCAAACTGGCGACTCAATGTATCGATCTGGCCATAATCGAGCGTCTTGCCGAAGTTGGTGAAGGCTGGGCGGTCACGAAAACGCGTAAAGGCCTCTTCCATGACGGCGGCCACTGAAGCGTATGTGTCGAGGTCGATCTGTGCGGGGACTCCCGTCGGATAGTTGGCCAGCCACGGACGTTCATTGCTCATGCTTGGGGGTCCCTGTTCTTGTCGATGACTTCGGGTCGATGATGGCTTCAAAGTGAGTGCTCGATCATGATCCACGCGCGTGGATCATTGGAGCATACGCCTGCGTACAGCAGCAAGCCGCACTGCATCGAGTATCGAGTATCGAATATGTTCCGTTTGAGAAAAGCCGCCCGCCTGTTGATTGTCCTCGCCTAGTGCGCCATAGCACTGCCGGGCTGTCGACGTACGCCGGACGAGGTGCAGGTGCGTCAGGGGATTGCCTCAATCGCCATTGCTGCCGAAGCGAACGTAGCGAGCGACGTTGTCGCGCCACTCAGCGACGATTTCGTTGGCAACGATGTCGACGGCAACGCCGGCGAACTGGACCACCGCGCATTGGCCAATATGGTCAGGTTGATCGCGCTGCGTGGCGAGCATATCGGCGTGGCGATCGGGCCGATCGCGATCGAGCATCGTGGCGAACGGATGGTGGCGACGTTTACGGTCACGCTGAGCAGCGGCAGTCATCTGTTTCCCGACCAGCTTGGCGTCTATCAAATAGAGTCGGCGTGGCGCAATGAGGACGGCAAGTGGCGCTGCTACACGGCGAGCTGGAAGCATTCTGTCTAGTCGACAAAAAAAACGCCCCGGAAATCCGAGGCGTTTTTGTTTTGCACATAGCGTGGCCGAGACTCAGGCCGCTTTCTTGCCGGCCAGCTGACGCAGCACGTACTGTAGGATGCCGCCGTGGCGGAAGAACTCGCGCTCTTTCGGAGTCAGCAGCATCACCTGCACGGTGAACTGTTTCTTGCTGCCGTCGGCGGCCGTGGCGGTGACCGTGGCCTCCTTCGATTTGCCGTCGTCCAGACCGGTGATGTCGAACGTTTCCTTGCCGGTCAGACCCAGCGACTGGGCGTTCTCGCCGTTCTTGAACGTGCATGGCAGCACGCCCATGCCGACCAGATTGGAGCGATGGATGCGCTCGAAGCTCTCGGCGATGACTGCCTTCACGCCCAGCAGCAGGGTGCCCTTGGCCGCCCAGTCACGCGAAGAACCGGTGCCGTATTCCTTGCCGGCGAACACCACCAGCGGCGTCTTCGCTGCCTTGTACTTCACCGCAGCGTCATAGATCGCCAGCTGCTCGCCGCTCGGCACGTGCAGCGTGAAGCCGCCTTCGACACCGTTGAGCATCAGGTTCTTGATGCGAATGTTGGCGAATGTGCCGCGCACCATCACATCGTCATTGCCGCGACGCGAACCGTAGGAGTTGAAGTCCTTCGGCTCGACGCCCTTGCTGATCAGGAAGCGGCCCGCCGGGCTGTCCTTCTTGATCGAACCGGCCGGCGAGATGTGGTCGGTGGTGATCGAGTCACCAAACAGGCCGAGCACGCTCGCGCCGTGAATGTCCTCGATCGTGCCGGCTTCCTTGCTCATGCCATCGAAGTACGGCGGGTTCTTGATGTAGGTGGAATCGTCCCACTTGAACAAGGCACCATCCGGCGAGGCGATCTGGTTCCAGCGGCTGTCGCCCTTGAACACGTCGGCGTAGTTCTTCTCGAACATGGCCGGATTGATCGCACCGGCAATCGCGTCGGAAATTTCCTGATTGGACGGCCAGATGTCCTTCAGGTACACCGGCTTGCCGTCGCTGCCGGTGCCGAGCGCATCCTTGGTAAGGTCGATATCGAGCGTGCCGGCCAGCGCGTAGGCAACGACCAGCGGCGGCGAGGCCAGGTAGTTCATCTTCACTTCCGGATGCACGCGGCCTTCGAAGTTGCGATTGCCCGACAACACCGAGGCCACCGCCAGATCACCCTCGCCAATGGCGTGGCTGATTTCCGCCGGCAGCGGACCGGAGTTGCCGATGCAGGTGGTGCAGCCATAGCCGACGATGTAGAAGCCGATCTTCTCTAGCTCCTCCAGCAGGCCGGTCTTCTTGAGGTAATCGCTGACCACCAGCGAGCCCGGCCCGATCGAGGTCTTCACCCACGGCTTGGCCTTCAGGCCGCGCGCAGCGGCTTTCTTCGCAACCAGGCCGGCGCCCAGCATCACCGCCGGGTTGGACGTGTTGGTGCATGAGGTGATTGCGGCGATCACGACCGAGCCATCGCCGACGCTGAAGCTCTCACCGTCCTTTTCGACCCGCACGCCATTATTGGTGATTGCGTTGGCCGGGTTGCCGATCGCCGTGGCTCCGCCCTCGCTGGCGAAGTCGTCGGAAGCTTTGCTCTTGGGTTTGCGGTTCGCGGTGAGCGAACCGACAACGTCGTGGAAACTCTGCTGCACGGCTTCCAGCAGCACGCGATCCTGCGGGCGCTTGGGGCCAGCCATCGACGGGCGCACTTCGGCCAGGTCCAGCTCAAGCGTGGTGGTGAAGGTCGGCTCGATGCTGTTCTCGTCGTGCCACATGCCCTGTGCCTTCGCGTATGCCTCGACCAGCTTGATCTGCGCTGCACTGCGGCCGGACAACTGCATGTAGTTCAGCGCTTCCTGATCGACCGGGAAGATGCCGCAGGTTGCACCGTATTCCGGCGCCATGTTCGCAATGGTCGCGCGGTCGGCCAGCGGCAAGTGCTTGAGACCGTTACCGAAGAATTCGACGAACTTACCCACCACGCCGAGCTTGCGCAGCATCTGGGTGACAGTAAGCACCAGGTCGGTGGCAGTGACGCCTTCGGGCAGCTTGCCCTTGAGCTTGAAGCCGACCACCTGCGGGATCAGCATGGAGGAGGGCTGGCCCAGCATCGCGGCCTCGGCTTCGATTCCGCCGACGCCCCAGCCGAGCACGCCCAGGCCGTTGATCATGGTGGTGTGCGAATCGGTGCCGAACACGGTATCCGGATACGCCCAGCTCTCGCCGTCGATCTCGCCGGTGAACACGACGCGCGCCAGATGCTCCAGGTTCACCTGATGCACGATGCCCGTGCGCGGCGGGACTACTTTGAAGTTGTTGAATGCCTTCTGGCCCCAGCGCAGGAACGAGTAGCGCTCCTGGTTACGCTCGAACTCGATCGCGACATTCTGCTCCAGCGCGCTTTCCGAACCGTAGACGTCGACCTGCACCGAGTGGTCGATGACCAATTCTGCCGGGGCCAGCGGATTGATCTGGGTGGCATCGCCGCCGAGCTTCACCACCGCATCGCGCATCGCCGCCAAGTCGACCACGCAGGGCACGCCGGTGAAGTCCTGCAGCACGACGCGTGCCGGCATGAACGCAATTTCGACAGCCGGTTCGGCCTTGGCGTCCCACTGGGCGATCGCCTCGATTTCCTTCGAGGTCACATCCACGCCGTCTTCGTGACGCAGCAGGTTTTCCAGCAGGATTTTCAGCGAGTACGGCAGCCGCTTCAGGTCAAAGCGCTCGCCAAGCTTGGTCAGGCTGGCGAAGACATGGCGCTGGCCATTGACCTCAAGGGTGTCGCGTACGGAAAAGGTATCTTTCATGGGAGTGCTCCTGGCTGAATCCTGCGGCTGGGATAACTGAACAATGGCGATGGCCAATGCGCGATGGGGTGTTCGCTGGCTCGGCAAAAGCGCAATTATCGCGCAAACGCCGGATGGCCGCGAACCGATCCGCCCATCCCGCTACCGATGCGCTGGTGGTGATGCAGACCGCCCGCGAATGACACGCGGGACGCCTGCATGGTGCGGCGGGTAAACTGCGCCAACGCTAGTGACCTCGCCGCACAGGATGAGCCCGATGACCACCGCACACAAACGCCTTTGATGACATGCAGCGTTCGATGATTTCGATGACTCTCGCCGCTGTCTCGTTGCGCGATCTCGGGCTGGTGCAAGCCGTGCATCGCCATGGCAGTTTCAACAGTGCGGCGCGTGCCATGCACATCAGCCCGTCCGGCCTGTCGCATCAGGTGCAGAAAGTGGAGCAGGCGCTGGGTGCGCCGTTGTTCGAACGCGGTGGTCGCCGCATCGTGCCGACCGCTGGTGGTCAGCAGTTGCTGCAGCAGATCGATGCCGTGCTCGCTGCCGCCGAGCATCTGCAGCAAGTCGCTCGTGCCGGCGCCGTGGCGTTTGGTGGCGAATTGCGACTTGGCGTGCCGGCATCGCTGGGACCGTATTTGTTGCCGCATCTGATCACGCCGTTTCCCCAGCATTTCCCAGGTGCGCGATTGGGTATTTCCGAAGGCAAACCACGCGGCCTGTTGCGTCGGTTGCACGAGGGCGAACTCGACGCGGTGCTGGCACCACCGGTGCCGGGTGTCAGTGGCATTGCCATGCGGCCATTGTTCTTCGAGCCGTGGGAACTGATGTTGCGTGCCGATCATCCGCTGGCGGGCCAGAGCAGCATTGCGCTGGATCAGCTTGACCCGGTCGAGGCGACGCTGATGGCCGAGAGCCACGCGGAAGGTCTTGATTGCGACGGTAGCGAGCATGGCCATGTGCAGGATGTCAGCCTGGAGAGCCTTGCCGCGCTGGTCAGTCTTCGCGGCGGCTACTCGCTCGTGCCCGCGCTGGCGCACGAGCGGCTGGCCTCGATGCCGAACATCGTGCTGGCCAAGCTGAAGGGGCAGGCGACGGGCCGTGAAATCGAGCTGTATTGGCGCGAAGCCTCACCCTGGCATACCGATTTGCAGGCATTCGCCGAGCTGCTGCGCAAGCTGGCGCGGCAACGGCCGGGGCTGCGGGTGACTGGCGAGAAGGCGATCTCCCCTAGGTCGGCAAGCAAGAAGTAGCGTGAAGCCAACTGCTTTGCTCCTCCCCCTGCTTGTAGGCGGAGGTTGGGAGGGGGTGCTTTTGATCTTGGGCGAAGAGAGACCCCACCCCACCCCCCTGCAAGCAGGGGAGGGAGCAGGACAAAGCAGAAGGCCGCCTTGCGGCGGCCTTCTGCTTAATCACATGACTCTACAAATCAACCGCGCGAGGAGCGCTTGCGGTCACTCTCGGTCAGGTGACGCTTGCGCAGGCGGATTTCCTTCGGGGTGACTTCGACCAGCTCGTCGTCCTCGATGAATTCCAGCGCCTGTTCGAGCGAGTACTTGGTGGCTGGCGTCAGCTGGATCGCGTCGTCCTTGCCCGAGGCGCGCATGTTGGTCAGCGGCTTGGGCTTGATCGCGTTGACGGTGAGGTCATTGTCCTTGGCGTGAATGCCGACGAGCTGACCCTCGTACACCTGGTCGCCTTCGGCGGCGAACAGCTTGCCGCGCTCCTGCAACGGTCCGAGCGAGTACGCAGGCGTAGCGCCGGCGGCGTTCGCGATCATCACGCCGTTCTGGCGCTTGGCGATCGCGCCATCGGCCTTGGGGCCGTAATGATCGAACACGTGGAACAGCAGGCCCGAACCCTGGGTCAGGGTGCGGAACTCAGTCTGGAAGCCGATCAGGCCACGCGCCGGAATTTCATAGTCCAGACGCACGCGACCGCGGCCGTCGGATTCCATGTTCTTCAGCTGGCCCTTGCGCATGCCCAGGCGCTCCATCACGCCGCCCTGATGCACTTCCTCGACGTCCACCACCAGCTGCTCGATCGGCTCCATCAGCTTGCCGTCGATTTCCTTGATGATGACTTCCGGGCGCGACACGGCCAGCTCATAACCTTCGCGGCGCATGTTTTCGATCAGCACCGACAGATGCAGCTCGCCACGGCCGGAGACCAGGAACTTGTCCGGGTCGGAACCTTCTTCAACCTTCAGCGCCACGTTGTGCAGCGTCTCGCGCTCGAGGCGCTCACGGATCTGGCGGCTGGTGATGAACTTGCCACCGCTGCGGTCCTTGTTGCCGGCGAACGGTGAATTGTTGACCTGGAACGTCATGCTGATGGTCGGCTCGTCGACGGTCAGCGCTTCGAGCGCTTCCGGCGTGTCGAGCTGGCAAACCGTGTCGGAGATGCTCAGGCCTTCCACACCGGAGATGGCGACGATATCGCCCGCTTCGGCTTCAGGCACTTCGCGGCGCTCAAGGCCCATGAAGCCCAGCACCTGCAGCACCTTGCCGGTGCGCTTCTTGCCGTGGCGATCGACCACCGACACCTGCTGATTGGTCTTGACCTTGCCGCGCTGGATGCGGCCAATGCCGATCAGGCCAACATAGCTGTTGTAGTCGAGCTGGCTGATGCGCATCTGGAACGGGCCGTCCGGGTCCACGTCCGGCGCCTTCACGTGCTGCATGATCGCTTCGTACAGCGGGGTCATGTCGCCTTCGCGCGCATTGCTGTCGAGGCTGGCGTAGCCGTGCAGGGCGGACGCGTAGACCACCGGGAAATCGAGCTGCTCGTCGGTCGCGCCAAGGCGATCGAACAGGTCGAACGTCTGGTCCAGCACCCAGTCAGGGCGCGCGCCGGGGCGATCGATCTTGTTGATCACGACGATCGGCTTGAAGCCCATGTCGAATGCTTTCTGCGTCACGAAGCGCGTCTGCGGCATCGGGCCGTCCATCGCGTCGACCAGGATCAGCACGGAGTCGACCATCGACAACACGCGCTCCACCTCGCCGCCGAAATCGGCATGGCCCGGGGTGTCGACGATGTTGATGCGGTTGCCGTTCCACTCGATGGCCGTGTTCTTGGCCAGGATGGTGATGCCGCGTTCCTTTTCCTGGTCATTGGAGTCCATCACGCGCTCGGCCAGCACGGTACGTTCGGAGAACGTGCCGGACTGCTTGAGCAGGCAATCGACGAGAGTGGTCTTGCCGTGATCGACGTGGGCGACGATGGCGATGTTGCGCAATTTTTCGATAGACATGTGATCGACTCGGGCGGCTCGGTGGCCGTCGCGCAGGATTCTTGAAGGGTGAATCGACCAATTATACGGACTTATGTGACAACTTGCCCGTCATTTCGATTTCCGTTCATGGACCGCCTTGCCGGCAGCCCCTTCCCGCACCACCAGTGCGCTTTCGCCGAGCCGATGACGCATCGCGGGGAGGCCATCGCAGTTACCCCGTCCAGGGTCCATGTGTGGCGGGCCGGGGCAGGGGTCATCGGGCGGAAGCTATCGCTGCAACCCACGCGGCGCTTTCAAGCCTCCTTTTTCCACGCAATCAAGGTCAGGAATTCCTCCTGCTCAGCGCGCGTGGCTGTGTACTTCAATCTCATCCGCAGCAACAACGGAAGTTTGGCGGGCTCGCGGCCATTGGGGGATTTACCCAGTTGCATGCGCAGGCTGCTCAGGTACACGAATTTTCTCACGGCGGTCCGACGCTTGATCTTGGGATTTTCAAATCCCCCGGCTTTAAGCAGCCCGACCAGGCCCTGAAGGCTGAAAAGTACGAGGTGCCGCGGCGTTTCCAGGCCGCGCCAGTTCTTTCCCCAGAACTGCGCTCCCCTGCTTTCGATATTTGGCGTGTCGACATAGATGACGCCGCCCGCTTTCAACAGGCGATGGATCGCCTGAACCACAAGTCTGGGGTCATGCACATGCTCCAGAACGTGGCTTAGCGTGATCGCGTCGTAGCAGCCCGATCGACCTGTCAGCGATTCGACCGAGCCCACACTGACATTGAGGCCGCGTTGCGTCGCGACAGCGACGGCCTTGGGGTCGGGGTCGATACCCACGACATCCCAGCCCGCTTCGCGCGCGCTCACCAGGAAGTCGCCGTTGCCACAGCCGATGTCCAGCAGTGTTTGACCCGCGCGGGGTTTTGGCAGATAGCGGAACTCGACATCCAGCCGTTGCCGTTGTCTCGGCAAGAGCCTTGCTAGCCAGCTACCCGAGGGGCTTGCCGGTTCGCGCCGGGTGCCATAGCGCTGATTCACATATCCGTTAGACAACCTGAGCTTCAGTCGATGCAGCGGGCCGGAGTTGCCCGAACCCGTCCGTGTTTCACCGGCCGCATGGGTGTAATAAGTGCCATAGGCTTTACCGATGCTCGCTTGATCCGGCCTGGGATCGAGGTAGGCGTTTTTGCATTGCGTGCAGCGATAGAGAGTCCAGTGACCGGGTGCGACGAAGAACACGTTGTCCACCAGATTTTCGTGCAGCATCTGGCGCGCAGCACCGCCGCAGACGGGACACACGGGTACGTGCTCCAGTTCATCTGCGGGCCACGATATGTGCCACGGGAGGTTGCTCTCTGACACGGCGTTGTTGTTGGCTTCCGACATGCTTGCTTCTGCGGTTCCGGTTCATGGGGTTCAGCAGGACAGTAGCGAGCCAGGACGCGGCCGTCGAGGTAGGGGCGTCTGGCGGGTGTTCGCAAGATGCCTTGTCGGCCCCTTTATTGGTGTCGATGGCATCAAACTAGCCACGGTCGGTTGAGTCTGCCGGCATTGATCATGGCCTATGCCGGCCGTCTCTTATTCAAGGACCACGCGATGAGTGATGTCGATTACAGCGAAGTGCGTATCACCGAGCATCGTGGCCGCGATGACCTGTTGAGCGCAGGTCTGTGGCTGCAGGGACTGGCCGGGGCACCGTCGTCATTTGCCGACCCGCTGCAACCGACCGCAGACGAACTACGTCGACGCGCGATCCAGACCAGCTGGAAAGGCATCGCCGATCTGGGGCCGCTGGGTGGTTACGGCACTGTCTATGGTGGCGTACCCGACGTGCCGGGTCGCGAATATCAGGCGTTCGCACGCATTCCGGGTGCACGCTCGCCGCATCGCGTGCTGCTGCAGGTACCCGATCATTTCGACCAGACCCGCCGCTGCCTGGTGGTGACTGCCTCGTCCGGTTCGCGCGGCGTCTACGGTGCGATCGCGCTGGCCGGTGCCTGGGGTCTGCCGCGTGGTTGCGCGGTGGCGTATACCGACAAGGGCACCGGCGCCGGTTACTTCGACTACGCCGACGACAGCGGCGTGGCGCTGGACGGCCGTCGTGCCAGGCGTGGTACCGCAGAGCTTGAGTTCGCGCCAGCGTCAGCACCGGCCAGCGCCGGTATCGCGGTCAAGCAGATGAACTCAGGAGACAACCCGGAGGCTGACTGGGGTCGGCATGTGATCCAGGCGGCCCGGTTTGGTCTGGCCATGCTTGATCGCGCGTTTCCGGCCGAAGCTCCGTTCACGTCGCAGAACACGAAGATCATCGCCACTGGCCTATCCAATGGCGGTGGCGCGGTGCTGCGGGCGGCCGGACTCGATGATGATCACCTGTTCGCCGGCGTGGTTGCGCTGGAGCCGAACGTGCACGTGCCAGAACAAGGCCGCACGTTGTTCGACTACGCCACCGAGGCGGCGATCTGGTTGCCATGCGCACTGAGCGACGAGCGCTTCGCCAACACGCCATTCGCGCGCGGACCGAACGGCCTGCCACCGCCGGCATGGCCTCTGCGCTGCGCCAGTCTTCGTGCCCAAGGCAAGCTGTCGGGCAATAGCGTGGCCGAACAGGCCGGACAGGCCTGGCAGTATCTGCACACGCGGGGCTGGACCGACGAGGCGATGAGCACGGCAGCCAGCACCACAGCATTCGACCTGTGGCGGGTGCTTGCCGCAGGTTACGCTTCGTCCTATCTGCGTCGCAGTGCGACAGATATGCCAGGCGGCTTTCACTACGCGGCGCTTGGCGCCGATGGTCAGCCGGGCGTGGCCGACCCCGCTGCCAAGGCGGCCTGGTGGGCCGATGGCGCGGGCATTCCGCCGGGCAATGGCGTTGGGCTGTTCGGCGGTATCAACGTTTCGAAGGATCCCACCCTGATCGGCAGCGAATGTCTGCGCGCGCTGTGGACGGGTGATGATCATGAATCACAGGCCTTGCACGCCTCCATTGACGCTACGGTGGCCCGGCTGCCGCGCCGCGACCTGCCGGTTTGGGTGGTGCACGGGGCCAGCGATGGGCTGCTGCCGACGGCGTTCAGTTCCGAGCCCTATGTGGCATGGCTATGCGCCGAGGGGCGGCGCCCGATCTATTGGAAGGTGCCGTACGCGCAGCATTTCGACGCGTTCCTGTCGCTGCCCGGTTTTGGCGAACGCTACGTACCGTTGCTGCCGTATGGCTATGCAGCGCTGGATCGGCTGTGGTCACATCTATATGAAGGGGCCGCGTGGCCAGCTGAGGTACCGACGCCGACAGCACAGCCACGCGGTGCTGGCGCCCTCGATCTCGGCAAGCTGGGCTTGCCATAGCGTGCCGCGGGGGCCTGTGGGGGCGACTTCAGTCGCGATGCTCTTGCTCGGATGTCAAAAGCATCGCGACTGAAGTCGCTGCCACAATTTCCCGAGCGGTCTGTCTCGCCTGCAGTCGCTGGGTTATTCTTGGTGGCCCCATGCCCGTGCCATCGCGCGGTGCAGATTTTGAACCCAAGGATTCCCCATGACCATCAATGTCACCTTCACCACCAACCGCGGCCCGATCCATCTGCGTCTGCATGAAGACAAGGCGCCGGTCACGGTCGCAAACTTCGTCAATCTGGCCAAGCGCGGCTATTACGACGGGCTGTCGTTTCATCGCGTGATTGCGGATTTCATGGTGCAGGGCGGTTGCCCCGAAGGCAGCGGTCGCGGCGGCCCGGGTTACAAGTTCGAGGACGAATTCAATCCGTCGCTGCGCCACGACAAGCCGGGCGTGTTGTCGATGGCCAACGCCGGTCCGCGTACCAACGGCAGCCAGTTCTTCATCACGCATGGCCCCACGCCGTGGCTGGATGGCAAGCACAGCGTGTTCGGTGAAGTGGTCGACGCGGCCGACATGAACGTGGTCAACACGATCGAGCAGGGTGACGTGATCGAGAAAGTCACCGTGGAAGGCGATGTGGACGCGCTACTGGCTGCGCAGTCCGATCGTGTGAAGGAATGGAACGCGGTGCTCGATCAGCGCGGCTGATCTTTCCGCGGGTCGCGTTGCCGGTTAAAGGCCGCCGTTGTCACAACGGCGGCTTTTTCTTGTTCACAAATTTGTCACCACGACCCGGTAGCTGCCGCCCTAGAATCGTAAGGTTCCACTGACCTTCCACTCTACAAGGAGTATGGCGATGTCATTTCTCGATAATCTGCTTGGCGACAGTCAGGGTAATGCGGTCAGTGGCAGCTCGCTGATTTCAGTGGCAGGCCAGTTGATTGAGCGTGCCGGTGGCGTGCAGGGCTTGACCAGCATGCTGCAACAGCATGGTCTGGGTGACGCGGTGCAGTCGTGGGTCGGCACCGGTGCGAATCAGGCGGTATCCAGCAATCAGCTCGGCCAGGCGTTGCAGAATGGCGGGTTGGGCTCGGTGGTGCAGGAAGCCGCCGGCAAGCTCGGCGTGGATCCGAACCAGTTGCTCGCGCAGCTCTCGCAGGTGCTGCCGCACGCGGTCGATCACCTGACGCCGGATGGGCAGGTGCCGGCGCAGGGGCAGGCCGGTGGTTTTGATCTGGGTTCGCTGGCTGGGCTGGCCGGCAAGTTGTTCGGCAACGCAGCCTGAACTGCTGCTCGGCGAGTTGAGAGCGTCGATGGAGCGCAAGGCTCCACCGACGAGGCAATCACTAAGAATTTTTTGGCTTGAACAGCAGGTGGCAGATCGCCAGCAGCACGATCGCGCCGCCGATCGAGGCCAGGAAGTGAATGAATCCGGTGGCGGGCCACAGACCCAGCTGCTCCCCCACGTAGGTGGCCAGCATCGAGCCGAGGATGCCGATGATGATCGTGACGATGCAACCCATGGGATCGCTGCCGCCACGGATCAGCTTGGCAATGATGCCGACGATCAGACCGATGATGATTACCCATAGCCAATGCATATACGGTGTCCTTCTGTAGATGTGATGGTGAGTGAGTTCCCCTGGACATGATGGGCCGGTATCCCTGCGGGCCCGCGCCCTCGCCGCAACAAGTGTGAGTCGCGGCTGGCGCCCGCATCATGCAACCAGCGCAGTCGGAATGCACCATGACGCCCATCCCGGTCGAGTGACGATGCCAGGCGCCTTCGCAAACTTTTGCGGTTGGATCGAGACATCCGATAACCGCATGCTAAAATTCGCGGGTTTGCTGCCTTTATCCCCACTGCAGAGAGAACCATGCCCCAGCTTGCCCAGCGTGTCGGCCGCGCCAAACCCAGCGCGATCATGGTGATTGCGGAAAAGGCCAAGCAACTCAAGGCCAGTGGCCGCGACATCATCAGCTTCTCGATCGGTGTTCCGAATTTCCTGCCTGGCGAGCACGTATACGCCGCGGCGCGCGAGGCATTGCTGCACGACTCCGGCCAGTACGGCAGCAACCGCGGTGCCGAACCGTTGCTGGATGCGTTCCTCAAGCACATCGAAGCGCTGGGCTTCACTGGCTATGGCCGCAAGAATCTCTCCATCGGTATCGGTGCCAAGCAGGTGCTGTACAACCTGGCCGAAGCCCTGTTGAACGAAGGCGACGAGATCTGCTTCGCGGCGCCGTACTGGACCACCTACCGCGACATTGCCGACATCGTGGGCGCGAAGGCGAACGTGATGCCCTGCGGTTCCGACCAGAACTACAAGCTCACCCCGGCTCAGCTCGATGCGGCGCTGGCGCGCAAGCCCAAGGTGTTCCTGTTCAATAATCCGTCCAACCCGACCGGCATGGTTTATACGGGCGATGAAATCGCCGCGCTGGCCGACGTGCTCCTGAAGCATCCGGACACCTGGATCGTCACCGACGACATCTACAACTCGATGGTGTTTGACGGTATCGGTTACCACAACTTCGCGATCGCCCGGCCCGAACTGCGCGAGCGGCTGATCTTCGTCGATTCGGTGTCCAAGACGTATGGCATGCCGGGCTGGCGTGTCGGTCTGATTGCCGGCCCCGAGTCGGTGGCCACGGCGGTTACCACGCTCAACTCCAATCACATCACCAGCGTGCCTGAGGTGATTACGGCCGCGGCGGTGGCCGCGTTCGCCGGCCCGCAGGATATCCCGCAAGCGAAATGCAGGGAGTTCGCCGGCAAGCGCGATCTCGTCGTGGCAGCATTGGCTGCGATCCCCGGTGTGATCTGCCCGCGACCACAAGGCGCGTTCTATGCGTTCCCGGATATCTCGGTGGCGTTCGGCAAAAGCCATGGCGGCGTGAAGATCAACAACGATGTCGATTTCTGCGCGGCGTTGCTGGAAGCCAAGGGTGTCGCCTGCGTGCCGGGTTCGGCATTCGGCGAGCCGCGAGCCATGCGCATTTCCTATACCTGTCCGACCGCGCAGCTGGCGCCGGGACTTGCACGCATCACCGAGTTTTTTGCCGAGCTGAGCTGATCGATTCGTTTAGGTTCGCACCGTGAGGGTGCGGACCATGCCTTATTCCCCGAAGGAGTTGCCAAGATGAAAGCCCCCGTTCGAGTTGCCGTTACCGGTGCCGCTGGTCAGATCGGTTATGCACTGCTGTTCCGCATTGCCGCGGGTGACATGCTGGGTCCTGACCAGCCGGTGATCCTGCATCTGCTGGAGATCACCCCGGCGCTGCCGTCGCTGCAGGGCGTGGTGATGGAACTGAACGACTGCGCGTTCCCGACGCTGGCCGGCGTGGTCGCCACCGATGACCTCAATGTCGCCTTCAAGGATGTCGATTACGCACTGCTGGTCGGCGCGCGTCCGCGCGGCCCGGGCATGGAGCGCAAGGATCTGCTGGAAGCGAACGGCGCGATCTTCGGCCCGCAGGGCAAGGCGCTGAACGCGCACGCGAAGCGCGACGTGAAGGTGCTGGTGGTCGGCAATCCGGCCAACACCAACGCACTGATCGCACAGCAGAACGCGCAGGATCTTGATCCGAAGTGCTTCACCGCGATGGTGCGCCTGGACCACAACCGCGCCTTGAGCCAGCTGGCTGAAAAAACCGGATCGCATACCACCGACATCAAGAAGATGACGATCTGGGGCAATCACAGCTCGACCCAGTATCCGGACATCCACCACGCCACCGTCAACGGCAAGGCAGCGATCTCGCTGATCGACCAGAGCTGGTACGAGAGCGACTTCATCCCGACCGTGCAGCAGCGTGGCGCGGCGATCATCAAGGCGCGCGGTGCTTCTTCGGCAGCTTCCGCAGCGTCGGCCGCCATCGACCACATGCACTTCTGGGCGTACGGCACCGCCGAGGGCGACTGGGTCTCGATGGGCATTCCGTCGGATGGCTCGTACGGCATCGCTCCTGGCGTGATCTACGGCTACCCGGTGACGGTGAAGAACGGCAAATACGAGATCGTGCAGGGCCTGGCGGTCAACGATTTCTCGCGCGCCCGCATGGACGCCACCGACAAGGAACTGCGTGAAGAGCGCTCTGGCGTCGAACATCTGTTCGCGCAGAAATAAGATGTGCTCCCTCCCCTGCGTGCAGGGGAGGGTTGGGGAGGGGTGCTTTTGATCGTATCGCAAGCTCGGACAACCCCCTCCCAACCTCCCCTGCATGCAGGGGGAGGGGCTATCCGACGGGCTGGCTGATGCCGGCCCGTTTTCATTGGTGCGCGCTGAATTCGACTGCCTTGCTGCACTGCATCTGGTCTAGGCTTGAAGCTCTCACGACGAGCGGACGCGGCCATGCGCTACGAGGATTTCTACCGGCAGTCGATCGAGCAGCCGGAGCAGTTCTGGGCCGAGCAGGCGCGGCTGATCCATTGGGAAACCCCGCCGCAACAGATCCTCGACCAGTCACGCCCACCGTTTCGTCGCTGGTTCGTTGGGGGCACCACCAACCTCTGTTACAACGCGGTGGATCGTCACCTTGCCCACCGTGCCGAGCAGCTTGCGCTGGTGGCCATTTCCGGCGAAACCGGCTTCACCCGCGAATTCACCTATCGGGAGCTGCATCGCGAGGTGAATGTATTCGCTGCGGTGCTGCAACAGCTGGCGGTAGGTAAGGGCGATCGCGTGGTGATCTATCTGCCGAACATTGCCGAGGCGGTGTTCGCGATGCTGGCCTGCGCACGTATCGGAGCGATCCATTCCGTCGTGTTCGGCGGCTTTGCTGCGCACAACCTGGCGTTGCGCATCGATGATGCGCAACCGAAGCTGCTGATCGCAACCGATGCCGGCATGCGCGGTGGCAAGGTGATTTCGTACAAGCCACTGGTGGACGCCGCGCTGGCCGAATCGCGCTCGCCTCCGCCGCATGTGCTGATCGTTGATCGCGAGCTGGATCCGCTGATGACCCACATGGCCGGACGCGACCTCGACTACGCCAGCCTGCGCGCGCAATGCAGAGGCGCCGAAGTTGCGGTCACCTGGCTGGAATCGAACGAACCGAGTTACCTGCTTTATACCTCCGGCACCACCGGCAACCCGAAAGGTATCCAGCGCGATGTGGGCGGCTATGCGGTGGCGATGGCGTTGTCGATCCGTACCGTGTTCGACATCGCGCCAGGCCAGGTGATGTTTTCCACCTCGGATATCGGCTGGCAAGTGGGGCATTCCTACAACGTCTACGCTCCTCTGATTGGCGGCGCCACATCGCTGCTTTACGAGGGTTTGCCGACGCGGCCGGATCCCGGCATCTGGTGGGAGCTCTGCGAAAAATATGGCGTGCGCACGATGTTCTCGTCGCCCACCGCTTTGCGTGTGTTGAAGAAGCAGGATCCGGCGTGGCTGAAGAAGTACGACCTGTCGAGTCTTCAGTGGCTGTTCCTCGCCGGCGAGCCGTTGGACGAGCCCACCGCGCGATGGATTACCGAAGCGATCGGCGTGCCGGTGATCGACAACTATTGGCAGACCGAAACCGGCTGGCCGGCCATCACGCTGATGCCGGGGCTTGATCTGAAGTCGGTGAAATTGGGTTCGCCAGGACTGCCGGCGCCGGGTTACAAGATCAAGGTGATCGACGAGAACAGCGGCGAAGAAGTCGCTCCGCAGCAGAAGGGCGTGCTGGTGTTCGAGCCGCCGCTGCCACCGGGCTGTCTCACCACCGTTTGGCGTGACGACGAACGTTACGTTGTCAGCTACTTCAGCAGCTTTAAGGACCTGTTGTACAACTCGCTGGACTGGGCGATCCGCGACGAAGAGGGCTATATCTGGATCCTCGGTCGTACCGACGATGTCATCAATGTCGCCGGCCATCGGCTGGGTACGCGCGAAATTGAAGAGTCAGTCGCCACTCATCCGGCGGTCGCCGAGGCCGCGGTCGTCGGTGTCCACGATGAGCTGAAAGGCCAGTTGCCGATAGTGTTTGCCACGCTCAAACAGGACGCCGGCGACGGCGCCGCTGCCATCGCGCTGGCCATGCAGCAATGCGTGGTCAATCGGCTCGGAGCGGTGGCGAAGCCGTCTCGGGTCTATGTAGTGAACGCGCTGCCGAAGACGCGCTCGGGCAAGTTGCTGCGCCGCCTGCTGCAGGCGCTGGCCGAGCAGCGCGATCCGGGCGATCTGTCCGTGCTGGACGATCCGGCGGCGCTGGAGGAGATACGGCGTGCACTGGCGCGAGGGCCGCAGCTGGGCGGCTGAGCTTTTGCGCACCGCCGGGCCATCCGGTCAAGTCAACCGACCTCATCCGCGCGGGTGCGCTAAAATGTCGGTTTTACGCGGAGCAGCCCCCATGACGAAGATGGCATCCCCTGGCGCGCGTTTTCGCGCGGCCGTCGCCGAGGAACAACCCTTGCAGGTCGTCGGTGCCATCACCGCCTACGCGGCGCGCATGGCCCAACGCACCGGCTTCAAGGCGATCTATCTGTCCGGCGGCGGTGTCGCGGCGAATTCGTTGGGCATGCCGGATCTGGGTATCAGCACGATGGAAGATGTGCTCACCGACATCCGCCGTATCACCGATGTCTGCGACCTGCCGCTGCTGGTCGATGTGGACACCGGTTGGGGTGGCGCATTCAACATCGCGCGCACCGTGCGCTCGATGATCAAGGCCGGCGTGGGCGCCTTGCATATCGAGGATCAGGTCGCCGCCAAGCGCTGCGGACATCGCCCCGGCAAGGCGATCGTGTCGAAGGACGAGATGTCCGATCGCGTGAAAGCTGCCGTGGACGCCAGGACCGACGAGCAATTCGTCATCATGGCGCGTACCGATTCGATCGCAGTGGAAGGCCTGGAGTCGGCAATCGAACGCGCACAGGCTTATGTCGAAGCCGGCGCCGACATGATCTTCCCCGAGGCCATCTATACGCTGGAGCAGTATCGCCAGTTCAAGGCTGCGGTGAAGGTGCCGATCCTCGCCAATATCACCGAATTTGGCATGACCCCGCTGTTCACCCGCGAGGAACTCGCCAGCGCGAATGTCGACATCATCCTGTACTGCTGTGGCGCCTATCGGGCGATGAACAAGGCCGCGTTGAATTTCTACGAGACCGTGCGGCGCGACGGCACGCAGAAAGCGGCGGTACCGACCATGCAGACTCGCGACGAACTGTACGACTTCCTCGACTACAAAGCTTATGAGCGCAAGCTCGATGAGCTGTTTGCCAATGGCAAGGCCGAAGACTGTTGACACCGCATTCCTTTTCTACTGCTTCGTCGGGTTGCCGGCGCAGATTCATCGATTGAGGGTTCATCCATGAGCGAAACCACGCAAACCTTGCCCAAGGCCAAGAAGTCCGTCGCGCTATCCGGCGTGGCCGCGGGCAACACTGCGCTATGCACGGTCGGCCGCAGCGGCAACGACCTGCATTACCGCGGCTATGACATCCACGATCTCGCGGCCAAGGGCTGCTTCGAGGAAGTGGCCTACCTGCTGGTGCACGGCACGTTGCCGAACTGGACTGAGCTGAACAGCTACCGCGCGCGGCTGAAGCGTCTGCGTGGCCTGCCGGCGCCGGTCAAGGCCGCGCTTGAGCTGCTGCCGGCCGCCACGCATCCGATGGACGTGATGCGCACCGGCTGCTCGGTGCTCGGCACGGTGCTGCCGGAAAAGGACGACCACAATGTCACTGGCGCGCGTGATATCGCCGATCGCCTGATGGCCAGCTTCGGTTCGATGCTGTTGTACTGGTATCACTTCAGCCACAACGGCAAGCGCATCGAAACCGAGACGGACGACGACTCGATCGCTGCACACTTCCTGCATCTGCTGCACGGCAAGAAGCCGTGTGAGCTGCACGCGCACTCGCTGGACAAGTCGCTGGTGCTGTACGCCGAACACGAATTCAACGCCTCGACGTTTGCCGCGCGCGTGATTGCCGGCACGGGTTCGGACATCTATTCGGCGATCACCGGCGCGATCGGCGCGTTGCGCGGCCCGAAGCACGGCGGCGCGAACGAAGTGGCCATGGAGATCATCGCGCGCTATCGCAATGCCGCCTCGGCGGAGGCTGACATCCGTGCGCGCGTCGAGCGCAAGGAGATCATCATCGGCTTCGGTCATCCGGTATATACGGTGTCCGATCCGCGCAACGAGATCATCAAGGAAATCTCGCGCAAGCTGTGCATCGATGGCGGGAATCGAACGCTGTTCGACGTATCCGAGCGGATCGAAAAGGTGATGGGCGAGACGAAGAAGATGTTCCCCAATCTGGACTGGTTCTCCGCCAGCGCGTATCACATGATGGGCGTGCCGACCGCCATGTTCACGCCACTGTTCGTCATCGCCCGTACGTCAGGCTGGAGCGCGCACGTGATCGAGCAGCGCGAGGACGGCAAAATCATCCGCCCCAGCGCGAACTACACCGGTCCAGAGGATCAGGCCTACGTGGCGATCGATAAGCGCGACTGAGTGGCGCCTGTCGCCAGGTCAGGCGCTGGATAGATCAGCGCAGCCCAAGCCGGTCGGCAGCATGCCGACCGGCTTTTTCGTGTGTGAGTCGATCGCGGCATCAGCGAGTGATGTGTAGACAAGTGGCGCAAAGGTGTAACAGGGTTGATACAGTCCGTGTTTTCCTGGGTATCGCCGATTTATTCTACGCAACCCATTGAATACCCCGAGGAACTATCGCCGCGCTCTCGACGCTGTCGAAAAAATCGCCCGGATACCTGTTACACGCCTGATGCAGATCGCGCATTCAATCCCCCGAATAGGCGCTCGGCCGGCATCAAAGTAGTGCCGTAAACGATTGATTGCGAATCATAAAGTCACACAGCAATTCTGCATGCCTTAAGCGGCATGGATGTTGCTGGATTCTCCTGCCGAAAGGCATTCCGTAAACAGGGGGCAATTATTCTGTTGGGAGAACGTGATGAGCAAGACACTACTTGTATCGGCGATTTGCCTTGGTTTGGGACTCACTCTTCCAGCCATGGCGCAAAACAGCCAGACCGCCACCGGTGGGGCAGGTGCCTCCGCGACGGCGCAGAACCATGCGAAAGTAAAGCAGATCTCCAACGCCGCCGCAGACGCGGCCGGCAGCGCGGCTGCCAACAATGGCGGCACCGCGACGGCATCGGTATCCGATTCGTTCGACTCGAGCAAGGCCGTTGCGGTCAGCTCGCTTGATGGAACGGTTACTGACATTCATGTTCATGGCATCGGCAATGTTGCTGCCAACTTCGGTAGCGCCAATGGTGGGCGCGGCGGTTCCGGCGGCGACGGCCTGGGCGGCATAGCTGTTGGCGGGCACGGCGGTTCCGGCGGCGACGGCCTCGGTGGCATAGCTGTTGGTGGTCGCGGTGGGAAAGGCGGCGGTGCTGGCGGTGCGTTTGCGGGCGCAGGTGGCGGCGGTGACGCCGGCAGCTTCGCTGGTGGTTCCGGGGCGTTCAGTGGCGCATCCGGTGGTAACTCGCACGCGGGCGGCGGCAATGCCAGTGCTGGCTACTACAACAGTGGCTCGCTGACCGCTGGAAGCAACTCCAGCACGGCGGGTTCGCCGACAGCCGGTGCAGCGTCTGCAACGGGCGGTACTTCCACCGCTACGGGCGGAGCAGCTGGTACGGCCGACGCCACAGCAGGTACCGGTGGAGCGGGTGGTGCGGGTGGTTCGCCTGCGGGCGGCGCTGGCACTGGCGGAGCCGGTGGTGCGGGTGGTTCGCCTGTGGGCGGCGCTGGCACTGGCGCGGCCGGTGGCGCGGGTGGTGCGGGCGGTATGGTGTCGGTGGACGCTGGCACGTTCGACATGTCCAACAACATGACGGGCACGGCGCAATCGGCAGCGGGCATTCTGGTCATCTCGCAGAACAGCGGCATCGGTTCGCTGATTCAGCAGGGCGTGAATGTTCAAGCCAATCTGAACGTCGGTCCAGCGCAATAAGGTGGAGTCCTGACGCTGCGGGATGCCGGCTGGCACCCCGCAGCGTTTTTGACTCCTGCGTCAGAGGATTGATGTTTCCGGTACAACCACCTTCACGCGATCCGGGTGAGCTACCGATACCCGGTTCAGCGCGGGAGATAGCGTCATGCGATCTGTCACAAACCTTTTGTTGATGGTATTGGCGGCCTGTCTGCCGTTGTCCGCCATGAGTGCGGATCCGCCGCAGCCACAGGCCCAAGCTTCGACCAGCGCGGCATCGACGCCTCAGCGTCCGGCAGCCGGCACCATGCCCGCTCCAAGCCAGGTACTGACGTCGACCCAGTCGACCAACGTCGATGGGTTTGGGCCGACCATCAAGGCGAGCGAACTGGCCAAGCTCAGTGGGGGTACCAACATCACCACCACCCTGAACACCATGACGCTCAACGGTACCGTGAGCAACAACACCGACGTCGATGTCATGAGCGGACTGAATTCGATCGCCGGTGGTTCTTTAGCCGGCAGCGCCGGCATACCGATGGTGATCCAGAACAGCGGCGACAATGTGCTGATCCAGAACGCCACGATCGTCAACGTGCAATTCAAGCCGTGAAGTTGATCCTGCTACTGCTGATTTCAGGCCTGCTTCTGCCGGCCTTGTTGCAGACGTCCGCTGCGGCCGTGATTCCGGTGCAGGCCGTGCAGGACGGAACGTATGCCATTCACATCATGAGTCTCAAGGAGGCTCGTTTCAGGAACACGATACGGCAAAAGTACGATTTCAGTTGCGGTTCGGCGGCAGTCGCCACCTTGCTCACCTATCAGTACGGTTACCCGGTTAGCGAGCAAATGGCGTTCGAGCAGATGTACGCCCACGGCAACCAGCAGAAAATCAGCAGGGAAGGTTTCTCGCTGCTGGACATCAAGGAATACCTGGAGGCAAACGGGTTCGACGCCGACGGCTTCGAGGTATCCCTGGCGAAACTCCAGCAGGAAAACTTGCCGGCCATCGTGCTGATCGACGAGAAGGGCTATCACCATTTTGTGGTGATCAAGGGTATTCGCGACGACCGCGTGCTGGTGGGTGATCCGGCACGAGGCACGCGCACCATGCCGATCCGACAGTTCAACGAGCTGTGGAAAAACCATCTCGTCTTCGTGATCCACAACCGCCGCTCGCTGGCCGTTTTCAACAACCCGGCCGACTGGCATGTGGCACCGATCGCGCCCATGGGTCAGGGTATCGACCGCTCCGGACTCGGCACCTTGACGATACCCAAGGATGGCCCGGTCGATCTCAATTTGTAGGCTGGATGACTGCTATGAAACACACGATCCTCAGCATTCCATGGCCCGGCTTCACAGGGCTTTGCGCTTTTTCGATCGTGGCGTTCGCGTGGGCGTCCACTGCGTATGCCGCGGGCCCCGTGCCGGACGCGGCGCTCACGACATCGAAGATCGATGTGGGTGCCGTACACGTTGGCGGGGTGATCACGGCGGGCCTCGGTGTTGCGGTCAGCAATAGTCGCCTCGATAGCATGCGCGGCGGCTTCCAGACGGACACGGGACTGCAGATTTCATTTGGTATCCAGCGTGCCATTTACGTCAACGGCAATCTGGTGACCAGCAACAGCGTGAACATTCCCGATATCGGACAGATGAATGCTGCACAGGCCAGTGCCCTTGCGGCCGTGGCCAATACCGTCAACGTGGTTCAGATCGGGCCAAACAACAGCTTCGATCCTGCTTCGCTTACTCACGCAACAGCCGCAACGGTAGTCCAGAACAGTTTGAGCAACCAGAACATCCAGAGCCTTACGACGCTCAGCACGGCGGTGAACACGCTGGACGCGTTCAAGAACATGAACTTGCAGAACACCCTGCAGTCGGCACTGGCCGGCTCGATAGGGCACTGATTGTCGGGCTGCTGAGAGTGTGGTTGTGCAGCTCCCTTGATTGGCGTCCGATTTGCGAGGAAACGTGATGGAACGAAAATCGTGGCGACGTCTGTGCACTACCGGTTGCGCCGGCCTGGTTCTGCTTGGCGGGGTAGTGAGCGCACAGGAATCGGGGACAACCGCCGCAGCCCCCCAAGCATCGGGTTCAACGCCCGCATCCGCGCAGGCGCCAGGTTCGACGCCTGCTGCATCCGCACCGATGCCGCCCGATGTCAGCAAGAAACTGGCAGAGCAGGGCGAACAACTGGATGCCATGCGCAGCCAGATCAACGCCTATACCGCACAACTCGACGCGATGAAGCGCGCCCTGGTTGCGCAGGAAGCGAACTATCACGCCTTGCGTCATGCGGTCGGGATGGATGTGCTCGATGCGCAACGTGGCGGCAACATCAATGCCTCCGGTGGTGGAGCAAGCGCGCTGCCGATGCCTGGCCCCGACGGTGTCCAGCAAACCTCTGTACAACCGGTGGGTCAAGCGCCACCGCCGCCAACGGACAACAAGCCGCCAGCGGTCGCGCAGATCTCCGATCAGCCCGGTGTGCTGACACCGCGCGGCGTGCTGGTGGTGGAGCCGAGCTATCAGTATGGGTATTCGTCGGTCGAGCGCGTCGACCTGATCGGCTATACGATCATTCCGGCGATCCTGATCGGCCTGATCGATGCGCGAGAGGTCAGAACCACCACGCAGACGGCCACGTTGGCACTGCGCTACGGATTGACCAATCGGCTGGAAGTGGAAGTTCGCGTTCCCTATGTCGATGCCAGCAGCTATACGACCAGTCGCGAGATACTCACCGGCAGTTCCGAGGACAATGTATTCACGACCAGCGGTCGCGGCATCGGTGATGTCGAGGCTACGGCGCGCTACCAGTTCAATGATGGCGGCGCCGACAGCGCCTACTATGTAGGTTGGTTGCGCTACAAGTCGCGTACCGGCACCGATCCCTTCGAAGTCATCACCGACTGCGTGGTGCGCTGTGTGCAGAACACGACGGGCACTGGCTTACCGCTGCAACAACCGACCGGTTCTGGATTCGAATCCCTGCAGCCGGGCCTGACCTGGTTGCTTCCATCCGACCCGGTCGTGATTTTTGGCAACATAAGCTACCTGCATAACTTCCCGCGCTACAACGTCAGCCTGAACATTCTCAATGGCGGCAAGGAGCCGCTCGGCAAGGTCACGGTCGGCGATATCTTCGATGCCAGCATCGGCGTGGGGCTGGCCCTGAATGACCGGGCTTCCATCAGCTTCGGCTATGACCAGAGTCTGATCGGCATCAGCAAGGTCAACAACAAGACGGTACCCGGCTCAGTCAAGACGACCGAAGGCACGCTGCTCATCGGTGGCGCCTACCGGCTCTCTGACAAGCGCACCCTGAACTTCACGCTGGGCGTCGGGGCCACCCGCGATACCCCGGATGTGAACATGACGGTCAGGCTGCCGATGAGGTATTAGGGATGATTCGGACAAGTCCAACCTGGACTTGCTCCAAACAGCAGCAGGGATGCTGCGCCGGCGGTCGTGACCCAGCAATGGTGCTTCAGCGCAGCTCCGCGGGCAGGAAAGTGCGCGGCAGTGTTGCGCGTCGGAATCAAGCGTGCCCGTCGAGCAAGGGGACAGGGCTGCTGTCGAGCGTGGCAGTCAGCTAAAATGGGGGTTTCCCTGTTGCGAGATCTTTCATGAGTGCGCACGACATCCGATCCGCTGTTCGTCCCGACCCAGACCAGCCGCTGGTAGATATTGCCGACTACGTCGCCGATTACCAGATCGATTCGAAGGAGGCCTACGACACCGCGCGCTACATGCTGCTCGACTCGCTGGGCACCGCGATGCTGGCCATGAAGTTCCCGGAGTGCGTAAAGCACCTGGGTCCGCTGGTACCGGGTGCGACGCTGCCGGGTGGTGCACGCGTGCCGGGCACCAGTCATGAGCTGGATCCGGTGCAGGCTGCGTTTGCGATCGGCACCCAGATCCGCTGGCTGGACTTCAACGACACCTGGCTGGCCGCCGAATGGGGCCATCCGTCGGACAACCTGGGCGCGATTCTCGCGGTTGCCGATTACCTGAGTCGCAAAGCCGAGCGCGAAGGCGGCACCCCGCTGACCGTCCGCGACGTACTGGGCCATGCGATCAAGGCGCATGAAATACAGGGCTGCTATGCGTTGTTGAACAGCTTCAACCGGGTGGGCCAGGATCACGTCATCCTGGTGCGGCTGGCCTCGACCGCCGTGGCAACCGCCATGCTCGGTGGCAGCAAGGAGCAGATTGTCACTGCCGTATCGCACAGCTGGATCGACAACGGTGCGCTGCGCACCTACCGTCACGCGCCGAATACCGGTCCGCGCAAGAGCTGGGCTGCTGGCGACGCCTGCCGTCGCGCGGTGACCCACGCGATCAACGCGGTTTACCGCGGCGTGGTCGGCTATCCGTCGGCACTGAGCGCGAAGACATGGGGCTTCTACGACGTGGCGTTCAAGGGCAAACCGTTCGAGTTCGAGCGTCCGTTTGGCAGCTACGTGATGGAGAACGTGCTGTTCAAGATCAGCTATCCCGCCGAATTCCATGCCCAGACCGCCGTGGAATGCGCGATGCAGCTGCACACGCAGGTAGCCGGCAAAGTCGATCAGATCGAAAAGATCGTGATCGAGACCCAGGAGGCCGGCTGCCGCATCATCGACAAGACCGGCCCGCTGGCAAACTACGCCGATCGCGACCATTGCATCCAGTACATGGTCGCGGTGCCGCTGATCTTCGGCCGCCTCGTGGCCAGCGATTATGACGACGATGTCGCCGCGGACCCCCGCATCGATGCGCTACGCGACAAAATGGTGGTCAGCGAAAATCCGCAATTCACGCGGGACTATTTCGATCCGGCCAAGCGATATATCGGCAATTCGGTGCAGGTCTTCTTCAAGGACGGCACGAGCACCGAAAAGGTCTCGATCGATTATCCGATTGGCCACCGCAAGCGCCGTGCGGAGGGGATTCCTGTATTGCTGAAGAAGTTCGAGGCGGCGATGCGAGGGCATTTGCCGGCGCATCAGGTGAAGTCCATACTGGCGGCCACGCAAGATCCTGCGAAGCTCGATGCAATGCCGTTACAGCAGTTTCTGGGTCTCTTCACATTGTAAAGACTTTGTTAGTGAGAGATTAAGACCGTGCGAAGCGAAGTGGCGGTTTTGAACACATCCAAGCCGCTACTTCGTGGTTACTCTGTAACCCGAAATATAATGTGAAAGAGGATAGGGGGTGTCACAAGTCAAGCTTGCAAGCTCCAAAATGTAGGTGCAGACTGCCTTCGCGGGTTTCCTGAACGGAGTCTCACCAAGATCTTTTAGTCCTGCAGTTTTTACTGTGCCAACCACTTAACGAATTTGCTACACTCTCCACCGCTTGTTGTAGAAATGCCAAGCTTTAGGCTGCATTGAGCCTTCAATCACGTACTTAAGTTCTGACGCGCGGTTTCCGGTTAGGGTGGAACGGACGCGAAAACCTAAAAAAGAGGAGACACCTGATGAAACGTAAGGGCTTGTATTTTCTGATAGCGCTGGCCCTGGGCGGCGTAGGTGCCGTTCATGCGCAGGACACCACGGCTCCAGCCCCGGCTGATACCACGACGACTACGACGACCACGACGACCACGACTGAAGGCATTGCCAGTTATGACAATCGTTGGTACATCGCGCCGACCGTGGGCGGTTATTACAACGATACCAAGCGCGATACCAACAGCCGTCAGTTCTATTACGGCCTCGGTTTCGGCACCTTCCTCACGCCGAATATCTCGATCGACGCTTTCGTCGACCGTACCAAGCGTGATATCGATAATGGCCCCCTGAAGGGTGGCGGCCATAACAATGATAATTCCTGGGCCAGCAACGACTACGGCGTAGCCGCTCGTTTCTACTACGGCGACTGGAATGCATGGCGTCCGTATCTGCTGGCTGGCGTGATGGGCGCACAGCACATCAGCTCGCTGGATCACGGCTGGGCTCCGGCGGTTGAGGTGGGCGTTGGCGTTTCCAAGACGATTACCGACAGCACCGACGTTCGTCTGGAAGCCGGCTATCGCTACGACTTTGACGACAGCAGCATCCCGAACCGTAACGGTTTCGGTGATGAGTTCCTGGGTCTGAGCATCGTTTCGCGCTTTGGCGCCCCTGCAGCAGCTCCGGCACCTGCGGCTCCGCCGCCGCCGCCGCCGCCGCCGGAGGTCAAGTGCCCGAACGTGCCGCCAGGCACGATCGTTGGTCCGGATGGTTGCCCGCAGAAGGTCGTTATCGATCTGCGTGGTGTGAACTTCAAGTTCGATCGCCCGAAGAAGGGTGAGACCAACATCGCCAAGTCGCTGGCCGAGCCGAGTGCAGACTCGATCTCGATCCTGGACCAGGCTGTCGACACCCTGCAGCGTTACCCGCAGGTCCATGTCACCGTCGCCGGTTATACCGATGGCGTGGGTACGGCCGAGTACAACCAGAAGCTGTCGGAGCGTCGTGCACAGATCGTGTACACCTACCTGACCAGCCATGGTATCGACGCCAGCCGTCTGGAAGGCCCGATCGGTCACGGCATGAACGATCCAATCGGTGACAACAGCACCGATGCCGGTCGCGCTCAGAACCGTCGTACGGAACTGCAGGTTCAGCAGTAATCGAACCTCAGTAACGCAGTATGAAAAAACCCGGCTTCGGCCGGGTTTTTTTTTGCCCTCGCGACAAACTCCACCTTCGCCGTGTCACCGCGATGCAGCGCCCGCCAAGACGATCCTTGTCGCGCTATGCCTCGGCCTATACGCTAGCTGGATGCCGCGCCCACCTGTTCGTTCCGCTCACCCCACAACGTCCACTCAAGCGCCGCGACATGGCTTGGCTCGAGTGCTGTCGAAGCTCGGCGCGTGTTCGCGCAGCCAGGCTGAGCAATGGGTGCGCGAAGGGCGTGTCAGCCTTGATGGGCGCGTGGTGCGTGATCCTTATCACCCGACGCTGATTGACCGTCAGCAGATATCAGTCGACGGCCAGCCGGTGGAATCCGCCGCGCGTGTCTATGTGATGTTCAATAAACCACGCGGGTTGGTGGTCAGCGCAGCCGATGAGCACGGCCGTCAGACGGTTTACACCGCACTGGCCAACGCCGGGTTGCCATGGTTAGGGCCAGTGGGGCGGCTGGACAAGGCCAGTGAAGGCTTGTTGTTGCTCAGTAACGATACGGTCTGGGCAGCTGGCATCACTGACCCGATCACGCATCTGGACAAGACCTATCACGTGCAAGTGGCCGGTCAGCCGGATGCCGCGATGCTGGCGGCGATGCAGACGGGAGTCAGCGATGCGGGCGATTTTCTGAGGGCGAAGCGGGCGCAACTGCTCCGCGCCGGCGAGAAGAACGCCTGGCTTGAAGTGGTGCTGGATGAAGGCCGCAACAGGCACATCCGCCGGTTGCTGGCCGCACTGGGTTTGGACGTGCTGCGATTGATCCGGGTCGCGATCGGGCCGCTGGCGCTCGGCGAATTGGCGAAAGGCCAATGGCGTCTGTTGAGCGAGGATGAGGTTAGGGCGCTCGATGCGCGTAAACCAGAACCCGGTTGATGTGAGCATGCCGCTCGGCAAAAGCGACTTCAGGGGACCCCGATTAACCGGAGCTCGTCGTCCCTGCGAAGGCGTGAACGACCAGCAAAGTGCGGTTTCTCGAGATTCAATCTATAAATCCGGCCCGCAAATACCACGTATGAACCGTTCGTCCTGAGCGTAGCGCAGCGAAGTCGAAGGACCATTTGGGAAACCATTTGCGGGCCGGATAAATAGTCACGATAACGCGTCGACGTCAGTTGCCGATCACACCCAACTGCTTGCCCACCTTGGTGAACGCCGCAATCGCGTGATCCAGATGCGCGCGGGTGTGTGCTGCGCTCATTTGCGTGCGGATACGCGCCTGACCTTGTGGAACGACCGGGAAGAAAAAGCCGGTGACGTAAATACCTTCGTCGAGCAGGGCCGTCGCCATCGCCTGTGCTTTCTTTGCGTCGTAGATCATCACCGGCACGATCGGGTGCACGCCGGGCTTGATATCGAAGCCGGCCTTCGTCATCTGTTCGCGGAAATAGGCGGTGTTCTCTTTTACCCGTTCACGCAATTCGCCAGCCGATGCGAGCATGTCGAACACCTTGATTCCCGCGGCGACGACGTGTGGCGGCAGCGAATTGGAAAAGAGGTAGGGGCGCGAACGCTGGCGCAGCATCTCGATCACTTCCTTGCGGCCCGTGGTGAAGCCGCCCAGTGCGCCGCCGAGCGCCTTGCCCAGGGTGCCGGTGAAGATGTCGATCTTGTCCATCACGCCATTGACCTCGGCCGAACCACGGCCGGTGTCGCCGAGGAAGCCGGTGCAATGGCATTCGTCGATATGCACCAGCGCGTTGTACTTCGCGGCCAGTGCGGTGATTTTGTCCAGCGGTGCGATGAAACCGTCCATCGAGAACGCACCATCGGTGCTGATCAGCTTGGTTCGCGCACCAGCGGCATCGGCGGCCTGCAACTGCTTTTCGAGATCGGCCATGTCGCTGTTCGCGTAGCGGAAGCGCTTCGCCTTGCATAGACGGATGCCGTCGATGATCGAGGCGTGGTTGAGCGCGTCGGAGATGACCGCATCCTCTTCGCCCAGCAGCGGCTCAAACAGGCCACCGTTCGCATCGAAACAGGCGGCATACAGAATCGTGTCCTCGGTGCCGAAGAATTCGGCGATCTTCGCTTCCAGCTGCTTGTGCAGATCCTGCGTGCCACAGATGAAGCGCACACTGGCCATGCCGAAGCCATGCGTGTCCAGCGCATCCTTGGCGGCCTGGATGACTGCGGGATGATCAGCGAGGCCAAGATAGTTGTTGGCGCAGAAGTTCAGCACCTTGCGGCCGCCTTCCAGTTCGATCTCGGCGGACTGCGGCGAAGTGATGATGCGCTCGGCCTTGAACAGGCCTTGTTCGCGGATGGATTCGAGTTCGCTCGCGTAACGCGTCTGGCCGGGGTAGCTCATGGGGGGATTCCAGCTGGGGGCAAAGACATAGTTTGAGCCCTCGAGGCTGGTCTGTGAAGGAAGCGCTGGGAACGGCTGCTTACGCTTGTGCGACGCGCTGCTTTCTCTGCCTCCCGGAGAGGGTCGGTGTGAGGGGCGGGTGCTCGCGGGGAATGATTGCTCTTGCAGCTATTGTGGGAGCGACTTCAGTCGCGATGCTCTTGATTGCCTTTACTGAACGACAGAGCCAGAGCATCGCAACTGAAGTCGCTCCCACAAGGTCGCTTATGGCGCGAAGTCTTTGAGCAGGCTCTCACCCCTGGTGCAGGCCAAAATCCACCCGCGTCGTCTTGCCCTTGTCGTCGATGCCCTCGGCGGTGAGTTTGGGGTCCTTCAGCGAGATGCGTTTGTCGTCGACTTTGCCGTGCAGCCATGTCTGGACGGCGGTGGCGCGTCGCTCGGCCAGGTCGTGCATGGCCTTGGCGTCCACCGGTACGTTGGTTTCCATCAGGCTGTGCATCTCGTCCGGTTCCAGCGATTTCTGCAGGCCGATGAGGTTGTGCGGCTTGCTCTTGAAGTCGTCGTGTTTGTAGGCGCGCTTGAGATAACCCTCGTACTCGTCGGGCGTCACCTTCACGGCCGCCAGTGCGGCATCGGACGTGTCGGCATTTTTGCCGGATGTGTCCTCGAGCTTCTCGCGGCGGACCATGTTTTCGACGGTGACTTTGCGCAAGCCATCTTCATCTTTGGTCGGATCAACGCGACCGATGATGTCGAGGTTGAGCGACGTTTTCTGGTTGAGCAGACCGACAATTTTGCCGAGCCGCTCCTGTGCCTTGGCATCCAGCACCCCGGAGCCTGGGTCGAACTCCACGTAGCCCAGGTCTTCATGGTTGCTGCCGCCGAACGCCGCGCCAAGCAGTCGGAACGGAGCGGTGATGGCCTTCGCGATCAGGTTGCCGATGGCGTGCCAGATCACACCGCCAAGGCTGAACTGCGGATCGTCCAACGAGCCGGAGACCGGCACATCGACATCGATATTGCCCTGGGTGTCCTTGAGCAGCGCCACCGCCAGCTTCACCGGCAAATGAGAGATGCCCGGGCTTTCGTCGCGATCGCCGAAGGTCAGCTGAGTGATGAAGATGTGGTTGTCGGCGTTGAGCTTGCCCTGGTCAAGCGTGTAGTGCACGTCGACAGTGAGCTTGCCCTGGGTGATCGGGTAACCCGTGTATCGGGTGGAATACGCACTGAGCCGGGTCAGCTCAACCTCGTTGGCCTTGCCCTTGATGTCGAGGAAAGCCACCGGAGCCAGCGGACTGATGGTGCCGTCGATATCTACCGGTGAGTCATCGTCCAACGCGGCCTGTATGGCCAGGTCAGCGGGTGGCGCACCTTCCTTCGTACCGAACGCGCCGACCTTGCCGGTCAGCTTGGTGAGGTTGGCGGTGTAGTTCGGCTTGATGAAGTTGTCGGTGTAGTTGAGCTGGCCGTTGACCAGCGTGACCCCACCGATATGGATGTCCGCCGCAGGCGCGGACGGTGCAGCGGCCGTGGCTGTTGTTGGCGCCACGCTGGGCTGCGGCTTGGGTGCCGCTGGGGCTGCGGGTGCATTGTTCTCGGCGCGGGTCACCGAGACCGGTGCGGTTTCGGGCTTGGCCACGACGTCGGACAGATTTAGCCGTCCATTCGCGTTGACGATCATGCGTGCATAAAACGAACTGAGCACCAGTCCGCCCACGTGCACGCGTGGCGTGCCGCTGCCGTAGGCCACGTCGATGCTGGAGCCGCTGAGCGTCCGCCAGCGCATGAAATCGTCGCCGGTGATCTTGTCCTGCACGCGCACCTGTTCGAGCGCGGCCTTGCCCTTATAGGCGAATTTCGGCTCGGCACTGCGACCGTCGTAGTGCAGCTTGCCGTCGCTGCTGACGCTGGCGCTGGTGATGGTGACATTGAGCGGGACGCTGATGTACGGCTCGAAGTTGGCGATATCCAGCTGTCGCGTGGTCAACTGGACATCGGCCACGGTTGGTATCGGCTGCAGCTTGCCCGAGGCGGTGAAGCTGCCCTTGGCTACCTTGCCTTCCAGTTTGAAAGCGCGCGGCTCGTTGAGCTTGTCGCTGAGGTTGTCGAGCCCGCCCGTGAGCGAGTCGACCTTGATCTTCACCGGCTTGTTGCCAGCGGCCATGTCGGTGACGTCGATCGCGCTGTTCTCGATGCCGAGATGGGCGATGCTCCAATGCCATGGCGGACCATGATCCGGAGCGGCATGGCGCGGTGCGTTCTTGACGGCGAAAAGATCAAGCAGGCTGATGTACTTGTTGCTGTTGCGCTGGATGTCCAGGCTCAGATCGGTCGCAGTGACGGTACCCAGTTGCGCCTGACGGCTGGCCAGGTCGATCTGCGCGATGTCTGCCTCCAACTTGTTCCATGCCACGGGCGCACCATGGCCCTTGAACTGTGGCTCCAGCGCGAAGTCGGTCACGCCGGCATGCGCATCGGCGAGGTGAACGTTGACGGCCTTGCCCCAGTCGAGCTGCAGCTGCCCGCTGGCGTCGAGCTTGCCCTTGGTCATGCGCGCGGCGACTGAAGATGCCGCCATCGCCTGCAGCGGCACCATGTCCACCTGCTTCAGGCCCAGCGCTGCCGTGAGACGCGACGCGGCGAGATCCAGCGTGCCGCGAGCGTTGATTTCGCCGCCAAACAACTGGCCTGCCAGATCCAGTTTGGCCGGCGGTGCGGCAAGCATGCTCAGACCCTGCAGGCTGCCATGGAGATTGACCAGATCGAGTTTGTTCTGGGCCGCGTCGGTGTAGTGCACGGCGCTGCCGGAAAGCGTCATCGATGCAATGCGCAGATCCGTCGGCGCCGATTTCTTGTCGGCTTCCGATGGAGCGGGGTTTGAAGTGAGCGTGTCTAAGTTGCCGTGCCCGTCGGCGCTCAATGTGTAATAGATCTCGGCCTGATCCAGTTTCAGCGCACCGAGGTGGTAGCGCGATAGCAGTGGCTCTACGTCGACCAACTGCACCGTGCCGTGTCCGAGTTTCGTGATCGCCTCACCCTTGCTGCTGTTGAGCACGAAGCCGTCCAGCTGCAGATTGCCGGTGAGTTGCAACTGTGGGGTGGGCTTGGCCTGCACGAAATGCAGCTCAAGCGTGCCGCTGAGCAAACCATTGGGAATGGCCACCGGCAGCGGGGCGGGGACGTAGCCGAGATAGCGCGACAGATCCAGCCGGTCGAGCGTGAAGCTGACCGTCGACTCGCGGCTGTCTGCAAACGGTTTGGTATGACCCTCGATACGCAGCGGGCTGCCGTCCACGCGCATCGCCAGCAGCGGTTGCACGAATACGTCGGTGTCGCTGGGCAGGTTGGCCATGAAGGGAATGCCAAGCTCCAGCTGCTCGACGTGATGGTTCGCCTTCATGGCCTGGTCGTCGAACTGGATGTCGCCGTTGTGCACGCTGATGTTGGACAGCGCAAAACGCGCGGGCGGAGCTTTCGGATCCGATGGTTTGGCGTTGAGCCGGTCGATGATGTCGCTGAAGTTGAACTGCTGGTCCGCGGTACGCACGATGCGGATCCGCGGGCGCTGCAGGGTGAGTTCATCCAGCACCGGCGCCAGGCGAAACAGGGAAGCCCATGACGCGTCGGCGACTACCTGACCGATATCCACAAAGGCCGATTTGCCGTCACGGTCGGCGATATGCAGCTGGTCCAGCTCCAGCCGCAGCGTGTACGGGTTCAGATGGACTGCACCGAGAGTTACCGGACGCTGCAACGCGGCGCTGGCGCGCGATTCGATCTGCGAGCGGATGATCGACGGTGCGGCAAGAAACCCGAGCAGGCCGAAGATCACCAGCACAATGGCCAGGATCAGCAGCGTCTTGCGCACGCGATGGGAATGATAGACGGCGAGGGCGCGGTCGCGTCCTGCGGTCAGGCGGGGATTCAAATCAGCCATGCTGACGATGCTCCGATGACATCGCGTGCCGACCGTGTGCGGCCATCAGGCCTTACACCTTCACAATCCCGGCGATTCTGTCGGCCGCCCTGACCGGAGTGTACTAGGCGGCCTTGCCCGCAAAACGTCCCTTGCGCCGGACAAACCGGCGCAAGTTGGCATTGTGTTCAGCCCACGCAGCCGGCTTAGTTCCAGCTACAGACGACCTTGCCGCAGTTGCCGGCGTCCATCAGGTCGAAACCCTTCTGGAAATCGTCGATCGCGATCTGATGAGTCAGCACCTTCTGCAGCGGGAAACCGGTGAGCACCATCTGGGTCATCTTGTACCAGGTCTCGTACATGCGACGGCCGTAGATACCCTGCAGGGTGAGGCCCTTGAAGATCACCTTGTCCCAGTCGATGCCGGCGCCACGCGGCATGATGCCGAGCATCGCGATCTTGCCGCCGTGGTACATGCAGTCCAGCATGTCGGAGAACGCGCGCGGGTTGCCGCTCATTTCCAGGCCCACGTCGAAACCTTCGATGTGCAGCTCTTTCACGGTGTCCTTCAGCGACTGCTTGGAGACGTTGACCACGCGGGTGGCGCCCATGTCGGCGGCGAGCTTCAGGCGGTAATCGTTGACGTCGGTGACTACCACGTTGCGGGCGCCGATGTGCTTGGCGATACCCGCAGCGATGATGCCGATCGGGCCGGCGCCGGTAATCAGCACGTCTTCGCCGATCAGGTCGAACTCCAGCGCGCAATGTGCGGCGTTGCCGTAGGGGTCGAAGAACGCGGCCAGCTCGGACGGGATCTGGTCCGGGATCGGCCACAGGTTCGAGGCCGGCATGGTCATGTATTCGGCGAACGCGCCATTGCGGTTCACGCCGATACCGACGGTATTCGGGCACAGGTGCTGGCGGCCCGCGCGGCAATTGCGGCAGTGACCGCAGACGATGTGTCCTTCGGCGGAGACGCGGTCGCCGATCTTGTAACCGGTAACGCCCGGGCCGATCTCAACGATGCGGCCGACGAATTCATGGCCGATCGTGAGGCCCGGCGTGATCGTGCGCTGCGACCACTCGTCCCACTTGTAGATGTGCAGATCGGTGCCGCAGATCGCGGTTTTTTCCATCTTGATCAGCACTTCGTTCGGGCCGACCACCGGCATCGGCACCTCTTCCATCCAGATACCCTGTTCGGGCTTGCGCTTGACCAGGGCTTTCATCGTCTGCTGCATGGGGATTCCAGGTTGGCCCTTGGGGCGGGCGGAGAAGGGGATACTCAATTCACCATTATAGATCGCGGGGTGCATGCCGTGCCTTGACGCGCTGCGGCATGGCCCGTCTGCCCCAGGACGGCGTTCAGATATCCAGGCGGACGTAATTGCGCGTGAACGTGATCGGCTGCTTGACCGACGGGGGGGTCCATTGCTCGGTCACAGTCAGCTGATGACCGTCCGGCGAGCGCACCCAGCTTTGCTCGAGCCGGATGCCGCCATCAAATTCCATCGAAATCTGCAGGCCATCCGCAGTCAGTTGGCTGCGCACCATGGCGTTGCCGTTGAGCGATTCGTGCGTGATGCCGTCGAGGCGCGCATCCAGCCGATTCGAGTTGGCGAGTGCGACCTGCACACTGTGCTCGTCCTGCTGCACATTCAGCAGCGAATCGACGTTGAGCAGGGGTGGCGGCGAATCGTTGGACGCAGCGGTATCACTGTCATTGTCGCTGGCGGTGCTGGATTTATGTCCATGGCCCCCGCCATGGCTGCCACCCATGCCACCCCCACCCATACCGCTGCCGCCCATGCCGCCGCCATGCCCACCATGCTGGCCCGAGGCCTGGCTGGCGGCTGGCGCGGCGGTCGATGTGGCGGCGGCTGGTTGCACAGCCGGCTGTTCGCGTCTTTTCTCAGCGCGCAGCCGCGCGCCAATGACCGACACGTCATCACTATGCAGCTGATCCAGCCGCCAAACGCCGTTGAAATCAGGCAGCGAAGTGTTGGCAGCGCGGGCGAGGCCGCCGGATACGAACAAGCCTGCGACGACCAGCGCGCAGGGCAGATACAGCGACTTGCGGAAGGTCATGGCAACAGTTTCACCGTGGTTTTGTTGGACTACGCCCATCGCACTTGCCGTTGAGTGGCGGCCTTGCGGCCATGCGCGGCCCAGACATCGCGATGCGTAGCACGTCCCATGAAAACGTCCGGTCCGCGGCACCGGTTGACCGTGGCGAGCGAGCCCCGTCGCCGAGCGGTTGGCTCCTCTCCTGCGACCGAAGGAAGTCCCTTCTTCGGGACAAGCAGGGGGAGGGGGCCAAAAGCCGGCCGGCTGAGAGATGCCGCGTAGGTTGGGCTGAGCGTCAGCGATGCCCAACACTGCTGCACGACAGCGTTGGGCATCGCCAACGCTCATCCCAGTGTTCGTCGCGCGTCCCGTTTGCTCCTTTCCCTGCCTGCAGGGCGAGGTTGGGATGGGAGCCCTTCATCACGTCGGTGGGAAGAGCTTTGCCCCACCCCAACCCTCCCCTGCATGCGGGGGAGGGAGCCAAAAGCTGACCCGGCCGAGATTGAAACCTAATCAGATCGGGGCATGACCACTAGAATGCGCCGATGCCTGTCGACCAACGTCCCCTCGCCATCTTCCTGATGGGTCCCACCGCCTCGGGCAAGACCGCGCTGGCGTGCGAACTCAGCGAGAGGTTCCCGCTGGAGCTGATCAGTGTCGACTCGGCGCTGGTCTATCGCGGCATGGACATCGGCACCGCCAAGCCCGATACGGTAACGCTGACCCGTTATCCCCATGCCTTGATCGATATCCGCGATCCGGCGCAGCCGTATTCCGCGGCGGATTTTCGCGCCGATGCGCTGCCGGCGATGCAGCAGATCAGCGTGCGAGGCAGGGTGCCGCTGCTGGTCGGCGGTACCGGGCTATATTTCCGCGCGTTGCAACAAGGGCTTTCCGACTTGCCCGAGGCCGACCCGGCGACCCGTGCGCGGCTTACCGCCGAGGCGGAGCAGTTCGGCTGGCCAGCCTTGCACGCCCGGCTGGCTGAGCTGGATCCGCCTGCCGCCCGCCGGATCGGCTGTAACGACGCCCAGCGTCTGCAACGCGCGCTGGAAGTGATCGAGCTGACCGGCCGGCCGCTGTCCGAACTTCAGCGCAGCGGCGCCACGGGCTCAACCGCCTTCCCATGGCGTGTACTCAAGCTGGCCCTGCTGCCGCCCGATCGAAGCGTGCTGCATGCACGCATCGCGCAGCGCTTCGACGCCATGCTGGCGGCCGGGCTCCTCGACGAAGTGCGTGCACTGCGCGCCCGCGGCGACCTCCACGCCGACCTGCCGGCAATCCGTGCCGTCGGCTATCGACAGGCGTGGGAACACCTGGACGGTATGACTGACCTGGCCGAGTTCCGCGACCGCGGCATCTTCGCCACTCGCCAGCTGGCCAAGCGCCAAATCACCTGGCTGCGCAGCGACTTCGGTGCACGACTGTTTGATCCCGATCAACCCTCCCTCAATGACCGTGCCACTGACGCCGTGCAGTTGTTTCTGAGCGGTCCCGGCGCACCAGACAGGGCATGAGCCTGGCGCGGCACCCCCATATGCCACCAGCGTGAACGACGGCGCTTTTCGCACTTAACAATCTCCTTTCACCAAGCGTTTGAAAGCAGCTAAGATTCCAAGCAAGTTGGGCCGGGGCGCCTTCGGCGTTTTTTCTCGGGCCTGTCCGTTGCAAGGGGAGAACAAGAAATGTCCAAGGGACAATCGTTGCAGGATCCGTTTCTGAACGCGTTGCGTCGTGAACGCGTGCCAGTCGCCATTTATCTGGTCAATGGCATCAAATTGCAGGGCACGGTCGAGTCCTTCGACCAGTTTGTGGTGCTGCTGCGCAACCAGGTCAGCCAGATGGTCTACAAACACGCCATCTCCACCGTGGTACCGAGCCGCAATGTGCGTATCGGCAATGGCCATGACGGCCATGACGGCCACGACAGTCATGCCGACGCATCACCTGCATCGGACGAAGCTGACGCTTGATTGAGGGGATGTTCGCCCGCATGAAGTAGGTCTGATTCGCTAAAGAGGCCACTTCCACTAGATGTTTGATAGACAGAAGAAGGGCGACCGCGCCGTACTGGTGCTGCCGCATTCCCGCGGCGAAGGTGACACCACCCGCCGCGGGGAAGAGTTCGCCGAACTGGTCAAATCCGCCGGCGCCGAAGTGCTGGGCGTGGTGGCGGCCCGGGTCGAGGACCCCAACCCGCGCTATTACATCGGCAGCGGCAAGGCGAACGAGGTGGCCGAGGCCGTGCTGGCGCTGGAAGCGGACGTGGTGCTGGTCGACCACGAGCTGACTCCCGTGCAGGAGCGCAACCTCGAAAAGCTGCTGAATGTCCGCGTGGTGGATCGGGCCGGCCTGATTCTGGACATCTTTGCCCTGCGTGCGCGTTCGCACGAGGGCAAGCTCGAAGTGGAGCTGGCCCAGCTCAAGCACGTTGCCACCCGGCTGGTGCGCGGCTGGACCCATCTGGACACCCAGCGCGGCGGCCTGATCGGCAACCGTGGCCCGGGTGAAACCCAGCTCGAACTCGATCGCCGCCTGCTTGGCGAGCGCGTCAAGATGCTTACCAAGCGGCTGGAAAAAGTGCAGACCCAGCGCAGCCAGCAACGTCGCGCGCGCCTGCGCAACACAGTGCCGCGCGTGGCGCTGGTCGGCTATACCAATGCCGGCAAGTCGACCCTGTTCAATGCGCTGACCACCGGCGACGTCTACGCGGCCGACCTGCTGTTCGCCACGCTCGATCCGACCGTGCGCAAACTTGAAGACCTGAGCTGCGGCCCGGCCGTATTGGCCGACACCGTGGGCTTCATCCGTGAGCTGCCGCATGATCTGGTGGCCGCTTTCCGCGCCACCCTGGCCGAAGCGCGCGATGCCGACCTGCTATTACACGTCAGCGACGCGGCGGACGACGAGCGCGAGCGTCTTCATCGGGTGGTCGACAAGGTGCTCGACGAGATCGATGCCGGCGACCTGCCGCAGCTGCAGATCATGAACAAGATCGACGTCGCCGGCATCGAGCCGCGGATCGACCGCGATGCTGCCGGCAAACCGGTACGTGTCTGGCTGTCTGCCGCCACCGGTGCCGGCATCGATCTGCTGCGTCAGGCGCTCGGCGAGCTGCTCGGTGGCGAGCGGGTGCAGTCCGCCCTGCAGTTGCCGCTGACGGCTGGTCGGCTACATGCTCGGCTCAAGGCAGCCGGGGCGATTACTGGTGAGACAGTCGATGAACACGGCTGGCAACTGGTGATCGATGCCCCACGGAGCGTCATCGCGCCTTTGAGCGGTGGCGATGCGGCTGAAACCCGGCTGTTGCGCGAACTGCTGGCTCAGCCGGAATAGCGGCGGCTGGCAGCGGAAGATTCCATTCGGCTCTGCTAGAATGCCCAGCGTTTGTGCGATCGCCTGTCGGGCCGCACACCGCTTCGGCAGCATTGGCCCCATCTCATGTGCAAACCCGTTCAACGTGTGTTCCGGCCGCGGTTGCCGGCCTCCCGGCGGCCCCAAGGAGACTGACAGTGGCATGGAATGAACCCGGCAACGGGCAGCGTGATCCATGGGGCAAGAATCGCCAGACCGGCAAATCGCCGCTGGACGGCTTGCTCAAGACCCTCAAGACCCATCTGGGCAAACTGGGGCCTGGCCCCGGCAGCATCCTCACGGGTGTGCTGGTGCTCCTGGTCGTGGGCCTGCTGCTCTCGAGCTACACCATCATCGATGCGCGGCAGGTCGGCGTCGTGCTGCGCTTCGGCCAGTATTCGCGCACGTTGAGCCCTGGCTTTCACTTCAAGCTGCCGCAGCCGATCGAGTCGATCAACAAGGTCGAGGCGACCCGCGTGCGTTCGGTCAACGACAAAGTGACCATGCTTACCCGCGACGAAAACATCATCGCCGTCGATTTCACCGTGCAATACCAGGTGGACGACGCGCGCAAGTATCTGTTCTCGCTGAACGACCCGGACGGCACCATCCAGGCCGCAGCCGAGGCGGCCGTGCGTGGCGTGATCGGTGGCAGCGACATGGATCAGATCCTGTCCGCCGCCGGCGCCAACCTGGTCAGCGAAGCGCAGGTGACATTGCAGAAAACCATGGACGGCTACGACTCCGGCCTGCGCGTGACCGAAGTGAGCTTCCAGAACGTGTCGCCGCCGAAAGAAGTCAAAGACGCGTTCGACGACGTCAACAACGCCCGCGAAGACAAGCAGAGCATCGAGAATGCCGCGCTCGCGTACGCCAACAAGGTCGTGCCGGTCGCCCGTGGCGACGCCGCGCGCATCGCCGCCGAGGCCTCGGGCTACAAGGCTGAGCGCATCGCGCGCGCGCAGGGCGACACCACCCGCTTCAACCAGATCCTCAAGGAATACAAGGCGGCGCCGGATGTCACGCGCAAGCGCCTGTGGCTGGAGACGATGGAGCAGGTGTTGGCCAACAACCCGAAAGTGATCGACAGCACCGGTGGCCGCAACATCATCAACATGCCGTTTGGTCGCGCCGATGCGCCGCCAGTGAACCCCGCGAACACCGGCGCCGTCAGCGCCGTGGCACCGCCGGCTACCGATGGCAGCAGCGATGCCGACAAGGGGAAGCAGCCATGATGAAGATCACTTCTGCCGTGATCGCCGCGCTGCTGATCCTGCTCGGACTCAACAGCGTATTCGTGGTGCGCGAAGGCCAGAACGCGCTGCTGCTTCAGTTCGGCCGCATCGTGCGCACCGACTTCCAGCCGGGCCTGCATCTGAAGATCCCGCTGATCCAGCAGGTGATGCCGTTCGACAATCGCATCCTGTCGCTGGACGCTGCGCCGGAGCGCTACTTCACCTCCGAGAAGAAAAGCGTCAACGTCGATTTCTACGTGAAATGGCGGATCGCCGACAACGCCTTGTACTACCGCGCCACCGGTGGCGATCAGTTGCAGGCGGCACAGCGGCTGACCCCGATCATCAAGGACGCGCTGCGTTTCGAGTTCAATGCGCGCACGCTGCAGGAGCTGATCTCCGGCGGCCGCAAGGACATCACCGAACGTGTGCGTGTGCAGACCGACGCGGCAGCGCGCAAGAACCTCGGCATCGCCGTGGTCGACGTGCGTATCAAGCGTATCGACCTGCCGGACGAGGTCAGCGAATCGGTCTACAAGCGCATGCGCGCCGAACGACTGCAGCTGGCCAATGAATTGCGTTACACCGGGCAGGAATCGGCCGAGAAGATCCAGGCCGATGCAGATCGCCAGGGCCAGGTATTGCGCGCCGATGCTGACCGCGACGCCGCCACCATTCGTGGTGATGGCGACGCGCAGGCGGCGGCGATCTACGCGCAGTCCTACGGCCAGGACCCGGAATTCTTCGCGTTCTATCGCAGCATGGCCGCCTATAAAAAGTCGTTCGAGGACGGCAAGGGCGTGCTGGTGCTGAAGCCTGATTCGGAATTCCTGCGTTACTTCAGCGATCCGATGCCAGCGACGGCAACGAAGCGCTGATCACCACCGATGCCGCACGAAGCGGCCGGGTCGTAAAACCATTCACCGACTGCCCCACGCGTGGGGCATGCAAACCTGAGCGAGAAGATCATGGGTAAGTCAGTCGTAATTCTTGGTGCCCAGTGGGGCGACGAAGGCAAGGGCAAGATCGTCGATCTGCTGACCGAGCGTGTCAGCGCCGTGGCGCGTTTCCAGGGCGGTCACAACGCCGGCCACACGCTGGTGATCAAGGGCAAGAAGACCGTGCTGCACCTGATCCCCTCGGGCATCCTGCGCGACGACGCGCTGTGCCTGATCGGCAACGGCGTGGTGCTGTCGCCCGCCGCGCTGATGGAAGAAATCGCCGAGCTCGAAGCGAACGGCGTCGAAGTGCGCTCGCGCCTCAAGATCAGCCCGGCCACACCATTGATCATGCCGTACCACATCGCCGTCGATAAGGCGCGCGAGATCGCCGCCGGCGGCAAGGCCATCGGCACCACCGGTCGCGGCATCGGCCCGGCCTATGAAGACAAAGTCGCCCGCCGCAGCATCCGCGTCGCCGACCTGATGTATCCGCAGGAACTGCCGGCGCTGCTGAAAACCGCCGTCGACTACCACAATTTCATCCTCACCCAGTGGCTGAAGTGCGAGCCGGTCGATTACCAGACCGTGCTGGACGACGCGCTCGCCTGGGGCGAATACATCCGCCCGATGGTCGACGACGTTGCCACCATCCTGCACGACATCCGCAAGGAAGGCGGCAACATCCTGTTCGAAGGCGCGCAGGGCGCACTGCTCGATATCGACCACGGCACCTATCCCTACGTCACCTCCAGCAACACCACCATCGGCGGCGCACTCGCCGGCACCGGCGTGGGCGCACGCGACATCGACTACGTTCTGGGCATCTGCAAAGCCTATGCGACCCGCGTCGGCAGCGGCCCGTTCCCGACCGAACTCAACGACGAGATGGGCGAACGCCTGCGCAAAGTCGGCAACGAATTCGGCGCCAGCACCGGCCGCCCGCGCCGCTGCGGCTGGATCGACCTGGTCGCGCTCAAGCGCGCCACCCAGATCAACGGCATCAACGGCCTCGCCATCACCAAGCTCGACGTCCTTGACGGCCTCGAAACCATCAAAGTCTGCATCGCCTACGAATACCGCGGTAAGCGTCGCGAACTCGCCCCGCTCGACGCCGACGGTTGGGACGAGTGCAAGCCGGTTTACCTGGAATTCCCGGGCTGGGAAGAATCCACCGCCGGTATTCGCGACTGGAACAAGCTGCCGCCTGCTGCGCGTGCGTACTTGCGTGCGGTCGAGGAGCTGTCGGGCTGCCGTCTAGCGCTGGTGGCTACTGGTGCAGATCGTGAGGACACGATCGTGCTGGATGATCCGTTTGCTTGATCTTTCCCTAACGAGCGTTACATGAAAGGAGGCCCCGCATCGCGGGGCCTCTTTGTTTCGGACGGTGGCATTCGGGCATCACGATGCGCTTCAGCTAACCATTGACTTCAGCTTCGCGTCCGCGACGCTAGTGTTCGGTAGAGAGTGACGCTTTGCCACGAGGAACAACCCATGTCCGACGAAAATGCCAAGACTCCCGCCGACCATATCGGCGATACGTTGTCGCAGTTAAAGGAGATGCGGCATTACTCCAAGAACAACGTGGAGGCGCTAACCACGTCGTGGCTGCTGTTCGACGGTGAGTTGTCCAAGCTCAAGCAGGCCGAGAAGATTGCTGATCTGATGGATCGTCAGGGGCAGCTGCACGAGGCGCTGGAAACGACGATCACTGAGCTGGAGGACGTGCTGGAGAAGATGAAGCCGGAGCCTGAGGCGTAGTTCTTCGCGTCGTGATTGCCGTCGAAGATGAGGACAGCTGATTGGTGCGAACGATCTGGTATTCAATGCAGCAAGGCGCGCGTTCGTAGAGTCGCTCGCTGTTTTGATCCGAACTTGATGCCACTGCCAAGCATGAAAAAGAGGCCCGCATTGCGGGCCTCTTCGTATCCGCTTTTCTGCCGCGATTACGCCAGCGTACGCAGCTTCGCCTCGCGATCCCACTGCCGGGTCTTCGCCGCCTTGATGAATCCCTTGGTGTCGTCCGCACCAACCACGCCCGCATCCTTCGCAACACCGGCAGCTTTCAGCACAGCCTGCGCGCCAGCATCAGCGGCGATGGCTTTGAGGTGGGCGAAGGCTTGACTGGCGAAGTCGACAGCGGCGGCCTCTTTGGCCAGCTGCTTGCCGGCTTCATCGGACAGCACGATGGCGACGGCGTCGAATACCAGTGATGGCGTGCCCAGCAGCTGACCATCGGCGTCGACGGGTTTGCCGTCGCTGAGCTTGATGTTGCCGAGGCGGATGGCGACGAGCTTGGCGGTGGCGCCGGCCGCTTCTATCGCCTTGCGCAGTGACTTGATGGTACCGGCGTCGGAGCCGTCGTGGATCAGGATACCGACGCTGCGGCCCTGCAGGGTGTCCTTCATCTTGCCGATGATCTGCAGTGCGGGGGAGTTGGGCATGTCTTTGGCTTTGACGGCGGTGGGTGCGGCGGGCGGCAGGCTGGCCATGCCCAGGCCGTTGGCTACGCGCCGGGCCAGATCTTCGTCGATGTTGCGCAGGTGGCCGACGACGGCTTCACGCACGTGCGGGGTTCCCACCTTGGAATTCTCGAACACAATGGACGAGGCGATGTGCGCCTGCTCGTAGCGGGTCTGACTGCGATAAAACTGGCGCGCCTGGCTGTAGTGGTCGGCGAAGCTTTCGGCGCGGATGCGGCCTTTGGCGCCGTTTTCGCTTGGTGTGGCAGCACTGTGGAATCCGCTGGCGACTTCACGTGCCGAGGTCGGATCGAGTGAGCTCGGCTCGTAGTTCACGCGGCCCTTGGGTACTTCCATCTGCATGTGGCCGTCGCGCTGCTGGTTTGCGAACGGGCACTTGGGTGCGTTGATGGGCAGCTGGTGGAAGTTCGGCGAGCCCAGCCGCGAGAGTTGCGTGTCCAGATAGGAGAACAACCGCCCCTGCAGCAGCGGGTCGTTGGAGAAGTCGATGCCCGGCACGATGTGCGAGGGGCAGAACGCGACCTGCTCGGTTTCGGCGAAGAAGTTGTCGGGCCAGCGATCCAGCACCATGCGGCCGATCACGGTGAGCGGCACCAGTTCTTCGGGGATGAGTTTGGTCGGGTCGAGATGGTCGAACGGGAAGGCGTCGGCCTCCTTCTCGGTGAACAGCTGCACGGCAAGATCCCATTCCGGATAGTCGCCGGCCTGGATCGCTTCGAACAGGTCGCGGCGATGGAAGTCTGGATCGGCGCCGGCGAGTTTTACCGCTTCGTCCCATACGGTGGATTGCAGGCCGAGTTTCGGGCGCCAGTGAAACTTCACGAAGGTGGATTTGCCATCGGCATCGATGAGTCGGAAGCTGTGGATGCCGAAGCCTTCCATCATGCGCAGCGAGCGCGGGATGGCGCGGTCGGACATCGCCCACATGATCATGTGCATCGCTTCGGGCGTCAGCGAGATGAAGTCCCAGAACGTGTCGTGCGCCGAGCCGGCCTGCGGGAAGCCGCGGTCCGGCTCCATCTTCACGGCGTGGACGAGGTCTGGAAATTTGATCGCATCCTGGATGAAGAACACCGGGATGTTGTTGCCGACCAGATCCCAGTTGCCTTCCTTGGTATAGAACTTCACGGCGAAACCGCGCACGTCGCGCGGCGTGTCGATTGATCCGGCGCCACCGGCGACGGTGGAGAAGCGCGTGAACAGCGGCGTCTTCACACCGACCTCGGTGAGGATCTTTGCGGTGGTGACTTTCTTCAGCGACTTGGTCAGCTCGAAATAGCCGTGAGCGGCGGAACCGCGCGCATGGACGATGCGCTCCGGGATGCGCTCGTGATCGAAGTGGGTGATCTTCTCGCGGAGGATGAAGTCTTCCAGCAACGTCGGCCCCAGCGGGGTAGCGCGCAGCGAGTTCTGGTTGTCCGAGACCGGCAGGCCCTGGTTGGTGGTGAGCGCCGGATGCTGGCCGCCGCCACGCTGATGCAGCTCGTCACCCGTACCGCGGGTGTCGCCAGTCTTGGTATTGGCGGCTTTCGTCTTGGTGGATTTCGAGGACGACGTGCTGGGCTTGATCTTCGCCATGGGTTTGCTCCGGGGCAGGGGATGGGTATCCCCCGAAGGTGCACCCCGCGAGGTGAACACTTCGTCGACTGTTCCGTAAGAAAACTGATGGATCGATGCGCTGTTACGCATCCGCCACCTGGGCCAACCTGACACTCCCGATCAAACGTAGGTGTCGCCGTCGTTAGAAAATATGCCGGAACACCACGAACAATGACCCCGCCAGCAGGATCGAGGCGGGCAGGGTCAAAACCCATGCCATCAGCAGGCTGCGCACGGTATTCCACTGCAGGCCGGAGCCATTCGCGGCCATGGTGCCGGCGACGCCGGAGGTGAGTACGTGGGTCGTGCTGACCGGCAGGTGATACGCATCCGCTGCCTGAATCAGCACCATCGCCACCAGTTCGGCCGAGGCGCCTTGCGCATACGTCAGATGCTCTTTACCGATGCGCTCACCGACCGTCACGACGATGCGCTTCCAGCCGACCATCGTGCCGAGGCCCAGGGCCAGCGCCACGGCGACCTTTACCCAGGTCGGAATGAACTGTGTCGCCTGCGTGCCAAGGCCGCGCCATGCGGTCAGCGTTGCGGTTTGTTGGGGTGTCAGGCCGGGCTGCTTCAGCACCAGCGGAATCGCAGTGTCGGCCAGATAGATATCGTTGCGAACATTGCCCATCTGATCCTGCGGCACCGTTTTAAGTGACGTGCGAGTGCCGAGTTGCTTGTCGATCGCCACCATCAACGCAGACAGGGCTTGCGCCGTGCTGGGCAGGAAAGTCTGCTTCTGCACGGCTTCGGTTACGTCCTTGCGCGGATCAAGCGTCGCACCCGGAACGCCGCCGAGACCAGCCAGCACTTGCTGCGCCTCCGCCGAGACCTGGTGGAATGTCTTCACCTGGCCGCCGGTCACCGCGCCATTCAAGGCATACGCCGTCGGTACCGTGCCGATCAGGATCAGCATGATCAGGCCCATGCCTTTTTGGCCGTCGTTCGAGCCATGGCTGAAGCTCACACCGGTGCAGGTCAGCACCAGCAGCGCACGGATCGGCCACGGCGGCGGCTTGTTGCCTTCCGGTGCCTTGTAAAGCGCGGGGATCTTCACTACAGCCTTCAATATCACCATCAGCAGGCCGGCGAGAATGAAGCCTGCGATCGGGGAAAACACCAGGCCCTTGAAGACGCCGATGGCGGCGTCCCAGTTCACGCCGCTGGTGCCGCTGTGTGTCGAAATCAGCTGATTCGCCAGGCCCACGCCGATGATCGAGCCGATCAGCGTATGCGAGGATGAATTCGGCAGCCCGAAATACCAGGTGCCCAGATTCCACAGGATGGCGGCGATCAACAGCGCAAACACCATCGCGAATCCGGCTTGGCTGCCCACTTGCAGGATCAGCTCCACCGGCAGCAGCGCCACGATGGTAAAGGCGACCGCGCCAGACGACGTCAGCACGCCGAGGAAGTTGAATGCGCCCGACCAGATCACCGCGAAATTGGGTGGCAACGAATGCGTATAGATCACCGTGGCCACGGCATTGGCGGTATCGTGAAAGCCGTTGACGAACTCGAAGCCCAGCGCGATCAGCAAGGCCACGCCAAGCAGCACATAGGGCGTGGCCGTACTGGAGCGAACGATCGCCAGATCCTGCATCAGGTGCACCGCAGCATAGCTGCCGCCGATGAGCAGGATCACCCCGAAAATAATGGCGAAAATTCGACCCGACTTCTTGTCTGGGGGCGCAATGGCCGAAACGGCGGCTTCTGAAGACATCGTCTACTCCCGTCGGTTGGTCCGACCGAAACTAGACGAGAGTTGAGACAAATGTGTGACAGCCGGGTCACTGTCGGCGCTGGTCGTGACGATCACTTTGCATAGGCGGAACCGCGCCATAATCCCTCTACATCGACGGAGGATTCGAGCCATGAGAAGCCGTTACTGGTGGTCCGAAGAGGGGCGAGTCACGTTATTCGCCGTCGTGTTTTGCAGCCTTTGCGCGGGCGCCTGGTGCAGCGATGCGCAAGCCAAACCCCCCAAGGCCAACGCGACGACCCAGACTCTGGTCATTGAACCGGACCAGGGCCTTACGTCGATCTACAACCTGATCCAGTCGGCCAAGACCAGCATCGACATGACGATGTACGAACTGGTGGATACGCAGGCACAGACGCTGCTTGATCAGGCCGCTGCGAAGGGCGTCAAGGTTCGCGTGATCCTCGATCAGAATCTCGAACGCAGCAACAATCTGGCCGCCTTCAACGACCTGCAGTCGCACGGTGTGCAGGTGGTGTGGGCGCCGATCAAGTACGCCGCGACGCATCAGAAGAGCGTGGTCATTGACGGCACCACGGCGGCGGTGATGACGCTCAACCTCACCACCCGCTACTACAGCAGCAGTCGCGACTTTGCGGTGGTCGAGAGCGATCCCAAGGACGTCAGCGCGATCGAAACCACCTTCAATGCCGACTTTGCCAATAAGGCGATCACACCACCAGTGGGCGACAGCCTGGTCTGGAGTCCGACGGTGTCCAAGGCCGATCTGGTCAAACTGATCAGTGGGTCAAAGACCAGTCTGCTGATTGAAAATGAGGAGCTGAGCTACAGCGCCATCGTCACGGCGCTAAGCAAGGCGGCCAAGCGCGGGGTGAGCGTGACGCTGTGCATGACTGACAGCAGCGACTGGACCGCAAACCTCAATACGCTGGCCAAGGCGGGCGTGCATATCAGCACCTACGCCGCGACGGCTTCGTTGTACATCCACGCGAAGGTGATCGTGGCTGACTACGGCAAGTCGGGTGCGAAGGCGTTCGTGGGTTCGGAAAACTTCTCCGAGGCCTCATTGACCAAGAACCGCGAGCTCGGATTGATCACCACAGACCCCGCCATTTTGTCCCGCCTCAACATGACGGTTGTCAGCGATTTTTCCGGCGGTACGCCATGGAAATAGGGCGCCGGCTGTGGCGAAATGTGGCTCGATAAGTGGATACAGCCAAGGACACCGTCAGGGCTGTCATCCCGATGGGACGGATGGCCGTTAATATCACGGGTCGGCTATCAGAGCCGTTGTCCAATCGCCGGAGTTGCGCCATGTATGGGTCGTGCTGGAAATCGATGCAGTCTTTAGGGATGACGTGCCTGCTTGTGGCCGGGTTCGCCGCGCCCTTGGCCGTGAGCGCCACAACCGATGGGCCAGCGGCGCCGCAAAGCACGGCCAGCGTGCCGAGCGACGCGGATCTGGCGGCCACGAAATGTGCGATTGGCGAAGAACGCATCGTGCCGGGTGACTACTACTACTGCATCGCTGAGCAGACCTACGGTGAACAACGCTACGAGTACGCGCAGAAATTCTTCACGACCGCCGCGAGCTGGGCTAGCAAGCCTGCGCAATACGTCCTCGGCGTCATGGCGCTCGGCGGCGATCATCAACCGATCAATCGTCCCCTTGGGCTCGCGTGGTTGGCGCTGGCGGCAGAGCGACCGCATTCGAATTTCGAATCGGCTTACAAATCCGCATATGCCGGCGCCACAGCGCGTGAACGACGAGCTGCCGAAGATCTGCTGATGAAGATGCGCCCGACCTATGGCGATGCCACCGCCGCGCCGCGCGCCGAGGAACGCTATGCACAGGGCATGGCTCAACTCAGGCGCGTGGAATCCAACGGCGGCAACTACTGCATGGAGGGCGTCTCGACGGCCGCGCAGTCGTCCATGGCCCCAGACCCTTCACAATGCCCGCCGATACAAGTCGTCGTCAGCGCCGTCGACAAGGCCGCCACGCAGCTGTTCGAGGGGTGGAAAACTCATGTCACGGTCGGCCCATTGCAGCAAGTAGCTGCGCCAACCGATGCCGCACCTGGGACGAAGTGATGTGTTGATAGTGACGCCTTGATTCAGGCGGGTGGGTGGCGCGTCGTCAATACACCTCGTCGTGATTGCCCACGTTGATCGGCACGATCTGCTGCTCGCGCGATGCGCGGCCAGGGCGCGCGTTGGGATTCATTTTCTGCATCCCGACCTACGTCGAAAAAGAAAGGCCTCGCATGACGAGGCCCTTCTTTAGTCAATGGCTAACTACGGGAGATCAGACCTCCGCTTCTTCCTTGTACGCATCGATCGGAATGCAGGCGCACATGATGTTCTTGTCGCCGTAGACATTGTCGACGCGGGCGACCGGTGACCAGTATTTCTGCAGCTTGAGGCTGGGCAGCGGGAAGGCGGCGAGTTCGCGCGGATAAGCGTGGGTCCACTCGCTGCCGGCAACCATGGTGGCGGTGTGTGGGGCGTTTTTCAGCGGGTTGTCTTCGCGATCGAGCGTGCCTTCCTCGACGGCGCGGATCTCGTCGCGGATCTGGATCATCGCGTCGATGAAGCGATCGAGTTCATGCAGCGATTCGCTCTCGGTCGGCTCCACCATCAACGTGCCGGCGACCGGGAAGCTCAGCGTCGGCGCGTGGAAGCCGAAGTCGATCAGGCGCTTGGCCACGTCCTCGGCGCCGATACCGGTGGCGTCCTTCAGTGGACGCAGATCGAGAATGCACTCATGCGCCACCAGGCCGTTACGACCGGTGTACAGCGTCTCGTAATGCGGCGCGAGGCGCTTGGCGATGTAGTTCGCGTTGAGCAGTGCCACCTGGGTGGCCTTGCGCAGACCCTGGCTGCCCATCATCGTGATGTACATCCACGAGATCGGCAGGATCGAGGCGGAGCCGTAGCTGGCCGCGCTGACCATGCCCACGCTGCCTTCGCCGCCGAGCGTGCGCGGCAGGAACGGAGCGAGGTGCGATTTGACCGCACACGGGCCGACGCCCGGGCCGCCGCCGCCGTGCGGAATGCAGAACGTCTTGTGCAGGTTCAGATGCGAAACGTCCGAGCCCCATTTGCCGGGTTTGGCCACGCCGACCAGCGCGTTCATGTTGGCGCCGTCGGTGTATACCTGACCGCCGTGCTCGTGCACGATCTCGCAGATCGCGACGATGTCTTCCTCGAACACGCCATGCGTGGACGGGTAGGTGATCATCAGCGCGGCGAGGCGATCGCTGTACTTCTCGGCGGCACGACGGATGTCTTCCACATCCACGTTGCCGTTCGCGTCGCACTTGGTCACCACCACCGTCATGCCGCACATCTGCGCGGAGGCCGGGTTGGTGCCGTGTGCGGATTCGGGAATCAGGCAGATGTCGCGATGACCTTCGTTGCGCGAACGATGGTAAGCACGGATGGCCAGAAGGCCGGCGTACTCACCTTGCGCGCCGGAATTCGGCTGCAGGCTCACGGCGTCGTAGCCGGTGCACTCCACCAGCATCGCCTCGAGGCCTTCGATCAGCTCCTTGTAGCCCTGCGTCTGCGCGACCGGTGCCAGTGGATGGATGTTGCCGAACTCCGGCCAAGTCACCGGGATCATCTCGGCGGTGGCATTGAGCTTCATGGTGCAGCTGCCCAGCGGGATCATGGTGCGATCCATCGCCAGATCCTTGTCGGCCAGCGCGCGCATGTAGCGCAGCAATTCGTGCTCGCTGTGATGCGTGTTGAACACCGGGTGGGTGAGGAATTCGCTCTGGCGACGCAGGCCGTTCGGCAGTGCGTCAGCGGTCGCTGCATCCAGCTCGTCGATGTCGTCGATGCACGCGTCCATCAACGTGGCGAGGCCGATGACGTCAGCGCGCGTGGTGGTTTCGTCGAGGCTGATGCTCACGCTCTGGCCGTGGATCTGGCGCAGGTTGATGCCGATTGCCTGGGCCTTGGCGATGAGTGCGTCGGCGTCGACGTTGACCACATGCAGCGTATCGAAAAAATCCGGGCCGATCGTGTGGCCGGCCTGACGCAGCGACGCGGCGAGGATCGCGGCAAGGCGATGCGTGCGACGCGCAATGCGGGTCAGACCTTCCGGCCCGTGGTACACGGCGTACATGCTGGCCATCACCGCCAGCAACACCTGCGCAGTACAGATATTGGAGGTGGCCTTCTCGCGGCGGATGTGCTGCTCGCGAGTCTGCAAGGTGAGGCGGTAAGCCGGCTTGCCCTCGGCATCCAGCGACACGCCGATCAGGCGACCCGGCATCGAGCGCTTGTACGCGTCGCGGCAGGCCATGAAGGCGGCGTGCGGCCCGCCGTTGCCAAACGGCACGCCAAACCGCTGGGAATTGCCGACCACGATGTCCGCGCCCCATTCGCCGGGTGAGGCAATCAGGGTGAGTGCGAGCAGATCGGTGGCCACCGCAACCAGCGCGCCACGTGCGTGTGCGGCGTCGGCGAGTGCCTTGTAGTCATTGATCTGGCCGAACGTGTTCGGGTACTGCAGCAGTACGCCAAAGCTGTCGACCGTGGCGCCGTCGGCGTCATCGCCGATATGCAGCTCGATATCCAGCGCTTCGGCACGCGTCTTGACCACTTCGAGCGTCTGCGGATGTACGCCGTTGGAGACGAAAAACACGTTGGACTTGGACTTGCACGAACGCTTGGCCAGCGTCATCGCTTCGGCCGCGGCGGTGCCTTCGTCCAGCAGCGACGCGTTGGCGATTTCCATCCCAGTGAGGTCGGCGCACATGGTCTGGAAGTTGATCAGCGCTTCCATGCGGCCCTGTGAAATCTCAGCCTGATACGGCGTATAGGCCGTGTACCAGGCAGGGTTTTCCAGGATATTGCGCAGGATGACGTTCGGCGTCAGCGTGCCGTAATAACCCTGGCCGATGAAGCTGCGAAACACCTGGTTCTTGTCCGCAATGGTGCGGATCTTGGCCAGCGCCTCGACCTCGGTGATCGCCTGCGGCAAGGCCAGCGGCGCCGGCGATTTGATCTTGCCCGGCACGATCGCGTCGGTCATCGCTTCGAGCGAACCGTGCCCGATGACGTGCAGCATCTGCTCGATCTCCGCATCGTTAGGGCCGATGTGGCGTTCGAGGAAGGCGTGGTGGTGCTCGAGCTCGCGCAGGGAAGGGGTATTTTTATGGCTCATGACAAGGGCATCCGCAGACAACGTGCCGTGCCGCACGTAGGGCGCCCCTCTGTCCTTTTGCCTGAGAGTTTGGAAGCCTGTCTGATCGCTGATGTTGATCGGTGTGATCTCCATCGGTGATCCTCGCTTCGTGCACCTTCGGCGCCGGATTCAACCGGTCTCTCCAGAGTGTTTACGCGCGGTGGTATGGGAGCCTGAGCGATTACGGGCGTTGCGTCTTCGGCAGCGGATGTGCCCTGCACAGGGCCGTCCGCTTCTCCCACCAAGCGTTTACCGGGGTAATTATACAGGTGTCGCGCGCGGGATTCTTGCGGTTGCCCAGGTTCTGCCTGAACGGGCTGGACCCCGACCGGACGCCAAGCCGCCATTCCGGCGAAGGGCGGAGGAGCTTCTCAACAGCGAAGCTGGTCACCCAGCAACGCAACCAATGCGCTGATTACGCCGGAATCACCTTGGCCAGCGGCTGTTCAAGGCCCCCGGAATGACGAGCCAAAGCTGGTCTGCCGGCGGCCCGCGCTATGCTTTGGAACGATCTCCCTCAGTCCCTGAGAGCCGCCATGATCCGCATCGCCGAAATCGACCATGTCGTATTGCGCGCCATCGACATGGCGGCCATGCAACGCTTTTATTGCGACGTACTGGGCTGCCGTGTCGAGCGTCGGCAGGACGAGATCGGCCTGGTGCAGCTGCGCGCTGGCGCATCGCTGATCGAACTGGTCAGCATCGACGGCAAGCTGGGCCGCCACGGCGGCGTCGCGCCAGGAGGCGAGGGCCACAACATGGATCATCTGTGCCTGCGCATAGAGGACTTCGACGAGGCGGCGATCCTTGCCCATCTCAAGACGCATGACGTGCGCATCGGCGAGCTGGGCTCGCGCTATGGCGCACAGGGCGAAGGCCCGTCGATCTACCTCTACGACCCACAAGGCAACATGATCGAGCTGAAAGGGCCGCCGTCAGCCTGAAGTGGCGTAGGTTGGGGTGAGCGCAGCGATGCCCAACAATGACCTCAAGCCACAAAGACGTTGGGTATCGCTGCGCTCACCCCAACCTACGCGGTGCCCGCGCAAGGCGGCCACCCCAATCACGACTTCCGGCTAGATAAAGCCCTGAAAAGACGAAGGCCACCATCAAGGCGGCCTTCCTGACTTTTTGAAACCCGGAAAAGACGAAGGCCACCATTAAGGCGGCCTTCCTGACTTTTTGAAACCCGGAAAAGACGAAGGCCGCCATTAAGGCGGCCTTCGTTTACAATTGGTGCCCAGGAGAGGACTCGAACCTCCACGGAGTTGCCCCCGCTAGCACCTGAAGCTAGTGCGTCTACCAATTCCGCCACCTGGGCAGGTGTCACACCGCTCTGCGAGCTGCGTGAGCCGCGTAATGTAGGCATCTGTCGGTAGCTTGTCAACACTTTTTCACCCTCATTACATCGCGTCGTGTCATTCTCCGCGCCGCGTACACCACAAGGATATTTAGTGACCAGAAAAACTCCCCCGCAGCCTGGCAAAGGTCAGGATTCCCCACCCGGTAAAGGTCGGGCGAAGCCCGCCGACGCGAAGCCGCAAGCCGGCGCATCGACCGGACAACGACGCAACAAGGCCGCCACAGGCGCCGTGCGCTCCTCCCAGACCGATCCCCATGCCGATCGCGAGGCGCAGCGTTATGCGCGCCCGATTCCGAGCCGCGAGGCGATTCTCGCCCTGCTCGAGGAGCGCGGCGAACTGCTGACCGAGGCACGCATTGCCGAGGCGCTGAATATTGATGACGAGGCCGATCTCGAAGCGCTGCGCAAGCGCCTTGGGGCCATGGTGCGCGATGGTCAGCTGCTGCTCGGTCGACGCGGCGGCTACGCGCCAACCCAGAAGCTGGATCTCATCGCTGGCGTCGTGCTGGCCAATGCCGAGGGCTACGGCTTCCTGCGCCCCGACGATGGCGGTGACGACCTGTACCTGTCGCCGCAGCAGATGCGCGCAGTGATGCATGGCGATCGCGTGCTGGCCAGCGTGGTCGGCATCGACCGTCGCGGCCGCAAACAGGGCGCGATTGCCGAAGTGCTGCAGCGCCGTTCGCCGCGACTGGTCGGCCGGGTGGTCATCGAAAACGGCGTGACCCTGGTGGCGCCGGACGATCGCCGGCTCAATCAGGACGTGATGATCAAGCCGGGACAGGAGCAGGGCGCACGTTCCGGCCAGATCGTGGTGGTCGAAATCACTGATCCACCAACGCCGCATCGTGGCCCGATGGGCGAGATCCGAGCCGTGCTCGGTGATCGGCTGCAGCCGTCGCTGGTGGTCGAGATGGCGATTGCCAGCCACGATCTGCCGCACGAATGGCCGCCTGAAGTATTGCGCGACGCCGCTCAGGTTGAGCCCGAGGTGACGGCCGCGGAACGCGAAGGCCGCACCGATATCCGGCAGCTGCCGCTGGTCACCATCGACGGCGCCGACGCGCGCGATTTCGATGATGCGGTGTATGCCGAACCGAAGCGCGGCGGCGGCTGGCGGCTGATCGTGGCGATCGCCGACGTGTCGCACTATGTGCAGATCGGCAATGCGCTGGATCGCGAAGCCTACGAACGCAGCACCTCGACCTACTTCCCCGGTTTCGTGGTGCCGATGTTGCCGGAGACATTGTCCAACGGTATCTGCTCGCTGAATCCGAAAGTCGAACGACTGTGCATGGTCTGCGACATGCAGGTCGATGCCGAAGGCAATGTCGTCAAGTCGAAGTTCTACGATGCAGTGATGCGCTCGCATGCGCGGCTTACCTACGACAAGGTGTGGCAGGTGGTTGGGCTGCGGGATGCCGATGCCATTCACGAAGTGGCTGACGTATTGCCGCAGCTGGAACACCTGCACGCGTTGTACAAGGCGATGGCGCAGCAGCGCAAACGCCGCGGTGCGATTGATTTCGAAACGCCGGAAGTGAAGTTCCGCCTCGACCAGACCGGTGGCGTGGAATCGATGGGCGCCACCGAGCGCAACGACGCGCACAAGCTGATCGAGGAGTGCATGATCGCCGCCAACGTGCAGGCGGCCCTTTTCCTCGAGAAGAAGAAAATTCCCGCGCTGTTCCGCGCGCATGAGCCGCCGCCGGCAGAGAAGTACGAGGATCTGCAGCAGTTCCTGCGCGAGTTCAAGTTGAGCATGCCGCCGGTGGATAAGGTGACACCTGGCGACTTCTCGGAAATCCTGCGCATGGTGCACGACCGCCCCGAGCGCGAACTGATCCAGAACGTGTTGCTGCGCTCGCAGAGCATGGCGGCGTACCAGCCGGACAATCGCGGCCACTTCGGCCTGTCGTTGCAGGCGTACGCGCATTTCACTTCGCCGATCCGCCGTTACCCGGATCTGCTGGTGCATCGGGCGATCCGTTATGCGCTGACCGGTGGCAAGCCGAGCGACTACAGCTACAGCCCCGGCGAAATGGCGGCGATGGCCGTGCATTGTTCGCAACGCGAACGGCGTGCCGAAGAGGCCGAGCGCGACGTCGACGAGCGTTTCAAGTGTGCGTGGATGGAGAAGCACATCGGCAGCGAGTTCGAGGGCGTGGTCACCGGCGTGACGTCGTTCGGCCTGTTCGTTGAGCTGGATGAGTCGAAGGTGTCGGGACTGGTACACATCTCCCAGCTCGCCAACGACTACTACCACTTCGATGCGATCCGCAAACTGCTGAAGGGCGAGCGCACCGGCACCCAGTTCCGTCTTGGCGACCATGTGCGCGTGCAGGTGCTGCGTGCGAGCCTGGAAGATCGCAAGATCGATTTCCGACTGGTGGCACCGCGCGCGGTGGTCACTCCGCCGGTGGGTACCGCCAAGGCATACGACTATGCCGCCAGTGGCGAGCGCTATTCGTTGCCGAAAAAACCTGCCAGTGCAGCGAGCAAGCCGGGCATGTTAGGTCGAGCTGCGAAGGCGATCGGCCGCGCGTTCGGTCGGCGCGACAAGGTGGTGCCGGAAGCAGCGGCACCGAGCGAGCCGTTACCCAGCGGGCGGATATTGAGGGATAATCCTCCGCCGCGTTCGCGCGCTTCCAAGCCATCCGACGAAGGAAGCCATCGTCCCCGTCGTGGTGCAGCACCCGCTCAGTCCGAACCAAAGTCTGGATCGGGCCGGTCGAGCCGCGGCAAGGCACAGGGTCAAAGCCATCAGCCAGCCAAGCCGACGCCAGCACCAGCCGGTGGTGGCCGTAAGCGCGGTGCACGCAAACCGAAACCGAAAGGCAAGCCATGAGTGAAAGTTGGATCGTCGGGATCAACCCGGTCGAAGGCGCACTGAGCAATGACGCCGAGCGTGTGCGCGAGCTGATGGTCGAACAGGGCCAGCGCAATGCGCGCGTGCTGGAATTGGCCGAGCGTGCGAAGGCGCTGAAGATCCCGGTCAATCATCGACCGCGCGAGCAACTGGACAAGGTCGCTGGCGAGGCGCGTCATCAAGGCGTCGTGGCGCTTTACGAAGCACCACCGCTGGCGCATGAAAACGACCTGGCCGCGCTGATGGAGCGTGACGGTAGCGACACGCTGGTGCTGGTGCTGGACGGCGTCACCGATCCACACAACCTCGGCGCGTGCCTGCGCAGCGCGGCAGCGGCGAAAGTCACCGCGGTGATCGTGCCGAAGGATCGCGCTGTCGGCCTTACGCCAGTGGTGCGTCGTGCCTCGGCCGGCGGCGCCGATCGGGTGCCGCTGATCGCGGTGACCAACCTTGCCCGCACGTTGCGCGAGCTGAAGGACGCTGGCGTGTGGATCACCGGCCTGGATGGCGAAACCGAGACCTCGGTTTACTCCGTCGACTTCAAGGGGCCGGTGGCGCTGGTGCTGGGCGGGGAAGGCGAGGGCATGCGTCGACTGACCCGCGAGCTGTGCGATTTTGTGGCGAAAATTCCCATGCCGGGTGCCATGGAGAGCCTCAACGTCTCCGTTGCGACCGGTGTGGTTCTATTCGAGGCATTGCGGCAGCGGAGTGCGAAACGATGAACTTCTTCTGGTATGACTGGGCCGGCTATATCGGCGTAGTGCTGGTGCTGTTGGCATTCCTGCTGTTGCAGGCACACAAGCTGCGCGGCAATGGTCTGGTCTACCAGTTGATGAACGTGTTTGGTGCGATCGGCGTGATCCTCTCACTCAGTTTTGGCGAGGGGCCGATCAACTGGCCGGCATTCCTCATGCAGCTCGCCTGGATCACGATTGGCGTCTACGGCATCGTGCACTCGACGCAGCTTCGTCGGGAGGCGCGCCCCGACAGCGCGCCCTAGATGGGGCGAAACCTGTGGGAGCGACTTCAGTCGCGATTGGCTTGAGCTGCGCGCCCCGGCTTATCGCGACTGAAGTCGCTCCCACAAGAGCGGTGGCACACGGCGTCATCCGTCGCTATGCTCGACAGGCAAGACGGCACCAACGGCCCGCAAGCGTTGGCGCGGAGGACGACCTCCGCCGGAGTTTCTCTCATTGATCGCGGGGACGACCCTGCTCTGCATGCAGAGGAGTCTCCCATGCCCTGGATTTATCTCGCGCTCGCCGGCCTGTTTGAAATTGGTTGGGCGGTCGGTCTCAAGTACAGCGATGGCTTCACCCGGCTATGGCCAAGCGTGGCCACGGCGGTGGCAATGATCATCAGCGTGTTGTTGCTGGCGCTGGCCACCCGAAGCCTGCCGATCGGCACTGCTTACGCCATCTGGACCGGTATCGGTGCTGTCGGTGCCGTGATTCTCGGCATCGCGCTGTTTGGCGATTCCGCTGCGCCGCTGCGGCTGCTGTGTGTCGCCTTGATCGTTGCAGGCATCATCGGGCTCAAGCTGACTGCGCATTGAGCCGTCGATGAGCCTCCATCGCAGCAGCCCTGGCACGGGCTGCTGCTGATCACTATACCTAGTCGCCCAGCTTGCCCAGCTCCGGGTTCGACGTGAGGTCACCCTTGCTGCGCTGCTTGTTCAGCGGTTCGCCGGTGACCTGGAACCACACGTTCTCGGCGATATTGGTGGCGTGGTCACCGATGCGCTCGATGTTCTTGGCCATGAACAGCAGGTGCGTGCATGGTGTGATGTTGCGCGGGTCTTCCATCATGTAGGTCAGCAGCTGACGGAAGTAGCCGGTATAGGCTTCATCCAGCACGACATCGTCTTTCCACACCTGGTAAGCGCGCTCGGCATCGCGATCGCGATATGCCAGCAGCACCTCGCGCACTTCGGTCGCGGCCAGTTCGGCCAGCAGTCCCAGTCCGCCGACGGGCGCCACCGGCGCGACCATCGACAACGGGATCGAACGTTTGGCCACGTTTGCGGCATAGTCGCCGATGCGCTCGATGTCGGCGGCGATGCGCAGGGCAGCAAAGACATTGCGCAAGTCGCCAGCCATCGGCGCACGCAGCGCCAGCAAGCGCACCACGTCGTGGCTGATTTCCTGTTCCAGCAGATCGATCGCATCGTCGTTGCTGACCACGCGCTGCGCGGCACGTTCGTCGCGTCGTTCGACCACGTCGATGGCTGACTCCAGCTGGGTCACCGACAGCTCGCCCATGCGCACGATTTCGCCGGTGAGCCGGGTCAGTTCGTCGTCGTAGCTCTTGATGATGTGTTCTTTGCTGCTGGTGTTCATGAGTCGGCCTCTGTTGTTTCCTTCTCTCTGTGGGAGAAGGTGCCCGAAGGGCGGATGAGGGTTCGGGTGGAGCGGGGCATTGATGTCCCGCTCGAACCCTCCCTTCCATGCATCAATGCATCAACCGAAGCGACCGGTGATGTAATCCTCGGTCTGCTTCTTGCCGGGCTTGGTAAAGATTTTTTCGGTACCGCTGAACTCGATCAACTCGCCCATGTACATGAACGCGGTCTGGTCGGAACAGCGCGCTGCCTGCTGCATGTTGTGGGTGACGATGACGATGGTGAATTCGTTTTTCAGTTCCTCCACCAATTGCTCGATGCGGCCTGTGGCGATCGGGTCAAGCGCCGAGGTCGGCTCGTCCAGCAACAATACCTCTGGCTTCAGGGCGATCGCACGCGCGATGCACAGGCGCTGCTGCTGACCGCCGGACAGACCGAGCGCATTCTGCTTGAGCTTGTCCTTCACCTCGTCCCACAGTGCCGCGCTGCGCAGTGCCTGTTCCACCCGGATGGTCATGTCCGTCTTGGACAGTTTCTCGTGATGGCGGATACCGTAAGCGACGTTCTCGAAAATGGTCATCGGGAACGGCACCGGCTTTTGGAACACCATGCCGACCTTGCTGCGCAGGCGGTTCATGGAATAACGCGGATCGAGGATGTTTTCGCCGTCCAGCACGATCTCACCCTTCGCTTCAAGCTTGGGGTAGATCGCATAGATGCGGTTGAAGATGCGCAGCAGGGTCGACTTGCCACAACCGGAGGGGCCGATGATTGCCGTGACCTTCTTCTCCGGGATATCCATGTTGATGCCTTTCAGCGCATGGAAACCGTTGTAGTAGAAGTGCAGGTCGCGCACGGTGAGCTTGGGCGCGCCAGCGGACGTGGTGGCCTGCGGGGTAGCCACCGGTCCCTGGTTCATGGTGGCGGCGGAATCATTCATGGGACACCTTGTTGCGTGAAAGGACCAGACGGGAGGCGAGGCTGAGCAAGAGTACAAACATGGTGACCACGAACGCACCGGCCCAGGCCATCGAGTGCATCGCATCGCCTGGATCGTTCGCGTACTGGTAGATGATTTGCGGCAGGCTGGACATCTTGTCGATCGGGTTGATGGCCATGTAATTGTTGCCGAATGCCGTGAACAGCAACGGCGCGGTCTCGCCGCTGATTCGTGCCAGCGCCAGCAGTACACCGGTGATGATGCCCGAGCGGGCAGCGCGGATCAGAATCTGCACGGTAAGTTTCCACTGCGGCACGCCAAGCGACAGCGCCGCTTCGCGCAGCGTCGATGGCACCAGCCGCAGCATCTCGTCGGTGGTGCGCACGATCACCGGCAGCGCGATCAGCGCCAGCGCGATACCACCGGCGAAACCGGAGAATGTGGTCGAACCGTGGGTGAGTGCGGTGGTCGGCAGCACCACGATGGTGTAGACGAACAGGCCGATCACGATCGACGGTGCTGACAGCAGGATGTCGTTGAGGAAGCGGATCGATTCGCCAAGTTTCGTGCGGTTTGCGTATTCGGCCAGCCACGCGCCGGCGAGTACGCCGATCGGCGTGGCGACCGCGATGCCGATGAAGTTGATCACCAGGCTGCCGACCATGGCATTGGCGAGGCCGCCATCGGCGCCGTTGGCGGTAATCTTGGTGAACAGACTGAAGTTCAATGCGGCGATGCCTTGGCGCAGTGTCTCCCACAGGATCCAGGCCAGAAACGCCAGACCGACCAGGGTGGCCAGCATGCTGAGCCCCATGGCGACCCAGTTGGTGATGCGTCGGCGCAGGTATAGCGAGCTCATCAGCGACCTTCCTTGAGTTTCAGCTGACGCAACATCAGTCGGGCGATCAGCAGCACGATGAAGGTGACGACGAACAGCAGGAACGCGAGCGCCATCAGCGACGATTTCTGCAGGCCGGAGGCTTCGCTGAACTGGTTTGCGATGGTCGCGGCAATCGACGTGCCCGGATCAAGCAGCGAGGCGGAAAGCGTCATCGCATTGCCGAGCACAAACGTCACCGCCATGGTCTCGCCCAATGCCCGACCAAGGCCCAGGAAAATGCCGCCGATCACCGCAGAACGCGTATAGGGCAACACGATGTCCCATGACACTTCCCAGGTGCTCGAACCGAGTGCGTAGGCCGACTCCTTCAATCGGGTCGGTACGGTCTGGAACACTTCGCGCATGACCGAGGAGATGAACGGGATGATCATGATCGCAAGCACGATGCCGGCGACCAGGATGCTGGCGCCAAACGGGTAGTCGCTGCCGAACAGCTTGCCGATAAACGGTACGTGCTGGACCACCCAGGACAGCTTGCCGTCATCGGGCTTGTCGCCGAGGTTGTTGGTCAGCCATGGCTTGATGTGATCGGCGAAGAACGGGGCGAAGATAAACAGGCCCCACATGCCGTAGATGATCGACGGGATGCCGGCCAGCAATTCGATCGCCGAGGACACCGGCGTGCGCAACCACGGGGGTGCGACTTCAGAAAGATACAGGGCGATGCCGAAGCTCACCGGTACCGCGATCAACAGCGCGATCAATGAGGTGGCAATAGTGCCGTAGACCGGGACCAGTGCGCCGTAGACGTCATTGCCCGGGTCCCATGCCGTACTGACCAGAAAGTGCCAGCCAAACTTGGCAAACGCCTCGCGGCCACCCCACAGCGTAGCGCCGGCTGCACCGAGCAGCGAGGCCAGCACCAGCAAGGCACAGCCCATCAACAGCCAACGGAACAGACGCTCGTCAAGGGCGTCACGGCGGCTGCGTTGCTCCTGGATGATGGCGGAGGACGCGATGGTGCCGGGTTGAGCTGACATGTGCGTTGCAGTCCTCGGGGAGCCGATGGAGAGTGTTACGGCGTGCGGCTGCGGGCACGACCTTCAGCGGAAAGCCGCCCTTCCGGAGAAGGGCGGCGCGGTTTCGCTACCTCGTGCGCTGATCCGGTGAACTGGATCAGCGCCGGTTACCTCAATGCTTGTATTCGGAAGCCCAGTAAGCCTCGATTTTGCTGACCAGTGCATTCGGCAGCGGCACGTAGTCGAGTGCGGATGCATCCTGCTGGCCATGTTCCAGCGACCATTTGAAGAAGTCGAAGGCGACCTTGCTGTTCACCGCGTTCTTCGGCGTCTTGTACATGATCATCCAGGTGGTGGCGGTGATCGGCCACGCCTGGGCGCCCGGTGCATTGGTCATGATCAGGTTGAAATCTTTGGCACTGCCCCAGTCGGCGGTGACGGCGGCAGCGGCGAAGCTGGCGGCGCTCGGCGCGACGACATGACCGGCGGCGTTCTTCAGGTCAACCCAGGTGATCTTGTTTTTGACGGCATACGCGTATTCGACGTAGCCGATCGAACCCTTGATCTGCTGCACGTACTGCGACACGCCTTCGTTGCCCTTGCCACCCACGCCGGTCGGCCATTCGACAGCCGTGCCGAACTTCGCCTTGCCTGCCCACTCCGGATTGACCTTGGACAGAAAGTTGGTGAAGTTGAACGTGGTACCCGAACCATCCGAACGATGCACGACGGTGATCTTGCCGGCGGGCAGGGTGAGGCCTGCATTCAATGCGGCAATCTTCGGATCGTTCCAGTTGCTGATCTTGCCCAGGAAGATATCGCCCAGGGTCGCGCCATCAAGCTTGATCTGGCCAGCCTTCACGCCAACGATATTGACCACCGGCACGATGCCGCCAACCACGATCGGGAACTGGCCGAGGCCGAGCGACTCAAGGTCTTCCGCCTTCATCGGCGCATCGGAGGCGCCGAAATCGATCGTGCCTTCCTTGATCTGCGCAATGCCGGCGCCGGAGCCGACTGACTGGTAGTTGAGGTGGTTGCCGGTCTTTTCGGCATACGCGGCCGACCATTTGGACATGACCGGGTAAACAAAGCTGGAGCCGGCACCGGTGATATCGGTGGCCTGCGCCGCTGCCATGCCGAACGTTGAAGCCACGGCAATAGTGGCAACGGCGGCGAATCGAAGCGGGGATTTGCAAGAGGTCAACACGGTAGCTCCTTGGGCGGATGTCGAATGGACTCCGCTATTTCAGGCCTTTCGTGTTGCAATGAGATGAGATGAATGTTGCAGGCAGATGACAATCGTCACGAATTGTCGTCGAAGCGGTCCCGAAACCAACGAACAGTAAAGCCCAGCCGGGCTTTACACGGTGTCGAGACCGCTATGTGCCCGTTCGAAAAGCTCAAGCTGGCGCCAGCGATTGACCACGCTGCAGAACAATTCGGCGGTGCGTTCGGCGTCATACACGGCGGAATGTGCTTCGCGGCTGTCAAACGGCAAGCCGGCCGCCAGCACAGCCTTGCTCAGTACGGTCTGCCCATAAGCAAGTCCACCGAAGCTGACGGTGTCGAAGCAGCTGAAAGGGTGAAACGGGCTGCGCTTGTGGCCGGTGCGACGGATGGCCATGTTGAGAAAACCCAGATCGAACGCGGCGTTGTGGCCAACCAGGATCGCGCGCTGACAACCGCTCGCGTGCACAGCTTCGCGTACTACTTGAAAGATGTGATCCAGCGCCTGTCGTTCGCCCAGGGCGCCGCGCAGGGGGTTGGTGGGGTCGATCCCGGTGATCTCCAGCGAGCGTGGATCAAGGTTTGCCCCGGGGAAGGGCTCAACATGGGTCGAAACAGTTGCCTGCGAACGCAGAAAGCCATCGCTGTCCATGGATAGCGGAATGGCCGCGATTTCCAGCAGGGCGTCATGTTCGGCATCAAATCCGCCCGTTTCCACGTCCACCACCACCGGCAGGAAGCCGCGGAAGCGCTCCGCCATGCGCAGGGCCATGGGGCGAGAAAGGTCAGGCGTCGAAAGGTCGGGTGTCAAGAGATCAGGCATCCGACAAGCATAACAGCAGCGTTCCGGCAGCCATCATGACAGAGCATGCAAGGAGGCCTGCAACGTCAGTGACTTGCTCATCCTTTACCTTCCGCGGTTACCGATTGAGCATTGCCGTATCCACCGGGAGTACCAGCATGCGGACGGGAATCCATGGCTGAAGGGCTTTTGTGCACTCGTTCTCGTTACGACGGTAATCCTACTGTCACATTCAAATTATATGAATGTCACATTCATCACAGAAACTTAATACAAGTGCGACGTAGCCGACTGCCCCGTGGTTGATGACAACCATGGGTGAAGCGCTGGAGCACTACATCATTTTTCGTCCTCGACATGGAGCCATCACATGCGCAACAAACTTATCGCCGTAGCCGTCGCTGCTGCGTTCAGCACACTCAGTTTCGGCGCGCACGCCGATGACAGCGACATCAATACCTTCCACGACCTTTTTACCCAGGGTCATGTTGATGGCGAGTTTCGTCTGTACGACTTCAATCGTACCTATGACGACAGTGTGGCGGCGAAGCCGAGTGCGCGTGCCTTTGGTGGCTCGATTTTGCTCAATGCAAACACCGCCTCGCTGTACGGTTTCAGTGCTGGCGCGTCGCTGGTCAGCGCGAATTCGCTGGGTTCGCTTGCCGACAATCCGAAGCGGGTCGACACCACGTTGATGGGCGCCAGCGATTCGCTGACGGCACTGAGCCAAGCGTACCTGCAGTACGCAAACGACTGGGTCAAGGTGAAGGGTGGTTATCAGTATCTCAATACGCCGTGGATGGGTAACAGCGACGGCCGTCTGCTTCCGAATTCGTACGAAGCCATCAGCGCCGACTTCACCCCGGTGAAGGGTTGGGATATCTATGCTATCCGCGAGTTCAGCTACAAGAGCCGCACGTCCGACGACTATTTCAATGACAACAACTACTACCCGACCACCTATCAGGGCGACACGCTCTATGGTGGCAACCAGGGCTTGCCGCTGACCGCGAAACAGACCAGCGGCACATGGACTGTGGGTACCACGTACGTTAACGGCGGCCTGAAGGCTCAGGGCTGGTACTACGACTTCCTCGATTTCGCCCGCATGGGTTACGCCGACGGCAGCTATGTCTTCAAGACCGGCACCGGCTTCGACCCGGTCATCGGCTTGCAGGCCTTGACCGAGAGTGGCGGCGGTTCGGACAACGTATTGGTCGAAAACAAGCTGAAGATCAACGGTGTTGCCGGTACCGACGTGGACAGCCGTGTCTGGGGCGCCGACCTCGGCGTCGTGATCCCGAATGGCCGCTTCGATGTGTACTACAACAAGGCCGAGAAAGAGACCGGGAATGTCATCGGCGACGGTGCGATCATCTCGCCGTTCACCGCCAACTATGCCACTGACCCGCTTTACACCACCTCGATGATTCGCGGTCTGGTGGAATCTGGTCCGGGTCACGCTTGGAAGGCCAAGATGACCTACGGCTTCTTCGACAACAAGCTGCAGCTGGTTGGCGCCTATGCCAAGTACACCACCGATCTGGACGGCAACTTCCACGATACGTACTTCGACATCATCTATAACTTTGACGGTTTCCTGAAGGGCTTCCAGATCCGCGATCGCTGGGAAAAATCCGTGGGCGGCATCAACAACCTGAACCCGGGCAATCAGCCGTTCACCTACAACCGCGTGATGCTCAGCTACAAGTTCTGAGCATGCTTATAGCGGTGTCCCGAGGGATGGCAGACTTGTAACGACCATGTTCTAAAACCGTCACATGGTCGTGGCAGGCTGCATCCATCGAGGCAAAGGTTATCGCAAGGGAGTTCGACCCAAGGACGGAAAACGGCGGGCATTGCCCGCCGTTTGCTTTTCCGCGATTGCGCTTTGGGCAAGAGACTCGTTTCGGCTGGTGCAATCAAAACGAGCAGCCAGTCGTTCACGGGCCGGCTTACAGTTCAGCGTGCTGCCGCCACGGGGTCATCCTGTGGCGGCATTTTCAATGCGTCGTTGCTCCAGCCGCCGCCCAAGGCACGGACCAGGTTCACGCTGGCCTGCAACCGGCGCGTGCGCACCTGCTCGGCGTTGCGCTCCGCCTGCAGGTAGCTGGTTTGCGCGGTAACCACGTCCAGATAGTTGACGATGCCTTCGCTGTAGCGGTTGGTGGCGATCTGTTCGGACTGTTGGGCGGCCGCTGCGGCCGCATCTTCATCGTGTGCTTCGCCACTCAGGTTGTTGAGCAACGACAGGTTGTCTTCCACCTGCTGGAACGCGTTAAGCACGGTCTGACGATATTGTCCCGAAGCCTCGTCGAAAGCGGCCCGCGCTTCGCGCTCCCTGGCATGGCGCAAGCCGCCGTCGAAGATGCTCAGCGCGGCCGTGGGACCCAGCGCCCACATGCGGTTGCCGGCCGTCAGCAGGCTGCCGCTGCCGGTGTTCTGCCATCCCAGGATCGCGGACAAGCTGAAGTCGGGATAGAACGCGGCCCGTGCCACACCAATATCTGCATTTGCGGCGAAGGTTCGGCGTTCGGCGGCGGCGATGTCGGGCCGGCGCTGCAGCAGTGTCGATGGGATGCCCACCGGGATCGAGGGCAAGCGAATCTGGACGTCCGAATCAGGAAGCGAAAAGCTGGATGCCGATTCACCGACCAGACTGGCGATGGCGTGCTCGGTGAGTGCGCGTTGCGCGGTGACTTCAGCGGCTTGGGCCATCGCGTCAGACAGCTGGTTTTGTGCGCGCGCCACGGATAGACCCGAGTCGATGCCACCGGCAAGACGGTTCTGGGTCATGGTCAGCCCCTTGCGGTAGGCGTCAAGCGAGCTATCCAGAATGTGCGCCTGGATGTCGTAGCCGCGCAGGAGGATGTACAGATCGGCGAGCTGTGCCTGCAGGCTGAGTTTTGCCGAAGCCAGATCCGCATCGGCCGCTTGCGCCTGTGCCTTGCCGGCGGCAACCTCATTGCGGATGCGACCCCATAGATCCAGTTCGTAATCCAACGAGAACTGCGCTGTGTTGGCATCGTATTCGTTGGGTTGGTTGCTGCCGCGCAAAGGCCGGTTGTTGGACTGGCGATCATTGGTCGGACTTGCCTCAGCACCAAGATGGGGGAACAACCCGGAGCTGACTTCGCTCTCGTAAGCATGGGCCATGTCATAGCGCGCCAGGGCGACGGCTACTGACGGATTGGCTTGGTCGAGGCGCGCCTCCAGCCCATCGAGGGTGGCGTCGCCAAAGAGCTTCCACCAGTCGCCGCGCGCCTGCATGTCACCGGGCGTGGCTTGGGTCCACAAGCCCTGCGTCTCCTTGTATGTCACCGGGACGGTCATCGCCGGGCGCATATAGGTCGGTGCCAATGAGCAACCGGCCAATGCCAGCAACAGACAGCTGGGCAGGATGCGGCGGCAATGTTTTTGCCAGAGGGAAATGCGGCTGGCGAGCGGCGTGGTCGTCAGCACGGCATTACTTTGCCTTGGGCTGATCATGTGCAACCTCCTCCTTCGTCGTGGCTGCCAGACGTACCGGATCGCCTTGCATCAGCGAGTCCGGCGGATGGTCGATGATCCGGTCTGTCGGCTGCAGGCCCTGGTCGATTTCCAGCGCGTCACCCAGGTCCATGCCGATGTGCACATCGCGCAGCTGCACGCGATTGTTCGGGCCAAGCACCGCCACCTGCGGGCCAGCGGCTCGGAAGATAAGCACCGTGGCGGGCACGGTAATCACGTGCGTGCTCGTAGCTACCGGCAGATGCACCTCCGCGTAGTCGCCGGGTAGTAGCTCGGCGTGGAGATTGGGCACTTCGAACTGTGCCAGCAGCGAACCCGATGCCTGATTGATCGAGCCGGATGAGCCGATCAGCGTGGCCTGGTAGATCGTGCCGGGATGTTCCAGCACGCTTAGGCTGACCGTCATGCCTGGCTTGATCGATGCCGCATATCCTTGCGGGACACTGACATACAGGCGCATCTTGCTGGTGTCAGCCACGGTGAACAGCGCCGGGCTGCTGTTGTCGCTGGTCGCGGAGATGAGATCGCCGATGTCGGTGCTGCGACTGGTGACCGTGCCGCTGAATGGCGCGGTGATGTGCTTGAAGGATTCGAGCGCGGCCAGTCGATCGACATCGGCCTGCGCCGAAAGAACATTCGCGGCATCCACTTCGGCCTCGCCACTCTTTTCATCGGCCTCCTGCTTGGACACCGAATTGGATGTCAGCAAATGCTGCCACCGCTGGCTGGTGATTTGCGCCAGCCGTTCGTCGGCCTGGGCGCGAACCAGCCCTGCCTTGGCCTGATCGTATTGCTGGTCCAGCTCCGGTGTATCGATGATGCCGAGCGTGTCGCCAGCGTTGACCGGGCTGCCGATGTCCTTGCTCCAACTCTTCAGGTAGCCGCTGACGCGTGCATGGATGGGCGCACTGATCCAGGCTTCGAGGTGACCGGGCAGGGTCATTTGACGTGCGTCAGTCGAATTCAGTGGGGCAGCTAGTTGGACGGTCGGAAGTTCCTGAGCGTCGGTCCAGCTCACCAGCTTGTGATACTCGTGGGCGCGCACGGCCAGTCCAATGATCGTCGCGAGCACCGCCACGACGAGCACGACGACAATCGCAAGTCGCAGACGCGGTGGGCGCTGCGCCGGCTCGCCGACGTTATGCGGCGCGACGTTATGCGACATGAGGATCTTCTCCAAGCAGGGGTAGGGCGGAAGGCGAGCGTTGCTCGTCGTTGGCGTGGACGATGCTGAAGATCACCGGCACGAACAGCAGGGTCGCGAATGTGGCGAACAATAGGCCGCCAATGACGGCGCGACCCAGTGGCGAGTTCTGTTCCTGGCTCAGCGCCATCGGCAGCATGCCGATGATCATCGCCAGCGCCGTCATGCAGACCGGACGGAAGCGGGTGAAGCCTGCTTCAAGCGCCGCCTTGACCGGATCGCCGTGCACTGCCAGCCGTTCGCGGCAGAAGCTCACTACCAGGATCGAGTTCGCGGTCGCCACGCCCATGCACATGATCGCGCCGGTCAACGCGGGTACCGACAGCGTGGTATGACTGATGAACAGCATCCATACGATGCCAGCCAGCGCGGCGGGCAATGCGGTGATGATCACGAACGGATCGAGCCAGGACTGGAAATTGACGACGATCAGCAGATAGATCATCAGCACGGCCGCCAGCAGTCCGAATAGCAGTCCGCTGAAAGCTTCGTTCATCGTGCCGACCTGGCCACGCAGCGTGACCATGGTGCCCTTGGGACGTGTCTTGGCAAAGTCACCCAGCACTTTGTTCACATCGGTGGCGACGGCGCCAAGATCGCGATCCTGTACCGACGCGTAGATATCGTAAGCAGGCAAAATGTTGTAGTGCGATACGACGGCGGCGCTGGGCTCACGTGTGAAGCTGGCGATGCCACCGAGCATCTGGCTGCCCTTGTTGCCGGACGAGGTGACCGGCAATCGCGCCAGGTCGGCCATCGAATCCATCTTGTACTGCGGCGTGGCAGCGACGATGGCATACGAGACACCATTCTTGGGATTCAGCCAGAACGCCGGCGCCACCTGACCGCTGCCCGCCAGCGTGGCGACCATGCTGTTGGTGACGTCGCGCTCGGTGATGCCCAGCGCGTCGGCGCGCGTGCGATCGACGTGCACGTTCAATTGCGGATAACTGGTGCTCTGTTGCAGGCGTACGTCGGCGATACCGGGAATCGCCTTGAGGCGTTGCATGATCTGCATCGCATAGGCTTCATTGCCGGTGCTGTCGCGGCCGGTAATCGATACGTCCAGCGGTGCCGGTGCGCCGAAGTTCAGGATCTGACTGGTCATGTCAGCCGGCAGAAACGCAAACTCGCTGCCGGGGAACTCCTTCGGCAGTTGTTCCCGCAGTATCTTCACGAACTCAGCGGTGGGCTGGTGGCCTTGCTTCAGAGCGATCTGGATGTCGCCGTCCTGTGGCCCGATGGTGCCGGTATTGCTGTAAACCAGGTTCACGCTGCTCAATGGCAGGCCGATGTTGTCGATGACGGTTTCCAGTTGATCGGCTGGAATCACTTTGCGGATGGCTGCTTCGATACGATCGAACTCGGCGGCCGTTTCTTCCACACGGGTTCCCATCGGTGCGCGAACGTGCAGCGCGATCGCGCCGGCGTCGACATCGGGAAAGAAGTCGCGGCCGAGGAAAGGCACCAACGCAAACGAAACCACCACGAACGCCAGGAAGCCGATGATGAAGCGTCGTTGCTGCGCCATCGCGATGCCGAGGATGGCGTAGTAGCCGTCGCGGATCTTTGTGAAGCGATGTTCGAAGCCCAGCTGGAAGGCGATCGCCTTGCGCACGATCAGGTGACGGGCTGCCTGGTGCTGATCGCCTTCGTGATGGTTGATGTAAATGTCTTCGGGATGATCACCCATGCCCTGCTCGGTCACGTGGGGCTTGAGCAGATACATCGCCATCGTCGGCACCAGCGTGCGTGACAGCAGGAACGACGAGGCCATCGCGAAGATCACCGCCAACGCCATCGGGCGAAACAGGAAGCCGGCAATACCATCGAGCATGAACATCGGCACGAACACGATGCAGATGCACAGTAGAGACACGAACGCTGGCGTGACGATCTGCCTCGCCCCATCCATGATCGCCGAGTGCACGTCCTTGCCCTGTTCGAGATGCCAGTTGATGTTCTCGATGGTCACCGTGGCATCGTCGACCAGGATACCCACCGCGAGCGCCAGACCGCCAAGTGTCATGATGTTGAGGGTCTGGCCGGTCAGCGAGAGCAGGGCGATCGCTGACAGGATCGATAACGGAATCGACACCGCGATGATGACAGTGGAGCGCCAGCTGCCGAGAAAGACCAGGATCATTACCGAGGTCAACAACGCTGCGATGATGCCTTCGCGTGCCACCGACGCAATCGCCGATTTCACGAAGACCGACTGATCGTTGAGCATCGAGATCTTTAGCGAGGCGGGCATGGTCTCCTCGATCAGCGGCATCAGCTTCTTGACGCCGGCGACCACGGCCAGGGTCGACGCACTGCCGGTCTTCAAGATCGGCATCAGGACCGCGCGTTTGCCGTCCACGCGCACCACATTGTTTTGCGGCGGCGAGCCATCGCGCACGTGAGCCACTTCGCCGATCGTGATGCTCGCGCCGTTGACTGTCTTGATCGGCAGGCTGTTCAGCGCATCGATCGCGGTCGGGCTGTTGTTCAACTGGATGTGATATTCGTAGGTGCCGATTTTCGCGGTGCCGACCGGAATGATCTGGTTCTCCTCGGCGAGGGCGTTCGCCACATCCTGCGCAGACAGCCCCTTGGCGGCGAGCGCCTGCGGATCGAGATCGAGCGTGATCTGGCGCTGCTTGCCACCATAGGGCGTCGGTATCGCCACGCCGTCCACCGAGACCAGGGTGGGGCGCACGTCGTTTTGGGCAATGTCGCGAATCTTCGCTTCAGACAGCGCTCTGCTGGACAGCGCCATCTGCAGCACCGGCACCGTCGAGGCGTTGTAGTTGAGGATCAGCGGTGGCGTGATGCCGGGCGGCATCTGTTTGACCACCGTCTGCGAGATCGAGGTGACCTGGGCGGTCGCCGTGCGGATATCCACACCCGGCTGAAAGAAGATCTTGACGATGCCGGCGCCAGGCAGGGACTGCGATTCGATGTGCTCGATGTTGTTGACCGAAGTGGTCAGCTGGCGTTCGTAGTAGTAGATCACGCGGCCGGACATTTCATTCGGCGGCAGGCCGTTGTAGGTCCATACCACGCTGATCACCGGTATGCCGATGTTCGGAAAGATGTCAGTGGGCGTCCGCAGCGCTGCCAGCGGCCCGGCAATGAGAATGACCAGCGCCAGCACAACGAAAGTGTAGGGCCGTGCGAGTGCTAAGCGAACGAGACCAAGCATGGAGGGGGTTCCGTAAACGTCGGCGGTGAACGTCGGTGCAAGCAGTGCGTAATGCGGCTCAGTATCGAACTGCAGTCATTGCATGATCACGACTCCGCCTTATGGCAACCTTTTGTCCACGTATCCTTCACTCGGCGCCTGTTGTTGGAGCGCACCCCCAGATCGAGTCCGGGGCAGGCTGCGCGCGCCCACGGGGTGCGCTCCTACAGGGTGGCCGAGGGATTCAGCGGGATGCTGACGCGCACGTGCAGGCCATGACCGAACGCTGAATCGAGCAGCTCGATCCGGGCATCGTGCAGTTGTGCGGCGCGCTTGACGATGTTCAGGCCCAGGCCGTGGCCATTGCTGGGCTGCTTGTCTTCGCGGTGGAAGCGGTCGAACACGATTTCTCGACGCTCGGCCGGAATGCCGGGACCGTCGTCGCTGATATCGATGACCGCTGCCTGCGGCGACTTGCATAGCGCCACCTCGACCTGACCGTTCGGTCCGACGTAGCGCAAAGCATTCTCGATGAGGTTGCGGAACATCGCGGTGAGTGCCGCTTCGTGTCCGAGTACGGGCAATTGCGGGATGTCATGCACGAGACTGAGCTCGACACCTTTTTCGACGATCAGTGGGGCCAGCTCCTCGATTACCTCGGTGGCAACCGTGACCAGATCCAGGGTGACGCGCTGGTTGGCAGCAGCGCCGGCCTCCAGCGTGGCCAGCGCCAGAATCTGTTCGATGCGTCGTGCCAACCGGGTCAGGCTCTGCTGTGCGCTCTTCAGCGCCGACTCGACGTCCTGCGGCGTACCGGCGATGGCGGCGCTCTCAAGGTGGATCATGGTTGCCGTCAACGGTGTGCGCAGCTCATGCGCCACATCGGCATTGAAGCGATGTTCGCGTTCGATCGCGTCTTCCAGCCGCTCGAACTGCTGGTTCAAGGTGCGGATCAATGGCTTGAGTTCGGGCGGCGTGTCGTCGATGGCCACCGGTTGCCGGCTGCCGGGTGTGCGCTCGTCCAGCGACTTGGTCAGCGACCTTAAGGGGAGCAAGCCTCTACGCACGGCCAGGCTGACCAGCAGGGCCAGCAAGGGCAGGCCGATCAGCAAGGGCAGGCTGTGTTCGAGGATCAGCCCGCGAGTAATGTCCTGCCGGTTGTCGTAGCGCTCGCCAATGCGGATCACCAGGTTGGCGCGATTCTGCAAGGTGAAAATCCGCCAACGATGATCTTCGTGCAGGATGTCGCGGAAGCCCATGTCCGCGGGTGTCGGCGGCGGTAGATCTTCCAGGTTCGCGGTTGCCACGATCAGTTGCCGCTGTGGCCCGTAAGCCTGGAATCCCACCTCGGGTTCGTAGTTGTGGCGATGCACGGAAACCACCATCGCCTGACGTACCGGCAGCGGCGTGCCCGACGTGCTGGCATTGGGACCCTGCTGGGCCATCGCGTCGCTGTGCTCGATAAGGATGCCCAGCGTGCGGCCGGCCTGGGCCAGACGCCCGTCCAGCAGCTCGTTCATTTCCCTCGACTCGCGCTGGTAGCTCAGGAAGCCAAGCGGGATCAGCACGAGGACCATGACGGTAATGATCAGCCAGGTCAGTCGTGTGCGCAGGCTGACCGGTTTCATTTCGGTTCCCGCGGAATCATGTAGCCGACGCCACGCACCGTGTGGATGACGTCCGGGCTCAGTTTGCGGCGCAACCAATGCACCTGGACTTCCAGCGCGTTGCTTTCCACGTTGGTATCCAGGCCATAGACGGAATTTTCCAGGCTTTCGCGTCGGACGATGCGCCCGGCGCGCTCCATCAACACACGCAGCAGGGCGAACTCCCGGCGTGTGAGAACGATGCGGTTGCCGCGAAATTCCACTTCGGACGTGGCGAGGTTCAAGCGCAGGCCACCCGCTTCGACTACGCTGTCGGCCAGGCCCTGCGCGCGCCGCGTCAATGAGCGGATCCGCGCCGCCAGTTCCTCCAGATGGAACGGCTTGATCAGGTAATCGTCGGCACCCAGATCGAGCCCGCGGATGCGCGTCTCCAGCGCGTCCCTTGCGGTCATCACCAGGACCGGCGTCTTGATCCCCATGCGTCGTGCTTCGGCCAGCACTTCGAGGCCATCCTTGTCAGGCAGGCCAAGGTCGAGCAGCACCAGATCGGCGGTTTGATCGCGCAGCGCGAGGGTCGCTTCGCGCCCGTTGCGCAGCCAGGTGACCGCATAGGATTGATGTTCCAGGGCGATGCGGATGGCGTCGCCGAGCTGGGCATCATCTTCCACAAGCACTATGTGCACGTTGGGTCACCTGTCGTCAGCAAGCGAGACCTTGATGTCTGCCCTATGGCTGGCAGTGGGTCTCGGTATCGATCATCTTCCGCTGTCGATCATCCCTGGCAATGCTTAAGGTGAAATTACGTCTTTCGGAAGCGGCCGCCTTCACATGCGAAGACTCGCGCCCGCAGCATACCGATGAGGCGCTGGATCCCAGCCAATCTGCGCAGTCAGCGATTGTCCAGCGTCGCACCGGTCAACAGCCCACGTGCCAGCATGCCGCACTGGCGACGATACAGGAGTAGTTGCCATTGCCGGCCGCCCACCTGGCGCCACAGCACTGCCGAACGCACGGCAGCAAGCAGGTTGGCGCGCACTTTTTCCACCACGGCAGCTTGTTGCAGCTGTTGCGGATTGCCGCTCACCATGACCCGCGGCTTCAGCGTGGACAGGGTGGACGCATACAATTCGGCCAGCCGACCGATGACCTGCGTCGAACCCTGGCCAAAGTGCTCGACCTGGCGCTGCGCCGCGACGATGCCTTGCTGAAGTTTGCCGAGCAACTCCGGTCGCCTCGACAGGCTGCGCTCCAGTCGCATCACGGTCACCACCATCTTGGTCACTGACATATCGCGGTCGCTTTCATCGAGCTGTGCGATCAAGCTGCGCAGGCCCAGTCGCAGGCCCGAAATATTGCCGTAGACACCGACGACCGAGGGTGCGTCGATGCGGAACACGCTAGCCACGCTGGCCTCCATCGTGGCTTCATCACAAGTGCCTTCATTGGCCAGCTGCTGCGCCAGTGCACAGGCCTGGAACAGCCCGGCAAGGGCGAGCACGCGCTCTTCATTCATGGCAAAGGTTTCAAACACGGGGTCGCGGTTATCCTGTCGCAGAAGTGAACGTGGGAGACGGCGAGAATGCAGGCAACAGGCCGCCATAGGGTGCATCGGTCGCGGCGATCACGGCGCCGCCAAGACAGACCTGGTCATCGTAGAAGACTACGGACTGCCCGGGGGTGACGGCGCGTTGCGGTTCGTCGAAGCGTACCTCAAGGCCGTGGTCCAGAACGGTGACGAGGCAGCTCTGGTCCACCTGACGATAGCGGGTCTTGGCGGTGCAGCGGAACGGGTTGGCCGACGCGGCACCGGCGACCCAGGTAGGCGTCTCGGTCTGCAACCGCTCTGAATACAACCAATGGTTTTCGCCGCCCTGGGCGACATACAACACGTTGGTAGCCACGTCTTTGCCGACCACGTACCAGGCCTCCCCGCTGGCGCCGTGACGGCCGCCGATGCCCAGCCCGTTGCGCTGGCCCAGGGTGTAATACATCGCGCCCTGATGCTCGCCAATCAGCTCGCCGGCCGGGGTGCGCATCTCGCCTGGGCGGGCCGGGATGTACTGGCTGAGAAAACTGCGGAAATCGCGCTCGCCGATGAAACAGATGCCGGTGGAGTCTTTCTTCGCATGCGTGGGCAACGCGGCTTCACGGGCCAGCTCGCGCACGCGGGGCTTTTCCATCTCGCCGAGCGGAAACAGTGTGGCGGCGAGCGCTTGCTGTCCCAGTGCATGCAGGAAATAGCTCTGGTCCTTGGCCATGTCCACCGCGCGCAGCAGGCGATACTGGCCGTCGCGGCAGTCGACGCGGGCATAGTGGCCGGTCGCGATTTTTTCCGCGCCCAGCGAGTGCGCTTCGTCCAGAAACGTCTTGAATTTGATCTCGCGGTTGCACAGCACGTCGGGGTTCGGCGTGCGCCCGGCGCGGTACTCGGCGAGGAAGTGCTCGAACACACCATCCCAGTAGGCAGCGGCGAAATTGCGTGCATGGAACGGAATGCCAAGCCGGCCGCAGACGGCCACGGCGTCCTTGCGGTCGGCGTCGGTAGTGCAGGGACCGCTGCGCTCGTCTTCCTCCCAGTTCTGCATGAACAGGCCTTCGACCTGGTAGCCCGCCTGTTGCAGCAACAGTGCCGCCACCGAGGAGTCGACGCCACCGGAGATGCCGAGCATGACTTTGGTGTGAGTGCCGTTCATGCGTTGCGAGCTTCGGGTAGATAGCCCAGCGTGCTCAGCGGCAGCCGTTGGCCAGCCAGCCAGGCATCGATGCTCAGCAGCACCAGCGGACTGCGCAGGCGCTCGCCGAGCGCAGCGATCTCGCTGCGGGTTAGCCACAGCGCACGTCGGATGCCGTCGTCCAGCGGGCGAGCTGCATCATGGCTCAAGGCGCGAGCGGCAAAACTGAAGCGGACCACCGCATCGCCATGCTCGGTGCTGCGCCATTGATGCACGCCGATCAGGTGCTGCAGCTCGACCGTCCAGCCGGTTTCTTCCAGCGTTTCGCGCACGGCGGCAGTCACCAGGCTTTCGCCGTCGTCCAGATGGCCCGCCGGCTGGTTATAGGCCAGCCGCCCGTTCACTTCTTCCTCGACCATCAGATAACGATCGCCAGCGGTGACCACGCAGGCCACGGTGACGCGCGGACGCCAGATGTCGGCGCCGGAATTGTCGGTGGTGGAAAGGGGGTTGGCCATCAGGTTGGGCAAGAGACTGGGCACGGGGCACTGGAAAAGCGGCCATTGTGCCATCACCTGTGGGGACGGTCGCTGCCAAGAGCGGGTTTGTGATCCCCGCAGATCCCGGCGCGGGCCACCGACGAGATCACAATCAGGCCCTAAGTGGTGCATCCACGGCGGCGTATACTTCGTATCAAAGATCGAACACCCAAGAAACTATGGCCCACGAATCCGAACACGAGCAAGACAGCGGCCGCGGACTGGCACTGGAAACCGCCAAACCGGAGGTGGCGCGTCCCCCACTGTTTCAGGTGCTGCTGCTGAATGACGACTTCACCCCGATGGATTTCGTGGTCGAGGTGTTACGCGGTTTTTTCAACCTGGACCAGGAACAGGCGGTGCAGGTGATGTTGCATGTACATACGCGCGGTAAGGGCGTATGTGGTGTATTTACGCGGGAAGTAGCCGAGACCAAGGTAACCCATGTGAACGAATATTCACGCTCCCATCAGCATCCGTTGTTGTGCACTATGGAAAAGCTCTGAGCGACCCCATTTTGTGCTCATTGCGGCGCTGAAGGCCGCTCACTTTTCAAGCGGAGATGATCCGAATGTTCAGCAAGGATCTTGAAGTCACCATCGGCCACTGCTACAAGCAGGCCCGCGAGCAGCGCCACGAATTCATGACGGTGGAGCACCTGCTGCTGGCGCTGACCGAAAACCAGTCGGCACTGGGTGCCTTGCGCGCCTGCGGCGTGGATTTGCCACGTCTGTCGACCGAACTCGAGCGGATCATCGCCGAAACCGTGCCGGTTCTGCCGCACGGCGACGAACGCGATACCCAGCCCACGCTGGGCTTCCAGCGGGTGTTGCAGCGTGCCGTGTATCACGTGCAATCCTCGGGTCGAAAGGAAGTCACCGGCGCCAATGTGCTGGTGGCGATCTTCGGCGAAAAGGACTCCCACGCGGTGTATTTCATGCATCAGCAGGAAATCACCCGGCTCGACGTGGTCAATTACATCTCGCACGGCATCGCCAAGATCGGTGATGAACCGGCTGCGGGCGCAGCCGGCGGAAGCGAGCGCGAGTCTGAGGAGGGCGGCGAGCCGAAGGGCAATCCGCTGCATGAATTCGCCAGCAACCTCAACGAACTGGCGCTGGAAGGCAAGATCGATCCACTGATCGGGCGCGCCGACGAGATCGAGCGCACGATTCAGGTGCTGTGCCGCCGGCGCAAGAACAACCCGCTTTACGTCGGCGATGCCGGCGTGGGCAAGACGGCCCTGGCCGAAGGCCTGGCCAAGCGCATCGTCGATGGCGAGGTGCCGGAGGTGCTGGAAGGCGCCACCATCTGGTCGCTGGACCTCGGCGCGCTGGTGGCTGGCACCAAGTATCGCGGCGATTTCGAGAAGCGCCTCAAGGGCGTCATCGCTCAGCTGAAGAAGCAGCCGGGTGCAATCCTGTTCATTGACGAAATCCATACCATCATCGGTGCCGGGTCGGCTTCCGGTGGCACCATGGACGCCAGCAACCTGATCAAGCCGATGCTCGCTTCCGGTGAGCTGCGCTGCATAGGTTCGACCACGTTCCAGGAATACCGCGGCGTGTTCGAAAAGGACCGCGCACTGGCGCGGCGCTTCCAGAAGATCGACGTGGTCGAGCCGACCGTGGCCGACAGCATCGAGATCCTGAAGGGCCTGCGTTCGCGTTTCGAGGAACATCACCACGTTGCCTATACCAACGAGGCGCTGAAGGCGGCGGTGGACCTGTCGGTCAAGCACATTCCCGACCGTTTGCTGCCGGACAAGGCGATCGATGTGATCGACGAGGCGGGCGCTCGGCAACGGCTACTCCCGCTGGACCAGCGCACGGGCAAGGTGGATGTGACCGAGGTCGAGTACATCATCGCCAAGATGGCGCGCATTCCGGCCAAGCAGGTGTCGGCGTCGGATCGCGACGTGCTGCGCAACCTGGAGCGCAACCTCAAGATGGTCGTGTTTGGCCAGGATCCGGCGATCGAAGCGCTCGCCGCATCGATCAAGATGGCCCGTTCGGGCCTGGCCGATCCGTCGAAGCCGATCGGCTGCTTCCTGCTTGCCGGGCCTACCGGCGTGGGCAAGACCGAGGTGACCAAGCAGCTTGCGATGCAGCTTGGGATCGAGATGATCCGCTTCGACATGTCCGAGTACATGGAAGGTCATTCGGTGTCACGGCTGGTCGGCGCGCCCCCGGGCTATGTCGGTTTCGACCAGGGTGGCCTGCTGACCGAGGCGGTGACCAAGCACCCGCACGCGGTACTGCTGCTGGACGAGATCGAGAAGGCCCATCCGGATGTGTTCAACATCCTGCTGCAGGTGATGGATCGCGGCGTGCTGACCGATACCAACGGTCGCGAGGCAAACTTCAAGAACGTGGTGGTGGTGATGACCACCAACGCGGGCGCCGCGCTCGCTTCACGGCGCAGCATGGGTTTCGTCGAGCAGAAGCATGAGTCGGACGCGATGGAAGTGATCCGCCGCATCTTCACGCCGGAGTTCCGCAACCGGCTGGACGCGGTCATCCAGTTCCGTGCGCTCGATTTCGAGCACATCCTGCGCGTGGTGGACAAGTTCTTGATCGAACTGGAAAGCCAGCTGACCGAGAAGCACGTGAGTCTGGACGTGGATGCCGATGCCCGCCGCTGGCTGGCCGAGCACGGTTTCGATCCGCAGATGGGCGCACGGCCGATGGCGCGGGTGATCCAGGAGAAGGTGAAGCGTGCGCTGGCCGACGAGCTGCTGTTTGGCAAGCTCGCCGACGGTGGCCAGGTGCGCCTCAGCGTTCACGATGGCGAACTGAAGGTCGACTGCGAGACGCTCGAAAAGCTGCCGGCCGTGGTTGAACCAGGCTGATCTGCTGTGCCCCTCCCCCTGCTGTCAGGGGGAGGTTGCGAGGGGGGGGGGCTTTGATCTTTCGCCCCAACAAAAATCCCAGGCACACCCAAACGAAAGGCGGCGCATTGCGCCGCCTTTCGTTTCAACACCCATCGAATCTGTCCCACTGCGCACTAGCGCTGCTGGGTCGTGACTCGACTTACTTCATCCCCACTTACTTCATGCGGTACGTGATACGACCCTTGCTCAGGTCGTATGGGGTCATTTCGATCTTGACCTTGTCGCCGGTGAGGATGCGGATGTAATGCTTGCGCATGCGGCCGGAGATGTGGGCGATGATGACGTGCCCGTTCTCAAGTTGCACGCGAAACATGGTGTTGGGCAGGGTCTCCTGGACCGTGCCTTCCATTTCGATGACGTCGTCTTTGGCCATGTGTTCCGGGGTTCACGCACAGCCGTCATGGCTGCGTAAGCCGTCGAGTATGCCATGGATGAGCGTTTGGTTAAAGAATCATCAAGCAATCGGTCAGGCGAAATGTTCATCCAGCTTGCGCCGGATCTCCTGTTCGACCATGCCCTTCAGCGGCGCCAGCATCATCCCCAGTTCCGCATTGACCTGAATGGCGTCGCTGCCGACGGCGATCGTGCCGCTGACTCCGGGGCGCGAGAATCGCAGGGTATCGCCTTGCCACTGCCCATCCATGCCAAATTTCTCGCGCATTCGCGCGGCGACCTTGTCGACCACAGCACGGGCCTCGGAGATCGACAGCTGGTGCGGGCGGCGAATATCGATTTTCGGCATGACGGGCTCCTGACGTAAGCAGCGCATCTTAATGCTTTATGAGGTGCGGGCTTATGGACGTGCAGGGGGCAACGAAGTACGGGCCAACGAAGTACGGGTCAGCGAAGTGCAGGCTCATCATGCACCGAGACCTGGTGGACTGCATGTTAGAGTTTCGGGGTCTATCGACCGGTTCACCCATGCGCATCGAATTTCCCAATGCGGCCCGCGAGGATTTCCATTGGACACAGGCGCAGCTGCGCATAGGCAGCGCGCCCGACAATGACCTCGTGCTCGCCGCCGGCCAGGCCGCACCCCAGCATCTGCGAATCCAGCAGGATCGTCGCGGCTGGATATTGCAGGTTTTGCCGTCGGCGGACCGTATCCACGTCAATGCGCGGCCGGTGCGCGAACGGGCATTATTGCGTGCTGGCGACGTGGTCAGCGTAGGTGATTGCCGCATGCTGCTGCGCGCCGATCAGGACCCAGCCCAGAGGTCGCCGCTGAGCGTGCCGGAACAGGGGCGTTGCACGGTGGCGCTGCGTGCTGTGGCAGGCCCGCTTTCCGGCAAGGTGCTGTCGCTGGAGGACAGTCTTGAGCTTGGCCCACAGGGCCGCTGCCCGCTGGAGTTGCCGCAGGGCGACGTCGCCTCGCTGCGCATTTTCTGGCAAGACGGCCAGCTGCTACTGGAAGTCACTCAGCCGTCCGAGCGTCATCCGTTGCGGGTCAACGGCGTCATCGCGCAAAAACTGGCCTTGCAGCCCGGTGATCAGGTCGGTCTGGCCAAGCACCGCTTCGTAATCGATGCGCCGGGAATGGAACCCGAGCCCGAGATCGTCATGCAGGAGCCAGAGCCCGTGCATCTACCGGAAGAAGCGGCTGGCCCGATTGGCGAAGTGTGGTGGCTGATCGTTACTGCCGCCGTGCTGGCACTGGGCATTGCGTTGGTGCTGCTGATTCGGTTCTGAATCCTGTTCCAAACCTTCTGCATGCGTCGCCTGCTTTGCTCCTCCTGCTCGCAGGGGGAAGTTGGGAGGGGTAGGGCTTTTTGATCTTCTGCGCCAAGAGCGACCCCGCCCCAACCCTCCCATGCGAGCAGAGGAGGGAGTGCTTCGAAGCTACGTGGAGAGACTCCCCTCGCTCGATTTGCATGCGCAGTTGACCGCCCCATGCTGCGCCGCGCCATAATGCGGGGACCACCTCGACGGGATGCAAGAGCACGTGAGCAGAGTCTGGAATTTCAGCGCCGGTCCGGCGGCGTTGCCGCCTGTCGTTCTCGAGCGCGCCCAGCGCGAATTGCTTGACTGGAATGGGAGCGGTGCGTCGGTGATGGAGCAATCCCATCGTGGCAAGCGCTTCATCGAGATGGCCGCGCAGACTGAAGCCGACCTGCGCACGCTGCTTGCGATTCCTGCCGATTACGCCGTGCTGTTTCTGCAGGGAGGCGCCACCCAGCAATTTGCACAGATTCCGATGAATCTGGCCGGCGAGGGAGACAGCGCCGACTACATCGACAGCGGTCACTGGAGCGAGAAGGCGATCAGCGAGGCGGCACCGTACGTGCGCGTCAACGTGGCAGCCAGCGGCAAGGCCGACAACTATCTTCGGCTGCCCGCGCGTGACAGCTGGCGGCTCGATCCGGGTGCCGCGTATGTGCATTACACGCCGAACGAGACGATTCATGGCGTGGAGTTTCATGGGATTCCGGATGTCGGCACCGTGCCGCTGGTGGCGGACATGTCGTCGAATATCCTGTCCGGGCCGCTGGATGTCTCTCGCTTCGGGCTGATCTATGCCGGCGCGCAGAAAAATATCGGTCCGTCGGGTCTGGTGGTGATGATCATCCGCCGCGATCTGCTGCAGCGGGCCAGTCGACCGATGGCGCGGATCTTTCGTTATGCCGAGCAGGCGGCGAACGATTCAATGCTCAACACGCCGAACACCTGGGGCTGGTACCTGGCCGGCCTGACCTTCCAGTGGCTGAATGCTCTGGGCGGTCTCACGGTCATGGCCGAGCGCAATCGCGCCAAGGCCGAGTTGCTGTATCGAACGATCGACGGTTCGGATGGCTATTACCGCAACCCGATCGATCCGTCCGCGCGCTCGCGCATGAATATCCCGTTCACGCTGCACGACAGTGCGCTGGACGCCGCTTTCCTGAAAGAATCGGAAGCGGCTGGCCTGCTTGCCTTGAAGGGCCACAAGGCGCTGGGCGGCATGCGCGCCTCGCTTTACAACGCGGTGCCGCTGGAGGCTGTCGAGGCGCTGACGGCATTCATGCGCGAGTTCACGCGTCAGCACGGTTGATCGAACATCCGCGACACTTTTCAGGCAAGATACCCGTACATCATTTGGACTTCTTTACTTCCAGGCGGTTAGTAGTATGAGTGACCCGAAAACCTCGCTGAGCGAAATGCGCGAGCGTATCGACAGCATCGACCGGCAGATCCAGCAGCTGATTTCCGAGCGTGCGAATCGCGCGCAGGAAGTGGCCAAGGTAAAAGGCGAGGGACTATCGGCGATCGACTATTACCGACCGGAACGCGAGGCGCACGTGTTGCGCATGGTGGTGGATCGTAACGACGGCCCGCTGTCCGATACCGAAATGGTGCGCCTGTTCCGCGAGATCATGTCGTCTTGCCTGGCGCAGGAAGACCCGCTGAAGATCGGCTTTCTCGGCCCGGAAGGTACCTTCAGTGAGCAGGCCGTGCGCAAACATTTCGGACATGCCGCCTACGGTCTGCCGCTGGGCAGCATCGAGGAAGTGTTTCAGGAAGTCGCCGCCGGCCATGCGGATTTCGGCGTGGTACCCGTGGAAAACTCCGGCCAGGGCATGATCCAGGTGACGCTGGACATGTTTCTCACCTCGGCCGCGACGATCTGCGGTGAAGTGGAGCTGCGCGTACACCAGTGCCTGCATTCGCAGCTGGGAAAACTTGAAGACGTCAAGCGCGTCTATGCCCACGCGCAGTCGCTGCAGCAATGCAAGACCTGGCTGCGCATCAACCTGCCGGGCGTCGAATGCATCGCGGTGGGCAGCAACGCCGAGGCGGCCAGGATGGCACGGCATGCCGACGACAGCGCAGCGATTGCCGGCGAGACTGCCGGGAAAATCTACGGGCTCAAGACCGTGGCGGAAGGCATCGAGGATCGCGCCGACAACACCACGCGCTTCCTTGTCATCGGCCGTTCGCTGTTTCCGCCGTCAGGCAACGATCGCACGTCGCTGCTGATCACCGTCAACGACAAGCCGGGCGCGCTTTACGATGTGCTCAGCCCGTTCGCCAAGCATGGGGTGAGCCTGAACCGGATCGAATCGCGGCCGGCGCACACCGGCAAGTGGCAGTACGCGTTCTTCATCGATGTCTCCGGCCATATCGACGATGCGGCATTGCAGGCTGCCGTGGATGAGATTGGTGAGTCGGCGGCGACGATACGCGTGCTGGGCTCCTATCCGGTGGCATTGCCCTGAGCTTGCCCTGACCTTGCCAGTTTCACACTGAAGGAATTCGATTGAATCGTCTCGACTGGAGCAGCCAACCGGGCAAGGCTTTGCACGGCAGCGTGCGAGTGCCCGGTGACAAGTCCGTTTCGCATCGCGCTCTGATGCTGGCGGCGATCGCCGAAGGGGATTCGCGCATTCGCGGCTTCCTGGAAGGAGAAGATACCCGCGCCACGGCGGCGGTACTGTCGCAGCTCGGCGTGCACATCGAGACACCTTCAGTGGGGGAGCGATACGTGCATGGCGTCGGCTTGCACGGCCTGCGCGGCTCGTCGCAACCGCTGGACTGCGGCAATGCCGGCACCGGCATGCGCCTGCTTGCCGGCCTGCTGGCAGGGCAGGCGTTCGACAGCATGCTGGTCGGCGACGCCTCGCTGTCGAAGCGACCGATGCGCCGGGTGACTGATCCGTTGGCGCAGATGGGTGCGCACATCGACACGCAGGATGGACTGCCGCCGTTGGATGTTCGTGGCGGACAGTCGTTGCAAGGCATTCGTTATGAGTTGCCGGTTGCCAGTGCACAGGTCAAATCGGCGCTTTTGCTGGCCGGCTTGTACGCTGTTGGCGAAACCGAGATCATCGAACCGCATCCCACCCGCGATTACACCGAGCGCATGCTCGCGGCCTTCGGCTGGCCGATTACGTTTGCGCCGGGTCGTGCCCGCCTGGCAGGCGGTCACACGCTGCGCGCTGCGGATGTGGACGTGCCGGCTGACTTTTCTTCGGCCGCGTTCTTTCTGGTCGCCGCCAGCATCGTACCGGGTTCCGAATTGCGCCTGCCGGCAGTCGGCCTCAATCCGCGCCGCACCGGGTTGTTACAGGCGCTGCGATTGATGGGCGCGGATATCGTGGTCGAGCACCCTCGCGAAAGTGGTGGCGAACCGGTCGGCGATCTCCTGGTGCGTCATGCGCCGCTGCACGGCGTGGATCTGCCAGAGGTGCTGGTGCCGGACATGATCGATGAGTTTCCCTGCTTGTTCATCGCCGCTGCCGTGGCGAGCGGCCGTACTGTCATCCGGGGCGCGGCGGAGCTGCGGGTGAAGGAGTCCGATCGCATTGCGACGATGGCCACCGGCCTGCGTACGCTGGGCGTAGCCATCGAGGAAACCCCGGACGGCGCGATCATCCAGGGTGGCAGGATCGGTGCCGGCTCTGTCGAAAGCCATCTCGACCACCGCATCGCCATGAGCTTTGCGGTGGCCGGACTGGTGGCATCCGGGCCGGTGCGAATCAACGATTGCCGGCATGTCGCCACATCCTTTCCCGGTTTTCTCGAGCTGGCCAATCGCTGTGGTTTTGCGTTGCAGTCCGTCGATTGAATCATTCTCTCGCTCAGGTGCATGGTTGCCGCTAGGCTTGCCACTGAGCCACGAGATTGCCCATGTCCAACGCCACGCTTCCATTTATCGTCGCCATCCCCGCCCGCTACGGCTCGACCCGGCTGCCGGCGAAGCCGTTACGCGAGATCGGCGGCGTGCCCATGGTGGTGCGGGTGGCCCAGCGGGCACTGCAGGCTGGCGCGAGCCAGGTGGTGGTGGCGGTGGACGATCAGCGCATCGCCGACGCACTGGCCGGGCAGGCCTGCGTGGACATTTGCATGACCCGCAGCGACCACGCCTCGGGCAGTGACCGGCTGGCCGAATGTGCCGCCCACTACGGCTGGGCCGACGACACTATCGTGGTGAACCTGCAGGGCGACGAGCCGTTTGCGCCAGCCGCCGGCATCCGTGCCGTGGCGGAGGCGCTGGCTGGCGACAACGCGCCGATGGCGACCCTGGCGACACCGATCATCGACGCCGAGGAGTTGTTCGATCCGAATGTGGTGAAACTGGTGCGTGGGGTGAACGGGCGCGCACTGTATTTCAGCCGTGCCCCGTTGCCGTGGGCGCGCGATGCATTTTCCACCGATCGGCATGCGCTGCCATCGGGGTCACCCTTCCTGCGGCACATCGGCATCTACGCCTATCGGGCGGAGTTTCTCGCGCGTTACGCCGGCTTGCCGCGCACGCCGCTGGAACAGACCGAATCGCTGGAACAATTGCGCGTGCTGGAACACGGCTACGCGATTGCCGTGCGACTCACTCCCGAACCGTTCCCGCCCGGTATCGACACCCTCGGCGATCTGGAGCGCGCCGAGCGCTGGTTGGCGGAGCATGCGTAATCCTGTGCTGGCTGCCATCTCCCACGGATCAACCATGAAATTCATGCTTCGACTGGCGTGTGCGGCGGTCCTGTGTGTTGCGGCCCCGGCTTTCGGCCATACCGGTGTGGTCAAAACCGACAAGCCTGCAGTCGATCAGCAGCTGGATGGTCACTATGACCCGCAGAACCCTTTCGCCAAGATTCTCCGTGGCGAGTTGCCAGTAGATAAAGTCTACGAAGACGCCGACGTCGTGGCCTTTCTGTCGACCAATCAGAAAGCGCCCGGTCACGTACTGGTGATTTCCAAGACCTCTCAGGCCCGCAATATCCTGGATATGTCGCCGGCAGATCTCACGCGGATCATGCTGGTCGTCAAGCGCGTTGCCCGTGCCGAGCGCATCGCCCTGGGCGCCGATGGCATGATCGTTCAACAAAACAACGGGGCCGCCGCAGGGCAGACAGTTTTTCATCTGCACGTCCATGTGATCCCTTGCTGGAACGGCAAGCCACCGCGGTTCGCCCGGGACAAGAGCGGTCAGCTGGATCGCATGGCGCTGGCGGCCAGAATCGCTGTCGCGATGCAGTGATCGTTCGCTGCGTTGACAAGATAAACTCTGATCCATGCAGTCCACCCAGCCGCATCCGTTTGACGGTAAATCTTTCGTCCGCACGCTGACCAGCTCGCCTGGCGTCTATCGCCATTTCGATGCGGCTGGCGAATTGCTGTATGTCGGTAAGGCCGGCAATCTCAAAAAGCGCGTTGGCAGCTATTTTCTGAAGCCGCGGATGGAGCCGCGCATCGCCGCGATGGTGGCGCAGATCGCTCGCGTCGAGATCACGGTGACGCGTACCGAGGGCGAGGCGTTGCTGCTGGAATCGCAGCTGATCAAGTCGCTCAAGCCGCGCTACAACATCCTGCTGCGCGACGACAAGAGCTACCCGTATATCTATCTGTCCAGCGGCGAGGATTACCCGCGGCTGGCGTTTCATCGCGGCGCACGCAACCTGCCAGGGCGTTATTTCGGGCCGTACCCAAGCACCTACGCTGTGCGCGAAAGCCTCAGCCTGATGCAGAAATTGTTCAAGGTGCGCCAGTGCGAGGACAGCTATTTCCGCAACCGTTCACGGCCGTGCCTGCAGCACCAGATCGGCCGCTGCACGGCGCCGTGCGTGCAGCTGATCGGCGTGGAGGATTACCGCAACGATGTGCGCCACGCGGAGATGTTTCTCGAAGGACGCAGCAATGCGGTGCTGGATGAGCTGGCCGAGGCCATGGAGCGGGCCAGCCGGTCGCTGGAATTCGAGCGCGCGGCAATCCTGCGCGACCAGGTGGCCGCCCTTCGGCAACTACAGGCGCAGCACCACGTGCAGGGCGCCAATGCGGATATGGATGTGATCGCCTGTCGCATTGAATCGGGCATGGCCTGCATCAGCGTGCTGTTTTTCCGCAATGGCATCAGTCTGGGCACGCGGGATTTTTTCCCGCGCTTGCCGCTGGATGCCGAGCCCGCCGATGTGCTGGCGCAATTCATCGCGCAGTACTACCTGGATCGACCGGTGCCACGCGAGCTCATTCTTGGCGAGCCGCTTGCCGATCAGGAGATCCTGGCGGAATTGCTGGCGCAACAATCCGGCCACGCGGTGGAACTTAAATCGAGCGTACGCGGCGATCGTGCGCAATTCCTGCAGATGGCCGAACGCAATGCGCAAGCCTCCCTGACGGGCAGACTCGCCAGCCGGCAAACGCTGGGGGCACGGTTTGACGATTTGCAGAAAGTGCTTGAACTGCCCACCATGCCGCGCCGCATCGAGTGTTTCGATATCAGCCATACGATGGGCGAGGCGACCGTCGCATCGTGTGTCGTGTTCGGGCCGGAAGGGCCGGAGAAGTCGCACTACCGACGCTTCAACATCACCGGCATCACGCCCGGCGACGATTACGCCGCGATGCATCAGGCGCTGACCCGGCGCTTCCGCAGGCTGGCCGAAGGCGAGGGCGCACGCCCCGATGTGCTGCTGATCGATGGCGGCAGTGGGCAAGTGGCACAGGCACAGGATGTGCTGAAGGAACTCGGCGTCAGCGGCATCGAGGTCGTCGGCGTGGCGAAGGGGCCAGGACGGCGCGCGGGTGAAGAGACGCTGGTGCTGGCCAGGGAGGCCGCGGGCAGCCCGGGTCGCGAGCTGCATCCCGGATCATCGTCCCCCGCCCTGCATCTGGTGGCTGCCGTGCGCGATGAGGCCCACCGTTTTGCCATCAGCGGCCATCGCAAGCGGCGTGAGAAGACGCGTGAGCGTAGCGTTCTGGAGGACGTGCCGGGCATCGGCGCGCGTCGGCGTTCGGCCCTGCTCAAGGCGTTTGGCGGCTTGTCCGGCGTGGAGGGTGCCGGCGTCGAGGAACTGATGCGGGTCAAGGGCATCGATCGCGGTTTGGCGGAACGGATCTATGCCAGCCTGCATGCCTGAACAAAGCGAGAGGATTTCATTCATTCATCGCGCGATGGCATGCGACACTGTGGCAACTTCCTGGAACGAATCATGCGTATCAATCTGCCAACCTGGCTGACCCTGTTTCGCGTCGGCTTGCTGCCGGTGATGGTGGTGGTGTTCTACCTGCCGTTCCCGGGCCACAACATCACGGCAGCGATCGTGTTTGTACTGGCAGCATTCACTGACTGGCTGGATGGCTACCTGGCGAGGCGGATGAACCTCACCTCGGCATTCGGCGCTTTTCTCGACCCGGTCGCCGACAAGTTGATGGTGGCGGTAACCTTGTTCCTGCTGGTGGAATCGCACCCCTCGGGTGGCTGGTCCGGCGTGCTGATGGCGGTGACGGCAGCGGTGATCGTCGGGCGCGAGATCAGTGTTTCCGCGCTGCGCGAATGGATGGCCGAAATCGGCATGAGCGCCACCATCAAGGTCGCGTTTATCGGCAAACTGAAGACCGTCATGCAGATGGTCGCGCTGGTGGTGCTGATCGTGCAGCACGAGAAGGAGGCCACGGCGCTGCGCCTGTATCACATCGGTGAAGTGCTGCTGGTGATTGCCGGCGTGCTCACGATCTGGTCCGGCTTTTACTATCTGCGGGCTGCATGGCCGATCCTGCGTGGCGACACGGTCGTGCCGCCCCACGGTGGCGATGCATGATCGCGGCGAAGGGTTCTGTTCACAGCCGGGCTTGACGATCTGCATTCACGTATTAGAATGCGCGGCTCCAATGCGGGAATAGCTCAGTTGGTAGAGCACGACCTTGCCAAGGTCGGGGTCGCGAGTTCGAGTCTCGTTTCCCGCTCCAGTTTTCAGCAAAGCCCCGACTTGTTCGGGGCTTTGTCGTTTCAGCCAGATGGGAGCCAATCCCGGCATGGCGCAAAAACGGGATCGGCCATGGTGTTTTGACTATTCACAACCCGCTCCCTTCTGCTATCATTCGCTGCTCAGATGCGGGAATAGCTCAGTTGGTAGAGCACGACCTTGCCAAGGTCGGGGTCGCGAGTTCGAGTCTCGTTTCCCGCTCCAGTTTTACGCAAAGCCTCGGCTCACCGGGGTTTTGTTTTTTTGAAGCAACCTGCGATCATCACGGTCGCGATGCACCAAGCAATGGCCAGGTGGCAGAGTGGTCATGCAGCGGCCTGCAAAGCCGCGTACGCCGGTTCGATTCCGACCTTGGCCTCCATTGCGAATAAAGATTCAGGCGCCTCCGGGCGCCTTTTTCTTTGGCTTGAAGCGGGTGTCGGCATGGTAGTCGGCGCGCCGATTGGCTTTGGCTTCGACGAATGGCTGATGACGCAGTCGTAGCGGCACGATCGATTTGAACTTTGAATCCTCCGCGTTGGAGAGCGCTGCGAACGCTATCTGCGATAGGCAACAGCCTCGACCCGGTTAGCGTGTAAAATGGCGGTTTGTCAGCCAGAAATATGGTGCAAGCTCCTCAACGGACAAGTGTCCGCGGCCCGACGTTCATTCGCTTGCTTGCTCGCCTGACGGACGTTGGCGTTCCCCAATCCAGACAATCGCTCTCGGACCGGCTGGGCCACTGGCTCGACTGGACCCACGCCGTTGTGCTGTCCACCGCGCTTGATGGCAAACCATCTGCGATGGACGAAGCACTGATCTTTGGCAGCGCTGAAGAGGATGAGTGCACCCGCGTGCGGACCTCGTTGGCGAATGCCATTGCTGGCGATCGTGCATTCGCCATCGCAAGGCAGCGGGGGGCTGATCCCTCGTTCGGCGAAGAAGGTGGCACGAATGAGATGGTCGATTACTCGGTGTTTCGTCAGCGCTATCTCGCCATCCAGCGGAAGATTCAGGCGGCCACCGGTAACCTGCGAGGCCGTCTGCGGGACACGCTTGCCCAGATGACTGAAGACACGGCGCGGCTGGCGGCAGTGGATGCGGCCATGGAGCGTGCGCTGAGCCCTCGTGAGCAGACGCTGTTGGCCCACGTGCCTGCATTACTCGGGGATCACTTCGAACGGTTGCGTCAGGCCGAACAGGATACGTTGGCCGATGCGCAAATATCGGAGGACACCTCGGCGATATTGCCAGGCGCATGGCTCGATGTGTTTCGCAAGGATGCGCAGAACGTGTTGCTCGCCGAACTGGACGTTCGTTTTCAACCGGTCGAAGGCTTGCTCGCAGCGCTTCGCACCCACTCACTGGTAAGTCATGTTTAGAAATCTGCTTAATCTTGTCGTGTTCCTCGTAGGTCTTGCCGCCGTGTGCTGGATCGGCGCCGGCTACATCGGATCCAATCTGCTGGCGACGGCCGTCACGATGTTGATTGGCGTGTGCTACCTGGCGGGCGGATTTGAGCTGTATCGCTATAGGCAAGCCACGTTCACGCTGACGGGCTCCGTTGCGGATTTGTCCGCGGCGCCGACCAGCTTGAGCGATTGGCTCGCGCGCTTGCATCCCAGCCTGCGCAACGCGACACGCCTGCGTATCGAGGGTGAGCGCGCGGCCTTGCCGGTGCCGGCGCTGACCCCGTATCTGGTGGGTTTGCTCGTATTGCTGGGCATGCTGGGCACGCTGCTGGGCATGATGGCGACCCTCCGAGGTACCGGTTTAGCGCTGGAGAGCGCGACGGATCTGCAGGCTATCCGCGGATCTCTCGCCGCACCGGTCAAGGGGCTTGGGTTTGCGTTCGGCACATCGATCGCGGGCGTGGCCAGCTCGGCGATGCTCGGGCTGCTTTCTGCGCTATGTCGGCGCGAACGGCTGCAGGCGGTGCAGCTGCTGGACGTGAAAATTGCGACGACGTTGCGCATCTACTCGCAGAGCCATCAGCGCGAGGAGTCGTTCAAGCTCCTGCAGCAGCAGACCGCATTGATGCCTACGCTGGTCGATCGTCTGCAGACGATGATGGCCACCATCGAGCAGCAGAGCATGGCCACCAGCGAGCGACAGATGGCCAGCCATGAAACGTTCCACTCGAAAACTGAGGCCATCTACACCCGCCTGGCTTCCTCCGTTGAGGCGTCGTTGAAGGACAGCGTCGCCGCGAGTGCCGTTGCTGTCGGGGCTGCGCTGCAACCGGCGATGAAGGCCACGATGGCCGGGCTCGCGCGCGAAACGGCATCGCTGCATGACACCGTCACGCACGCGGTGCAGCGTCAGCTGGAAGGGTTGTCGACTGGTCTTGAGACGACCACCACGACCATGGCGGCCAGCTGGAACGATGCACTGATGGAGCACCGGCGATCGAACGAGATACTTGCCCAGGATTTGCGCAGCTCATTGCAGCGATTCACTGAAATCTTCGAGGAGCGATCGGTCGGTCTATTGGAAGGTGTCTCTGCACATCTCGATGCCACGGCGGGCAGCGCGGCGAACGCGTGGAACAACGCGTTGTCGCGGCAAGAGGCCGTCAACGAGGACTTGGCAGCGCGCAATCAGACAGCGTTGACCGTGGCTGTGTCGACCTTTGAGGAGCACGCCACGTCGCTGGTTCGCATCGTGCACCAGTCGCATGCAGACGTGCAGGCGGTGCTGGAATCGCGGGATCAGGAACGGTTGACGACCTGGACGGATTCGTTCGGTGCGATGACCGCTGCGGTGAGCAAACAGTGGGAGCAAGCGGGCGAGCACGCCGCGAGCCAGCAGCAGGAGATCTGCGACATCCTCGCGGGAACCGTGCGCGATATCTCGGCACAGACACAGGCACATGCCAGCGACACGATCGCCGAGATTTCCCGGCTCGTGGAAGCCGCGTCCGAGGCGCCCAAGGCTGCGGCCGAAGTCGTTGCCGAGCTACGCCAGAAACTCTCCGACAGCATGGTCCGCGATACCGCCATGCTGGAGGAGCGTAGCCGTCTGATGGCCACGCTCGATACCTTGCTCGATGCGGTGAACCACGCATCCACCGAGCAACGGCTGGCCGTCGACGCGCTGGTTGCTACGTCGGCCGATCTGCTGGATCGCGTCAGCACCCGGTTCACAGACCATATCGAGGCTGAAACCGGCAAGCTTGGCGCGGTGGCCGCGCAAGTCACCGGCAGTGCCGTCGAGGTGGCTAGTCTGGGCGAAGTATTCGGGGTGGCCGTACAGGCGTTCGGCGAGTCGAATGGCCTGTTGATGGATCATCTGCAACGCATCGAAGCCGCGCTGGACAAATCTCTCGCGCGCAGTGACGAACAGCTGGCTTATTACGTCGCGCAGGCCAGGGAAGTTATCGACCTGAGCATGCTGTCGCAGAAGCAGATCATCGAGGAAATGCAGCAGCTCGCCGTCCAACGGGCACTCGATGGAGCCGAAATGGCATGAGTGACGAACTTGATGGCGTCGAGGAGTCGACGGCACCGATCTGGGCCGCCTTCGGCGACCTGATGTCGGTGCTGCTGGGCGCGTTCGTGCTGATCCTGGTGGGCGTGATCGGTGTGCAGCTGCAGCTCTCGAACAAGCTGGATGAAGCGGTCAAACAGCGACAGGCCGAGGCGCAACGTCGCATGACGTTGGAGCAGGCGTTGGCAGTCCCGCTGGCAGCTGGCCGTGTGACGCTCGTCAATGGGCGCATCGGTATTCGCGGCAGCGTGTTGTTCGCGCTGAACTCCGATCAGCTTCAGCCCGAAGGGCGGGAGGTATTGAAGAGCCTGGCGGCCCCGCTTTCCGACTACCTCAAGTCTCGCGCCGAAATCCTGATGGTGAGTGGCTTCACTGACGATCGCCAAGTGCGCGATGGCAACCAGCAGTTCGCCGACAACTGGGAGTTGTCAGCCGAGCGTGCGTTGACTGTGACCCGTGCGTTGGTCGCCGATGGTGTACCGGCCTCATCGGTATTTGCAGCCGCGTTTGGTTCCGAGCAGCCGGTGAGCTCGAATGCTGACGACGAGGGACGGGCCCGCAACCGGCGAGTGGAAATTTCACCCATCCCGAAGCAGCCGACGACAACCGTGACGGCTAATGAGTGATGTTGGGATACGTGCCCGAGCCACACTCGACGCGTGGCGCGAGCAGAACGCCGATCGCCTGAATCCCGTGCGGTTTCATTTCATCGAGGCGCTGGAACGGCGCGCGGCAGATCATGGCGGTGAGGCGCGACGTATTCTTGACGAGAGGCTGTCCAAGCTTCTCGCGGCCTACGCTGACGATCTCGAAGCCGCGGCACCCGACAGCCCGACAACGCCACCTTCGCTCGCTCGCGGAGCGCTTGGCGAATTGATCGATCACATCTCCAACGGCGTGGCGCCCCGGCCCTCCACCTATCCAACATTGGAGGCGCTCGATGACTTCAGAAAAATCTGGTCCGAGCTCCGAACGGATAGCCAGGTGCGGCAGTCGCTGGAGCAAGTACCCACCAATGCCGGCCCCCTCAACTCGGGCAACCTTGTACACCGGTCGCTTACGCTCATGCGCGAGCTGTCGCCGGCATATCTCCAGCAATTCTTGTCGTACGTCGACACCTTGTCATGGATGGAGCAGATGAACGACGGCGGAGCCCTGGCGACCAAGGATGGGCCCCGAGCCATGGGTCCCAAAAAACGCGCTCGGGCCAAACCGCGCGGGCATCGCGAGTAAAACCCGCCGCAAGCGGGTTTTTTGTTGGCCATCCAGCGCATCCAGACGAGTGGCACGGTGCTGTTCGCGAGCGATACTCTCCTGCGGCAAGGCCAATCCTCCTATCATCTGTCGATCATCGAGTGATGGAGTACTGCCATGGGATCACGTCATCGGCTGGCTGGTTGTCTGATTGTCGCGAGTGGTTTTTGCGTGACCGCATGGGCCATGGGTGCGGCGGATGCGCCGGCGCGGCCATGGATGAACACGTCACTCTCCGCTGACCAGCGCGCCGAACTGGTGCTGAAGGCGATGACGCAGGACGAGAAGTTTCGTTTGATCCGCACCGATTTTGGTGAAGCCCGTGACGGCAAGCCGATGCCGGTCGGTGCGCTGGACTCAGCAGGCTACATGCCGGCGATACCCCGGCTCGGGTTGCCCGCGTTGCAGGAAACGGATGCGGGACTTGGCGTGGCGCGGCCCGATTTGAGTGGCAAGGGAGCTACGGCATTGCCGTCGGGGCTGGCGACGGCGGCCAGCTTTGATCCGCAGCTGGCCTTCGCCGGTGGTGCGATGATCGGCGCCGAGGCAAGGCGCAAAGGCTTCAACATCTTGCTGGCGGGTGGCGTCGATCTGCAGCGCGACCCGCGCAATGGGCGCAATTTCGAATACGCGGGCGAAGATCCGCTGCTTGCCGGCACCATCGTCGGTCATGCCGTGCAGGGCATCCAGAGTCAGCACATCGTCGCCACCATCAAGCATTACGCGCTCAACGCGCTGGAAACCGGGCGGCAGACGCTGAGCTCACAACTCGATCCGAAGGCCGCTCGCGAGTCTGATCTGCTCGCGTTTGAGATCGCCATCGGCATCGGCCATCCTGGTGCGGTGATGTGTGCATACAACCGCGTCAACGGGGTGTACGCCTGCGAGAACGACTGGCTGCTCAATCAGGTGCTCAAGCACGACTGGGCCTATCCTGGCTTCGTGATGTCCGACTGGGGCGCCGTGCACAGCGCGGGCAAGGCGGCAATGGCGGGACTGGATCAGGAATCGGCGGGCGAATTTTTCGACGCGACGGTGTATTTCGACAAGCCCTTGCGCGCGGCTGTCGCGTCCGGCGAAGTGCCGCAGGCGCGGATCGACGACATGGTCCGGCGCATTTTGCGCAGCCTGTTCGCGGAAGGTGTGATGGATCATCCATCGCAGCCGGCGCCGCTCGATGCGGTCGCCGATGCGGCGGTGGCGCAGCGAGCGGAAGAGGCTGGGGCCGTATTGCTGCGCAACGAGCATGATCTGCTACCGCTGGCGCCGACACTGACGTCCGTTGCGGTGATCGGCGGACATGCGGATCGTGGTGTGTTGACTGGCGGCGGTTCCTCGGCGGTCATGCCGATAGCTGGCAACGCGGTGCCGGGCCTGGCGCCGCCAGACTGGCCGGGGCCACCCTACTATCAGCCTTCGGCTCCGTTGGCGGCAATCAATCGCCGTGTGCAGGGGAAGGCGCAATTCACCGATGGTCGCGACATTGCCGCGGCGGTGCAGCTGGCCGCGCACTCGGATGTAGCCGTGGTATTCGTCGAGCAATGGGCGGCGGAGTCGTTCGACCTGCCCGACATGACGCTGCCAAACCACCAGGACGCCCTGGTCGCTGCGGTCGCAAAGGCGAACCCGCATACGATCGTGGTGCTGGAGAACAACGGGCCCGTGCATATGCCGTGGCTGGGACAGGTCGGTGCAGTGCTGGAGGCGTGGTATCCGGGTGCCGCTGGTGGCGAAGCGATCGCCCGATTGCTGTTCGGCGAAGTGGCACCGTCTGGCCGCCTGCCGTTTAGCTGGCCGCGCGACGAGTCGCAGTTGCCAAGACCGCAGATTCCCGGTGCCGGTATGGCCGCGATCGGCCTGCCTCCGCAAGGTCAGCCAGCCGATTCGGTGGATTACAACATCGAGGGCGCCGACGTCGGCTATCGATGGTTCCAGCGGCGTGGAATCGAACCGCTGTTTCCGTTCGGCCATGGTTTGACCTATACCCATTTTGGCTACGACAAGCTGCAGGCGCAGTGGAAGGATGGACGGCTGATCGTGGCGTTCGATGTGAGCAATCGCGGCAAGCGTGCAGGCGTTGACGTGCCGCAGCTTTATGTGACGTTGCCGGCTAACGGGCAGACGCGTCGACTCGCCGGATGGAACCGCATCTCGCTTAAGGCTGGCGAGACACGCCATGTGGAAGTGACGGCCGACGCCCGCATCCTGGCGAGCTACGACTCGGCACCGCACACCTGGCAGCGTGCGGCTGGACGTTACCAGGTGCAGCTGGGGCATTCGGCGGCGGCGTTTGAGGGCAGCGCGATGATCGATCTGCCAGCGGGCGAGTGTTCCGTAAGCACCTGCAGCACTCCGCCATGATGTAGGAGCGCATGCTGTGAACGAATGCTCGTGTGGGAGCGACTTCAGTCGCGATAGCACTTCGAGCAGATCGCGACTGAAGTCGCTCCCACACGAGCGTTTCGCTCAAGGGTTACCAGCTCGTCATCTTGCGCGTGGGATGTCGCCACCGTGGTTAGCTATCGCGTAGGTTGGGGAGCGCAAAGCGAGCCCCAACGGGTCGGCGGGATGCTTGAGGTGTGTTGGGCTTCGCTACGCTCACCCCAACCTACCAAGCTGCCGTTCCGGCTATGGCTGGGCTGCCTTCAGCGTCGCAACATGCAGCCTCAGAATCCGGCGCAGTTCCAGGATCGCGGCAGGCGTTCCCTGCACGGTATGCCACGAGGGGATCGCGAGTTCGGAGTCGGCGCCATCGAGGTGCGCGCTCTTGTAAGGAACCACGCCGTCGCTGCTGTCCTGTAATGGCTCGCCCTTCGATTTATAGACGCCCACGATCGTGTGATAGCGCACGCGCGGCGAGATCGGCAGGCTCGCGGCGGCGACGATGAACGGGTCAGTGTCGCTGAGGTTGTCGATGCTGTTGGGTATGCGGATCGGTGTGTTGGTAGCGGAATCTTCCTTCAGCAGATCGGAAAGGCTGGCCATCTCCTTCAGCACATTGACGGGCAGGCGGATGAGGTTGCCGATCAGGCGTGCCAGGCGATTCTGGGCGTAGGGGGTGCCACGGTGCGGCGTGGCGAGAAAAACGACGCGTGTCACCTGCGGCATCGGCGTGAACTGCAGATAAGGCGCGAGGCGTTCGCGCAGTTGGGCACGTTTTTCCGGCGACAGATTCGCGCGCACCGGCACGATGCTCCACAGTTTGTCGTCGCTCGAGGACACCAGCAGGCGTGCGATGAGGCCACCCATGCTGTGCCCGATCAGCACCATGTTCTGCGACGCACGCGCCTGGCCGTTTGGGTCGAAGTGCTGAAGCGTCGCATCCAGCGCCTTGCGGATGCTCGCGAGATTGACCGCGACCGGGGCATTCGTGGGGTAGTAGACCTCCCATACCTGATAGTTGCGGCGCAGCTCCTCGTCGCCCATGACTTCGTTCGCTACGTTGATCCATGCCTCCGGACTACTGCCTAGCCCATGCAGCATCACCACGGTCAGGCGGTTGGGATCGTAAGGCTGCATCATCAGCACGCGCGGCGTTGTGAGGCCGCCCTCACGGCCCAGCAAGGAGCGGATCGACTGGCTGGCGAAGCCGGAGCGGGCCAGCCACACGCCATACGCGGCGGTGAAGTTGGCGCCGAGCGGCACGGTACGGCCGGCGATGGTGATGGAGTCATCGCGGTAGGGATCCCTGACCAGCAGCTGGACCTGTTTCGTCGCCAGCACGTCGTTGAGCGATGCACCATCGAAGACCAGCGCGCCCGTCATCGACACGTAGTCGGGCTCACGCCATGGCACATCGTCGTCAGGCGCGGCAGGTGGCGTAACGGCGACGAAGTCCGATCCGAAACCGTCGCGCTGGTAGATGTTGCGCAAACCCTTGAAGCGCAGATCAGCGGCCGGAATGAGTTCCGTCGGCACACGCGCCTTGTTCGCCAGCCGCAGGTCGGTCTGCGGACGCAGCACGGTCCAGCCAGCTAGCGATGTCTGCGTCCATTGCTTGCCCAACTGGGGCAGCTCCTGGAAGAAGCGGCTCACTGCGCGCTGCACGGCAAAGTTGTAGAACCCGATCACCTGAACCTGGCGCAGCGCGAACGCGCGATCGGCCGGCGAGCGCGCGGAATAGAAAAGATAAGCGTAGGCATAACGCGCGGACTGCAGATAGGCGTCCAGGGTCTGATCCGCCATCGGGCTACCGGCCTGATCGGTCTTGATCGCCTTGCCCAGCCAGAGTTCGGCGAGTGCGGACAGCTGCTGCTCGTCATTCAACCCCGGCGAGTGCGCAATGGTATCCGTACAGGTCGTGAAGTCGCGCTGGCAGCTGTCGACGGTCAACGCCACCACGTTGAGTGCCTGCACCGTGCGGTCGCTCAGACGGCCAGTGCCAACGACGTCGGCGCGCTGCTCGTTGACGCAGTCGTGCGTCTTGACGCGGCTTACGTCGACCATCGCACAGGCATTGAGGCCGAGCGCCATGACGATGGCAACGCATTGCACGATCCAGGTGCGCGTGCCACGTTTCATGTGGGATCAGTCCATTCGGCCGGATGGTTGCGCGATTGTAGCCATGACGCAACGCCACGACGACTTTCAGCGCGAACGACGCACTGAATGCTGGTGGCGGACGTGAGCGGCGCGTTGTGTTCGGGTGGCCAAAGCGGCACGCTTGGCTCATGGATCGACTGGCTCTTGCATCGAGATGCGGGGAACAAGATGGCGAAGAAGCTCTGGATGATCGGCAAGCTGTCGTTCATCGCCCTGATGATGTTGGTCACCTTCTGCTCGGGTGTATGGGGTGCCCTGGCACTGTGGTACCAGTTGCCGGGCAACACGTTCACTCGCACGATCAGCAGCGCGGTCTGGGTGATCGGCGTGATCGCGCTCGTCGCCATCGCGATCCATCGGCGCAGTTGGCTACCGCTGGGTGCGTATGCGTTGATTTATGCCGTGCTGCTGCTGTGGTGGGCGAATATCGCGCCATCCAACAACAGGATCTGGGCGGCCGACGCTTCCCATCTGCTTACCGGCCAGGTGGAGGGCAACCAGGTCACCCTGAGCAATGTGCGCGACTTCACCTGGCGCACCGACGACGACTACGACGCGCGCTGGGAAACCCGCCACTACGACCTGGATCACCTGGCCTCGGCTGATGCGGTGCTGTCCTACTGGGGCAGCGCGGCGATCGCGCACGCCATGATTTCGTTCGGCTTCGATGACGGTAGCCACGTGGTCTTCTCGGTGGAAACCCGCAAGCGACGTGGTCAGGAATACTCGGCAATCGGTGGGTTTTTCAAAGAGTACGAAAGGTTTCTTGTCGCGGCCGATGAACGCGACATCATCCGCGTGCGCACCAACGTGCGTGGCGAGGACGATTACCTGTATCCGTTGCGCATGGACAAGCCCGCGATGCGTGCACTGTTTCTGTCCTACGTGCAGGCTGCGAACCAGCTGACCGTCACTCCGGCGTTCTACAACACGATCACCTCAAACTGCACGACCATCGTCTATCGCATGGCCCGCCAGATCGAACCCGGCCTGCCGCGGGATTTCCGCCTGCTGCTGACCGGCTATCTACCCGAATACCTGTACAAGGTGGGCGCAGTGGACCAAAGCGTGTCCATCGACGAACTGCGGCAGCGCGGGCGCATCACGGACAGGGCTAGGAACAGCAAACCTGGTGACGATTTTTCGAAAATGATCAGGGTGGGGGCTGAGGAACCGGTTGGCGTGCGGGACGCACACCAGTGAAGCGGTGAAGTTGGAGTGGGCGAGCTGCAGTGTGTCTTGGGAGCCCGGTTCGGGTCAGCCGCGATGCGCGTCAGCGCAACAAGATCCGGCACGCTGCGCAAGCGCCGATCCATGAACAGTCGATGCGAACCTTCAGACAAAAGAAGGCCGGGCAGTGATGCCCGGCCTCCTTCAACACGCGTCCTTACGGTCTGTTACTCAGTGGCTGATACCTATGGATGTGTCAACACCCGAAGTGACCATCCCGCCCTGCAGTCGGTTCGGCTGGACCTGCGCACCAGCCGGAATCACCAGCGGGGCACCGGTGATATCAGCGACTCGCTGCGAGATGAAGCCACCGCTGCCATTGCTCAGCCACTCGTACGCGTCGCCCGCCGCGCCGACCCACAGGATGTCCGCCAGACCATCGCCGTCGTAATCCGCAATGCTTGCCAGGGTGTAGCCCGGCGTCACAGAGCGAGTCTGGACGGAGGTCACGTTAAAGCCGTCCATATTCCACACCTGCAGCTGATTCGTGGTCGGATTGGTCCAGAACAGAGAAGTCACACCGGTGCCGGCCACGTCGCCTGCACCAAACAGTGTGAAGCCAGCCGGCTGTTGCTGGATCTGATGGGCGACGAAGCCACCCTGCTGATTGTTGACCCACGCGTAGACACTGTTGTCGGTCGTGCTGGTCCACACGATGTCTGCATAGCCATCACCATTGACGTCAGCCAGATGTGGCACGTAACCCGTGCCCGCACTGATGACAGGCGATTGAACGTCGTTGAAGTGGTAGTCGGCTCTGCCCAGGACAAAGAATGCATTGACGTTGAGTTTCCACCAGCCAATCTGGCCAGTGCTCTTGTTCCACCAGAAAAGCTCGTCGGCGTTGGCACCATCGAAATTGCCTGAGCCCATCAGTGTCCAGCCGGCGGGATAGGGCACTCCAACTTTGGCCGTAAGGTAATTGCTCGCACCATTGGAAGCAGTACCACCTAAACCATCAGATAACCACACGTAGAGTTGATTGTCCGGGCCCGTCCAAGCCAGGGCGCCAATCAAGGTGCCCGTTAAGAAGTGATTGTTCGCGGAGTAGAAATCGCCGGCAGTGCCAAGGGTGTAGCCAGGCGAGATCGGCTGAGTGACCTGGTTCAGTACCACGCTGCCCTTCATGCCCAACTGCATGAACGTGCCCTTGACCGGATCCACCACCGCGATATCGCTGAATCCATCGCTTTGAGCTTCGTTGGCCGAGGACAGATAGTCATACGGAGCGACGTACCCATTCTTGAAGGGCTTGTAGAAATTCGTCACCGCCGCTACCAGGTTGGTCGCATTGATGCTGCCCAAACCAGTGGCCATGCTGTAACCGGAAGTCGCCTTCCAGGCCGGATCAAGTTGATCGTAACCACCCGAACTCACCACACCGTACGGTTGCGCGGCGTTGGCTGTATAGCAGTCGTCGGTTCCCGAATTGCAAGGCACCGCGATATTGCCCACGGAAACATTGTTGAAGACGCAGGTGCTTCCGATGTTTGCACCATTGCTGGAATTACAAGCATTCAACGTCGACGTGTTCGGCGATCCGATCGTGCCGTACTCCTTGGTTGCGATGCTGTAGAACGCGGGCAGGATGTTGCCGCTGCTCTGGCCGGAAGCCTGATTGATCAGCGCCTGTACACCGGCCATCGCTGGTGCCGCGAAGGATGTACCACCGGCACTGTTGAACAGCACGTCATCGGGATTGCTATAGGTACACGGGGTACCGTTCTCATTCGCGTCGGACATGCAGTAGACCAGCGCATGCCCATAAAGGCCGTTGGCGGCGAACAGCGAAAGATCAGGTAGTGCACGTCTTGTGCTGGTGGATCCGTAAATACCGGCCTGCCAGATCGGCTGTGACCAAGCGAAACTGGGTCCACCACTGCCACCGATCGTGTTTACGAATTGCTGACCTGTGGTGCTGTTACACGCCTGCACACCATCGCTGTAGCCAAGTACGCCATCCAGCACGCTGCTGGCGCAGGAATCGTTCCAGGTCATTTCCGGGATGTAACTTATGGCTGACTGGCTCAGCGCAAGATTCGTTGAGGCCCAGTACTGTCCGTAAGCGGTGAAGTCATTGAAATCGGTGCCACCGACAGAAACGTTGTATGGCGTCGAACCCATACCATTGACCGCAATACCGATGAAGGCAGCGGAATTACCGTCATCACAACCTGCTGAACCCGAATCGCCCGACGACACAAATACCGTGACGCCCTGGGCAGCCGCCTGCGACCACAGATCGGCAGCCTGTGACAGGGTTCCGTCAACGGCTCCAAAAGACTCACACTCGCCATAGCTCAGGCTGAAGACAGCGGGGACGGGCGTCGAGTACCCGGTAAGCAGGTTTTCCGCCGCAGTGAACGGACCAAACGTCGCACTCTGACTATCATCGCAAGAGGCAAATACCACGTTTGAATCCGGGTCCGCCGCGCCGATCCATTCCGCATCCAGCGCTGCTTCCGTCTCATCCCCATTGGTGCCCGGGTCGGGGCAGCTCACATCACCAGCCATCTGCAGCGGATTGATGTAGTTCACCGCGCCCACGGCATTGGGGGGCAGGAAGCTGCTGCGGAAGGCCTGTACGTCGGCCGGCAACACGTCCGTGCGTTCCAGCACCGCAACGGTCTGTCCAGCGCCGCGGATAGGCGTGCCCTGAGTCCACAATGGATTGACGTTGTAGATCGTGTTGAAGTCCGCTGGCGCAACGTCATACGTCACGCTTGTATCGATGGTACCCGGCGGCACAGTGAACAACGGCGCACCCTTTGCCTTGGCCACTGTCTTCCACTTGCCGGTTTTCTTGTTCCTTGTCACCGTGGCGACGTCGGTATGCAGCGGCTTCGGGAAGAAGTTGCTCAACGAGGCTGCACCCACCACAACGGGTGCCAGGGCGGATGGAATCTGCTGCGCGGTGCTATTGGCGAAGTGTTTCTGGCCATTAACGGTGTAGCTGTGCAGTGACGTATGAAATGCGCCGCCGACTGCTGTCGCCGTACCAGAGAAATGGATCATCATTCCTGTTGGCGACACCGAGGTCACTTTCAAACCCTGACCCTGCAGCCACTGCTTCACCTGGTCGATGTCCGCCTGGGCGGGACCAAACATCGTGCCAATCTGTGCTGCGGTCAGCCAGTGGTGAAAGTACGGGGAGCTTGGGATGGTCAGCGCGTGGAGATAAGCCTCGAATTGGCTCTGCTTGGCGTCGCTGCGCTTAAGCAGCAAAGTGACGTTGCGAATCGTCTGTGTGGATGGCAATGCGCCGGCGTCGCTGGTCGAAACAGCTAGTGACGGCTTGCCTCCTACCGTAACCAACTTTGTATTGTCAATCGTGCCGGTGATTCTGGCCGTGTCCGGCGTAGAGCTCGGAAAGTAGTTGGCTGACTGGGTGCCGGCGGCATGTGCGCCTAAGGAAAGCAACACGGCCATGCCCAGTGCTGATCTCACGAAGCATTGACCGTTTCTGTTCGTTGACATAGATATCCCCTCTTGAACCGCAGCTGAGTGATGTCGTTTCTTCGCCAGCTCTATCGGTGACGCGCCCCCGTCTTCCCCGACGTCTACCGATCTATTGGCTGGTCCCCCGACCGTATTCATGTTGCACTGCGATCGTCACGCACGCTCAAATCACCATAAAATCACCGACATCTCACGGCGGTGCTCGACTGGGCGTCGCCAAGCAAGACAAGCGGGCAGCCACCTGTCACCCTCATTGGGGGAAAGACGCGAGAGTGGCGCTCACGGATTGGCAAGCACAGTGGCAAGGGCAATACGATGTTTCAGCGGTTCCTATCGCGGGTGAACCAGGTTCCCGTCTCCGATCCGGTAGATCGGCGCAACGCCGTTTTCATGCAATGGCTGCTGCTGTTCGAGGGTCTGCGTACCCCGCTGAACAAGATCTATTTACTGATATACGACTGGCCGTTTCTGCAAAGTGCCTTCTATGACAAGGCCCGCTGCGGCCCGACCGTGGCGATCAGTATCGATTTGGGGACAGACTTGGTCATGACCGCGGCGGCGTGGTTTGGGCTGTATCTGATTCGCAAGGGCCAGTTCCGATTCGCCGTTACGCAATACTTGACGGTGTTGCTCAGCTCCGCAGCGCTGGCCTACGCCGCATTCGGTTCCCAGGCGATTGATGGCAACCTGACGATGGTTAAGATCCTCGCGTTGAGCGGCTTGATGCTCGGTCGGCGCGCGTTGTGGATCACCTATTTCACCGAAATACTGATCTTCATGATGAGCATGGTCACCGACCGGATCTTCCACGCCGATCTCAAGTTGAGAGAGGTCGTGGAGGGTTTCGCGGCTCTTCCGATTGCCGCTCTCGGCTATTTGCTGATCACCATCATCCTGGACCGCAGTATCGATGCGTTGCGCGAGAGCCTCTCTGAGTCCAATGCCCATCGCAAGCAGTTGCAGCTGGAAATCGCGGAGCGCGAACGTACCCAGGAGCAACTTCTGCACGCCCAGAAGATGGACGCCGTCGGCAAATTGGCCAGTGGCATCGCGCACGACATCAACAATGTGCTGGGCATCATCCTGGGCTTCTCGATGGAGCGAGATCGGGTGGAGCGCGCGGGTTTCTTACCCAATGAGGATTCGCAGGCCTTGGCCGATGCGCTGGAAGGTGTCGAGCTTGCCGCTCGCCGCGGCACAGCCGTCTGTCGCAAGCTTCTGAACTTCAGTCGTCGCGATGTCACCCATACGGAAACCTTCGATGCCACCGAGACATTGCGCGAACTGAGACCACTCTTGCGCCAGTTGTTGCCGACCAACGTTGATCTGACCATCAACACGCCGCCGACGCCACTGTCCATCCACTTCGACCGCAGCCAGTTTGAGCTGGCGCTGCTCAATCTCACCTCCAACGCCCGCGACGCGATGCCTGATGGCGGCACGTTTACGCTATCGCTGGCTCAAGATGATTCATCGAACGTCGCACTGACCATTCAGGACACTGGCTTGGGCATGTCCGCTGAAGTCAGGCAACATTTGTTCGAGCCGTTCTTCACGACCAAGCCCACTGGAAGCGGCACCGGTCTGGGGCTTAGCGTCGTCTACGGCCTGGTTCGACGCGCAGGCGGCACTATCGCCGTGGACAGCTCGCCTGGCAAGGGTACGACCTTTGATATTCTCTTGCCGATGACCGCCGGCAGCGTGGCGGGCGCAGTGTTGCCACTGCCAGGAGAGCGCATTCGCGTGATGCTGATCGATGACGACGATGATCTGCGCGGCGTGCTCACTTCCGCGCTGGAAAACGGGGGCTGCGAAGTCTGCGAGGCGGCCAGTGGTGCCGAAGCCGAGCGTTTACTTCAGCAGATGGTCATGCCACCGGACGTGCTGATTTGCGATCACCGCATGCCCGACACAGATGGCATGACTTTGCTGCGCAAACTACGTCTGCAACTGCCTACGGTGCCGGCGATCCTCATTTCCGCCTACCACGAGACCGACGGCTTGCCACACGGGCTCGCAGATGTCTATTGCGAACGTCTACCCAAACCATTCGTTCCCAATGTGCTGCTCGCACGCGTCCGAGTAGCGGCGAGACGAAGCCATAGCGGGGTCGACGTGACGCCGAGGAGTCAGCTCATCGCCAACAGATAGCCCGTGCCGTGAACTGCATCTAGGGGCAGCGGTTCACCGACTGTGGAGAGCACTTTTCTGCGCAGGCGGTGGACCAACGAATCCAGTCGATGCGGATCAAACGCTGCAACGTCGTCAGTCAGGACACCAATAAGCTCGTCGCGCAACATGACCTGATCGGGATGAAGCATGAGCATTTCCAGCAGACGCCGCTCGGTCTTACTGAGCATTACGCGCCCACCCGTAGGAGAAACCAGCAGCCATCCGTCCGAGTCGAGACGCCAACGACTGCGGCTTGAGGCGAGAACCGTGGACGGCTTGAGTCTGCGCGCGACACTGTACAAAGTAGCGACCAGAACGTCGATATCGACCGGTTTGGCGAGATAGGCATCAGCGCCTTCGCTCAGGCCCCGCACGCGATCGATATTTTCCGCTCGCCCCGTCAACATGACGATGCCTGTCTCGGGAAGTTCTCCACGCAGCCTGCGTGTCACTTCGAAGCCATCGCTGTCCGGTAGGCCGATGTCCAGCAACACAATATCCGGCTTTCGCTGCTCGATCGCCGTCGTCAGCTCGGCAACGTAGCCGATGGCCTTGACCTCAAAGCCGAACTGCCGAAGTTGGGGCACGAGAATACGATCACGCAACAATTCATCGTCTTCGAGCAAAAGAACGTACAAGGGCTTGAGCATTTCAGTTGAATGAGGTGAATCGATTGGCGCAATCATGACGCATAAATCTCTGGGCAAGGCCCCTTCCGCAGTGATGCCATCCTTCGATGCCGATGTCACAGCGTCATGCACGATTGAAACGTCAGGGTAGCTGAGTCCGCATCCCGGTTCACGACCATACGCTAGCGTATGCATCGAGCCCCAACAAAAACAGATCGTTGCGCAGGTTTAGGTCCCCGCCATGCAGGGCCGGTAGACAAGGTTACTGCATCAGGTATCGGAGGGAACGTCTATTTTCCGCCCACCAGCGATTGGAGCGAAAGGACGGAAAGAGGCCGGGTAGTGGGCGCCCAAAAGAGTGGCGCCCGGGGCGGGGCGCCAAGATGAGTCCATTCGGTCACACGCATGAAGTTGCTGAGCGGGTCTGTTCGACCTGACATGCCGAGTTGGCCATGCTGCCAGGGCGTTCAGTCGGCTGGGCTACTTGCTTCCAAGGGTATAGGTATGACCTCTCGGGCGTACCTGTAGCTTCTTACAGTTCTATGGAATGTCTTCTGGTGACACATTGGCTCCGCATATGTGCTGAGAGCCAGAAGAGGGTGGCATCGAGCCAATGCGTTGTGCAGGGCTTTCAAAATGATCGCCCTGCCGTAGCTTTTGCTGGAAGTCCAATGACCATAGCGCGGCAAGCAAGACTTTTGAGGATTGATGACGGCCTGCCAACACCTGAGGGGGAGCGCCGCTATCCCGCTACTGGCGGCTATTACGGCCGCATCCTCAATGGCAACACCGTGCCGCAGATGTACTGTTGTACCTGCGTCGCGTGCTGTGAAGCCGTATGCCATGGCGAGTGTGATTGTCTGGCCTGCGCAGCGAGATGGGCTGATACCCGGCAGTTTGCTGCATCCAGGCGCGCCAGCTTCTGACCATTCCGAACGCTGAGTCCAAGAAGAGTCCACGCCCGACGCGCGGTCAAAACATCAACGCGTCTGGACCGGTCGTAAGGACCAAGCTGCGCTACTTGCAATGGGTGAGCAAGATCACTCGGACACACCTGGAAGCTCAACGGGGGTACATCCGTATGTTCGTGGGTACGTATCGAAGGCGGTCAGGTGAGCGAGCTTGATGGCTGTGCCGATCTTCCTCACCTCATGCAACACGTTGTCACCACAACACACACGCCACAAGCCCGCTGGTTGTTCCCTGATCGAATAGCCCATGGGTAAAGGTATACCCGCGGCCTCATGGGTAGAGAGTGTCGGTTGCATCGGCTGAGCTGCTGGCGACATGGCATCGTCCGGACTTTCCAAGTGCGCGTAGATTGCTTGCGCAGGGTGGGCGACTGAAGCAGCGGAAGGTGTCTTGAGGTGTAGGCGTCTGCCTTCTCACATTGCCGACGGTTTCGCGGGGAGGTTGGTAGGCGCTCGCGCGACGCGACTGGACATCGGGGGTCTGGCCGTACGTACCCCATCTGTGCGTGAGTTTTCCATTAAGCGGCTTGGCTCGAGGATTCACGTCGGCCTTTCTGGTTGATGCCGGTGGTATAACTACTCGGTCCCCTTTTTGCCCATGCTGGTTTGCATGTGATCTTCGATTCTCCATGGAATCGCGAGCGGCAGCTATATCATCGCCAGACATACCCAAACCCAGCGCGACGAGAAGGCCGCAAAGCCTCCAAAGAGATGTGTGCGTTTTCCACCGGGGCTTGGGTCAAGAGAGGGCGCTTGAGTCATTGCGTACGTAAAAGCTCGTCAATGGCTGGTTGTCGGAAGTAACCCACGCGGAACATCGCATGGGCCCCTACGTTCACGAGAGGAGACCAAGCGTATGACCAACACCGAAGATGTCAGCCACTCACGTCGCAAGATGATCGTCAGCACGGGCTCCGTTGCAGCGGCTGCAATCGCAATGCCACTGCTCTCGGCGTCAAGTTCAGCCAACGCCGCTTCGTCGGCTCCAAAAGCACATTCGACTGCTGGAGGTGTTCCTATGGGTAGCAGCAAGATCAAGACCAAGGACGGCGTCGAGATTTTCTACAAGGACTGGGGAACCGGACAGCCCATCGTATTCAGCCACGGCTGGCCGCTTTCGGCGGACGATTGGGACGCTCAGATGCTGTTTTTTTTGAGCCATGGCTATCGGGTGATTGCGCATGATCGACGAGGACACGGCCGGTCTACACAGACTGCCGTTGGCAACGATATGGATCACTACGCAGCAGATCTCGCGCAGCTCACTGAAGCGCTCGACTTGCGCAATGCCATTCATGTGGGTCACTCCACCGGTGGCGGTGAAGTAGCTCGTTACGTCGCTCGCTACGGGCAGGACCGAACGGCCAAGGCCGTGCTCATAAGCGCGGTGCCGCCCATCATGGTCAAGACTCCCAATAACCCTGGTGGATTGCCGATCGAAGTCTTTGACGGCTTGCGCACGCAGCTCGCCGCCAATCGGGCGCAGTTCTACCTGGATCTTCCCACTGGACCGTTCTATGGGTTCAACCGTCCAGGCGCAAAGATCTCCGAGGGAGTCATCCGTAACTGGTGGCGGCAAGGCATGATGGGTGGCACCAAGCCGCAATACGACTGCATCAAGGCGTTTTCGGAAACCGACTTCACTGACGATCTGAAAAAAATCAGTCAGCCGACGCTCGTCCTGCATGGCGACGATGACCAAATTGTGCCTTACAAGGATGCGGGTGTTCTGTCAGCGAAGCTTCTGCCGCACGCGACGCTCAAGATTTATCCGGGTTTCCCCCATGGGGCACTGACAACGCATGCCGATGTGATCAACGCTGACGTGCTCGCCTTCATCAAAAGCTAGTTTGAATCGCGGCCCCTCCAAGCTCCTGCGTGGAGGGACCGCATTCTGAGAAGATGAGCTGTCTGCAACGCCACGTGGATTCAGCGAACGCTCGCTCGAACAGTGTCGTCGCCTGCAGCGCTGCAAGTCGCATTGATGCCGCGCGATACGAAAACGGGGCCGCGCAATCAGTTTGCGCGACCCCTCAAGGTCGAAACATCAAGCCAGGCATGCAATCAAAAGAAGCCTAGAACTTGACCGTGACCCGCCCCCAGAAGTAACGACCAATCGTGTCGAAGTCGCTCGGGTCGGTATTCGCATTGAGCACATTGTTGGCGTACAGAAGCGGCGGTTGCTTGTCGAAGAGGTTGTTGACGCCGAACTCGACGCGCGTATTCAACGGTTCGATGTTGTAGCCCAGCGAGACGTCGCTATAGGTGGTCGAACCGTACTTGTACTCTGCCCCGTGAATCGTGCAGTAGCTGCCGTAGAAGCACGTGCCGTCCGGGAACACGTCCTGCGACGGGCTCTGCGAACCCATCTGGAAGCGGCCGATGTAGCGCAGGCGCCATGAAGCATCCCAGTTGCCCAGCTGCCAGTTCACATAGCCCTGGCCCTTCCAGCGCGGGAACAGGCAGTTTCCGACGGCACCCGGGCAAGCTGCCGCCTGCGCAGAACCGAACGGCATGAAATGACCGGCGTCGGTGTAAGTGGAATTGGCGATGTTTCCTGGCGCCGTTTGCACGTTGAAGTACTTCAGGTAGGTGGCATTCATGCCCACGTTGAACTTGCCGAAAGAGAACTCCGGCAGCTTGTAGTTCAGCGAGAAGTCGACACCGCCCGTGCTGGTGGTGCCCAGGTTGCCGGTCGGCTGTAGGGTCTGCGCAGTGAGCTGGCCCTGATTGGGACCGCTGGGGTAGCGCGAGATGAACCGGCAGTAGCCCTGGTCGCCAGACGAGCAGAGGCCCAGCAGGCTTTGGACACCTATGGTGGTGATGACGTTATTCAGATACAGATGCCAGAAATCCACCGTCGAGGACAGTCCCGGAGCCCAGGACGGACTGTAGACGGCACCAAAATCGAATGTCTTGCCCTTTTCCGGCTTGATCGGGATGTTGGCATAGGTGGCGCCAGATACGAGGCCCGTACCCTGCAGGTCCTGAACTACCAGCTGGTCGACGAAGCTGCCGTCGGTTTTTACATTGACGCAGGCCGGGTTGACCGGCGCGCCGGTGTAGCCGGTGCAGGGATCGTTGGAGATGCGGTACGCAGAAGAAGACGGTGCACCGAAGACTTCGAGGAGATTCGGTGCGCGGAACACCTCGGCCAGCGTGCCACGCAGCAACAAGTCGTCGATCGGCTTCCATTCAAGCGCGAATTTCAAGTTGTTGGTGGTGCCGAACTTGCTGAATTTGGAGTAGCGATCGCCAATGTCAAGGTTTAGCGATTTGACGAACGGCAGATCGTTCAGGAGCGGAAAGAACGCTTCAGCATAGGCTTCCTTGACGTTGTAGCCGCCCTGCAAGCCGGCGCCGCAAACGCTTCCCAGAGTACAGGTGCCGGTGGCCGGATTGATCGTCAGCAGACCGTCGACCTGGTTGTGTTCGTACTCCTGGCGATATTCCGCACCGACGGCCAGATTGATGGTGCCGGCGGGCAGGTCGAACACGCCGCCATTCAAGTCGGCGTGCCAGATCTTCTCGATCGTGTTACTTGTTGCAAGGCCTGGCGCGGAGGCCGCCTTCAGCGAGGCGATCGATTGCGCGCTGTTGACGTCGAACGGGTTGAACGGAATACAGGTGGGAATGGGAGCCGCTGGAGTGCCGCAGGTAATCACGCCACCGTTATTGAAGGACGGCCCGGCTGCCTGATTCAGTACGGTTAGATTGATCAGACCGTCGGCCGTTTCGGTCATGCTGGCGTGGCCGTAGTCAAGGCCCACATCCCACTGCCACGTCTGGTTGCCGATCGGAAAGTCACCCTTGAAACCGGTATGGATCTGCGCCAGGGTCATGCCCGCGAAAGTCTCGCGCAGACCCAGCGAAGTGAGACGTAAACCGAAATTGCTCTGGCCACTCTGGTAATTGACACCGAACGGGTTGTAGTAGTTGGCTGACGATATTTGAAAGCCGCCATCAGTCGTCAGGGGGTAAGGTGCCACGGCCGAGTTGGACGAGGTCTTGTCGACATAAGCATCCAGGTAAACGCTGACATGATCAGCCAGGTTGTAGCTGCCCATCAGGAACGCATTGGTGCGCTCCTGTGGCGTCAGGATCAGGTTGACCGAGGCGTAGTTGTACTTGTCGCTGGCCGGACCATTGTTCTGGAAGCAATGGTAGTCCGAGGCAGCATCTGTACCGGCACCCGGATTGTGTGCAACGAAGCCGCTCTGGCAACCCGGGAAGGCGGCCGCAAAGTTGGAGCCAGCCAGCTGGATATGCCCGTTCGGCGCCGAGCTCGAACCACCAATGAATACCGACGGCGGCTGCGGTGCAGACGGACCTTTTCCGTTCGTGCCGTACACCGTGACGGCATTCCTGGAGAAGGCACGGCTGCCCGCCTGGATGCCGTCCGTCTTGTTGTAGTCCACGCCGCCCATGATGCTGCCCTTGTCGGACGTCTGACCAAACGTGAAGGTGTAGCCCTGTTGCTCGCCGTCGTTGTGATCGGACTGACCAAAGTTCGTCGTGAACTCGACGCCCTGATAATCCTTGCGCAGAATGAAGTTGACCACGCCACCGACGGCGTCGGAACCATAGACCGAGGACGCGCCGGTGGTCAGCACGTCAATGTGATCGATCATCGCGGCCGGAATCGAGTTGACGTCCGGGGCATCACCATTGACCGGAGTCGTGATGATGCCACCGAGTGAAATACCCATGATGCGATGACCGTCAACCAGGATCAGGGTGCGGTTCGGACCCAGGCCACGCAGACCAATGCTGGTGGCGCCGGTGCCACCGCCGTTGTTGACCTGTGGGTTGGTATTGCCTCCGGTAACAGCCGGCAGATCCTGTACCAGGTCACCCAGGGTCAGCTTGCCGCTGGCCTTGATCGCTGCGCGATCGATGGTCACGACCGGGCTGGCCGTTTCCAGATCCACGCGACGAATGTGCGAGCCGGTAACCACGACCGTCTGCAGGGTAGACGCTTTTTGCGGAGCGGCCGGATTGGTATTGCCCTGCGGCTGTGTGGACTGATCCTGAGCGAATGCGGTGCTCGCGGCACCCGCCGCGATGACAGCACCCAGCGAAAGCGCCAGACGGACTGCCGAAGAAAGCTCTGTACCCCGAAGTTTCATGAAAATACCCTCCGATTAATTATCACCATGGGTCAGAAAGATTCCGCCCAATGCGGCAATCCGAATAACAACCTGGGTCTATCCATTACCAACGAGGTAGAGCTATCAAGGTAATCAATCACGACAGCTCGTTGGCTTTAAGCGTAAGGCTCACCTACCCTGGAATGGCATGGCACGAGATTTATCCCGTTTTATCCAGCAAACGATTGGCAAGCTCAATCAGAACATCGCGCTCCGTGGCGACTTCATGGAGTCTTGTCTTCAATCGATCTGCTTCATATAGCTGCGACCGCTTATAGCGAAATCGCCTTACCCATGTCAGTACAGTCTCACTTCGAATGTTGAGCCGCGCCGCAACCTCCCCAGCGGAGAAACGCTGCTGAACCACCAATCGAATAGCTTCAGCCCTAAATTCATCCGAATAGAATTTTGCACGCATTGATGCACCATTGGCTTCGGTTTGAGTTGAAATCAACGGGAACAACTTCTGTTATTTCCGCTAACCAAATTGCTGGATTGCTGTATGGATACGGGTACTCACCCTTTCATCCGGATCGGAGATGTTTTTTGGATAATTTGCCGGCTCCGAGGTTTTTTCCGTTAACAATTTAACCATCGCTATGGCAACTCCGGCTTCACGGTAAGTGAACTAAAAAAAAAGTACATAGCCATTCAGTTCGCACTTCTATAGCCAACCAGGTGCATAACCAATTAATTCCGATGTTTAATACCAATTCCAAAATCCTGAAATTCAGGCCTGACGATCGAGTCGATCGTGGGGGCACTGCATGGCGTGGAGACCTGGGTGAGCAGCACAACCATGGGGTGCCCCTGCACGCAGGGCAGGGGAGGGGACGAGCTGCTGCCTGACATCGCTCCTCCCCCTGTTTGCAAGAGGAGGTTGGGGCGAAGCGCAACCTAGCCTGGCGAGCTAACCAGGTCAAAGCGCCTACGGGGGAATGGTTTTGGGGTGGCCCGTACGGATCGGCGCGGCTCGGGAGCGGTTCCGGCCTGCCTTCATGCGCTCGGTCAGGATCGTATGTCGATTTCCCCCTGTCTCGTTCGTCGTTGAAGAGAGTGGCTCATTGGCGCCCGCGGCTTGGGCGCCATCCGGGTTCGATCCAGAAAGAGTCAGAGCTTCGTTACGCCTTCGCGATCAGAGCGGGAGAAATGAGATGCAGCAAGCAGCCGGCCGCTTAAAGATGTGCCTGACGTTAAGCATGCTTTTGGCCATAGCCGTCGCCGAGGGTTCGTCGGCTCAAGCTCTGCAACATGCGTATCCGAGCATGGCGCCGCTCTCCCAATACCTGATAGGGGACCGCGACGCGGAAGTTACTCTGGCGCGAAGCGCGGCGCCCAAAGCCATTTCCGGGGAGGCCACGATCCTGGTTCTCGGGCCCCATGGCTACGTTACTGCGGTCCAAGGCAGTAACGGCTTTGTATGCATGGTCGACCGATCCTGGTCGGCGCAATTCGATTTCCCAGAATTTTGGAATCCAAAATTGCGTGGACCTACGTGCTTCAACCCGCAAGCAGCACGATCGATTTTGCCTATAACCCGCAAAAGGACCGAGCTGGCTCTCGCCGGACAATCCAAAGATCAAATCATGGAAGGCATCAAGACCGCACTCGTCAGGAAACAGTTGCCGCCTCTGGAACCAGGTGCGATGTGCTACATGATGTCGAAACAAGCCTACCTAAATGACTCGGCGGGGCACTGGATGCCTCACCTGATGTTCTATACGCCACTTGAAGCGAGTTGGGGTGCCGACTTGCCAGGCTCTCCGGTCATGCTCAATCCGCAGTTTCAGGCCGGCCCCGAGAAGATGAATGTGTTCATGATCCCGGCCGCCAAGTGGTCCGACGGAACGCCTGCGCCGGATATGTGAAACCACCAACCATCCCGCTACCCCTGCTGCTCCTGGGAGGCTTTGATTCGTATGTTTCTCCAGCTTGACGGGCATGGACCGCAATATGCACAGCTGACTCGTGCCATCAAAGCCGGCATTCTCAATGGGCGGCTGACTTCGGGTATGCGGCTGCCACCGACGCGCACACTGGCGCTGGAGCTTGGTTTATCGCGCATTACCATCCTGACTGCCTACGAACAGTTGCGTGCAGACGGTTTCATCAGAGGTTGTGCTGGCTCGGGTAGCTACATATCCACACTTCAGATTACCCAAGCGTTGCATGCCCCCGAATCCACGGTTGCGCCACCATCGCGCTATGCGCAACGCGCTCGACAAGTCTATGACCGGACGCATTACCAGCCGCACATTGAGCTGCCTTACGATCTGCAATACGGAACCCCGTTGACCAATGTAGAGCTGAGTGCTGCGTGGGGCCACGAACTGGCGCGCGCCGCTACCTACACCGCGCTTCGAGGTGTAGGTACCCAGGGGCTGCATGCATTGCGCCAGCAGATATGTGACTACCTGGCGCTGCGCCGCGGCATAACGACCTTGCCGGAGAATGTGCTGATCGTTAATGGGACACAGCAAGCCTACACACTGAGCGCACGCGTGCTTATCGACGAAAACGATAGTGCCGTGCTGGAGGAGCCCCATTATTTCGGTGCCTACCAGGCACTGGTCGCCCATGGCGTGAGGGTCCATTCGGTACGCACGGACAGCGAGGGTATCGTCTGCGACGAACTACCTGACTCGGCGCCTCGATTGATCTGCGTGACTCCTTCTCACCAGTTCCCAAGTGGCGCCGTCATGTCCCTGCCGCGCCGACTAGAGTTGTTGCGCTATGCGGCGGCGAAGCAGTGCTGGATCCTGGAGGACGACTACGATGGCGAGTTCCGCTACGACGGCCGCCCACTCGCTGCGCTACGCTCGCTTGATGAAGAAGACCGCGTTATCTATGCAGGCACGTTTACAAAGGCTCTATTCGGCTCGCTCCGACTTGGCTACATGGTGTTGCCCGTTGCACTGCGCGACGATTTCGTCATGGCCAAATATTTCAGTGACATTTCCTCGTCGGGTATCGAACAAACGGCGCTTGCACATTTCATGGAAGACGGTGGCTTCGAGCGGCATTTGCGATACGCGCGTACCGAGCTACAAGCCCGTCGCGAGGCGTTGGTCGATGGTTTGCGCCGATATGTCGGTGACCGTGTCGATATTGTGGACACGCCTGCGGGCATGCACGTTGTCGTGTGGCTACGCGATTACGACTATGCATCCGTAAATGCACTGATCGCGCTTGCCCGTCAACGCGGTCTCGGCCTTCATCCGGTTGAAGTGCATTACCTGAAGCCACCGCCATACCCGGGTTTGATCCTCGGCTACTGCGGGCTATCACCGAACGCATTGCGCGAGGCGATGCAGCTATTCGGCAAGTGTCTGGATGAGATCGACGCGAAAGCACGAAGACGTACTGCCTAGGTGAAGCGCGCCGCATCTAGGCGAACCATCTGGCGCAACTCAATCGGCTTGGATAAGACGAGCGGCCTGTTTTTGTTGTGGCGTTGGTGGACGTCGCTCGCGCAGTCGGCGCGACTCTCGCCGAGTTCCGAACCCGGCTGTTAAGCTATCCTTCGCGGCAGGCGCCGCAGTCGGCGTGGTTGTGATCGGGTATGCCGCAGCACTCTCACGCTATGAGAGTTGCGCAGGAGTAGGATTTGCACACACTGCAACAGCATGGGCTTGACCATGTGCTACTCAGCTCAGATCTGGGCGGACTACAAAAAGTACGTTAGGACATTTGGCGCCGACATCAGCGTCCGCCGATATGTCGAGCTATTCTGGGAAAAGAAGAAGAGCGGCGACTGGCAGAAGATCCCCAAAGCGATGAAAGCCGCCTTTGCGGTTCCACGTACCGAAGAGGAGCGCGAGGTTCACGCGCTGATCGCCGAAACGGACGAGGAGCAAGCGTTGGCGTTCGAGTCCGTGCTGTTCCAGCAAAAGACCCGGCTGACCGGCGCCGAGCGTGTCATGGCGTCGGGCAAACCAACGAAGAAGGCCGAGAGCGATGTGCGCGTTGCCGGCAACAAAATCGAGCAGGCACAGCGCAAGCTCAGCGACCTACGGCGCACAGAGCTCCTGGATCGCGACTCCCGCATTTATCCCGGCCAGTACGCGCCAGTGATGATCCGGAAGGATGGCAAGCGCCTGGTAGTGCCCATGCGCTACCAATGCCGCATGCCTGGCTGGACTGAAGCCGTCGAACGCAAGTACCCGGGCACCTACAACGCGCGTCGCGACAACCTCGAAAAGGCATGGGGCCAGCTATTCGGCTATCACCACGGCATCATGGTCGTGACAAAGTTCTATGAGAACGTCGAGCGCGACGGCAAAAATGTGGTGCTCGAATTCGACCCGCAGCCGCCGCGAGAAATGCTGGTGGCGTGTCTGTGGTCATTCTCGAAGGGCGGAGAAGGTGAGGCCGACCTCTTCTCGTTCGCCGCCATCACCGACGAGCCGCCGCCTGAAGTGCTGGCTGCTGGTCAAGATCGCTGCATTGTGCCGATCAAGCCTGAAAACATCGATGCCTGGCTGACTCCAGACCCGACGAACCTGGCTGCGCAGTACGCGATTCTGGATGACCGCGCCCGGCCGTATTACGAGCACCAAATGGCTGCCTGAACCAACACCCCTTTGGCACGAACCTGGAGAAGAAATATGTCTACATCAGCATCTCTCAGCTTTGCTCGGGACATCCGCCCCATGTTCACCAGCATGGACGTCGATCATATGAAAAAGGCCATGGACCTCAGTGACCGGGCCAGCGTATTCCAGCATGCGGAAGCAATATATGAATCCGTGTCCAGCGGTAGCATGCCGCCACCGTCGAGCGGTGAACCGCGTTGGACCCCGGACATGTGCGCGAAGCTCAGGAAATGGCAAGAGGAAGGAGGGCAGCCCTAAAGCACCATTGGTGCGTATCGAACAAGGCAATGCACCATGACACGTCGGCATCCACCGCTAATGCGATGGTCTAACTGTCCCTGTCCCATTTTCTCAGAGTCTGGCCCGGAATAGTGGTGAGACATGGTGGACCCGCTCCTCTCGTCAAGGGTGGCGTGATTCCAGGTTAGAGCTCCTCGGGGAATGACATCAGCGGCTGGCGTCTTCGCGCTTGCGCCCCCGAAGCCTGAGGGAATCGAGGTGAATATGGGCGTCGCGTGAGCGGTGTTGTATCGTCCGCGCCATTGGGCTAGTTCTAAGCGGACATCCGTGAGCGTTTGGATCCGTATCCCATTCCGGCTGCGCACTAACCGTACGTGAAGTCCGGCTTGCGCTGTCCGACCTCGATAATATAACCGTCAGGATCGCGGATATAGCAGCGAGTCTCGCCGTACTTTTCCTTCGGCTCCGTGATGAACTCGGCTCCCCGGCTTTTCCATAGTTTGTAGCACGCTTGAATATTCGCAACGCGGATGTTCATGAAGCTGCTGATCTTGTTCGGATCAGCGAGGGTGCTGAGCGTTACGGACGGCTTGTCGGGGGTCGGTCCGCCCCCGACGTTGACAAGCAACCACGTATTCGCGATCTGAATATAACCAGGCGCGCCCTTGCTGTCGCCTCTGCTTAGAGTGCGACCGCCGAAGACCGTTTCGTAGAATTGAGCCGATCGGTCGATGTCGGCTACCGTGAGAAAGTGCGCGACGGTGATCCCCTCTCGCGGGGGCATCTCAAAACTCTTCTGATCGATTTGTACGCTGTTCATTGACCACCCCAAACGATCACTTCGACGTGCAGGACTGGCTGACCTTTGTAAGGTAAGGAAGCGCTAAAGAATCGCGTTGTTGAAAATGCGCAGGTGACTTTTCCAGTATCCACACTTCGTCAAAGTGCCTGCGGAATTCATCCGGGAAGCTGAACCTACCAGTTAGCCGCGTCGCTCCGTTCTCAGAACATTGACGCCGCGTTACGTCGTGGTGGCGCTGAATACCACCATGAACGAGCGTCTCCAATACGAACTGAAGGCCTGGGTAGAGGGTTGTTACGCGCGACGTTGCGGCCAACGATGCGACATATGTCGTTATGAGCACGACAGCGCAATGGCTCTTGCCTGGCTTAGAGGATGGCGTTACCAGGGGGAGCTTCCCCAGGGCATGGAGGAGGTCAGCGGGAAAAACACCATTCTCATCCCGGTCGCCATCGAAAGTAGGTAGGTCGCACAGAGAAACGCTACGAAGAACGGCACCCACAAGAACTGCTCGGGAGGCGACCCGATTTCATCGTTGAGCCGATCGGCGGCGCTGGGCATGGTGCGTGCGGGTTGTGTGTCGAAGTATCTTTGGTTTGCCGAGGATAGAAGGGCGAGCGCACCGGTGCCGAGTAAAATCGCGAGGGGATACAACCAGCTCCTCTCGCCGAGGGAGCGCGGTAGAACGCAGGCCGAGATGGCTGGCGCGATGGGCGAACGCATGAACTTCAGAATGACCATTGCCCCGGCGATACAGATCGCAATCGACACAGCGGAATACGGCAGATATCGCGTGACAATCACACCTAGCACCGCGGTCACTGTCGGAGAAAACGCGAGCATCCGTGATGCACGGGCCCAGGTGCCGCGAGGCCGCAGGAATACGTCGTAGGACAGCGCAGCTAACTAGGGAAAAAGAAGCAAGGCCACGCCCACCGCAGAAGCGACTCCGGCAATCCCACCCATGAATCAGAGCGAGATGAGCACGGCTGTCATAACGCGACGAGATTCAGCAGTTTTCATGTATTGGACCTATAGATAGCGTTGGGAGCCATCGGAAAAATTTCGAAAAAAGTGCTCCCCGGGGCATAAATAACTGCACGGGCCTGATGAAGGTGCATCAGAGTCCGATGGGGAAAACGTGCGTGACTTCCTGATGGTCGCCCGCATGAGTAATGCGCAGCACGCACCGAATGCCAGCGGCATGGCGAGTCGATGCAAAAAATCAGGAGTAAGAGTTAGCTGCCTTCGCGGTGAGCCAAAGAAGGCGAGGGGCCCAGGGAAGAGGGTGCCGATCAGCGTCGAAGCATATTCACTAACGCTGGAAGTGTCTCAGTTACGCGAGGGTTTGCAGTGCGCACTTAGTAACTGTTCGCCGTGATCGGCATATCGGCGGACACCAGACCCAATGGCGAACGCATCACAAGTCGTGGTTGGCGTGATTTGACTTGGAGGATGCGATCAAATACGAAGGGGCCTTCCTTGGCCCCTTCCATTGGATTTGCCCGAACCCTAGGCAGCGTTTCCTACCGAACTCCAGCCAACTTTGTATGCATGTCGGAAAGAATGCCTTTGGCAGCATCAATGCCGATGATCCAAGCGCCCGCCAACATCATGGTGTCCTTGACCACTAGTCGCCCGCCCCCTGATAAGTAGGGAAAGCCGTGCTGAGCATCGCCAAGTGCGGGCACCCATGCTTCGGGCGTTGTTATGAGAAATGACAAGGTTACAAGTGTCGTTACAAAGGCGAGAAAGGCACCAAGCAAACCCAGTCGTTTTGACAGAGGGTAAGAAAGCACCAACAGACCAATCATCAACTCGACCGTCCCCAAGCCACGGGAGAAGCTGTATGTATGGTTTTCCGTCTGCCACTCACGCTGTGCAGGTACCAGCGCACCCTCGTGAGTCATGTGCTCTTTGTAATCCTGCGGATGCTCATAGAAAAATGACATCACGGGGCTGTTCGCGACAAAAGGTGTAATGCTGTCTGCTTCGTAGGGGGCGAACTTCAAACCGCCAATCCAAAGAAAGACGATGGCGATGGCCAGCCTCATCAAAACGAGGCCAGCATGATCGGTACGCGCAAAGGCACCAAGCCCTTGTTCTATCTTGCTGTTCATGATGTTCCCTTGGCGCTGTGCGCCTTGACGGCATCGATGACACGGACGGAGTAGACCATGGCAGCACCTGCGTTCAGTGCTACGGCAACACCCAGTGCTTCAGCAATTTCTTCTTCTGACATCGATCCGCATGCAAATCGCATGCGAAACATTGGAAAACACCAGCCTCCCGGTGGGTGCTGTCGCCGAGCGCGTGGGCTATCAGTCGGAATCAGCCTTCGGGAAGGCCTTTCAGAGACAACTTGGTTTTACGCCAGCGAGCTATCGTCGCCACAGCAATGGTCGATCGCGATAAGCGTCCCCGCGTGGGTAGTTTCTCGGTCTTGCATCAATGCTGAATATTAGCCGTGACTTTTCCCTGTATTTGTCGGTTGTCGATAAGCGGCCCATTCGTGTACGGTCACATCATTGCCGCTGGGGAAAGTGCTGCAGTGGAACTACGGTAACGCGACATCGCCGTTAACACGCCGCGACGCGGTTCAATAAGCAGCTTGTTTCTCCGAGTCCAGACTGCCTGCGAACGCTGCTACGTACCGGGCGCCCGTGGCACGGATAACTTCGAAAAATCTTTCACGCGCCACATCCACTTGCTCGCCGACTGCCAGTCGTATGCGGACCATCGCCAACGTGCGAGTACGACTTGCTCTACCTTGTTACCGAACTCGGGCAGGTACTGAAGTCACGCCTGCAGACTTGGTGCTACCTTTCTTTCGGCATATGTGTGCCGCTATGAATGGATGAAACTTTATGTTCTGCATATCGCAAGTATCACGCAAGACCGTTTTGGCTGGCCTGCTCGGCTTGGTTCTATCGACATCTGCTTTGGCAGCCAAGCTGCCTTCAACAGGGCTAGGCCAATCATGGCCGAATACCACTGATGTCAGTGCCAGTCCGCGTTACCACGTCTATCTTTTTGCTCGAGATGGGATTCGCTACATCCAGGTCAATGATTCTAGTGGCAATGTACGAGCTGCCTTTGCGACAGCCAACCAAGTCATTTTTGTGCTGCCCATTGGCGCAGATGCACAAGCCGCCGGAACGTCGCAGAAATCGTCTACGCAGACGGCAGCGGCCAATACATCTTCAACGGAAATGGTGTACTCCGACAATGTCGTACAGGTGACTGCTACGCCTCAGCCCGACGGAACGTTGCTTGTCAGTGCTTCGCTGGCTGGTTGCACCAACCCCTACAACTGTGTCGGTGGTAGCGTGCTCTCACAATGAGGTGATGCTTTAATTCACCCATAGCTGAGTTTGTGCGGGGGCGGTCGAGCGCTCCCGCTCTTTTTTTCTCACGTCCTTGAGCAGGAAAGTGACTCGAAGCTTGTCGTGGATTGTTTTGACATGGAGTTCACCTCCATAGAGATGAACGTGATCGCGCATGGATGCCAAGTCCAGCCCAACAGCTCCAAATCGGGTAGCCAGATACTCACACTCTAACTTTCTATAGGAGGTATCCGCCAACTGGATTCCTTGCAGTGCACCTTCCAAGCGAAGAGCCACCCAACATTCCTCGTTTGTCTCTCCTACCCGCAATGACAGGGTGATACTGAGGCACGTTTCTTCCCCGCAGATGTAGACCACTGTCTCGCAAGCCAAACGGTAGAGGGCTGCTTGAATGGAGGGAGCGAGTCGGTTAAGGCCACGACCCTTGATCTTGCAAGAGTAAGCCATCCCCGTTTCATCAAGGGTGAGTGCAATCGTCTCTTGAAGGGCCGCAGATAGACCCCTGTCGCGCCAGGCGGCGGGATGCATGCTATTTGCAAGTCGTTGTGCCTGATCGTTCGTTGCTGCGGCTTGACTGTGAAAATTGTGACTCTCAGAAGTCTGTAACAGGTGCTTGACGCGGCCGAGCAAACGGGCGTGCGATATTTGTGACGCACTGCGAAGCTCTTCCAAAGCCGTTGCCATTTGACGTATGCGAAGCTCACTCTGGTACAAGCTTCTCTGGGCAAGCTCCATGGCGCTTTTTGCATCGAGGCGGCCCCGCGCTTCTCGCAGGTTCTGGGCGGTAATCCGTGCACCTATGGCAAAGAGGCAAGTCACCGCAAAAGCGATAAAGGCTTGTGCTTGCAGAAGATCGGGTTCGGGGCGAGATGCGATCACGCTACAAATGCAAATGATTGCGAGCGTCCCGCTCACTACAGCTGCCCGCCAACCGTACCTAATCGTTAGCCACAAGGCAGGCAAAAACATCACCATCCTTGTAAGTTGCTTGGCGTCTTCGTTGCCATGCAGGCTCAGCCAGGATAGGGCAAGGAAGACAGGAAGAATGAGGCAGGCTGTCTCGATCAACAAGCGACTCTTGGCAAAGTGCTGAAGTCGTGAACGAAGGAGGCCGGCGCTATGGTCGGCTTTCGCTATCAATACCGATGGCACGATGGCGAGTATCGAAATGTACTTTCCGATGAACAGACCAATAAGCATCAGTGAATCGAGTTGCGGGGGCGGATATCCTGCAGGCGGACGAATGGCCGCAATCGTACAGATATTGGCAAGCGTCCAAACCAGTGACACCAGTAGCCCGCAGATGAGCAACGTCTTGACGTTGACCAGTTGCTTGTTTGGGAACAATGCAAGACGACTTCTACACCACCACACAATCGGCATGGCGAGCGCGATGGGTGGCGTAGTCTCAAGTAAGAGGGCCGGTGTGCCGTACTGGGCCGTCCACAGAATATTGAAGTAAGCAAGAGGGAAGAGTTCGCCGACAATCAAGGCTGGCCATAGCCTGTAAGGCACCAACAAAAGACAGCTAAGGCGAAGCCCGGCAATGATTGGAAAGTGCGCATCCGATAGTGGACGCAGCAGAATGTAGGCCACCGTATAGGCAGCGCCTACCGCGACCTGGGTGAACCAAAAATCTCCTCGCAAACGCCGCATGTCCCAGCTACCCCCATCGCTTGAAATGCTGCACCCCAGCCAAGATTTCTTGAGGTCCTTTTCTACGAATCTTTTACTGCAGCCGCACCACGGCTTGCGCTACGCGGATTGAGTCAATCTTAGCCGGATCTTTCCATGAATACATGAAGATAGGGCCAAAGTGGTGAACAACCTCACAGGGCGAGACAAGAAGAGGCCCGGCACATGGCCGGGCTGGTCATTCCGAATTGGTTACCGCAGTTGGTGCGGTTGGCGGGTTGCCCTTACTCAGTTGATCTAGTGACGACCGCTCGCGCGTGGCTTTTTATAATGTCTCTGGCTTTGGCTACATAGACCAGGGCGCGTTGAAGCTCATCGGGGTCGCCATCGGCCAGTACCTGAGAGAGGTACTCAGCAATGGCCTCCTCGCTATCGAGGTAGTCGGTGATTTCGAAGGGGATGAGGTTGTTGGACATCTCCCCGGATCCTATACCATCGCTGCCGGCTTACGCACTCTAAGTGGCTGTAGCGGACGCCGGTGTCCCCTTGAGCCACTTAAGGACTAGAGTGGTCCACGAGCGTAGCCGCAGGGGGCTCCCGTGGAAGAATTCGAGCGGTGCCATTACTACCGTGGGTACTTGTTGAAGTGCGACCCCACACGCTTAGAGAGCGGCAAGTTCATAGAGACTGCTTTGGTTGTGCACCCTGACGAGACAGGCAACACCGTGGTCGCGTCGTCCTACCGATACGCAGGCTTCATTTCCAGAGGAGCCGCTATTCGCCATGCGTACGGGTGGGCCGAAAAGTGGGTAGATGACTTCTTGAGCGGTTAGCTGTCGGTTCCTTATGCGCGCCTCAGTGTGGAGGCGAGTGCGGACCAAGTCCTAAACTGGGCACTGCAAGAAACTACAGGTTCGCGCTGTCGACGTTGTCTGTACCGTGGCACACGAGTAGCCCTACGAACCGCACTTTCTGGCATTGCTGATTCGGACTGTGAGGGCGAGCGGATGTGGTAGGCAATCAGCTTCCAAATGTGGGCCGTGCAAGACGGTTGCCGGCGATGAATGCGCCTGTCTTCCTGTTGATGCGAAGCTCACACTGATAGCCGCTGCTCGGAATCAGGATGTCTAGCGTGAAGGGATCCCAACGCGACAGACGGCATCAACCAAGCAAATGCAAAACAGTCACCCTGTAGTAACTGGGCGGCGATTCAGTGCAAGGGATTATGTGGCGGATTTAAATAAGTCATTGATATCGTTGGTGCCCGAGGCGGGGATCGAACCCGCATAGCCTTGCGGCTGAGGGATTTTAAGTCCCTTGCGTCTACCAGTTTCGCCACCCGGGCCGGGTGTTGGAGCGCGCTGCAGGCCGGCCTGCAGGCGGCGCGAATCGTAACATGCGCGAGCTTGCGGACTTAGCGCTTGACGCGGCTCAGATCAGGCTTTTGAAGATGTGGATGCCGGCGGTGTATTCGCCGATGATCGTGCCGATGCTGACGAGGAAGAAGTTCAGCAGGGTGCGGGCAACGCGGTTTTTCCACCAGCCGCTCCAGTGCACGATGTCGTCGCGCAGGGTTTCGAAGTCGGCGACGCGCGGGCGGCGTACCCAGGCTTCGGCCATTGCGCTGATGCCGCCGGCCGGGATGCCGGGACGGAATGGTTTGATCGGTGCCGCGATGAAAGCAGCGACGATGCTTAGTGGGTGGCCGCCAGCGGCGAGCGCGCCGAGCGCCGCGAAGCCGCCGGTGAACAGCACCCATGAAAGCAGCGCTTGTGTGCCCAGCGCGGCATTGCGGTGAAAGGCGAACGCGATGGCGGCGAACACCAGCAGCACCAGCGCGCCAGCGACCCATTTGGGCCAGCGTGCCTTGGGTGGTGTGGCGCCCAGTTTCTCTACTTCAGTAGCGGGGTCACTTTGCTGATCACGCAGCAACGTGCACAGGCCCTTGAGGTGGCCGGCGCCGATCACCACCAGTACACGGCGCGGTTCGCTGGTTGCCGAGCGTGTCGCTTCTTCGCGCAGGCGTGCGGCCATGAAGGCGTCGCGCTCGCCGATCAGGCTCTGGTAGAGCGGCTTTGATTCGCTGGCGAATTCGCTGAAGGCGCTTTCCAGCAGATCGCCTTGTTTCAGTTTCTCGATTTCGGCTTGTTCGATTTCCTCGCGCTCGAAAACGCTGGCCAGCAGGCCGCCGAGCAGGCCGAAGCGCTGCCAGAAGCCCACACTGTGCCACGCGCGCTTGAGCGTGGTGCCAACCTCGCGATCGATCAGCCAGAGCGGCAGGCCGCGCTGTTCGGCGCCATCCATCGCTGCCTTCATTTCGGCACCGGGCTGGATACCGGATTGGTCGGCCAGGCGCTTCTGGAACGTCGACAGCACCAGGCTGGCGGCGACCATGCCGGCCTTGCCCTGGCGGATCACTTTAAACAGATCCATCTGCTTGAACGCTTCCGGGTCGCGCATGCTCTGCGCGCGGCTGTCGCAGAGCTCTACCGCCACTGCGTCGAAGTGCTCGTTCGCCAGCAACGCATCGACTGCTTCCACACTGCTGCGCGATACATGCGCGGTGCCAAGCACCACGTATTCGACGCCATCGCGCTGCACACGTTCGATCGGCTGGCCCTGAAGGGCAGGGAGCAGGGCCACGTTGGTTTCGGGAAAGCTCATGCGATCAGCGTGCCGGGTCGTAGGGGAAATTCAAGCATGGGGATGACAGTCCGGCGGAACAAGCCGCGCAGAAAGCCACGAGTGTGGCTTCAGTCGCGAAAACGCTTGAGCAGATCGGCATAGGCGTCGATGCGACGGTCGCGCAGGAACGGCCAGATACGCCGTACGTGTTCGCTGCGGGCCAGATCGACCTCCGCCAGCAACAGCGTGCGCGCACAGGTCTCGGCCTGGGCCAGAAACTCGCCCTGTGGGCCGGCGACGAAACTGCTGCCCCAGAAATCGATACCTGCACCCACGCCTGAAGGATCGGCCTCATGGCCGGTGCGGTTGCAGGACAGCAGGGGCAGGCCGTTGGCTACCGCATGGCCGCGCTGGACGGTGATCCATGCATCGCGCTGGCGGTCCTTCTCGGCCTGGTCGTCGTTCGGATCCCAGCCAATGGCGGTGGGGTAGAGCAGCAGTTCGGCGCCGGCCAGCGCCATCAGGCGCGCGGCTTCCGGATACCACTGATCCCAGCACACCAGCACACCGAGCCGGCCAACCGAGGTATCGATCGGTTCGAAGCCGAGATCACCGGGGGTGAAGTAGAACTTCTCGTAAAAAGCCGGATCGTCCGGGATATGCATCTTGCGATACTTGCCGGCAATCGCCGCGGAGCGATCGAACACCACGGCGGTGTTGTGGTACAGCCCGGCCGCGCGGCGCTCGAACAGCGATGCGACGACGACCAGCTGAAGCTCCTCGGCCAGCTTGCCGATGCGCGCGGTGCCCGGGCCAGGAATGCTTTCAGCCTGGTCGAACACCTCGACCGACTCGCGCTGGCAGAAGTACGGTCCGTTGTGCAGTTCCTGCAGCAGCACCAGCTCGACGCCGGCTGCAGCGGCTTCGCGCAGGCCGGCTTCGATGGCGTCGAGATTGGCATCGCGGCTGCCGCGATCGGTTTCCTGCAACAGTGCAACCTTGAGGGTCTTGCGGGTCATCAGCTTCAATCCTTACGGTGCTGCCGGTGGGGGCAGAACGCCAAGTTTAGCGGATGGCGAGTCTAGGGCTCGTTCAGAATTTCCCCTGGGCGGGAAAACCTGTGGGAGATTCTATGTTTGCATGCAAGTGGTTTGGGGTAATTTGGGTTGATACTGCGAATCGGTCTTGAGCAGTGCGAAGGCGATACGGGCGAG
>NZ_JACHCN010000004.1:0-136928 GCF_014205795.1 Rhodanobacter sp. MP7CTX1
TTTAAATTCCGGAGTAAATCTCTGGTTGCTCATTGCACTTCCTCCTATGCTCAAATCATAGGGCCGAAGTGTCTGCCGGAGCCGGGCAAGTCCAAAAAGCTCGGTGCCCTGCCCATCGTCATCGCGCTCTTCTTGCAGTTCAAGGACATGCACTGGCCGCCACATCCCAGCTGGGTGGAGATCTTTTTGATCTTCGTATCGGCTTTCGGCTACTGGCAGAGCGTGACGCAGATCAGCGTCAGACTGCGACTTCAGCTGTACGAAACATTGCTCAGAAAGGCGCTCACGTAGGCCAGCAGCCTAGACAGAAGGGGGAAAGAGATTTGCCGCAAGGAAAATGCCCCTTGTTGTTGTCTTCGTGGGTGAGCTGCTTCCTACACAAGCACGCATGCTCAATGGTGTCGGCGCGCGTCGACGGGCCGAGGCATGCGCACCGGCTCCTGTGCATAGTGCTGAGCCTCGTCCAGTAGCCAGGCGCGAAATGCGAGCAGGGCTGGATGCTGCGCGGATCGTGGCGGGTAGACGAGATAGTGCGCGTAGTCAGAGCGTAGTCGGCGCCGGCTGAGCAGCACGAGTTGGCCCGACTTCACCAACGGTTGAGCCATGGTGACGCGACCGAGCGCGATACCCATGCCTTCGACGGCGGCGTGGTGCAGGGTCTCGGTGTTGTCGAAGTGTGCGAGGTAGCGTTTTGGCGGTGTGCCGCCAAACGTGTCGAACCACTTGGCCCAGACGTTTTCCGGGTCCCTTAGCAGCGGCCAGTCGGCCAATTGCTTCTGCGTGGGGCGGCCAAGTCGCTTGATGAGTTCGGGACTCGCGATGGGCGTGAGCCAATCGTCAAACAGATGCTCGGCGCAGACACCGGGCCATTCGCCGGGGCCGAAGCGCAGGGCAGCATCGACGGACTCGCGCTCGAAATTCACCAGATCCACGCACGACTGCACGTTGAGCTGCAGGTGTTGATGCGCGGCAACGAAGCGGTGGAGTCGCGGCACCAACCAGCTCGATGCCACCGACGGCATGACGCTGATGGTGAGCTGGTCAGCGGGCGGCGCACTGAATTCCTGCAGTGCCCGTTCGATCGACTCGAACTGGGGCCCCACCAACTCCAGCAGGCGCGCACCCTCGGGAGTAAGGTCGACGCCCCGCGGTCCACGAACGAACACACGCTGACCCAGTCGGTCTTCCAATCCGCGAATCTGGTGGCTGAGTGCGCTGGTGGTGAGATGCATGTAGCGGGCCGCCAACGACAGATTGCCCATGCGGGCAGCAAGTACGAAGCCCTGCAGCGCGGTGAGTGGCGGTCGGCCCATGTGAACTTACCTCAACACTGGATTGCAAAAATGTCGCTTTTTGCGGGGCTCCCGTTGACCTACCTTCAGAACTGCCCGAAGCCCGGGTGCAGTTCGAGGAATGCAGTCATGCTGCTGTTTGGTTTTTCTTTCCCGAAGACATCGACGCCGACGTCGACATTGGCCCATTCCGACGCGGCCCTCCAACGTCCCGGCACCGACACTCCAGTCGCCACGGATACTCTACCGCCTGCCGCATGCACGGAGCGTCATCAGCATGACAAAACGGTGGATAGTCTTGGCCATTACATCGACAGCCGCCTGTGCGGCGAACGCTTCCGCGTCGATTGAGCCGCTGGCGCGGCCCTCGCATGGGCGGGTCTCGCCGGCACGGCGACCGATAAGGCGTTAGAGCCGGCGAGAGTCTCGTGGTAACCGGGCCAGGGCCCCTTACACACAATCTTCGCGGGGATGACGCGGTGAGGTCGACGCGCTATGTTCAGAGCGAGGCGGGGTTGGCAGATTTGAATGGTGAATAAAAGGTGCCGGGGCGAGGGGCTCTGACCCTGCGGTATCGCATTGAAGGTCCTGGCCGCGAACGGCCCTTGCGCGGCGGACGGCCAATCGGCAATCGCGAGATATCTGCTTGCGACCCAAAGCTAACCTTACTAAAGAGCAATCTTCGAAGTGCAAATGGACCTAGCAGCCTAGATGGCGTGGCGCCCGTCATTGGCGGTCCAACTTCGCGAACATTCGATAAGGCTTGCCTTCCCGTTGGCCAGGTCGCATGTGTCGCTAACGCCACCTATCAGGGCCTTACGAACCGATAAGCGAAGCGATCGGTCTCGTTCTTGATCGAGGGGTCGAATACCCTGATCGAGTGCGGATCGGCTTTGTTTGCGAGCATGGTGCTTTCCGCGTCCAGCACGAAGCCGGCCGCCTCCACCTCCTCGCGGACGGATGCAGGATCGATCCGATGCAGCGACTGCGTGTCGCTCGTCCCCGACCCTGCGGTCGCGGCGTGGTCGACAATGACGTAGAACCCACCGGGCTTGATCCATTCGTAGACGGCTCGATTGAAGTCGGCCGCCGTCGCGCCCTTACCCTGCATCAGCGCGGTGTGGAGATCGTGGTAGAAAAGGTGCAACCACAAGACATCCGCTGGTTGCGTGATCTCCGGCACGTCGACGAAGTCCGCTGAGACGATTTTGACGTTTTCTCGGCCCGGCTCTTTCGCGAGCGTTTGCATGCGACTGACTTGATCTTCCCTAAGGTTGGCGATTTCGGTCGGCACGAAGCTGTAGACGTGTCCTTTGGACCCCACGACGTCGGAGAAGAGGCGCGTCCAGTAGCCGTCGCCTGGATAAACGTCAATGACGGTGGAGCCGACATCGACGCGGGCGAACCGGATCAACTCGGATTGCTTGGATTGGCTGTACATACGAGATCTCCGTTGCGGCGTGACATTCGACGAGCGCGTGGCGTGCTGGGCGATAATACACGGCTCATTCACCACCGACCCGAAGGCGGTGGCCTCAGACGGCCATCCGTACGCTGGCCCGGGAGCGTCCATGTTTTTTCGTACGTCGGACTGTGACCAAATTATTCGGATTCTTACTAATCCAGGAGGCAATAGCGCATCGAATTTAACGATCACGTCCTGATTCCCTTTCCTACCGCCGCAGACAATTTGTGTACGCATTCCAGCTTGCAGCAAGCGCCTTTCGGGAAGGTCCGATTTTGGCCGCGAAAAGCCCTTGCGCAGCGAACGGCCCGTCGGCAATCTCGAGAGATCTGCTTGCGTCTCATAGCGGACAGCTTCTCCAGAGGCCCCGTGTCGATCCCGCAGGCGCTCATTCGTCGCAAGCATGAAGGTGACCATACCGGCCACCCTCCACGCCAAGGAGACCATCATGTCCTACATCGATGGCTTCGTGATCGCCGTACCCAACGCCAATCGCGAACAGTTCATCACGCACGCCCGTACCTTCGACGCCATTTTTCTGGAGTTCGGCGCCACCCGGGTGGTGGAGTGCTGGGGCGACGACGTGCCCGACGGCAAGCTCACCGATTTCCGCCGCGCCGTGCAGGCGAAGCAAGAGGAATCCGTGGTGTTCTCCTGGGTGGAATGGCCCGACAAGGCCACTCGCGATGCCGGCATGGCGAAATTCATGCAAGATCCGCGCATGGAAGCCGCCGGTGACTGTCCTTTCGATGGCAAGCGCATGATCTTTGGCGGCTTCAAGTCGGTGGTTAGTCTGCCGGACTAGGAAGGCCTTGAGCTGCGCGCTTTCAAAGCAACGTCCGCTTGCGACGGCGATTTCAGCCGGTCAATGCAAAACTCCTGCTGCCTTCGCAGTGCGTTGCGTTGACCGGCTGAAATCGCCCCTGGATCCCGGCAATCTGGCCGCGGCGTATACGATTATCGACGATCGCGAGCGGCCGATTTATGAGTACGGCATGGCTGCTTAGAGAGGGCTTCTCTGAAGCGTAAAGACCAAAATCAAGGTATGCCTAGCCAACGCGGCACCTCATGGGCAGCCGCCCCGAACAGCACCTGTAAGGGGTGCTGATCCAGTTAGCTGGCTCTCACCAGTTAGCCTTTCTAACTTCCTCCGTCCCGGTTTTGGTCTTATTCCCATGCCGGATGCGCCGCTACAACCATGGGGCGACACTCGTTGTTCAGCAGCACACGGCGCTTTCCGAGTAATAGCACGCCATGCGTGTAGCTGGGAACGCCATCAAAGACAGGGCTCTTCCAGACGATACGGCATGTCCTAGTATCCAATCCGTACATGATTCTGTCGCTACCTGAGTAGGTCGACACATACAGGACATCTCGCCCTAGCAGCACGGGATTTTGCACAATGGAAACAGACTCGCTGGCCTTACATACATGCTGCCCACGCAGGGATATCTTCACCGGCCCTGTCCATGCTTGCGGGTTGTCAGCCCTAGTTGGCAGGTCACTCGCCTCATCGTCCAATGTGACCGTAACACTTCCGCTGACAGCTGAATTGCTTGCAAAGATCAAGCGCGTAAGAGCGCAATCGTTGGCAGATGCAGGCATTGATACCAGCATCGCTGCACACGACAAAATAGGTAAGCGCACTGTCTTTCGCCTTATGGTATCTGCCGGGCAAAATACCGCACGGTAGGGAGGTCTTCGTGTATCCATGAGTAGTTGATGGTTGAGTTCTTGCGGCCCGTTCCGACGCGCTGTTTCCCATAGCCGAAAATAAGGGGTACGGGTGGGCTGATCCCGTCACTACGCGAGAATGTCTTTCTTTGGAGATGGCGATGGAATGCAACGGTTCTTCGCCACCGCGAGTCAGGGGCCAGCTTAACCGGGCCCCCAGCTCCGACGGAGGTTGTAGCGCCCGATGAGTATGCGGTTGCTGCCATGTCAAACGTGCCAGCTCGACGAAGCTAGTTGCAGGAAGCGACCAGAGGATATCCAGCCGCTCTGCAATAGCTAGCACCCAAAGCGTGAATCGTGACGACCTTGTCCGTGCCCTTGTATTCGCAAGAAAGATAGGCATCCGTTTCATGCATATCCCACGTATCAACGTTGTTCGTTGTCATTGGAATCAACGATGCTCGCTCTTCCGGCGCACCATCGTAGACGGTCACATTTTCGAGCGCCCTCCGAGCCTTCCCGTCAGAAACGAACGCAGGGCACACGTAGCGATGCTGCACGGCCGCCCATGATGACGCCGATAGGGATAACGCAAAAATTGTCGAGAGCGTTCTACTCAACGACATGGTACTGAGTTCCATCATCAACTTTTCGCCTCGAATGTCCGTCATGAAGTTGGATAGTTCATGGTTGCGGAGCATGGCTTTTGGCTAACCGGCAATGGGTTATGACCTGGTTAGTGTCCTAAGATCGCGTCAGTCGCAAAATGCGGTCGGCGGCTTGTCGGTCGTATCGCATGAGCTGGCCCCTACGGCATGAACGGCAGCGGTTTTATCCGTCCCCTTGTACGTGCACACCAGGTAGACATCAACGTGATTCAGCGACTCCCACCCGATGAGAGACGCCATGTTTTCGGGCGGTCCATCGTAAACGTTGACACGCCAGAGCGAGCGTTTGAATTTTCCATCGAGGAGCGGTGAGGGGCATTCATAACGATGGTGTGTTGCCGCAGGGCACGTCCAGCACACACAAAACGTCAAGAGCGCAATAGAGCACTTAGTCCACAACATGATATTGCGTCCCGTCATCGACCTTGAACCCGGTGTGACCTTCTTGGAAATGTATGGTCCTTTGCTGTGGCGGGTGGTCTCTGTTCCCTCTACTACCTTTCCACTGATCCATCACTACGATCCCATCGGTTGTTTGGTACAGGTAAATCGCTGCATGGCTGGTGTGATTGGTGTGGTTGCCGTAGGTTCCGTCGTCATCAAATGTGGCGATCACGGTTCCCGGCTGAATGCTGTGGTCATCCATAACAGAACCCCCGCGTTCCCAATGCGATGTCTGGGGGATGTAGACGACGGCGTGTACAAAGGTCACGCATTGACCGTTGCCCACCAGCTGCCCAGCGTCTTTGAAGGCAGCCGCCTTTTTCATGTCGGCGATATATGGCACGCGGTTCTCCTGGGGCAATGAAGATCGGAGAAGTCGTGGCACATCTAGCCGTCACTCCACGCGTCGCGGTATTGCAAGTTGCCATCAAGGTAGCTCCACGTGATTTCCTCATAGCGCAACTTCACTTGCTCGACGTGGTTGTAGGCAAGCGCCGCGTCTTCTTTGATGTTGGACACTTTAGGCATCACTGAGACGACTTTGACGTTGCCCAGCATCATGTTGAAGTACTCGACTTCGCGGCCGGAGTCGTCGACGCGGTACCACCTGATCTCGGCGGACTTCAAAGTCTGTCCGCGTGCCAGTGCCAGGTAGAGCATTGGCGAAGAGCGATCTATCTCTTTCTCGATCAACACGGGCATATGCATTCGACTACCAAGCAACTTTCCGGTCACCCCGTCGGCTGGGGCGTGCATGCCGTGTTTGAAGCCAAGCACTTCAATGCTTCCTTCACGGCCTACGACCAGGCTGGAGCCGCGAATGTCGCCACCGTTGCTGTCTTTGAGCCATAGATGTAGAGGGATCGGCATGCATAGGTCCTTATGTAACTTCGCTTCTGTAGCGTTCGCCAGCGACGCCACAAGATCATTCCGTGTCGATTGCCAGCTGGAGACTCTCCATTGTTGGCACTAGTCGAAAAGCCGATCTATGAGAAAAATCTCAAAGTAGTACCAGTCGTTGGACGTGACCGAAAGCATCGAAGGCTTCTACAGCCCGATACGTCGCCACAGCGAAAACCTGGGTCCGAGAACCGGGGTGCGCTATCTGCATCGTGCGCTAGCACTGGATGTCGTATCCTCGCCAACATGACCAAAAAGCTGCCACCCATCCACCCCGGCGAAATTCTTCGCGAAGAGTTCTTGGTGCCCATGGATCTATCAAGCAATGCGCTTGCAAACGCCCTAGGGATCACAGCTGCACGGGTGAACGAGATCGTCAGAGAAAAGCGGGGCGTCACAGCCGACACCGCGCTGCGTTTGGCGCGTTATTTTGGCAGCTCACCGGAATTCTGGATGAACCTACAGAAGGACTTCGAGCTGGAATGCGCACGACACGAGATTGGCAACGCGTTGGAGCGCATCTGCCCGCGCGCAGCGTGAGAGCGTCGTGCCTATCGGTTCCTTGTCCAACAAATTCGGAGCCTTTTGCCGACGCCTCAAAGAAATGAATCTGACCCTTCGTTTTGTGGAAGCCCAACTATCCCGCCGCGCCGGTCCCGCCAAGATCGGCCGCCCGCGCAAGCACGACACGTCCGAGCACCATACACCTGGAGAAAGTGCACTCTGACCCTGAGGTTTTGACAGGGCGGTTAAGTATCGAGTTCAGAAAGCCAGGCTTCGGTATTGGTCCGAAGCATATCAAGACAGTCGCCGAGGACTTGGGTCTTTGCAGATTCATTACCCGACTCGTTGAATTCAATGATCGCTTCATAAGCAGCTAAAGCAGAATTCATCACAGCTTCAAACCGTCGTATCCCTGCTTCACTCCAGTAGCGACGAACCCACGAGCGATAGACGTATTCTTTGGTCTTTAGCGTCACATACGACCCGTTCACTTCGCCGCCGATGTCGGGCATGTCAGTGGAACTAGTCTCGCCGCGCACCAGTCGAAGGTGATAGAGATCGACATAGAACAGGAACGTACTCAGATCGAGTGCAAGTTCCTCATAGTACTTTGAACGAAGATCGGCGCGATTTAGCGCAAATCGAATTCTTCCAATGAGCTTGTCCGAAAATACAGAAAGGAGGGCCACGACCGCGAGGACCAACCAAGTCTGTAAGTGCTCAATAAGGACGCTCATTCGGGTCTCCTGTAAGCCCAACTAGCATACATACGCAACCCGGCCCCGGCTATTCGGCGCGCGCAGATTCAGGCACACGAACGCTTTTCCTTAGCGTCCGGGCCAACCTCGGCGGCGGCTTGTGCAGGCGTTCTGCATGGACCCATACCGAGGGTTTAATGCCCCGTCCCCGTTACTGAGTTCGGAGCACTGGGCTCTGACCTGGCTCTGACCGGTTAGCCCTTTTAACTTCCTCCGTCGCGGTTTTGGAGCCTCTGTCCTTCGACCTGACCGAAGACTTCCCGCACAGCAAGGGCCGCGTTGAAGATGGCCTCCCCCAGCGTCGACACGCTTTGGGGATGCAAGGCATCTGCGCTGCAGATCTTGACCACGTCCCCATTGGCAGTGATCGTACGTAGCAGACTGTTGAGCTCATCGATTTGGTCAATGGTGACTCCGAAAACGAGGCGATCATGTGTCATGGCATCCCTACTCCGGCGATCTCGCGAACGCAGCCGTCCGCCTGACAACACTATCCGTTGATTGGAAATATCTGAAAAGCAGATACCGCATAGCTGCGTAGCGACAGCAACGCATTCGCGCTATCGTTGCCGGGCGGCACATCACTCAGGGGGAGTCATGGCAAGACGCAAGGAAAGCGGCCTCGAGGTCTTGATCTCGCTGCCATGGCCGGTTTGCATCGTGCTTGGCCCGCTCGCGTACATCAGCATTCGCTACGGCATCGGCTGGTACCTCAGCTCAAGCAGTAGTCCCGTGCTGGTGGGTGTGGGCAAGCAGGCCGCTGCCGGTATCTATGCGCCCCTCGAGTGGATGGCATTGGGCATCTGCTGGGCTGGCGCTCTCATTTCCTTCTTTCGTCAACGTAGCCGCAGACGCTTGCTGGATACGCAGACCGGGCTCGACAGCCTGCGCGCCATGAGCTGGCGTGAGTTCGAAATGCTCGTGGGCGAAGCATTTCGCCGCCGCGGTTACGCCATCCAGGAAACTGGGCTTGGCGGCGCGGATGGCGGCATCGACCTGATCCTGCGTAAGGACGGTAAGACCACGCTCGTGCAGTGCAAGCAATGGAAGACGCAGCGCGTCGATGTCAAAGTTGTTCGGGAGATGTTTGGCCTGCTGGCGCATCACGGTGCGGCGGCGGTGAAGATCGTTGCAGTGGGTGATTACACGGCGGATGCGCAGCGCTTCGCGCAGGGCAAGCCGATTGAGCTGATTCATGGTGAGGCGTTGCTTGCGATGGTGCGCGAAGGTCAGACACTGCCGCCCGCAAAAATACCGACGACAGAGACCATAGCCGGCGTCAGGACACATCCTGATCTGGCATCTTCAACCAATCCCGTCTGCCCAAAGTGCGGCACCGATATGATTCAGCGCTTCAACCGTCGAACGAAAGATCAATTTTGGGGTTGTGCAAAGTATCCGGCTTGCCGGGGTACTAGGGTGGTGTGACCGCAATGGATAGCCATAGCTCCCCTTGTCGACGCCTCAGACAAATGAACCTGAAGACTCATGTCGCCGCCTCCCGCGCTTGGCGGTACGTTGGAACTACCACGGTTTCGACGTCGCCCAGCGACAGGAGGCAGCCATGTCACTTTACGCAGCCATTGATCTGCATTCCAGTAACAGCGTGTTGGCCGTCATGGATGGCGATGGCAAGGCGCTGCTGCAGTGTCGGCGACCCAATAATCTACCGCGGCTGCTGGCCGATCTGGCGCCGTATCAGTCGGATCTGGTCGGGATTGCCGTGGAGTCGACCTACAACTGGTACTGGTTGGTCGATGGCCTGATGGATCACGGCTACGCCGTGCATCTGGTCAACACCACCGCGATTCCGCAGTACGACGGTCTCAAGCACGGCGACGATCACTCTGATGCGCTGCATCTGGCCCAACTAATGCGGTTAGGTCTGTTGCCGGAAGGCTACATCTACCCCCGCGATCAACGCGCCACGCGCGACCTGTTGCGCCGTCGCTTTGCCTTGGTTCGGCAGGCGGTAAGGCTGATGCTCTCGATCCAGTCAAGCTTCAGTCGCAGCACCGGCAAACAGCTGTCGGGCAACGCGCTGCGCCAGCTAACCGCGGTGCAGTTGGAATCACTGTTTCCCGATTTGTCCACGCGCTACGGTGTGCTCATCCAGTTCCAGTTGTGGCTGACGGTGCAGGATCAAATCACGGCGCTGGAGCGCTGGGTGCGCAGGGATCTGGCGCGGCCAGACTTGTTGATGCGGCTACAGAGCGTGCCGGGCATCGGCCCGATCCTGGGCATGACGATCCTGCTGGAAAGCGGTGCTATCGGGCGCTTTGCTTCGGTCGGGGACTACGCCTCGTATTGCCGCATGGTGGAGAGCGTGCGGTTGTCCAACGGCAAGAAGAAGGGACATGGCAATCGCAAGTGTGGCAACCGCTATCTGTGCTGGGCGTTCATGGAAGCGGCTACCTACGCCGTGCGTTTCCATCCATCGATCCGCCGCTGGTACGAGCGCAAGCGAGCGCGTAAGCATCGCGTGGTCGCCATCAAGGCGGTGGCGCATAAACTGGCGCGAGCTTGCTATCACATGTTGCACGAGGGCACGTCGTTCGATCCCACGCGCGCCTTCGGTTGATTAGGCCGACGATCGCAGGCCGACCAAGGGGTATGGCTCCGAGCCACGTACCTGAAAGGTCGCGATCGTCGGCACCCGTGTTGCAGCAGGACCGCACGTGGACCGAGCCACGCAAGGGTGGGCCTTCGAGCCCGTGACTCTGTGCGACGCACGACGCGCACCTGGACGGACGCCGCGATGACCGATGAGTGTTTGGTAACAGCGGGGCCGCGATGCGGCTCCAACCAGAATGGTGACTGGCGCGATCTTCGCGCCGCATGAAACGCAACGGCTGGCGATCATCTGCACGACGGGACATTATGCACTTCGGCCACACCGGAGTCGGGCTTATGCGTGCCTGTTGACCCGGACGGCGAAATGGTGACCCCTTCGCCCGTCACGGCGCGGCTGCGGTGAAGATTGTCGCGGTGGGTGACTACACCCGGGACGCGCAGCGCTTTGCGCAGGGAAAAACGATTGAGCTGATTCACGGTGAGGCGTTGCTTGCGATGGTGCGCGAAGGTCAGACGCCCCCGCCCGCCAAAGGAGCGACGACAGAGACCATAGCCGCCGGCACGACACACCCAGACTCGACGCCTTCAGCCAATCCCATCTGTCCAAAGTGCGGCAGCGATATGGTTCAGCGCTCAAACCGTCAAACTAAAGACCACTTCTGGGGTTGCGCAAAGTATCCAGCTTGCCGGGGTGCGAGAGCGGCGTGAGCGGAATGAATGACTCTGCCCACTTTCCTACCAAAAACCTTATTTTATTGGAGCTTTAAGATACATATGGACGTCGAAACTGAACTCAAAGCCCTAGAGAACTCTCTCCGAAGCCTTATCGAGCATGTGCTGCGCTTAAAATACGGCGCAGAGTGGGAGAAGTCTCTAAAAGTGACTCCGGAGACAGTGGCCAATTGGAAAGTGCGACGTGAAGTTGAAAGAAAGCGCCTCGCAGGAGAAACGCTCGATTCGCGCCTTCTGTACTATTCAAATTTCCATGACTTACGATCATTGATCGCTAAACATTGGAGTGATGGCTTTTCGGAAGTCTTTGGCGAAAAACGAAGGCTGGAGGTGCACCTCGAAGAAATGGAGAGGCTGCGCGATCCAAATGCTCATCGACGCGAGATGCACACGTATCAGAAGCACCTTGTTTTAGGCATTTCCGGGCAGATAAGGATATTAATTATGAAACACCGTGGCCGCGGCGACGACCCAGACACTTATTTTCCTAAAATAGAAGCCGTTACAGACAACTTAGGTAATCAGGCATCGAACACCAACTATGCTCAACAAATCATCTGTAAACCCACCTTGCGGGTTGGCGATGAAGTCGAGATTCGCATTGACTCCATAGATCCTTTGGGCGGCGAACTGTCCTATAGCATCGCGCGCATTGGCCCAAAAGTTTGGACCTCAAAAAACATAGGTGTCATACGCTTCACCGAGCAAGATATCGGCAAGTTTTGCGATATCAATGTAATGGTTCGAAGCGTCCGCAACCACCACGCATATCAAGATTTTGATGACTACGTGATGTATCGCTATTCAGTCCTTCCAGCAAGGTAATCCGATGGAAGACCTGGCCATTCTGAAACAATCTAAACATTCGCCACCGCTCATGAGCGAGGCATAGACCACAATCGGATTGTTAGCTCTGGTGTTAGTAGCCGAAACCGAGACGGGGGGTAGTTAAGCCACTAACATCAGCACCTGATGCCACCGCAAAAAGATCGGCCAAAGGGGACGGAGGTCGTTAGGGCGAACGCAGGCTTAGCCTTCGACCATTTGCTTGCGTCGAGGCTGGCTCGCCTGGGCTTCTACTGCTGACCCAGGCGGTTTAACCACCCCCAAACAAAATGGGGTCAGAGTCTGAGGTATCCCCACTTCTCCCTGCGCCAGATCAGCAACTTATGGCGTTGTCGGGTGGCTAGAAGTGCGCGCATGGCGCAGTCTTCAAGGCGACGAAACCATACGAGGACCGCAGACCATGCGCGCCAGCCAAGTATTGCAGAAGTGTCTTGAGCGTTCACTGCGACCCATGCACGAGGCGCGCTCGCGCGTACTTCTTCGCTCGGTCGAGGCGTTGTTGACGGGGCGGCGATTGACCTTGATGGATATCGCCCGTGCGTGGCCCGGTGCCGAACGGGTGCGTGCGCCGCTGAAAGCGTTCGATCGCCTTTTGAGCAACCCGCATCTGCGCCAAGAACGCGAACCCATTTACGGCGACATGGCACACTGGTTGTTGCGTAGCGAACGACCGGTCATCGTGATCGATTGGTCGGATCTCAAGGCGGACAAGGCATGGTGCCTGCTGCGCGCGGCGGCGCCGGTTGGTGGGCGCACGCTGCCGGTGCTGGATATGGTCTTTCCCGGCCAACAGCAGGGCTCTCCCAAAGCTGAAAAGATTTTCCTCGAACATCTGCGCACGCTGATCCCGTCCTCGACACGGCCGATCCTGGTGACCGATGCGGGGTTCCGCCGCCCTTGGTTTCAGGCGGTTTCGGCGATGGGCTGGAACTGGGTGGGTCGACTGCGCGACCGGACGCTGGTCAAACCCGTCGACGTTAGCGATGAGGACGCCCAGTGGGTGCCATGCCGCGCCTTGTATGCGCTGGCGCGTTCGACGCCCCGCGACATGGGCTTGATGGATACCGTCCGTAACACCCCTTGGGTCTGCCGCGTGGTGATCCACCGCAAGCCACGTCGAGGCCGAAAGCATCGCAACCACTTTGGGCACATCGCGCGCAGCAAGGTCAGTCTGCAATGCGCCGCACGTGAGCGCGAGCCGTGGCTGATTGTGGCGCCACCGGCATTGGCCGATCTGAGTGCTCGCCAGTTGATCGTGCTGTACGGGCGGCGCATGCAAATTGAATCTTCGTTCCGCGATTTGAAATCACATCGTTACGGTCAAGGCTTCGAAGATAGCCTGACGCGCAGCGGAAAACGCATCGAAATCCTGTTGCTGGTGAACGCACTGGCCGCCTTTACCAGTTGGCTTGCCGGCCTAGCCTGCGAAGCAGTCGGCATCGCGCATTGGCTCTCACCACGACGATCCGTGCGAAGGCTATATTCGGTCTTGCGTCTTGGCCGTGAAGCTTTGGACAGATCATGGCCGACGGAACATCTATCGCGATGGTTGGATCGACTGAGATCGCTTCCTCCGACGGCACTCACTCACATGCAGGTGCCGACATGAATTCGTGGGGATACCTCAGGGTCAGAGTAACCCTGACCCCATTAGCTTTATTGCCGCGTTTAAATTGCCCACGACACCTTCTCTGTATCTGTGGAAGGACTTTGAGCCGGCCAGCTTAATTAGCTTGCTTGTCTCGGAATATCTGCCACCTGGCGAAGCAAATCGGCGGCGCGTGCACCCGCACCGCGTAGGATATCCAAAACGTAATTCCTATTATTCTCAAATCGGGCTTTTTGAGATTCTCCGTTTATGATTTTTCTTTCGATTTCATGCGCACGCTGAAGTAACGCACTTGTTAGCACGGAAAGGACCTCAAATCGATAGTCTCCGCGATCGCTAAGTTCGCGTACCAGGGAGACCACGTCCGCGCGATAAGCGGCAGTGGTATTTGGCAGCGTCGAAAGAAGCAAGTCATGCAGACCATTAAGCAGGTCCGCTAACTCCGACTCTTTCGAGTCAGAAGCCTTGCTTTTTGCAAGAAAAAGTTCTTTGGCCGCCGCAGACAGTTCATCATAGGCCTGATCAAACTCTCTATTCCTTGATCGATTTATGCCGTTAATGACATAACCCTCAGCCTTCCTTTCGCCCCACAAAACTTCCTCGCCAGGAAACTCCTTCAAGGCATTGATCGCAACCTCTATAACACCGGGTCCAAAAGAAGCATCTCTTTCACACCGGTACCAAAGATCAAAAAGAACGTGTTTGCGAGCCCCTTTCTGATAGGCTTGTGCAAGCAACTTTCTAGCCTCACCAACACCGCCCGGTTCCGTTTCGCAAATCATTCGCGCCTTAAATAATAATAAGTCGGGATGATTTTTCTGCGTCTTGATAGCGGCATCAATTGTCCGGCGCGCAGCAGAAAGATCACGATTTCGTAGCGCCAGCGCCTGTGAAATGGCGATCGCCACATCCTTATTGTGATCTTGCGAGGTCCGCGCCTTGACCTTCGATCTCGCCTCACGAATCTTTCTCTCCAACGCGACATGATCGCCCGCCAACTCACTACGCTTGGAAACAACCAAGAGCGCAGCGGACATGCCGATATCAAAACGCGGCTCGGATTGAATAATTTTTGGCGCGTTCACAATGAATAGTGACTGCAATTCATCTAACGCATCTTCTAATCCAATCTCCAAAAGCCCACTTGCACTCATAAGCTCTGCCTTAGAGCACTCACCTAAGAACGCCAAGCACAAAAGGACCCGCATCGCCGGACGAGAAAGATGCTCGATTTCCCGCCCCAAAACAGCGTTACGTGCATCCTCACCTGAGTGATTCTTCCAATCATCAATAGCCCGACGGAGATTGTTTCCGCGCCGAACCACCCTAAGGATCGAATCCGTGAGCAAAGGGGAGCCTTTCGTTGCCTCTGCCAGCAGTTGCGCCCCGTTTCTTGGGAGCGTCACACTGTATCTAGCAGTTAAGATAGCGAGCAAATCAACGTACTCTTCGCCCTCCAAACCCTTCAGGGTGATTGCCGCATTTGAAGAATACGAAGCGTTTGAACGTGTCGTCAGAAGAAACCTCGCCCGCTCCGAACCTGCCTGTTGCGCAAACTCCAACGTCCGCCTTTGGTCATTCGGCTCGAGCGAGTCAATATCGTCCAATACAAATAAGGTGGCATAATTGGCGATTTCGATACGAACCATTTGACTCAGCTCGGCATCTGAGGCGTCACTTAACTCCGCGTCGACATATCCAAGGTTTCTGCCTATGGCCACCAGCATAGTTCGAAAACACTTGAAATGTGTCTCTGGCATTGTTTTCCAGAGATTTTCAAAGCCCGAGAATTGACGCTTCTTTGCAGTCAACCAAACGATTCTCTCAATCCCGAGCGGGGCCATATAAGCGACCTGCGTGGCAAATTCATATGCGACGGATGTCTTTCCCTTTCCGCCCTCGCCCGCAATAACTTTCGCATATTGAAATTGGTCGTTGAGCCACGCCCATAGCTCTGTCAGCACGTCCGTGCGACCTACGAACCTTGTACAAATGACGTCTCTACTCGGTAGATTATGGTCTAGCGCAGCACCTGAACGCTTTTCGAGCACAAGGCGCCCGAGTTCTCCAGCGACCTTATCAAGCGTCCCATCGCTAAGTACCAGCTGCCAATCGACCATATCAGTCGCCAGCGTACTCCTATCGCCTCGCCTAACAGCCACGTCTCCTGCATCGAAGGCATACTTACCCTTACTTACCTCAGGGCCTCTTTTTTTAAATCTATTCGGAGTACTGACTTTTCTTCTAGGTATGCAAATAACGCCGATCTTTATGGAGCTAGACAATTGGTGCTCTTCGTAAGTAAAGAATATCTCCTCGGTTAGCCAAGACTCGATTTTCCCACGAAGCAACTGCATGTTAAAAGGAGTGGCTGTAATTCCTGAGACATGGTACCGAACGTCCTTTTCGACCTCCCCAACGCCAAATACTATGAACCCGCCATATGTGTTGTAGAAAGACGCAATATCTTTGACTGCTTCCGCCATTGATTCAGCATCATCCGCATAGCCATCTCTCTTAAAATCGAGACAGAATGACTCGGTGGCGCAGAAATCTATTTCTGACAATTTGGCCAGAATTTTGTCAGGCAGGTGCCCCTGCTCAACAGCGCGAGCAATCGAAACAATCCATTCCATTAGCTTCCCCTGTGTTCCTTGCCCCTGATTTAAGGAGTCAAACTGATCTCCTTTTACCTCTGTGCGCGACCCACTGCATCCGCGATGCGTCTTCGTCCCCGATTGTCGTAGCCAGGATGGCTTGCAAATTCAGCGTCAGCTTGCTCCATCTGTTCGACTAGACGCGATACTCACTACATATTCCGCCGACACTCCCCACCCACGTCAGACAACGCATGACTGATCTGCCCCAATGAGTTGTACTTCACCGCCTCAACCAACTGCTCGAACACATTCTGTCGATCCCGCGCCGCCGTCTGCAACACCTTGGGGCTATCTGAAGCCAGCGCATTGCGCGCCTCCCCATAGAGCTTCACGTTCTGGATCTGCTGGCCCTTCTCTTCTTCGGTCGAGTGGAACAGCTCGATCTGGGTGGCGATCTCGCCGCCGTGGTCCTTGGGCGGGAAGGTGTTGTCGCCGATCAGTGGTAGCAAGCCGTCGTGCTTCTTGTGCTCGTAGTACATCGACTCTTCCTGGATCTTGCCGCGCTGGTACATGGTGTCCATCGCGCCGAGTACGCCGCCGCGCTCGCTGATTGTCTGAACCTTCATGCTGCGATCCCTGCAATCTGGTCGGCAGACTCCGCGAGCGCATGGAGAGCTTCCTCCAGGTCGTAGTCTATCTGGAGCCCCAACCAGAAACGCGCACTGGTCCCCAAAGCCACGGCCAGACGCACCGCGGTATCCGCCGTCACACTGCGTTTGCCAAGCACGATCTTGTTGACGCTGCGCCTTGGTAGCCCAGCGGCCCGCGCCAAGGCGTTCTGGCTGATACCCATAGGCCTCAGAAACTCCTCAAGCAGCACCTCGCCAGGGTGCGGATTCGGCAGCGCGAGTTTGCTCTGAATCTTATGCACTTTGCTCAAGCTGCTTCGGCGTTGTTGCGCAAGCCACCGGTGTCCTGCAAACGTCGGTGCAGTGATTCTGCACTCAGGTCGAATCCATTGGGCCAAGCAAGTGCGCCCAACTCGATAAAGTAGCGCGAGAAGAATTGCGGGTCACTCAGTGGAGCAGTCATCTCGGTGGAAGCCTCGACGAAAGGCGTGAAGTCGTACACCCCCGAGGTTTTGTCAGAAAAACGCAGGAGCAATCGGTAGCCACCTTTCGACTCGATCGATTTCAGCTTAATCATTGTCGGCTCCGGGAATTCGGCTCAGCGGCTGCAAGGCTTGCGCACGAGCCCAATTCTGCTCCAGCTCGGACCGATGGTCGAGACACCACTGTCGAACCAGCACCAAAGCTCGGTTGGGTAAATCGCCCTGCACAAGCATTCCGTCCGCAATGGCGATCACTGCCTCGTGCCCCTGATATTCCACATGGATATGCGGTGGTGCGTGATCGGCAAAGTACATGCGCACGTAAATACCGAAGAAGCTGGAAATGATGGGCATGGGTTCGCGTCCTTGCGAATGGGTGCTAATGAAGCCTACCGCGAGCACCCGCCCCTCACCCTGCCCTCTCCCTGGAGTGGAGAGGGTTCAAGCGGGTCGCTTACATGTTGCGGCGGTATTCCCCACCCACGTCATACAGCGCATGCGAGATCTGCCCCAGCGAGTTGTACTTCACCGCCTCAACCAACTGCTCGAACACATTCCGCCGATCCCGCGCCGTCGCCTGCAGCACCTTGAGGCTATCTGAAGCGAGCGCGTTGCGCGCCTCCCCATAGAGCTTCACGTTCTGGATCTGCTGGCCCTTCTCTTCTTCGGTGGAGCGGATCAGCTCAATCTCGGTGGCGATCTCGCCGCCATGGTCCTTTGGCAGGAAGGTGTTGACGCCGATCAGTGGCAGCGAGCCGTCGTGCTTCTTGTGCTCGTAGTACATCGACTCTTCCTGGATCTTGCCGCGCTGGTACATGGTGTCCATTGCGCCGAGCACGCCGCCGCGCTCGCTGATCGCTTCGAACTCTTTGTATACGGCTTCTTCCACCAGGTCGGTGAGTGCATCGACGACGTAGCTGCCCTGCCAGGGGTTCTCGTTGAAGTTGAGGCCGAGTTCCTTGTTGATGATCATCTGAATCGCGACGGCGCGGCGCACGCTTTCTTCGGTGGGCGTGGTAATGGCTTCGTCGTAGGCATTGGTGTGCAGGCTGTTGCAGTTGTCGAACAGTGCGTACATCGCCTGCAGCGTGGTGCGGATGTCGTTGAACTGGATCTCTTGCGCGTGCAGCGAGCGACCGCTCGTTTGAATGTGGTACTTCATCATCTGGCTTCTGCTGCTTGCGCCGTAGCGCTCGCGCATGGCGCGTGCCCAGATGCGGCGGGCGACGCGGCCGATGACGGTGTACTCCGGGTCCATGCCGTTGGAGAAGAAGAAGCTGAGGTTGGGCGCGAAGTCGTCTACCTTCATGCCGCGCGCGAGGTAGTACTCGACGATGGTGAAGCCGTTGCTCAGGGTGAAGGCGAGCTGGCTGATCGGATTCGCGCCCGCTTCGGCGATGTGATAACCGCTGATCGACACCGAGTAGAAGTTGCGCACCTTGTGGTCGACGAAGTACTGCTGGATGTCGCCCATCATGCGCAGCGCGAATTCGGTGCTGAAGATGCAGGTGTTCTGCGCCTGGTCTTCTTTGAGGATGTCGGCTTGCACGGTGCCGCGGACGTTCTGCAGGGTGAACTGCTTGATGCGCGCGTAGGTTTCCGCATCTACCAATTCGTCGCCGGAGACGCCGAGCAGGCCCAGGCCCAGGCCTTCGTTACCCTTGGGCAGGTCGCCGTGGTATTGCGGGCGCTTCACGTTTTTGTAGACCGCGGCGATCTTCTTTTCGGCGGCGGCCCAGCGGGCATCGTCTTCGCGCAGGTACTTTTCGACGTTCTGGTCGATCGCGGTGTTCATGAACATCGCGAGGATCATCGGCGCGGGGCCGTTGATGGTCATCGAGACGGATGTGCTGGGCGCGCTGAGGTCGAAGCCGGAGTACAGCTTCTTCATGTCGTCGAGCGTGGCGATGTTGACGCCGGAGTTGCCGATCTTGCCGTAGATGTCCGGGCGTGGCGCGGGGTCTTCGCCGTATAGGGTGACGGAGTCGAACGCGGTGGACAGGCGCGTGGCGGCGCCGCCCTGGCTCAGGTAATGGAAGCGGCGGTTGGTGCGCTCGGGCGTGCCTTCACCGGCGAACATGCGGGTGGGGTCTTCACCGCTGCGGCGATAGGGGTAGACGCCGCCGGTGTACGGGTAGTGACCTGGCAGGTTTTCGCGGCCGAGGAAGCTGACGAGTTCGCCCCAGACTTTGGATTTGGGTGGGGAGACTTTTGGGATTTTCTGGTGGCTCAGGGAGTCGCGGTAGTTCTCGACGCGGATGACTTTGTCGCGGACTTTGTATTCGTTGAATTCGGCGGTGACGGATTTGTAGAGGGTCGGCCATTCGCGGAGCTGGTGGATGGCTTCGTGGCTTAGTTCTTTGAGGGCTGAGTTGTAGCGTTGGCGGAGGAGAAGGATGCTGCGGTCGACTTGGGGGTGCGGCGGCGCTTCGACTTCGCCCTGCGGGCTACGCTCAGCGGGAACGGTTGAGGGGTGCGTGCTGGTTGAGGGGGTGGTGCCGATTGAGGGGGTGAGGGACGCTTCGACTTCGCCCTGCGGGCTACGCTCAGCGTGAACGGTTGAGGGATGCGGGCTACGCTCAGCGCGAACGGTTGTGGTGTGGGGGGTTGGCTCACCATGAACGGTTTTATCATCCGTTCGTCCTGAGCGTAGGTGCGCAGCACCGGAGTCGAAGGAGCCGTGCAGGGCGACGGGCTGGTGCAGGTCGACGGTGTGGTACAGGTCGAGTGCCCGTGGCAGTTTGTCGTCGCCTAGCTCTTTCAGGGCTTCGTAGTAGTGCTGGGCTTTGCTGGCGTATTCGGCCTGGCGTTCGATGCCGGAGTTGATGCTGCGGCCTTGCTCGGCGATTTCGGCGAGGTAGCGGACGCGGTTGCCGGGGATCAGGACGGTGGCGCGGGGTTCTTTCAGGGTGGTGTCGAGTTGGGGTTTCCAGTCGAGCTTGGCCCCGCCCTGCCCTGCGGATTCGAGCGCCGCCGTCGTTCCGAGATGCAGCTTTTCGCGCATCAGGCGGCACAGGTTGGAGAACATCCAGGTGACGCCGGGGTCGTTGAACTGGCTGGCGATGGTGGGATAGACCGGGACGTCTTCGTCTTTGAGGGTGAAGGCGGTGCGGTTGCGCTTCCACTGTTTGCGCACGTCGCGTAGGGCGTCTTCGGCGCCGCGCTTGTCGAATTTGTTGAGCACGATGAGCTCGGCGAAGTCGATCATGTCGATCTTTTCGAGCTGGCTGGCGGCGCCGTATTCGCTGGTCATGACGTAGACCGGGAAGTCGACCAGGTCGACGATCTCCGAATCGCTCTGGCCGATGCCGGCGGTCTCGACGATCACCAGGTCGTAGGGTTGGCTCTTCAGGAAATCGATGCAGTCGTGCAGCACGATGCTGGTGGCGGCGTGCTGGCGGCGCGTGGCCATGGAGCGCATGTAGACGCGATGGCTGCGCAGCGAGTTCATGCGGATGCGATCGCCGAGCAGCGCGCCACCGGAACGACGGCGCGTGGGATCGACGGCGAGCACGGCGATGCGCATGTGCGGGAACGCGTGCAGGAAGCGCAGCAGCAGTTCGTCCACTACGGATGATTTGCCGGCGCCGCCGGTGCCGGTGAGGCCGAGCACGGGGGTGTGCTTGCCGGCGAGTTTCCATTCCTTGCGCAGGCGTGCGAGGTCGGTGTCGCCGAGCTTGCCTTCCTCGATGGCGGAGAGCATGTGGCCGATGGAGATTTCGTCGTCGATGTCGACTTTCGGTACGGCGTCGGTTTCGCCTTCCGCGCGCTTCGTCGCGGCTGTGCCGGCGCGATGCATCACGTCTTCGATCATCTCGGTGAGGCCGAGCTTCATGCCGTCGTTAGGATGATAGATGCGCTCGACACCGTAGCTCTGCAGCTCCTTGATTTCTTCGGGGGTGATGGTGCCGCCGCCGCCGCCGAACACGCGGATGTGGCCGGCACCGCGTTCCTTCAGCATGTCCACCATGTACTTGAAGTACTCGACGTGGCCGCCCTGGTAGGACGACAGCGCGATCGCGTCGGCGTCTTCCTGCAAGGCGGCGCGCACGACGTCTTCCACCGAGCGGTTGTGGCCGAGGTGGATCACCTCCGCGCCTTGCGACTGGATGATGCGGCGCATGATGTTGATCGCCGCGTCGTGACCATCGAACAGGCTGGCTGCGGTGACGAAACGCAGTGGGGTGGTCTCGTGCTGCGATTCGCTGGCGGGGACGTGCTTGGCGGGGGAACTCATGGGGACTCCGAACATCGTGTGCTTGAACTTCGCGATTCTAGTGGATCGGGGTCGAGGGGGGAGTTTTTGGGTGGTTTGTGGTGCGAGCGGAGGGCTGCGCTTTTGGGAGAGTGTGGTTGGGGTGAGCCTGGAGAGCTGAGTACTGCGCTAGTTCAACAGTTCGCTCTGGCCGGACCCTCATCCGCCCTTCGGGCACCTTCTCCCACAGGGAGAAGGGATCTTACGGCCTCGCTTCGGCCGGACCCTCACCCGCCCTTTGGGCACCTTCTCCCGAGGGGAGAAGGGAAGCTGGGTTACATGCAGAGTGGGAGGTTGAGGCTACCGATGACGCGGGTGCCGACTTCTTCGCCGCGGAGGAAGGCTAGCGAGGCGTCGATGACTTCGGGTGCGTCGAGTACGCGGCGATGGCCGAGGCCCTGGGTGGTGAACAGGCGGGCGCCGGGCCAGTACTGGGCGTAGCGCTCGCCTTCGCCCCATGGCACGTCGTCGTCATCGAGGTCGTGCACGATCAGGCCGGGCTGGCCGAGTGCGGGCAGGTGGTGGTGGATTTGCAGGTCGTCCACGCTGACGCCGGTGCGGCGCTGGAGCCAGGCGTGGAAGGGATCGCGCAGGTGTTCGCCGAGGCGCACGAAACGGAAGAAGCGGCCGGTGGCCGCTTTCATGTCGGCGGCGGGCGCGACCAGGATCAACTTGCGCGCGTGCCAGTCCTGGTCCTGTGCGAGCACCACGGCAGCGCCGCCGAGCGAGTGGCCGATCGCCAGCGCGGCCTCACCGTAGTACTGGCCGATGGCGTGCACGGTGTCGGTGAATTCCGGCAGAGTGCACAACTTGCCGGTGCTGTGGCCGTGGCCGGGCTGATCGAACGTCACCACGGCGTAGCCCAGCGCGCGCAGCTTGGCCACCCACGGCAGGTAGCGCAGGCCGAAACTGGACCAGCCATGCACCAGCAGCGCGTAGGGCTGCAGCACGGGGTCGCCCCACACATAGGTGGCGATGGTCTCGCCGTTGACCTCGAGTTGGCCGCGCTGCATGTCGCTATCCGGCTGCGCCGCGTCTGCCCGACTGCGGCTGCTGGCGAACGGCGTGGCGAACAGGCGTGCGGCGCGGTTCACCGTGTGCTTCGGTGCCAGCCGGCTGCCCAGCGCGAAGCCGGCGCGCACGGTACCCAGCTTGAAACGAGCGGCGAGCCCAGGATGAGCGTTCGGGTTGGGGGTTTTCGCGGCGGTGCGTTTGGAGGACATGCGCGATTCCTCAGGTTTGCCAGCTGCGCCAGAGACGTTCGAAGGCCTGCGCGGCGCGTTGGCCGGCCTCGTCGAACCCGAACAACCCGGCGTCATGGTGCACGCCGAGCATCAGGGCATAGATTTCGAACGCGAGCTGGGCGGTGTCGGTGTCGCTGCGCAGATGCCCTTCCGCTGCCGCCTGTGCGATCGCCTTTTGCAGTTCGCCGCGCCAGCCAGCCTGCTGTTGCACCACCTTATCGTGCAGCGCACCATTTCGTCCATCGTATTCGCTGGTCGCGGAGAGCAGAACGCAGCCGCTCTGGTACTCGCGGCCCCATTCGAGCCAGTTCGCCACAATGCTGCGCAGCCGCGGAAGACCCCGTGGACGCTTCAGCGCCGGCAGCAACACCTTCGCCGTGAAGCGGCGGGTGCCGGTGTCGAGCACGGCCAGCTGCAGGTCTTCACGCGAACCGAAATGGGCAAACAGGCCGCTCTTGGACATGCCTACGTCGATCGCCAGGGTGCCGATCGACAGCCCTTCCAGACCGTCGTTGCGGGCCAGCTCATAGGCGTGATCGAGGATCAGATCACGGGTGGAAGCGCGCTTGCTGGGGAGGGTTGCGGTGGTCATGCTGAACAGAATAGCACGATCGTTCGTACATTTCATGCGACGCGAACGACGTGTTTTGAATGCCGTTGGCGCCGCGTGCGCAAGCGGAATTAACGCGCTGAAGGCACCCTGTGGAGCCACTCACTGAGACGCCGCGAGGTCCGGCCGAAACCTGAACGAGCCATCGGCGGGTGGTCAACACCTCCCGCTTCCCCCCGTTATTGTTCCCACAGCCGCATGGTGCGGCCCAAGGGAGACCCACGATGAAAAGCATGCCCCTCAAGCTTGCCCTGCTTGCCGGACTCGGCCTGGCCTGCGCTGGTGCGATGTACGCACCGCCCGCCGCGGCACAGGTTGCAGTTGGCGTGAGCATTGGCGTGGCGCCGCCGGCGCCACGTTTCGAACGCGTACCACCGCCGCGCGCGGGTTATGTATGGGCACCGGGTTACTGGCGCTGGGACGGGTACGCACGCCGCCATGTCTGGGCGGGCGGTTACTGGGTGCGCGCGCGCCCCGGTTATAGCTATCGCCCGGCCTATTGGGTGCACGGCCGTGACGGCTGGCGTTTCCGCAATGGGTACTGGGGTCGTTGAGGTTGACTGCGTGCAGCGGGACTCGCTGTAGCGGACCCGCTGAACGCGCAACAACTTGCGAAACGCGGACGACTGTCGCGAAAGCTTCCGTCAGACGACACTACCTACGTAATTTTACGTAACGCAACGCCGCGACTCATCCTCAACTCTCACCACAGGAAAGCAGCTGACCATGACTATTCGCCTTGTTGCCTTGGCCTCCCTTGTCGCCGTGACCGCACTGGCCGCCGGCTGCGTGGTCGAACCCGCACGCCCGGCTGTGGTCGAGCGCGGTCCTGCCTACGCCCCTGCCTATGCCCCCGCCCCCGGATATGTGGAAGTAGTGGCACCGCAGCCGCCGCCGCCGATGTTCGTGGAACAGGTACAGCCGCGAGCGGGCTATATCTGGGCCAACGGGTACTGGCGCTGGGATGGCCACCGCTACGTGGCGGCCCGCGGCCACTGGGAACCGGCTCGCCCGGGTTATCACTACGTGCACCCGCACTGGGAACAGGGCCGCGATGGTTGGCACTGGCGTGCTGGTGTATGGGTCGGTTGAGGCTGGTTTGATTTGATCCTGGCCTGATTTGATCTGGCCTGATTTGATTTGATCCTGGCCTGATGGAAGACGCCCCGCATGCGGGGCGTTTTTTTGTTTTGGGTTCTGCAACTGGATCTGGAAGGGATTCGTTGATTCGCGCGAGCGCGAGATTTTGTAGGAGCGCACCTCGTGCGTGAATGCTCCTGTGGGAGCGACTTCAGTCGCGATGCTCGTAGCCGTTCAGAGCTATCGCGACTGAAGTCGCTCCCACAAGAGCCCGCGGTTGCGCATGGGGAACGCAGGTTGGGGTGAGCGTAGCGATGGAGAACGCCCCGCATGCGGGGCGTTTTTTTGTTCTGGGTTCTGCAACTGGATCTGGAAGGGATTCGTTGATTCGCGCGAGCGCGAGATTTTGTAGGAGTGCACCTTGTGCGCGAATGCTCTTGTGGGAGCGACTTCAGTCGCGATGCTCGTAGCCGTTCAGAGCTATCGCGACTGAAGTCGCTCCCACAAGAGCCCGCGGTTGCGCCTGCGGAGCGTAGGTTGGGGGGAGCGTAGCGATGCCCAACGTTTTTCTGGGTGCTGGAGTGCATGTTGGGCATCGCTGCGCTCACCCCAACCTACGTGGCCGCGCTCACCTTCGTTGCATTGGCGCTAGTTGAGGTTGTCGTCTTTGTAGTAGCGCGTGCCTTTGGCGGTGATCTCGGCGGCCAGGCCGTTCTCGGTGATCTGGTACATCCATATGCCGGGTGAGACGGAAACGGCGCCCTGCATGGCACGCCCGACGTGGCCATCCTTCGCGGCCAGCGTGGCCTGCCCGCCAAACTCCCATCCTTGATTCACGAACTGCTCCATGGCGGCGCGCGTTTCGAACACGAAGACCACTTCGAATTGCTTGATGCCGAAGCCCAGGCCAGCCTGGACCTCCAGCATTTTCATGAAGGTCTCCTTTTTACTGGCGTTGTCGACAGCCAGGCCGGAGCCCTTGCCGCCACCGGCGACCAGGATCTTCAAGCCAAAATTGCGGAAGGTGGCATAGCCCGCCGCCCCCTCTACAGCAGCGCGAGTGTGCGGTTCTGCGGCGTATAGATGGGCCAGTGTCTGCTGCGATTGTTGAAGCACATCGGCACGGTCGGTCGCGTTCGATGCCCGACTGACCATCGGGAAGATCAGCGCGAGAGCCAGCAGGCTGATCGACCAACGACTAAGATTTTGCATAGTGATCTCTAATGAAAGTGGATGACAGGCGCAGCCTGCTGCGGTCGACAATCGGGGATTCTCGACAGACATTCTTCAGTGATGAAGTGGCCCTGACGCAGTCGGAACGTTGAATCGCCGCCTGCCCATCTGAGCGGAAACGTATCGGTGGTGATCGTGAAATTATTTTTGCCCGTTGCGTCACGATCTCCAGTCGACCGCGCCACTCTCTACAGCTTCGATAAACGTCGCATGTGTAAATGCACTGAAGCCTGTCCAGTAGAACTACCCGAAGCCGTCAGACGCGTCTGCTCGCAAGAGGTACGAACCAGTGGTCTACCTCGACAGTTGGGCAAATGCCCAGCGGGCGGTATAACGTCGCAGCACCTTCCCAACTCTCGACAGGAAAGCCGCGACCATGTCCATTCGCCTCGTTGCCATCGTCTCGCTAGCCGCTGCAGTCGCCGCCCTGGGCAGTGGCTGCTCAGAGCCAGGCGCGGTACACCAGCCGCTGCTCGCGTCCTATTACGCGAACGACGTGGTGGCACCTCGGCCACCGCCGCCGTTTGTCGTCGAGACGGTCAAGCCACGCTACGGCTATGTGTGGGCGCACAGCTACTCGCGCTGGGACGGGCACGACTATGTGCCGGTTCCCGGCCAGTGGATTCCGGAAAAGCCCGGCTATCGATACGTTGATGCGAGCTGGGAACAGCATCGGGATGGCTGGCACTTCCGCCCCGGAAGGTGGCTCAGCATCTGAGTTCTGGGGTTTTGGAGCGGTAGCTTTCAAGAGCCACCACACCCCAACCCTCCCCTGCAGGCAGGGGAGGGAGCAGAGCGGCTGGCGGCTCCATACGCCTGCGATTTGTTGCGCCGCGTCACAATCGCACGGGGCGACGTATTAAACTTGTCCCTTTGATTCTCCGCCCCTGCTCCGATCGAGGCGACAAGTTTCCTTAGCTTTCCTTCCCCTCCGACGGGGGCTGTTGCTTACCTCCCCCGCCACCCTCTGGAGATGCCGTCAGGCAGCTCGAATCATGGAGTCAACCGTTCCAATGATCTTTGAAACCATCGCCAAAACCGGTCACGAAGAAGTCGTCTTTTGCCACAACAAGGACGCCGGCCTGAAGGCCATCATCGCGATCCACAATACGGTGCTGGGCCCTGCGCTCGGCGGTCTGCGCATGTGGCCGTACAAGACCGAGCAGGAGGCCGTCAACGACGTGCTGCGCCTGTCGCGCGGCATGACCTTCAAGAACGCCGTGGCCGGCCTGAACCTGGGCGGCGGCAAGGCGGTGATCATCGGCGATCCGAGCAAGGACAAGTCCGAGGCGCTGTTCCGCGCGTTCGGTCGCTTCGTCAACTCGTTGAACGGCCGCTACATCACCGCCGAGGACGTCGGCATCGACGTCAACGACATGGAATACGTGTTCCGTGAAACCGAATACGTGACCGGCGTGCACCAGGTGCACGGCGGCTCGGGCGATCCGTCGCCGTTCACCGCGTATGGCACGCTGCAGGGCCTGATGGCCGCGCTGCAGTTCAAGCACGGCAACGAAGACGTGGGCAAGTACAGCTACGCCGTGCAGGGTTGCGGCCACGTTGGCAGCGAGTTCATCAAGCTGCTGCGCGAGCAGGGCGCGAAAGTGTTCGTCACCGACATCAACAAGGATGCGGTGCAGCGCTGCGTCGACGAGCTGGGTTGCGAAGCCGTGGGCCTGGACGAGATCTACGACGTCGACGCCGACGTGTATTCGCCGTGCGCGCTGGGCGGCACCGTCAACGCGCAGACGATCGACCGCATCAAGGCGAAGATCATCTGCGGCGCCGCGAACAACCAGCTGGCTACCGACGAGATCGGCGACGAGCTGGCCCGTCGCGGCGTGCTGTACGCGCCGGACTACGCGGTCAACGCCGGTGGCGTGATGAACGTGTCGCTGGAAATCGACGGCTACAACCGCGAGCGCGCGATGCGCATGATGCGCACGATCTATTACAACCTGGGCCGCATTTTCGAGATCTCCAAGACGCAGAACGTGCCGACCTACCTGGCGGCCGACCGTCTGGCCGAGGAGCGCATCAACGCGATCGGCAAGATCAAGCTGCCGCACATGGGCAATAACAGCACCCGCTTCCAGGGCCGCATGCGCGGTCAGTAAGCGTCGGGTACCTGCATCAGAGCCGCCGGTCCGCCGGCGGCTTTTTTGTGTCGGCGCGCTGCTCCGGCCATGCCACTGCACAGCGGGCGGCCGGAGTATGCGGCACACGATTCTGTTACTATGCGGCCATTGTGACGATATGTAAGGCTTTGCCTACAAAGGCAAAGCTTGTTTCAGGGGGCCCGCTTCGCGGGCAAATCGGTCAAGGCCGATTATCACAAAGCCGGTACCAGGATCGGGATGCCGTCGTCCCAGGCGCTTGACTGCGCCCGACGAAAAGCATTCCGGCTGGCCATCGGCGCACACGGAATCGATCAAGGCAAGAGCAGGCAAATAGTTATGAGCACGATGATGGCAGCAGGGATTAGCGATGAAGACGTCCTGAGCAGGCTCAGGAAGGTGTTGCATGACACCTTCGAGATCGAGCCGACACGCGTCACGCCGGCAGCCCATCTGTTCACCGACCTGGAGCTGGACAGCATCGATGCGGTGGACCTGGCGATCCAGGTACAGGACATGACCGGGATGCGCATCAAGCCTGAGGATTTCAAGAATGTGCGTACGGTGGGCGACCTGATCGCCACGGTGCACTCGCTGCTCGATCGCTGACACCGACAGGCGCCGTCTTCATGCACGCAGGCGCAACCGTTGCAGGAGTCTTCGCGCCTTGCGCGCTGATTCCGATCTACAACCACAAGGACACCATCGCGCGCACCGTGCAGGCACTGCGCGCGTATGAGCTGCCGGTGATGATCGTGGACGACGGCAGCGATGCCGCTACACGCGACGTGCTGGATACGCTCGTTCGCGAAATATCCGGTGTTCACCTTCTGCGCCTTCCGCACAACCAGGGCAAGGGCCGCGCGCTCACCACCGGCTTGCTCGCCGCGCATGAAGCCGGCTACACGCACGCGCTGCAGATCGATGCCGACGGCCAGCACGACACGACCGACGTTCCACACTTTCTCGCCGAGGCACGCGCTCATCCGCAGGCTCTGATTTGCGGCCGCGCGGTGTACGACGACAGCGTGCCGCGCGCACGACTCTACGGTCGCTATGTCACCCACTTCTTCGTATGGATGGAAACGCTGTCGTTCGAAATCAGCGACTCGATGTGCGGCTATCGCTTGTATCCGCTGGTTGCCACGTGTGCGGAAATAGCTCGTGCGCCGTTGCCGGCGCGCATGGATTTCGACACCGAGATGGCCGTGCGGCTGGCCTGGCGCGGCGTGCCGATGCGCAACCTGGCTACCCGGGTGATCTATCCCGAAAATGGGCTGTCGCATTTCCGCATGCTGCACGACAACCTGCGCATCTCGGCCATGCATACGCGGCTGTTGCTCGGCATGCTGCCGCGTGCACCACGATTGTTGTGGCGACGTCTGCGGAGAGAACGCGCATGCGTCGCCTGATCACACTCCTGCTGTGCTGTGTCGGCTTCGCGGCCCATGCCGCAACCGCCGATCCTGCCCTGCTGAAGAGCGTGCTCACCGAACTCGGCAAGCACGCCGCCGTGCGCGCCGAGTTCAGCCAGACCCGCTCAAATCCGGCGCTGTCGCAGCCACAGGTCAGTTCCGGACAGCTGTTGTTTGTGCTCGGCCACGGCATGTTGTGGCAAGTGCAGGTGCCTTACCAGGAAACCCTGGCGCTCACTGGCAGCCATAGTGCGCGCGTCGATGCGCAGGGACAGTTGCAGCCGATGCGCAATGACCGTGGGGTCAGCCAGATTTCGCAGATGCTGCAGTCGATGCTGTCGGGACAGCCGGATGAAGTGCTGCGCCAGTTCGATCTGCAGGCAAGCGGCACGCCGGCGCAATGGACGTTGCATTTCACGCCGAAACAGGAGCGCATGGCGCGCGTGCTGGGCAGCATCGACCTGGACGGCGATGCGTTTCTCGAAGGCATCCGCATCGACATGCAGGACGGCACCAGCACGCGCATCCGTTTCACCGGCGCACGCGCTGCCGGAACGCTCAGCGCACTGGAACAGCACGCGCTCGGCGCGCCATGAACAACCGGCGAGCCCTATGGATACGCGCCGGACTGTTCGCTGTTGCGACACTGGCGATCGCCACGCTGGGCGCGTGGCTGCTGTTCGGCCGCGGCGGCCTGCCGATCCAGACCGATCTGCTGGCGATGCTGCCAAACACCGAACGCAACCCGCTGGCTGAAGTCGCGGCACAGCAACTCGCTCACGCGAACGGCGACCGCATGGTACTGCTGGTGGAAAACACCGATGACGATCGCGCCAAGGCGGCGGCGCGCGCGTTGGGCGCTGCCCTGTCCAAGGATCATGTCTTTGAATCGGTGCTGGCCGAGCTGCCACCGTTCGATCTGCATCAGTTCGTCGCGCCCTATCTTGCGCATCGCTTCGTGCTGTTGTCCGACGCCGATCGCGAGGCACTGTCACGCGCTGACTACGACCCGGCGCAGGCGCTGGCGCGACATCTCAACGAACCGTTCCTCACCAGTGTGGGCGTACCGCTGCAGGACGACCCGTTCGGCTGGCTGCAGCACTGGCAGGATCAGCAGCCGTGGACGCGCTCGCCACTGCTGCCCGAGGATAACCTGCTTACTGCGCATCGCGACGACCGCAGCTACGTGATGGTTACCGCTACCTTGCGTGGTTCGTCGTATGACGACACCGTGCAGCGTCAGGCACTCGCTGCGCTGGGTCGCGCCGAGCAGGCGGTTGAACGTGATTACCCGGGCACGCATCTGCTGCGCACCGGTGCAGTGTTCTATGCGGCCGCGGCACGCGCTGGCGCCGAGCACGATGTGCACATGGTCGGCTGGATTTCTTCGCTGGGCATCGCGCTGCTGTTGCTGGGCGTGTTCCGCTCGCCGGGGCCGCTGTTGCTTGCGTTCCTGTCGACCGCCGTGGGCGTCGTCGCCGCGACCACGGTCACGCTGCTGGTGTTCGGCCAGATCTATCTGCTCACGCTCGTCTTCGGCGCCGCCCTGCTCGGTGAGGCGGTGGACTATTCAATCCAGTACCTGAGCGCGCGTGCGAACGCCGGTGAGCGCTGGCAGGCAGCGAATGGTCTGCGTCAGGTACGTCCGGCGCTACTGCTGGCCTTGGGAACGTCGCTGTTGGGTTATGCGTTGCTCGGCCTGGTACCGTTTCCCGCCTTGCGCCAGATGGCCGTATTCGCAATGAGCGGCATGCTGGCTGCCTGCCTCAGCGTGTTCTGGCTGCTGCCGGCCTTGTTGCAGCGGCCCGCGAAACCGCTGTCAGCGCAACCGGTGCGTTACGCACTGGCGTTGCAGAACAGCGTGCGCCACTACGGCTCGGGCATGCGCGGCGCGCTCGCGCTGGCACTGCTGGTGCTGATCGCGATACCGGGCTGGTGGCGGTTGAGTCATGACGACGATATCCACCTGTTGATCGCGCCGCCCACCGCGCTCGCCGCGCAGGATGCGCAGATTCGCGAAATCACCGGCCTCGGCAACAACAGCCAGTTCTATCTGGTGCAGGGCGACAGCATCGAGCAGACGTTGCAACGTGAGGAAGCGCTGGAGCAGCGGCTGCAATCGATGGTTGACCACAATCAGTTGCAGAGCTGGCTCGGCCTGGCTGGCATGGTGCCTTCACTACAGCGGCAACACGAGAGCCAGGCGCTGCTGGCGCCGTTGATGACGCACCCCGAACGCATGCAGAAGCTATTGGTCGATGCTGGTTTCAAGGCACCGGCGATGGCGACGTATCTTGCCGCGTGGCCCGGCACGTCGATCGATCTGCAAGCGTGGCTGGCCTCGCCGGCTGCCACTCCGTTCCGCTATCTATGGTTGCAGCACAGCGCGCAAGGCTACGCGTCGCTGGTGCTGCCGCAAGGTCAGGATGACGCAGCGTTGCTGGCTCGGGCCGCGGCGGGACTGCCAGGCGTGCAGATGGTGGACAAGGCAGCCAGCGTCTCGGCGCTGTTCGGCACTTACCGTCGCTATGCCAGTGTGTGGCTGCTGGCGGCGCTGTTGTTGATCGTGCCGGTGTTTGGTTGGCGCTATGGCTGGGGCCGCGCGCCGCGCGTGCTGCTGCCGCCGCTGTGCGGCATCGGGCTCACACTGGCCGCGCTCGGCTATCTCGCGCACCCGCTGACATTGTTCCACTGGATGGCGCTGATGCTGGTGCTGGGTGTGGGCGCGAACTATGCGCTGTTCCTGCATGAGGGCGAACCGCACGTCGCGCATCGCCCGGGTGCCGTCTACACCAGCGTGCTGCTGTCGGCGATCACTGCCCTGCTCTCGTTCGGCTTGCTGGCACTGAGCTCGATGCCGGCGCTGCGCGAATTCGGACTCACCTTGCTACTGGGTATCGGCTTCACCGCACTACTGGTGCCGGCGAGCATGCCTGCCCGCGAACACGACACATGATGAATATTCTTCTTTCGATAAGGACATCGCCGCGATGAAGCGCGTCGTCATCACCGGCATGGGCGGCATCACCGCGCTCGGTCACGACTGGACGCAGATCCAGGCACGCCTGCGCGAGTACCGCAACGCGGTGCGGCGCATGCCCGAATGGGATTATTTCGATGCGCTGAACGGTCGACTCGGCTGTCCGGTGGAAGACTTCCAACTGCCCGATTGGCCGCGCAAGCAAGTGCGCTCGATGGGCCGCGTAGCGCAGCTTGCCGTGGCTGCCAGCGAGCATGCATTGCGTGATGCTGGCCTACGCGACGATGCGAGCATCCGCGATGGCCGCATGGGTGTGGCGTACGGTTCGTCCGGCGGCAGCATCGAACCGGTACGCGTGATTGGACGCATGCTCGACACCGGCTCCATGCAAGGTGTTACCGCGACCAGCTATATCCAGATGATGGCGCACACCACGGCGGTGAACATCGGCGTTTTCTTCGGCCTCAAGGGCCGCATCATCCCTACCTCCAGCGCTTGCACGTCGGGCAGCCAGGCGATCGGTTACGGCTACGAGGCGATCCAGCAAGGCAAGCTGAAGTTGATGCTGTGTGGTGGCGCCGAGGAATTGTCCGGCCCTGGCGCGGCCGTGTTCGACACACTGTTCGCCACCAGCACGCGCAACGACGAACCCGCACTCACGCCACGCCCGTTCGATCGCGGCCGTGATGGCCTGGTGGTCGGCGAAGGTGCCACAACGCTGGTGCTGGAGGAGTACGAACATGCGAAGGCACGCGGCGCGACGATTTACGCTGAGGTGATCGGCTTCGGCTGCAATTCCGATGGCAGTCATATCACCCAGCCAACCAGCGAGACGATGGCCGTGGCGATGCAGATGGCGCTGACCGACGCGCAGCTGCCGGCCTCGGCGATCGGCTATGTCAGCGCGCATGGCACCGCCACCGATCGTGGCGACGTCGCCGAAAGCCATGCCACGGCGGCTGTGCTCGGCTCGCGCGTGCCAGTCAGCTCGATGAAAAGTTATGTCGGCCACACGCTCGGTGCCTGCGGCGCGCTGGAGGCATGGTGGGCGATCCGCATGATGCGTGAGGGCTGGTTTGCGCCGACCATCAACCTGGTTGATATCGACCCGGAGTGTGCCGAACTCGACCACATCATGGGCAGCGGCCGGCACATCCATACCAACTGCGTGATGAGCAACAACTTTGCGTTCGGCGGCATCAACACCTCGCTGATTTTCAAGGCGATCGATTGATGCAGTCGCACTTGCACGATGCGCGCGGACTGCCACGGGTGGTGGTGACCGGCATGGGTTCGGTCTCCTGTCTTGGCAACGACAATGCGGCGATGCTCGATGCGTTGCGCAGCGGACGCAGCGGCCTGCGCACGATGGACGGTTTCGTCCGTCTCGGCATGCATTGCCACGTGGGCGGCCCGGTGGATCTTGCGGCGCTGCCCGAGCCGCCGCGAAAGCTGCGCCGCTTCCTGACCAACCCGGGCCTGTATACGTGGCACGCGTTGAAGGAAGCAACCGCACAGGCCGGCCTGTCGGCGGACGCGTTGCATGCGCAGGATTGCGGACTGGTACTCGGCGGCGGTGCCGCCATGAGCGAACACGAGCAGGCGTTGGACAGTTTTCGCGCCAGGGGCATCGGCAAGCTGTCACCCTTCATCGTGCCTCGCGCCATGAGCAGCAGCTTGTCGGCCAGCCTGGCGCACACGTTCGGCATCGGTGGGGTGAGCTATACGGTGAGTTCGGCCTGCACCAGCGCGACGCATGCGATCGGCCATGCGATGGAGCTGATCCAGCTGGGCAAGCAGCAGATCGTGATTACCGGCGGTGCCGACGAACTGCACGACAGCTCGGCGATGTTTTTCGACGTGATGGGCGCGCTGTCCAGCAACCCGCAACCGCAACTTGCCTCACGCCCTTACGATCGTGACCGCGACGGCTTCGTGCTCGCCGCCGGCGCCGGTGTGCTGGTGCTGGAGTCGCTGGAGCACGCCATTGCGCGTGGTGCGCGTGTCCTGGCCGAACTGGTGGGTTACGGCGCCTGCACCGATGGCGCCAGCATGGTTGGCCCGGGCGCCGACGGCATCGCGCATGCGATGCGGCAAGCGCTGAAACAGGCCGATGGTGCCCTGCCCGATTACATCAACACCCACGCCTGCTCCACCCCACAAGGTGATCTTGCAGAGTGGCAGGCGATAGCTGCGGTGTTCGCCGAACACGAAGTTCCGGTGCCGCCAATGTCCTCGATCAAGGGGCAGAGCGGGCACGCGCCGGGTGCGGCGGGCGCGCTGGACGCCATCGCCGGACTGCTGATGATGGAACACGACTTTCTTGCCGCGGGCACACCCGTCGGCACACCCGACCCGGCATTCGCCGATGCACCCTTGCTTGCGGCGAACCGCGCGCAGCGCATCGACAGCGTGATGTCTAACAGCTTCGGCTTCGGTGGCAGTTGCGCGTCGCTGCTGTTTCGCCGTCATGTGCAGGATGGCGCATGATGGATTTTCGCATCGAGCAATGGCGCGCCTGGGCACCGGGCCTCGACAGCACGCAAGCGTGGCAGGCATGGGCGCAGGCGCCGCACATCGTGCCTGACAACCTGGAGCAACCCACGTGCGCGTTCCTGCCTGCGATGCAGCGCCGACGGCTCAGCCGGCTGGCGCGGATCACGATGGAAGTCGCGTGGCCGTTGTGCGGTGAGGACGAGCAGTTGCCGTTCGTGTTCGCGTCGCGCCACGGCGAGACACCGTGCACGTTTGCCCTGCTTGCCGATGTGGCGCAGGAGCAGCCTTTGTCGCCGACCAAGTTCGGCCTGTCGGTACACAACGCAATTGCCGGACAATGGTCGATCCTGCGCGGCCAGCGCGGTGAGTCGGTGGCGATTGCCGGCGAGGCCGATACGTTTGAACACGCGATGCTGGAAGGCGCGATGCTGCTGGCCGAAGGCGCGCCAGCGGTAGTGGTGGTCATCGCGGAGGAACAGCCAGCGGCGGCCTACGCAGGCTGGATCGATGATGTGCCGTTCTCGTATGCTCTGGCTTTGCGATTGGGGAAAATCGATCCATCCATTGAGTCACCGGCAGATACAAGCTGGCGGCTGGAGCTCGGGCCACACGGCGGTGACGGCACTCCCGGCACTTGGCCGCATGCACTGAATTTCCTGCGCGCGTTGCACACGCAGGAACCCTCACTGGAACATGCTGCACTGGAACATGCTTCACTGGAGCACGTATGGAAGACACGCCGATGGAACTGGCAACGTACCCGCTGAGTCGCCGCGGCGACGGGTGGCTGTGGCGACTGTTCGCCACCGGTGCCAGCTTCGTGCTGTTCGGCCTGGGTGGCGTGTTGTTGCGCGTGCTGGTTTTTCCGCTGCTGGCTTGCATTCCAGGCGATCCGCTGACGCGGCGTCGGCGTGCGCGTGCGGCGATCAGCCATGCGCTCCGACTGCATGCCATGTTCATGCACCGCACGCGGGTACTCGACTTTCGCGTCGAAGGCGTGGAGCGGCTGGGCCAACCGGGCCAGATCGTCGTGGCCAACCATCCTTCGCTGATTGACGTGGTGTTTTTGATCGCGCAGATCCGCGACGCGAACTGCGTGGTCAAGGCAAAGTTGTGGCGCAACCCGTGTACCAGTGGACCACTGCGTGCAGCGCAATACATCAGCAACAACGGCAGTCCGGAGATGCTGGAAAGCGCAGCCGACGTGCTGCGCGAGGGACAGTGCCTGGTCATGTTTCCCGAAGGCACACGCACCACGCCGGGGCAGCCGCCGTTATTCCATCGCGGCGCGGCGGCCATCGCGTTGCGCGGCGCGCGCGTCATCACGCCCGTGTTCATCACGGTTACGCCCTCCACGCTGACCAAGGCCGAGCCGTGGTACCGCATTCCCGACCGTCGATTCGAGGTATGCCTGCGCGTGGGCGCCGACATCGACCCCGCACCGTTCAACGCCGATGCACCGATGCCGATCGCATCGCGTCGTCTCAACGAACATCTGCACCAACTTTTTCTCAGGGAGCTCGTCGCATCGTGAATACCATGGAACCAGCTGCGCTGGAGCAGCCCGCACTCGAGCAAGAGATCGCTCAGTTGATCATCGACACGCTGAATCTGGAGGATCTGGCAGCAACCGACATTCCGGTCGATCAGCCACTGTTCGGCGAAGGGCTGGGACTGGACTCGGTGGATGCACTGGAGCTGGCACTGGCCCTGCAAAAACGCTACGGGATCCGCATCGAGTCGAACGCGAAGCATGCGAGCCAGCACTTCGCCACGATCGCCAGTCTGGCCGCCTACGTCGAAGTACAACGAACCGCATGCGCCAGCTGACCAACATCCTGCTTCCGCTGGCTGGCCTGCTGTATCCGTTTGTCGTGTACTTCGGCATGGAAAAAGTATCGCCACCGATGTTCGCGCTGGTACTCGGCGCGATCTGGCTGATCCGTGCGCCCAAGCTGCTGCGTGAGCCCGGCGGCCGCTGGATGGTCGGCGCTGCGCTGGCCTATTGCGCGTTGCTGGCGCTGAGCGGCGAGGCCAGCCTGCTGCGCTGGTACCCCACCCTGATCAGCGCCTTGCTGCTGATCGCGTTCGGACTGAGCCTTATCTACGGGCCCTCGTTTATCGAGCGGATCGCGCGCCTGCGCGAACCGGACTTCCCACCCAGCGCCGTGATCTACACGCGCAAGGTCACCTGGGTCTGGGTGGCTTTCTTCGTGTTCAACGGCAGCATGTCAGCCATGCTGACGCTGTGGGCGCCGATGTCGTGGTGGACGTTGTACAACGGCCTCATCGCCTACTTCATCATGGGCGCGCTGTTCGCTGGCGAGTGGTTGCTGCGCAAACGCATGCGCAGGATGTACGCGTGAGCAGCGAGCCGCATGCGCTGACGACATGTCTGGACGGCCATCCGTGGCTGGCCGGTGCGCATGCGGGCGACACAGTCAGCGGTGTGCTGCTGGTGCTCAACGCCGATGGCATCGACGCGTTGCGCCAGCACGGACGGCAGGCACTGCTGGATCACGTGCAGGCCCACGTCGCCGCCTATGGCGTCGCGTCGCCGCCAATCTGGCGAGTGCTTGACGCGGCGCCCGACGATCTTTCACCGCACGCGCTGGATGCGTTGTTGCAATCGCCACGTCCCGACCACGCGGCGCCCTTGACTGAGCACGAGCAGGACGGCATCTGGACGCTCGTGCTGCAACTGCCACCCGACCTGATCCATTTCGACGGACACTTTCCGCAAGCCCCGGTACTGCCCGGTGTGCTCCAGGTCGGCTGGGCGCTGGCTCTGGCCGCACCGCGACTGGGGACATCGATGCACTGCCGCGAGATGGAATCGCTGAAGTTCCAGCAACTGCTGCGCCCCTGCGACGAAGTCGAACTCACCCTGCGCCTGGACGCGGCACGCGGCAAGCTGCATTTCGCTTATCACCTGGCCGGAGCGCATGCGTCATCCGGACGTCTATGTGTGGAGCAGGCACATGGCTGATGGCGGCGCGCGCACCCAGCACTGGGCCACCCAGAAGGAGCGCGGCAGCTTCGTGCTGATGAAGCTCACCGCGCTCGCCGTGCGTCGTCTCGGACGTCGCCCTGTGACGCCAGTGCTGTATCTGATCGTGCTGTATTTCTTCGTATTCGGTCGACAGGCGCGGCGCAACGTACGGCAGTATCAGGACTATCTATCCCGCTGGAGCAACCGCCCCGAACTGCGACCACGACTGCGTAGCGTGTTCGGCCAGTTCATGGCTTTCGCCGATAGTCTGCTGGACCGACTCGACGTGTGGAGCGGCAAGCTGCGACTGGAGCAGGTGCAGCTGCACGATCCCGCTGGCCTGCGCGAACGACTGCTGCTCAGTCAGCACGGTGGCCGTGGACAGATCCTGGTCGGCACTCACCTGGGCAATCTGGATGTCTGCCGTGCCTTGGCCGAACTGGGCGAACAGGTACCGCTGAATGTGCTCGTACACACCCATCATGTCGCGCATTTTCATCGACTGCAGGGCGAAGCCGGCGACCGTAGCCTGCGCCTGCTGCAGGTCAGCGAAATGGACGCGGCGCTGATGCTGGACCTGTCGCAACGGCTCGACCGCGGCGAGTGGCTGGCGATCGCCGGCGATCGCGTGCCACTGCATGACGGCCGCCGCGTGATGGTGGATTTCCTCGGCCACCCCGCCGCCTTTCCGCAGGGCCCATGGCTGCTGGCGGGCCTGTTGCGCTGCCCGGTGAACCTGCTGTGCTGCCTGAAGATCGACGGCCGTTACCAGATTCGACTCGAACCGTTCATCGAGGCGCCCGCCTGGGAGCGTGGCCAGCGTGAAGCAACGATCGCACGCTGGGCGCAACGCTACGCCGAACGGCTCGCGCAGTTATGTCTGCTGGCACCGCTGCAGTGGTTCAACTTCTATCCCTATTGGCAGGCGCCGACCTCACCGTCGCCAGCCCACCCAACCTCAGGAGAATCCGATGCGCACCCGCGGCGCGCTGCACGTTGATACCGAAGTGGTCGTGCCGTTCTTCGACATCGATTCGATGGACGTGGTCTGGCACGGTCACTACGTGAAATATCTTGAGATCGCCCGCTGCGCCTTGCTGGACCGGCTCGGTCACAACTACGCGCAGATGAAGGCTGCCGGCTACGTGTGGCCGGTGATCGACCTGCAGTTGCGCTACGTTCGTGCTGCCCGTTTCGGGCAGCGCCTGCGGGTACGTGCCGATCTGGCGGAATGGAAGAATCGGCTGAAGATCCATTACCTGGTCAGTGACGCCGAGAGTGGTGAACGGATGACCCGCGCCAGCTCCGTACAAGTGGCGGTCAATATCGCCGACGGCGCCATGCAGATGGTCTCGCCAACGGTCTTCGTCAACGCCGTTGAGCACCATCTGCAATGAATGGCAGCCCCCTCATTCCACCGCCCTGCAACATCCACCCGACCGGTGTCGCATGAATTACGCCAGCCCTACCTACGTCGAGGAAACCAGGATCGGTTTCCATTTCCTGCGCAGCCACACCTGGCAGCACCATGTGCTGCGCGTGGCGATCAACGATCTCAGGCGACTGGCGGGTGAACCGGCACCGCAGGGTGGCGTACTGCTCGATGTGGGTTGTGGCCAGGGCAAATCGTTTCGCTTGTTGAATGAAGCGTTTCGACCGGACCGGTTGATCGGTCTGGACGCCGACCCGCACAGCCTGGAGCTGTCACGTGCCGAGGCGGCACGCGAAGACATTGCCGCGGAGCTGATCGCCAGCGACTGTGCGCAAATCAGGTTGCCCGATGCCAGCGTGGACATCGTGTTCTGCCACCAGACTTTCCATCACCTGGTGGAACAGGAATCCGCGCTGGCCGAGTTCTGGCGTGTACTGAAACCGGGTGGCCTGCTGCTGTTTGCCGAATCGACCAAGGCGTACATCGACAGCTGGGTGATCCGCTGGTTCTTTCGCCATCCGATGCACGTACAGAAAAGCGCCGAGGGCTATCTGGACATGCTGCGAACGCAGGGTTTTGCATTCGATGCTCGCAACGTGTCGCTGCCGTATCTGTGGTGGAGTCGTTCAAGCGACTTTGGTCTGCTCGAACGATGGGGCCTGCGCCGGCCACCACCGCCTGGCCAGCGCGAAGAGACGCTGGTCAACGTAGCCGCACGCAAGCCGCCCGGTATCGCGTGAGCGCGGATTCCATGAGCTTCCACCTCAACGCGCTCGGCGTGATCTGCGCACTCGGGGCCGGCAAGCATGCTGTCGCCGAGGCGTTGTTCGCCGGTGACGATGCCGGCTTGCAGCCCGAATCCGGCTGGGCACCCGAACGCACGCTACCGCTGGGCAGCGTGCGCACTCCATTGCCGCCGACTCCGCCCGCGCTGACCGCAACGCGCGACAACCGCAACAACCGCCTGCTGCTGGCTGCCGCCCAGGAAATCGAAACAGACATCCAGACGGCCATCCTCCGTTACGGCCGCGAGCGCATCGGCGTCGTGCTCGGCACCAGCACTACCGGCATCGAGGAAGCCACGCATGGCATCGGCCACTACCAGCGCGAAGGCTCGTGGCCCGCTGACTACCGCTACGCACACCAGGAGCTGGGCGCGCCGGCTGAATTCCTCGCCGAATGGCTGGATCTTGCCGGCCCCTGCTACGCCATCTCCACCGCTTGCACTTCCAGCGCACGCGCCTTGATAAGCGCCAGACGCATGCTGCAACTTGGTGTTTGCGACGCGGTGCTGTGCGGCGGCGTGGATACGCTGGCTCGCCTGCCGATCCACGGTTTCCATGCACTGGAGGCGATGGACGACGCACGTTGCGAACCGTTCTCCCAGCACCGCCGCGGCATCAATATCGGCGAGGCGGCCGTGCTGTTCCTGATGACCCGTGAGGTTGGCCCGGTGCAGTTGCTGGGTAGTGGCGCCAGCTCGGATGCGTACCACATGTCGTCGCCCGACCCTGCAGGGCTGGGTGCACAACAGGCCATGCAGGCTGCATTGACCCAGGCGGGGCTGGACGCCACCCAGATCGACTATCTCAACCTCCATGGCACCGCGACCGAACACAACGACCGCATGGAAAGCCGCGCCGTCGCCGCTGTCTTCCCACACGGCACGCCCTGCTCATCGACCAAGTCGCTGACCGGCCACACACTGGCCGCAGCGGGCGCACTGGAAGCGGCATTCTGCTGGCTGAGTCTTACCGACGACCGCAGCATGCGCCGGCTTCCACCGCAGGTGTGGGATGGTGCCGCCGACCCGGAACTGCCGCCGTTGCCGTTCACCCGTGTCGGCGATCACTTGCCAGCCGGAGGCCCACGGCGTCTGATGAGCAGCTCGTTCGCGTTCGGCGGCAACAACGCCTGTCTGATTCTGGGAGACCCGGTGTGAGTCATTGGCCCATCGAGGAACTGCTGCCACACGCCGGCGAAATGATCCTGCTCGATGCGGTGCTCGAGGCTGAAGCTGAGCGCATTGTATGCCGCCGCCGCGTAAGCGCAGGTGGGTTGTTCAACGCCGTCGACGGCAGTCTCCCGGCCTGGGTCGGCGTCGAACTGATGGCACAAAGCATCGCCGCGTGGGCGGGCTGCCAGGCGAAGCGGGAGCAGCGGCCGGTGCGCCTGGGTTTCCTGCTGGGTACGCGCCACTACCGGTGCGATGTGGAAGCCTTTCCGGCTGGTAGCGAGCTGCTCATCGAAGCGGTACGCAACTTCCACGACGAGCATGGCATGGCTGTCTTCGCCTGCCGTATCGATGCGCCGGGGATGCATGCCGAAGCGCGCCTCACGGTGTTCAGCCCGCTGAATGCTGATACTTTTCCCACTACATCCACACAGGGCCACACCGATGTCTGAGACGATCCTGGTCACTGGATCCAGCCGCGGGATTGGTCGCGCCATCGCGCTGCGACTGGCGCGGGCCGGTTACGACCTGGTGCTGCACTGTCGTGCACGCCGCGATGAAGCCGAAGCCGTGAGCACGGCCGTGCAGGCACTGGGCCGCAGCGCGCGCATCCTGCAGTTCGACATCGCCGACCGTGCCAGTTGCGCTGCTGCACTGGAAGCCGACGTGGCCGCCCACGGCGCGTACTACGGTGTGGTGTGCAATGCGGGGCTCACCCGCGACGGGGCATTTCCGGCGCTCACCGGTGAGGACTGGGACAACGTGCTGCGTACCAATCTGGATGGCTTCTACAACGTGCTGCATCCTTTGATCATGCCGATGATCCGTCGTCGCGCGCCGGGCCGCATCGTCTGCATCACCTCGGTCTCGGGGATGATCGGCAATCGCGGCCAGGTCAACTACAGCGCGTCGAAGGCCGGCGTGATTGGTGCCGCCAAGGCACTGGCGACCGAGCTGGCCAAACGCAGGATTACGGTCAATTGCGTGGCACCGGGGCTGATCGATACCGACATGCTCGATGCCGATGTGCCGGTCGCGGAAATTCTGAAGATGATACCTGCGGAGCGCGCGGGCACGCCCGACGAGGTTGCCGCCGCCGTTGAGTTTCTGCTTGGCGCGGATGCCAGCTACATCACGCGACAGGTGCTGGCGGTGAATGGCGGGCTATGCTGAATGCGTTGCCCTCTGCGCTCTCCACTCGCTCTCCCGGTCGCTCCGCCCCCCCTCTCAGCCCCCGCCCCACCCCCTCTCCGTTCGCCCTGAGCGTAGGCCCGCAGGGCCGAAGTCGAAGGGTGCGCCTCGAGTGCCCCTTCGACTTCGCTGCGCTACGCTCAGGGCGAACGGTAAGGGAGAGGGAGAGGGAGAGGGAGAGGGCCAAACGGAGAGGGAGCAGGAGGAATAATTGAGAGGGAGTGGAGCGGAGTAAGCGAGAGGGAGTTGAGAGCGCCATGATGTTCACCCCCACCGTTCGCCCTGAGCGTAGGCCCGCAGGGCCGAAGTCGAAGGGTGCGCCTCGAGTGCCCTTCGACTTCGCTGCGCTACGCTCAGGGCGAACGGAGTGGGAGAGGGATAGGGAGAGGGCCAAGCGGAGAGGGAGCAGGAGGAATAACTGAGAGGGAGTGGAGCGGAGTAAGCGAGAGGGAGTTGAGAGCGCCATGATGTTCACCCTCACCGTTTGCCCTGAGCGTAGGCCCGCAGGGCCGAAGTCGAAGGGTGCGCCTCGAGTGCCCCTTCGACTTCGCTGCGCTACGCTCAGGGCGAACGGTAAGGTAGAGGAAGAGGGAGCGAACGGATAGGGAGAGGAGAGGAGAGGAGAGGAGAGGAGAGGTGCCCTTCCACGCCGCTACTCTCAGGGCGAACGGAGGATGTCTGTGCTGGTCCCATACAACCCACGGAGATCGACTGCATGAAAAAGAAACTTTCCGGTCTGGCCATCCTGCTACTCGCCAGCATGCCGGGTATCAGCCTCGCCACCGACAAGATAGTGCACTTCGCCTTCAACAATGCCGTGGTCGCCGCCACCCAGAGCGGCAAGCTGGATGGCAGCGTCAAGTTCTATCTGGCCGATATCAAGCCGGCCGGCCAGGCCACTGTGCTCAAAACCATCACCATCGAGAAGAAGACCAACGCGTTCGGCAAGCAGGATCAGGTTTCCTGCGACTGGGCGCTGCAATCTGCGTTGATCAGCCTGCAGGATGACGCGAAGGAGGCGGGCGCCGATGCCGTCGTCGACATCGTCAGCGACTATGACAACGAGTACCGGGACAACGAGAAGTACGAATGTCATGTCGGCTTCCTGATGTCCGGTGTGGTGCTGAAAGCCAAGCTGGCCAAGCTGCAGCCTTGAGTTCACAGGGGCTGGCACGGCTCGTCCCACAGCCGTGCCAATGCACCACGTCGAAGCGAACTTCGCATCTGCGCTACGATTGATGCCCCAAACCCCGTTCACTGGGGTGAGACCCCTTTCCCCGGGGGCTAGACCCCTTTCAGCGGGGCAGAGTCCCACTACAGGAGTTCGTGATGCGCCCGTTTCCGCTTGGAGAAGATATCGACCTGTTGCGCGAGACCGTGCACGCGTTTGCGGAGAAGGAGATCGCGCCGCGCGCCGACCTGATCGACCGGGAGAACCTGTTTCCGGCCGATCTGTGGCTCAAGTTTGGTGAGATGGGATTGCTCGGCATGACGGTCCCCACGGAGTACGGCGGCACCGGCATGGGCTTCCTCGCGCACATGGTGGCGATGGAGGAAATCTCGCGCGCCTCCGGCTCGGTCGGCCTGTCCTACGGCGCACATTCCAACCTCGCACTGCAAAATATCTTCCACAACGGCAACGAGGCGCAGCGACGCAAATACATCCCGAAGATGTGCTCGGGCGAATACGTCGGCGCGCTGGCGATGAGCGAGCCGGGCGCCGGCTCCGACGTGGTCGGATCGATGAGCTGCAAGGCCGAAAAGAAGGGCGACGTCTGGGTCGCCAACGGCAGCAAGATGTGGATCACCAACGGTCCCGATGCCGACGTGCTGCTGGTCTATATGCGCACCGCGCCGCGCGTGGCCGGCAGCCGCTGCATGACTGCCTTCATCGTCGAGAAAGGCATGAAGGGTTTCACCACCGCGCAGAAACTCGACAAGCTCGGCATGCGCGGCTCGAATACCTGCGAACTGGTGTTCACGGATTGCGAGATCCCGGCCGAGAACATCGTGGGCGAAGTCAACGAAGGCGTGCGCGTACTGATGAGCGGGCTCGACACCGAGCGGCTGGTGCTGTCCGGCGGGCCGCTCGGCCTGATGCAGGCAGCACTCGATCTCGCCCTGCCCTACGTGCGCGAGCGCAAACAATTCAACGCACCGATCGGCACGTTCGGCGTGATGCAGGCGAAGATCGCCGACATGTACACCGCACTGCAGAGCTCGCGCGGCTTCGCCTACATGGTGGCGCAGCAATTCGACAACAACGTGAAGTCGCGCATCGACCCGGCCGCGTGCCTGCTGAATGCCTCGGTGAACGCAGTGAAGGTGGCACTGGAAGCGATCCAGGCACTCGGTGGCAACGGCTACATCAACGAGTTTCCGGCCGGCCGCCTGCTGCGCGATGCGAAGCTTTACGAAATCGGCGCCGGCACCAACGAAATCCGCCGCATGCTGATTGGCCGCGAGTTGTTCCACGGCAAAGCTTGATCCCGTGTCGGTGCGTCAACGCCGTTCCGCCCCGGATCGAGTCCGGGGCAGGCTCTGAGCGTAGGGCAGCGGAGTCGAAGGAGATTGGGTAGCTCTTCGAGGGCCGGATCAATACCCCTTGATCGGACTCAATTCCAACGTCAACACTTCGAATGGCGCCAGCACGATGCTGCCCGGATGATCCGCGTCCAGCTGCTGAGGTACGTCGCTCCCACCGGTCTTCCAGACATCACGCACACGAAAGCGGCGAGCGGCATCTCTCGGCAATTCCAACTGGCGCTGCAGGTCGAACACCATGGTCTGCGCGCGCGCATCCGGATTGCGCAACGTGATGATGGACTTCGGTGCGGACCATGCACTCCAGCCATAGACATCCAGGCGACCCGGATCACCGCCGATCCAGTGCGTATCGCGCAAGACATCGGCGTTCGCACGCGACCAGCGAGCTGCTTCAGCCAATGTGTCCCAGTCCTGCGTACTCAACAGGGACGGCGTGATGTACATCTCCTGCAACTGCGTTCCGGTGGCAAAGTACGAATGCACTTCGTTGGCAAAATCGTGCCCCGGGTCGGTGTTCAGGCGCGTGTTCTTCTGCGCATAGATGATGCCGTGGAGCATCAGCGAATTGATCGGGAACAGCGGCCCCTGGATCACGATGTTCTCGTAGGTCTGCTGATCACGATACGTGATCCACTGCTCGCGCTCGGCACCCACCCCGGCATGCCAATCGTCTTCGCCGCCGCGCCAGATCGAATCGGCATAGCGCAACCAGAACGGCGACGCCCAGGTGCCCGTGGTCAGGTTGATGAAGATGTCCGGCTTGGCCTCGCGGATGTCGTTGATCAGTTGGATCGCCGCCGCAAAGTCGCTGTCGAAAGCGCTGCCTGGAAACACGCTATCGGCGTTGCCGGTGCCATCGAACTTGAACTGGTTGACGCCATTCTTGTTCACCAGGTCCATCACTGCGTCATGGAAACGTTGGTAGTACTTCGGACCGGACAGCGCCAGACCGTTATCGATGATCTCGTAACCGCTGGCCTTGCCGCCGGTCACGCGCTCTTGCTTGGGCGAACTGTAGCCGCCCCACGGTGACAACCACATGCCGGGAGCGGCGCCATACTTCGCCGCCGCCTTGTCCAGTGGCACGAAGCCTCGCGGAAAATCCTTGCTGAAATGCCAGCTACCGCTGCGATCGTCCCAGCCGTCATCAAACAGGAACGAATCCAGCTTCACGCCACGCTTGACGCTGAGCTCCTCACCGAAGGTGTTGATGCGATCGAGTGCCTGCGCTTCATCGTACGGTGTGAAGTAGCCGATGTCGTACCACGAGTTGTAGTGCAGGAACGGTCGATACGGATGCGCCCGCTCGCGCTCGACATAGCTGGCGAAATCGCGACGCAGCTGACCTTCGCGCACGACGCCAATCACCGCCGAATAGGTGATCGACTGGTCTTTGCGCAGCGGCAGGCTGCGGGCCATGGTCAGTGCCACATGCTTGCCACGCACTTCGCTGTCGGACAGCGGATCCTCGAAGCCCATGTACATCTGCCCGGCAACGACCGGCGAGCCTTTCACAGTGCCATCCACAGCAGCGCTCGCTGCTTCGGCCGGCAGCAGAGAGACGCTGGTGATGCGCTCGTCCTGCTTGAGCGCGGTGATCGTCACCACTTCACGCAGATAGGTTGAGCCCTCGCGTTGTACCAGCCGCCACTCGATACGGAAACGACCCTCCGCATCAACGAAACTTGCATCGATGTCCTGCCCTGGAAGGCGTTCGGCCAGGCGTGACGCCCCCGCATTGACCGGTAGCGCCTGCTGACGCGGAGATGCGAGCAAAGTCATGTCGCCCGCACCGATCGTGTGGCCGTCTGCCAGGCTCAGCATGAATAATGTCCTGATCGTCAGCGACTGGCTGCCGTCGGGAGTGGCGATCGTCATGCCATCCAGGTGATCGCCCGTCACTTTCCAGTGGGCGCCGATCGCAGCATTTCCGAAGCTTGCCTGGCCCGCCCGATCCACGAATGTCGGCGCGCCGGGCCTGGCGATGCCTGCGTCGTCCGCGTGGGCCACACCACCGCACGCAAACAGCGCGCACAGCACGCCAGCGGCAAGACGCGCAGCAAGCACGGCACTGTGCGGGGCGCGATCACCGGAACGATGAGCCACGCCCGGCTTGTTGAAGTATGTGCAAGACATCTCTACACCTATGTTGTGATTTGCCATCCGCAGCCCGTTGCCCATCCGCACCTCAAGCCAGGCGGTGCACTCGAACCTGAGAGAGCAACGCCGCAACCGCCGGCCGTTCGGCGAAACCGGTTTCCTCACCCTGCGCATTGGCCGCACCGCATGCCGCGCCCAATCGCAAGGTCTCCTCCAATGTCATGCCTCGCACCATGCCTACCGCCATGCCGGCCAGCAGGCAGTCACCCGAACCCACCGCATTGCGGATCGGCGCAAGCTCGATGGCGGCGTGCCAGACACCTCTCGCATCGGCAGCAACTGCCCCCATCGCACCCATCGTTACTACCGGCATCTCTACGCCACGGACGGCCAATTCGCGCGCGGCACTGGCGGCCGCTGCGAGGTCGTCGATCGGACGCCCGAGCAGCTCGGCGACCTCGTCGCGATTGGGCTTGACCATAAAGGGCTGGGCCTGCAGCGCTTGTCGCAGCAGCTCACCGCTGGCATCGACCAGACAGCGCTTGCCCGCATCACGCACATAGGTCGCCATCTCGGCATATGTAGTAGGCGGAAATCCGCGCGGCAGGCTGCCGGAGAGAATCACCAATTCACTGTCATCGACACTGCGGCGAAAGGCCCGCAGCAGAGCTTCGCGCTGTTCCTCGTTCAGCAGCGGCCCCTGTCCCAGGACTTCAGTGACCTGTCCCGTCGCATCACGCAGCGCGATGCAGGTGCGCAGGCTGTCGGCGATCTCGATGCCATGGAACAGCACACCGCGTTCGCTCAGTCGCCGACCAATCAGGTTGCGATGGGCCGAATCGACCAGGCCAACCAACTGCACACGCTCGCCCAGCGCGGCGATGGTTTGCGCGACGTGCAGTCCTTTGCCTCCGGGGCATACCTGTTCGTCGAGTGAGCGACTGACTTTGCCAAGACCCAGCGTGTCCAGCCGGATGAAACGATCGATCGCGGTGTTGAAGCCGACGACGCTGATCACGGAGTGCCCGCCAGCAAAGCCTGCACTTCTGCAGCGTGAGGCTGCCCCGTGGTACCACCGATACCGCGCGTGGACAGGCTGCCGCAGGCACTTCCCCAGCGCAGGCAATCGCGCAGCGATGAGCGGCGCAACCACGCATGCAGAAAACCGGCATCGAATGAGTCGCCGGCACCCGTGCTGTCCTTCAGGTCGACCGCAAAGGCAGGCATCTCGAGCAGGCGTCCATCGTCCAGGCTGGCGCAACCTGATTGCCCCCGTTTCACTACCGTTTGCGTATGGCCGTTCTCCAGCGCACGAAGACCATCAAGCAATCCTTCGCGCCCGGTGATGGCGGCCAGCTCGAGCTGGTTGGGAAGAAACAGATCGACCTCGCCGAGCACATCGAGCAGATCGGGAGCCCACGCCTGCTCAGGATCGAAGCCGGGGTCGAGCGAAGTACTCAGGCCGGCGGCACGCGCACGCGCGAACAACTTGCCGCAGTCCGCACGCAGCGCCCGCTGCAGGTAATAGGAGGAAATATGCAGGTGATCGGCTCTGGCCAGCAGCGCGTCGTCCACCTCGTCCGCACGCAGCGCAGCGATCGCGCCGGCGAAAGTCACCAGCGCACGGTCCTGCGGTGTCGAAAGTGAAACAGTGACGCCGGTGCGCAGCTCGGCATCAGGGTGCACCGAGGTCATGTCGATCCCGGCATTGCGCAATACTTCGAGACAGTAGCTGCCCCATTCGTCGGCGCCGAGCTTGCCGTGGAAAGAGACTGGGTTATCCAGCCGCGCCAGCCCCATCGCACAGATCATCGACGAACTGCCGGCCGTCATGATGAAGTCCTCGGCGAGCACCTCGCGGCCGGGTGTTGGCAGTGCCTGGCAATTCTTGAAGACCAGATCGACGTTGATTTCGCCGACGACCAGAATGCGCCTCACGCCCCCTCCTGATGCATCGGAAAATGCTCGACCACGCGCGTGAGCACTCCCTGCGAAGGCGTGTCCGGTTTGCCGCCAAGTTCCAGGCAACGGAAAAACGCGAGCAGTTGTCCCACGGCCACATCGGCCAGCAGCGGCAGCGCATCGTCGATTGCGCCCAGACCCGGCAGCTCGACCGGAACATCGTGAGGACCCAGCACCTCGCTCGCGATGCCCTCGCCCACCAGCACGCGGGTCATGCCCAGCTGCTTGCGCGACAGTTCGCGCAACAGGTCGTATTCGTAGGCGCGCACCGCCGGATCCGGCGACAGGAAACCGACCACCAGGGTCTTGTCATCGAGGCTGGACATCGGCCCATGGCGCAGACCGAGATAGGTTTCGGCCATCGTGACCACGGCGCCACCGGTCATCTCCAACATTTTCAGCGCTGACTCGTGAGCTGCGCCAAGCGCACCGCCGCTGCCCAGATAGACCACGGCGGAAAAGTCGCTGCGGGCGATTGTCGCGAGTGCGTCGGCCTGTTCGTCGAAGACGCGCTGGACATTCCGCGCCAGCTGACTCACGGCCGACGTGATGTCGTCACCCTCGCGCTGGACCAGCCCCGCACCAGCCAGCAGCAGATTGGTGAAGCTGCTGGTCATGACCAGGCTGCGGTCATTGGTCCGCTCGTCGAGCACCAGCACAGTCACGCGCGGATCGTCGCGATAGCTGGTGGCGAGTTTGCCGTTGGCATTGCAGGTAATGACGAGATGGCGATAGTCGGGGGCGTCGGCCAGCAGCCGGCTCACCACGCCACAGCTTTCCGGGCTGTCGCCCGAACGCGCCAGCGAAATCAGCAAACCTGCACCCGCTGGTAGCACACTGCGCCAATGCGTGAGCAAGGTGCCGGCGGCGATGGCTTGCGTCGGCACACCCAGCCCGAGCTGCAGACCGGGCGCAAGGCATTCGCCGATGTACATCGAGCTCCCGGAGCCGGTCAGCACGATATGGTCAGGCAGCGGAGTCAGCGCGGCCTGCAGCTGCTGCTGCACCTGCGGGTCGCGCAGAAGATCGGCGGTGCCGGCCCAGGTCACCGGTTGTTGCAGAATCTCGCGCAAGGTGTCGGCATAGCCGCGCTCTTGCTGCTGCGCCGGCGGAAACGCAAGCAGCTCCCGGAGCCCGATCGAATCTTTCGTTTTCTTGTTTATTGTTGACATTTTGCCAGATACAATCGAATGTGAAAGCGCTTAACTCATGAACCGAGAGTATTCGAAATGAAACAAAACTTACAAGAGGTTTCGAACAGCGGCAGCCCACTTTCGCGGCTAACCCTGTCCCATGGCAAGCGCACCCGCCTGTGGCGGCTGATTTACGGCCATGGTCCGCGCAACGGCAGCCTGCTGGTGTTGCCACTCGATCAGGGGCTGGAGCATGGGCCGACGGATTTCTTTCCGAATCCGCCGGCAGTCGATCCGGAGTATCAGTTCCGCCTTGCCGTCGAAGGCAATTTTTCGGCGATCGCGCTAGGCATCGGCCTCGCTGAAAAATACATGGGTGAATACTGCGGGCGCATACCGCTGATCCTCAAGCTCAACGGCAAGACCAACATCCCCAGCGATGCCGACGCCACCTCGCCGCTGTTCGCCTCGGTCGAGGATGCGGTGCGCCTCGGTGCCGATGCGGTGGGTTACACCATGTATGTGGGCTCGCCACGCCAGCACGATGAGTTCCGCCAGTTCGAGAGAGTACGCCAGGATTGCGAACGCTACGGCATGCCATTGGTACTCTGGTCGTATCCGCGTGGCAGCGCTGTCAACGCCAAGGGCGGTACCAATACCCTGTATGCGCAGGATTATGCCGCGCGAGTCGCGTTGGAGCTGGGCGCCGACATCGTCAAGTTGCACGAACCCAATGACAGCACGACCAACGTACCGGCGCCGTACAACCAACTGCAGGAAGATGCCGCTGCCCGCTGCGCACGCGTGGTGCGCTCGGCCGGTCGCACCATGGTGCTGTTTTCAGGTGGCGTGAAGGATGACGACGACGACGCTGTGCTGCGTCAGGTCGAGTTCTATATGCAATCCGGTGCCAGCGGCGTGATGTTCGGCCGCAACATGTGGCTGCGTCCGTATGAACAGGCTCTGGCACTTACCCGTGCCGTGCATACCATCATGGCCAAATATCCTCGCTGATTGCCCTATCCGACACAGGCCGTCCGATGATCCCTACCCACCGCAAATCGCATCGACGCACGCCCGAAGCAAGGCAGCACTGCAGCATCATGCAGGCGGGCTGCCTGTGCTGCGCGCCGCCGAGCGGCGCCGGAACCGTCAAGGGTGTCGGCGGCAAGAATCCACTGAAGACCCAGCCGGACAACAGCAAGGACGGACTGCGGCTCGCCGACTTCCAGCCGCGCAGCATGCTGCATCTACCGAAGACGCGAGTCGAACGCCCGCGCTTTCCGGTGATCGACGTGCATACCCACCTGACCTGGTCGAGCAACGTCCGCAACGGCATCTCGGTGGGCGAGGAAGTCACCCTGTTCGCCCGTCCCGAAGAGCTGTTGCCGGTGATGGACCGCAAGGGCGTTCGCACGCTGGTGAATCTCACCGGCGGCATCGGCGCGGGTCTGGAGCAGAGCATCCGCAGCTTCGACCACGCCGCGCCGGGACGCTTTCTTACCCTCACCGAACCGTCGTACGAATACTTCCCCGAACCGAACTACGCGCAGTTGCAGGGCGATGCGATCGCACATGCCAAACGTGTCGGCGCGCGCGGCCTCAAGCTGCTCAAGACTTTGGGCTTGTACCTGCGCGAACGGATCGACGAAGGCCCGCTGGTGGCGGTGGACGATCGCCGCTTTGATCCCATGTGGGAGGCCTGTGCCGCCTACGACATGCCGGTGTTCCTGCACGTATCCGACCCGGAGGCGTTCTTCCTGCCGACCGATGCGAGCAACGAGCGCTACGAGGAACTGAGCAAGCATCCGGACTGGTCGTTTTACGGCCCGGAGTTTCCCAGCAACGCGGAGCTACTCGCAGCACGCGACCGCATGATCGCGCGCCATCCCAAGACTACGTTCGCGCTGCTGCATGTGGGCAACAACGCCGAGAATCTCGCGGCCATCGCCACCTGTCTGGAGCGTTTTCCAAATACGGTGATCGACATCAGCGCACGCATTGGCGAACTGGGTCGTCAGCCGCGCGCGGCACAGCGTCTCTTCGACCGCTACCAGGATCGGATCATGTTCGGCACCGATGCGGTGCCCTCGCCGTACGGCGACGACGTGCCGCAGCAACTGTTCGGCGACGAACTCTACGAAATCTATTACCGCTTCCTGGAGACCGAAGACGAGTACTTCGACTATGCACCGTCACCCACGCCGCCGCAGGGCCGTTGGTCGATCTACGGACTGGGCTTGACCGAACAGGTGCTACGCAAGGTATACCATGACAACGCCGCCCGACTTCTGCATATCGACCCATGAATCAAACCCCCATCGCCTCGCGCCGACTACTGGTTGAAGAGCGCCGCCGTCTGATTGTCGACCTGGTTGAACAACAGGGGCGAGCCACCGTCGAGGAACTGGCGACCCGGTTCGGCACATCCGCCGTCACGATCCGCACTGATCTGGAAGTACTCGCACGCAGTTCGGCGATTGCCCGCTCGCACGGTGGTGCGTTGCCGGTTACGGCAGTCACGCCGGCAACCCACGATACGCCGCTCAATATCAAGGAAACCCGCTGCCACGCGCAGAAGCTGCGCATCGGCCAGGCCGCGGCAAAGATGATCCAGGACGGCGAAACGATCATCCTGGATTCCGGCTCGACCACGGTGGAGATCGCCCGACAGATCCGTCAGATGAAGTTCGAATCGCTGACCGTGATCACCAACGCGCTGAATATCGCACTGGAGCTATCGGGTCTGCCGCAGATCCGCGTCATGATGCTGGGCGGCCTGCTGCGACAGACCTCGTATTCGCTGGTCGGCCCGGATGCCGAGCAGGCACTGGCGAAACTCTCCGCCGACCGGCTGTTTCTCGGCGTCGACGGACTCGATCCGGAGGTGGGCGTGACTACTCCGGATCCACTGGAGGCGGCATTGAACGCATTGATGATCCGTGTCTCACGCCAGACGATCGCCGTGCTCGATGCCAGCAAGTTGGGGCAGCGCAGTCTGTCGGTGATTACGCCGGTGCAGAACCTGCACATGGTCATCACCGATAGCAACGCCGCCATCGAGACCGTTGAAACCCTGCGTGCCGCAGGAGTGCAGGTCGTGCTGGTGTGACGCTCAGGAAGTCAGGATGACGGCACGGTCCAACCGTTGCCGTCGTAGCCAAGTCACAACGTCGCCTACACTCAGAACGCCATTCGATAACTGACCATGGCCATGTCCCCTCGCTGGTACTGGTCGACATCCCTTTCGGCATCCAGTTGCAGACTGGAGGTCGGTGAGAAAGTCCAGTTGAGCGAGCTGCCCATCACCCCACCGTAGCGGGACAGGCCGATGCCGCCTACCGGCGACCACTGCGCCAGCCCGGTGAAGCTTGCATCAGGAATTTCGCCGTGCATGGCGAAGGCCTGCTGCCATAGCAAGCGCGTCTGGAAGGTCAGACTGGTGCCGCCATCGAGCGTCCAGTGATGCGTGGCACGCAGGCCCAGGCCGGCCTGCCAACGCTCGATATTCTGATCACCCGACATCAGGCCGAAACCGTCCGCGCCGTTCTCGTTGAAGCCGTTGCCCTGGATCTGCGCGTATTGCACATTCACATAGGGGGTCAGTTGCGTGCCGCCGAGCATGACGCGGTAGCCACTTTCGCCGTAGGCCAGGCCGTAGCGGCCGTTGGTCTGGCTGCCGACACCGGCAAATTCGCTGCCGAGTTCGAGTTGGCGCTGCATGTTCTCGCGATAGCTGCCGATGCCGAAACGACCCATCGTGTACCAGTTGCCCTCGACGACACCACCGTAGAGCATGCCTTCGAGTGCATGGCTATAGCCCTGATCGGCGCTTTCGGACAGCCGACCCAGACCCTGAGTCTGACTCACCGCGTAGCCCATCACGCCATTCGTGCCGAAGCGGGTGTCCTGCCCGATCATCGTGCCGCTCAGGTCGAAGCCGACGTCGCTGTAGCCGCTGCGCGACATGCTGCCCTGGGAGCCCAGACTCTGCGTCCAGCTACCCAGCTTCGGCGCATCGAGCAATTGGTCGAAGCGATTGGACAACGCCTGGGTACCGGCGTCGATCGCCTCGAAGGTCATCGCTGCGCTGGCCGCGTGCAGCTGGCCCGATAGAGTGCTCAGCGAATTCTGCGCGACGGTCAGCGTGGCCGACTGTTGCAGGCTTGCGGCACCGGCGAAAAAGCCGGTGGCTACCGGTGTCGAGGTCGCCGTCAACGTGCCCTGCGTGAGCTGGGTATTCAGTTGCACAAATGCGCTTTGCACACGCTGCGCCGCACCCATCGAAGCGGCGGTGAAACTGGCACCCTGCAGCGCGGTGACGTTCACCTGCTGCACATTGAGCCACGCATCGTTGGCATCGTAGTTGAGCGTGGAAGTCAGCATCACGTTGGATGCCGTGCTGAATGAGGAAAACGTGCCGGTGAGGCCGCCCGTAGCAGTCAGCACATCGGTATGCGAGTTGGCCATATAGCCCGAATTCGTGCCGGTGACCAACAGGCCGCCGGCCAGGTTGGCCGTTCCGCTGACCATCAGCGCCGAGCCCAGCGACAACGCCAGCTTGCCGGTGGCCTGCTGAACATAATTGCCGCCCACGGTGACATTGCTGCCGCTGACACCGAGCGCGCCGCCATTCGTCACGCTGCCGCCGATGGTCTGGGTGCCGCTCACCGTACCGGACGCGCTGATGCTGACGCTGGACGCCAGCGACTTGGCGATCAGCGTGCCGCCCTGCACCTGGGTCAGGCCGGTATAGCTCGACGGTTGCGTCAGGTTGAGTGTGCCGGGACCCTGCAGGATCAGTCCGCCCGCACCGGAAATCGGATTGTTCCAGCTGGAGCTGCCGGTGAAGCCGACCGTGACATCGCCCCAGTTGAACTGCTCCGGTCCGTTGACTGCCTTGCCGACATCCAGTTCGCCGTAGCCGAACGTCGCGTTCGGCTGCGAGCCGCCGAGCGGATCGGCGGTGCCCAGCAGCGTCTGCCGCACCAGGTCATTGCTGAAATACGGGTAGGCCTGCCACACCAGCGCCGCCGCACCCGATACCTGCGGCGCAGATATCGAGGTGCCTTCCAAAATGAAGTAGCTGGCACTGGTCGGCGTGTCGTTCGCGCCGCTGACGATCACGTCGCCAGGCGCGGCCAGGCAGTAGTTCATCGCGATGCCGCACTTGTTGGAGTAGCTGTCCAGCTGGGTTGGGCTGGTGCTGTTGAGTGCGACCACGGTAAGCCAGCCCTTTTCCAGATCCGGCGCAAGACTGGGCAGCGCGGCGATCGTGCTGGGATTGGCCTGTGAATCATTGCCCGCGGCGAACACCACCAGTCCGCCCCATTGGTTGATGAAGGGACTGTAGGCGCTGTCGAAACTCTGGGTTGTCGAGGTGGCACTCGCCGCCCAGGTCAATCCACCCCACGAATTGTTCATCACTTTGACGCCTGCACTGATCAGCGCGGCGTTGACCGTGCCCAGCGGATCGGATGAGGTTACCGTGCTGGGCGCCGTCGAACCGTTGTCGTCAGGGGAGGTGTCATCGATGATGCGTGCCGAGACCAGGTTGGCGCCCGGTGCGATACCGCCCGCAAACTGGTCGAATGGCGTGCCGGCGGCAATTTCTGCGACCTGGGTGCCATGCCCGTTCACGTCGTCGACGCTGGTGTTGTTGGTGCTCGGGTCGACGTAGATCAACTCCTGCAGCACCCGCCCGGCCAGCGCCGGATGGTTCGCATTGACGCCGGTATCGACGACACCGATGATCACGCCCGCACCGGTATAGCCCTGCGCATGCGCGGCATTGGTATTGGTCAAGGTCAGCTGGGCATCGATCGCCGGCTGAGTCACCGGCGGAGCAACCGGCGGCGTCGGTGCGACCGGGGGTGTTGGCGTGGCCGGCGTTGGCTTGACGTTGCCGCCGCCCCCGCCGCAGGCACTCAGGCCTAGCGCCAGACAAATCACCATCGCTACGTCACGACGTTTGAATCCCAGCATCCGGGTGTGCATAAACTCGCCCCCACAGCGTGTTTGTATGGTTCCCCCCAGGCCGCGCCGGACGCACCGGAATCACTAGACCTGGCCCACCAGCAACTGCCACGGCACAGTCTCGCACAACGGCGCCGCAATAAATTGCGGTGTAGCCTGCGACCTCATGTGCCCGCCACGCGTTTGCCGCGCTTTGCTGTCGGCTGCGATAATCAGCGGGTCAAGTCGGGCATTTTGCCCGTTCAGTTCCTTGCGGAGATGCTCATGTCGGATGTCAGCGTTGTCATCGTGGGTGCCAAGCGCACTGCGATCGGTTCCTTCCTCGGCCAGTTCACTGGCGTCCCCACGCCGAAGCTCGGCGCCACGGCGATACGTGCCGCGCTGGACCAATCCGGTGTTGCCCCCGCCGATGTCACTGAAGTGATCATGGGTTGCGTGCTGCCGGCCAACCTCGGCCAGGCGCCGGCGCGTCAGGCATCGCTGGAGGCCGACCTTCCGGCCAGCACGGGCTGCACCACGATCAACAAGGTCTGCGGTTCGGGCATGAAGGCGATCATGCTGGGCAACGACCTGATCAAGGCCGGCTCGGCAACCATCGTGGTGGCCGGCGGCATGGAGTCGATGACCAACGCGCCGCACATGGTCAATGCCCGCACGGGCATCCGCTACGGCGACGGCAAGCTGGTCGACCACATGGCGTGGGACGGTCTGACCAATCCCTACGATGGCCAGTCGATGGGTGTCTTCGGCGAGCTGTGTGCGGACAAGTACCACTTCACGCGCGAAGAGCAGGATGCGTTTGCCATCGAGTCAGTCAGGCGAGCCCAGGCTGCGCAGCAGAACGGCGCATTTGCAGGCGAAATCGTGCCGGTCACGGTGGCGGGTCGCAAGGGTGACGTGCAGGTCGATACCGACGAGCAGCCCGGCCGCTCCGACATCGCCAAGGTGCCGACGTTGCGTCCGGCGTTCCGCAAGGAAAACGGCACGATCACTGCTGCCAGCTCATCGAGTATTTCCGACGGTGCGGCAGCCGTAGTACTGCTTTCCGCGGACGATGCAAAGGTGCGTGGCCTCAAGCCGCTTGCACGCATCGTGGCGCATGCCACCCACTCGCAAACGCCGGAGTGGTTCACCACGGCACCGATCGGAGCGATCCAGAAAGTGCTGGACAAGGCGGGCTGGAAAGTGGCCGACGTCGACCTGTTCGAAGTCAACGAAGCGTTCGCCGTGGTGGCCATGGCACCGATGCGCGAACTGGGTATTGCGCACGAGAAGCTCAACGTCAATGGCGGCGCCTGCGCCTTGGGTCATCCCATTGGTGCCAGCGGTGCGCGCCTCGTGGTGACCCTGTTGCATGCCCTTAAATCACGCGGACTCAAGCGCGGTATTGCCACCCTCTGCATCGGCGGCGGCGAAGCCACGGCCATTGCAGTGGAATGCATTGACTGACTGATCCGCGACCGTGCAAGCAAACCGGTATCAATCTGACAGCCGGTTAAACCAGTTCTTATTGATCCCCGTTGCGCTATTATAAAAATGTAGCGCAATTTCCTCGAAAGCGTTATTAATGCACGGCCATACGGCATTCCACGGCAAAGGAGATCCACCATGAAGTTTACGCGTACCCTTCTCGCCTCCGCGCTTGTCGCGCTGTTGGCGGCTTGCAGCAACGGCGCGCAGGATTCCGCGCAGGACGCACAGAAGTCGGCTGACACCGCTCAGCAGGCTGCTGATACGGCACAGCAGGCTGCTGCGGCCGCGACCGCTGCGACCCCCGCTGCTGCTCCGGCTTCCACCGCTGCTGCCCCGGCTTCCACCGCCGCTGCTCCGGCTGCTGCTCCTGCCACCACCGCTCCGGCAGCTGCCATGGACTCCATGAAGAGCGCTGCCAACAGTGCGGCCGACGCGGCCAGCAAGTCTGCTGACGCTGCCAAGGACGCTGCTGCTGCGGCTGCCAAGGCCAAGGACGCGACGGCGGGGCATTAATCCCCCTTCGTTAGCAACCGAAAACCGGCCGCCTCGCGCGGCCGGTTTTTTTTCGCCCGGCGGAATAGCGAGCGTAATAACCAGCGCCAGTTCAGAAGTTCGGCAACGACGGCTATCATCTTCTGATTAATCATCGCGACGGCATCATTATCCAGAGCCCGCCGCTCTGGGCATCGCAATGAGCCTGAACTTATGCGCCCGAGTCTGTGCGCCTGAACTTATGAGCCTGAATTTATGAGCATTATCGCCTCGCAGATCGATCCTCGTTCGCCAGAATTCCAGGCCAGCAGCACGCAACTTCGCAGTGTCGTCGATGACCTGCATCGCGAGCTGGCGCGCAGCGCCGAAGGCGGCGGTGCGAAGGCCCTCGAAAAACATGCCGCCCGTGGCAAGCTGCTGCCGCGCGAACGCATCCGCGCCCTGCTCGACCCAGGCTCACCGTTTCTTGAGCTGTCGCCGCTGGCCGCGCACGGCATGTACGACGGCGCGGCGCCTGCCGCCGGACTGATCACCGGCATCGGCCGGGTCCACGGCCTCGAAGTGGTGGTCGTGGCTAACGACGCCACGGTCAAGGGCGGCACCTATTTTCCGATCACGGTAAAAAAGCATCTGCGTGCGCAGGAAGTAGCGTTGGAAAATCGCCTGCCCTGCGTCTATCTGGTCGACTCCGGCGGCGCGTTCCTGCCGTTGCAGGACGAGGTGTTTCCGGACAAGGAACACTTCGGCCGGATCTTCTACAACCAGGCGCGCATGTCGGCCCTGAATATTCCACAGATCGCTGTGGTGATGGGCTCATGCACCGCTGGCGGCGCTTACGTGCCGGCGATGAGCGACGAGACGATCATCGTGCGCGAACAGGGCACGATCTTCCTCGGCGGCCCGCCCCTGGTAAAAGCAGCCACCGGTGAAGTGGTGGATGCCGAAACGCTGGGCGGTGCGGACGTCCATACGTCCATCTCCGGTGTCGCCGATCATTTCGCCGAGAATGATGCCCATGCGCTGTCGATCGCGCGCGACATCGTCGCCAGCCTCAATCGCAAGAAGGACATGCCGCTGGCGCTGCGCGAGCCAGTCGAGCCGCGCTATCCCGCCGAGGAACTTTACGGGGTGATCCCGCGGGACACGCGGCGCCCGTTCGATATCCGCGAGGTGATCGCGCGCATTGTCGACGGCTCCGAGTTCCACGAATTCAAGGCGCGCTACGGCAAGACCCTGGTCACCGGCTTTGCGCATATCCACGGTTATCCCGTGGGCATCATCGCGAACAATGGCATCCTGTTCGCCGAAAGCGCACTCAAGGGTGCGCACTTCATCGAGCTGTGCAACCAGCGCAACGTGCCGCTGGTGTTCCTGCAGAACATCACCGGCTTCATGGTCGGCAAGAAATACGAGCAGGCCGGTATCGCGAAGGACGGCGCCAAGATGGTCACGGCGGTGGCGTGTTCGCATGTACCGAAATTCACCGTGGTGATCGGTGGCAGCTTTGGTGCCGGCAACTATGCGATGTGCGGCCGCGCCTATGGCGGTCGCTTCCTGTGGATGTGGCCGAACGCGCGGATTTCAGTGATGGGCGGCGAACAGGCCGCGTCAGTGCTGGCTACGGTCAAGCGCGATGGCATCGAGGCAAGCGGGAAGACCTGGAGCGCCGAGGAAGAGGAAGCCTTCAAGGCACCGATCCGCGACCAGTACGAACGCCAGGGCCACCCGTACTACGCCAGCGCGCGGCTATGGGACGACGGCATCATCGACCCGGCCGATACCCGCCGCGTGCTCGGCCTGGCCATCTCCGCCTCGCTCAACGCACCGATCGAACCGCAGCGATATGGCGTGTTCCGGATGTAATGGGCTATAAAGCCAGCGGGTGATTCAGGGGAAATTGCAGAGTGATTGTTGGCATCGATCTGGGTACGACACATTCGTTGGTCGGCTACTACGGCGATTCAGGCCCACAGCTTTTCCGCAATGCCCTGGGGGAATATTTAACGCCTTCCGTCGTCAGTGTCGCTGACGACGGGCACGTGATTGTTGGCACGGCAGCCAGTGATCGCCTGATCAGCCATCCTGATCTGAGTGTCGCCTCGTTCAAGCGGTGGATGGGTACGTCGCGTGAAACGCGCCTAGGCGCAAGCTGCTTTCGGCCGGAAGAACTATCCGCCCTGGTACTGCGATCCCTCCTTGCCGATGCCGAGTCCGCCCTGGGCGAAAAAATACAGGAAGCGGTGATCAGCGTACCTGCCTACTTTTCCGATGCGCAGCGCAAGGCCACGCGCGTGGCGGGCGAGTTGGCTGGTGTCCGCGTCGAGCGGCTGATCAATGAGCCGACGGCTGCCGCGCTCGCTTATGGACTGCAGGACAAGCAGGACGGCAACCGGTTCCTGGTGTTCGATCTGGGTGGAGGCACGTTTGACGTGTCGATCCTGGAAATGTTCGAGGGCATCGTCGAGGTCCATGCCAGCGCCGGCGATAATTTTTTGGGCGGCGAAGATTTTCTGGATGGCCTTCTTGCGGCCTGTCTTTCGGACCTGAAGCTGCGTGCTGGCGACTTTTCGCCCATCGAACGCGGGCTACTGCGGCGCCGACTCGAAAACGTCAAGCGCGAACTTAGCCAGCGCACGGAGGTACGGCTCGATTGCCAGGTGGGTCAGCGCCACATCGATTGGACGATTGACCAGGATCGCTTTTTGCACTTGTCCGAACCGCTGATGCAACGCATGCGAGCACCGCTGGAACGTGCGATGCGCGACGCACGATTGCGCCCGGATCAGTTGAACGAAATCATTCTTGTCGGCGGTGCCAGCCGCATGCCACTCGTGTCGAAACTCATCGCCCGGATGTTCGGTCGGCTGCCTCTGCGACACGTCAATCCGGATGAAGCTATTGCCCTTGGCGCCTGCGTCGCTGCAGGCCTGAAAAGCCGCGACGCAAAGTTGGAGGAAGTCGTCCTCACGGACGTTTGCCCCTATACCCTGGGTGTCGAAATCGGGCAACGGGATGCGCTGGGAAATACGCAGAATGGCCTGTTTTCGCCGATTATCCAGCGCAACAGCGTCGTGCCGATCAGCCGCGAGAATAGTTACAACCCCATGAGCGAACGTCAGGAGAAGCTTGTCCTGAAGGTTTATCAGGGTGAAAACCCGATGGTGGCGAACAATATTCTGCTGGGCCAGCTGGAGATTCCCCTCAAGCCGGAATTGTCGATTGCTGAAAATCAGGTGGCCGTACGTTTTACTTATGACATCAACGGCGTTTTGCAAGTGGAAGCCACCCCGCTGGCCAGCAAGCTTCGTTACGAGCTGTTGCTGGAGCAGAGCCCGGGCTTGCTCAGCCAGCAGGAAATCCGAACACGGTTAGCCGCTTTGTCACTGCTGAAGATTCATCCGCGCGGCAAGCAGGAAAACGTCGCCCTGCTGGCGCGGGCGGAGCGTCTGTTCGAGGAACATCTGCCCTCGCGACAACTGCTGCAGCAATGGATCGTGCAGTTCCGGCAATCGCTGGAGAGCCAGGACGAGCAAGTCATACGCGAACACCGCACCAGTTTTGCGCAAGCCCTGGACCGACTGGAGACCCAGCTGTGAACTGGGCTTATGCGCTGCTTGAAGTTTCGCCTGACGCCAATGTCGGTGAGGTCAAGCGCGCCTACGCCCGCCTGCTGCGCAAGACACGTCCCGATGAAGACGCGGAGGGCTTTCAGCAATTGCACATGGCCTATCGGCTGGTATTGGCCCAGGCCACCGCACGTGCCGCAGGCGCTGCCATGCAAAGCGGCCATGCAGCGCCACCAGCGTTGGAAAACCCACCTTCGGTCCAGGTAGCCCGCGCTGGCTATGTTGCAGCCATCAGGACAACGGAAAACTCAACCGGCGGCACGGCGGCACCGGCAAAAACAGATACAAGTCCCGTATTGGCAGTGAACCCAACGGAATTGCTCGAGCGCGTCATTCAGTGCGCCATCGCCAATAACGACGACCGCAAGTTGTCCGCGTGGCTCTCCCAGCAGCCGGAATTCTGGTCCATCCGAACGAAGCAGCACATCGGTCAGCTGCTGTTGAATCAACTCTTTCGCAACCCTCAGCCGATGGCATCCGCTTGCCTGGATACGTTGCTGCAGTTTTTCGACCTCGAACAGGTTCTGTCTGGAGTCAATCCGATGGCGCTGGCCCAGCTGCGCCGGCGTCAACTGGCGATGTGGTATTTGCTACCGGAGAACGATCGCGCACTCGCTTTGCGGCTGAACATTCCTGTGAATCGGTCCCCTGACCGGCGCCAGCTGACGGCGTGTCTTCGTTTGCTGGAGAAGCCATGGCGTTGGCAAGCCGTACCATGGCCGGCCATTCGGCGCGGCCGCACAGCAGCCATTGGCCGCTTCATTCATGGGTTATGTAGCGGCCATCTCGCAGAGCTGCCTCCACAAATCAATCAGGCGCATGCCGTTTTCTGGTATCGCGCCGCCCTGACGGGCGCCATGAGCTGGCCTCGCTTCGCGGTGGGCTCGGTCCGGGCCGGGTTTCTGGCCCTGATTTTGATGACCTGTGTCATCGGTATGGCCGCCCTGACTTCATGGGCCAATGGGGAAGGCCTTCATGTATTTGTCGCCTTAGGCATTGGCGCCGTCATGGCCACCAGCGTCCTCGGGCTCTGGCTGGCCTATGCCGGATGGATCTGGCTTGATCATTGGCAAGGTCTGCCCGAATCAAGCCAGACGGGACCCGTCTGGCTGCGTCGGATGCTGGTACCGGCGCTGTGCGCTGCCGTCGTTGGCGTGGACTATCTGGCTACGGCGCCCGTAGCCGCGATCGCAATCCTCGGGGCAACGTTGATCATGGCACTGCGCCGCTTTCAGCATCGCTCCCCGCCTCGCCCGGCAGGCAAGCGAACCAGCCTCCGCGCAAGCCTGTCCGGAATGGGGGTTCTGTTCGTGGTGTTGGCCAACGCGCTCTCGAAGCTGGCGCATGAACTCCCCGAACAGATCCCCATCATAGCCATCGCCGCGACGGTACCGATGGCTATCTGGATGGCCGACATGTGGCGACACCGGATTCACTTCAAGCGCAAAGCCACTGCTTGATTCAGACCTGCGGTGCGTCTCCGCGCAGTCGCACGTCATTGGCGGGCATGTCGGTCTTTTCGGCGCTGACTTCGCGTTGCGACTCGAAGAAGCGCTGTACTTGCTGACAGACCGCCATGGTGTTCTCGCGGGCAATCGCCGAAACCAGGAACCACGGCTGAGTCCAGCCAAGCTCAGCGACGACCTTTTCCGCCGCTGCCGCACGCTCGTCTTCCGGCAGCATGTCGGCCTTGTTCATTACCAGCCAGCGTGGACGCTCCAGCAGTTCCGGATTGAATTTCGCCAGCTCCTGCTCGATCGCCCGCACTTGCCCGGCCACATCGGTGTCATCGATCGGCGCGATATCGACCAGGTGCAGCAGCAGGCTGGTGCGCGCCACGTGGCGCAGAAACTGGATGCCGAGGCCGGCGCCGTCCGCTGCACCCTCGATCAAGCCGGGGATGTCGGCGATCACAAAGCTCTGGTCGGTGCCGAGACTGACCACACCCAGATTCGGGTGCAGCGTGGTGAACGGATAGTCCGCCACCCGCGGGGTGGCCGCTGAAACAGCGCGGATGAAGGTCGACTTGCCGGCGTTCGGAAACCCGAGCAGACCGACGTCGGCGAGCAGGCGCAATTCCAGCTTCAGCTCGCGCGCCTCGCCCGGCGTACCCGGCGTGGACTTGCGTGGCGCCCGATTGACCGAGGTCTTGAAATGGATATTGCCCAGACCACCCTTGCCGCCTTGCGCCACCAGCATGCGCTGGCCGTGGCTGGTGAGGTCACCGATCATCTCGTCGGTGTCCACATTGGTGACCATGGTGCCCACCGGCACGCGAATGACGGTGTCTTCGCCACCCTTGCCGTACATCTGGCTGCCCATGCCGTTTTCGCCGCGCTGGGCCTTGAATGAGCGCTGGTGGCGGAAATCGACCAGGGTGTTGAGGCCTTCATCGGCGACCAGCGAGATCGAGCCGCCATAGCCACCATCGCCACCGTCGGGGCCACCGAACGGAATGAACTTCTCGCGGCGGAAGCTGATGCAGCCATTGCCGCCATCACCGGCCTGGACCTTGATATTGGCTTCGTCGACAAATTTCATGGTCTGGGGTCCCGCACTCTTTGAATATCAGTAGAAGGATAGCCGAGCGGCTTCCTCACATACGAAAAACCCCGCCGAAGCGGGGCCTTCGCTGCCGCCATCGTGAAAAGCTTACGCCTGCACGACGTCGACGAAACGGCGATTCTTGTCGCCGCGAACTGCGAACTGGACGGTACCGTCGACCAACGCGAACAGCGTGTGGTCACGGCCCAGGCCCACGCCGGTACCCGGATGGAACTGGGTGCCGCGCTGACGCACGATGATGTTGCCGGCCTCGATGGCCTGGCCACCGTAAATCTTCACGCCCAGGTATTTCGGGTTCGAATCGCGACCGTTGCGGCTGGAACCTACGCCTTTTTTATGTGCCATGACTCAATGCTCCAGTGCTCAGGCGTTGATGCCTGTGATCTCGATTTCGGTGAAATGCTGGCGGTGACCCTGCTGACGCTTGTAATGCTTGCGTCGGCGGAATTTGATGATGCGGATCTTGTCCGCGCGGCCGTGCTTGCGTACGGTAGCGCTGACGGTGACTCCATCAACCAGCGGCGCGCCCACAATGACCGACTCACCGGCGCCATGCAGCAGCACCTGGTCGAAATTCACGGTGGACCCTTCTTCGGCGTTCAACAGCTCCACGCGCAGGACATCGCCCTGCTGAACGCGGTACTGCTTGCCGCCGGTCTTGATGACTGCGTAACTCATCGGAATGCCCTTCTGTCGTTATTCTCTTGGGTATCGCCATGACCCAACCGGGTCTGACGAACCGCGGATTATAACGACCTGCCTGGGCGCTGGTCAAATACTGACCACGTCGAAAGCTGAACGGCGGTGGGACAGGTGTTGGCTGGCTCGGTACCCGCGCCATTGAAGGGTCCCCGAGCTCGTCATTCCTGTGAAGACAGGGACCCAGTGGCCTCAAGCCCTTGATAAGCAAGGGCGCCGGGTTACTCGCTTTGCTCGCCCCTCCGGGGCCGCTCTTCGAGCGTTCTGCGCGCTTTGCGCTTGTCCTGCCTCCGCAGGAATGACGAGAAGAGGGCATGCGGCGACCTCAAGTTCTCGATACGCGTGAGCACTGGTTCGGGTCTGCGCAGGACTGAGGAGGGGGCTGAATCCGAACAAACACTGCTGACAATAGCTGTCCTACCCAGGTTGTTATAGTGCTGAATCCTCCCCACATCTTGGCGCAATGGACACCATACGCATCCGCGGCGCACGCACGCACAATCTCAAGAATATCGACCTGGACCTGCCTCGCGACAAGCTGATCGTGATCACCGGCCTGTCCGGCTCGGGCAAGTCCTCGTTGGCGTTCGACACCATCTACGCCGAGGGCCAGCGCCGCTATGTCGAGTCGCTGTCGGCATACGCACGGCAATTCCTGTCGATCATGGAAAAGCCCGACGTCGACCACATCGAGGGTTTGTCGCCGGCGATCTCGATCGAGCAGAAATCCACCTCGCACAATCCGCGCTCCACCGTGGGCACGATCACCGAGGTATACGACTACCTGCGCCTGCTGTTCGCGCGCGTAGGCACGCCGCGCTGCCCCGACCACGGCATCCCGCTGGAGGCGCAGACGATCAGCCAGATGGTCGACGCCACGCTCGCGATGGATGCCGAGACGCGCTACATGTTGCTGGCGCCGGTGATTCGCGAGCGCAAGGGCGAACATGTGCAGGTGTTCGATCAACTGCGCGCGCAGGGCTTCGTGCGTGCCCGCGTCGACGGCACCGTATTCGATCTGGATGCCGTGCCGCCACTGACGCTGCGCCAGAAGCACACGATCGAAGTCGTCATCGACCGCTTCCGTCCGCGTGACGACATCAAGCAGCGCCTCGCCGAGTCATTCGAAACCGCACTGCGTCTGGGCGATGGCCTGGTGATCGTGGTGAACATGGATGACGCGAAGGCTTCCGAGCAAATGCTGTCGTCGCGCTATTCCTGCCCGCTGTGCGACTACTCGCTGCCGGAGCTGGAGCCGCGGCTGTTCTCGTTCAACTCGCCGGTCGGCGCCTGCCCTACCTGTGATGGTCTGGGCGTCACGCAGGTATTCGATCCTGCGCGCGTAGTGGGCCATCCGGAACTGCCGTTGTCCGGCGGCGCCGTGCGCGGCTGGGATCGGCGCAATGCGCATTATTTCCAGCTGATCCTGTCGCTGGCGGCGCACTACGGCTTCGATGTGGACATGCCGTGGCAGAAACTTCCCGCGGCCGTCCAGAAGGCCGTTCTGTACGGCAGCGGCAAGGACAAGATCGCGTTTCGCTATATCACCGAGCGCGGCGGCAAGGTCACCCGCGAGCACCCGTTCGAGGGCATCCTGCCGAACCTGGATCGGCGCTACAAGGAAACCGAGTCTCCGGCGGTGCGCGAGGAACTGGCGAAGTACATCAGCGACCAGCCCTGCCCCACCTGCGAAGGTCAGCGCCTGAATCGCTCGGCGCGCAACGTGTTCGTCGCCGATCACGCGCTCCCTTCGCTCACCCATCGCTCGATCGACGATGCATTGGCGTTTTTTGAGAAGCTCAAATTGACTGGTTGGCGTGGCGAGATCGCTGCCAAGATCGTCAAGGAAATCCGCGAGCGGCTAATCTTCCTCAACGACGTCGGCTTGAACTACCTCACGCTGGATCGGCAGGCCGACACGCTGTCCGGTGGCGAGGCGCAGCGCATCCGGCTGGCCTCGCAGATCGGCGCCGGCCTGGTCGGCGTGATGTACGTGCTCGATGAACCCTCGATCGGCCTGCATCAGCGCGACAACGAGCGCCTGCTCGGCACGCTTACCCGTCTGCGCGACCTCGGCAATACGGTGATCGTGGTCGAACACGACGAGGACGCAATCCGCATGGCCGATCATGTGCTCGACATCGGCCCCGGCGCCGGCGTGCATGGCGGCGAGATCGTGGCGCAAGGCACGATGAAGGACCTTCTTGCCTCGCCACGTTCGGTCACCGGGCAGTTCCTGTCCGGCAAGCGTGCGATCGAGGTGCCGAAGGAACGCAGGCAGCCGATCGACGATGAGTCCTGGCTGCATCTCAAGGGTGCCAGCGGCAACAATCTCAAGAACGTTGACCTGTCCATTCCTGCCGGCCTGTTTACCTGCGTCACTGGCGTGTCCGGCTCAGGCAAGTCGACGCTGGTCAACGACACCTTGTTCCGCCTCGCCGCCGCCGAATTGAACGGTGCCGGCGCACAGGCGGCGGCGTACAAATCGGTCGAAGGCATGGATCTGTTCGACAAGGTCGTCGACATCGATCAGTCACCGATCGGCCGCACACCCCGTTCGAATCCGGCCACCTATACCGGCCTGTTCACTCCGCTGCGCGAGATGTACGCGCAGGTGCCGGAAGCGCGTGCGCGTGGTTACACGCCGGGCCGCTTCAGCTTCAATGTGCGCGGTGGCCGTTGCGAGGCGTGCGAAGGCGATGGCCTGATCAAGGTGGAGATGCACTTCCTGCCCGACGTCTACGTGCCCTGCGACGTCTGCCACGGCAAGCGCTACAACCGCGAAACGCTGGAGATCCATTACAAGGGCCACACCATCGCCGACGTGCTCGACATGACGGTGGAAGACGCGCTGAAGCTGTTCGAGAACGTGCCGAACATCGCGCGCAGACTCGACACCCTGCGCGCCGTGGGTCTGGATTACATCAAGCTGGGCCAGAGCGCAACGACGCTGTCGGGCGGTGAGGCGCAGCGCGTGAAACTGTCCAAGGAGCTGTCCAAGCGCGACACCGGCCGCACCTTGTACATCCTGGACGAGCCGACCACCGGCCTGCACTTCCACGACATCGAGCAGTTGCTCGACGTGCTGCACCAGCTGGTCGATCAAGGCAACACGGTGGTAGTGATCGAACACAACCTCGACGTGATCAAGACGGCCGACTGGGTTGTCGATCTCGGCCCTGAAGGCGGAGCCGGCGGCGGCCGCATCCTGGTCGCCGGCACGCCGGAGACCGTAGCGGCCACGGCCAGTTCGCATACTGGGCACTTCCTCGCGCCGCACCTGAAGGCGGACAAGGCGAAGAAGGGGGCCAGGTCCCCGGGCGCCGAGAAAAGAGTCAAGGCCGGCACCAAACACATTGCATCGCTGGACAAGTTCAAACCCATGCCACGGAAGAAGCGTTCATGACGGCAGGCGCATCGAAACATCAGCACGTTGTCGACACCGCTTCAGGCGGTGCCGGCGACGATGCGTCGCCCACGCAACAGGACAATGTCACTGCTCCATTGTTCGTGGCACCCATCGAAGTGCGCTGGCGCGATCTGGATGCGTTCAATCACGTCAACAACGCCAACTACCTCACCTACCTTGAAGAAGCACGACTGCAGTGGCTGCGGCAGGTGCGCGACTGGTTCAATGCGGAGTCCATGCCGGTTTTGGCTGCCAGCGAACTCAACTACCGGCAGCCAATTGAATGGCCGGCCCAGCTGCAGGTGCAACTGGTTTGCGAGCGGCTTGGCAACAGTTCACTGACGCTCGGCCACCGCATCCTCGATGCGACCGACGCCAGTCGGCTGTACTGCGACGGCCGCGTGGTGCTGGTGTGGATGAATCCAGCTACGGGCAAACCGGTGTCGCTGCCACCGACGATCCGCGAGGCGGCAGCGAGCTAGGGGCCATCGGGGGCGGCCATTGCCTGGCTGCACGGCAATGAAACCACAGTGATCCCGTCGACGGACGACGTGCCCGCGTCATGGCTATGATGGCTACCGGTTCTTCCATGGAGTTCGCCAGATGCCGACCCCCCATCGCTCTGCCCTCGCGTTTGCCTGTGCCGCCGCGCTGGCTGGCACATCCGCAGCGCATGCCGCCAACGGCACCGAACTCACCCTTTATCGCAGCGACAGCCCCGGGCTGTATGCCAGCAACAGCGATGGCAACGTCAATGATGGCTATGCGGTGGTGCGCGAACAGCGTGCGCTGATGCTGACCACGGGCACGCACGACGTAGTGATCGGCGATCTGCCCGCCTACATCGATCCCGAAGCGCTCGCCCTGGGCTTCCCTGCTGGAGGCGCCAGCGTCGTCTCGCAGCGCCTGCTGCTCGCCCAGGGCACGAATGCGGCTTTGACCGGGCTGACCGGCCAGACGGTGGACGTGCTGGGCGCGAGCGGCCAGTCGCTGGCCAGCGGCATCTTGCTGCGTGCCGGCGATGGCCTGGTGGTCCGCGGTGGCGATGGCCATACCACGCTGATCCACGAATACGCCGCTGTACGAGTGACCGGCGACAACGTACCGACTGGCTCAAGCCTTGATCTTCGCGTCAACGCCACGCGCAGCGGCCAGACTGCCGCCGTGCTCAGCTACCCCACGTCGGGCCTCGGTTGGCGTGCCGCCTATGTGGCGACCCTGCAACCGGGCACGGCCTGCCGCATGCAGTTCGAATCGCGCGCCAGCATCGCCAACCGCAGCGGCCGCGACTGGCACGACATCAAGCTCACGCTGATCGCCGGCGAGCCAAACTTCGCCAGGGAATCGGCACCCCGACCCATGATGATGAAAGCGATGGCCGCCCCGGCCGCCGCGTCTTTGCCACAACAATCGACGCTGGCGGACTACCGCAGTTACAGCCTGCCCGGCGAAGTCAACCTGCCCGACGCCAGCGTCAGCCAGGTGCCGCTATACGCCACCCGCACCGTCGACTGCGAACGCACCGCGTTGTTCGAAAGTGGCAACAGCTGGCTGCCACCGCAGCCGATGCTGAATCGCGATTTCAACGTGGAAAGTGGCGGCGCCATCGTCAGCACACTGAAGCTGCAGGCGTTCGACAGCCTGCCGGCCGGCTATCTGCGCGTACTGACCGCCGACAAGAACGGCACGCCACAATTCATCGGTGAAGGACGCATCAATGACACTCCGAAAGGCAGTGCGGCAACCATCACGCTGGGTACTGCGTTCGATCTGCGCGCCGAACGCACACGCACCAGTTTCAGTGTGGACAAAGCTGGCCGCACGCTGGACGAGGCGTTCCGCATCAACCTGAGCAACGCCAGCGACAGCGCCCGCACGGTGACCGTGCGCGAACATCCCAACCGCTGGCGTCAATGGACACTGGTTTCCTCCAGCAGCAAACCCAGCCAGCAGACAACGGACACGCTGGAGTTCCGCATCGAGGTACCCGCCAACGGCAAGGCCACACTGGACTATGCCGTGCGCTACAGCTGGACCGCCGACGATCATCCGCAGTAGAGCGGTCCGCCATAGAGCGTTCCGCCAACATCGTCCTCAAACATTCGCCCGGAGTTCACCATGCTCGACCTGATCGCCCATGACACCATCAGCGAAATCAAGCTGGCTCGCCCGCCGGTCAACGCGCTGAACCTGGAACTTGTGCGCGCCCTGCGCGGCGCCATCGACGACAGCATCCGTGCTGGCGCACGCGGCATCGTGTTGTCCGGCGCGCAGGGCCTGTTTTCCGCCGGTGTGGATGTGCCGGCACTGCTCGGCCGCGACCGTGCCGGCGTGCGTGAATACTGGCGGGAATTTTTCGCGCTGTGCGCCACGCTGGCGCGCGCGCCAATTCCGCTGGTCGCCGCCATCACCGGCCACAGTCCGGCCGGCGGTGCGGTACTGGCCTTGTTCTGCGATTACCGGGTCATGGCGGAGGGCGCATACCGGATCGGCTTGAACGAAGTACAGGTCGGGCTGATCGTGCCCGATTGCATCCAGCTTGCGCTGCGTCGGGTGGTCGGTCCCTATCGCGCCGAACGGCTGCTGGTCTCCGGCGCCATGATTGATTCCGCGGCCGCACTGGCCTGTGGTTTTGTCGATGAACTCACCGGCGTCGACCAGGTCACCACGCGCGCCCTGCACTGGCTGTCCGAGTTGCTGGCATTGCCAAGCCACGCCATGCTCGCCACGCGCTCACTGGCCCGCGCCGATCTCGCCGCAGCGTATGCCGATCCGGACGCACTGCCACTGGATGATTTCGTCGAGGCGTTTTTCCACCCGCAATCGCAGACCGTGCTGCAAGCACTGGTAGCGCGGTTGAAAAGCAAAGGCTGATCGTAGCCCTGCTTGTTGTGGGAGCGACTTCAGTCGCGATAGCACTTCCCCACGACTTCAAAAGCCATCGCGACTGAAGTCGCTCCCACAAGAGCGTTCGCGCTCCTTGCCCGCGGCATCGCGTAGGTTGGGTGAGCAAGGGGCGACCGCAGCTTTGCTTGTTGTGGGGGCGACTTCAGTCGTGATAGCACTTCCCCACGACTTCAAAAGCCATCGCGACTGAAGTCGCTCCCACAAGAGGGTTCGCGCTCCTACAAGGCGCGCAGAATCGCGTAGATTGGGGTGCGCAAGGGGCGACCGTAGCTTTGCTTGTTGTGGGAGCGACTTTAGTCGCGATGGAACTTCCCCGCGTCGTCAAACGCCATCGCGACTGAAGTCGCTCCCACAAGTGCTTTCGCGCACAGGGTGCGATCCTGGAACGGGCGCCTAGCCCTTTGCGACCGGGCGTGACGGGTCGCTGATCCAGCCGCTCCACGATGGGGCATATAACCGCGAACCATGCAGTCCAGCGAACTCCATCGCCAGCAAGTTGTGGCAGGCAGTGACGCCGGAGCCGCACATGTGCACTACCTGCGACGGCAGTGTCGAACCGAGTACCTCGGCGAACTCGTCGCGCAGTTGTGCCGCCTGTTTGAAGCGGCCGTCGCTGGCGAGGTTGTCGGCGAACGGGCGATTCAAGGCGCCTGGCACATGGCCGCCGACCCGATCCAGCGGCTCGACATCGCCGCGATAGCGCGGCGCGGCACGGGCATCCAGTAGCTGACCGGCAGCGTCATGCAGTAGCGCCGTGTGATCCAGCACAAGCTGGCTGGTGTCGTAGCGCAAGGACACCCTACTGGCTGGCCGTGCTGCAGGCTCACCCACTTCGACCGGCAAGCCAGCGGCCAGCCACGCGGCATAACCGCCATCCAGCACGGCAACCTGCTGCACGCCGACCAGCCGCAGCAACCACCACAGCCGCGCCGCGGCCAGCGCACCACCGGCCGCGTCATAACTGACCACTTGCATGCCCGCGCGCCAACCGCAGCGCGACAGCAGCGCGTTGAACGCAGACTCCAGCGGCAGCGGATGCCTTCCCAGACCTTCGGCCTGACGCGACAGATCGGACAGGTCATGGTCAAGGCTGGCATACACCGCACCAGGGATATGGCCATCCAGATAATCGCGCGCACCCTTGGTCAGGTCAGCCAGGTCGAAGCAGCAATCGACGATCAGCACGTCATCCGGCGGGGTCGCCGCAAGGCTCGTAGCATCGATGAGAGTCGTATGCAGACTCATGCGCGGCCCATCCTCTGCAGCAAATTAAGCAGCATGGCGGCTGTGGCGCCCCAGATGCGATGGCCGCCGTGGACAAACTCCACCATCGGACGGGGGTGACCGCGGAAGTCCATCGTGTAGCGGCGCAGATTCGCCGGCTCCAGGAAGAATGCCAGCGGCACTTCAAATACCTCAGCCACCTCATCGGGCGCCGGATAAAGCTGAGCTTCGGCGGCAATGCGCGCCACTACCGGGGTGACGCAATAGCCGCTGATCGTCTCGAAGCAATCCAGGTAACCCAGCGGCGTCACCAGCGTGCGATCGAGGCCGATTTCTTCCTCGCTTTCGCGCAGCGCCGTGGTCAGCGCATTGCCATCCGTCGGATCCGTGCGGCCGCCCGGAAACGCGACCTGGCCGGCATGCGCCTGCAGGTGATCGGTGCGCACCGTGAGTACCAGCCGGGGTTGCACGCCATCGCGCAAACCGATCAACACGGCAGCCGGTTGGCGCTGGCTGTCGCCAAGCAGCTCGGTCATCTCGGCGTGATTCCAGCCTGGAGCTTTCGGCGGCGTCGACAGCGGCCACAGCGCGGCCCGCAGTTCATCCATCACGGCAGGGTCTCCCTGCGGACCGACATCTTGCTTGCGGGTTGGCAGGATCTCGCGCATGACATGCAGCCGCTCAGCGTCGTTCATCAAGCGCCAGCGGCCAATTTCATCGCCGGTGCGCAGGCACCCGACGCAATAGCCACGTTCATCCAGCCGGCAGGTGCCAATGCACGGGGTCAACGGAACTAGAGTGGCGGCGGCGCTGGAATCGTTCGACATGCCTCGCCATGCTACCACTGGCCTGCTGATCCCGGGCGCCCTTTGGCGAACTCAGGCAGGCCTCTCAGGGCTTGTCCGAAGGAGACTTGATGTCGAGCAATTCAATCTCGAATACCAACGCCTCATTCGGGCCGATGCGCGGCAGCGCACCATGTTCGCCGTAGGCCAGCTGCGGAGGAATCACCACCCTCCAGCGATCGCCCACATGCATGCGCGGGATCACGTCGCGCCAGCCAGGAATAACGCCATTTATCGGAAAGCTCACCGGAGCCCCATGTGCCCAGGTGCTGTCGAATTCCGTGCCATCGATCAGCATGCCGCGGTAATTCACGGTCACTGTTCCTGTCACCGTCGGGCTGACCGTACCGGTGCCTTTTTGCAACACGGCGTATTGAATACCCGAGGTCAACTGCACCACGCCGGGCTGCAACTTGTTGTGCGCCATGTACTCGGCGCTCTTGCGCGCATTCTCATCGGCAATACGCCTGAATTCTGCGAGCGCGTCGGCGTGCATCTGGCGACCGAGCAGGTGCAATTGTTGGTGCATGTCCTGCATCGACACTGCCGGCTGCCGCTTCGCATAGGCGTCCTGGATCGCACGCTGCAAGGTAGGGATGTCGACGTCCGGCTTGCCGTCGGCAAACTGGCTGCCGATCTGATAGCCAATCGCATAGGACAGCTTGGCCTTGTCGGCCTTCTCAAGCTTTGCCGACGAAGCATCGGCTGCCGGAATACGGTCCTGCGCATGCACCACGCCGCCCAGCAGCAAGACGCCGAGCAACCAGCAACGCGGGTGTGTCATGCCTTTCTCCATCGGGCCCTTCTCTCTGACGGCAACCCATCCTGACGGGTCATCCTAAGCGGTTTGGGGGTTTCGTGCAGCGAACGGCGCTCGTGGCTTGAGAAACCCGACGGCAGCAAAGGTTCCCGCTGCTACCATCCGGGTTTTGCATGTATGGGAAGCTGCTCATGGCCTATCGCAACCTGGAAATCACCCATCGCGGCGCCGTGCACACGATCGTCGTCAACCGTCCTGACAAGCTCAACGCCCTCAATCGCGAGACGCTCAATGAGCTGACGCTTGCGTTTGCGCAGGCTGCCCAGGACGACGCTGTTCGCGTCGTCGTGCTGACTGGCGCTGGTGAGAAAGCGTTTGTCGCCGGGGCCGACATCGCCGAGATGAACGGTTACACACCGGTGCAAGCGCAGGCCTTCTCGCGCGCAGGGCAGCGCTTGATGAGTTCGATCGAGCGTCTGGGCAAACCGGTGATCGCACGCATCCAGGGTTTCGCGCTCGGCGGCGGCATGGAGCTGGCCATGGCCTGTCACCTGCGCGTCGCCAGCGAGAAGGCGAAGTTCGGCCAACCGGAAATCAACCTCGGGCTGATCCCCGGTTTTGGCGGCACCCAACGCCTGTTGCGACTTGCCGGGCGCGGCGCGGCGCTTGAGTTGTGCCTCACCGGCGCCGTCATCAATGCCCAACGCGCCTATGAGCTCGGGTTGGTCACGCGCCTGGTGGCGCCTGAAGCGTTGGACGAGGCCGTGAATACGCTGGCCGACCAACTTGCCGTCGCTGCACCACTGGCGGCCGCCGGGATTCTCGATGCCGTGTTGCAAGGTGGTGAAAGCGCGATCGACCAGGGCCTGGAATTCGAGACGCAGGGTTTTGCACTTGCGTTTTCGACTGAGGATATGCGCGAGGGAACGACGGCGTTTCTGGAAAAACGCAAGGCGGAATTCAAGGGACGCTGAGCAAGCAGGGACGAGGGGCGAGTAGCGAGGGCGCAAGCGCAGACTTCATCGTCATGATGAAGAGCTGGTTTTTGCGCCCTCGCTACTCGCCCCTCGTCCCTCGCTCTTTAGTGTTCCCCGCGATATTTCTTCTCGCCCGCGGTCACCCGAAGGTCGAGGCGATTTTCAGGCGGCGCCAACGGGCAGGTGGCGAACCGCGTGAATGCGCAGGGCGGGTTGTAGGTTTCGTTGAAGTCGAGAATCACCTTGCCGTCCTTCGGCAATGCGGCATACAGGAAGCGCGCGGCGCCATAGGTTTCCTTGCCGGAGGTCCGGTCGGCGATCACGAAGAACAAGTCACCGCCGGGTTCTTCCTGATAGGGCAACAGCTCATAGGTGTGGCCGTCGCGCTGGAACACCGCCTTGCCAGGCACGTCGACCTTGTCGATGGTGCCGATCACCGAACCGATCTCCAGCTTGTGCGCCGGATTGAACGGCACCCAGGTAGCAACGATGTGCCAGGACGGATCGATCGGAAAGTAGTCAATGCCGAGGAAACCCTTGCGCGCGGCGGCATCGCCGTCCTTCACGCGTAGCGCCTTGCGGCCCTCGCGATCGATCACGTAGAAATTCGCCGGGCCGAAACTCACCGTCGTTGGCACTGCGTCGCCAGTCGCGTGCGCATCGTCGATCAGGATCGATTCGGCGATCGTCTTTCCATCAATCGCCGCACCACTGTCCTTGCTCAACTTGATGTGCAAGGTACCGTCCTTGCCCAGCGTCACCGTACCCAGATGGGCTGGCCCTGCCTGCAACACAATATCGTTGTCGGTGGCCGTTCCGACGCGGTTGTCGCCCTCTTTCAGCCATTCCAGACCGATCAGACTCAACCAGCCTGTCGGCGCAGTAAGTCGCTCCACTCGGCCAGCACGCCATTGCTCAATTTGCTGCTGGTAGGCGTCGGGAGTGGCGGGGGAAGCAGTCGGGGATTCAGCGTGCACAGCAACAGCTCCGAAAAGCAAAGTCAGGACAACAGCGGCGTTACGCAACACAGGCGCAAACAACATGGGTATGAATCCGCTCTGGGCAAGAGGCCCGAGTATGGCCGTCCATTTGCGCAGAGGGCAAGCCGCAGGTGAGAGCCTTGTTTCAGCACCCTCGAAGTACCCCCTCCCCTGCGCGCAGGGGCGGGTTGGGGTGGGGTAGCTCTTCGTCCAGGAGATCAAGAGCTTCACCCACTCCCAACCTCCCCCTGCAAGCAGGGGGAGTGGCAAAGCGCCGCCTCACTGGGTGTGGCGTATGGATCTCGCTCGTGATACGTACAAGAGGTTTTAAAAAGACAGTTAGCGGCCGCGCATGAACAACTTGTCGAGCTCGGCCAGGCTCAGCTGGATCCAGGTGGGACGGCCGTGATTGCATTGGCCGGAGCGTTCGGTCGCTTCCATCTCGCGCAGCAAGGCATTCATTTCGGGTAACGTCAGGCGTCGCCCGGCGCGTACCGAGCCATGGCAGGCCATGGTCGAGAGCAACTCGTTCTCCAGTTCCTGCAGTCGACGCGAGCTGCCGTGTTGGGCCAGTTCGGAGAGCACGTCCCGGCTTAGCTGGGCCACATCCGCGCCTTCCAGCAATGCTGGAATGCGCCGCACCACGATCGTCGCCGGACCGCTGCGCGACAACTCCAAGCCCCATTCGGCCAGCGCATCGGCATGCTCCTCGGCTGCGGCTGCTTCTTTCGCGCTGACGGCAATGCTGAGTGGCACCAGCAGCATCTGCGAGCGCAGATTGCTGCCGGCACGAGCGGATTTCAATTTTTCGTACGTGATGCGTTCGTGCGCCGCATGCATGTCCACCAACACCATCCCGTGCGCATTCTCGGCCAGCACGAAGATGTTCTTCAGCTGCGCGATCGCGAAACCCAGCGGCGGCGCTTCGCCCTCCTCTGTCTGAGGCATCGGCGCCGAAGCAGCCCCGAACACCGACGGCGATTCACCGAGCAAGGCGGCATAGCCGGCCAGCGGTGCATCGCGTACACCGAGACTCAAACGGCTCTGACTGAATTGACCAGGCCATGCCTGACTAGCCAATGGCATTGACCCGGACGTGGCATAGGGCGCGTCCATACCCATGGCCAGCCCTCCTGCCGATTCCATCACCGCCGGCACGCTCTGCCCGGCACGCGTCTGTGCCAGCACTTCGTGCAGGGTGCGAAACAGGAAATCGTGCACGAGTCGCTGCTCGCGGAAACGCACTTCGTGTTTGGCCGGATGCACATTCACATCCACGCCGGCCGGATCGAGTTCCAGATACAGCACGAACGCCGCGTGACGGCCGTGAAACAGCACATCGGCATACGCCTGACGCACGGCGTGGGCGACGATGCGGTCGCGCACGAGGCGGCCGTTGACGTAGAAATATTGCGAGTCGGCCTGCGAACGCGACGCGGTCGGCAAACCGACCCAACCGGATAGATGCAGGCCGGCCATGGCGTGATCGATGCGCAGGCTCTGCGCTGGAAACTCTTCACCCAGTACTTCGGCCACCCGTTGCAGCGCGGCCTGCTCGTTGCCGGCGGCCTTCCAGATGCGCACCGGCTTGCCGTTGTGGCTGAGCCGGAACTCGACCGAGCCGCGAGCCAGCGCCAGCGACTTGAGCAGGTCGTCGATATGCGCGAATTCGGTGCGCTCGACGCGCAGGAATTTCCTCCGCGCCGGCACGTTGTAAAACAGATCGCGCACTTCGACGCTGGTGCCCGGCGGATGCTGCGCCGGGCGTGCCGCCTGCAGCTTGCCGCCGTCGACCTCGATGCGGAATGCCGCGTCCTGGCCACGCGCACGCGAGGTCAATGCAAAACGCGACACCGACGATACCGAGGCCAGCGCCTCGCCACGAAAGCCCATGCTGGCGACGTGTTCCAGATCGTCGAAGCTGCCAATCTTGCTAGTCGCATGCGAGGCCACCGCCAGCGGCAACTCATCGGCACGGATGCCGCCGCCATCGTCACGCACCCGGATCAGACGGCTACCGCCCTGCTCGATATCCACTTCAATGCGCGTGGCGCCGGCATCAAGGCTGTTCTCGACCAGCTCCTTGACCACCGACGACGGGCGCTCGATGACTTCGCCAGCGGCGATCTGGTTGATGAGTTCGGGAGGTAGCAGACGGATGACAGGCATCCGACAAGCTTAAGCGAGCCGCCGCCGGCATGAAAGCAACCTGATGCAGCAACGCCATGGAATGAAGCAGATTCAGCTGGAGGGTATGGTCAATACCGTGCCGGCACGTACCGTGTCGCTGTTGATCTGGTTGGCGCTCTTCAACGCATCGATGCTGATGCCATATTGCTGCGCGATGCTGCGCAGACTCTCGCCGGGACCGACCCGATGCAGGTCACGTACATCCGCATCGGCGGTCGTCGACCGGCTGCTGGCCAACGCGACCTGAGTGTCGTCGCTGCCACCCGACGTGGCCACAGAGCTCCTGCTGGCGCCACCGGCACTGCTCGATGCCAGCTCGACGCCGTTGTTGTGCGCTGCCTGCGCGGCAAACCAGGTGCCGGGCGGCGGGGTGGTTTCGAAGTAGTTTTTCACGCCGCTCATCACCGCTTCGGCGAGCTTGTCCTGATGCTCCGGATCACGCAGCTTGTGCTCCTCGGCCGGGTTGCTGATGAAGGCCGTTTCGACCAGGATCGACGGCACATCCGGCGAGCGCAGCACCACGAAGTTCGCCCGCTCGACATAGCCGCGGTGGGTCGGACCAAGTTGTCCCAGCGCATTCAGCACATTGCCGGCGATCACGTCGCTGGCCTGAATTGCCCAGCTTTGCTGCAAGTCGATCAGCACCTTGGCCAGATCGTCGCTCTTGTCATCCAGCGTGGTGCCACCAATGAGTTCGGCGTTTTCGCGATCTGCCAGGAAGCGCGCCGCCTCGTTGGTCTTGCCACGCGGCGACAACACCCACACCGAGGAACCCTTGGCATCGTCGCTGGTATAGGAGTCGGCGTGGATCGAGACGAACAGGTCGGCCTTGTTGTCGCGGGCAATCTTGAAACGCTGCGGGAGCTCGATGAAGTAGTCGCCGTCGCGAGTCAGCACAGCCTTCATGCCGGGCTGGCGGTTGATCCGCGCCTCAAGGTCACGGGCGACCGCCAGCGTGACGTTTTTCTCCAGCGTACCGTCAGGCCCGTGCGCGCCCTGATCCTTGCCGCCGTGACCCGCGTCGATACAAACCACCACCTTGCGCTGGGCGTTGAGCATGAGCGCCGCTTGCCGTGCCGACGCCACGTCATTGTGATTTGACTTGCCGTGACCGTGATCGGTTGTTGGCTCGACAACAGACTCGACCACCGCCTGTGCGGTGGAATCGTTGTCGCTGCTATTGGAAGTCGCCGCCACAATGGCGCCGCTGCCCGGATAGAAATCCAGCACCAGACGGTAGCCACTGCCGGTTGTCGGCTTGAGGACGAAGCTTTTCAAGCGGCTATGTGGCGCAACCTTGGCGGTCAATTGCAGCCGATCGCCAAGGCGGGCATGGGTCATGCCCCGATACAGCCCTTGCGCAGACGGATCGGCAAAGCCGTCGCCCAGCTGGCTGCTGCCCAGGTCCACGACCACCTGGCCATCGTTCTGGCTGATCTTGTAATCCAGCGGACCGGAGGCATCCAGCACCAGGCGGGTGTATTCGCTACCCGCCCAGACCCTGGCTCCATTGAGATCGGCGGCCTGAGCCGCGGATAGCGGAGCGGCTGCCACGATCGCGACAGCGAAAAATCCGGCCAGGTTGTTCAGGTATCCCCTCATAAACGGCATTGAAGCGCAGTCAATGGGCGAATGCAAGGCTAAATCCCTTGAATATCCGTAGCATGCAGACTATTTGTCAGGCTACGTCAAGTTATGGGCCGCAAGTACCGCATTCCGAACGAATGATTGCCAGAATCGCGGATCGACAATTTCCCCAGCGAGAATCAGCACTTAGCTCAAGGGGAAGCGTGCGGGCCCCGCATCAGCGCCATGCGCTGGAGCAGCCGGTACCCTCGCGACGATAGGGCGCGCAACAAGGCATGGCGCCCATCGCCGGCGTAGCTCAATTGCAGCTCCATGTCCGCCGCTGGCAAGGCACCCGCGCCCCGCTCGGGCCATTCGACCAGCACCAGGGCCGACGGATCAGCCAGCGAGTCCAGCCCCAGCCACTCCAGCTCACCGGGGTCGGCGATCCGGTACAGGTCCAGATGCCAGGCCGACCGGTCCTGCGTCTCATAGCCCTCGACCAGGCTGTAGGTAGGACTCTTGACGCGTTCGCCCACCCCCATCGCCGTCAGCAGTGCACGCGCGAAGCTGGTCTTGCCCGCGCCGAGTGGGCCGTGCAGGTAGAGCACCAGCCCATCATCGAGCATCGCCGCCAGCTGCACCGCCAGCGCGCCGGTGGCCGCCTCGTCGGGCAGTGCCCACTGACGCTCGGTAGCGTCTGCGTCAATCATGATTCCATTGGTCCTGACTTCATCCGTCGTGTCCACGCTGGTCACTCGATATCCCATTGCCTAGCAAACGTAGCGGTTCCAGCAGATCACTGGCCAGCAGCCCGCGCTCCCCCTGCTGCGCGGCAAAGTCGCCGGCGCGCGCATGCAGGCCCACACCGAGGCAAGCTGCCCGCCATGGCGAGCAGCCTTGCGCCAGCAATGCGGCGACAATGCCGGTGAGCAGATCGCCCATGCCGCCCGAGGCCATGCCGGGATTGCCCCACGGACAGACGTCCAGACGTCCATCCGGATCGGCGATCAGGCTGCCGGAACCTTTCAGCACCACGACGGCCTTGTAACGACGAGCCAGTTCGCGGACGGCAGCAAAACGATCGCGCTCGACATCCTTCGTGGTCACGCCAAGCAGCCTTGCCGCTTCCCCGGGATGCGGTGTCAGCACGGTCGGCGCAGTAAATGTGCGTGTTTCACGCGCCAGCAGGTTCAGGCCGTCGGCGTCGAGCACCAGCGGCTTGTTCGCGTCCAGCGCCGTCAACCACAGCGCATGGCCCCAGGCAGCCTGCCCCAACCCCGGCCCTAGTGCGAGCACGCTGGCACGCTCAAGCAAGGGTTCGAGTGTCTGCGGCCCATCGACCTCATGCGCCATCAGCTCCGGACGCCTCGCATTCAGCGCCGTTACATGGCCGATGCGTGTCGCGACGCTGACCAGGCCCGCACCGGCACGCAACGCCGACTCGCCCGCCAGTCGCACCGCGCCCGCCATGCCGTGCTCGCCCCCAATCACCAGCACATGCCCGTTGTTGCCCTTGTTCGCGTAACGGGCGCGCGGCGGCAACGCTTCGGCAGCAAGCAACTGCGCGTCGGGCCGAACGCCGGCATGGACGCTGTCGGGAACAGCCAGCGTCGCCAGCTCCAATACCCCGACCAGATCAGCCGAGCGACCCGTATGCAGCCCGCGTTTGCCAGCAATGAACGTCACGGTGACATCGGCCCGAATCGCTGCTCCAGGACAATGGCCACTATCCGCATTCAATCCGGACGGTACATCCAGCGCCAGCACAGGAACTTCACTGATGTTGATGTGCTCGATGAGGCTCGCCAACGATGGCTCGGGCGCACGATTGAGCCCGATGCCGTACAACGCGTCCACCTGCACGTCGGTTTCCTGAAGCTCGCACTCCGGCTCCCACAGCTGAACGCGCCCGCCACCGGCTTCCCACGCCGAGCGCGCCAGCGCCGCGTCACCATGCGCTACGGCGCTCAGCACCACCAGCTCGACCTGCAAGCCCGCCTCACGTGCCAGCACACCCAACAGAAAACCATCACCACCGTTATTGCCGGGACCGCAATAAATGCGCACACGCCGGGCCTGCGGCCAATGCCGGCGCAAGCTGTTCAATGCGGCACTGGCGGCACGACGCATCAGGTCATAGCCAGAGATATTCAACGCCTTGAGTGCGTCGCGTTCCATCGCGCGCACCTGTTCGACGGTATAGAGATCGTGGTGGTGCGGATGGGCTGACATGCGCGAATTATAGGCACGAGCGTCAAGCCTCAGCGGCTGACCTCTCGTGGCGGCCTACAATAGCGGCATGTCCACCGCCGCCTCCCTCACTGCCCCCGATTACGCCGTACTTGCCCGCGATATCAAGCGCTGGGCGATCGAGCTGGGTTTTGCCGAAGCGGGCATCAGCGGCACCGAACTCGGCGAAGACGAACAGCACCTCAACCGCTGGCTCGAGGACGGCCATCACGGCGAAATGGAATACATGGCGCGCCATGGGGCCAAACGCAGTCGTCCGGCTGAACTCGAACCGGGTACGCAACGGGTTATTTCGGTACGCATGGATTACATACCACCGGGCACCCACAACGCCTGGGCCGTGCTGGAAGACGGCGAGGCCGGTTACGTATCGCGTTACGCGCTGGGTCGCGACTACCACAAGCTGATGCGCAGCCGCCTGCAGAAACTGGCCGAGCGCATCCATGCCGTTGTAGGTGATTTCGGCTATCGCGCCTATGTGGATTCTGCGCCGGTGCTGGAGAAGGCACTGGCACGCAACGCGGGGCTAGGCTGGATCGGCAAGCACACCGTGTTGATCAATCGCCGCGCCGGCTCGTACTTTTTCCTGGGCGAGCTCTACACCGACCTGCCGCTACCGGTCGACACACCCGCCAGCGCGCATTGCGGCAGCTGCAGCCGCTGCATCGAGATCTGTCCGACCCAGGCGATCCTCGGGCCGTACCGGCTGGATGCACGACGCTGCATCTCCTACCTCACGATCGAGCTCAAGGGCAGCATTCCGGAAGAGCTGCGCGCGCCGATGGGCAACCGCATCTTCGGCTGCGACGACTGCCAGCTGATCTGCCCCTGGAACAAATTCGCGCAGGAGGCCACCGAGCCGGACTTCGCGCCGCGCCACAGCCTCGACGGTGCCAAGCTGGTCGAGCTGTTCGGCTGGAGCGAGGAGGCCTTCCTCAAGCACACCGAAGGTATGGCGATACGCCGCACCGGCTATGAAGGCTGGCTGCGAAATATCGCCGTAGCGCTGGGGAATGCACCCTCATCGGCAGCGGTAACTGCTGCGCTGCAGGCGCGCGCGACGCACACCTCCAGCGTCGTGCGCGAACATGTGCAGTGGGCGCTGGCCAGACATCACGGCTGATGTGCCGGCGCTGGGCCGGCACCGATCGGCGAGAACAGATCAGGCCGCAGCCATCTGCTTGGGGATCGAACGATTGGTATGCGAGATGCGGTTGTTGGCATCGGCATAGACCAATGTCGGCTGGAACTGTTCGAGCTCGGCTTCTGACAGCGTCGCAAACGCGGCGATGATGATCAAATCGCCCGGCTTCGCGCGATGTGCGGCGCTGCCGTTCACCGAGATGATGCCGGAGCCTTCTTCCGCGCGCAGCGCATAGGTGACGAAACGCTTGCCGTTGTTGATGTTCCAGGCGTGGATCTGCTCGTACTCGCGAATGCCCGAAGCATCGAGCAGCAAGCCGTCGATCGCTATCGAGCCTTCGTAATGCAGCTCGGCGTGGGTGACTGTGGCCCGGTGGATCTTGGCCTTCAGCATATTCAGGTGCATGACGTTCTTTCCAGCAGGGACAGCCTGCAGAGTTGACTATTATCGAACCGATGACATTGCACCGCAACATCAACCGATGTCGGTCCCGAAAACGGTCCCGATATAGGGGCCGGTCAGTCGAACAGCAAGTTGTCGATCAAGCGGGTGCTGCCAAGGCGTGCGGCAATCAGCGCGATCAGGCCCGCTTGTTCGCCCTCGGCGGGCTCGGCAAGATCCTCGGCGCGGCGAATCACCACGTAATCAGGCTCGAATCCGCCCCGGATCAATTGCGCCGTGGCGACCTGCTCGAGCACCCGCCAGGTGTGCCCTTTGGCCAGCAGCTCTCGCATTTTCAGCAAGGTATCGTGGATCATCGGCGCCCGCGCACGCTCGGCGGTGGACAGATATTGATTACGGGAACTCAATGCCAGGCCATCATCTGCCCGCATGGTGGGCGCGGCCATGACCCTCACCGGCAGCGAAAGGTCACTCACCATGCGCTCGATTACCTTCAGTTGCTGGAAATCCTTCTGGCCGAAGATCGCCAGATCCGGCTGCACCAGGTTGAACAGCTTGCACACCACGGTGGCAACGCCGTCAAAATGCCCCGGCCGGTGGGCGCCTTCCAGCGTATCGGTGATCTGCGGGACGTGCAGCATGACGCTGTTTTCCGCGCCATAGGGATAAAGCGTCGCCACGTCCGGCGTGAACAGCAGGTCGCATTCCTCGTCGGCCAGCGCCGCCTGATCCTGCGCCAGCGTGCGCGGATAGCGCTCGAAATCCTCGCCGGGGGCGAACTGGGTGGGATTGACGAACACGCTGGCCACCACCCGATCGGTGCGCGCCCGCGCCAGTTTGATCAGCGACTGGTGACCCGCGTGCAGATTGCCCAGGGTCGGCACGAAGCCGACCGTCTGGCCTTTGCTGCGCCAGCTACGGATCGCCGCACGCAAGGCGGGAGCATCTTGGAGGGTCTGCATGACCTAGAGCCTGTTCATGATCTCCCCGTAGCCCGCGCCGGGAACTGATTGCGCGCAGGCCAAGGAAGAGTGAGGGAGTGTACGTCCGTACACGACTGAGTGATGACGCCGGCCTGCGCGCAATCAGGCCCGGCCCGAAGGGTTGCCGTTGAGTGGCCACGGGAAGATCATGAACAGGCTCTCAGGCTTCGGTTTACGTCAGTTGAAACAGTGTTCGGGAGCCGGGAAGGCACCGCTGCGTACGTCTTCAGCATAGGCGGCGATCGCCGCTGCCACTGAGCCGCGCCCGGCCAGAAAATCCTTGCTGAACTTGGGTCGTTTGCCCGGCGTGATGCCCAGCATGTCATGGATCACGAGCACCTGCCCATCACAATGCGGGCCAGCACCGATGCCGATCACCGGGATCTTTACCGCCGCCGTAACCCGTTCACCCAGCGCCGTGGGCACGCCTTCGAGCACGAGCAAGTCCGCCCCGGCCGCCTGTACCGCGAGCGCCTCGGCCACGATGTGGTCGGCGGCCAGTTGTTCGCGTCCCTGAATACGAAAACCGCCAAATTTGTGCACCGACTGCGGCGTCAGCCCGAGATGCGCGCAGACCGGAATGGCCCGCTCGGTCAACGCGGCGATCGCCTCGAGAATGTGCGGCGCGGCGCCTTCAATCTTCACCATCGCGGCGCCAGCCTCGCCCACCAGTCGGGCCCCGGCCTGCAGCACGTGCGCGACATCGCGATCGGCCATGAACGGCATGTCCGCCACCAGCAAGGTCGCCGTCAATCCTTGAGCGACTGCCGCGGTGTGATAGACCATGTGATCAAGCGTCACCGGCAGCGTGCTGCGATGCCCTTGCACGACCATGCCGAGCGAATCGCCAACCAGCGCGATGTCGATACCGGCGGATTCCAGTTGCCAGGCGAAACTGGAGTCGTAGGCGGTCAGCATGACAATACGCTGCCCCTGCGCCTTCATCGCATGCAGGCCCGGCACGGTAACCGGCTTGCGCTCGGGGACGTTCGCGTTTTGCACGTACACGGCAATTCCTCAGGATAGTCGCAGCAGAGAGTTGGGAGCGGGCGCCGATTATCCGGCGCGCCGCGAGATCGCTCAAGGCAGTCTTTCACACCCGGCAAGATCGAGCCGCGCCAGCAGCTCCGCCACCGAACCGCGTCCGGGCAACTGCAATGACGGTGCGAGATCATGCAGCGGCAGCAGCACGAATGCACGTTCCGTCATGCGCGGATGCGGCAGGGTCAGTCGCTCATCGTCGAGCTGTACGCCATCGACGTACAACAGGTCCAGATCCAGCGTGCGCGGCCCGTTGCGTTGTGTACGCTCTCGGCCAGCGGTTTGTTCGATCCCGATCAACGCGTCAAGCAAACCGTGCGGGGACAATGTGGTGTCCAGCTGCACGGCCGCATTGATGAACGGCGGCTGCTCCAGCACACCCCACGGCGGCGTGCGATACAGATGCGAGCGTTTCAGCAAGCGGGTATCCGGCAACCTGGCCAGCGCCTCCATGGCGTCGAGCACTTGTTGCCGCGGATCACCCAGATTGCTGCCTAGCGCGACGTAAGCGAGCGTCACACCGAACCCGATTTGTCGCCAGGCCGGCTACGCCGACGTCGGCGCGGTGGCCGGCCAGCAACCGGCAATACGGCGTTGTCACTGACATGACTGCCGCCACTGGCTGGCAGCGCCGCCGCCAGTACGTCCTGCGGCAACAGTTGGGCGTGCGCCCACCACTGACCCAGCTCGCGCATCGCCGGTGATTCATCCGCGCGCAGCAGCAGAAAATCGAACGCCGCGCGAAAGCGCGGATGGGTCATCAGCCGGAACACGCGCTTGCGCTGGACCTGCTCGAAGCGTGGCTGCAACGACCAGATTTCTTCCATGGTGAAAGTGAAACGACGCGGAATCGCCACTCGCTGGCACTGCTCGGCAACCACTTGGGCAGCAGCGCGCGCCCAGGCTTCGTTGCCATCCATACCCTGTGCGATGTAGTGGTGCGCCACGTCGCGCACTTCGCCCCACAGCAAGACGGCGAACAGGAACGCCGGGGTGACTGACTTGCCTTCGGCGATGCGCGCATCGGTGTTCGCCAACCCCTGCTCGACCAGCGAACGCAATGCGTCATCGCCGCGCTTGAGCGCCCGCGCGGTGGCGGGGAACAGGAATTTCAGCAGGCCGCAATGCTCCAGCATGCGGAAGCTCTTCAACCCCTGCCCGCCGAGAAACATCTTCAGCGATTCGTCGAACAACCGTGCCGGCGCAGCGTCCGCCAGCAGTGGCCCGAGTGTCTCGAACGGTGCCATCGCTGCCGTGTCGATCCGCATGTCGAGCTTGGCTGCCAGTCGTGCGGCACGCAGCATGCGCACGGGATCCTCGCGGTAGCGGGTGACCGGATCGCCGATCAGTCGCAGCACGCGGTCCTGCAGATCCTGCATGCCGCCGACGTAGTCGCGCACCGAGAAATCGCTGATGTCGTAGTAGAGCGCGTTGACGCGGAAATCGCGGCGCACCGCGTCCTCCTCGATCGTGCCCCAGATGTTGTCGCGCACGATACGGCCATCAATGATGTGGCGGTCGCCCTCGGCGCCCTCCTCACCCAGACCGCGGAACGTGGCCACTTCGATGATCTCCGGCCCGAACACCACGTGCGCCAGACGGAAACGACGGCCGATCAGGCGGCAGTTGCGAAACAGCTTTTTCACTTCGTCCGGAGTGGCGCTGGTGGCAACGTCGAAATCTTTCGGATGAAGACCAAGCAACAGGTCGCGCACCGCACCGCCAACCAGGTAGGCGGTGTAGCCAACCTCGTTCAGGCGATACAGCACCCGCAGCGCCGCCTTGCTGATGTTCTTGCGGGAGATGATGTGCTGGTCGCGCGGAATGATCCGCAACGCTGGCGTGATGTCAGTCCTTGATTCGAGGTTCAAGCGGTCAGAATCCTTGGCGGGGCGAAACTGCCCTTGGTTACGAATGAGTTGCGGTGCCCGGTACCACGGATGGGCCCGCGGGATGGCTGGGGCCAACCGGCAGGGCATGCTTCATACGGTATGCACGGAGCATTGCCGGGCGAAACAATTCCGTTATACTAGCGCGCCTCGCAGCATAACGCTCCCTTCGTCTAGTGGCCTAGGACACTGCCCTCTCAAGGCGGGAACACGAGTTCGAGTCTCGTAGGGAGCACCATTCTTCGCTCGACCATGGCCTACTGCTCTGGCACGGGCCCACGCTCGATCAGGGCTCACGCTCTGTCAGGGCACACGCTGTATCAAGGCACAACCTCACAGAGGCGCGCGGCAACATGACCTTTGTCGTCATCGACAACTGCATCAAGTGCAAATACACCGATTGCGTTGAGGTCTGCCCGGTCGACGCCTTCCATGAAGGCCCCAATTTCCTCGTGATCGATCCGGACGAGTGCATCGACTGCACCTTGTGCGAACCGGAGTGCCCGATCAACGCGATCTACCCGGAAGACGACGTACCGGCCGGCCAGGAAGCGTTCGTGGCGCTCAATGCCGAGCTGGCGAAGGACTGGCCGGTAATCACCGAGCGCAAGGACAGCCCGGTCGACGCCAAGGAATGGGAAGGCAAGCCGGACAAGCTCAATCTGCTTCAGCGCTGAGCTCACGAAACATCGTCACCCATAAAAACGCCGCCTCAAGGGCGGCGCTTTTATGAGTGCGAGTGCGAGTGCGCAAGGCGATCAGCCGCCTTTCGCGACCTTCTTCAGGCTCGCCTGCAGCGCGTCGATCGTGCGCGGCACCACGCCGGAATTGCCCTGCACCTGCACTTCGCTGGCATTCGTGCCGCTGCTGCCGATGCTGATCTGTACCTGATGCGAGGCGCCGGCTGCCACGGTCGCCGAGTCACTCGAACCACCGAACGGGTGGAACAAGCTTCGCTTCTTCTTTTGCTGCGCGACGGCGTCGGACACAGTGAACGTATAGGTGTGTGCGGCATCGTCATGGCTGACGAGCTGCCCCAGCTCGCCGCTAGCCAGCACCTTGCCGACCAGCCCGTACGTAGCGTCGACACTGTCGGGATGCACGAAACCGTCGAGGATCTGGTTACCGGGAGCACCGGCCGTGACGCCATCGGCAGTCGGCGTATTCGCGCCCGCGGGCGGGATCACCAGTGCCGCGCTGACCGCTGGCCTGTCCAGTGTCGGCGGAATCTCCAGCGGCGACTCCTGCTGTGCGGTGTCCCACGCCTTGTGCGAGCGGAACATGCCGCAGCCGGAGAGCAGCAGGCCACTGATGGCCAGAGCCGGCAGGGCCAGGAGGAGCGAAGTTTTCTTCATGTAGTCAGATTCCGTGAGAAGGTCAGGCAACCGGTTATCGGTCAAGTTGCAGTCGCCAAGGATGCCAGACTGGACAGCGCTTGGTGTAATCGGGCGCGATCCGGACCGTCGTTCAATTCAACCAGCGGCAACCTTGGCGCCGCCAAACCCAGCCCCAGTGCGGGCAAACCAGCCTTCACCGCGATCGGGTTCGGCGCGCAGTCAAGCGCCTGCAAAAGCGGCTCCAGCGAGGCATCGCACCGCGCCGTCGCCGCCTTGTCACCACCGGTAGCTGCATCGCACAACGCACGAAACGCCCCCGGCGCCAGATTCGCCGCTACCGAGATAGTGCCTGCCGCGCCAGCCAGCATCGCCTCACCGGCGCTGCCATCGTCGCCGGACAGATAGACGAAATCCGCGCGCACAAGTTCCGCCAACGCCGAAATCCGCTCGCGATCGCCGCGCGCCTCCTTGATTCCAATGATCGCCGGATGCTCGCGCAGCTGGGCAACGGTCTCCGGCAGCAGGTCGCAGCCGGTACGGCTCGGCACGTTGTACAACAGCACCGGCAGGCCGCCGTGCTCGGCCACTTCCAGATAGTGCCGACGCAAGCCTTCCTGGGTCGGACGCACATAGTACGGCGTCACGACCAGCGCGGCGTCGGCGCCAAGCGCCTTGGCGCGACGGGTCAGGGCGACGGTCTTGGCGGTGCCCGCCTCGCCGGTACCAGCGATCACCGGCACCCGCCCAGCCACATGTTTGACGGCAAAAGCCAGCAGCCGATCGAACTCGTCGTGTTCGAGCATGTGCGCTTCGCCGGTGGATCCGGCTACCACCAGCGCCTGCGTGCCACCGGCAAGCTGGTAATCGAGCAGCCGACCAAATGAGCGCAGGTCAAGTGCGCCATCGGCCGCGAACGGGGTGACCAGCGCGCAGATGCTTCCGCGAATGTTCAAGACTTACTCCGGCCCAAGCCAAGCCTCACATGATACTTGCCGCTTCGCGAGGCGGGCAAGTAAGCTCGACCGGAGTAGTCTCAAGCTTCCGCACCGCGCGGCAGTGACTCACGGGTAGAACCCTTTGAAACCTTCTTCCACTTCTGCGCGTTCGGGCAACGACAATCAGCTGCTGATCCAGGCGCTCACACCGGCAACAAAATCGCCGTTGCTGGCACTGGCCAAGCGCATCGCCGATGCCGGCTGCAATCTGTCCGAATCGCGCATTTCGACGATCGGCACGGAAATTTCGCTGATGCTGCTCGCCAGCGGCGCGTGGGACGCGCTGGCCAAACTCGAAACTGCGCTGACCAAGCTGGCCCGCGACGAAAGCCTGCGGCTCATTCACTACCGCACCGGTCCGCGTGAAAACAGCTCGCATCTGCTTCCGTACCTGGTCGAAGTGGTCGCCGCCGACCGACCGGGCATCGTGGCGCGGATCGTGGAGTTCTTCAGCCAGCACGGCATCAGCGTGGAGCAGCTGAATTCGACGCGCTATCAGGCGATGCAGACCGGCGCCGAGATGTTCCAGGCGCAGTTCACGATCGGCATTCCGGCGGAGATCCATATTGCCGCGCTGCGCGACGACTTTCTCGAACTGTGCGACGGCCTGAATCTCGACGCGATCATGGATCCGGTCAAATTTTGAGGGGCCGCCCAGGGTCCTTGAGCATCGCGCGATCGGGCTCGGCTGGCAAGGGCTGTTATCTGCTGCCACGCACGCGCTAGTCTTGCCCCAAGGACTCCAGAGTGACGTTGCATTGCATCCAGTGTACCGATCCATGTCGCACACCTTTTGCGCACCGTTCGTAGCGTTCACGGTCCGCCCATCCCCGAATTGCCATTTTTGCCAGCGCGCGCAGCAGCGTCTTGCTGCGCAGGAGTAGCCATGCCCGAGGTCGGCAAGAAAGTTCCTTCCCTCAAAGGCCTCACCGGTGACGGCAACGAACTGAAACTCGCCAGCTACAAAGGCCAGTGGGTCGTGCTGTATTTCTATCCCAAGGACAGCACGCCCGGTTGCACGAATGAAGCGAAAGACTTTCGCGATCTGTACGCGCAGTTTCGCAAGCGCCATGCAGAAGTCATCGGCGTGTCACGTGATTCGCAGAAATCGCATGCGAACTTTGCCCTGAAGCAGGAATTGCCCTTCCCGCTGGTCTCCGACCCCGACGAAACCTGGTGCCAGGCGTTCGACGTCATCCACGAAAAAGTACTCTATGGAAAGCGCCACATGGGGGTCGTACGCAGCACCTTCCTGATCGATCCCGATGGCCGATTGGCTCAGGAGTGGCGCGGGGTCAAAGTGCCAGGTCATGCACAGGCTGTGCTCGACACCATTCCCGCCCAGTGACCGCTGCGCTTTTCAAATCCACCCCCTTCATCGTGCCCATCATCACGGCGCGTCGGCAAGCCGCCGACGACGATCGCCGTAACCACTCGCCCGCGGCCAGAACTACACCGCGATCCCACCATCGATCCACCACCAGCGAGGACTCTTCCGCATGACCGGAAGCAAGCGAATCTACGCTCTCGACACCAACGTCCTGCTGCATGACCCGACCTCGTTATTCCGCTTTGAGGAACACGACGTCTTCATCCCGATGACCGTGCTGGAGGAACTGGACGAAAAGAAGAAAGGCGCCTCGGAAGTTTCGCGCAACGGCCGCCAGGTCAGCCGATTCCTCAATGAACTGATCGAGCGCGGCAAGCAGCATGACCTGAGCGACGGCCTGGAGCTGAGCAATCCACAAGGCATCAAGCTCCGGCGCGGCGGATCAGTGGGCCGGCTGTATTTCCAGCAGCGCAGCAGTAGCAACGGCCATGCGAAGGCGGACAACCAGATCCTGGCGGCGGTGGTCGAACTGCGCGACCAGCATCCCGACCGCGCGGTCATCCTTGTCACCAAGGATATCAACCTGAGGATCAAGGCGAGCATCGACGGCATCGTCGCCGAGGATTACGAGAATGATCGCGCGCTCGATGATTTTGCCCTGCTCTACACCGGCGCGGCCGAACTGTCGGAGGACTTCTGGGATCACCACCCGGAAGTGAAATCATGGACCGAGCGCGGACGCACGTTCTACAAGGTGGACCGTCACGAGGACGAGGCGTGGTATCCGAACGAGTGCCTGTTCCTGCCCGGCGAGAACAGCGTGGAATTGCGTGTACTGCGCATGGACGATGTCAGCGCCACGCTGGTGCTGCTGGACGATCACTCGCACGCCAATCACCATGTCTGGGGCATCGGCGCACGCAACCGCGAGCAGAATTTCGCGCTCAACGCACTGATGGATCCGGACGTCGATTTCGTCACCCTGCTCGGCAACGCCGGTACCGGCAAGACCCTGCTGGCGCTTGCTGCCGGCCTGGCGCAGGTGATGGATCAGCAGCGATATCGCGAGATCATCATGACCCGCGCGACTGTTTCGGTGGGCGAGGACATCGGCTTCCTGCCGGGCACCGAAGAAGAAAAAATGACGCCGTGGATGGGCGCGCTGACCGACAACCTGGAAGTGCTCGCCAATCCCGAGGATGGCGGTAGCTGGGGCCGTCAGGCGACCAACGACCTGCTCGCCTCGCGCATCAAGATCCGCTCGCTCAACTTCATGCGCGGACGCACGTTTCTCAGTCGCTACCTGATCATCGACGAAGCGCAGAACCTCACTCCAAAGCAGATGAAAACCTTGATCACACGTGCCGGTCCTGGCACCAAGATCGTCTGCCTCGGTAACGTCGAACAGATCGATACGCCGTACCTCACCGAAACGACGTCAGGTCTCACCTATGCGGTCGACCGCTTCAAGCAGTGGGAGCATTCGGCGCATATCACGCTGCGTCGTGGCGAGCGCTCGCGTCTGGCGGATTTTGCGTCGGAGGCGTTGTAACCGACCATTGCGCAGACAACTCCACTGCAGGGCAACTCGAATAACAGGGCATCTTGAATAACCTGTTTCCCTGCTCGTCATCCCTACGAAGGCAGGGACCCAGCGCCTCATGCTTGAAGAACAAGGGCACGAGGTTCCTGCCTTCGCAGGAATGACGAGCGAAGAACCGAAAACGCTCCTACAGTAGCGCGCACCCATGCCCACATCTGCGTCACCAACCATCGCCCTCACCATCGCCGGCTCCGACTCCGGCGGTGGCGCGGGGATCCAGGCTGATTTGAAAACCTTTCATGCGCGTGGCGTGCACGGGCTTTCGGCGATCACCGCGATCACCTCGCAGAACACTCGCGGCGTGAGTGCGGTGCATGCCGTGCCGCTGACGCATATCCGCAGCCAGCTCACTGCACTGTTCAATGACTTCCCGATCGCCGCGGTCAAGACCGGCATGCTCGGCAGTGCCGCGATCACCCGCCTGGTGGCCCGCGAAATGGCCGCGCGCAAACCCGCGTGGCTGGTGGTCGATCCCGTGATGATTGCCACCAGCGGCGGGCGGTTATTGGATCAAGATGCGGTCGACGTGCTGATCGACGAGCTGATTCCGCTGGCCGACATCCTTACCCCGAACCTGCCCGAAGCCGAGGCATTGCTTGGCTATCCGATCAAGACCGCCGCGCAATTCAACGCGGCAGGTGAGGCACTGCTGCGACTGGGCGCCAGCGCCGTCCTGCTCAAGGGCGGCCACGGTGATGGCCGCGTCGTGGTGGATCGTTTCTACGATGCGCGCGGCGTCATGGAGCTGCGTCATCCACGCCTGAAGCTGGAAGGCCATGGCACCGGCTGCACGCTCGCTTCGGCGATCGCCGCGGAGCTGGCCAAGGGGCGATCACCGCGTTCGGCCGTGCGCCGCGCGGTCGCCTATGTGCATCGCGCGCTTCTGCGTGGCTATCGGCCCGGCGGTGGCAACGTGCATGCGCTGCGACACTGACGCTGAATACCCGCTTCAGGTGAGGTGGGGGGCATTCGGCCTGAGCGAGTAGAATCGTAGCCTGGCCGTTTCCCGATGGCGGTACCCACCGAGATGATCTTGACCCCACGCCTCGTCTTGCTCGCCCTGTTCGCCTTTTTTGTACTGTGCGTACTCCTGGTGCATTTACGCGGACGCGTACGACTGCGTTTCGACCGTCAGCTGGCCGACCACTCGGCACTGTTCGCGCCCTACAACCTGCTGATGTATGCGTTTTCGGCGGTGCCGGCGCGACCGATTCTCGATCGTCGCGGCTTTCCCCAACTCGACCTGCTGCAGGCGAATTGGCAGAGCATTCGTGACGAGGCGACACACCTGTTCGACGAGGGCTACATCCGCGCCGCGGAAAAAAACAACGACGCCAGTTTCAACAGCTTCTTTAAGCAGGGGTGGAAACGCTTCTACCTCAAATGGTACGGCGAGCCCTTGGCCTCGGCCGAAACCCTGTGTCCGAACACGGTCGCCTTGCTGAAATCGATTCCCAGCGTGAAGGCCGCAATGTTTGCGCTGCTGCCGCCGGGCAGCAAGCTGAATCCGCATCGCGATCCGTTTGCCGGCTCACTGCGTTATCACCTTGGTCTGATCACGCCGAATTCGAGGGATTGCCGGATTTTCGTCGACGGCGAAGAACACGCCTGGGGCGACGGCAAGGACGTGGTGTTCGATGAAACGTACGTACATTGGGCCGAAAACAAGTCCGGGCAGACCCGGGTGATCCTGTTCGCCGACGTGGAGCGACCGTTGCGCACGCGCTGGATGAGCGCGATCAACCACCGGGTCGGCGCATTCATGGGCAAGATCACCGCTTCACCAAACAGCGATACCGAAACGGAAGAAACCGGCTTCATCAATCGCCTGTTCGCGCTGAGCCAGCGCAAGCGCCGGAGTGGCCCTAGCTTCAAGAGCAGACACAAGAAGCTTGCCCGCACGCTGAAATATCTGGGCATCCTGCTGTTGATGTGGCTGATCTTCCTGGCACCCTGGCCCATCTTTCGCTGATCCCGGTCGCGTTCTGGAAGACCACCGCTAGCGGCTAGGTTGGGATAAGCGCCAGCAAATCCCAACGTTATGACCCGGTGTGTTGGGCATCGCTTCGCTCACCCCAACCTACGTTGCTGCGCGCTGCTGATTTGCTCCCTCCCCTGCTAGCAGGGGAGGGTCGGGGAGGGGTTGCCCTTGACCATCACCGCAAGCTCGGACACCCCCTCCCAACCTCCCCTGCATGCAGAGGGAGGAGCAAAGACGGCGCCGGTCGTATTCCGAGTGACACAACAAAAAGCCGCGGCTCATCGCCGCGGCCTTTTGTTGCCAATGATCGAAGATCAGCCCTTGATGCGTTTGACGATCGCGTCGGCAAAGCTGTCGGTGCTGCCGCTACCACCGAGATCCGGGGTGACGTGCTGGCGATCCTGTTCCACTGTGGCGCGGATCGCCTGGCGCAGCTGATTGCCCTTGGCGAGCAGGTCCAGATGGTCGAGCATGTCGGCGGCGGCCAAAAGCAGCGCGCACGGATTCGCGACGCCCTTGCCCGCGATGTCCGGCGCCGAGCCGTGCACGGCCTCGAAGATCGCCGCGTTGGCACCGATATTGTCGCCCGGCGCCAGTCCCAGGCCACCGACCAGGCCGGCGCACAGATCCGACAGGATGTCGCCGAAAAGGTTGGTGGTGACGATCACGTCGAACTGCTCGGGCTTCATCACCAGCTGCATGCAGGTGTTGTCCACGATCATTTCGTTGAACTCGATCTGCGGATATTCCTTGGCGATCTCGCGGGCGACGTTGAGGAACAGGCCCGAACTGGTCTTGAGAATGTTCGCCTTGTGCACCGCCGTGATCTTCTTGCGGCCTTTCTTCACCGCCAGCTCGAACGCATAGCGCACGATGCGGGTGCTGCCCTTGCGCGTGTTGCGGATAATCGAAGTGGCGATCTCGCCATCCTCGGACACCACTTGTCCTTCGGCCAGATACGCGCCTTCGGTATTTTCGCGGACGGTGATGATGTCGATGTTCTCATAGCGCGACTTCGTGCCCGGGAAACTGACCGCTGGACGCACATTCGCGTACAGGTCGAAATGCCGGCGCAGGGTCACGTTGATCGAGGTGAAGCCGCCACCGATCGGCGTGGTCAGCGGCCCTTTCAGCGCCACCTTGTGCTGGGCAATCACATCGAGCGTGGACTGCGGCAGCAACTCGCCATGCTTCTCCAGCGCGACCATGCCGGCGTCGACAAACTCGTAGGCCAGGCCACAGTCCAGCGCGTCAAGCACGCGCAGCGTGGCAGTCATGATCTCCGGGCCAATGCCATCGCCCGGGATCACGGCAATCGTCTTGCTCATGGGGAAACTCCTTGAACGGAACAACAAGCAGCGTGCGCGCACGGGAAGGAAGCAAACACACCGGGCACAGGCTGAAAACCGATCAATTATCGCCGATACGGCGCCCTACGAACAGTAAGGGGGCCCTGCAAGACGTTGAAAATACTCGCACGCAGCGTTGCGAAAAGCCGCACGGAGGCACGCCAGGGCCAACCGCGCGGGGTTGCCTTTTCAGACGTGGTCGGCGCAGCTCGCCGCATCGCCGGCCGTGCCCGATTCAAGCTGGTCAAGCAGGTCCACCGCACGTCGCAGGTGCGGAATCACGATCGAACCGCCCACCACCAACCCGACGCTGAACACCTCGAAGAACGCATCGCGCTCGACGCCGGCTTCCTTGCACTGGGCTATGTGGTAGCTGATGCAGTCGTCGCAGCGCAGTACCAGCGACGCGACCAAACCCAGCATTTCCTTGGTTTTCACGTCCAGCGCGCCGGCCTTGTAGGTCTGCGTGTCCAGCGCAAAGAACCGCCGCACGACCTGATTGTCTTCGGCCAGGATCCGCTCGTTCATGCGCTGGCGGAAAGCGGTGAATTCGGCGAGACGGTCGCTCATGCGGCCTGTTCCAGCAACTGCGACAGTTTGCCGCTGCGATCGGCGGCCACCAGATCGTCAAAACCGCCCACATACTGGTCGTTCACGAAGATCTGCGGCACCGTTCGGCGCCCGCCGCTACGCGTCAGCATGGCGTCGCGCTGCGTCGCATCGAGATCGATGCGCACCTCGGTCCACTCCAGCCCCTTGGACTTGAGCAAGTTCTTGGCAGCCACGCAGTAAGGGCACACGGCAGTCGAAAAGACCTCGATCTTGGGCATCGCAAATAACTCCGCAATCAGATATGTAGGAAAGACGGTGATCAAATGGGGGCGACAGCCGCCGGCTCAAGCCGACACCCCGTGAACCGAAGCAGCCGATCACGGTCACAGTGCTATTGTCGCTCACCTATGACCATGGCACCACGACGACCCGCTCCGCGCCTGCTGACGGCACTGGTTACCGCCGCCTTGGCATGCGCGGCAGGCGCGCAGGACACCCCCCGACTGCCCGACCTGGGCAGCTCGGCGAATGCGCTGATTTCGCCGCAGGAAGCAAACGATTACGGTGCCTCCATGTTGCGCCAGATGCAGGCACTGAACATGGTGGTGGATGATCCGCTGCTGGACGACTACATCAACGATCTGGGCTATCGGCTGGTTGCCAGCTGCGACAAGCCGAAGGAGCACTTCGCGTTTTTCATCGCCAGGGATCCGGATATCAACGCGTTCGCGGCACCCGGCGGATATATCGCGGTGAACTCGGGGCTGATCGCGATCACCCAGAACGAGGGCGAATTGGCCAGTGTGATGGCGCATGAGATTGGCCACATCACGCAAAACCATCTGCAGCGAGCGTTCGAGGAATCCAAAAAAGATACGCCGCTGATGGCGCTGGTGTTGCTGGGCGCGATCGCCGCCGGTGCGGGCGGTCACAGCGGTGATGCGCCGATGGCGGTGCTTGCGGGCGGCCAGGGACTGCTCGCGCAAAAGTCGATCAACTTCACCCGTCACGATGAAATCGAGGCTGACCGCGTCGGTATTCAGACATTGTCAAATGCGGGGTTTGATCCGAACGCCATGGCTGGTTTTTTCCAGCGCATGGAAGATGTCATGAGTGCCGGCGCGGGCGGCGAAAACGTGCCCTCCTTGTTGCAGGATCACCCGGTGACGACCGACCGCATCAGTGACGCCAAGGCCCGCGCCGGCGCCTTGATCGCGGCGCAAAAGCTGCGTCCGTCGGGTACCAGCCCGGATCAATCGCTATGGGAAAAAAGTACGGCGCCGATCCTCTTCGTCAAGGATCCCGCCGCCTTAAGCCGGGCGCCGGCAACCCGCAACCATCTGGATACTTTTGCCTTGATGCGTGAACGGGTGCGCGTACTGTCGGACGACGCCCCAAAACAGGTGCTCTATTACAGCTCCAACCTGCAAAAGCAGCATGGCTTCGACACCCCTGCGAACCGATACGGCTATGCGCTGGCACTCACACGCAGCAGCCGCGGCACCGAGGCCATCGCGCAGCTGCAGCCATTGCTGCAGTCCGACCCGGACAATCTGATCCTGAAGCTGGCGATGGCCGACGCACGCATCCAGGCCGGCCAGCGTGCCGCGGCGCTGGCCATGTATAGCGATCTCAGCACGCAATCACCGCGCAACCGCGCGGTGGCACTGGCGTACGCCGACGCACTCACGGTGGGCAGCAAGCAGCAGGCCAGTCAGGCGGCTGACCTGCTGCGACCCCTGCTGGACAACGCCGACCAGCCGGAAATCTATAGTGCTTACGCCCGCGCCAGCGAAAAGTCCGGTGACACCGTACGCGCCGGCGAAGCGTTCGCCGATGCCAGCTATTACTCGGGGCGCCCGTTCGATGCGATGGAGCAACTCAAGCGGCTGCTCAAGCGCGACGACCTTGATTACTACGCGCGGGTACGCATCCAGGCGCGAATCACCGAGTTGACCCCGCTGGTATTGGAGCTGCACAAGCGCCGGATCAGCACCGATGACAATCCGAACGGCCAGCAGCAAACGCAGCAGAACGAACAGTGCGACGGCCGTTTCTGCCTGGGTCTCCGCGCCGATCCAGGCACGGCGAACCCTTTCCCCGGCACGCCCTGGCTCGACAGTGCCAATCCATTGCATGACAGCGGCAGTTCATTACATTAGTGACACCCTGTTGTGATTGTCATCGACGCGTAACATTGATGCGTTGCAATATCTTCGTCATAAGCCACCGGCGGACCACGTGCACAAGCGCATCCTGATCGTTGAAGACGAGACATCGATTCGCGAAATGATCGCTTTTGCCTTGCGCAAAGCCGGCATGGATGCGATGCAAGCGGCCGATGCACGCGCCGCACAATTGGCGATTGTCGAGCAGGTCCCCGACCTGATCCTGCTCGACTGGATGCTGCCCGGTACCAGTGGACTGGAGCTTGCCCGGCGCTTGCGCAAGGAAGAGCTCAGCCGCGAAATCCCGATCATCATGCTCACTGCGCGCGGTGAGGAAATGGATCGCGTCAACGGCCTGGAGGCAGGCGTCGACGATTACGTCGTCAAACCCTTCTCGACTCGCGAGCTCATTGCGCGGATCAAGGCGGTACTGCGCCGCAGTCAGGGAGACGACGGTTCCGGCATGGTCGAACTGGGCGGGCTGCGCATCGATGGTCCCGCGCACCGAGTGTTTGCCGGTGATGAGGCGGTGCCGATCGGACCGACTGAATATCGCCTGCTGTATTTTTTCATCACCCACCCCGAGCGCGTCTATTCGCGCACGCAGTTGCTCGATCATGTCTGGGGCGGCAGCGTCTACGTCGAGGAGCGCACGGTCGATGTACACATCCGTCGCCTGCGCAAGACACTGGAGCCGTGGAAGCTCGACGACATGGTGCAGACCGTTCGCGGCACCGGCTATCGCTTCTCGATAAGTGCATGAGCTAATCATCTAAATCACATCGCGGGCTTGCGGTGGTGCCGGCTTTTGTCGATGCTGGATCCCATCGTCTCCAACTCGCAAGCACTCGCCTGAATGGCACAACCAGCAACGCACTACTGGAAATTGCCCACGGCTCTCGCCGTGGCGTTGCTTGTGGGCGCATGGTTGGGCTGGCTTGCCAATGGACATGTCGCCAGCGGCGTGGCGCTTGTCGCGCTGGCGGAAGTCGTCTTGTTGCTGACTCGAATCCGTCATCAAGCCAGGCCCATGATGGCCCCACCTGTTCTCGTCAGCCCTCTTCAGCATGACCGCTTCATGACACGCTCCCGCCGAATTGCCTCCAGTCTGCGCGATCTGCGCAACGCCGCCAGCCAGTTGCCGGACGCGGTCGTGTTGCTCGATCAGAACCAGCAGGTGCGTTGGTTCAATCACGCGGCCGAACATCTGCTCGGGCTGCGCCGGCCACGCGATCGTGGCGTCCTGCTGCAGCAGCGACTGGCAGTCTCCGATCTGTCCGACTGGTTGCGCGATGGCACGCAGGAGCCGCTCAACGACGTCGCCGCTCCCGGCCAACCGGACAGCCAGCTCAACGTGAGCATGCTTCCATTCGGGCGCCATCAGCATCTGCTGCTGGCACGCGACATCAGTCATCTGAACCGGCTCGAACAGATCCGTCGCGACTTCGTCGCGAACGTCTCGCATGAATTGCGCACGCCGCTTACGGTGATTCACGGCTACCTCGAGTTGCTCGATCCGGAGGACGTGCCCGAACTCGCACCGGTGCTCGGCGAGATGCGCATGCAGTCGAAGCGGATGGGCCAGATCGTCGAGGACCTGCTCACCCTGTCGCGACTGGAAACGCAGCACCAGATTGCCGATGAACGAGTGCAGATGGCGCCACTGCTGGCTACGCTGCGCAAGGAAGCGGAGGCGCTCAGTCAGGGCCGTCATCAGATCGCACTCGAATCCAGCGCCGAAGCGGATCTGCTTGGCTCGCCCAGAGACCTGCACAGCGCGCTATCCAATCTGGTCAGCAATGCGGTGCGCTATACGCCTGCTGGCGGCAACATCACGATCCGCTGGCAACGCACACCGGAGGGCGCCGCCTATTCGGTCAGCGACACCGGTTTCGGCATACCTGCCACGCACCTGGCTCGGCTTACCGAGCGCTTTTACCGAATCTCCTCCAGCCGCTCGCGCGACAGCGGTGGCACGGGCCTGGGGCTATCGATCGTCAAGCATGTGCTGAACCTCCATCAGGCTCAGTTGCGGATCGAGAGCACGCCCGGCGTGGGTTCCACATTTGCCTGCCACTTCAGCCACGCGCGATTGCTGATGCCCGGCGGCTGCGACGAGACCTGAGTCCCGGGTTGTTGGCGCGGCATCTGTCGCGCGAGAAGAGCCCGCTGAATGTCTCCCGCCAGCCCGGCCGGGCCCGCTTCCACACCACCGGCGGCCCCCACAGCTCCCGGCGCGCGTCGCATGGAGACATTGGGCAGGCTCTAAGCCAGAATAAAGCATGCATCGCCCATCCCCTGTCTCATCACCTGCCGCCTTCGATCTGAGCGCTCCCAGCCTCTACCTCAGCCGCGAGCTGGCGGCACTGGAATTCAATTTCCGTGTGCTGGCGATGGCCCGCGAGCCCGCGGTACCGCTGCTCGAGCGCCTGCGTTACCTGAGCATCGTCGCGAACAACCTCGACGAATTTTTCGAAGTGCGGGTGGCAATGCTCAAACATCACCATGCTTACGGCTCGGCCGCGCCGGGTCCCGACGGCGTGCCTTCCGGTGAACTGCTGGCGCGCATTCGCACTCGAGCGCTGGACCTGGTCACCGAGCAATACGCCACCTGGCAGGGGCAAATCGTCCCGCAACTGAAGGACGAACACGTCCACATCCTCACCCGCAAGCAATGGAGCCCGCGGCAGCGGCGCTGGTTGCAGGGTTATTTCGAACACGAAGTACTGCCGGTGCTGTCGCCACTGGGGCTGGACCCAGCGCATCCGTTTCCTCGCATCCTCAACAAGACCTTGAATATCGCGGTGGTGCTGAAGGGCCGCGATGCGTTTGGTCACGAAGGTCACATGGCGCTGGTGCGGGCACCACGTTCGCTGCCGCGCATCATTCGGGTGCCGGCCGAAGTCAGCGGCCCTGGCGATCACTTCGTATTTTTGGCCGAGCTGCTGCAGGCTTTTGTCGACCTGATGTTTCCCGGTTTCAAGGTGGTCGGCTCGTATCAGTTCAGGGTCACCCGCAACAGTGAGTTGATCGTCGAGGAAGCCGAGGTGGCCAACCTGGCGCACGCACTCAGCGAGGAACTGATCGGCCGCGGCTACGCGCGCCCGGTGCGGCTGGAGATCGCCAACGATTGCCCGCAGGCGATCACCACGATGCTGATCCAGAACTTCCAGCTCGAAGAAGCCGATGTGTACCGCTGCGACGGCCCGGTAAACATCATCCGCGCCGGACTGCTGTACGACTGGCTGGACCGGCCAGAGCTGAAATTTCCGCGCTTCAATCCGCAGTTGCCGGCAGCGCTCGAAAGCGGCAAGAACAAGTTTGACCTGATCGGCCAGCGCGACGTGCTGCTACACCACCCCTACCAGAGCTTCGCCGCGGTGATTGACCTGCTGCGCCAGGCCACCCTGGATCCGCAGGTGCTGGCGATCAAGCAGACGCTGTACCGCGCAGGTGAGGACACCCCGCTGGTCGACCTGCTGGTGGAAGCGGCGCGCAACGGCAAGGACGTCACCGTGGTGATCGAACTGCGCGCGCGCTTCGACGAGGAAGCCAACATCCGTCTGGCGACCCGCCTGCAGGAAGCCGGGGTGCAGGTCGTCTACGGTGTGGTCGGCTTCAAGACCCATGCCAAGATGATGTTGATCGTGCGCCGCGAAGGCGAACTGCTGCGTCGCTATGTGCACCTGTCCACGGGCAACTATCACCAGATCAACAGCCGCACTTACACCGACATCGGCCTGATGACTGCGGACCCCGACATCGGCGAAGACCTGCACAAGGTCTTCCAGCAACTTTCGGGGTTGGGGCCGATGATCAGCCTGAAACGGCTGCTGCATTCGCCGTTCACGCTTTACACCAGCGTGATGGCGAAGATCGAGCGCGAAACCTTGCATGCGCAAGCCGGCCGCCCGGCACGCATCGTGGCCAAGCTCAACGCGCTGAACGAGGCGCATGTGATCGAGGCGCTGTATCGTGCGTCGCAAGCTGGCGTGGAGATCGACCTGATCGTGCGCGGTGCCTGCACCTTGCGGCCCGGCCTGCCTGGGATCTCCGAACGGATCCGCGTGCGTTCGATCGTGGGACGTTTTCTGGAGCACAGTCGGGTGTACTGGTTTGCCAATGACGGCGAGCCCGAGTTGTATTGCGCCAGCGCCGACTGGATGGAGCGCAACCTGATGCGACGGATCGAAGTGGCGTTTCCGATTCTCGACAAGGAGCTCGCCGCACGGGTGTTCGAGGAAACCCTGGCTAACGGGCTGGCCGACAATACCCAGGCATGGCTATTGCGCGACGACGGCAGCTATGTACGCGCCGAGCCCGGCAAAAATCCGCCCTACAACGCGCAACAGAGTCTGTTGGAGCGGTACTGTCCATGAGCATGTGTCTTTCCATCCTCGTAAGCCATGCATGCGCGAATTCGCGCTGCGCACTCCCGGGAGCGTTCGCGTGAGTCCAGTCGATCCGACCCCGATCCGCGATGGCGAACTGATGGCCGCCGTCGACATGGGCTCGAACAGCTTCCACATGGTGGTGGCACGTATGGAACACGGCGAACCACGGGTGATCGACCGCCTGCGCGACAGCGTGAGGATGGCCGCCGGCCTGCGCGCCGACGGCACGCTGGATGCCGAGCGGCGCGCCCGCGCACTGAATTGTCTGGCCCGCTTCGGCCAGCGAATCGCCGGCCTGCCATCGGTGCGGGTTCGCGCCGTGGCCACCAATACCGTGCGTCGTCTGGCTTCACCGCAGGCGTTCCTGACCGCCGCCGAAGCCGCGCTCGGCCATCCGATCGAGGTGGTGTCGGGTCGTGAAGAAGGTCGATTGATCTTTCTTGGCGCGGCGCATGACCTGCCCGCCTCGCGCGAACCGCGACTGGTCATCGACGTTGGTGGCGGCAGTACGGAATTCATCATCGGCCGCGGGCTCGCACCGCTGCACACCGAAAGCGTGCAGGCAGGCTGCATCGCCTCGACCGTGCGTTTTTTCCCCGGCGGCAAACTCACCCGCAAGCGCTGGCAGCGCGCGCGCAGTGAAATCGGCGTGCTGCTGCAGCAGTTTGCCGAGGACTACCTTGAATCCGGCTGGCAGGACGCCTACGGATCTTCCGGCACGGCACGGTCGATCGGCGCCGTGGTGCACGCCATGAAGTTCTCCGATGACGGCATCACCGCCGCATCGCTGGCTTCGTTGCGCGATGCGTTGCTCGAACAGGGTCAGATCAGCACGCTCAAGCTCCCTGGCCTGATGGAAGAGCGCGCGCCGGTATTCGCCGGTGGCGTGGTGATCTTCGAGGCCGCATTCGCCGCGCTCGGCATCGAGCGTCTGCGCGTCTGCGAAAGCTCGATGCGCGAAGGCCTGCTATGGGATCTGCTCGGCCGCGCCGGCGGCAGCGATCCGCGCACCGCCAGCATCGATGCGCTGGCTACCCGCTACGGCGTGGATCGCGCGCAGGCGCGCCGCGTGGAATCGACCGCGCTGATGCTGTTCGACCAGGTCGCCAAGCCGTGGAAGCTTGACGCCAGCGCACGCGAGTGGCTGTCGTGGGCCTCGCGTGTGCACGAAATCGGTTTGGCCATTGCGCATAGCCAGCACCATCATCATGGCGCCTATATCCTGCGCCACGCCGACCTTGCCGGTTTCTCCCGACAGGAGCAGCAATTGCTGGCCGCGGTGGTTCAGATGCACCGGCGCAAGCCCGACAAGGCAGTGATCTCGGCACTGCCGCAACGCTATCGTCAGCTGGCCCGCTACACCACCGCGCTGTTGCGCCTGGCCGTATTGTTCCGCCGCGCCCGCCGCGCCGAGTCGCTGCCACCGATGCGGCTGGCTGCCACCAGCCAGCGCCTGCGCCTGACCCTGCCGATCGCCTGGTTCGAGCAGCACCCGCTCAGCGAGTCCGATCTGCAACAAGAGCTATCGCCGATGGCGGAACTGGGCCTGAAGCTTGAACTGTCCAGCAATTGACCCTGCCCGTCGCGATGAGCCACTCGCAGCGTGGCCGCGTATCATGTCCCGACGCCAAGACGACTCTGTTGATGCCCATGTTCAAATCCCTGATTGTCTCCCTGCTTCTGATTCTGCCGCTGACGCTGGCAGCGCAAACCGCCAAGCCGACGCCAGCAGCCACGGTGGCGGCGCCGCAAGTGTTGCTGCACACCTCGCAGGGCGACATCACCATTGAGCTGTATCCGGACAAGGCGCCGAAGAGCGTGGCGAACTTCCTGCAGTATGTGCGCGATGGCTTTTACGACGGCACCTTGCTGCACCGGGCCATCCCGGGCTATCTGCTGCAGGGCGGCCTGTATACGCGCGATCTGCAGCCCAAGCGCACACGTCCGGCAGTGGCCAGCGAAGCGGACAACGGCGTGTCCAATCTGCGCGGCACCATCGCCGTCGCGCGCGGCGCCGATCCAAACTCCGGCACCTCGCAGTTCTTCTTCAACCTGGTCGACAACCGCCGGCTGGATTTCGTCGGCAACCAGAGCGGCCTGACCTGGGGCTACGCCGTATTCGGCAAGGTGATCAAGGGCATGGATGTGGTCGACAAGATCGCCGCCTTGCCCACCCACGCGCAGGGCCCGTTTGCCGGCGACGTACCCACGCCGCTGGTGCTGATCGACAGCGCCCATGTCGTCGGCGAAGAAGCGCCTGCCACTACCACCAGCACGCATGTCCCAGCCAAGGCACCGCCGGCCGCAACGCCCGCCAAGCACAGCAGGCAACCCGCCACTGGCCAGGGTTGATCGTTACGATGACTACGTTGTTCATCGCCGACCTGCACCTGGATCCCAGCCGGCCACAGATCACCGCGCTGTTCGAAAACTATCTGGCCAGCGATGAAGTCCGCCACGCCGACGCGCTGTACATCCTCGGCGACCTGGTCGAATCGTGGATCGGCGATGATGACGATGCCGAGCTGCCGCAGCGCATCGCACGCGCCACCCGCGCAGTACGCGACGCCGGCGTACCGGTGTACTTCATGGTCGGCAACCGCGACTTCCTGCTGGGTGAGGATTTCGCACGCCGCGCCGGTTTCACCCTGCTCGACGACGGCACCGTCCACGACCTTTACGGTCGCCCAACCCTGTTGATGCATGGCGATGTGCTATGCACCGACGACGTCGCCTACCAGGCCGTACGCAAGCAGGTGCGCACGCCGCAATGGCAGGCGCAGATCCTGTCGATGTCACTGGACGCACGCCGCGCGTTCGCCGCCAAGGCACGCGAGGACAGCCGCAAACACACCGGCAGCACCAAGGAAAGCATCATGGATGTGAATGGTGATGCTGTGGCTACGGCGATGCTCAACGCCGGCGTGGATCGGCTGATCCACGGACACACCCATCGGCCAGCCGTGCACCCGCTCGACCTGCAGGGAAAAGCGGCCGAACGCATCGTGCTGGGGGACTGGTATGAGCACGGCTCGGTATTGCGGGTGACCGAAAACGACGCGGAGTTACGCGGCCTGACGATCGATTGAAGCTCGCGATTTCAACGAACGCTTCAGCGACTTCTCAACCGCGACGCGAGACACTGATCGTATAGCGGGAGGCTGCGCCTCCACGTCATTGCATGGGCAATCGGCAGACGCCCCGGTCGCAGCCCCACTGCCAGCCGACGCATGATTTTCGATATCCGACACGACCGGATACGCGACTCGATCGCGTGGCACGCTCACCAGGCTGCGGCCCGTGCGACTGGTGAGAAAGCGTGAGAAAGCGTGGGTGTGCGTGCGTGTATTGTGCGGTGCGTTTGACTGAAGCTGCGAATCAAGCTGTCGTCTGGCTGACGTGCTGCCGCAACAAACCAAGGGGTGCTCCGCCACGCGGGGCATGGGGTCTTCGGAATCGTCGTTAGCCATCCGCAGTTGACGACGCACCTGCAAGGTGCACTTTCGAAATAAGGTCAACGCCGGCACCTGGTCGCGCTGCCCTTACATACCCAGGGTCGAAAAATGTCCAGCTCTATTCGTACGTTGAAGGCAGGCTCGCATGCCTTTGGCAAAGCACTGTTACCCGCCGCTCTTGCCTTTGCACTGAGCCCGTTATCCGTCCATGCGACCACCACTGCATGGGCATCCACCGGAAGCCACGCGGCCCTGCTGATAACTCAATCGGCAGCGCCTGCTACGGCCGGCGCGCCCGCCGTCGCCGCCACCCACTACACGCTCAACGTGCGCGGCAAACCGCAGGTGCAGGAGCTGGTCACGCCGCTGGAAAACACCAAGAAACTGCAGGTGGCGGTCAGCCTCAACCTGCGCAATGCAGACCAGCTTCAGGCCTTCATCAAGAGCGTCAACACGCCCGGCAATCCCGCTTACGGCAAGTTTCTTACCCCAGCCCAGTTCAAGGCGACCTATTCGCCCACCGACGCGCAGGTGCAGGCGGTCGTGGCACACCTGCAGCAGTCAGGTTTCAGCAACGTCACGGTGTCGCCGAACAACACGCTTGTATTCGCCGACGGCAATCCCGCGACGGTTGCCACCGCGTTCAACACCACCATGAAGACGTATACCCATGGCGGCAAGCAGCGCTTCGGCAACGACGGTGACGTGATGGTGCCGCAGGCATTGAGCGGCATCGTCGGCTCGGTGATGGGTCTGCAGAACGTCAGCCAGAAGCACACGCTAAGCCACCTCGGCGCCGAGGTGAGCACGCAGGCCACGGCTGGAACGCAGGCGTCAGGCGGATCAACCGTGACGCATCCACCCACCGATTTCCCGGGCATCTATGACGCGGGCAGTACCCCGACCGCGTTCAACACCACGGTAGGCATCATCACCTGGGGCGACATGAGCCAGACGCAGAGCGACCTGGCCGTCATGACCAGCGCCGCAGCGATGAGCCCGGTCAACGTCAAAGTGGTACCGGTCACGCTCGGCAGTGCCGTCGATTTTTCCGATGACCCCGATTCCGACACGGAATGGAACCTCGATTCGCAGTCCATCACCGGCACGTCCGGTGGCGTCAAACAGCTGATTTTCTACGCGGCAGCGAACGGCAAGGGTGGGCCGGCCGACGAAGAACTCACCGATGCCGGCATCACCGCCGCCTACAACCAGGCCGTGGTCGACGATGTGGCCAAGGTGATCAACGTCTCGCTGGGTGAAGACGAAACCGGCTCCAACCAGACGGGTACCCAGCAGGCCGACGATGCGGTCTTTGCGCAGGCAGCCGCACAGGGACAGACCTTCTCCGTGGCCTCGGGCGATCAGGGCGTCTATATCGCTACCGGCGGTGACTTCGAGACCAATGCCGGCGTCGTGCTGCCCTCACCATTCAGTCTCAGCAGCTATTCGGTCAGCGAACCGGCCACTTCGCCCAACGTCATTGCCGTTGGCGGCACCGAGGTCAGCACCAACGGTACCGCGTGGGCCGGCGAAGTGGCCTGGAACGATGGCATTGCGGATGCCGGTGACGGCAACAACCGTATCTGGGCGACTGGCGGCGGCAAGAGCCTGTTCGAGTCGGCTCCAGCCTGGCAACAGACCGCACTCGGTGCGACCACGCGCAGCGTGCCAGACATATCGTATGACGCGTCGACGTTTACCGGCGCGCAGATTTTCATCGGAGGAAAGCGCTACGGCGTTGGCGGCACCAGTCTTGCCTCACCGATTTTCGTGGGCGTGTTTGCTCGCATCCAGACCTACGCCAACAACTCGATCGGCTTTCCGGCCAGCTTCATGTACCGGGATTTCCCGAGCAATCCGGCTGTGCTGCATGACGTGACCTCGGGCAACAACGGTGTCAGCTATCAGGGCACGACCTACGGCTACAACGCCGCTACGGGCTGGGATTACACCACCGGCTACGGCTCCCCGGATATCAGCAAGTTCAACGCGCTGGCCTACACCTGGGGCGATCACACACCGCCGACCACCGCCCCGCCGCCGCCGGCACCGGTTGTACTGAAAGACGGCGTTGCCGTAACCACCCAGGGTCCGGCGGGCTCCAGCCAGCAGTTCACCCTGGTTGTGCCCGCGGGCACGGCAACCCTCACCTTCCGCACCTCCGGTGGCAGCGGCGACGTAACGGTGTACGTGCAGCGCAATAGTGCGGCCAGTGCATCTTCGAATATCGCCATGTCGGCTCATCCGAACACCAACACCGAGTCGGTGACGATGCGCACTCCGGCAGCAGGCACCTATTACGTGACGGTGACCAGCCCCAGCGTCTTCACCGGCGTCAGCGTTGAAGGCCTGTACTGAAGTAGCCGCCCATAGGGTAAGCGAAGGATCCCGGCAACCGCCGGGATCCTTCGACCGCCTGAAACGCTGATTCAACCTTCGCCGCCGCAACAAGGCGCTTTCGGCACCCGCGATCACCTGATACCGCGGCTTGCGATGGTCTCGTATCGATGGACGTCCAGACGTCCATCACCACAACGCATGACATTCGCCATGGCATCCCGGCGCTTCAATGACGCCATGCATCGCGGACCAACTTTTGGGGAAACACCAATGAACAAGATTCACAGCAAGATCTGGAACAAGTCGCTGGGCACACTGGTGGTCGCCAGTGAGTTTGCCAAGGCAGCTGGCAAGGGCGGCAGCGCCAGGCGCATGCGCGCCGGCCTGGCGGCTCTGTCGCTGGCAACCGGCATGGCGCTGACGGCAACCAGCGCTATCGCAGCAGATACCGCTACGCAAAAAGTGACGGCCACCACGGCCGCCAAGCCGCTCACGCTGGTCCACGCAGCACCGCAAGACTCGGTGCCGACGCCGGATCCCACCACGCCTATCTACTTCTCGGCCGACGGCGCCGCCGATGGCAGCGACAACGCGCTATCCCTCGGCACCGATAGTGTCGCAGGCGGCGCGCTCAGCACAGCGATGGGTACCGAGAGCACGGCGCTCGGCTACAACAGCTTTGCGGTCGATGACTACAGCACGGCGGTGGGCGGCAACACCTTTGCTGCCGGCGTGGGTTCCGCTGCCTTCGGGCACAGCGCCAGCACGGGAGCCAATTACGCCACCGCCGTCGGCTACAGTGCTAGCGCCACGAACTACAACACGACCGCGGTGGGTGCCAACGCCCAAGCCACCGGCCTGAGCAGCGTGGCGATCGGCGGCTACGTGGTGGACGCCAATGGCAACCCGAAGGATTTTGATATTTCAGGCAACCCGCAGGCCGCCGCCGCCAGCGGCGACTACGCCACCGCGGTGGGTCCGGGCGCGCTCGCTACAGCTCACGGCGCCACGGCTCTCGGTGTGGGCGCCAACGCATCCAATCAGAACAACGTGGCGATCGGCAACAGTGCCAATTCCACCGGTGGTGATGCAACCATCGCCGTGGGTACCGGGGCGCAGGCGACTGGCGACGCGACGGTTACTGTCGGATACGAGGCGGCGGCCACTGGCGACTACGGAACGGTAATTGGCACCCAGGCGGTTGCCAGTGGAACCGGCGACACCGTCATTGGTATTGGTGGCAACGCCTCCAGCGATTACGGAGTGGCTGTTGGCTTCGCAGCGAACGCCGTCGGCTTGCAGTCGATTGCTCTGGGTGGCACTTCGAATGCCCTGGGTGACTATTCCATCGCCATCGGTAGCGGCGCGGTAGCCTACAACACCAATGATCAAGCCATGGGCACCAATGCTTGGGCCGGTAGCGGCATGGGCACGCGCAATATGGCCATCGGCAACGGCGCGACTGCCGGCAACTCGACCGACGCAACGCTAAGCATCAGTGATTCCATCGCCATTGGCGCCGTTTCAGTTGCGAGTGCCAACCAGGCCACGGCAGTCGGTGTCGGTGCCCAGGCGACAGCCCTGAACGCGGTAGCCCTTGGTGCCGGCAGCGTGGCCGATCGCGTCAACACGGTATCCGTGGGCGCGGCGGGTACTGAGCGGCAGATCACCAATGTCGCGCCCGGTACGCAGGCTACTGATGCCGTCAACTATAGCCAGCTCGAAACCGCCGTTGCTGGCGGTGGTACGGCCAACCCGCTGGCGGTGAGCTATGTCGCTGCCGACAAGAGCAGCATCATGCTGGGCGGCGCCAGCGGCACGGTGATCCACAACGTCGCCGCCGGCAGCACACTCACCGACGCGGTGAACATGGGCCAGCTTACCGCCCTGAGTAACCAGGAGAGTCAGGACGTGCTGGCGATCAACGGCCAGATCACAACGCTTACCGGCCAGATGACGACCGTCCAGAGTCAAATCACCACGTTGCAGCAGACCCCGTCGGGTGGCTCTGGCATGTCGAGCACGATCGCGGTGGATGGCAGCGGCAGTGCTTCGGTCACCACCGGTTCGAATGGTGTGGCGATGGGCACCAATGCCAAGGCCGGCGGCACCAACGGCACAGCGGTCGGCGGCAACAGCTTTGCGGCCGGCCCGAACGACACGGCACTGGGCGGCAATGCCCAGGTCAATGCGGACGGCAGCACGGCCGTGGGTGCCAACACCACCATCGCCGCGACAGCGACGAACGCAGTAGCGGTGGGCGAGAGTGCAACGGTGACGGCGGCGTCGGGTACGGCGATTGGCCAGGGCGCTTCGGTGGCCGCCGCCAACGCGGTGGCTCTGGGCCAGGGTTCAGTAGCCAATGTGGCCAACACCGTGTCGGTCGGCACGGCCACCAACCAGCGCCAGATCACCAACGTGGCAGCCGGTGTGCAGGCGACTGACGCGGCCAACGTCAGCCAGGTCAATGCGGCGCTGGCTACCGCCAAGACCTATACCGACGCGAGCGCACAGCAGACGCTCTCGGCAGCCAATGCCTATACGAACCAGGCCATCACGGCAGCCAACGGAGCCAATGGCAATCTCGCCAACTTCGAAAGCCAGGTGAGCGACCAGTTCCAGTCAGTGAACAAGCGCATCGATCAGGCGGGTGCCATGGGCGCGGCATCGACGCAGATGGCCATCAACGCGGCCGGTGCGACGGGGAACGGTCGAATCTCCGCAGGCGTGGGCTACCAGGGATCGCGCAACGCGATTTCGGTGGGTTATGCCGTGCCCATCGGCAGCACGGCGCATATGAGCGTGGGGGCTTCCTCCAGCGGCTCGCAAACCTCTGTCGGCGCCGGTTTTGGTATTGATCTGTAATAGCTGAAGCGTGCATTCGGCCCGGCATGGCTTCACCATGTCGGGCCGAAATCGCTTGTGGCACCCACTCGCACCCACTCGCGATGGAACTGCGCCCGCAAGCTCTCATGGCCTGTTCATCCAGCGGGTCGCCAAATAGTCGCGAAGCGGCCCCCACCGAAGGTGCGCCGCACCGGTTGGCGACGTCACGACGCCCGATCGCCTTCCTTTCCCCTGACGGCGTCATCGAGGAAGATCGCCATGCCTCATGATCGATTCGCCATCGCCAGCCTGATTGTGTGTTGCACTCTGGCCGCGGGTACCGCCTACGCCCAAAACACTGCCGGCGAGCCTGGCCTCTCGCCGACCGCGGAGCTAATAAAGAATAGCCCCACACCCATGAGCGGTGTGCAAAACAACGAGTCCTTGCAGAGAAGAGCCCAACAAGAGCAGGCGGCGAAGAAAAAGCAAGAGGACTTGAAAAAATCGTCCACCAATGACAGCAACAACAACATGACTCAGCCCGCGTCCGGCAGCACCTCCCACTGACTTTCCCGCATCGCCACCACGCAGATAAAGGCGCCCAAGGGCGCCTTTATCTTGAAGCCCCGCGGCCTTTTAAGGACTTATGCCAGCACGCCAGTGACCTTGCCGTTTGCGGCGCTCGCGAGGCGCTTCACATAACCTTCGACATCCTGCGAGCCGCTGAACAACAACTTGCCGTTCACGAGGTAGCTGGGTACACCACTCAAACCCATTGAGCGAATCTCGGCGTCCAATTTGCGGACCTCGATGTGGCTTGGCAGCGACCGGTTCACGGCGCCCGACTCCATCCCCGCCTCGTCGGCGATGCGCTCAAGTACAGCTTGGTCACTGATGTCGTTGCCATGGGTGAAATAGGCAGCGAACAATCCCTCGACGACCCGTCCTTGCAGAGCCGCGCCACCTTCGACGTAGGCCAGTCGCGCAAGCGCATGCGCCGGCACCGTGTTGGGTGTGCGGCTCTGGAGTTGATAGTTGAACTCGGCTCCCGTGCGTTGACCGGCCTCTACGGCCCGCGCGTCCATCGCAAGCGCGTTCTCCCAGCCAAAGCGCAGCGTGCGGAATTCCTTCCTGTCCATGCCTTCCGCCGGCATGCCCGGGTTGAGCTGATAGGGAAGCCATTCGACGTCGACGTGAACCCCATGCCCGGCCAGAACTTCCAGCGCCTGATCGAGGCTGCGCTTTCCATTGAAACACCAGGGACAGATCATGTCCGATACCACCTGCAGATGCAGGCTGCGTTCGTGTTGTGTGCTCAAGTTGATACCCTCGTTGGGTGTGGGGACGTGGGCACATGCTGAGCTTCCGCGGGTCGACAATGAATAGCCGTTGTTCGGCAGCCGCTCTTCCGCAGACTGCAAGAAACCGCTCTGACATCTCGCTGCATCACCGGGCCCATGCGCTGCACCGACACTCATGTCGCGTGAGCATGGGCAACCCTGGGAAGGCGAAGCCCTGCTAACCGGTCGGAGCTTTTCCGCGCCGTGCTGGAACCGGCGAATCGGATGCCATCCCGGCCTCGTTTGCCATGCGTGCAAATTGTGAGCGTAGACGCGGAAGAGCGAAGTCCACAAAAGCGCGAACCTTGGGCACGGCCAGACGCCCATGCGGCGACACCAGATGGACGGGAAGAGGCGCAGGTTCGGCGTTGGCAAGGACAATGCGTAACAAACCCTGCTCGATCTCAGGGGCTACGTGATAGGAAAGCAGACGCGCCACGCCATTACCTTCGATTGTCGACGCCACCGTAGCCCGCACACTGTTGACCACCAGCCGCGGCGTGAACGAAACGGCACGAGGAACCGATGACCCTTCCAGCGGAGGGAAGCTCCACGAATCCAGCCCCATGTGCGTCATGGCGATGATCCGGTGCTTCGCCAGGTCGGCGGGCTCGAGAATACGCGGGTGCGTCGCCAGGTAGCGCGGCGACGCCACGACGACTTTCCGCACCTCGCCAACACGATGAGCGACCAAGTTCGAATCAGCCAGATGCGTAATGCGCAAGGCCAGGTCCATGCCTTCGTCGATCAAGTTGACCGCCCGTTCCAGCATGTGCATGCGAACGGTGACCGTCGGATATTCATCCATGAAGGCGTCAACGATCGGACGCAGCAGCTCCACGCCAGAAAACATCGTCGAAGTAATCGTCAGGGTGCCGTGGGGCACTGACCGCTCCCCCGCCGCGCTCCGGTCCGCCTCCTCCAGGTCCATGAGTATTTTTCTGCAAGCCACGGCGTAGCGCTCGCCGGCCTCGCTCAGCTTGATGGATCGTGTTGTCCGGTGCAGCAGCGGCACCCCAACGTGCGCTTCAAGAAATGCGATGGCCCTGCTTACTGCCGCCGCCGAACGGCCTGTTTTGCGGCTGGCACCGGCGAGGCTTCCTTCATCGAGCGCTGCTACGAAGACTTTCATGGTGTCGATGCGGTCCATAACAGTTTCCTCGCAGGCTCGCTTCACAATGGAGTGTCGGAGAGTTTGCTACAAGTCCAGGCATGCGTTTTCGTCCTGAACGACGTCGCATGCCCAAAGCATGAGTCTCGGCCGCCATCCTCGCATGAAGAACCGCCAAGGCATGGGCATGGCCCCCAGCGACAAACTGTCGCGATGCCTCCGACCAGGGGTCCCGATGGCCTTCCAGAGGTGGTCGTGCTTCGTCCCGAATCAATGATCATGCCTCGATGACTTTCATGTGGCGCCGATGTTTTGTGCGCTGCAACCAGAAGCTGGCAACGAGCACCCGGTAGCGCGTCGAAACGATGCTGGAAGGCCTTTGTTTCCGCGACCCGCCTTTGCGCCGTGCGGAAGGGTGACTGCCTGGCCCTGGCTATTCGCTTGGCGATCCAATGCGTTTACAGTGGCGATGATTGACAACGCATTCGACCCGCCACGGGCCAGTGAGGAGTCGCGGCTCCTCGAAGGAGGTTGAAGTGACCCAGCGTACCCATCGACGTTCAGTGCTTCTTCTTTTGCTGGTGCCGGTAGTCGGCCTGCTTTGCGTGCCGTTCTACAACTACGATGCTCCAACCCTGTGGGGCGTGCCTTTTTTCTATTGGTACCAGTTGCTGTGGGTGCCGATCACCGTGCTGTTGATCTGGGTCGTCTACCGGAGCACGCATGATGAAGACTGAGCTTGATTACGTCGCCATCGGCGTTTTCGTTGCGTTCTTCGCGCTCGTGACGGTGATGGGGTTTTGGGCCGCTCGATGGAGACAGGCGCCAACACAGGCCAGTCTGGATGAGTGGGGACTGGGCGGACGGAGCTTTGGCACGTGGATAACGTGGTTTCTGGTGGGCGGCGATTTTTATACGGCCTACACCGTCATCGCGGTACCTGCGCTGGTCTACGCGGTAGGTGCATACGGTTTCTTCGCCCTCCCCTATACGATCATCGTCTACCCGTTTGTGTTTGCGGTCATGCCAACACTTTGGCGGACGGCGAAACAGCATGGCTTCGTCACCGCGGCCGACGTGGTGTACGGCAAGTACGGTTCGCGTGCGCTCGAACTCGCGGTCGCCATCACGGCGGTGATCGCGACCATGCCCTACATCGCGTTGCAACTGGTCGGCATGGCTTCAGTGTTCGGTGCCCTCGGCCTGCGTGGCGAGATCCCGCTGATCGTCGCGTTCGTGATCCTGGCCGTCTATACGTATTCCTCCGGCATCCGTGCGCCTGCGCTGATCGCTTTCGTCAAAGACATCATGATCTACATCGCGGTAATCGCCGCGGTGGCCGTCATACCAAGCAAACTGGGTGGCTATGCTGCGGTATTTGCGGCAGCCGATCAGGCGTTCAAGGCAAAGGGATCGGGTGGCATCCTGCTCACGTCGAGTCAATTCGTGCCCTATGCGAGTTTGGCACTCGGCTCCGCGCTTGCGGCGTTTATGTACCCGCACACTTTGACTGGCATCTTTGCCAGCAAGAGCGCCAACACGATTCGCAAGAACGCCATTTTGCTGCCGGCCTATACGCTATTGCTCGGCCTTCTTGCACTGCTGGGCTACATGGGCCACGCCGCCCATTTGAAGTTGGCCAACAACAACGACGTCGTCCCCGCCCTGTTCCAGACCCTCTTTCCCAGTTGGTTCGCCGGTTTCGCTTTTGCCGCGATCGGAATCGGAGCCTTGGTGCCCGCCGCAGTCATGAGCATTGGCGCCGCCAACGTGTTTACGCGTAATTTCTGGAAGGCATACGTCAATCCATCCATTCAACCGGCATCGGAAGCCAAGGTCGCGAAAATTGCTTCGCTCGTCGTCAAGGTCGGAGCGCTCCTGGTTATCCTCACCCTGCCCACTCAATTCGCGCTCGACTTGCAGCTCCTGGGTGGCATGTGGATCCTGCAGACGCTGCCTGCGGTGGTGTTCGGACTGTTCTGGAACTGGCTTCGCGCACCAGCCCTGTTGACGGGTTGGGCCGTGGGCTTCTGTGCGGGCACCTGGCTGATCTGGTCCGATGGGCTCAAGCCCATTCACGCGATAAGCTTCGGCGGCACGACGGTTGCCATCTACACAGGGCTTCTCGCGCTTGTCGCCAACATCATCGTGGCCATCGTCATTAATGGCTTCGTGAGTGCGCGCCCCAACGTCATCCCATCAAGTTGACACACAGGCGTCCAAGATCCCGGTGCTTGCGATGGGGAAGAGTCCATATACGGATTCACCGGTTCACTTTGCATGGCAAGCCGACCGCGATTCTAGAACGGCGGTTGAAGCGTTCGTCATGCCAGATTCGGACGGTAACTCGCTGCCACCCGGCCAAGAGCGTCGGCATGCCCGTACTTTCGGGTGTGTGGCCGCCATATCTGGGGTGCTATTATTTTTTGGAGCGTTTCCCGGGGCAATCTCGTCGGGCTTATTTTCCGAGAATCGTCGTGGCAAGGGGAAATTCTGGGGAAGTTAGGTTGTATCGCGGGTCATGACGTTGCCGGCTTTCGCAGCGGCGCGGCGAAATCTTGATCGATCAATCAGTCAGGGGATTCAAATGCAAACCAAACACTTCATGTGGCTTGCCGCCGCATGCGGGCTGGTGCTTGCCGGCGGTGTACCGGCAGTGCTGGCCACGCCAGCCAAGGCCGCTCCGAATATTCCGATGATGGCCTCAGCGCCGCTCATCACCGACACCGTCGACAACAACAAACTCGTCCAGGTCAATGGCAGCAAGCTGCCGGTGGCTTCGCCCAAGTACGATGCCGGCGTGCTCGTTTCCAGCAAACAGCTGAAGCACATGACCTTGCTGCTCAAGCGCAGCCCGGACAATCAGGCCCGCTATGAGTCCTATCTCACCCAGCTGACGACCCCGAGTTCGCCCTACTTTCACAAGTGGTTGAAGCCGCAAGATCTCGGTGACAAGTTCGGCCCGTCCAAGCAGGACATCGCCAAGGTCACGCAGTGGCTGACCTCGCAGGGCCTGAGCGTCGGCAGCATTTCCAAGTCCGGCATGATGGTGCACTTCTCCGGCAACGTCGCCGCCGTGCAGATGGCGTTCCACACCCAGTTGCACAATTACACCGTCAATGGCGAGAAGCACTTTGCCAACGCCAGTGCCCAGCAGATTCCGGCAGCGCTGTCGTCGGTCGTTGCCGGTGTCGCCTCGCTGAACAACTTCTTCCCGAAAGCCCAGATGAAACTGGTGGGTACGGTCAAGAAAAACAGTGCTGGCCACTTTACCCGTGTAAAGAACGCCCCGGGCTTCACCAATCCGCCGGGCGCCATCGCTACCGGCACGGAATTCGATGTCGTTCCAGCTGATTTCAATACCATCTACAACGTCAATCCATTGTGGGCGGGCACGGCTATTACCGGATCAACCACACCGATTCGTGGTGCCGGCCAGACCATCGCCGTGCTCGAACGCTCCGATGTCCTGCCTGTCGACATCGCCGCGTTTCGTAACGCGTTCCTGCCTGCCGACGCGGCCGGCGTAGTGAGCTATGCCAGCGTCGACGACGGCAACGGGACGTGCCTGGATCCCGGCACCGCCGGTGGTGAGGAAGAAGCGGCGCTGGATGCCGAGTGGGCCGGCGCAGCCGCACCGGATGCCAACATCACGTTTGCCGCCTGTGCCGACAGCGACACGGATTTTGGTCCGTTCATCGCAGCTGAAAATCTGCTAGATGGCATCAACAACCCTCCGCAGATCATGAGCCTGAGCTACGGTGGCTGCGAAATTCAGCAGGGCCCGGGTGAGGAAGAGGTCCAGGAACTCTGGAGTGAGGCGGTATCCGACGGCGTGACCGTGTTTGTCTCGACGGGCGATTCCGGCTCCGCCGGTTGCGACCAGAATGAGGAGGCAGCCGCTTCCGGTCTGGCTGTCAACGGCCTGGCTACAACCCCGTACAACACCGCCGTGGGAGGTACCGACTTCGACGACATCGGCAAAACGGCTACCTACTGGAGCAACACTAACGCCCCCAATGGTCAGTCGGTGCTGGGCTACGTGCCGGAACAGACCTGGAACGATTCCTGCGCCAGCAGCGTGCTGTTCACGCTGGAGCACGGCAGCGACGGTGAGGTGTTCTGCAACACCGGCAACGGCCAGAGTTTCCTGGGCACGGGCGGTGGCAGCGGTGGCGCCAGCATCATCTTCGCCAAGCCGAGCTGGCAGGTGGGGGTCTACGGTTCGTCCGCAGCCAATGTGCGCATGATTCCTGATGTATCCCTGTTCGCCGCCAACGGCCTGTATGGTCACGCGCTGCTGTTCTGCGATTCCGATAACGGCGCGCCCTGCGACTACGACAATCCGGATGATGTGTTTTTCAGTTCGGCCGGCGGTACCTCGTTCGCCGCACCGGCGATGGCGGGTATCCAGGCTCTGGTAGATCAGGCCACGGCCGTGGCACTAGGCCGCGGAGGCAGTTTCTACGCCGGCAACGTGAATCCGGCGATGTACCTATTCGGTACACGCGAATACGGTACCCAAGGTTCGCCGAACGCGGGATCAGTGGCGGCCTGTAACTCCTCGACCACGCCGCTTGCCGGCAATAACTGCGTATTCAATAACATCACCGTTGGTGATATCGATGAACCCTGTTTTGCCGTGACAGCAAACTGCTTCACCCGTGGTCAGGACGCCTTTGGCGTGCTCAGCCTGGGTGGCAGTGGCAGTCTGACGCCGGCCTATATGGCGACGCCTGGTTACAACTACGCCACGGGTCTGGGTTCGGTGAATGCCACCAATCTGGCAGTTGCCTCGGCGAACTACAACAAGCTTGGCTTTTTTGACACGAGTTTTGAGTTTCTTCCTACGGCTCCTAGCGATTTCCTCACCTCCAGCGCCACACAGTTCCCTGGTGATGGCGGCCTTGATGGGTTCGCTGTCGATGGGCGTACTGACGTGGCGATGGTCAACCCCACCACCGGTGTGCTGACTGAACTTGGCATGCTCGGCAGTACCGTAGACAAGACCGTGAGTGTGGGTGGTCTGCCCAAGGGTTATAGGATCACCGCCATTGGCGACTTCAACGGTGATGGTATCTCCGACTTTGCGTTGACCAATCCAGCCACCAACGAACTTTACATCTTGCTCAATGACGGTAACGGAGCCACGACCGCTTATGACGCCGGAAGCTATCCGACCGGATGGACCGTTGTCGGTGCCGCTCGCGTCAACAGTGACTTGATGCAGTTGGTATGGCGCAACAACAGCACGGCTCAGGTCGGCTGGTGGACGTTTGGCACCTTCACTCCTGGTGCAAAAGCTGGAGCCGTTGGCACCGTGACTCACGCGGCTTCGCCGCTCCTTACGGCAGCCAGCGACTACACCCTGACCATTGCAAGCGTCGGCGGTGGTGACTTCGCTGATTTCGTCTGGACGGGTCCGAACAACGACCTGTATATCTGGAACAATAACAATGACGGTGGTCCGATAGGTGTTCCCGTGTTTACCCCGCACTACATCGCGACCTTCCCGGCGGGCTGGAAACTCCAGGGTGCCGGCGACGTCAACGGCGATGGCAAGAGTGATCTGCTATGGATCAACTCGAGCACCAACCAGTTCGGCTGGTGGCTCATGAACGGAAACAAGATTGTCAGCACCACAATGCGTTCGATCACCGCAGGTTACTCGATCGCGACGATCGGCGACTTCAATGGTGATGGCTTGGTGGATATCCTGTTCACCAACGCGGCGGGCAATGCTTACTTGTGGACCAGCGTCGGCAACAGCTTCCAGTCGTTCGTTCTTAGCGACACGACCGGTGCAGCTGTGACCGTGCCAGCGGGTGCGCAAGTGATTGCCAATCGCTTGCAGGCGGTTCCCTCCGCCAACGGCATTTTCACCGACGAACCGTAAGTACTGACGTTAAGTTCTACATGACTCGGAGCCGGGCGAAAGCCCGGCTCTTTTCTGTGCGAAGGATTCCGACATGCTCGACCTGTGCCAGTTGCCGAACGACACATGGCGGGAGGGCGTTCCCGAGAGCGGTATCGTCGGAGCACCTTGTTGGTCTTTTAAGACCAGAGCCAGGTGGGCGGAGCCACTGACCACTAGCCGAAAGCACCCCTCATCTGCGTAGCGCGAAGAGGCGCAGGTCGACCGCTGCCGCCATCGCTTTGTACCCGGCATCGTTCGGGTGCAAATGGTCGCCACTGTCGAAGGTCGCCAACAGGCAATCCGTGTGTGCCGGATCGCGCACGACTTGATCGAAATCGATGACTGCATCGAATGCGCCGGCATGCCGGATCCACGCGTTCACCACCTGACGCTTTGCCTCACCCGCGGCCGAGTGAAATGGCCACTCGACGCCGCCGTAGGGCGTCAATGTGACGCCGAATATCTTGACGCCCCTCTTGTGCGCACGACCAATCAACGTTTTCATTCCGTCGATGATTTGTTGTGTGGACACGTCATCCCTGGGCGTGGCAAGCATGTCGGCGGCGGCAATATCGTTGATCCCTTCCATCACCAGCAGCCAGTGCACGCTGGGTTTGTTCAGAGCGTCGCGATCAAGGCGCACCAGAGCACTCGGCCCCACGAAGGGCGTTGCGCCGTCATGCAGAATCCGATTGCCGGCGATGCCCGCATCGACCACAGCTATTGACGCGTGTGCCGGATCGGCATGAAGCCGCGCTGCGAGTGCGTCCGGCCAGCGAGAGTTTTTGTCCTGCGTCGAGCCCACCCCATCCGTAATGGAATCACCTATAGCGACGATGGTTTGGGCCTCATTGCCCGTAGCCACTTCCACGTCAGTCAAAAAAATGCGGCTACTGGTCACCTCGCCTGGGGGGAATCGTATCGCCGCCGTCGCATCTCCCGTCAGCGTTATGAAGGCGGTGTCGTTTCCAACACCGTGAAAAGTTGAAGTGCCCGTTCGAGTGGGAAAATACATGCTGACCGCGAGGTCTTCCAGCGGAGCCACCGAAAGGGCGATTGGGTCGCTGAGTACGTCGCCCCCTTTGGCAATAGTCGCACGGGCTTTGCCGCCGAAGGTCACCGTATGATCGGTCCCCGGCTTGATCTCAGAGCCACTCGCATGCTCGGCCACGTGGACCGGGCCAATCGTCACCGGCGCCGTACCAAAAAGGTTGGAGAGGCGGATACGCACGCTCGATCCACCGATGCTGGTGCGGATGACCTGACGGACGGTTACCGTCCCCAGCGGGGGCCCTGCGGAATCCGGCGATGCTGTCCAGGCGTCGGTCCAATGCATGTTGCTGGCCAGGGGACCACCCGCTGTGGACCAGGCTGGCGTCAGTGCCGCGAGCGAACAGAACAATGCTCCGACTACAACATGTTTGAGCGTCGCACTCGTCATGAGCTGATCCCTTATTTTGTCTGACAACCTGCACAGATGGGTTGCCTCGACCGGTGCTTAGGAACGTTGCCTTTCCACTAACGTCTACTTAGGATTGAAAACAAACATGATCGTGCTGTGGAAACGCCAACGCACCACGCACCCCAGGCACGCAAAGCGCTCAAACGGGCGTCGATAGCCGCAGTATTTTTAGGTCTCTGAATAGTGGGCCGTTTACCACGCCAGCTTCATGTGCCGAAAGGCAGGATGCACAATAGCGGTGGTTTGCCATTCCAAGACGACCGCTCGCCACAGCCGGGCTCGCTACCGTGGTCTATAACCCCGCAACCCAAGCGGACGTTGACAAGATCAACGCGGCGGCCGGATCGGCACGCGTGCCCTATCAGACATGACTATACGAATAGCCGGCATAGTCATCCCGACATGAAGGATCGGCTACGGAGAAATGATCCCTCTACGCACCCCGATCGTCACGGCATGTGTTCGGTCCTTCGCGTTCAGCTTTGACATGATGTTCTTCATATGCGTCTTGACCGTGTCTTCGGAAATGGAGAGCGCGCGCGATGTCTCCAGATTGGAGTGACCCAAGGCCACGAGCATCAGGACCTCCGCTTCTCTTTTCGACAGCACAGGCTCCGCCGCGTGATCCGCCAGATGCTCTGCGATTTCAGAGGGAATATGGCGCCGGCCCTGGTGGACATTTCGGATCGCTTCGGCAAGATCTTCGACCACCGAATTTTTTAGTAGATAGCCACGTGCCCCCGCCTTGAGAGCCCGGAGAACCTCGACATCGCCGTGATAGGTCGTCAACGCAAGCACGCTCGTACCGGGGTACTCGGAGAGGATGACTGAGAGGGACTCCACGCCGCCGAGTACAGGCATGCGCAAGTCCATCAAAACGACATCTGGCGTGAACTTTCGAACCTGATGTATAGCCTCTTCCCCATTGGAGGCTTCAGCGATCAGTTCCATGTCGTTTTCTTTCGCGAGTACCGCACCCACGCCGCGGCGGAACAACGGGTGGTCATCAACAGCAAGGATACTGATTCGATCTGAGGTTTTTTCCACCATCGGCTCAATTGATAACGAATCCTTTCCCATAGAGTTTTCTCGGATCATGTTCAAATCATTTCATCTTTCGTCGAGCAAAAATTGAATAACAGATGTATCTTCGGCTGACGGACCTTTCGCGGTTCCGATTAAGACTAGCTGTTGGCAAAGACAGAATATATCCCTCGATCTGGGCAATTTTTGACAGGCAGAACAGCGTCATTCGTTGACACGCAAATTTCCTGTCTTGCTGGCCGCACTACGTTTTCCTGGAGTCTCTGGCGTATGCAATCGTGGCCCTGACCCTCAGGCTTATACGTGTGCCGACGCCCCGCTCAGTCGAAACCTTTAGATGTGAGGCAAGCTTCGTCGCCCGCTCACGCATGCCGACCAAGCCCCAATGTCCTTCGCGACGGCCTTCTCTAAGCACCTCCGGATCGATACCCGAACCATTGTCCCGAATGGAAACAAGAATGCCCGACGACTTGTATACGAGCGTCACCTCGACCTCCGAAGCACTTGCATGCCGAAACGCGTTGAGCATGGCCTCACGTACTATCGAATTGATCTCTTCGCCCGCCAGGGCTTTCAGTGCACGCGGGACGCCAATGACCTTCAAGTCATAACGCGCCGGATAGAGGAGTCGCAGTCTATCGCCCATCTCTTGCAGGGCGTCGATAATCAGTCCGGCATCGCCACTGTCCTCCCGGAGCCCCGCGACCCTGTTTCTAGCGTTCAGGAGCGCTTTTCTCGCTTCATCGGTCAAGCCTTCGAGCTCAACTTGCACTCGCTCCGATTCAACATGATCGCGACCCAGCACCTGTAAATTGACCACGAGCGCCTCGATATCCTGGAGAAGCGTGTCGTGCAAATCTCGGGCAATACGCTCTCGTTCGTGGATGCGCTCTCTCATCCTGGTAGTAACTCGCGCCACGGCCCTGCGCACGTATAGCTGAGAGATGGCCCACAGTGCGAGCCCAATCACCAATCCAAGGAAGACTTTGAATGTAGTGGTCTGATAGGGCGCGGGTGTGATTGAAAACGACGCTCTGGCAGCGTCGTGGCTCCACTCGCCATCATTGTTGCTTGCGGCCACACCGAACGTATATCTGCCTGGTGAGAGGTTTGAATAGCTGATACTTCGACGGCCATCTATGTCGCGCCACCCCGAATCAACACCATAGAGTCGTACGCGAAAGCGAACTCGCTCAGGCACAGCGAGACTCAACGCCGTGAAATTGAATGTCACATCATGTGTATGTGCCGGAAGGACCAGCTGGGCGTCCGGCACATAGGCTCTTTCAGGCGTAGTTATCGACTGAATCTCCACCTTGGGCGCGACAGGGTTGTGCTGAAGCTTCAACGGATCAATGCTTGCCAAGCCGTCGGTCGTGGCAAACCAGATCACGCCTGCCGCATCCTCCACCGCCGTATGCAGAGGCAGAATCTGCTGCGCGCCGCCAGACATACCATCGTTGGCGTCAAACAATCGAACCGGCACCTCATGGTCAGGTGCGTCCAAGGCACCCAGCAGGTCGCGCCATTCAATGCGCATGGCGCCTCCGATGGCGTTGACCCAGAGCGCGCCGTCGCGCCCCACCGCCATGCCGGTGATGCCATCCAGCAAGCGATCATCTTTGGCCTTGATCCGCTGAAAGCGACCTTCGTGGAACGCGTAAAGCCCGAGGTCGCCACCAACCAGCAGCGTTCGCCCTGGAAGAATGGCAGTGACCGATCCGGTGCGCAGGCCCTCCGCCTCCCCGTAAATCCTGGCGTGGCCATTGGCGACGGCCGCAAGCCGCCCATCGCTATAGCCAAGCCAGACGTTCCCTGTCGTATCCGCGACGATCAAGTTGGCATAGAGATCGGGCAATGCCGCAACACCGCCTTTCGCTTGCCATTGCGCACCATCCAGCCGAAAGACGCCCAAATGGCGAACCGAGATCCATAACTGGTCATCCCGGTCCCGAGCGATCGCATTTATTCCGCCGTGATCGAATGCGATGGGGGCGGCAGGCTCGAAGGGTAGCGACAACTTGTTCTGCTGTCGGACCAATCCATCCGATCCACCGATGAGTAGAGAACCATCCTTGTCGGTGTAGAGTGATTCGACGTGCTTCGCCCGACCGCTCGTTGCCAGCGTCGTTCCCAGGGTCCACAAGGAGCACGGGTCATTGGCAGTTGACACCCATAAGGAACCCCCAGCGTCCGTCGCGAGCGCGAAGCTTATGAAGCCAGACGAACGCAGGACGCGGACGTCATTTTTTCGAAACTGGTCCAGCCCCTTGGTGGTGCCCACCCATATGCTGCCTTCCGCGTCCTCAAACATCGTCAACGCGAAGTCGGACGACAGGCCATCAGCTCGAGCAAACGTGTCGCCACTGAGCTCGGCCATCGATACGCCCGCGCGCAAATCGGGGTCGGATTTGCGGCACACCCCAACGGTGCAGGCGCGGGACCATATGCTGCCGTCGCGGGCTCGAATCGTGGCATTTGACGTGGGCGAAAAAGAGCTCCGTCCTGACCGGGACGGTGTCGGAACCGGCGCCTCGAATTCGCGATATCCGAGCTGTTCGCTAACGGAAATCAGTTGCCCACGCTGACTTTCAATAATCTCGGTTTTGTCTGCGGGCGATTGACCCGCTCTGACAAACTTTCGCCCACCGACGGGCAGAACATATAACCCGGCATCACTCGACGCCCAGAGGCGGCCCTGCGAATCCGAGGTGATATATGCAACATGCCGGCCCTGCAGACCCCACTCAGCAGCCGGCGTTACCCAACTTCCGTTCTCGAGGTGGTAAATATCCTGCCTTGTTGTAACCGCCCACATGTCGCCAACAGCGCTCTGCGCGAAGTCATTGATGGTTCCACCACCAGCTTCCTCATGTGTGTGCGTGATGTGTCCTGAAGTGTCGCCGGCCAGTCGATCTGCCCCTCCAAACGAATAGGCGACCCATAGGTCGCCTTCGCGGGTAACGTAAAGATGAACTACCGAATGCGAGGCGGTACTTTGCGGGGGACGCAGGTCAACGCGCTCGAATCGCACTCCGTCAAATCGGAACAAACCCGCGTGGCTTCCAACCCAAAGCCATCCGCTGGGTGTCTGCGCGATCGTGATGATCCCCGCCGGCGCGCCGTCCTTCGAAGTCCAGCTAACGTGGTGATAATTCGCTCCGATGCTATCAAGCGGGAGCGTCGTATCGCATGTTGGCGTCTTGGCGTAGCCGACCTCGACGTACGACATGGCGAATGCCACGAGGAGTACGAGAAATGCTCTTTCAAAGGCTTTCATACGAGCTCGGCGAATTCATACGTTCATCGTCAGCGCCAATGCCCGGCACGCCCATTACGCTTCTTGAATTTCATTGGGATGCCATGGCTTGGGCGAGTGAGCGAATCTAGCTTAGTTCGTAACATTGGTACAGGTTGGAGAAGTGGGAGCGATGCTTAAACGACGAAAGGCCGGGAAAGACCCGGCCTCATTCGTGCTTGCTATTCGTTCGTCATTTCTGCCACGTCACCGATAACTTCGAATCCTTGAATACGCGCTGATTAGCGTACCTGAAACCAATTCATTGAAACTTTAACTCGCGGCACCTGAGAGAACTCGCGCCAACTGAGAGCCAAATTTTTTCCGTTGGATGGAAGCAGTTGTCCTTCGTGCTCTCAGCTACAGATGACCGAACTTGACGAGACTTGAGGATTGAACGGGCACCCATGTGGTGCCCGTTCAATCCATTCATTCACAGCAGTCCTCATTCAAGGCTTACTGATCGCAACAATTGAATTACGGGGGGCTCACCTGCACCCCTACGACGCCTTGCACACGATTCTTCTGCACGACATAGCCAGACGGGATCGTGTAGACGCTGCCCTGGCCGTCGGCGACATGCTGCGAGACGAATGCACCGCCGAGACCCTGCCAGACATAGGCATCCCCGTTGGCGTTGGTCCAAAGGATATCCGCCAGCCCATCGCCATCGAAGTCTTCGATCGATGCGACGCTGTAGCCGCTCGCTACACCACGGACCTCACGATCAACAACAGTCGTACCGTTCATGATCCACCATCCCATCTGGCTGGTGGTTGCGTTGGACCAGATCAAGTCAGTACGGCCGCTCCCAGTAATCTCGCCAGCGCCCTCCAACGTCCAGCCGGCCGGGAAGGTGCCGCCATAGGTCTTGGTGAAGTTGCCCGTTCCGTCGTTGATCCAGTAGTAGATGTCGTTCTTGGGTCCCGTCCACACGATGTCGATATAGCCGTCACCGTTCAAATCAGCCAGACGCGGTGTATAGCCGCTGGCAGCGGCAATGCTCGAGCCGATCGTCCGGGTGCAACCCACCTCAAACAACTGGCCAAAGAAAATGGTGCCCGTGCAGTTGATACCCCAGAAGCCGAGCTGCCCATTGGCATCATTCCGCCAGATTTCCTCGGAGACGCCGCTAGCGTCGACAACCCCCGAGCCGACCAACGTCCAGCCGGCTGGATAGGACGGCAGGCTGGCGGTTACCCACCCATAGCTGTAGATCGCCAAGCTCGCCGTGTTGGTTGTCGGGTTGTCGCTCTCCATCACCGTCTGGCCCGCCAATGTGGTCCCATTGAACAGATCCGTAGGAATCGATTTAACCTGGTCACCCGGCTGGAAGACGGTATCCCACGGATTCGTACCCACCACCGTGCCACCGTTCATCTGCAGCATTTGCGCACTGCCCGTGGCTGAGTTGATCATCAGCAGAGTGCTGTGCCCATCCAGGATACGGGCCACGCCGGAGGCGATCGGGGGATTGCCGCTTTCATTGAATCCATACAGATCCCAGGTCCGCGGGATAATGCTGCGCGCATCCTGCGCGGCAACGGCATTGACCAGGTGCTGAACATTGACCGAGCCAAGACCGGTCGCATAGTCGTAGCCGGCACCGGCCTTCCACGCTGACACGAGTGATGCGCTTCCACCGTCACTGACCGCACCGAACTGGTTGGTACCCGTCGTGTAGCAGTCCGCTGTCCCCGCGAAGCAAGGCACATCGTTATCGCCCACCGTCACATCGTGGAAGATGCAATTGGCACTTGAACCATCGCTGCCGCAGGAGGAAGACGGCGAGCCCACACTTCCGTACTGCTTGCGTGCGAAGTCATACAGCATCGGCGCGATGTTGCCGTGCGTGACACCGGCATTCTGGTTGATCAACGCCTGGATGCCAGCCATGGTCGGGGCAGCGAAGGACGTGCCGCCGGCGCTGTTGAAGATCGTGGCCGTGGGATCGAGGTAGTTGCAGTCTGTGCCGCCCTCGGATGCATCGGACATGCAATAGATCAACGCGTGCCCGTAGATACCGTTGGCGGCGAATAGCGAAACGTCAGGAAGGCTACGCGTGTTGATCTGTGACATACCTGCCACGCCGCTCTGCCATGCCGGCTGCGGCCACAGGTAACTCGGGCCGCCGCTGCCACCGGCCGTGTTCAGGAAGTTGGACCCGTTCTCGGAATTACAGGCAGTAATGGGGTCGGAATAGCCCAATAGCGGGTAGAGCTTGCTGCTGGCGCAAGAGTCATTCCAGGGTTGCTCGGGAATGTAGCTCAGCGCACTGACCCCAAGTTGGCCATTGGCCGGCACCCAGTACTTGCTGGTGTTGTTCAGATCATCAAAATCGGTGCCGCCTACCGACACGTTATAAGGCGAACTGCCCAGACCATTGACCGCAATACCAAAGGTCGACGCCGTTTGTTCCTGATCACAGCCAGCAGAACCGGCATCGGCAGAAGAGACAAACACGGTGACGCCTTCGGCCGCAGCCGTCGACCACAGCTCGGCTGCCTCATTGGAATCGCCGACCACGGCGCTGATCAGCTCACACTCGCCGTAGCTGAGGCTCAGAATTGCCGGCGGCGTATCCTGCGTCAGCAAGTTGTTCGCTGCGATAAAGGCACCGAAATCGCTGCCGACGTCCGCACAGGACGCCAGCACCACATTGGCGTCGGGCGCGGCAGCGCCGGCCCATTCGGCATCCAGGGCGGCCTCGCCTTCGTCCCCGTTGGTACCCGGATCGGCACAGCTGGTGTCGCCGACGAATGCAGTCGGATGCACTTGCGAGAACACGCCCGCAGCGTCTGGTGGCATGAACGTTGTCCGGAACGTTGCCACGTCGGCGTTCTGTACGTCGGTATGTTCCAACACGGCCACCGTCTGTCCCGCACCACGGATAGGCGTGCTTTGCGCCCACAGCGGATTGACGTTGTAGATCGTGTTCAGGTCGGCCGGAACGACGTCATAGAAGACATCGCCGTTAAAGGCAAAATTGAAGTTCGAAGACACGCCGCTCGCCGCCTTCCACTGACCCTTGGCATTGCGCTTGACGGGCTGGGAGTTCTTGACCAACGGCTTGGGGAAGAAATTGTTCAGCGACACGACGCCAGACACGACGGGAATCAGAGCGCTGGGCAACTGTTGTTCCGTAGCATTGGCGAAATGGAGTTTGCCGTCGGCCCTGTATTGGTGCATCTGCGTGTGGAAGGCCGTTTGCACCGCACCAACCGAGCCGGAGAAGCGGATCATCATCTTGGTGGGCGAAACCTGCTTGACCCCCAGGCCTTCCGATGCGAGCCAGTTCTTTACAGCCGCGACATCCTGGTCGTTGGGGCCGAACTGTTGCCCGACTTGGGTCGGTGTCAGCCACTTATGGAAGTTGGGCGAAGCCGGATCATTCAATGCTGCGAGATAAGCGTCAAACGCCTTCTGCTGCGCCGCGCCTCGCTTGAGCATTAATGTCATGGACGGAATTTCATCCGTCGTCCGCATTACGCCTGCGTCGACACTTTTCGCAACACTCAATGAAACTGTTCCCTCGAGTTTTGTCAGCTTACTGTTGCCGATATTGCCGTTTGCGATAAGCGGCGTGCTTGACGTGTTGTTTGAACTTGTCTGTGCGTTGACTGCTGATACGCCGCATGCCGCTACGGCCATGCCCGCCCAAACCTGCCATAACTTGATTCTGTCCATTACCACCCCCAACTGATTTAATACTACGGAAAAAATTATCCATCGCGATTTCGACCACTACTTAGACACTATCGAATCAAACGTTTTATTAAAAACTATCAATTCAATCGCATATCTTTTGAGAAATGACGCAACGATGACACGACAAATCATGTGTTCAATAGACTCTAGAAAATATGAAATTACAATCACCCGAATTAGGTATGCCCGCCTCATGCTCTAGGGATCGCCAGTCGTGTTCAGCTAGTGCCGAGCGTGCCCTCACGAGAGTAGTTGCCGTCCTCACTTTTCCAGACGCCGCTATTCATCCAGATCAGCTCTGAAATCGAAGCGGTATCCAGGCAGGAGGTCCAGACCGCGCGGTGGCGGCGCAGAAACGCCACCAGGTCTCGTTTCACATTTCGAATTCATTTCGGTCGGTCGAGATCAAGTCTCGACCCAGGCTTCCGCGGCGGCTACCCCGGCGGGTTCCTGCGTGCGCTCATTGGAAACAGGATTGTCAGCCACGATGAGGTGCGCGAGCCAGCCAAATTGACCAGCCGTCGCCCCCGGAGGACTTGGTCATGGCGAGCACCTTGAGACGGCGGCCGATCACTTTGGCAAAATTTCGTGCCAGCCCCTATGGAAACCTCGATCGCCAAATAAAGCCAGCCTTGACATCCCTTACAGGCTGTTCGACGAATTTGGACGGCACCTCACGACGGCTTCTTTGCCACGCCAGGATCCACTTGCTCGATTGTCACCGCCCCAGGCGATTCTGATGCCTGCAGTCGCTTGGCCACGGCGGTGGCCTCACGCATCACGCGCAACATGTTTTCACCGGCCACCTTGCCAAGTTCTTCATCCGTCCAGCCGCGCTTTGCGAGCTCCTTGAGCACGGCGGGGAACTTGTCGACGCCATCCAGGCCCTGTGGCGAGTTGGGAATACCGTCGAAATCGGAGCCGATGCCTACACAATCGATTCCTGCAACACGACGTATGTGTTCGATGTGATCGGCGACCATCGCGATCGTGACGACGGGCATCGGATGTCGGGCATCCCATTCGGCCATCGCAGCCTTGGCCCGCTCGGGTTGACCGATGTAGAGGCCCGCGTAGGGCGGCGAGTTGTAGCGCGTTTGCTCGGCGGCGCGATCGGCTTCCCAGCGATTGCGTTCTGCCGATACGTAAGCCGGTGCAAAAGTCACCATGACAATGCCGTGATTGCGCGCAACCATCGCGAGCACGTCGTCCGGTACGTCGCGCGGGTGATCGTTCAACGCACGCGCGCCGGAGTGCGAAAACATCACCGGTGCCTGCGAGACCGCAAGCGCTGCGCGCATCGTATCCGGCGACACGTGACTGAGGTCGACCAGCATGCCAAGGCGATTCATCTCGTGGACCACCGCGCGTCCGAACGGTGTCAGACCATGATGCCTGGGCGCATCCGTTGCGGAATCGGCCCAGTCGTTATCCGACGTATGGGTGAGCGTCATGTAACGCGCGCCGAGCTCGTACATCTGGCGCAGCGTGGGCAGCGAATCGTCGATCTGATGACCACCCTCGATACCAATCAACGAAGCGATGCGACCAGCCTTGTGTGCGCGCTCGATGTCCTCGGCCGAATAGGCCATTTGCAGATCCTTCGGGTAACGCGCCACCATCGTGCGAACAAGATCGATCTGCTCGATAGTCATCTTCACGGCAGCAGGACCGGTCACTGTGGGCGGTATCCAGACCGACCAGAACTGCGCACCCACACGGCCAAGGCGAAGGCGAGGAATGTCGGTCATCAGCGGTTGTCGCACTTCATCACCTTGCGCTGTCTGCGGCAAGCTCGCGGTACTGGTGCTCAGGTCTACGCCAGCGGCATTGCCAAACCGTTCGCGGATTTCCCACGGCAGATCGTTATGGCCATCGATCAACGGCACCTTGGCCAACACATGATCGACACGAGCGGTAAGCGCGGCATCGCTGGATTGGGCTATCGCTAGCGGTGCACACAACGTCACCAGGACAGTTGCCATCGCAACGAAGGCGGACTTTGAACGCCCGATCTTGGCCATATCGTTTTTCCCCTTGGTAACTTGTTTAAATCAGACACAAACGGCGAATAGCCTGTTATCCAGCTCGTCATCCCTGCGAAGGCAGGGAAGGCGAGCAAAGAGCAGTTTTTCGAGGATCCCTTCGGCCAATAGGCTATTGTGCCTGTGGCGCATGCAATGCTGCATCAACCAACCGCTCGAACTCTGCGCCGCCACATGGGGTCGGCCACAGGAAACCCAGTCGCCGGCTCTCGCGCGAAAGCAACTTCTCTGCGGCGTGCGCGTCGAGTTGCTCCGTACGTTATCAGCGCTGAGCGTTCCTTGACGTAGCCAACTTTGCTGACTTGCATTGACCGCCAAGTGGTGGTGGCACAGAATCGGTGCGGCTTACTTTCAACAGGGGACCAGGATGAAAGGGAAAGTGCTCATGGCTTTCGCCGTATCGGCCGTCGTTGGCTTTGTCCAATGGCAATGGGTGCTTCCGTACTGCTGGATGTACATCGCCGTACACAACCTTGTTCCGCATTGGCTCGCCTTGCATGGCGTCAAGGGCGCTCCGCTCTATGCCGTGCTGTTCGTCCAAGACACCCTTATCAATGTCTTCCTTTGCCTGCCGGCGGCACTCGTTCTTCGTCGATTGAGCCCGCACAAGCCACTGGCTTACCTGGCCATCGCTGTATCGACTGGCTTTCTGTGGGATTACCGCTTGCTTTTCGCGGACCCACTCCCTTCGGGCGTGGGCTATGGCATGTTTATCTATGGGGCGCTGTTGACACTCGTGATGCTTCCCGGGGCCAGTGCGCTGATCGGGCTGTCGGACCGCCGTCGCGCCACATCTCCATAGTCGAGGGTGACGATCCACGCGCATGTGGGAGCGCGTCGCGTGGATTGCCACGAACAACACACTGCTCCGGTTTCCGCGCAAGACCGGATCGGTGCGCGAATCGCGCTCACCCTCGTCCGTTGCTGTCCGCCGAAAAGCGGCGCATTTTGGTAAGAACGGAAGCAAGAATTTCGATCAACAAACAACAAAAAAGCCCCTAACTTCAGGGGCTTAGTTGTAATCTGGCGGAGAGAGAGGGATTCGAACCCTCGATAAGGCTTTTGACCCTATACTCCCTTAGCAGGGGAGCCCCTTCGGCCGCTCGGGCATCTCTCCGGGTTTTTTTCCGCATCACTGCGGAGCCGGCAAGGATACTGACCGGCGTGGTCGAGGTAAAGCATTTATTGAAGAATCAGTGCTCGCCGGGCTCTTCAGGCACGCTGCCTGATTCATGTTCGCCCTTGATGCGCTGATAAATCTCTTCGCGGTGGACGGCGACGGTCTTGGGCGCGTTGATACCGATACGCACCTGATTGCCTTTCACGCCTAGGACGGTGACGGTCACCTCGTCGCCGATCATCAGGGTTTCGCCGACCCTGCGGGTCAGAATCAACATGTTTGCTACTCCATTAATGCTGTTGGTCACAGGCCCGCGGATCGATGCTGCCTCACCCCTGAGCAACGTCCATCCGCAGTTCGACGATTGATCCGTCGAAGGCCCTACCGCCTTCCCGGCTCACAGCCAAAACACTCCTGAGCGTCCTGACTGGCGACACCATCACTACCGATAGTGTCGACACCTCTAAGATACTAGCCGAGCGTGATTGTCATGTGCAATGCGTCTAGATCGTGACATATGGCATATGCCGCCTCGCTCCAGCATCGCTCACTGATTTGAAATCCAGCCCGGCAAGGCGGCCAGAATGGCCGGTAGATTAGCCGTGTCCGAGCCACCGCCCTGGGCCATGTCCGCGCGGCCACCGCCCTTGCCGTCGATCTGCGCCGCAACATGCGCGACCACGCTGCCCGCCTTGATCCGATCCAGGGCCTTGCCGTGAACGCCAGCAATCAGCGCGACGCGGCCGTCTGCTGCGCCAGCCAGCAGGATCACGCAATCGCCCAGCTGCAGCTTGAGCTGATCCACGCTGTCGCGCAGCGACTTCGCATCGAGGCCCTCCAGCCGCGCCGCCACCACCTTGATGCCGTCCACTTCCTGTGCGGAGCTGGCCAGATCCGCGGTAGCCGAACCCGCCGCCTTGCTGCGCAGCGAATCGAGCTCCCGCTCAAGCTTCTTCTGGCGATCGAACAGCTGACGCAGCTTTTCCACGGCATCGTCGCCGCTGCTGGAAAGCAGCTGCGACAGCTCGCCCAGACGACGCTCCTCGTCGGCGACCCAGGCCAGCGCCCCCTCACCCGTGACGGCCTCGATACGGCGCACACCGGAAGCTACGCCGGCCTCGCTGACGATCTTGAACAGGCCGATGTCGCCGGTGCGGCTGACGTGGGTGCCACCGCATAGCTCGGTGGAAAACTCGCCCATCTTGAGCACCCGCACTTCGTCGCCGTATTTCTCGCCGAACAGCGCCATCGCACCAAATTCGATCGCGTCGTCGTATGCCATCTGTCGCACGTCGGCGGCTGCGTTGTGGCGCACCTCGGCATTCACCATGGCCTCGACCCGTGCCAGTTCATCGCGGCTCATCGGCTTGAAGTGCGAGAAGTCGAAACGCAGGCGCTCCGGCGCGACTAGCGAACCCTTCTGCGTGACGTGATCGCCCAGCACCTTGCGCAGCGCCGCATGCAGCAGATGGGTAGCTGAATGGTTGAGCACGATCGCCTGACGACGTGCCGCATCCACACCGGCCTCGACGGTATCGCCGGTACGCAGTGGTTGCGCCCCGTGCCAGCGACCGGCATGGCCGAAGAACACGCCGCCCATCTTCAAGGTATCGCTGACGTCGAAGCGACCCGCGGGATTGATCAGCTCACCGGTATCGCCGACCTGCCCGCCCGATTCGGCGTAGAACGGCGTGCGATCGAGGATCAGCAGGCCTTCCTCGCCCTCATCGAGCTGGTCGAACTGCTTGCCGGCGCGGACGATGCCCAGCACCTTGCTGCCCGGACTGCGTAGCGCCTCGTAACCAAGGAATACGGTTGGCTTCAGCTGGCTGGCCAGATCGGCCGGCATCTGACCCTTCGCCTCAAAGCGGCCGGCCGAACGGGCGCGCTCGCGCTGCTCGTTCATCGCCCGCTCGAAGCCAGCCATGTCCACCTCGAGACCGCGCTCGCGCGCGATGTCGGCGGTGAGATCGACGGGGAAACCATAGGTGTCGTAGAGGCGGAATGCATCTTCGCCCGCAATCGTCTTGGCAGACGCCGTAGCAGGTTTCGTGGCGACTTCGTCGAACACCCGCATTCCGTTTTCCAAAGTCTCACCGAAGCGTTCTTCCTCGGCGCGCAGTGCGTCTTCGACGAACGACTGCTTGGCCGCGAGCTCCGGATAGGCGACGCCCATTTCCTCGACCAGCGACGGCACCATCTTCCAGAAGAAGTCACCGCGCACGCCGAGCATCCAGCCATGCCGCAGGGCGCGCCGGATGATCCGTCGCAGCACGTAGCCGCGACCTTCGTTGGAGGGCAGTACGCCGTCGACGATCAGGAAGGAACAGGCGCGGATATGGTCGGCAATGACGCGCAGCGACTTGTCGGAAAGATCGCTCGTGCGGGTGAGTTCACCAGCTACACGGATCAGATGCGCGAACAGGTCGATCTCGTAGTTGGAATGCACGTGCTGCAGCACGGCGGCTAGGCGCTCAAGGCCCATGCCCGTGTCCACGCAGGGTGCGGGCAACGGCGACAGCGATCCGTCCGGCGCACGATCGAACTGCATGAACACCAGGTTCCATATCTCGATGTAGCGGTCGCCGTCTTCGTCCGGCGAACCGGGCGGGCCGCCAGCGATGCCCGCGCCGTGGTCGTAGAAGATTTCCGTGCACGGGCCGCATGGACCGGTGTCGGCCATCTGCCAGAAGTTGTCCGAGGCGAACGGTGCGCCCTTGTTGTCGCCGATGCGCACGATGCGTTCAACCGGCACACCGATTTCCTTGTGCCAGATGTCGAACGCCTCGTCGTCCGTGTGATAGACCGTGACCCACAGCTTGTCGGCCGGCAGTTTGAATACGCCCGTCAGCAGTTCCCATGCATAGGCGATCGCGTCGCGCTTGAAGTAATCGCCGAACGACCAGTTGCCGAGCATCTCGAAAAATGTGTGATGGCGTGCGGTATAGCCCACCGCGTCCAGGTCGTTGTGCTTGCCGCCGGCACGCAGGCAACGCTGCACGTCGGCCGCGCGCACATAACCCGGCTTTTCGCTGCCGAGAAACACGTTCTTGAACTGCACCATGCCCGAATTGGTGAACAGCAACGTCGGGTCGCTGGCCGGCACCAGCGAGCTGGACGGCACGATGGTGTGGCCTTTGGAACGGAAGTATTCGAGGAAGGTGGAACGGATTTCAGAGGTTTTCATGCATGTCATGCTGGCGGGTGATCGGGGGCCACACCGCGGCCGAGCCACGCGATCCATCCCTCCATCGTCCCTGGACGATGGATTTCAGGGGCTTTCGTCGTCAGCTTCGTCCACTTCGGCGTGGGTAACACTCCGTACTGTGGCGGCGGCAAAGCCGCGGCGCAAGAGGAATTGCGCCCGACGGTTGCGTTCGGCGGGGTCGGCTGTGCCCGCACCATAGCGGCGGCGCAACTGGGCGGCCGCGGAAGCGGTCCAATCGACCTCGGCCGCCTCCAGCAATTCGCGTATCCGTGCGTCGCCCAGACCGTGGCTTTTCAGCTCCACGCGCAGGCGCATCGGGCCATAGCCCTGCGCGATACGGCTGCGCAGCAGCACCTCGGCGAAGCGGTCATCGTCCTGGTAGTGCTGCTCGCCAAGCCGCTCGATCGCGGCGCCGGTTTCTTCGCCCTCGTAGCCGCCCTGGCGAAGCTTGGTTTTCAGCTCCTTGCGCGAGTGCTCGCGGCGGGCAAGCAGGCCCAGCGCTTTGTCGTAGGCGCTGCGCTTCGGCGTGGCTGTGTCATTTTTCCCGGGCGGACGCTTCATGAACATGCAAACTGATACCTGGCTGGGATGGGTACCCCACCGTTCGCCCCGAGGGTAGCGCAGCGAAGTCGGAGGGTGGCCCTTCGACTTCAGCCCTTCGGGCTTACGCTCAGGGCGAACGGTTAGGGAGGGTTGGTGAACGGCTGGGGTGCGTTGTCCTTTGACGGGGTTCTACCCCGTTCGCCCTGAGCGTAGCGCAGCGAAGTCGAAGGGTCGCCTTTCGACTCAGCCTTCGGGCTTGCGCCCTGGGCGAACGACTGGGGAGGGCTGAAGAACGGCTGAGGTGGATGGCCCTTCGACTTCAGCCCTTCGGGCTTACGCTCAGGGCGAACGGTTAGGGAGGGTTGGTGAACGGCTGGGGTGCGTTTCCTTTGACTGGGTTCTACCCCGTTCGCCCTGAGCGTAGCGCAGCGAAGTCGAAGGGTCGCCTTTCGACTCAGCCTTCGGGCTTGCGCTCTGGGC
>NZ_JACHCN010000004.1:137027-364509 GCF_014205795.1 Rhodanobacter sp. MP7CTX1
TGTCCTTTGACTGGGTTCTACCCCGTTCGCCCTGAGCGTAGCGCAGCGAAGTCGAAGGGTCGCCTTTCGACTCAGCCTTCGGGCTTGCGCTCTGGGCGAACGGTTGGGGAGGGCTGAAGAACGGCTGAGGTGGATTGCCCTTCGACTTCAGCCCTTCGGGCTTACGCTCAGGGCGAACGGTTAGGGAGGGTTGGTGAACGGCTGGGGTGCGTTGTCCTTTGACTGGGTTCTACCCCGTTCGCCCTGAGCGTAGCGCAGCGAAGTCGAAGGGTCGCCTTTCGACTCAGCCTTCGGGCTTGCGCTCTGGGAGAACGGTTGGGGAGGGCTGAAGAACGGCTGAGGTGGATTGCCCTTCGACTTCAGCCCTTCGGGCTTACGCTCAGGGCGAACGGTCAGGGGGGGTGGAGAGCGGCTGAGTGGAACGGCTGGAGTGAATCCGCCCCACCGCTCGCGATTAACCTCCGAGCTGAAATGCAAATGGCCCGGACGAGCCGGGCCATTTGCGTGAAACGGATTGCCACATCACTGAGCCGCCATCACCGCGGTCACCGCATCACCGCCGTGACGACAAAGCCTTACCGTCTCACGCCTCCTCGAGCGCCTCTTCCGGCGCCGCGGCGGCAGGCTTGCCGACCGGTACCAGTAGACGCTCGCGCAACAGCTTGTCGATCTCGTTCGCCATCGCCGGGTTGTCGCGCAGGTACTGGCGTACGTTCTCCTTGCCCTGGCCGATGCGGTCGCCCTTGTAGCTGTACCAGGCGCCGGACTTGTCGATCAGGTTCTGCGCCACACCCAGCTCGATGATCTCGCCTTCGCGCGAGGTGCCTTCGCCGTACAGGATCTCGAATTCGCACTGGCGGAACGGCGGGGCCACCTTGTTCTTGACCACCTTGACGCGGGTTTCCGAACCGATGATCTCCTCGCCCTTCTTCACCGCGCCGATGCGGCGGATGTCCAGGCGCACCGAGGCGTAGAACTTCAGCGCGTTGCCTCCCGTGGTGGTCTCCGGGCTGCCGAACATCACGCCGATCTTCATGCGGATCTGGTTGATGAAGATCACCAGCGTGCCGGATTTCTTGATGTTGGCGGTCAGCTTGCGCAGCGCCTGGCTCATCAGACGGGCATGCAGGCCGACGTGGGAGTCGCCCATTTCGCCCTCGATTTCCGCCTTCGGGGTCAACGCGGCGACCGAGTCGACGACAACCATGTCGACCGCACCCGAGCGCACCAGCATGTCGGCGATTTCCAGCGCCTGCTCGCCGGTATCCGGCTGCGAAACCAGCAGATCATCGACCTTGACGCCCAATTTCTCGGCATAGGTCGGGTCGAGTGCGTGCTCGGCATCGATGAATGCAGCGGTGCCACCGGCGCGCTGGCAGCTGGCGATCGCCTGCAGCGTCATGGTGGTCTTGCCGGACGACTCCGGCCCATAGATCTCGACCACGCGGCCACGCGGCAGACCGCCGACGCCGAGCGCGATATCCAGCCCGAGCGAGCCGGTGGACACCGTTTCGATGGCTTCGTTGACGCGGTCGCCCATGCGCATGATCGCGCCCTTGCCGAACTGCTTTTCGATCTGGCCGAGGGCGGAAGTAAGTGCCTTGCGCTTGTTGTCATCCATCGTCTTGAATTCCGGTTGGGCTGTGAATGGTAAGCATGATGCCCGGATCGGGTCTCACGGGCTGCGATCAGGGCCGGTTCGATCAGCCAACCTGATCGGAACGAGCTGCTTCAGTAGGCCAGTATCCCATACCGGTCAAGCCCTCCCGACAGCAGACAACACATTATTCCGTCAGTGTTTTGCGCAGGCCCATGAGCGCCGCTGCCACGGTACGCCGCCTGATGGCCTCGCGGTCGCCTGGAAAATGGAACAGCTGTGCGTGCCCGTAGCCGCCCCGGCGCTTCCAGCCGATCCACACCGTGCCGACCGGCTTGTCGGGGGTGCCCCCGGAAGGCCCGGCAATGCCGGTCACCGCTACCGCCACCCCCGCGCCAAAGCGCGCCAAAGCACCGGAAACCATCTCCAGCACGGTTTCCTCGCTGACAGCGCCGGTGCGCTCCAGCGTGCGCGGATTGACCCCGAGCAGCGCCTCCTTTGCCTCGTAGCTGTAGGTCACCACGCCAGCATCGAACCAGGCCGAACTTCCGGGCAGATCGGTCAGCGTCTTGGCGATCCAGCCGCCCGTGCAGGATTCGGCAGTCACCAGCATCAGCTTGCGCTGCAGTACCTCGATCGCTACGTCGCCAGCCAGGATCTGTAACTCGGCATCAGTAGGAACGGATGACAACTCCATGCGAGACTCCCTGACTTGAATGAGCTCTGCGCCGCGCGCAGGGCCATCGTTCTACCCGTTTCGCGCGACCACGCCAAGACTTGTATTGCATGAGCCAAGACGATCTCTCACAGCACACCCCGTTCATGCGCCAGTACCTCTCGGCCAAGGCCGAACATCCCGAGGTGTTGCTGTTTTTTCGCATGGGCGACTTTTACGAGCTGTTCTACGACGACGCACGCAAGGCGGCACGGCTGCTCGACATCACGCTGACGCAACGCGGGCAGTCCGCCGGCGCACCGATTCCGATGGCCGGCGTACCGTATCACGCAGCGGAAAACTATCTCGCGCGGCTGGTACGCCTCGGCGAATCGGTGGCGATCTGCGAGCAGATCGGCGATCCAGCCACTTCGAAAGGCCCGGTGGAGCGCAAGGTGGTGCGCATCGTCACCCCGGGCACGGTGACCGACGCCGCGCTGCTGGAGGAGCGCCGCGACAACCTGCTGCTGGCGATCGCCGCCGGCACGCATGGCGGCTATGGCCTGGCGTGGGTCGATCTGGGCAGCGGCCGTTTCCTGCTCAGCGAAGTGCCGAACGCCGAAACCCTGGCGGCCGAACTTGCGCGACTGCAGCCCGCCGAGACACTGGTCGACGAAAGCGTGGCATGGCCAAAGCTGGTCAGTGCATTGCCCGGTCTGCGCAAGCGGCCACCATGGCACTACGACGCCGATGCCGCGCGGCGTGAACTGAACCGTTTCTTCGGCACCCGCGACCTCGGTGGCTTCGGCGTGGACAACCTGCCACTGGCCACGGCGGCAGCTGGCTGTCTGCTCGGCTACGTCGAAGAAACCCAGAAGAGCGCGTTGCCGCACCTCACCGGCATGGCGGTCGAAAGCGCCAGCGAGACGATCGCGCTGGACGCCGCCACCCGCCGCAATCTGGAACTGGATACACATCCCAGCGGTCGCACAGAGCACACCCTGCTCGGCGTGCTGGACGAAACGGTAACGCCGATGGGCGCGCGCCTGCTTCGCCGCTGGCTGAATCGCCCGCTGCGTTCGCGCGAACTGCTGCGTCGGCGGCATCAAGCGATCGGCACCCTGATTGATAGCCGCCGCTACGACCCATTGCGCGAGCAACTGCGTGGCATCGGCGATCTGGAGCGCATCCTGGCCCGCGTGGCGCTGCGCTCGGCGCGGCCACGCGACCTGTCCACCCTGCGCGACGGCCTCGCCGCTGCGCCAATGTTGCGCGAACAGATCGCGACGCTCGACAGTCCGCTGTTGCACACGCTGGTCGAGCACATCGGCGATCACGCCGACACCGCCGTCCTACTCACCCGCGCCATCGTGGCGCAGCCGCCGGTATTGCAGCGCGACGGCGGCGTCATCGCGGACGGTTACGACGCCGAGCTCGATGAACTGCGCCGCCTGTCCACCCACGCCGACCAGTATCTGGTTGAACTTGAGGAACGCGAGAAGGCCGCCAGCGGCATCAACACACTCAAGATCGGCTACAACCGCGTGCATGGCTACTACATTGAAATCACCAAGGCGCAGTCCGAAAAAGCGCCCACGCATTACACGCGTCGGCAGACGACGAAGAATGCCGAGCGCTACATCACCGAGGAACTGAAGACCTTCGAGGACAAAGTACTGTCGGCGAAGGAGCGTTCGCTGATGCGCGAACGCGCGCTGTACGAGGCACTGCTGGACACGCTCACCGGAAAACTGGAGCCACTGAAGCAGGCTGCGGCCGCCATGGCCGAACTCGATGTTCTGAGCGACCTGGCCGAACGCGCCGAAGCACTGGACTGGAGCGCACCCGAACTCAGCGATGATCCCGGCATCGCGATCGAGCGCGGCCGCCATCCGGTGGTGGAGAAAGTTCGCGACGAGCCGTTCGAACCGAACGACCTGATGCTTGACGATGCACGTCGCATGCTGGTGATCACCGGCCCGAACATGGGCGGCAAGTCCACCTACATGCGGCAAAACGCGCTGATCGTGCTGCTCGCGCATATCGGCAGCTACGTGCCCGCATCGCGCGCGTTGATCGGCCCGATCGACCGAATCTTCACCCGCATCGGCGCAGGCGACGACCTCTCGCGCGGTCAATCGACCTTCATGGTCGAGATGAGCGAGACGGCGAACATCCTGCACAACGCGACCGAACACAGCCTGGTGTTGATGGACGAAGTTGGCCGCGGCACAAGCACCTACGATGGCCTGTCACTGGCACGCGCCGCCGCCGTGCACCTGGCGCGCAACAGCCGCGCGTACACGCTGTTCGCCACGCATTACTTCGAGCTCACCGAGCTGGCCAACGAATACCCCACCATCGCGAATGTGCATCTCGACGCGGTGGAATACGGCGAGCAACTGGTCTTCATGCACGCCGTGAAGGACGGCCCCGCCAACCGCAGCTTCGGCCTGCAGGTGGCCGCACTGGCCGGCTTGCCAAAGTCGGTGATCGCTGACGCACGGCGCACCCTGGCGGAGCTGGAGCGCGGCATGCATCAGCACGCCTCTGCCGGCAAGGCCACCATTGAACCGTCGCCGCAACTTGGGTTGTTCGCACCACAACCTTCTGCCGTGGAGCGCGCACTGGAGACCATCGATCCCGATGCAATGTCTCCCCGCGAAGCGATGGAAGCGCTTTACCGGTTGAAGTCCCTGGCTTGAAAGAGCGCGCGGCCTCGATGACGCCACATTCGTCAGGCAGCCACCGCATGAAAAGCGTCGTCATTCCTGCAAAGGCAGGAATCCAGAGGCCTCAAGTTCTTGACGAGCAAGGGCGCTGGATGACCAGCTCCGCTGTTGAAAAAGCACCTCCTGCCTTCGCAGGGATGACGAGCTGGGCAACCGATTATTCGAGGGGCCTTTCCCATGCGCATGGATAAACGCCAGCACGTCGTCCAGCGTCGGCGCATGACCGCGCATCGGCCGCGACATTGAAAACAGCAGCGCCGAGTGACCCACACCTCGATAGAGCTTCAAGGTGACGTCCTGGTGATTGGCCTGCATCACCTGCGCCAGCGATTTGCTGTTCGATGGATCGACTTCATGATCGGCCGTTCCATGCAGTAGCAGCATCGGCGGTTCCGTGCCGTGCACAAACGAAACGGGCTGTGCCCGACGCTGTTCGGCAAGGGTCTTGCCGAACATGCCGATCATGTCCTTTTCTTTGGCTTCTATCGGTGTGAAATCATAGACACCGGCCAGACCAATGAATCCGGCCAGATCGCCTGGCTGCATGCCGTTCGCTCGAAGCCACTTCGAATCGGTGGCGAGCAAGGCGGCGATCTGCCCACCTGCTGAATGCCCCATCAGAAAGATGTCCTGCGGATCGCCGCCGATCTGCTCGGCATGATCGCGTGTCCATGCCACGGCATGCGCCGCGTCCTGCATGAAGCCATCCATTTTCACTTTGGGGTATTTACGGTAGTCCGGGATCACCGCGATCACGCCGTGCGCCGCCAGCGCGGCACCGGCAAACCGATACCACTGGCGCTTGCCCCGCATCCAGTCTCCACCATAGAAGAAGACCACGATGGGCGCATGCTCTGCGTCGGTTGGGCGATACACGTCCAGCGCGAGATGATGCTGCGTATCGAACACGACATGGCTTTCGGTGCCGATGTTCGTGTGCTCGTCAGTCGCGTTGAGTCCTGCAAACAAGACTCCGCTGCAACCACCCAGTAGCAGGGCCGCGCCGAGCACAGTCAAGCGCAGGAGATGGCTTGTCCGATGTGTGCGCAAACGTAACTCCAGTTGTCGGGCGACCGGGGTGATGGAGGTCGCCTGGCTCACGCTGGAGACAGCCCGACGCTCCACCGGGCACTCGGCGTTCAAGTCTGGATACGCGATGACCTGTCAAGGCCATGCGAAAGCTATGGACAGCGAGAGCATGCCGCACGACGTCGCCTCGGCGAGCTATCTGCTCGCGATGCATCCTGTTGGAGTGATGTCATCCGGGCGCCGAACGTCCGCTCGACGAACCTCCTCGTGCGAACACGAGGAGGTTCGGATCAACGTTCAACGCCGTGCGTTTGTCACTTCAGCAAAGCGTCAATGCGTGCGCTGCTTGTGGATGCGCCGGCTGTCGTGGTTTTCGGACTTGTTGAGATTGCGCTGTTCCTGCTTGGTGAGGTGGCCACCGTTCTTGGCCTGATCGGCACTTTCGCGCTGCGCGATGTTGGCGTCCTGCTTTTCGTCGCGCGCCTCCTGCTTCGCGTTGATCTGACCATCGGCCACACCGTTCTGGATGCGGCTCTGCTGGTTGTCCAGGCGTTGGTTGACTTCGTTGACCCGCGGATGACCCGGATCGTTCGCCTGAGGTGCAGCCTGTGCCATGGCGGCGCCCGAAGCGAGCGCGGCGGATACCACCAACCCCATCAAGCTGAAACGGATAGTCGACTTTGCACTCATAAGTAACGGCCTCGTTTTGGAGTAAGTAAGACGGGAGATGTTCAGGAAAACTGCACCGAGCTTCTGCCAAGGGAAACGCGGCATTCACACGGCGTGGCCAATGCCAAAACGGGTGAACCATCCACGATCGACAAGGAGCCCCTGGGCCACCGTCAGCCCCGATTGCAGGGTTATCTGACGGTTGCAACAAGGGAAACGGGCAGGCATGAATCGCGTTGACAGGACCCACGGACTTCCGGGGCATCTGTTCAGCTGTGGTTGACGAATTGCCCCCGATGGCCCGATCGGGCAGATACGTTGCACGGCGCGGAGAGTGGCGCAGCAAGCGCCTGGTTCCTCATCACGGACTTCGCTCAGCCGTGCGCCAGCTGCAATGGCGATTCCGGCAACATCAGTGGTGTGGCCAGGTGTGGGTCATCCGCGTCGGGCATCGCGATATCAGGGATCGCAGCCAACGCCATCGGTGACAGCTCCGGCAGCACCACGCTGACTGGTGCCGACGGTTGCCGCACAACCAGGCGCCCTGCCGCGACCAGCTTTCCGATCTGCCTGGTCACCTCGTCGCGACCGAACGGCTTCTTCATGAAATCGTCCGCACCGAAACGTTGCACGTAGAACTGTTCGGTCGCCTGTTGATTGCCACTGATCATCACGATCGGGATATGCCGGGTGCTGGCATCGTGGCGCAGCGCGCGCAGTACGGCAAAGCCGTTCATGCCCGGCAACACAATATCGAGGAAGATCAGCGCCGGCTGCTCACTGCGGGCCAGTTCAAGCGCGCTCTCGCCATCGCCTGCCTTGAGCACGGCATAGCCCTCCTGGCCCAACATCTTGCCGAGCACGGCACAGATGGTGGGCGAATCGTCGACCACCAGCATGCGTGCGCCCAGCGTGGCCTGGAGGCGTTGTCCCGAGCGCTGTTCGCCATAGGTGCTATTGCGCAGGCTTTTGAAAAAGCCGATGCCGGTCATCAGTGCGTGCAAGTCCATCCAAGCCCCCGGGTCTTGAGGAACGGCGCGGTCGCGCAACCCCCATGATTTGCGTGGATGTTCCCCCAGATCCAGCCGGCAATCTGCGATGCACTGCTCAGCGCGCATCCTTCATCCGTCGCAAATCGCGACGTGCATGCTTGTCGGGGCGTTTCGGCGGGTGGTCAAAGGCCGCACCGGTCAACCGGCGCTGCTCCTTTCCCGCCTCGCGGACAACGCGGCTGGCTTCCGTTTCCAGGTACAGCGCCTGCGCCACGCTGGCCTGGCCTCGTTTGTCGGACAAGGCCAGTACGTCGACCTCCAGCCGCTCCTCGCCGCGGCTGATCTTCAATTGATCACCCACATGCAACGCCTTGGCCGGCTTGCAGCCGCCGCCGTTGACGTCGATCTTGCCGCCGTCGATCGCCTGCTTGGCCAGGCTGCGTGTCTTGAAGAAACGCGCAGCCCACAGCCACAGGTCGACGCGCACTTCGGTCATCGGACCCGCTGGTAACTTGCTCATGTCTTGACGGCTGGCCCGATCAGGGATCGGTGGCTGGTGAGGCCAGGCCTGGCTGGTTCAGGTCAGGCCGATTCAAATCCGGCCGACTGGAATCAGGCGCGTTCAAATCAAGCATCGTCGTCTGATGCGGATCCGGCATCGCGATGTCCGGAATCGCATTGTGCTCGGCCTCGGTGTGCTCAGGCGCCCGCGGCAGCATGTCCTCAAGCAGCCGCTCGCGCACGACCAGTCGACCGATCTTGGTCAATTGCTGGATGCGCGCAAACACTTCGCCGCGGCCAAAGGGCTTCTTCATGAAATCGTCGGCACCGTAGCGCTGCACATAAAACTGCTCGGTCGCCTGCACGTTGCCGCTGATCATCACGATCGGGATGTCACGGGTCAGTGGATCACGGCGCAGCGCACGGAGCACTGCAAAGCCGTTCATGCCGGGCAGCACGATATCGAGAAAGATCAGGTCAGGAGATTCCTTGCGGGCCATTTCGATCGCCGTTTCACCGTCGGCGGCCTTCAACACCACGTGGCTATCCTGGGTCAGCATTTTGCCGAGCACGGCGCGGATGGTGGGCGAGTCGTCCACCACCAACACCCAGGCCGCCTTGGGTACGCCGCTGCGAGGTACCGCGCGACGCTCTGTATGCCCGGCGTTTCCCAGGAAACGCTTGATCAGGTCGAAACTGGACATGTCACGAACCCCCAGTTCATGAGAATCCGACTAGTCTCGATGCAGCGGGCGCCCGGCGCAAGCAGCGCCAAGGCGGCCTCAGCCACCGAGCCACAGATTGCCCAGCGGTATGGTCAAGAGCGACAGCACGATGCCCGCTCCGAGCACCGTATTGGCCAGCGCCGGCTCCAATTCGTACTCATCGGCCAGGATCGCCGCCGAGATCATGGGCGCCATGGCCGCCTGCAGCACACCGACAGTCAGCACCAATCCCCCGACGCCAATAGCGACGCCCAACATCCAGCACAACAGCGGGGCCAGCAGCAGTTTCCAGCCCAGCCCCCAGCCCAGTGCGCCCAACTGCCGCGCGCCGGGATGGAACTTGAACTGCAACCCGACCGAGAACAGCGCCAACGGCGTCAGCGTGGCGCCGATCGGCGTAAACACGCCATCCAGCCAGTCCGGCCAGCCGCCCAGCACGCCAACAACGATGCCGATGATCAGCGCGACAAACGCCGGGAACGTGAGGACGCGTCGCACAATCATCGCCGGCTTTGGCGTGCGTCCCGCGTACAGGCACGCCACCACGACACCCGCCGATGCCAGCAGCGGAAACGCGCCAAGCTGATCGGCCACCACCGCCAGTGCGAGGCCCGGCTGACCGTGCAGTGCCTGCATCAGCGGATAACCCATGAACGCGGTATTGCCCAGGCCGCAGACCAGGATCAGCGCACCGATGCGCTGCCGCGACCAGCCCAGTCGCGGCCCGAGCAGGCCAAACAGCAGCCAGGCGCCGGCGAACGTGAGCCACATCGCCGCCACAGGAAACCACAACTGCGGGTCGAACTTCACCCGTGGGATGAGCTTCAGCACCAGCGCCGGTAGCGCCAGGTTGATCACCCACCAGTTGATGCCCGGCACGATGCCGACCGGCGGCTTCGCAAAGCGCGCAACCAACCCGCCCAGCACCAGGCACACGAACAGCAGCAGCAACGCACTCATGGGCAATCGCAAGGGTGGCCTGAAGTTCGCGTATTAGACGACAAGCCAGCGCCAATCACCTATGGCCGCCCGGAGTCGATGCGGCATACTCGAGCCCCTTGAGCCCCCTCAACGTCGGCACCCTCAAAAGGAACCTGTACGAGATGCCGCGCCATCTTTCACGCTATCAGTACCTGCGCGCTGCCGACGGCTGTCTCCTCGCCTATCGCAGCGGCGGACCGGCCGATGGCGTCCCCGTGATCCTTCTGCACGGCATGGCCGGCCGTTCCGACACCTGGGATGCAGTGGCAGGTGCGCTGATCGCCGTCGGACGCAGGGTGATTGCATTGGACCTGCGCGGCCATGGCCACAGTGGACGGGCAGCAAGCTACCCGCTATCCGATTTCCGCACCGACGTGACCACCTTGCTTGATCAACTTCAGTTGGCGCAGGTGGATCTGGTCGGTCATTCGCTGGGCGGATTTATCGCGCTATCCGTAGCGGCGCAGCAACCGATACGCGTCCGTCGCCTGCTGATCGAGGATGCCCCGACACCACCATGCGATAAGTCAGATACAGGCAGGATCCAGTGTCCGCCAAGCATGCGCCGCCTGCTGGCCTCGATGGGCGTCCGACGCATGCTGGCAATCGCGTTCACGAACCGCTTCGACCTGCGCATGAGGAAGCCTGTCCTGGCTGCACTAAGTACGCCAACGCCAGCATGGTGGGCCAGCCTCGCCAACATCTGCGCACCAACCCTCCTGCTCGGCGCAGCGCAAAGTCATTTGGCCGCGGAACGGCTTCCCTTGCTCGTCAATGCGATTACCCACGCTACCCTGCGACTGCTCGCTGGTGGTCATCGCCTGCATACGGAGCAACCTGCGGCTTTTCTCGACGCCGCATTGCCTTTTTTAGGTGACTAAGTCGGCACTGTCAGCGCAGAGCGGCTCCGATCCTGTTTAAATGCAACCTGACTTCGGTCCCCGAACCCGAAACTCATCAACATTTTCATTACGCAGCATGGATGCAATCAGCGCAGAATGCCTACCAAGATGAAAACTTCGGCCTGGCGGTCAAGATGAAAACTTCGTCCTCAAGAACGGGTATTTTGTGCGCTGCCTTCCTGCTGTTGGCGGCGGCGCAAACTGCCGGTGCGCAAAACATCTACAAATGCACCAAGGGCGGGCAGCTTGAATATACCGATCGTCCCTGCCCAGGTGGCAGCGGCGAGTTGATCCATCAGGCCAGCGACAGCGAAGTCATCGACCAGTATCTCGACCTTGGCCAGGAAGCCCTCGCCAAGCGTTATGCGGATTCGCATCATCTTCAGGGGCTCTACCAGCAACGCGTCGACACCTACCAATTGAAGATGCAGGCGCAGGCCCAGCAGCAGGCCGACGATGAGAAGCAGCGCGCCGAAGACGCGCATCAGCAGGCGCAGATCAGTGAGGCTGCCTATCGCGGACGGCTACAGGGTGAGAACAACGCGTTGCGTGAGCAGAACGAGCAGTACCTTGATCAGTTGTCCCAACCCGTCTACGGCGATACCACCGCCTACGCCCCCGTCTACTGGGGCGCCTTGGCACCCGGGAATCATGATCACAGCCACGATCATGACCACGGTCACGGACCGCATCCCGCGCCACCAAAAACAGTCCCGCCCATGCTGCCTGCCCCGGTCAGTGGTCGGGCGAAGTATTGACGTTGGCCGGCGCTGACAGGCAACTCAGAATCACTCTTGAACATAGTTGAGCGACTAGCTCGAAAGCCCACAGTGGGCAGCTCTCGAAGTCATTCTGATGCTACTTTTCAAGTACAACCCGGCCCCTGTTTTGGCTGTTGTTTTGTCGTGGGGAATGCGCGCTGGATCCGCTGCTGGCCAGCGCGCACTTGGGGACGGACGAGAACCCGATGGTCGATGCGGACACGATTGTAGTTGGCGCGGGACCCGCAGGCCTTGCCTGTGCTGCCGCGATGTCCCAACTCGGTCTCAAGGTGGGGATACTTGAAAAGTCCGACGTGGTCGCTTCCGTTTGGCGACGCCACTATGACCGGCTGCACCTGCACTCTGATCGTGGGCATTCCGGGTTGCCCGGCATGCCCATGCCGCGAACCTATCCAAGGTATCCGTCACGCGCGCAAGTCGTCGAATACCTCGAAAACTATGCCGCGCACTTTGACCTTCGTCCGATATTCAACAGCACGGTACGAACCATCGGTCGCGATGGCTCGACGTGGCGCGTGGACGCGGAGAAGAGATCTTTCGTGGCGCCAGTGGTGGTCATCGCGACCGGGTGGGCCGACTTCCCTCATCTGCCGACATGGCCGGGTGCAGACGCCTATACGGGCTCGGTCATCCACAGCACGGAATACAACAATCCAGCGGCACTCGCGGGCAAACGGGTGCTTGTCGTCGGATTCGGGAACTCGGGCGGCGAGATTGCGCTCGACCTGGCGCAAGCCAGCGTCGACGTCACTTTGGCCGTGCGTGGCCCGGTCCAGATCTTGCCGCGCGAACTTCTGGGTCTTCCGATCCTGACCTGGGCAATCGCTGAAGCGCGTCTGCCTGCACGCGTGGCCGATTTCATCAATGCACCCGCGATCCGCCTTGCTGTCGGTTCCGTCAAGCATCTGGGCTTGAAGATTGCCAGCAAGGGACCGCGACGCATGATCGAGGAGGATCGACGTATCCCACTGCTCGACGTAGGTACCTTGGCCAGGATTCGGGACGGCACGATCAAGGTGCGTGGCGGGATTGACCGGTTCACCAGCGATGGTGTGGTTTTTTCCAATACGCCAGCGGAGGCGTTCGATTGCATCATTCTCGCGACCGGGTTTAGTCCCGACCTGCGCAAACTGCTGCCCGAAGCCAAGGGCGTATTTGACCGCCATGGCATGCCGCTGGCGACGGGACGGGCGACGCTTGAACCTGGACTGTTTTTCTGCGGCCTCATCGCTTCAGCGACCGGGCAACTGCGCGAGATCGGGATCGAAGCGCAGCGGATTGCGCAACTGGCCAAAGCCTACCTGTCGCGTTGAAGATAACGGGAGCGTCGACGTGGATAAAATAAAAGCCCGCCGACAGGGGCGGGCTTTTATCTGCGCGATTTCAGCGCAAGACTTACGACGCCAGCAATACCCGATTCATTCGCTGCACGAACGCGGACGGATCAGGAAGCTGTGCACCAGCAGCGATCTCGGCCTGGTCCAGCAACAGCAGGGCGATGTCCTTCGCCTTGGCCTCATCGGCCTCTGCTTCGATGCGCTTGAGCAGGGGATGCTGCGGATTGATCTCCAGCGTCGGCTTGTTCTCGGGCATGTCGTGGCCGGCTTCGCGCATCAGACGGGCGAGATGCGGTGCCATCTCGTAATCATTCAGCGCAAGACATGACGGCGAATCGGTGAGACGCGCGGACACGCGCACGTCGCCAACGCTATCGCCAAGCAGTTCCTTCAGCTTCTTCAACAGCGGTTCGGCTTCCTTGGTCGCCGCTTCCTGCTTTTGTTTGTCGGCTTCGTCGAGTGGCAGCTCGCCCTTGGCGACGTTCTGCAGTTTCTTGCCGCCGTACTCGCTGAGGCTGCCGAGCATCCACTCATCGATGCGATCGGACATCAGCAACACTTCGATGCCCTTGGCCTTGAAGGCTTCCAGTTGCGGGCTACCCAGCGCGGCGGCATAGCTGTCGGCAGTGATGAACCAGATCGTTTCCTGTCCCAGCGGCATGCGACCGATGTAATCGTCGAACGAGACGGCCTGCGCACTGCCCTCGCCTTTGGTCGAGGCAAAACGCAGCAGCTTGGCTATGCGCTCGCGGTTGTTTGCATCTTCACTGATGCCTTCTTTCAGCGTGTTGCCGAACGCCTTGTAGAACGTAGCGAACTTCTCCGGCTCGTCCTTGGCCAGCTTCTCGATCAGGTCGAGTACGCGCTTGACGCAGGCCGACTTGATGCGCTCGAGCTGGCGGTTCTTCTGGAGAATCTCGCGACTGACATTGAGCGGCAGGTCGTCCGCATCGACCACACCACGCACGAAGCGCAGGTAGTTCGGCAGCAGCTCCTCGGCCGCATCCATGATGAAGACGCGCTTGATATAGAGCTTGAGCCCCTTGCGCTCGTCGCGCCCGCCCATCATCAAATCAAATGGCGGTTGCGAGGGAATATAAAGCAGCGTGGTGAAGCTCTGGCTACCTTCGACACGGTTGTGCGTCCACGCCAGAGCATCGTTGAAATCGTGGCCGAGCGACTTGTAGAAGCTCTGATAGTCCTCCTCGGAAATCTCGGATTTCGGCTTGGTCCACAGCGCCGAAGCAGCGTTGACGGTCTCCCATTCCTCGGTCGGCTTGCCATCCTTCTCGACCGGCATGCGGATCGGAAACGCCACGTGATCGGAGTAACGGGTGATCAGCGCACGCAACTGCCAGCGCTTGAGGAATTCGTCCTCGTCCGCCTTCAGATGCAGGATGACCGACGTACCGCGTTCGGCCAGCTCGACCTGCTCCAGCGAATACTCACCCTTGCCGTCGCTCTCCCACTTCACGCCCTCGCCGGCCGGCGCATCGGCGCGGCGGCTGAGCACGGTGACTTTGTCGGCCACCACAAACGCGGAATAAAAGCCCACGCCGAACTGGCCAATCAGCCGCGCATCAGCCTTCTGCGCGCCCGACATGGCTTCCAGAAAGCGTCGCGTACCGGAGCTGGCGATGGTGCCGATGTTCGCGATCACTTCGTCGCGATTCATGCCGACGCCATTGTCGCGCACGGTTACCGTGCGCGCCTCTGGATCCCAGCTCACGTCGATATGCAGTTCGCCATCGCCTGCCAGCAACTCGGGTTTGGCAATCGACTCGAAGCGCAGCTTGTCGCAGGCATCGGAGGCGTTTGAAATCAGCTCGCGCAGGAAAATTTCCTTGTGCGAATACAGCGAGTGGGTGACCAGGTGCAGTACCTGGGCAACTTCAGCTTCGAATTTGCGGGTCTCGGCGGGTGCGCTCATAAGTTGGACTTCCATTTGTATTGATGTTTGCTCTGACTCGCCATCCCGAATCTGCCCGGGACGACGGCAAAGAATTCAGTGTGGCGCCGAAGGGTTGCGCAGCGCGGCGATGCGCTCGTCCAGTGGTGGGTGACTCATCAACAGGCCCTTGATGCCATCGGCCAGCGGACCGGCGATGCCAAAAGCGGCGATCGTCTTGGGCAAGGTGCTTTCGCCGTGGTTGGCCTGCAGGCGCTGCAGCGCGGAGATCATCGCGCCGGTGCCGGCGAACTTCGCGCCTGCCGCATCGGCACGAAACTCGCGCCAGCGCGAGAATGCCGCCACGATCATCGAGGCGAACAGGCCAAACACCAGTTGCAGCACCATCACCACCACAAAATAGCCGATGCCACCGCCATCGCGGCTGTCACGACCACCGGACATCCAATTATCCACCAGGCGTCCGACAATGCGCGCAGCGAGAATCACCAGCGTGTTCAATACGCCCTGGATCAGGGTCAACGTGACCATGTCGCCATTCGCGACGTGACCGATTTCATGACCCAGCACAGCCGTGATCTGCTCGCGATCCATCTGCTGCAACAGGCCCGAGCTCACCGCTACCAGTGAACTGTTCTTCGTCATGCCGGTGGCAAACGCGTTCATTTCCGGTGCGTCGTAGATCGCCACCTCCGGCATGCCGATGCCGGCGTTCTGCGCGTGGCGGCGCACGGTGTCCAGCAGCCAGCGCTCGGTTTCGTTCTGGGGCTGCGTGATCACGCGCGCGCCCGTCGACATTTTGGCCATCCACTTGGATATGGCCAGCGAAATGAACGCACCGCCCATGCCGAACACGGCGGCGAACGCGAGCAGACCGCCCATGCCGCCGTAACCACGGCTGGCCGCCATCTGGTCGATGCCGAACAGGTGGCAGACGATGCTCAGCAACAACAGGACAGCGAGGTTGGTACCGATGAATAATGCGATGCGACGCATGGGCGTCTCTCTCTGGCAGTCATGAAGGGGGCGCGGCGTGGCCGCTCGTGAAGGGTCGGGGCGTGAGCCTGCGCTTTCAAGGTCCGCGGCGCACCTGGGGTCGTCATCAATTCAGCGGGCTCTGCCCTAAAATGCGACGATGACCTACCGCGGCCGCTTCGCCCCCTCGCCCACCGGACAATTGCATTTCGGCTCGCTGGTGGCTGCCGTGGGCAGTTGGCTGCGCGCGCGACATGCCGCAGGGCAATGGCTGGTTCGGATGGAGGATATCGACCCGCCACGCGAAGTCGCCGGTTCAGCCGCCAGCATCCTCGCCGCACTGCCTGCGTTTGGCCTCGTCGCCGATGCGCCGACGCTGTTCCAATCGCAGCGCATCGCCGCCTATGAGGCCGCCTTCACACAACTGCAGGTGACTGACCAGCTGTTTCCCTGCTGGTGCAGCCGTAGCGACATGGCCGCCAACGGGGACATGCACCGCGATGGGCGGTGCGTGGCCGCCAAAGCCTCGGATCGCCCACCGGCATGGCGTCTGCGCGTACCGGATATCGAGGTGACGTTCGACGATGTCCTGCAAGGCCCACAACGCCAGAACCTGCGCGAGAGTGCAGGCGATTTCGTGATACGCCGGGTCGAGGGCTTCTATTCCTACCAGCTGGCCTGCGTGGTGGACGACGCGTTTCAGGGCATCACCGAGGTCGTGCGCGGCAACGACCTGATCGATTCCACCGCGCGGCAGATCTGGCTGCAGCGCTGCCTCGGCCTGCCGACACCACGCTATCTGCATCTGCCGCTGGCTCTGGATGCCCATGGGGTGAAGCTGTCGAAATCCGGGCAAGCGCATCCGGTCGATTCAGCCGACCCGCTATCGGCGCTGCGCCGGGCGCTGGCCTTCCTCCAGCTGCCACTGCCGGCCTCCGCGACCGACGTGCATGATTTGCTGGCGCAGGCTCTGGCGGGTTTTGAACCTGCATTTTTGCCGCATTGCAGCGGTTACTCTGCCGCCTGAAACGCTATAAAGCATAGGTACACCGCTCGTCGTGACTGCGGATTGCGGCAATGACTTTGCCACGAAACCGGTATACAACAGCCCTCTGTTTCAGCTCACAGGAGATCCAAGGATATGACTCAGCGCACGGCATTGGTCACAGGCGGCACCGGCGGCATCGGCACCGCAATCATTCGCTACCTGGCCGGCCAGGGGCATCGGGTTGTCACCAACTATCGCGACGAAGCCAAGGCCGAGGCATGGCGACAGGCACTGGCCAGCGAAGGCATCAAGGTGTGCATGGTGCAGGGTGACGTGTGCGAGCCGGTCGCCTGCGAAGCGATGATGAGCGAGATCGAGAGCAAGTGCGGCCCGGTGGAGATCCTGGTGAACAACGCAGGCATCACCCGCGATACGACCTTCCACAAGATGAATTACGTGCAGTGGATGGACGTGGTGAACACCAACTTGAACGCCTGCTTCAATGTCACCCGTCCGGTGATCGAGGGCATGCGCGCACGCAAGTGGGGCCGCATTGTGCAGATCAGCTCGATCAACGGCCAGAAAGGCCAGTACGGCCAGGCCAACTACGCTGCCGCCAAGGCCGGCATGCACGGTTTCACCATCTCGCTGGCACAGGAGAACGCGAAGTTCGGCATCACCGTGAACACCGTCTCACCGGGTTATGTGGGCACCGACATGGTGATGGCCGTACCCGAAGAAGTACGCGAGAAGATCGTGGCGCAGATCCCGGTCGGCCGCCTCGGCAGGCCAGATGAAATCGCCCATGCCGTGGCGTTTCTCACCGGCGAGCAGGCCGGCTGGATCACCGGTGCGAACCTGGCGATCAATGGCGGGCATTACATGGGCTGGTGACCCTAATCCCCTTTCCCTCTGGGCTTTTAGCCCCCTCTCCCCTCCGGGGAGAGGGTTGGGGTGAGGGGCCACGTCCGGCTGTAGCCGCATCGGAGCACGCTTCGTTCTGCTTCCCCGCGAGCACCCGCCCCTCATCTGCCCTTCGGGCATCTTCTCCCCGAAGGGGAGAAGGGTCACGGTCGCAGCGAGGTTACGGTTGTAGTGGGGTTAGGGTTGCAGCAGCTTTTCCAGCACCTTGCCGACGGCTGCGAATGCGAATGCACCGGTGACATGGGTTGCCGCGCCCAGGCCGCCGCCGCAGGCGAGATTCAATGCTTCGCCGCCGGGCGGGCGGTTGCCGCTTACCGTGCCATCGGGTTGTGGGTACTGCACGTTCTGCAGTGAATAGACGGCTGATACGCCGAAGTAACGGTCGGGATTGCGCGGAAAGTTGAAGTCCGTTCGGAGCTTCTTGCGGATCAGGCTGAACATCGCATCGTGCTCCGTGCGCGACAGGTCGCGTACGCGAATCTGGGTCGGGTCGGTGCGCCCGCCGGCCGAACCGACGCTGACGATCGGCAACTTGCGGCGACGACACCAGGCGATGGTCTCGAGCTTTACCCGGAAAGCGTCGCAGGCATCCAGCACCACGTCGTAGCCGCGATCGAGCAACTCGTCCAGCGTGGATGGCGTAAGGAAGCGCTCGATCGCCTCCAGCCTGATTGCCGGGTTGATCGCATGGGCGCGTGCCGCCATCACGCCGACCTTGGACTTGCCGAACTCACCATCCAGCGCATGCAACTGGCGGTTGGTATTGGACACGCAGACCTCATCGGCGTCGATCAAGGTGAGCCTGCCGATGCCGCTACGCGCCAATGCCTCGGCGGCCCATGAACCCACACCACCGACGCCAATCACGCAGACGTGCGCGCGCGCGAAGGCAGCCACGCTGCCGGTGCCATACAGGCGTTCCACTCCCTGAAAGCGTTCTGCCGGAAAATCCACCGTACTCATGCTGGTAGGCAGCCGAGTGTGTATCCCATCTTTTCTGTGCGTGTCACTGGCCTGCCCTGTTGCGGTGTGGTGGTCATTTTATCGCGACCACATGGATGGAAGTACGGACACGGGTTATCCTGCCGAACTTGCCGACCACCCGCGGAGCCGAATCGATGCGCGTTGCCCTCTTGATCCTGCTCGGACTGGTGATCGGCGTGATTGGCACAGTCAACGTCGTGAACGCATTGAACGCGCGCAATCCCATGCCGAAAGCGGTGATGACGACGATGGACTATCACATGGGCCAACTGAGCCATGCGCTGAAAGCCGGGCATTGCGACGCGACCAGCAATCAGCGCCATCTGGAGCGGCTGCAGTCGACCGCGACCGACATCGTGCCGGTATTCGATATCGCAGAACAGCCATTCAGCGATGCTGCGGGGCAGTTGCAAACTCGCGTGCGGCAAGCGTTGCAGGCTGCTCCCGCCGATTGCACAGCGCTGGCGGCGGCGATCAAGCCGATTGGCGAAACCTGCAAAAGCTGCCATCAGAAATACCGCTGAGCCATCCGCAAAACACCTCGCTTAAAAACTCACTTTCCCGCGCAGCATCTGCCCGTACATCACCCAGTCGCCGAGCAGGCTGTACAGCGGATGCTTGAACGTGGCCGGACGATTCTTCTCGAACACGTAATGGCCTATCCATGCGCAACCGTAACCGACCAGTGGCATCAGCCACAGCCAGCGCAGCTGGCCCGTCAGCAATACCAGCACGACCACTGCGAGCACCAGGCTGCTGCCGATAAAGTGCAGACGACGACAGATGCGGTTGCTGTGTTCGCTCAGATAGTAGGGATAGAACTCGCCAAAACGGGTGAAGCCGGACATGTGCCACTCCGAGGGCTGGCAGCCCAGTCAAGGTGATCCCGGGACGGAAGTTGCAGACAAGGAACTTATACCGGCAATGGAATGAATTCGATTTCGTCACCCGGCACCTTGGCGAACCGCTGCGCCTGCCAGTCGGTTTTGGCCTGCTCGATGCGCTCGCGCGTGCTGGAGACGAAGTTCCACCACAGGTGCCGCTCGCCATCCATCGGCGCGCCACCAAACAGCAGCACCCGGCTGGCCTCGCTTGCGCGCAATGGCGAAGCCGATGGCCCCGCCTGCACGGCCATTTGCGCAGCACCGATTTCCAACTCCCCCCAACCGACCTTGCCCTCCACGACGTGGATGCCGCGCTCGACATGATCCTGCGGCCATGCCAGCTCGGCACCGGCATCCAGTTGTGCTTCCAGCAAGAACATCGGGGCAAACACCTTGACCGGCGAATGCTCGCCATACGCATTGCCCACAATCAGCACCGCATCCACCCCTGGTTGGCGAATTCTGGGCAGCGCCGCACGGTCATGATGGTGAAACTCCGGTGCGATCTCTTCATCGACTTGCGGTAACGCGACCCAGATCTGCACCCCATGCAACGTCTGCCCATCGCGACGTTGATCCGGCGGTGTGCGTTCCGAGTGCACGATGCCGCGCCCGGCCGTCATCCAGTTCACTTCGCCGGGCTGGATGTCGGCGACACTGCCCAGGCTGTCGCGGTGACGGATCATGCCGTCGAACAGCCAGGTCACCGTGGCCAGCCCGATGTGGGGGTGCGGCCGCACATCCATGCCGTTGCCGGCGGCAAATACGGCCGGCCCCATGTGATCGAAGAACACGAACGGGCCCACGTGGCGCGCCTGCAGCACCGGCAGCATCCGGCGTACCGTGAAACCATCGCCGAGGTCATGCAGGCGACCTTCGATCAGGGTCGGGTTGGCTTCCATCACACGTTCCTCATGGTCTGTCGTCAGCTATGCCAGGCACGCAGGTACTGGTTCGGTGCGCCGAGTTGCGCACCCAGCAGCTGCGCCGCACGGCGCGGAAAATAAGGATCCCGCAGGCTTTCGCGAGCCATCAACACGACGTCCGCCTCGCCCTCGGCGACGATGTCCGCCGCCTGTTCCGCTTCGGTGATCAGGCCTACCGCACCCGTGGCCACCTCCGCTTCGCGTCGAATGCGCGCCGCAAACGGCACCTGATAACCCGGACCCAGCGGAATCTTGACGTGCGGCACCAGCCCACCGCTGGAGACGTCGATCAAATCCACGCCCAGCGCTTTCACCAGTTTGGCAAGCTGCACGCTCTGCTCGATATCCCAGCCGCCCTCATGGTCGGCCCAATCGGTGGCCGAGATACGCAGCCATAGGGGAAGCTCGACCGGCCACACTTCCCGCACGGCCGTGATCACTTCGCATACGAGGCGGCTGCGATTTTCAAAACTGCCGCCGTAACGGTCGCTGCGCTGGTTGCTCAGCGGCGACAGGAATTGATGCAACAGATAGCCATGCGCCGCGTGCAACTCGACCAGCTCGAAGCCGGCCGCCAAAGCACGCTGCGCGGCAGCCCGAAAATCCGCAATCACGCCCTGGATGCCGGCCTCGTCGAGAGCCTCAGGCGTATGCCAGCCCTTGTCGAACGGCAATGCCGAGGGCGCAACAGTCAGCCAATCCTGGTGCCCGACCGGTAGCGGACCTTGCCCTTCCCACGGCCGCAGGGCGCTGGACTTGCGCCCGGCGTGCGCCAGTTGCACGCCGGCAATCGCGCCATGTGACTTGATGAAGCGCACGATCGGTCGCCATGCCTCCAGCTGGGTCTCATTCCACAAGCCGGTGTCGCCAAGCGAAATGCGCCCCTGCGCGGATACCGCGGTGGCCTCGGCGATCACCGCCGCCGCACCGCCCACCGCCCGACTGCCCAGATGCACCAGATGCCAGTCCTCGGGCAGTCCATCCGTAGCCGAGTACTGACACATCGGCGACACCACCAGACGGTTGCGCAAAGTGAGGCTGCGCTGAGAGAAGGGTTCAAACAGATTCATCGGGCCGTCCGGCAAGACATCAATCTGGCTACATGCAGCCATATCCTCACAGTATCAAGCAATCGGTTTGCTGTGAGCCCGTAAGGTCGTGTCCCATGCGAGGATCCAGTCCGCGATGCGCTCGGCGATTGGCTGCGGGGTTTTCATCCAGCCGAAATGATCGGCCGGCAGGCCGGCCAGATCCTGCGACGTGATCACATCCAAGGTGCCATGCGCTTGAGGCATCTTGCCGAGCAGCCAGTCAAGCGAGGGCGACGGTCCCAGCCAGTCATCAGCCAGACGCAGCGCCAGCAAGGGCAGCTTCAGCGACGCAAGCTGGTGTTCGAAATCCTGTTGCATCCCGGCCGCTGCGTAACGCCCGGTGCGGCCGCTGCGCGCCCAATCGGTGATGACTCCACGCGCTTCGTTACCGCCAAAGCCGATCCGGCGTCCAGGCAGATAACCCAGCAGGCCGGCCAACACCGGGGCGGCGGAAAAGGCAGCACTGAGCAACCAGCCATATCGATAGCGTCGCCAGTAAGGCGAACCGCTGGCCACCAGCACCAGGCCGGCACACTCAAGCGGGTGCAGGCCGGCATACAGCGAGCTCAGCTGGCCGCCAAGGCTGTGACCCCCCAGCCAACACGCCGCCTGCGGCCAGCGCGCGCGTACTGCCGACAACGCGGCCGGCAAGTCGTCTTCCAGCAATTCACGATAGCCCCAATTGCAATGGCGACCGGCACGACGATTACTGGAACCGATTCCGCGCCATTCATGTATAACCACCGCCACGCCCCGCGCAGCCAGTGCCTCGGCGAGTGGCAGATAATGCCTGGCCGGCATGCCCATGGCCGGCAGCCAATACAACAGGCGCTGCCACTCGGAAGCAGGGTGGATACACAGCAATTCAATGCGTGAACCGTCTCCGCTCGAAACCGGAAGCACCGTTTGCTCGACCGGTCTGGCGATAATCGACAGCGTTTGAGAACCCGCATTTTCCGCAAAAAGATTTGACATTTCGACAGACTAACGTGCCGCCGCCATCACGTGCGCGGCCATGCATAGAAAGAGGCCGGCTTGCGCCGGCCTCTCTCCGATTCATTCACGACGATCAAGCTGCCGTGACGTCTTCGGCCTGCAAGCCCTTCTGGCCATCGACAACTTTGAAGCTGACTTTCTGGCCTTCCTGCAAGCTCTTGAAACCCGAACCACTGATGGCACGGAAATGCACAAACACGTCAGGGCCACTCTCCCGGCTGATGAAACCGAAACCCTTGGCGTCGTTGAACCACTTGACTGTACCTACTTCACGATCCGACATGACTCACTCCGATCCATTCCAGACGCTGAGACAAACCGGCCCCAACGGGCCGACGGCTTACTGGGCTTGCTGGGTGGGGTGTAACGATGCGGATTCAGGAAATCCATACCGGGCACGCACGTAGCCAAGCAGACGCAGTAACCCAAGCATAACGGATTTCAGACAAACAAGTGATTTGTCAAGTAGTTTATGGCCTTCATTATCGGGCCACGAAAAAACCGGGCATCGCTGCCCGGTTTCTGGTGACACAGGTACGGCGTGATACGCGTCAGGCCGGGGTCACTTCGTCGGCCTGCAGGCCCTTCTGACCCTGCACAACCTTGAAGGAGACCTGCTGGCCTTCCTGCAGACTCTTGAAGCCGCCACCGGTAATCGCGCGGAAATGCACGAATACGTCCGGGCCGTTGTCACGGCTGATGAAACCGAAGCCCTTGGCGTCGTTGAACCACTTGACGGTACCGATCTGACGATCTGACATCTTGAATCACTCCACAGGTTTATAGACTCGAATCGCCTGCATACACGGCTTAAAGGCGTGGCCGGCTTACTGGTGTGCAAGGAAACAACCCTAGGGTGAACGATGAGGCAGATCGCGGATCAGCTGCATCGGGCCACATAACTCTGGTGACCCCGGCAAACACAGTGGAAGAATCATAACGTCAGAACGGAGTAGATGCGAGATTGCACCCACCGGGACCGAATAAGCCGATTTTCACCGCTTTTTTAAGCGGAGAGGGAAAATTCAGATTCTATTTACGTCCAACCTCGTCTAGTGTGGGCAAATCCCGGCCACTATTGCCAGGATGCCGCTTTCCAGTCCCGTCCCGGTTCAGTCACGCGGTCGCCCGTTTAGGAGAGCCACATGATGCCTGCCCTGTCCCGTCTGACCCTGGCCACAATAATTACCGGCCTGCTGGTCGGCTGCGCCCACCAGCCCGCGCCGAAAGCGGCGACCCCACCGATATCCGCAACTGCTGTTACCGGTACCACCACGTCCCCGGCCACAGCCGGCACCCACCATCAACATCATGCAACGCCCGCCAACGGCCACATCACGGTCGAGGATGTCGACCTGCCCGAGCGTACCGGCATTCCTGTCTGTGACGATTATCTAGCCAGCTATATGGCCTGCCACCAGGCAGCGGCGATTTTCTCGCCGGACCAATTACCGGCACGTTATCAGGCCATGCGCACCAGCCTGCTGCTCGATTCGGAAAATCCGGACATTCGCCCACAACTGGCGGCCCGTTGCAATTCGTTGGCCAGTCAATTGCGCGAGGCCCTGCATGGCAAGTCCTGCGCACAAGGCCCAGCACCGGCGAGCAGCGCACACTGAGAGCCGTCACTCAGGTCTGCGCGCGCCACTGCGCGCGTAGTGCTTTGGCCAATCCCGCTGGCTGCGTGCGCCCGAGCTTGATTTTCGGTGTGTCGTGCCAGCGAGCGGTGCCGGCAATCGCCATGGCCAGCGCATCGACCAGGGATGGCTCGGGTTCCACCCCCGGCTCCAGAAACAGTGCCTTGATCTCGAATACGCCCTCGCTTCGATGCGCCTTGGCGTCCAGTCGACCCACCAGCCGACCGCGATGAAGTATCGGCAGCACGAAGTAGCCAAAGCGCCGGCGCGCCGCCGGCGTATAGCATTCGATGGTGTATTCGAAATCGAACATTGCCCGGACCCTGGCACGATCCCACACCAGCGGATCGAACGGTGACAGCAGCGTGGTATGCGTGGCACGCAGGCGGCCACGCAGCGCCTTGCCCAGCAAATCGGCATGATCACGGTGCACGTAGCCCGGCGTCTCCCAGCCCTGCACCGGTATCGCCTGCAGCTCGCCAGCGGCCAGTAACGGCGCCAGTTCCCGGTCGGTCACCGCGGGTTTCAAACGATAGTAATCGGCAATCCAGGCCGCCGGAGTCACTCCCAGGGCACGCACGCTGTTGACGATGCAGCGCTGCCGCAAGGCTTCTGCAGACAGCGCAAGGGCTTGGGGGTCCAACGGTGGATCGAGTCGGGCCAGCACGTTTTCGGCCAGGTCATAAACCCGTTGGAAACGCTCGCGTCGCGTCACCATCAACTCGCCCAACGCAAACCAGGCTTCCAGCCAGCGTTTCTCGGGCTTCCATTCCCACCATCCTGTTTTTCCCGGACCGTCGTCGCCAGGGGTACGCGCAAAGTCTGCCGCGCGCACCGGTCCGGAGACGCGAATGCCGGCCAGCAGGGCATCCATGTCTGCGCGTTGCTCGAGATGCATTCGTGCAGCGTTGCGGTGCGCCCAGTGATGCATGCGCTGACCATGCCCGCCACGATGCAACCCGATATCGCTCGCGCTGATAAAGCAGGCCTCATGCGCCCAGCATTCGGCAAGTCGCCCCTGCGCCAGCGCTTCGTCGAGCCAAGCCATCGGGTAGTGACCCAGGCGTGAGTGCAGCACCAGATAGGGGCTGCGCGCGACGACATGGATGGTGTCGATCTGCAGCAATCGCATGCGTTCGATCGTGCTTACGATATCGCCATGTCGCGGTCGTCGCCGCAAGGGTTGCAACAGGCCCTGCGCAGCCAGCTGCAACAGGCGCGCCTGGGTCAGGCTCAACTTGCGACCATTTGCTGAAGCCTCGCTCAACGACACAGGGCCTTCACAGTTTTATGGCCATGATGTTGAGCCGGCATTTACAAATCCTCTGTTAGCGTCATATCGCATCTGACAGCCGGTTTCGAAAAACTGCCTTCCGGAGTGATTCCGTCCGATTCGATCCGGTTGTCCGCACAAACTTTTCTGGCATGGAGTATCAATGATGAAATCTCGCAAGCCAATGTTGTCCGCAATAACCGCCGGCGTGCTGATGTTCGCAGGCACCCTGATTGCCCAGGACGCGCCGCCACCGCCACCGCCGCCGCAAGCCATGCCGGCGCCAGCGTCGACTGCCGCTGATGCAGCTGTTGGCCAGGCTCCGTCTGCCCAGACGACACAGGGCCAGACGACCGTAGCGAGTGTGCCACCGCCAAAGCCGGTCATCGGACCGGCGCCACCGTTCGAACAGTTGTCGGGCGGTAGCAAGTCGATCACAGAGGAACAGGCCGTCGCGTATCCGCCACTGGCCAATGACTTCATTCACGCCGACACCAACCGCGACGGGAAGATCAGCAAGTCCGAATACGAGCGCTGGACAAAGCTGCCGCAGCAGTAGCACTTGCCAGGCCTGCCGGGCCGGCCACGCGTAGGCTTGTGGCCGGCTTTTTGTTGCGGGGCCTGATCCTGCCATGATGTTCATTCAGACCGTTAACTCGATGAAGCGCTGCTACTTTGCGGCGCCTCTGGCGTTGGCCGCCAGCCTGCTTGCTGCGCCAGGCCATGCTCAGAATCCCAACCCCACCGACATCCGCGCCTGCGCGGGGATTGAGAGTGACGCGCAACGACTGGCCTGTTACGACAAAGCCACCGGCCGGGTCAACTTGCCGACAGCGCAGAAGCGTACCCATGAGCAAGAGAACAGTTCAAATGTTTTCAGCCGCGACAAGAGCGCCACATCGGGCGCCGTCGAAGCCAACAACGAGGTAGCGAAGCCGCTGTCGCTACTGGATAGTCGCTGGGAGCTTTCGCCGGAAAGCAAACTCGGCACGTTCAATGTGCGTGGCTACAAACCGGTCTACGTCATGCCGGTGTTCGCCACCAGCAATCAAAACGACGAGCCGCACAGCCCCAATCCTGTCAACACGGTGACCACCCCCCAGCAACTGGACAACGTGGAAGCAACCTTCCAGCTCAGCCTGAAGACCAAGGTGTGGCAGGGCGTGTTCGGCGACGCCGGCGATCTGTGGGTGGGCTACACTCAGGACTCGCACTGGCAGCTCTACAACACCGAGGCCTCGCGACCTTTCCGCGAGACTGACTACGAGCCCGACGCGATCCTGATGTTCAACACCCACTATCAGGTGTTCGGCTGGGATGGACGGCTGCTCGGCATCGGCGTTGACCACCAGTCCAACGGACAATCCGACCCACTCTCGCGCAGCTGGAACCGGGTTATCGCCGATGTTGGATTCGAGCGTGGCGACTGGACCGTGATGTTCCGCCCCTGGTGGCGTATTCCGGAGTCGCGGGCGAACGACAACAATCCTGATATCAGCAATTACGTCGGCCGCGGCGACATGCAGATCATCCGCGAATGGCATGGTCAGGAATTCGGCCTGATGCTGCGCGATTCATTCCGTGGCGGCAACGAAAACCACGGCGCTGCCCAGTTCACCTGGAGCTACCCGCTGATCGGCAATCTGCGTGGTTATATGGAAGTGTTCAAAGGCTATGGCGAGAGCCTGATCGACTACAACCACAACGCCACCTACGTCGGCCTGGGCATATCGCTGCTCGACTGGTATTGAACCCGTAAACGGCGAAGGCCCGGTGACTTGATCGTCACCGGGCCTTCGTTTTGTCAGATCACCGTCAAAACCCGAGTGCCATCAGTGGTGATGACCACCCTCGCCATGCACATGCCCGTGCTCGAGTTCCTCCTCGGTAGCGGCGCGCACATTCGTCACTTCGATGGCGAAATGCAGGGTCTGTCCGGCCAACGGATGGTTGCCGTCGATGAACACCTTGCCGTCTTCGACCTTGGTCACGGTGACGTTGATTTCACCCTGCGGGCCACGACCCTGGAACTGCATGCCGGGCTGGATGTCCTCGACACCCTGGAATGCTTCTTTCGGCACTTCCTGCATCAACTCGGCGTGATGGACACCGTAGCCATCTTCAGGCGCCACATCCGCGGTGAACTTGTCGCCACTTTTGCGGCCTTCCATCTGCTTTTCCAGGCCAGGCACGATCTGCCCACTGCCATGCAGATAGGTCAGCGGCTCGCGGCCTTCGGAGCTGTCGATGACCTGACCTTGGTCGTCGGTCAACGTGTAATGGAAAGCAGCAACGGAGTTCTGGGCAATCTGCATGAGCGTCTCACGAATAGGTTTAGGTCCGCCGGCCAGGTGCCGACATGGACGTTGAAGTTTACCAGAACCGTCTTGACCTCCCCGCTGCAGCGGGCGGCAGGATTCGCGATACTGTCGCCATGAGCCAGCCGCAAAGCCGTTTCCATCGCCGTTTTTCCGCGTATTTGCTGGCCTGTGCATGGCTATTTGCTGCGCCGCTGGCTGTCGCGCAGGAGGCATCCCCGGTTTCCGGTGCCACCACGGCGGCGGCGCTGGCAACACAGATTGATGCGCAGATCGGTCAGCACCGATTTGCGCAAGCGAGCTGGGGTATTGCGGTGATCTCGCTCGACAGCGGCCGCACGCTTTATACCCACCATGCCGACCAGCTGCTGCAACCCGCATCTACCGCCAAGTTGTTTACCGCCGCGCTGAGCATGAACACGTTGGGCGCGGCTTATCGGATCCCGACCCGCGTGCTTGCCAATGGTGACATCCGCCATGGGCGCCTGAATGGCCCACTGGTCCTCTACGGCATGGGCGATCCGACCCTGGGTACCGCCACCAGCGTTGACTGGGCGGATCAACTGGCCAGCCAGCTGGTGGCACGTGGCGTGCGTTCAGTGCATGGCGACCTGATTGCCGATGATGGTTACTTCGCCGGCCCTTCATTCGGTTCCGGCTGGGAGGCCGGCGATCTGCAAAGCTGGTTTGCGGTGCCCTCCTCTGCATTGAGCGTGCAGGAGAACATCGTCGACTTGACGGTTGATCCAGGGACAACGGCAGGTCTACCGGCCAGACTCAACTTTGACCCGGTCGATGCGAAGCCACCCTTGCTCGGCCAATTGACGACAACGCTGCCGCGCACGCAAAGCGACATCAACCTCTATCGAGCGCCGGGTGAAAACACGTTGTACGTGTTCGGTACCATCCCTGCCAATACGCCATCGCAGCATTTCAAACTGGCGGTGCCGGATCCGGCCCTGCTGGCGGGTGCGCAGTTGCAACAGGCATTGGTGCGCCACGGCATCAACGTCAGCGGCAAGCTGCAGGCTTTGCACTGGCCACACGACGATGCGGCGCTGCTTGCACATGCCGACACACTGGCCGAAGTGTTGTCGCCGCCACTGCTGGATATCCTTCAGAGCGGCCTGAAGCGCTCGCAGAATCTCTATCTGCAGAATCTGCTGTTGAGCGTCGGCGCACATGAGCAGGCGGTACCTAACTCGCCCACGTCAGGCCAATTCACGAGTACCGAGCAGTGGGGCATCAAGGCGCTGCAGCAGTTGCTGTCGCAGATCGGGATTTCACCATCAACCAGCATGATCACCGAAGGCACGGGGCTATCGCGCCGCGACCTCGCCACGCCTGACGCGCTGGTGCACTTGCTCGGGTATCTGGCTGCACAACCGTATGCCACGCCGCTCTATGACTCACTTCCGATCGCTGGCGTGGACGGCACCCTGATCGGGCGCATGCGCCATACGGCGGCTGAAAACAACGTACACGCAAAGACCGGCAGCATGGAGTACGTGCACTGCCTCGCCGGCTATGTCACCACCGCCGCCGGCGAGCGCCTGGCGTTCGCGATCATGCTCAACAACTACGAGCCGCCAGCGGACGGGCCACGCGCCAGCAGCGAAGTGGACGCCATTGCGGTGCTGCTGGCGGCCTTTCGCGGCCGCGGTTGAGCGCGGCCTCTGCCCACACAACGTTCGCGTGGCCGGCTCAGCCGACCAGTCGAGCCAACGTGTCCTTGGCGATCTTCTCCGGCGTATCGGTGGGCGCGTAGCGCTTCACCACCTGGCCATTTTCATCGACCAGAAACTTGGTGAAGTTCCACTTGATCGACTCACTGCCGAGGATGCCCTTGCCTTCGCTCTTCAGCCATTGGTAGAGCGGATCGGCATGCTCGCCATTCACCTCGATCTTGGCGAACATCGGAAACGTCACATCGAAGTGGGTGCTGCAGAAAGTCTTGATCTCCTCAGCACTGCCGGGTTCCTGATGACCGAACTGGTCACAAGGAAAACCCAGCACGACCAGTCCGCGATCGCGCTGATCCTGCCACAGCGTTTCCAGCCCCTTGTACTGCGGGGTGAAACCGCACTTGGAAGCGACATTGACGATCAACAGCGTCTTGCCTCGCCATTCGGCGAGCGAGCGCTGGTTGCCGTCAATATCGTTGGCACTGAAATCGTAGACGCTGGACATGAGCTAAAGCTCCGACTGGTGGGAAATCCCATCCAGCCAGTCTACGCCATCGTCCGTGACGCCTGTGGCATAGAATGGCGTTTTCGCGCACAGGCTGAGATTCGCCGTGATCCGCTTTGTCGATGTCCACAAATCCTACCGAGTCGACCGCCGGGACATCCCCGCGCTGCAGCCTTTCAGCCTCGACATTGCCGACGGCGAGGTGTTCGGCATCATCGGCCTGTCCGGCGCTGGCAAATCGACGCTTATACGGCTGATCAATCTGCTCGAACGCCCCAGCGGCGGCAAGATTCTGGTTGGCGACATCGAGATGACTGCGCTGGCGGAACCGGCACTACGCGAACAGCGCCGACGTATCGGCATGATCTTCCAGCACTTCAACCTGCTTGCCTCACAGACCGTAGCCGACAACGTCGCGTTCCCCATGCGACTGGCCGGCGAACGCAACGCCGCAACCCTGCGAGATCGCGTCAACGAACTGCTGGCACGGGTAGGCCTGACTGCGCACGCCGACAAGTATCCCTCGCAACTCTCTGGCGGTCAGAAGCAGCGCGTCGGTATTGCCCGCGCGCTCGCCAATCGCCCATCGATCCTGCTTTGCGACGAGGCGACCAGCGCGCTCGATCCGCAGACCACCGCCTCCGTGCTGGAGTTGCTGGCCGAGATCAACCGTGAACTGAAACTCACCATCGTGCTGATCACTCACGAAATGGATGTCGTGCGTCGCGTCTGTGACCGCGTGGCGGTACTGGACGCTGGCGTGATCGTGGAAAGCGGCACGGTGGTCGATGTCTTTTTGCACCCGCAGCACGCCACCACGAAACGCTTCGTCAATGAAGCCTTGCCGGAGGAAACGGCTGGTGAACAGACCGCATTCTCGCAAGTGCAGGGACGCCTTCTGCGGCTCAGCTTTCGCGGTGACACCACCCTGACGCCGACACTGGGTCGCGTGGCACGTGAAACCGGCATCGATTTCAACATCCTGGCCGGGCGTATCGACCGCATCAAGCACCTGCCTTACGGCCAGCTCACCCTGGCAATGCAGGGCGAACGGGTGGATGCCGCGCTGGTCGCCTTGCGCGAAGCCGGCATCGAAATCGAGGAATTGAACCGATGAGCAGCACACCGATCCTGCAAACGCTGTTCCCGAATATCGACGACTGGGGCGAGATCGGTCGCGCCTGCATTGACACGCTGCTGATGCTCGGTGGCTCGTTGTTGCTCACTGGATTGATCGGCCTTCCGCTGGGCGTGCTGCTGTATCTCACCGGCAAGGGCCAATTGCGCCCGATGCCCAAGCTATATGCCATCACCTCGCTGCTGGTGAACATTCTGCGCTCGGTGCCATTCATCATCCTGATGATCGTATTGATGCCGGTGACCTATTTCCTGGTAGGCACGAAGCTCGGCATCCGTGGGGCGATCCCGCCGCTGGTGATCGGCGCTGCGCCATTCTTCGCAAGACTGGTGGAAACCGCACTGCGCGAGGTCGAGCAAGGGGTGATCGAGGCCAGCCAGGCGATGGGTGCCAGCCTGTGGCAGATCGTGCGTCATGTGCTTCTACCCGAGGCACGCGGCGGCCTATTTGCCGGTATAACCGTAACGGCGATCGCGCTGGTCGGCTACACCGCGATGGGTGGCGCGATCGGCTCCGGCGGACTGGGCGACCTGGCCTATCGCTACGGGTACCTCAGCTACAAGTCTGACTACATGCTGGTTACCGTGGCGCTGTTGATCGTGTTGGTGCAACTGCTGCAAATGCTCGGCGATCGCATTGTGGCGCGCTACAGCCGACGCTGAACGGCTTGGTTGCCAACACTTTGCATTTGGCGGTATAGACGGCTATTCTTGTGCGCCGCACAAGATTTGCCGTCATGAACCGACTGCTCGCCCCACTCGCCGCCCTGCTCCTGCTGGTCGGCTGCTCCGCCCCCGGCAACGGTGCTGCTGACAACGGCACGCAAACGCTTACCGTGGCCGCCACCGCGATTCCGCACGCCGAGATCCTCAAGCAGGTGAAGCCGTTACTGGCGAAGGAAGGTGTCGATCTGCAGGTCAAGGTATTCGCCGACTATGTGCAGCCGAACTCACAGGTGGTCGAAAAAAGTGTCGACCTCAACTACTTCCAGACCAAGCCCTATCTGGATGCTTTCAATCGCGAGCACGGCACAAACCTGGTCGTCATCACCGGCGTGCACATCGAGCCATTCGGTGCGTATTCGCGCAAATACAAAAGCATCGACCAGTTACCGGATGGCGCCAGCGTCACTATCCCGAACGACCCCAGCAACAACAGCCGCGCGTTGCTGCTACTGGCCAAACACGGGCTGATCTCATTGAAGGATCCCACCAACGAAATGTCCACGTTGAAGGACATCACCGCGAACCCGAAGCATCTGCAATTTCGTCAGCTGGAAGCCGCCATGCTGCCGCGCACGCTGGACGAAGTGGACCTGGCGCTGATCAACACCAACTATGCGCTGGCCGCCGGCTTGAATCCAACCAAGGACGCGTTGCTGATCGAAGACAAGAACTCGCCGTACGTGAACTACCTGGTCGGCCGGCCAGATAACCAGAACGATCCGCGCGTGCAGAAGCTGGCCAAAGCGCTCAACAGCCCCGAGATCAAGGCCTTCATCGAGCAGAAGTACCAGGGCGCGGTGCTGCCGGCGTTCTGAGTCCGGTAAGCGCTCTCTACTCAGCCCTGCGTGGCGGGAATCTCGAATACCTGGCGCAAATAAGCCACGTAAGCCTCGTCCTCGCACATGTTCTTGCCCGGCGAGTCGCTGAGCTTGGCGACCGGCTGGCCATTGCAGCGGACCATCTTGATCACAATTTGCAACGGCGTCAGCCCGACATCATTGGTGAGGTTGGTGCCGACGCCGAACGCGAGCAGGCAGCGATCACGGAAGTGGGCATACAGCTGCATCACTTTCGGAATGTCGAGACCATCGCTGAACACCAGGATCTTGCTGCGTGGATCGACCCGATTCGCCTGATAATGCGCCAGCACTTTATCGCCCCACTCGAACGGGTCGCCGGAATCGTGCCGGGTGCCATCAAACAGCTTGCAGAAGTACATGTCGAAATCGCGCAGGAACGCGTTGAGTCCGTAGACGTCGGACAACGCGATGCCAAGATCGCCGCGATATTCCTTCGCCCACGCCTCCAGCGCCGCCACCTGAGAGTCGCGCAGCCGCGGGCCCAGCGCCTGATGTGCCTGCAGGTATTCGTGGGCCAGCGTGCCGAGTGGGGTCAGGCCGAGCTTGCGCGCCAGCCACACGTTGCTGGTACCGGCGAGTTGCGAGCCCAGGCCCTGTTGCAGCGTGGTCACCACCTCCTGCTGCCACACGCGCGAATACCGCCGGCGCGTACCGTAGTCGGCAATCCGGCAGCCGGCGTAGCCCGGCGTATCGCGCAACAGCGCGATCTTCTCGCGCAGCCGTTGACGCCCCTCGGTCAGATCGAAGTCCGCGCCGATGTGCCGGAAATACACCTCATTGACGATCGCCAGCAACGGCACCTCGAAAAGGATCGTGTGTAGCCAGGGTCCGCGAATGCGGATCTCGATCTCGCCGTTGTCCGCCGCGGAAGGCGTGATTTCCACGTATTTCTGGTTGAGCTGAAACAAGCCGAGAAAATCGACGAAGTCGCTCTTGATGAAACGCCAGCTACGCAGGTAATCGAGCTCGTCCACCGTAAAACGCAGGCGGCACAGCGCAGCCAGCTCGGCACGAACCTCCTCGATATACGGCACCAGGTCGATGCCGGGATTGCGGCACCTGAAGCGATACTCGACCTGCGCGGCAGGGTACTGATGAAGCACCACCTGCATCATCGAAAACTTGTACAGGTCGGTATCGAGCAGTGAGTCGATGATCATCAGTCGCTCAATGGGTAAAAGGATGCAGGTGAAAAACGGGGCACGCCAAGAGCCAAGTATCGTAGGTTGGGGTGAGCGCAGCGAAGCCCAACGTCTTTCGTGCATGTTCGTTGGGCTTCGCTGCGCTCACCCCAACCCACGCTACAGGAGTCGTTGCGAAGCTGAGGCGGAACCTTCGCACGAAACAATTGTGGACGCGGCACTGCAGCGCGCAAAAAAAAACCTCATGGGCCAGGGGAGGACCCATGAGGTTTGTCGGGCGGCTTCCCGGGGGAGGGAAAAGCCGGCCCCTCAGTGACGCGATCTTGCTGCACCACTTCCGGTCGCCTCACGGCGATACGAGTGGTTAGTGTGGTCGCGACGATGTGAGTTCAAGGTGTAGGTCGAAGCTGTTCAGCTTGGCGACAGGCTAGCTTCACAAGCCGCCAGCCTGCGCAATGACAGCTCGATCGGCTCGACGAGCCTGGACATGCGTCAATTCGCCACAGCTTGAAACTGACGCATGAATCGCGGGTTGCTCGATGTGACACGTCATGGCTGCCCATACAATTCCCTCACAATTAAACCGGAGCACGCCATGAAGTTTCTTTGCCTGTGCCTGCTGGCTCTTTGCGTTGTGCTGCCGACGATGGCGGCGGAACTGACTGTCGATCTGGGACACGGTGCGCAAACCTACAGCAGCTCACAGCTGCTGGCGCGCGCCGACGTACGCGACATCACGATTCCTGCCGACGTGGCGTTCAAACGCAGCATGCACTATCGCGCCGTGCCGCTGCGGTCACTGCTGGTCGGGCTGAAGCCGGGCGAACATCTGCAGTTCGTCGCGGCGGACGGTTTTGCCGCCGAGATCGACAGCACGCCCTTGCTCAACACACATGGTGCCCAGGCCTGGCTGGCAATCGAGGATCCGGCGCAGCCATGGCCCACGCTGACCGAGAACCACGGCAGCGCCGGGCCGTTTTACCTGGTGTGGACGCAGCCGCAGGCCGGCCATATCAGCCCGGAACAGTGGCCGTACCAGCTGGCGACGATTCGCCAGCTGAGTGGTGTGGCCGAGCGATTCCCGGCGATCGTGCCTGATTCGTCATTGCCTGCAGGCAGCCAGGTGCAACGGGGCTTCGCCGTCTTCCAGCGCACTTGTTTCGCCTGCCACACGCTCAATGGCGAAGGTGATGCCCGGCTCGGGCCGGACCTGAACATCCCGCACAACCCTACCGAATACTTGAGCGCAGAACTGCTGCGCGCGTATATCCGTGACCCGCAGTCACTGCGTCGATGGCCGCAGGCGAAGATGCAGGGATTCGACGCGCGGGCGCTGTCCGATGCCGACCTCGACAATGTACTGGTCTATCTGGGATACATGGCAAAACACAAAACGGCGCACTGACAAAACGCCTACTGAGATCCGTCCCGCTAATTAGCCAGTGTCGCCTTGGCCTGGCTGTCCGCAAGCAGCGCCTGCAACTGCAACTCGCGCTTCGCCTTGGGCAATTTTGCCAGCGCCCGCACGCTGGCATAAAACGCCGGCCAGCTGCCCTCGGCACGCTGGAACAGCACGCCGAAGGAAGGCGTCCACTGTTCGTACAGACCGAACGGCAACAGCCGCGCGTTGTTGATGGGTGCAGCCACCCAGGCGTCGTAGGCGTGTTCGTGCGGCCAGTCGCGATCACGCCATAGCTGATACTGCTGGCGAAACGCCGCAATCTCGCTCTGCTTGCCCGCCTCCATCGCCGGCTCGCCCAAGCCGCTGGCATACAGGGTTTTCAGGCGCTCGCGCAGATCCAGTACGAGCCGGGTGAATCCGGCATCCATCCCCTGCGTGCGGTCGTCCTGAGCCGGCAAACCACGTGACTGCCGCCATTCGCGCAAGCCTTCGGCCTGCACGAACGTGGCAAAGGATTCGTTGAACGCGGTGTCGTCCTTCACGTAGATCAGCTGGTGTGACAGCTCGTGGAAGATCGTGCTGTCCAGCTCGTCGTCGTCCCAGCGCAACATGCTGCTGAGGATCGGGTCGGCGAACCAGCCGAGAGTGGAATAGGCCGGCACGCCGCCGATCTCGACGTCGTAGCCGTGCTGCTGCAGCCGCGCCACCTCGGCTTTCGCGGTCGCTTCGTTGAAGTAGCCACGATAGGCTACACAGCCGGCAATCGGGAAACAGTACAGCACCGGGTCTACGGAATAGCGTGGCGCGGCAAACACATTCCACACCACATATTCCCGGTGCAGATCGACATAGCTGGTGTAACTGCGATTGTGCGGCAATCCCAATCGCTGCGATGCGAACTCGCGCGCCTGCTGCGCCAGTCGCAGCCGTGCCGCCAGCCTTGGGTTGGTCGCTGGATCCTGGACGATCGCGCTCACTGCGCGCCGGCGAAATACCAGTTCACTCTGTCCGTGTGCCGCCTGCGCGTAGTAACGCACGCTGCTGCAGGCGCAAAGCACAAGGCCCACCGCCGAGATGGCGATGAGCCTTGGAAACGAAGTGAGCAACTCTGCGAACCGATAGGAGGGCATGCCACGATTGTGCCCCAGCTGTCAGTTCATGTCCTGGCGAGACGGCTCGCGCGAACACTTGCCGCGCTAGTGATGGCCCATGGAGCCATGCGAACTGGACGCCGGATGTCCTTGTCCGGCATGACCGCCGCCGCCGTGGTAATAACCACGACCGCCGCCGTACCAGCGGCCCCCGCGCCAATAGCCGCCACCGCCGTAGTACCCGCCGTAAAATCCAAATCCGCAGCAGCCGTAATAGCCGTACCCCGGCCCGTAATAACCGTAACCGTAATAGGGGTAGTAGCCGGGCGAGGCGTAATAACCTGTGCCGTAGTAGACATCACCGTTGTAGCCGGTACTGCGCACGTAACTGTAGCCCGGGTCGTAGTAACAGCCCGACAGCGTCGTGACAGCGACAACCAGGACAAGACAGGCCAACAGGCGTTTCATGATCGGTCTCCAGCGGGAGTGACGGCCTACATTAAGACACGACGCTTGAATGCGTACTGAGTTTTCGGCGCGTCACCCATCGCTCGTTTATCCGCCAGCCATGTGCCGACAGCCCAGCGGTGATGTCAGCCCTTGCGCTTCTGTTGCTCGCCGCGCTCGTGGGCCAGCGCGTGGCCATAGGCAGCCTCACTGGACAAGCCTTTGTTGGTCGTCGCATTGGCCGCATGGACGTCATCTGAACCGTTCGGGGTCTGCGCGGCTCCCGGCCAGCTAGGCCCTTGCCGCACGCGTTCCTGCTTGGCTTCCAACACCGCCTGGATGTGCGCCACGGCCTCGGCCGGGCTGATGTGTTTGATCGGTGCGTCAGCCCGTGTACGCCTACTGACTTTGCCGCTAGCGGCCTTCTTGCCCGCTGGCTTGACTGAAGTGGGCTTCGCCGCCGGCCTTTTCAGGGCTTTGCTGGCGGCAGCGGTCTTCGGCACGGCCTTTTTCAGTGCCGCTTTGCTTGCTGCGTTACCAGCAACTTTCCTGATCGACTCTTTGCCGGCTGGGCGCTTGGCCGCAGATTTTTTGGCCGCAGCCTTCTTCGCCACGGCTTTCTTCAGCGTGGGCTTCTTCACCGCGGGTTTCTTTGCGACCGCTTTCTTCGCTGCTGACTTTGGAGCGGCAGTCTTCTTGACTGCGGCCTTGCGCGGCGCAGTCGTGCTTCGCGCCGTCATTTTCCTGATAGCTGCTTTTTTAGCCGATGCTTTCTTTGCCGTGGATTTCTTCGCAACCGACTTTCGGGTCGTAGCCATGCGTTCGTTCTCCTGCGGTGATCAAGGGGATCGAGGCCAGTATGCACGCCTCGATACCGTAGATCATCATCAACAGCGTGACGCATCCGTCATGATGCAGTGCTCAAGCAAGCGTAACGAATCTCAGCGCGCAAGTTATCGGATGCCCGGATTCAACAGCGCGCTTAGAAAATACGGAAGCACGCGCGGATCCACCAACAGCGTGAATGCCACGCCATACGCGGCACCCCAAAGATGCGCGCTGTGGTTGATGTTGCCCTGCCCGCGCCGATCCATGTAGATCGAGTAGCCGGTGTACAGCAGTGCATAGACGATCGCCGGCATCGGTATCACCAGCACGATGATCCGCTGCCATGGCTCGAGCAGGATGTACGAAAACAGCACGGCCGAAACCGCGCCGGATGCACCGAGGCTGCGGTAGTTCGGGTTAGTGCGATTCTTCAGGTAAGTCGGCAGGATCGAAATCACCAGACCGCCGATATAGAACAGCACGAAACCGAAATTGCCCAGCCGCGCAGCGAAAAACCCTTCCATTTCCTGACCAAAGAAATACAGGGTGAACATGTTGAACAGCAGGTGTCCAAAATCCGCATGCACCAGTCCGTAAGTCACCAGCCGATGGTATTCGCGCTGTTTGGTGATCGCTGGCGGCCAAAGAATCAGGTCATTCATCAGCCGGCTGTTTTTGAATGCCATGAACGAGACGATGCAGGTAATGGCGATGATGATCAGGGTGATCGGCATGAACGGTTCCGCGACGGGTAAGCAAAGCTCGCCATCTTGGCGCCCGGGCGCTGTCTTGTCGACTTTGCCGGGCGGCCCATCGCTTCGCTGCAAGCCCCGAAGTGGATTGGCCACTGCCCAGAACGGCGCGGCGTGACTATCATGCGTGAGTTTGCCCGTTCTATCGCCGCCTGACGGATATCATGATTTCGCTTCGCTACCTGCATCTGGATGTTTTTGCCGCCACCCTTGGCGGTGGCAATCACCTTGGCGTGGTGATCGGCGCCGCCGACTGGAGCGCCGATGAAATGCAGCGTTTCGCACGCTGGACAGCGCTGGTCGAAACCACATTTCTGCTTCCTGCAAACGATCCGAAAGCCAGCTATCGCCTGCGTATCTTCACCCCGCACAAAGAGATCCCATTCGCCGGCCACCCCAGCATTGGCAGTGCGCATGCGGCGCTGGAATGCGGCACTGCCGAGCCGCGCGATGGCCTGTTATGGCAGGAGTGTGGTGCTGGCGTGCTGCCGATCCGCGTGGAGGGCAGCGGCGCCAGCCGCGAACTTTTGTTGAAGTCGCCCGGCGAGCGCGTAGTGAAAACGGGCCTCGACGCGCACTCCATGCTACCGGCGGCGCTCGCCGGTATCGACCTGGGCGTGCTGCCGCCAGCCCTGGTCGATGGTGGTCGCCGCTGGTGGCTGGCCGAGGTCTTGGACGAGGCTAGCCTACGCGCGTGGAAGCCTGACCATAAGGCGATCGGCGCGTTGGCGCAGGCTAGCGACAGCATGGGTCTATGCGTGTTTGCACGAAGCGCCGGCACTGACTATCAGTTGGTAGTACGTGCCTTCCCGGCCGGCGTTGGCATCGTCGAGGATCCCGCCTCCGGTGCTGCCAACGGATTGATCGCCGCCTATATCGCCCGCGCCGAACCGGACGGTGCACTAGCCCATGGCTACCACGTCAGTCAGGGGCGCGAGATGGGCCACGACGCCCGCTTGATCGCGCGCATCGAAGGCGATGCGGTGTGGACCGGTGGGCGAAGCCATATCGTGATCGACGGCACGCTGGACTGGCGCCCACTTGGCTGAACCGGCTGTGGACTGAAACCCATGAGGGTCGCCAGGCATGCCTTACGACGGTTGTTCGCGCTCGTCCAGATGCGCCCGACGCGCAGCGACCAGCGCGAGGGCTGACCAGTCCAGCTCCGCATCGCCGGCCGCCAGCGCTTCCAGCAAGCCGTCGCGCAACACACCGGCAAAGGGTAGCGGTACGCGTGCCGTCGAGGCAGCTGTCAAGGCGAGTTCGACATCCTTCAGCCCGAGCGGCAAGCTCATTCCGGCCGGCTTGAAGCGCTGCTCGGCAATCAGCTTGCCATAAATCTGGTAAGCCGGCGAAGCGAACAGGGTGCTGGTCATCACCTCAAGAAAATCAGCCGCACTGACGCCGAAAGCACGCGTCAGCGCCGTCGCTTCAGCCATGCTTTCGATCGCCGATGCGAGCATGAAGTTGCCGGCGATCTTCACCACGTTGGCGCGCTCGGGCGCATCGCCCATCGGCCACAGCTTGCTGCCCATCGCCTCCAGCAACGGTCGCACGCGCTCGATCGCGGCAGGACTACCGGCCGCAAGAATATTCAGCTTCGCCGCGGCCGCCACGTCCGGACGTCCGAACACCGGCGCGGCGATATAGTCCAGGCCACGCTTGGCGTGCTCGGCAGCCAGTTCCTTCGCCAGCGCCACCGAGATCGTCGAGTGATTCACATGCACGGTGCCGCGATCCATCGCATCCAGCAGTCCGCCATCGAGGAAGACCTCACGCACGGCCTGATCGTTGGCCAGCATGCTGCACAGCACATCGCCCTGCGCAGCCCGGTCCGCGGTGCGCGCCACCTTGGCACCCAGCGATGCGAGCGGCTCGGTGGCGGCCGCGGAACGATTCCACACCGTCAACGTATGGCCAGCGGCAATCAGGTTGCTCGCCATTGCGCTACCCATCGCGCCAAGTCCGATAAATCCTACTTTCATACGGGTTCCTTCATCGTTGATTGCGGGCAGTGAAGCATTCAACACGTTCACGACGTGCGAAAGCGGAAGCGTCCAGAGGCGAGGAATACCTACACCACCTCGCCCGCCGCTTGCCCCGAAGCCCATGCCCACTGGAAGTTGTAGCCGCCCAACCATCCGGTGACATCGACCACTTCGCCGATGAAATAAAGCCCTGAAACAAGCTTCGATTGCATCGTGCTGGAGGACAGGCCGTCGGTGTCGACACCGCCGAGTGTCACCTCGGCGGTGCGGTAGCCTTCGGTGCCGCTGGCGGTGATCGGCCACGCGTTGAGCTGCGCGCCGATCTGCGTCAATTCGGCCTCGCGATACTGGCGCATCGGGCGGCTCTCGAACCATTGCTCGCACAGGCGCTGCGCCAGCCGCTTGGGCAGCGCATCGCCAAGCACGGTTTTCAGTTCGGCCGCTGGCCGTGCCCCACGCTGTTCGACAAGCCACACGCCGACATCCTGATCCGGCAACAGGTCGATGCGCAGATCGTCGCCCGGCTGCCAATAAGAGGAAATCTGCAGGATCGCCGGCCCGCTGATACCGCGATGGGTGAAGAGCAGTCCCGCCCGAAAACTTTGCTTGCCAACCCGCGCTTCCACCATCGGCAGCGCAACACCGGCCAGATCCTGGTAGTGCTCCTGATGCTTGCCGCTCAAGGTCAGCGGTACCAGGCCCGCGCGTATCGGCAGCACCGTGTGGCCGAACTGGCGCGCCAGTTCGTAACCGAAGCCGCTGGCACCCATGCTCGGAATCGACAGGCCGCCGCTGGCCACCACCAGCGACTCGGCGTGCACTTCGCCACGCGCGGTGAACACGCTGAAGCCTTCAGGCGTTTTGCGCACCCGCTGCACCCCGCAATTCGCCTCGATCGTCACGCCGGACTCGGCGCACTCGTCCAGCAACATGCGCACGATCTGCTTGGACGAGTCATCGCAAAACAGCTGGCCGAGTTCCTTCTCGTGATACGCGATGCGATGCTTCTCGACCAGCGCGATGAAGTCGGCAGGCGTATAGCGCGCCAGTGCGGACTTGGCGAAATGCGGATTCGCCGACAGGTACTGGCCCGGGGTGACGCCGAGGTTGGTGAAATTGCAGCGCCCACCACCGGACATCAGGATCTTCTTGCCCACCTTGTTCGCATGATCGACCGCCAATATCCGGCGCCCGCGTTGGCCCGCCGCGAGAGCACACATCAGTCCGGCGGCGCCGGCACCGATGATCAATACGTCCACTTTCATTCCGCCATCGCCTTCATCCTGATTTGCGTCGCCGCGCGGCATTATCCACCCACGACCTCGCGCTGCATCGCTTACACTGGCCTACTGCCCCTCCACCACTTTCCGAGAATTGTCGCCATGCCCTCCTTCGACGTGATCTCCGAAGTCGACAAGCACGAACTGACCAACGCGGTCGATCAGGCCAACCGTGAGCTGTCCACCCGCTTCGACTTCAAGGGCTCGGACGCGAACTTCACGCTTGACGAGTTCGTCATCACGCAGAGCGCTCCAAGCGAATTCCAGTTGCAGCAGATGCTGGACATCCTGCGCGGCCGACTGGTCGCGCGAAAGATCGACATCCGCGCACTGGACGCCGCCGATCCCGAAGTGAACCTGGGCGGCGCGCGGCAGAAAATCACCATCAAGCAGGGCATCGAACAGCCGGTGGCAAAGAAGCTGGTCGCGTCGCTGAAGGAAGCCAAGCTCAAGGTCGAAGCGCAGATCAATGGCGAAAAGCTGCGCGTCACCGGCAAGAAACGCGACGATCTGCAGGAGGCCATGGCGGTATTGCGCAAGGCCGACGTCGAGCTGCCGCTGCAGTTCGACAACTTCCGCGACTGATCCAGATTCCCCCCTCCCCTACAGCAGGGGAAGGAGCGCAAGTCGTCAAGCCCTGGAAAGCAACCGGCCGCCCATCGCGGCATTCGCAGCCACGACCAGGGTCACCGCCAGTGCATGTGTCAGCAGATCGGTCGCGGCGGCATCGTAGGCGTGGCAGATCTCCAGCAGGCTGGCCGACGCGGCGGCGCTGGCCAGACCCACCATGACGGCCGTCAGTATCGGCCGCAACGGGAAGGCGCGACGCAGCAGCACGATCAGCAACGCCGACAGCGGAATCGAGAAAGTGATGATGAACACCAGGCAGTCGCTGGACTGATGCAGGCTGGTGATGTGGGTTCCCGGCTCGATCAAGACGCTAAGGCAGCCCAGGCCACTGGCGCCAATCCACAGCAACGCGCCGGGCAACGGCAACCAGGCCCACAGGCCGCGCTGTCCCGGCACGCTGAGTGCGAATGCGGCCCACGCCGCGCAGATCGTGGTCACCACCGCACCGACACCGGCCCACGCCAGATCCGGCGCCGCGCTCCAGCGGCGCTCCATGCCACTCATGCCGTAATGCATCAACAACACCGCCGCGATCGCAGCCACCACCAGCAGCCAGCCGGCCGTGCGCAGCCACGGCGGCAACAGCCGCCGTACCGGCACCAGTCCGCTGCCTAGCTGGCCGATCAATGCCGCATGTGATCGTTGGTCAGGCATGGTGTTCACAGTTCTCCATGGAAACGCTCGCGCAGCGCTTTCAGCGCGCGATGCAGGTTCACTTTCAAGGCGCCGGTGTTGCGCCCGGTGAGTTCAGCCGTCTCGCTCAACGAGCGCTCGCGCAGACCCAACTGCTCCACGGCTTCACGCTGACCCGGCGGCAACTCGGCAATTGCCGCACGCAGGCGCCGCGCCCGTTGCTCGCTTTCGGTGGCGGCGCTGGCATCGTCGACATCGGGATGGCGATCCAGCGCAAATTCGTCGTGCACCTCCCGACTGCCGCGCCGACCGCGGCTGCGCAGTGCATCGATCGCGCGACGGCTCGCAATCGCGCTGAGCCACGCATCGTACGAACGACTCGGGTCGTAGGTGTGGCGCACGCGATCCACCGTGATCAGGGTTTCCTGCACCACATCGTCGAGCTGATCCGGCGAGACGCCCTGTCGCCGTGCCGCCGCGCGTATCAGCGCGATCGAATCGGCCAGCACTTTTTCGTAGGCGCGCCGGTCGCCGGCCTGGGCAGCCGCCATCCACGCCGCCCGACGCTGATCGGGCGAGTCGCTGTTACTTACAGCGGCGGATTCGGCTGACACGGTCTGTTTGACACTCGCCCATAGGGAAAGGTCACTATCTAGACCCATGAAGCCGGTTGCGGTCAAGGCTTGCGGCATCTCCGCTCCAGATCGGGGATTCACAGGGGCATTCGCCGCATCCGGCACCGGAGTTACTTCGTACCTGGATCAGCACAAGGGATCGTTGCTGGCACTGGCGCTGAAAACCACCGCCGCGCGGTGCAATCTCGCCCGAAGTAACCGCAACCAACCTTACTGCGAATAGACATGCAACCCCAACGGATAACGCTCCCATGCTCGTGTTGATCCTCGCCTACCTTGGTGGCGTACTGACCATCCTCAGTCCCTGCATCCTGCCGGTGCTGCCGTTCGTGTTTGCCCGCTCCGATCGTCCGTTCATGCGCAATGGCTTGCCCATGCTGCTGGGCATGGCGATCACGTTTGCCGCGGTGGCTACGCTGGCGGCGCTGGGAGGGGGCTGGGCGGTGCATGCCAACCAGTACGGCCGGATCATCGCGCTGGTGGTGCTGGCGTTCCTCGGCCTGACCCTGCTGTCGACGCATCTTGCCGAATGGATCACCCGTCCGTTTGTGGCGCTGGGCAACCGGCTGTCGCAGCGTTCGGCGACCGATGGCGATTCGATCTGGTCGGCTGCCGGACTCGGCGTCGCCACCGGGCTGTTGTGGGCGCCGTGCGCGGGTCCGATCCTGGGCCTGCTGCTGACCGGCGCGGCGCTGAATGGTGCCAGCGTGCAGACCACCTTGCTGTTGCTGACGTATGCGGGAGGTGCGGCGACTTCGCTGGGCCTTGCCTTGCTGATCGGCGGCAAGGTCTTCGCGTTGATGAAGCGCTCGCTGGGCGCCGGTGAATGGGTACGCCGCGTACTCGGCGTGCTGGTGCTTGCCGGCGTGGCCTGCATTGCGCTCGGGCTGGACACCGGCCTGCTCACCCGCGTGTCGCTGGCCAGTACTGGCGGCATCGAACAGAAGCTGATCAATGCGGTGACCCCGGCACCCGCCGCCGAACCGGTGTTGAAGGCCGGCGACCCGTTGCCGGTGGAAGGTCAGATGCCGTCGCTGGCCGGGGCCACACAATGGATCAACAGTCCGCCACTGACCGTCGAGTCGCTGCGCGGCAAGGTCGTGCTGGTCGATTTCTGGACGTACTCCTGCATCAATTGCATCCGCTCGCTGCCGTATGTGCGTGGCTGGGCCGACAAGTACAAGGATCACGGCCTGGTGGTGATCGGCGTGCACGCGCCGGAGTTTGCATTCGAGAAGGATCCGGCCAACGTCACCAAGGCGGTCAAGGATCTGGGCGTCGACTATCCGGTCGCGCTGGATAACAACTACGCCATCTGGCAGGGCTTCAACAACGAATATTGGCCGGCGCATTACTTCATCGACGCGCAGGGACAGATTCGTCACCACCATTTCGGTGAGGGTGGTTATCAGGAAAGCGAGGATGTGATTCGCCAGCTGCTGACCGCGGCTGGCCAGAAAGATCTGCCCGGCGGCTACGTCAGCGGCATGCGTGAAGGCGTGGAAGCGGCGGCGTCGCGCGATCCCACCCAGTCACCGGAAACCTATGTCGGCTATGCCCGTGCCGAAAATTTCGTCGGCGGCAAGGTGGCGCACGACGACCCATGGGACTACCAGGCCGGCACGCTCGGCACCGATCAGTGGGCGCTCGATGGCCGCTGGACCGTGCATGGTGAAAGCGCACAACTGGAAAAGGCCGGCGGACGCATCGTCTATCGTTTTCGTGGCCGCGACTTGCACCTGGTGCTTGGCCCCGCCAACGACGGCAAGCCGGTCCGCTTCCGCGTCACCATCGACGGCAAGGCACCCGGTGTCGATCACGGCACGGATACCGATGCCGACGGCAACGGCACCATCAGCGAACAGCGGCTATACCAGTTGGTACGTCAAGCCAACGGCAGTGGCGAGCGTTTGTTCGAGATCGAATTCCTCGACCCCGGCGTCCAGGCCTATGCCTTCACGTTCGGCTGATCCGAACTGCTCTTGTGGGAGCGACTTCAGTCGCGATTGCTCTTTAGACATGACACCGAAAGGCATCGCGACTGAAGTCGCTCCCACAGAAAGCAGACAAACCTACGGAGGCTCACATGTCACGCATCGATGAAACCCTCGCGATGGATCGCCGCCGCTTCCTGCGCGCGGCTGTCACCGGCGGCGCTCTACTGGTGGCCGGTGGCGGGCTGATCATTCCGCGCCTGTTCGCTGCCGACAACCAGCCCGTCGGCAAGCCCGGCAATGTTCTGCTGGAGATCTTTGGCGACGACGGCCGTGACCTTGGCCCAAAGCAGGTGCCCAAGCTGGTGCTGACGGACACGCAATGGCGGCAACGGCTGTCGCCGGCGTCATTCAACATCATGCGTCGCGCCGGCACCGAGATGGCGTTCAGCGGCCCGCATGAGCGGCCCAACGGCAAAGGCCTGTTTCGGTGCATGGGCTGCGCCACGGCGCTGTATGACGCAGCGACCGAGTTCGATTCCGGCACTGGCTGGCCGAGCTTCTGGCAGCCGATCGCCAAGCGCAATGTGATTCAGAATGCAGACAGCAGCTTTGGCATGGATCGCACCGCGATCAGTTGCGCCGGCTGCGACAGCCATCTCGGCCACGTGTTCGACGATGGTCCGCAACCGACCGGACTGCGCTATTGCATGAACTCGGTGGCGTTGCGCTTCGTTCCGCGAACCACCGGCTGAGTACAGCTTCGCCAGACACCGCGCTGAGTCCGGCGAAGCTGCCTTAATGCATGCCTAGCAGACGTTTTACGGAGTCCGCAGCATCAAATCCGGCAGTGCATAATGCCTCCGCCCACTGCGCCCGCAGACGGGCAGTCGTATTGACTACTCACTCGCCGGAGATCGACAGCACAATGAAACGTTTGGTTTGGTGTGCCCTTGCAGCACTGTCCCTTGCCATCCCCGTGCTCGCACAAGCGCAGGACGCCTACGTCACCGACAACGTCGATCTGTTCGCCGGACCGGATCCGAGCTACCCGCTGGTCGCGCAGATTCCGGCGGGCACGGAAGTCGGCGTGCAGGGTTGCACCGATGGCTGGGAGTGGTGCGATGTGATCGCCTACGGCAGTCGCGGCTGGGTCGCCGGGAACTACATCCAGTACGACTACCAGAATCAGCCCGTGCTGCTGCCCATGTATGGGGCGCAGATCGGGATCCCGGTCGTTACTTTCGTGATCGGCGATTACTGGGATCGGTACTACCGCAGCCGACCGTTCTACGGCGATCGCGCGACCTGGTACAACCGCCCCTACGTGCGTCGCCCGCCTCCGCCGCCGTCGCGCTATCCGTACAACGGGCCGGTACACCCGATGCCGGGATACGAGCACGCCGACGAGCGACCTGGACACCTGGGGCCGGTTACTCCGGGGCGTCCCGTGTATGCGGAGCCCGGCAATCAGGGACGCCCTGTATATGCGGCCCCTGGCAATCAGGGACGACCCGAATATGCGGCACCTGGCAATCAGGGGCGCCCCGTGTATGCGCCTCCTGGCAATCAGGGGCGCCCCGCGAATCCGGCTCAGGACTATCGGGTACAGCAACACGGCAACCCCGAGGCATCCAGGCCGCCAGCCAGGCCGCCGGAAAAGAAAAATGATCGTGATGATCACAACGACAACGGCGGCCATTGATTGATCGCCTTGTCGTGAGCTGACAACCGGCCGGGGTGATCGACGATCATCCCGGCCGATGGCCTCTTCCCGTAGACAGATCGGCGGTCGATACTCAGGCATCGCCCCTGACCGACGTATCGCCGATGGCTGACCTGCTCTCTTCCGATGTGCTTGTCGCGCAGTCGCTGGAACATGCGCTGGCGCTTTCTGCAAGGTTCTATACCGATCCCCGCGCACCCGCGCTGGATGCGGATGCCGTGTTCGCACGCAGCTGGCAACTGGTCTGCCATCAGTCGCAATTGAGTGGCGTGGGCGATCACGTGGTGACCACGATCGCCGGCCTGCCGCTGCTGATTGTGCGCAGCGACGAGGCAACCATCCGCGCGTTCCACAATGTCTGCCGGCATCGCGCCGGCCCCATCGCGAGCTGCGATGGCCGTGGCGCCACCGCGTTGCGCTGCCGCTACCACGGCTGGACCTATGGGCTGGATGGCGTATTGCGCGGCGCGCCGGAAATGGGACGCACGCCGGACTTCGACCCCGCCGACATTCGCCTGCCTGAAGTGCGCGTGCAGGTGTGGCAGGGGCTGGTATTTGTCGCCACCGGCGAGGCGCCGCCGTTCGAAGATTTTGTCGCCGGCATCGATGCGCGGCTTGGCCCCGATCGTGCGCTGGACGGCTACGAATTCCATCATCGCGCCAGCTGGGAGGTGGCGTGCAATTGGAAGGTCTATGTGGACAATTACCTGGAGGGTTACCACGTACCGCATATCCATCCGGGCCTGAACAGCGTGCTCGACTACCGCAGCTACATCACCGAAACGGCGACCTGGTATTCGTTCCAGTTCAGCCCGCTGGAAAGCGGCGCCGACCTCTACGGCAGCGGCGAGGCGCTGTACTACTTCCTGTATCCAAACGCGATGCTGAACATCCTGCCCGGCCGCCTGCAAACCAATCGCGTGCTGCCGCTGGGTGTGGACCGTTGCCGGGTGGAATTCGACTTCTTCTACGCTGCGGACAGCGGAGCCGAAGCATTGGCACGCCGTGCGAACGACATCGCGTTCAGCGACGAAGTACAGGACGAGGACGTAACCATCTGTCAGGACGTGCAGCGCGGCCTCGCCTCGGGCTCTTACGAAGCTGGTCGGCTGAATCCGCTGCGCGAAAATGCCGTGCACCACTTCCATGAATTGCTGCGCCGTGCCTATCGAGATTCACAGGAGCGTGCCTGATACATACAGGTAAGCATCCGTTACCTGAATGCCGACTTGGGTTTGCGCAAGGCCGCCGCCATCTTGCCGGGCATGGCGCGATGCGCCCAGCTATTGTCGGAGTCCGTCATGAGTAACCCACTGGCTATTCCCTGCCCGCATTGCGGCGCGCTTAATCGCGTACCGGCCGATCGTGTCGGCGAGCACCCCCAATGCGGCCGCTGCAAGCAAGCCCTGTTCGACGGGCACCCGGTGGAACTGACCGCCAGCAACTTCGACTCCGTGGCCGGCCGCGGTGATCTGCCGGTGCTGATCGATTTCTGGGCGCCATGGTGTGGGCCCTGCCTCTCGTTTGCGCCGGTATTCGTACAGGCCGCAGGCAAGTTCGAACCACGACTGCGGCTAGCCAAGCTGGATACCGAAGCGCAGCCACAACTGGCGCAACGCTTCAACATCCGCAGCATTCCTACACTGGTCATGTTGCGCCAGGGCCGCGAGATCGCGCGACAGTCCGGAGCGCTGAACGCGGCCCAGCTGCAGCAGTTCGTCGAAGGTGCATTGGCGCAGCGTTGAACGGGCAGCCGAAAGGTACCTGGCGGGATTTGGCAAGCCCCTGCACCCATGCCTTTATGCACACTCCGGACGTGTCACGGACAGTTAGGCTTGGATCTTTGATCCGAGGGGAATGATTCGTGCGCAAGTCTCTGCAATTCACCCTGCTGGCCGCCTTGGTGCTGGCGGGTCTCAACACCACGACACTGGCGGCCGATGCACACAAGCCACCACCCGCAGCGGACGCGGCCAGCACCAGTGATTTTCACCTGCCGCCGTTCCCTGCGGATGCGCACGTGACGCAAAGCACCACGGTGAGTGGCAAAACCCTCAAATACACCGTCACCGTAGGCTCGCTGCCGGTGCGCGATGAAAAGGGCACCACCATCGGTGAGGTGGTGTTCACTGCGTACACCATGCCCGGCAAAGATCGGCCGGTGACGTTTGCGCTCAATGGCGGCCCTGGCGCGTCCTCGGTCTATCTGAACTTCGGTGCGATCGGCCCGAAGAAGGTGAACTTCGGCGTCGAAGGCGACACGCCGTCGCAGCCAGCCACCCTGCACGACAACCCCGGCACCTGGCTGGGCTTCACCGACCTGGTCTTCATCGATCCCGTCGGCACCGGTTACAGCCGTGCACTGGTGGACGACAAGGAAGCAACCAAGCAGTTCTACAGCACCGACAACGACATCAAGTATCTCTCGCGCATCGTCTACGACTGGCTGGTCAAGAGCGGCCGCATGACCTCGCGCAAGTATCTGGTGGGCGAAAGCTACGGCGGTTTCCGTGGCCCGCGCATCACCGACTATCTGCAGACCCAGCTCGGTGTGGCGATGAACGGTGTGGTGCTGCTGTCGCCGTATCTCGATCCGGCGGCGTCGGATGACGAGAACGTGTCGCCGCTGCCCTGGATGCTCACGTTGCCTTCGATTGCGGCCGCGCATCTGGAGCGCGAACACAAACTGACCCCGCAGGCGATGGCCTCGGTCATCGACTACACCCGTAGCGAATACGCCACCGATCTGATGAAGGGCCGATCCGATCCGCAGACGGCCGATCGTGTGGTCAGCAAGGTCACCGAGTTGACCGGACTCGATCCGCTGTTCGTGAAACGCTCCGGCGGCCGGCTGGAGACCCAGGCCTACCTGCGCGAGGTGTACCGCGCCGAAGGCAAGCTCGGCAGCCGCTACGACTCCAACGTCACCGCTTGGGACCCGTTCCCGTACGCACCGCATCAGGAAACCGGCGATCCGATCCTCAACGGCATCATCGCGCCAACCACCAGCGCGATGGTCAATTTCGTCACCCAGACCGTGGGCTGGAAATATGAAGGTCGCTACAACGCGCTGAGCTACGACGTGAACAAGCTGTGGCATGAAGACGACGACGCCAACAAGGGCTCGGTGTCGCAGCTGCGCGAAGCGGTGGCGAACGATCCGGGCCTGCGCGTGTTGATTGCACACGGCTGGGACGATCTGTCGTGCCCGTTCATGGCCTCAGTGCTGATCGTCGATCAGATGCCGGCGATGGGTGATCCCACCCGCGTGCAGGTCAAGGAATACGCAGGCGGCCACATGTTCTACGCACGCAACGACAGTCAGTCGGCATTGACCGCCGACGTGCAGGCGCTATACGGCGCCAAGTAACAGAACTCGGCATGGAGCGCGTGCAACGCGCGCTCCATGCTGCTTCACCAGGGGATGGCGCGCCAATACGTTCAGCGAGCCACCGTGCTCGCGCGCACCAGATATTGCAGGCTGAACATCTGCTGGGGGTCGGTCCATACACGCAGCACGGCCAGGCCCGCCTTGGCGGCCAGGGCAGCAAAGTCGGCCAACGAATATTTGCAGCTGTATTCGACCTGGATCGCCTCGTCCTCGCGGAACGCCACGCTCGCGCGTCCCATTTTGACCTGCTGCTCGCGGTGGCTGACGATGTGGGTCTCGATCCGTCCGATCATCTGGTTGTAGTGCGCCCGATGACCGAAGGCCGACAGTTCGAAGTTGCTGCCGATCTCCCGATTCAGCCGGGTCAGCATGTTGAGGGTGAACGCTGCGGTGATGCCGGCGCGGTCGTTGTAGGCCGCCTCGATCACCTCCGGGTCCTTTTTCAAGTCCACCCCGATCAGGATGCCGCCGGCATCGCCCATTTCGTTGCGCATCTTGCGTAGTAGCGCGGCAGCTTCGCGGTTCTCGAAATTGCCGATGGTGGAACCGGGGAAATACACCACCGTGCGTCGCGGCGCGCTGGGCGGAATCGGCAAGCGCAGCGGTTTGCTGAAGTCTGCGCACAACGGCTGCAACGGCAGCTGCGGAAATTCCCTGGCCAGCCGCCCCACACTCTGCCGCAGCGGTTCCGACGAAATCTCGACCGGCACATAACTTACCGGTGCCTGCAGATGCTGCAGCAAGATGTGCGTCTTGCGCGCATTGCCGCTGCCGTATTCGACCAGACGCACTTCGCTACCCAGCACGTCGGCAATGCTGCCGGCGTGTTCGTCCATCAGCGCAATTTCGCAGCGGGTAAGGTAGTACTCCGGCTGCTCGCAGATCTGCTCGAACAACCGGGAGCCGTGCTCGTCGTAGAACAGCCACGACGGCAGCCGCTTGGGCTTGAGCGCGAGCCCACGCTGGGCAACTTCGAGTAAATCACTAACCGGCGGGCGACGATCGTCGTCACTGACGCCACAGGCTTCCACGTTCATCGGTCCTGTCCCAGTCGTAGCCCGGCAAACTGCCAGCGGGCATGGGGTGGAAAGAAATTGCGGTAACTGGCTCGGATGTGATCGCGCGGCGTCACGCAGGAACCGCCGCGCAACACCCACTGCCCACACATGAATTTGCCATTGTATTCGCCCAGCGAACCGGGCAGCGGGCGAAAGCCCGGATAACTGACATACGGAGAAGCTGTCCACTCCCAGACATCGCCATACAACTGCGTGATGCCGTCGCCGTCGCTGCTCGCGCGCGGTTGATAGCGCTGTTTATCCAATAGATTGCCGCCGGCCTTGACGCCCTGTGCAGCTGACTCCCACTCGGCTTCGGTCGGCAACCGTGCTCCAGCCCAGCGCGCGAACGCCTCGGCTTCGAAATAGCTGATATGACAAACCGGTTCATGCGGATCCAGCGCGCGCACCCCAGCAAGGGTGAACTCGCTGGCCAGGTCGGCCTGCCAGTAGATGGGATGCTGCCAACCTTCGCCCTGTACGGTGGCCCATCCATCAGACAGCCACAGGCCCGGCTCGCGGTAGCCGCCTTCGTGGACAAACGCCAGGTATTCGGCGTTGGTCACTAGCCGGTTCGCCAGTGCGTGTGGCTGCAACAACGTGCGGTGTCGTGGCGTTTCGTTGTCGAACGCAAAACCCTCACCACGGTGGCCAATCTCGATGATGCCTTCGCGGCCATCGACAAAGCGCAGCGGCACCGGTGTCGGGCCCGTTGAAGCGGCGATGGCGCCGCGATACGCCGGCTGCAACGGATTGCACCAGAACGCATGCTTGATGTCGGTCAGCAGCAGCTCCTGATGCTGTTGCTCGTGCTGCAGGCCCAGCTCGACCAGTGCGGCCAACTCCGGATCGTCGTCGCCGATCAGCAACTCGCCGACCGCCTCGTCGATGTATTGGCGATACGCCCACACTTCGTCCAGCGAAGGCCGCGACAGCAGCCCGCGTTGCGGCCGGGCATGCATCGGACCGACCGATTGATAGTAGGAGTTGAACAGGTAAAGCCACGCCGGATCCCGCGGCCGATAAGCCGGATCGCGCCCCAGCACGAACTGCTCGAAGAACCAGCTGGTGTGTGCCAGATGCCATTTTCCCGGACTGGCATCCGGCATCGACTGCACCAGCAGGTCCTCCGCGCTCAGACCGGCACACAGTGCCAGCGTCTGTTGACGCACCTGCTGAAAGCGCTGGGCAACCGTGACCGGGGTGGAGGACTGCCAGGTCGTCATCAGGGTCGCCTCCGCGTAGCCGACAGCACCGTCGTCGTGCGGGAGGTCGTTGGGCGTGGATCGTTAAAAAACATGCCGCGAAGCATGCCGGGCCAACTGTTCAAATCATGTGATCGGCAGATGGCAAAATGATCGCAGTCGCATGAGCGAATCCCGGGTGATTCGCCATACCCGATTCAATCAGCGTGGTGCAGTGCGGTGTGCGTATAAAAACAAAAAGCCCGGCATTGCCGGGCTTGTTTTGCTTGGCAGCTGACCGTGAGATCAGTGGCCGTAACCGTCGTCACGAATGTAGGTTGTCGGTGCCGGTCCGTTGTAAACAACCGGCGGTCCGCTTTGATACACCACCGGCGGTCCGCTCTGATAGACGACCGGACCCGGTGCGCCGTAATACACCGGAGGACCGTAATAAACCGGCGGCGGGGCCAGTGCACTGCCCACCAGACCGATCACCGCACCGGTAACGATCGCACCAGCGATCCAGCGACCGCCACTCCAGTAACCGCCGCGATAGCCGTAGCCACCGCGATAGCCATAACCACCATGGTAACCACCACCATGGTAGCCGTAGCCGCCATGACCGCCCCAGCCCTCTGCCGACGCGGTCAGTGGCATTGCCACCGTCGCCGCTACCGCAAGGCCCAAAGCCAACAACTTGCCAGCACCACTCAAACGTTTGGTCATGACGCTTTCTCCGTTGATACGGGACCTATGCTCGGCTTCTCGGGCTTAATGTGGACTGAAGCGTTTACTTTTTGATCCGGGCGTTATCCCAGGGGTTTATCGCGGCGTCAGACTGGCGCCGCCGAAGCAGCCAGCAGCCGTGAATATCAGCGCGACGGGAAAAGTCGAACGGGATGCTCGGCACGGTCCAATCTTCGATTTCGAAGCGCTTTTCAAGCTCCTCGCGATCAAGTTTGAAGCGGCGGAAATTGTTGGAAAACACGATCACGCCATCGCGCGTCAGCCGGTCGTCGCAGGCGTGCAGCAACTTCACGTGATCGCGCTGCACATCAAAGTCATCGGCGCGTTTGGAGTTTGAAAAAGTGGGTGGATCGACAAAGATCAGCCCATAGTGCTCGCGGTCGCGTTGCAGAAAGTCCAGCGCGTCGAACTGCATCAAGCGGTGGCTGGCGCCGCTGAATCCATTCAACGCAAGATTTCGCGACGCCCATTCAAGATAGGTCGCCGAAAGGTCGACACTGGTGGTTTCCAGCGCGCCTCCAGCCGCCGCGTAAACGCTGGCCGTCGCGGTATAGGCAAACAGGTTCAGGAAACAGCGCCCTTGCGCCAGCTCGCGTACTTTTGCGCGGACCAGTCGATGATCGAGAAACAAGCCGGTGTCGAGGTAATCGGTGAGGTTGACCAGGAAATCCAGGCCACCTTCCTGCACTTCGATGAACTCGTTGCGCTGATCGAGCTGGCCGTATTTGGATCCGCCCTTCCCGCGCTCGCGGGTTTTCAGCGCAATGCGTTCGCGTGGCACGCCGAGTACTTCGCCAGCGACGCGAGCGATTTCACGCAAGCGCAGCCGGGCGACGTCGGCCGGCACATCCGCCGGTGCCCGATACTCCTGAATATGCAAATGATCGTCGCCTTGCGTGTCGCCGTAGACATCGATCGCGGCGGCATATTCAGGCAGATCCTGATCATACGCGCGCCAGCATTGGATCTCTTCGCGAATCAACCGCTTGCGCAGATGCTTGAGGTTTTTCTCCAACCGGTTCTTCAGCATTTGCGCGCCAGCCGAAAGCGGCTTCGGTTCGCGCGGCGCTTCATCGCGCTTGCTCAGATCAAACGTCAGCAGCACGGTTTCCAGTGCGCCGTTGTAAAGGGCATACCGCTTGTCCGCGTGCAACTGCATCGCGCGACCCAGGTCCACGTCGCCAGCCAGCACGGCGGCACGCCAGCCGCTGAAACGCGAGCGCAGCGCGTCGCCAAGGGTACGGTAGAGCTTCGGCATCTCTGCGCGCTCACCGAGCCGTTCGCCATACGGAGGATTGGTGATGACCAGGCCGTAGTCGACGCCCGGCGGTGGCGCGGCGTGCGCCATGTCCTGCTTGTCCAGTGTGAAGAAGCCGGCCACGCCCGCTTCCTGCGCATTGCGTTTGGCCGTCTGTACCATGCGCGGGTCGGCATCGCTGCCGAAGAACACGCTGCGCAATCCGCGCAGACCGGTGTCGGCGCGTTGTTTCGCCTCGTCCAGCAAGCTGCGCCACAGCGCGATATCGTGCTGCTGCCAGCCGAGAAAGCCGAAATACTCGCGACGCAGGCCAGGCGCCACGTCGGCCGCCATCAAGGCGCCTTCGATCAGCAAGGTGCCGGAGCCGCACATCGGATCGAACAGGGCGCCGCCGGCCGCATAGACCTCGGGCCAGCGCGCGCGCAGCAGCATCGCCGCGGCGAGATTTTCCTTCAGCGGCGCCTCACCCTGCACTTCGCGCCAGCCACGCCGATGCAGCGGCGAGCCAGCCAGGTCCAGCGACAGCGTGGCGCGATCGCGACGCAGGCGCAAATTGATGCGGATGTCCGGTTCATCGGTGTCAATGCCCGGCCGATTGCCGTCGCGCTGACGGAACTGATCGACCACCGCGTCTTTCACCCGCAGGCCGATGAACTGGCTATGGGTGAGCTTGCTCATCGCGGTGCCGGCGTCCACCGCGAAGGTGGCATGCGCGGCCAGATGCTGGCTCCAGTCGATTTCCTGTACGCCGCGATATAACGCATCGTCGTCGGCCGCATCGAACTCGGCCAGCGGTAGCAGGATGCGGCTGGCCATGCGTGACCAGAGGCATGCGCGATAGGCGGTTTCAAGCGTGCCGGAGAAATGCGCACCGGCCAGCGCCTCTCGCACGTCACTGGCACCGATCGCGATCAATTCGTCGCGCAACAGGTATTCCAGGCCTTTCGGGCAGGTGGCGAAATAGTGGCTCATGCAGCCTCCGCCAGTTGGTCCAGCAACAAGCGAAATTGTGCGGCGATCACGTCCATGCTGGCGCCCAGCCGGTGGTCGTCGTCGAGCACCAGCAGCGGCAATCGACGCTGCGCGGCGAACGTTTGCACGCCACCCAACGGACAGACCTCGTCGCGCCAGCCGTGGATCAGCAGCGTCGGCACGCCGTGCCGTAGATCGAACGCCCGCGCATAACCGGGAATCGCACTTGGCGTGGCCAGCAGCAGCAGACCGGCCACCGGCACATCCAGCGAGGCCAGTCCGGACACGAATGCGCCCATGCTCGACCCGACCAGCAGCGGCGGCTCGGCCAGCTCCTCGATGGTGGCTCGCAAACGGGCGATCCGCGGCGCCACCGAACCGGCATGGCCACGCGCATCGTCGTCACGGTAGTCCGGCCGCTGCGTGCGCCAACCCAGCGATTCGGCCAGCTGTGCCAGCGTGCTGACCTTGGTCGCGTCCGGGCCGGAATCCGAACCGTGCGAAAGAATGATCTGGCCGCGCATGGCGGTCTCCATGGAAACTGCAGAAAGCTAAGGCGTGCATCGTAACAGGCGGCGTTTCCGCCCGGCCTGGCCCCATGCGAGACTTGGTCCATGCCGCCAGCCATTCACGATCAACCACTGCCCTATATCGACCAGTTGCCCGAGCGACCCGCCGACGCCGTCGAGCGGGTGGTCATCCACTGCACCGAACTGCCGGACATGGCCACCGCCCGCGAGTACGGCGAACGGGCGCTGCATGACAACGGCACCGGCAATAGCGGCCACTACTACATTGACCGCGACGGCACGATCCACCGCTATGTCCCCGGCACCCGCGTGGCGAACCATGTCCGCGGCCATAACCCGAACTCGATCGGCATCGAGCTGGTGAACCTGGGCCGGTACCCGCACTGGTGGGACTCGCATCATCAGCAGATGACCGAGCCCTACCCGGCCGCCCAGATCCGCGCGCTGCAAGCCCTGCTCGCCCAGTTGCGGCGTGACTTCCCGAGCCTGCGGCAGATCGCCGGCCATGAGGATCTGGATACCGCGATGATGCCCGCCAGCGACGACCCGGCCATCGAGATCCACCGCAAGCTCGACCCGGGCCCGATGTTTCCATGGGCTGAAGTGCTGGACGGCAGCGGGCTGACGCGTATCGGGGCTCCGTAGCTGCGCGCCTCCCCCTGCTCGCAGGGGGAGGCTGGGAGGGGGTGACTCTTGCTTGCTCACGAACACGATCAAGGGCCCTCCCAACCCTCCCTTGCAAGCAGAGGACGGAGTAGAGCTGGTGCCCCGCTATAATCTCGCTTCACGCCCTATCGAGCTTCCCACCCCATGTCGTCAAACCACGTCACCGAACTGGTCGAGCTGCTGCAGCTCGAGCGTCTGGAAGACAACCTGTTCCGCGGCCAGAGTCGCGACATTGGCACCCGCTTCGTGTTTGGAGGCCAGGTGCTGGGACAGGCGCTGGCGGCGGCGCAGCAGACGGTGGACCCGGTGCGCGAGGCGCATTCGCTGCATGCGTATTTCCTGCGCGCCGGCGATATCGATGCGCCGATTGTCTACAGCGTGGAGCGCACCCGCGATGGCGGCTCGTTTTCCTCGCGGCGGGTGGTGGCGATCCAGCACGGTCAGCCGATCCTGGATGGCTCGATCTCATTCCAGGTACCGGAGCAAGGCGTGGAGCATCAGACAACGATGCCCGAGGTGCCGGCGCCGGAGGACGTTGAGCCATTGCACGCGCTGTCGCCGGACGAGCTGGCGCGGCTGCCGGTGAAACTGCAGCGCTGGCTCGGCATCGACGGCCCGTTCGCCTTTCGCCAGGTGTGGCCGCGCGACGAACAGCACCCGGCCAAGCGGCCGCCGATCCAGCACATCTGGTTCAAGCTGGTCTGTCCGATCGATGACTCTGCCATCCTGCACCGTGCACTGCTGGCGTATGCCTCGGACTTCCACCTGATCGGCACGGCCACGCTGCCGCACGGCATCTCCTACCTCACCCACAACGTGCAGATGGCCAGCCTCGACCATGCGCTGTGGTTCCACCGGCCATTTCGCGTCGACGAATGGCTGCTGTATTCGTTCGACAGTCCGACCGCACAGGGCAGTCGCGGGCTGGCGCGTGGACAGATTTTCAGCCGTGATGGCCGGCTGATTGCCTCCTCCGCCCAGGAAGGCCTGATCCGCCTGCGCCAACCCTGATCCCACCGACCCGGTTCAGAGCCGGCCAAGGCGGGTAAACTGCGCATATGCGCCAGATCTATACCTCACCTCGCCAGGAAAACATTGATGCCGTGGTCGCCCTGATGGCCGAACATGGCATCGAGGCTACCGTGGCCAATCGCTCCAACTACAACCGCCCGACCTGGCAGCGGTTCAGCTATACACAACGGCAGGACACCCGCGACAGCTGGGCGCAGGTGTGGATCACCAGCGCCGACGACTACACCAGGGCTCGCACCCTGCTGCGCGAGCTCGGCATCGAGCCGGTGATCCGGCACGGCGACGAGCTGGCTGCCTCACGCAATCCTTCGCCTGTCACGCAACGCGAGCATACGGTGGCCCGTGCGCGCCGCATCGTGCTGCTGGGAGTGCTGGTCGCGTTCGTCATGGTGGTGCTGCGCTACCTGCACGTCGTTTGATCCTCGGCCGGCCGGCGATGGTGCGATGCCGTCGGGCAGGCATAGAATCGGCGTATGCGCTCCGATCAAGTCCGGCTGTTCCAGACGCTGCCTCATGCGTGCGGCTACTACGCCGAGCGCACGGCGCAGAATCTGGTGATCGATCCAGCCGCACCGCAGCTTGACAGGCTGTACGGCCCGGCGCTGGAACGCGGCTTTCGTCGCGCTGGTGGCCATCTGTATTTCCCGCATTGCCCGCAATGCCATGCCTGCACGCCCTGTCGTCTCGACGTGGAAAACTTCCAGCCGGATCGTGCGCAGCGACGCTGCCTGAAACGCAATGCCGACCTAAGCGTCAGCGAGTCGATCCCCGGCTACAACCGCGAGCGCCACCGGTTGTACGAGCGCTATCTGCAAAGCCGCCATGCCGGCGGCGGCATGGACGATGCCGAGGCCAGCGATTTTCGGCGCTTTCTCACTGCGCCGTGGAGTCCCACGCTATTTCTGGAACTGCGCTTGGGCGAACGGTTGCTCGCCGTGGCGGTAACCGATGTGTGCCTGAACGGTCTTTCAGCCGTCTATACGTTTTACGACCCTGCCGAAACCGAGCGCAGCCTCGGCACCTTCGCGATCCTGCAGCAAGTCGAATTGGCGCGCCGCCGCGGCCTGCCCTGGTTGTATCTGGGCTTCTGGATCGACGGTCACCCGAAGATGGATTACAAACGCCGCTTCCAGCCATTGCAGATCCGCAAGGCCGACGGCTGGCAGCCGATGCCGTAACCATCACGTAGGTTGGGGTGAGCGCAGCGAAGCCCAACACACTGGGCGGCCATGCTGGGCTTCGCTGCGCTCACCCCAACCTACGTCGCCTGCGGGTACGGATACAGTTTCACTAGCGGAACCGACAAGCCGTCATCGCCGACCACCCGGCAATGCGTACGGTCTAGTTGGCGCGGTTCGTCGACGCCGCAGCTGTGCGCGATGATGCCGACTTCGTGCATCAGGTTGGTGGCGTAGTGGTAGACGCGCTCGCTCTTGTCGGCGACTACCAGGCCACGCTGCAACTTGGGGTTCTGCGTGGTGATGCCGGTGGGACAGGTATTGCGGTTGCACTGCAGTGACTGGATGCAGCCGAGCGCGAGCATGAAGCCGCGTGCTGAATTGACGAAGTCGGCACCGATCGACAGCGCCCATGCCACGTCATAGGCCGTGATGCATTTGCCCGAGCAAACCACCTTGATGCGCTCGCGCATGCCCTTGACGATCAGCATGTCCAGCAACGCCGGCAACGCTTCGTGCAAGGGCAGGCCCACGCCCTCCATCAGCGTTTGCGGCGCAGCCCCAGTACCGCCTTCGGAGCCGTCAACGATGATGAAGTCAGGTGCGCTCTGGAGGCCTCGCGTGGCGATTTCATCGCATAGATCGCCGATCCATTCCACGCCGCCGAGCACGGCCTTGAAGCCCACCGGCTTGCCGGTGAGATTGCGGATGTGATTGATCGCGTCCATCAGCTGTTGCACGTTGCCGATGTCCAGATGGCGGTTCGGACTTTGCGAATCCTGGCCGACCGGGATGCCACGAATCGCGGCGATTTCCGCGGTGACCTTGGCACCCGGCAGCAAGCCGCCCATGCCCGGTTTGGCACCCTGCCCCAGCTTGATGCTGACCATCTTCACCTGCTTGTTCGCGCAGATCGCCAGCAGTTTTTCGTCATCGAGCTTGCCGTCGGGAGTACGCACGCCATATTTGGCGGTGCCGATCTCGAACACAATGTCGCAACCGCCTTCGAGGTGGTACGGCGCCAGACCGCCCTCGCCGGTATCCATCCAGATCCCGGCCTTGGCGGCTCCGCGTGCGAGTGCACGTATCGCCGGTGCCGACAGCGCGCCGAAACTCATGGCCGAGATGTTGAAAAACGATGCATGACTGTACGGCTCGCGCGCATACGGGCCGATCGTCACCGGCACCGGCTCGACATGCTCCTCGCCTAACGCCGGGAACGGCGCGTTGACAAAGAACGGCACACCCTCGCCGCGTAAATCACGGCTGGAGCCGAACGCGTTGGTGTTGTCGACGTTCTTTGCGGCGCGGTACACCCAGGTGCGTTCGGCGCGATTGAATGGCATCTCTTCACGGTCGCTGGAATACAGGTACTGGCGAAAGAACTCGCCAAGATGCAGGAACCAATAACGGAAATGCCCGATCACCGGGAAATTGCGCAAGACCGAATTGGCCGTCTGGTTGCGATCGACCACCCAGGTCACCAGCACCACCACGACGGCCAATGCCAATAGCAAAAGCAGGAAGGCCGTGCCGGCCTCGATCGCCACGACCAGCCAGTGCGCAAAACCCGTCGATTCCATGATGTTTTCTCTCTGCGTTATCAGTTGCCCTGCCGGCGCCAACATGTTTCAGCAAGACCGGAGCGAAGGAAGGAGCCTATCGCATCGCGTGGGTATCGACGCCTGGGCTTACAACTCGATACGTAGACGCTTGGCCGCACGCACGGCTTTCTCCACTGCCGCTTCGACAGTATCCGCGCGCGCCAGCGTCACCGCCATGCGTCGCCGCCCCTTCACCGCCGGCTTGCCGAACAGGCGCAATTGCGTGTCCGGTTCGGCCAGCGCATCGGCGACGTGGTGATATCGCGGCGCTGCACCATCGCCCTCGACCAGCACCGCGCACGAGGCCGACGGGCCGTACTGATGGATCACCGGAATCGGCAGACCGAGGATCGCTCTCACGTGCAGCGCAAACTCCGACAACTCCTGCGAGATCAGCGTAACCAGTCCGGTGTCGTGCGGACGCGGGCTGACCTCGGAGAAGATCACCTGATCGCCCTTGACGAAGAATTCCACGCCGAACACACCCCATCCTCCCAGCGCCTCGGTCACCGCGGCGGCCTGCCGCTGCGCCTCGGCCAGCGCGATCGCGCTCATCGGTTGCGGCTGCCAAGACTCGCGGTAATCACCATCTTCCTGGCGATGACCGATCGGCGCGCAGAAACTCACGCCATCGGTGTGGCGCACGGTCAGCATGGTGATCTCGTAATCGAACGCAACGAAGCCCTCGACGATCACCCGGCCCTTGCCCGCACGACCACCGGATTGCGCGTAATCCCACGCCTTCTGCAGTTCGTCGGCATGGCGCACCACACTCTGACCCTTGCCGGACGAGCTCATCACCGGCTTGATCACGAACGGATAGCCGATCGCCGCAGCCGCCGCGAAATACTCTGTTTCGCTATCGCAAAAACGGTACAGCGAGGTCGGCAGTTTCAATTCCTCCGCGGCGAGCCGGCGGATGCCTTCGCGATCCATCGTCAGCCAGGTCGCGCGGGCGGTTGGAACCACCCGCTGCCCCTCCTTCTCCAGCTCGATCAGCGTGGGCGTATGGATCGCCTCGATCTCCGGCACCACCAGATCGGGCTTTTCCAGCTCGATCACCGCACGCAATGCCTTGCCATCCAGCATGTCGATCACATGGCTGCGGTGGGCAATCTGCATCGCCGGCGCGTTGGCGTAGCGATCGACCGCGATCACCTCCACCGCGTAACGCTGCAGTTCGATGGCAACTTCCTTGCCCAGCTCGCCAGCGCCGAGCAGCAAGACACGCAGGGCATGGGGGGAATGGGGCGTGCCGAACGGCTTCATCAGGTTCTCCGGGACAGGCAAAGCACCATTGTAAGCGGGCAGATACCGAACCAGCGGCGTTTTCGGGCAAAACGCACGCCCCAAAGTATCACCATGCTGTTGTGGAAAGCGTCGCGGTGAGGCGTACAAGCGGTTACTTGAGAATGATGTCTTTTTGATGTCAAATCCTGCACTCGACCAGCTCAGCGAATACAGCGTGGTGCACCCATGATGAAACTTGCCTACGCCACATGCTTCGCACTCAGTCTCGGCATCGGCATGGCGCACGCCGCCAGTGCTGACTGTCAGGCGGCATCTACCCGATTACTCGACCATCTGGACAAGGGCGACTACGCCGGCGCCACTGCTGACTTCAATGACCAGATGAAGGCTGCCGAGACAGCCGACAAGCTGGGCGCGCTCTGGCAGTCCATGCCGAAGCAGCTCGGCGCGCCTGGTGCGCGCGAACCGGCACAAGTCAGCGCGATACCGAACTACGTCGTGGTGGTGACAGCGCTGCACTATGGACAGGGCATGATCGATGCCCAGGTGGCTTGTGATGCCGATGGCAAGATTGCCGGTTTCTATATACGACCGCACCGCTGACTCGCACCGGCTATCCGCCGCTGTTCAAGGGATGCTTGCGGCGGCCAGCTGAAGTTGTGGCAGCTCGAGTTCACTCTGCCTGCCGTCGTCGTCGATGACAAACAGACGGCCATCGCGCTGTGCCATGGCGTCGACATCTCGCAGACCACGCTGGACATGCAGCTGGCCCAATGGACGGCCATCGACGGCGCTATAGACACTCAGCCGATCGGCGGGGCCGTCGGCAACCAGCAACCAGTCGTGGCTGACGTCATGCCAGTGCACCACCGTATTGAACGCAGGCTGCCCGCTTGTGCTCAGCTGCTGCGAACGGGTCACGCACACGCTGCCCAGCACGAGCACGAGCAGCCCTGCCAGCATGCCAACGGCAAGTGGCCACGGCGATTTCCGGATGCTCGCAACAGGGTTCATGCCGACATGCTGACGCCGCGGCATGACAGGTCCGTGACGCGATCGAGGCGATCAGTCGGCCGGCGACCGCAGCGAAAGGCCCAACGCAATCCAGCCGACCATGAAAGCCAGGCCTCCGAACGGAGTAATCACGCCACACCAGCGCGGTGCTCCAAGTGCCAGCGCATACAGGCTGCCACTGAAAAGAACGATGCCGATCGCGAAGCTGGCGGTCGCCACGCGGCCACTGCGGCCGCGGCCAAGGCCCACCGCCAGCACCAGGGCCAAGGCATGCCAGACGTGATAATTCACGGCGGTGTGCCACAGCTCGCTGTGTGGCGCATCGAGTACGCCGCGCAAGGCATGGGCACCGAACGCGCCCAGCAGCACCGCGCTGGCACCAGCCAAACCCACCAGCAAGCCGGCGCGGGCACTGACATTTTGTCGCATCATGAGTGGATCCCTGCACGGGTGAGCCCCGTGGCGCAGCCGGTGTCGTATGCTTGATCGGATGAATATGACCACGGATTCTCGCATGAAGTCCCGCCGTCCCCTGGGCGCCGCCGTGCTACTGCTGCTGGCGATTGGCCTGTTGCTGGGCGGCTGCCAGCGCAATGCACCGCTGCCGTTCAAACTGACCGATATCAGCGGCCACATGCCCGCGCTTGATTTCAAGCTCACCGACGATCAGGGCAAGGCAGTGTCCGGGGCTGACTATCGGGGCAAGGTGGTGCTGCTGTATTTCGGCTACACCCACTGCCCGGATGTGTGCCCGCTGACCCTGGCGCAACTGCATGTGGTGATGCAGCGCCTGGGCAAGCTCGCCGATGGCGCGCGCATCCTGTTTGTCAGCGTCGACCCGACCCGCGATACGCCAGCCATCCTGCACGCCTACGTCAACGCTTTCGATCCTCACACCGTCGGTCTGACGGGTGACCCTCGCGTGGTAGAGGCGCTGGTCAAACGCTACCGCTCGTCCTTCACCCGCGAGCCGGCCAGCAGCGACGGTAACTACGAAGTCAGCCACAGCTCGGCGATCTACGTCTTCGACGGCGGCGGCAATGCGCGCGTGCTGTCCACGCCAACCGACACGCAGGACGATCTCGTGCACGACCTGCATCTGTTGCTAAGCACCGGAACCAACCCATGAAACCACATACGCTGTCGGTCCTGCTCGCTGGTCTTCTGCTCGCCGGTGGTGTGCATGCGACGTCCGCCGAGCACATCCACGCCAGCCATGCGTGGATCCGCATGCTGCCCGGCAATCTGCCCGCCGGCGCGTATGTCACCCTGGAAAACGACAGCGATCAGCCGGTCACGCTGAAAGGCGCCAGCAGTGCCGCGTACGGCGAAGTGATGTTGCACCAGAGTTCCAACGAGGGCGGCATAAGCCGCATGGCGATGCTCGATTCGCTTGCCATACCAGCGCATGGCAAGGCGCTGCTGGCACCGGCCAGTTATCACCTGATGTTGATGAAGGCAGCCGCGCCGGTGAAGCCCGGCGACACGGTCAGTTTGACCCTCAGGTTCACTGACGGCAGCACGCTGGTCACCGACTTCATCGCGCGACCGGCGAATGCCGTCGATGACAGCCACTGAAAGCACACGCTGACTCCGGAACCTGATTCAGGACGCCCGATTTACTTTGCTGCTGAGGCGGCTGTTGCCGAAGGGCGTACCGTCGGTCGCTGTGGCAGACTGCGTGGCAGCCGACCGCTGCGCGACAGGCGGAGCCACTGGTTCAGCGCGATCAAGCCGCCAATCGATTCGAGCAAGGCTGCCGGCACCCAGGTGATCACGCCGCCGATCAACTGCCCGCTCAACACGTTGAAGGTGAACGCGCGACCGCAGATTTCGAAGATCGGATAAAGATCCGTCCTGGAGAACGTGACGATGGCGCCGGCCACGATCTGTGGCGTCATCGTGATGGCCGGCGACAGCACGCGCAGACCAACCGTCATCCGACCTGGCGGGTGTGGCCGGTGGTCGAGCACCAGCGACCAGTACGCGAAGCCGCTGATCAGCATCGTCCAGTTCATGAAGCGGTAGATACGCCAGTCCAGCATCGCGAGCGTCTGCATGGCTGGTATCAGCCAGATCAGGACGAACACAACGAACAGCAACGTCGCCACGGCCGGGTTCAGCAGCACACCACGGATCAGCCGCCACGGCCAGGACCGTTGCAACGGTCGCAGCACACGCAGTCGCCACGCCAGCGGCACGCCGGCGCGCAGCACGCTGGCCGGGTACGCGATGACGATCAGCAAGGGGGCCAGGTGATGCAGCAGCAGTTGCTGGGTCCGGTGCACGAAGAATTCGTGCTCGGCGTAGTAATCCAGATAGGTCTGCAGCGACAGATAGATGATCGCCATGCCGACCCAGAACATCAGCTTGCGGCTGAAGCTCACCGACAACCGGCGACTGCCGCGCAGAAACAGCACGCAGGTCAGCAGGAAGATCGCGAGAAACACCCACGAAAACTCCCACGGTACGATCCATTTCAACAGCGTTGCCATCACTTCACTTCACTGCACCAGCGATCCCATTCACATCGAGCACGATCCGCAGCCGTCCAGCCATCTCGGCTACTGCCTGCGACCACCCAGCATAGTGCCGCTCGGGCGGGCAGCATTGCGGCAGATTGCCGCCCTTATGTACGTTGCCGGCTACGCCGGGTACGACGCCAGCCATATAGCAGCCCGAACAGCGTCACCAGCGCCGGCACCAGCACGATATTGATGAATTTCAGGCGTAGCCCGAGCGCATCGATTTCGGCATTGAGCTGGTGCTGCACGTCGCGCAATTCCTTGTTGATCGCCAGTTGGCGCTGGCGGAATTGCTCGATCTCCTGGCGCTGTTCGGGGGTTACGGTACTGACCTGACTACCCTTGGCCGGCTGCAACTCGTCCAGTCGACGTCGCGTATCGGCCAGCTCCTGCTCCAGCTCCTGCTCTTTCTGCAAAAACTTCTGGTCGGCCACGGTACGCAGCGCCTGTACCCGGGTGAACGGCCGCTGCGAGGTGGAGCGGCCACGTATCGACAACAGCGCCGAGGAGCCGCTGAGATTGTCGACCAGGTCGGTCACAAAGTCGCCGTTGTTTGCGAATACCCGCATCATCGTCTGACCAAGAATAGTCTGCGGCTCTACCCACAGCCGATCGCTGAGCAGATCGGTATCGGCCACCAGGATCACTTCGGCATTCTCCGCGGATACGGCACGGTGCCCTGACTGACTGGCACGCTCTGGAAACGCACTGTCGAATGTCCCGCGAAGTCGCGCCGCCAGCACATAGTGTTCATTATCCGCCTTGTAGCCCTGCAGCAACATGGTGGGGTCGTTACTCTCGGCCAGCACCCGCTGGGTTGACACCACCTTGGCCTGGGCCGTGCTCTGCAACAACGGAATCAGTCGCGTGTGCGCGTTCGGCATCAACTCGAAGTAACCGATGGTGGACACATTGATGCGTTGCAGGCTGGCGGTGATGACGTCGTTGCGATTCAGTTCCTGCGTACCCAGGTCAAGCATCGCCGGATGATTGAAATTGCTGCCGGCCAGTTCAATCTGCAACGCGCGTGCGCGATCCAGCACGACCTTGTGCGGGTCGTAGAGCACTCCCCAGGCCGCAAACAGCCGCGGCAGGTCCGAACTGCGATCCGGCGGTGTCGTGCCTCCGGCATCGGACGGTGTGCCTGGCGTGGTATCGAGCTCGGCGAACGGGTCGACAAATACCGCCAGATGCCCACCGCGCAGCACATACTGGTCGATTGCATACTGCGTATCCGCCGACAACTGCCTGGGCTGAATCAGCAGCAAGACCTTGATGCTGTCGTCGATATGCCGCAGCTTGGCCGGATCGAGTGTTTTCACGTCAAACAACTGACCGAGTTGTTGCACTACCGTCCACGGCTGCTCGCCAAGCACCGGGTTGCCATTGACCGGCAACGAACTGATGACGCCGATGGACGGCTTGCTCGCCTGGTTCAATTCGTACAACAGCTTGGCGATGTCGTATTCGAGGAATGCTTCGCGGGCCGGATCGAAAAACGGAATCGCCAGCGTTTTTTCCGGTACCCGGTCCTCCAGGGAATCAACGTCGGCATTGCTCGACAGCGCGCCGCCCGCCAGTCCAAAAAACACCCGCTCATTGTTGCTTCCGCCATTCGCCGCGGTCAGGCCACTTCCTTCGGCGCTCGCTTCATCGTCTGAGTACGGTATCGGGTCGATCACCTGAAGACGGATGCGACCGTGCGAGCGCGCGACCATCTCCTGCAGCATTTCGCGTACGCGCTGCGCGTAGCTGCGCAACTGCGGCAGGTCGCGGGTGGCGTGATCGGAGAAATACAGGGTGAGCTTCAACGGCCGCTGCAGCGTATCGACAATCTGCAGGGTGCCGGGAGTCAGGGTGTACAACTGGTCGGTGGTGAGGTCGATCCGCGATGCGCGCAGCCAGCGGCCGCTGGTTACGATCAACGGTACGAAGATCAATACCAGCAGGACCAGCGCACCATAAAGGGCAACACGTCGGGTGAAGTGCAAGCGGGCGGCAAGCAGGCGAGCCATGCGTCAGCGCGTCCGGTTCAGATCGAGCAGCAGTACGCCGGCTATCAACCAGCCGATCATGCTGAGCAGAAAATACAGCACGTCGCGCACGTCCAGCACGCCGCGCGCGATCGCCTCGAAATGTTGCAGCATGCTCAGGTGCGCCACGCCATTGATCAGCCGGCTCGGCAGTGCACCCTGCATGAAATCCAGCACCTGCGGCTGCCCCACGAGCATCAGCAACACGCACACCAGCGCGGTCAGGACGAACGCCACGACCTGGCTGCTTGTCACCGCCGACAGGCAGGCACCGATCGCGATGAACGTACCGGCCATCAACCAGCTGCCCAGATAGCCGGCCAGGATCACGCCGTTGTCCGGCGAGCCCAGATAATTGACGGTAATCCAGATCGGAAACGTCAACGCAAGCGCCAGTCCGATGAACAGCCACGCCGCCAGAAACTTGCCCAGCATCGCCTGCCACAGAGTCATCGGCAGCGTCAGCAAAAGCTCCAGCGTGCCGCCCTTCGCCTCCTCCGCCCACATGCGCATGGTGATTGCCGGCACCAGGATCAGGTACAGCCATGGATGCATCACGAAGAACGGTTGCAGGTCGGCTTGTCCGCGCTCGTAGAAATCGCCGGCATAGAACGTGAGAATGCCGGCCAGCACCAGGAAAATCACCAGGAACACATACGCCACCGGCGTCGCAAAATAGCTGCGCAACTCACGTCGCATCACCGCCTCGACCGGACTCATGCGCCGCCCTCCGTAACCTTGCTCACGTCGCCGCGAACCAGGACGCCGCCTTCATTGGTGGTGATCTGACGGAATACCTCATCAAGCCGGCCACGCTCCAGCTGGATCTCCGACACCTCCAGACCCTGCTCTCGCAGCAAAGTTTCGACGGGCTCCAGAATGCGCTCGCCCAGTTTCGGAAACACCGTGATGCGGCCATCGAGAGGATCGACCTCGATCGCGGCCACCTGTGGCAGGCGACCCAGCATTTCCTGCGACATGCCACTGCCCGGCGCGCTGAACGATACCGCCCCGTGATAACGCGAACGCTGCTCCAGCTCGGCTGGCGTGGCATCGGCCAGCAACTTGCCGCGGGCAATGATCACCACCCGATTGCATAGCGCGTGGACTTCTTCCAGCAGATGGGTGGAGATCAGGATCGTGCGCTCACGCGCCATCACGTCGATCAACTGACGCACGGCATGCTTCTGGTTCGGGTCAAGGCCATCGGTCGGCTCGTCCAGCATCAGCACCGGTGGATCGTGCAGGATCGCCTGCGCCAAGCCGACACGTCGGCGAAGGCCCTTGGACAAGGTATCGATACCCAGATCCAGCACTTCCTCCAGCTGCAGTCGGTGCGCGACTTCCTCGAAGCGCCGGTAGCCGCGGTCTGCTTTCAACCCACGCACGCGCACGATGAACAGCAGAAACTCGCGTACCGTCATCTCACCGTAGCTCGGCGCGCCTTCCGGCAGGTAACCGAGTGCACGCTTGGCTTTCAGCGGCTCGCGGCTGACGTCGTAACCGCAGACCCTCGCGGTACCCGAGGTCGGCGTCAGGAAGCCCGCGATCATGCGCATGGCGGTCGACTTGCCCGCGCCATTGGGGCCCAGCAGACCGAGCACCTGACCGGGCTCGACGCGAATGCTCAGCGCATCCACTGCGGTCAGGTTGCCATAGCATCGGGTGAGCTGGTCGGTTTCGATCATGTCCGGTGAAGAATGGTTGCGGGGCGTACTGTCGACCGCCGACAAGATCAAGCACCGACGTCGCGAATCGTCCTGCAATGTACCGCAAGACACCCGCGAAGTTCGGTCCCGTGGATGAAACAGCCATCCCGCCGCTTACCGAGGCTGACAAAGAAAAGGCCCTTCCAGGAAGAAGGGCCTTTCTCGATCGTGCTGCTAAAGACGGACAGCTAGTGCAGAGCAGCTGGTCGCTTGAGACTATTTGACGCTGGCGGCGGCCGCCGGTGCGGCACTGCTGGCTGCCGGTGCAGCGCTGGTGCTGGCCGGGGCCGGAGCCGTGCTGGCTGAAGCCGGTGCGGAGCCGGTGTCTGGCGCGGGCGGCTGGAGGCCAGCTTCCTGCTCGGGTGTCTTCTGCGGAGCATCGGTGATCGGCAGGTAGATTTCGAACTTGGAATAAGACGTGATGTTGCCGCCAGCGTCCTTCACTTCCGGCGTGGCCAGAATGTCGTAGGAGCGGTTGACGACGTCATCAAACTTGTAGCCATGCGTCTGCGCGTAGGCCTTCAGTTCGTCGCGGGTCTGCGGCACACCGTTGTACGCGCCATTCCAGATGCCCTTGAGCGCTGCACCGCCAAATGCCAGCGTAGCGCGGACATTCGCGTCCACTACCAGGCGAGCGTAGCGATCACGGCTACCAGGCGTGAGGGCCGCATTGGCAGCATCAGCCGCCGAGCTGGCTTCTGCCGGCGCGCCACCCGCATCCAGCGCAGGCGGCGTTGCTGCGGTCAACTGCTCGCTCTGGCCGTTCACGGTCAGGGTGCTGGTATCGATCGGGAGCGCCACGTCGAAGGTGAAGGTCTGGTCACCATAGTTGGTGGTGAAAATGATGCGCGGACCCGTCACATTCACGCCAAGCTTCTTCGCGGAAGCCTGGATCAGGGCGATGGCCTTGTTGGTCGCATCATCGATCCCGTCCTGACCATCCTTGCGCAGGGACGAGGTCGACACCAGCAGCACCGGCGTCGGCTGCGTCTGCGCGACGTACGGAATCAGCGTGCTGTAGTCGATGTTCGGCACGGAGGCCAGCACGTTCTGCAGGTTGTTCAGGCCGAACTGGATGAACGCGTCCGGATCACCATGGATGTACAGGTTGGCGAAACGATTGACCAGGTTCCAGCCGTAGTCCACGTCATACGACCATAGGATGTTGGTCAACTGCCCGCGACTGCCCTGACGCTCCAGGTCCAGCGTGAAATGCTTGTCCATGCCGCGCCAGTCGTTGTCCAGGTTCCAGACAATGCTGGCTTTCTTGGTGTTGCTGTCGATCTTGTCGAAGTCCGGCGTGGCGCTGGCGATGGTCAAGCCACCATTGCCGACCTTCGGATCGCTGCTATTCCAGCTCAGCTCGGCGCCCGGGCCATAGGCCTGACCCGAAAACTTGAATTCGACGTGCGGGTCATACGAACGCAGCACCGAGTAATCCGGCAGCCGGCGGAAGTTGTCGAGCACGTCATAAACCTGGCGAATGTCCTTGCCGACGACCAGCGAGCGATCCACATGGCCACTGCCGGGCATGACCACAGCCGCCACGACACCGATCACGACTACGATGACCAGGGCAACAAGAAATTCAAGGACACGCATCATTTCCAGAGTTCTCCGAGCGTCTCTACGCCGTACTTTAAAGTGTTGCCCCAGCCGCCAAACAGGCCGTCCCGAAGGGTTCATCCCATGGGTCACGCTAGGGGGTCGGCAAATGCCGAAGCTACGGATGTTACTTGCTCGCGGGCAGGAACGCTATTAGCTACGGCGGGATCCCGGGCATGGCTGAAAAGTGAGCTGCAGCAAGCGCCCCGCCATATGCAACGCCCATGGATTTCGTCGCAACGCAGCATTCAACGGCAGCGACCGCCGATACGGGAGCCCTGCCCCGCAGGCGCGATCGAGTGCAGCTCAGACGATCCCCAGCTCCAGCGCCTTGAGCACGGCACGCGTGCGGTCGCGTACGCCCAGCTTGGAAAGAATGTTGGACACGTGGTTTTTAACCGTGCCCTCAGCCACTTTCAGCGAGTTGGCGATTTCCTTGTTGCTGTAACCGCCGGAAAGCAACCGCAGGATCTCGGTCTCTCGTTCAGTCAGCGGGTCCGGCTGCTCCAGGCTGGTGAACTGATTCTGCATCCGCGCGACGCCCGCCATCAGGCGCTGGGTGACCATCGGCGCCACCAGCGAGCCGCCAGCGGCCACCGTGCGCACCGCTTCCACCAGTTGTTCCAGCGACACGTCCTTCAACAGGTAGCCGCGCGCACCGGCCTTGAGCCCCTGCAGCACCAGCTGGTCGTCGTCGAACGTAGTGAGGATGATCGTCGGCGGCAGCTCATTGCGAACCCCCAGCGCCTGCAGCACCTCCAGCCCGCTCATGTTCGGCATGCGCAGGTCAAGCAGCACCACGTCGGGCTTGATCCGCGGAATATCCTGCACCGCCTGTGCGCCATCGGCGCATTCGGCGACCACGCGGATATCCTCGGCCAGATCCAGCAGCGAGCGAACACCCTGGCGTACCAGATTCTGGTCGTCGACGAGACAAACGGAAATCATCGTGAATCCTCAGGCAACATGACTCAGGAGGTGACCTTGCAGATCGGCGGGAGTGCCGTCCCGACGCTGACGCATTCTCGCACGCCGATCCAAGTCACCCACATTACGACACACTCAGTGCCGGTGGTTCAAACCGCGTCGGTGCATGAGCCAGGGCGGTCTGCTCGCCCAGCGGCAGGCGTACGGTCAGCGCAAACCCCTTGCTGACACCGGAATCCACCGTCAGGCTGCCGCCGAACTCGACCAGCCTCTCGCGCATGCCGCACAAGCCGTTGCCTGGCTTGAACTGCTCGGCGCCGCGACCGTCGTCGCGCGCGTGCAGGTCCAGCAGATCCGCCTCGACATAGGCAAAGTGGAGCCACAGGTTGCGTGCGCCGGCATGCCGGGCGGTATTCGTGATGATTTCCTGCGCGCAACGCAACAGCACCTGCGCGCGGCGCGGATCCTCCACGCTGAAGCGTGGCGGCATGGTGACGTGCACCTCGAGCCCGGGCACGCCTTCGGTCAGGCTTCGCAGTGCCTGAGTCAGGTCAATTGCGTCGTCCTGGCGCAATTCGCTGACCGCCTCGCGCACATCGGCCAGCAGATGCTTGGCCGTGCTCTGTGCGCTGAGCACATGCACACGGGCAGCCTCGTTGGTGAGGTGGCTGGCCACTTCCAGGTTCAGGCTCAAAGCGGTCAGATGATGGCCGATCAAGTCATGCAGGTCGCGTGCGATGCGCATGCGCTCGGCGATGCGGCTCGACTCGGCCAGCAGCGCACGGGTGGCACGCAGTTCGGAATTGAGTCGGCGCTGCACCTCGCGCTCCTCGGCCTGCTGGCTGGCCACGGTCGAGGTCACGAATACCAGTACCGAGATGCCAAGGTAAATGCTCGCCTGCAGGAAGCCCAGCTCAATGCTGTGGTCGTATTCAGGGTAAGTGGCAAAGATCGCCACCAGGCTCAGATGCTGCAGCACCAGCCAGAACACGCCGAGCCAGAATGGCAGCAACCAGGGCAACACCACCGAGGCCACCACCATCAGCATCGCCGACAACCCGCTGTGGCTGTACCAGCCCACGGCTACCGCCGCCGCCGTCATCAGGGCCAGCCCGAGCAGCTTCAGGCCCGGATAGCGCCGTGAGCCGAGGTTGCTGGTCAGCAGCCAGTACATCAAACCGAAGATCAGGTAGCACAGCGTCCACAACAACAACGCAAAATTCGGCCGCTGCAGCTCATTGAGGCGCTCGGTGGCCCAACTGGTGATCAGCGGCGTGCCTACCGACAGGTACGTGAAGAAGCCCGCATAACGGAGCAGTCGGATGTGATTGAAAAATGGCAGGCGCATATCGCGCATCATTGGGCGTGCGGAAGTTTCGCGCAATGCGCGAGAAGTCATGCCCCGTCCGATGGGAAATCACCTGGCTCGCCGCTTTACGAAGCTTTTACATGCCGCAACACGAGATGTACGGGCAACGGCCGCATGCCATAATGAGTCATTGCGCGGGGCCATTGATCGGCCCCGTTCCCGAATCCACCCTAGCGGAGCAACGAATGGCCCTTGCCATCCGCGACGTGCGCGAGCACGACCTGGATGCCGTACTGGCGCTCAACAACGCTGCCGGTCGCTCCATCCTCGCCCTAGACGCTGCCCAGTTGCGCTACTTCTACGAGCACGCCGAATATTTCCGCGTGGCCGAAATCGACGACCACCTGGCCGGATTCCTGATCGCGCTGCGTGAAGGTGGCGATTACGAAAGCCCCAACTACCGCTGGTTTGCCCAGCATTACCCGCAGTTTGTCTACATCGACCGCATCGTGATCGCGAATGCATACCGTCGCCATGGCCTCGGTCGCATCTTCTATTGCGACGTGCACAGTTACGCCGAGGTGCGCGTGCCGCTACTCACCTGCGAGGTGTTCCTGGAGCCGCGCGACGACGTGGTGGTGCTGTTCCACGGCACCTACGGCTTCCAGGAAGTCGGTCAGCAGCGCATGGCCGAGAAGGGCCCTCAGGTCAGCCTGCTGGCGAAAGATCTGCCCAGCTACGCCTATGTACGCGAAACCTGGCTCGATCACGGCGGCCTGCCGGACGTGCCATGGCTCGCCGAGCGTCAACGCCCTTTACCTCCTGATGCCAACCAGCGCCGCCTCGTCGGAGAGCGGCGCCCATGAATGTGAAGACAGATACCTCTGACGCCTGCGATCTGCGCTTTGGCCAGGTCGGCATGGCCTGCGTGCGAGTGCGCCGGGTCGACGCCGCCGCCTTGTGCGATGAGCTGGAACGACGTGTACGCGCGGCGCCGCAGATGTTTGCCCGCGCCGCCGTAGTGCTTGACCTGAGCCACCTTCTGGACCTGCCGGACGACGGTACGGTCGACGCGCTGCTCGAGGCCGTGCGCAGCGCAGGCATGCTGCCGGTGGGCCTGGCTTACGGCACCAGCGAAACCGAAGCGCTGGCCCGACGCATGGGTTTGCCGCTGATCGCGAAGTTCCGCGCCGCCTATGAGCCAGCCAACGGCAGCCAGGTCGCCGCCGCCGAACCCGCTCCGCGTACCGAACAACCGACGGCGGTTCAGCGCGAACCGATCCTGTCTGCGCCCGCAGCTGGCGCCATGCAGGGTGCCCAGCACCACGCCAGCCCGGTGCGATCAGGCCAGCAGATCTACGCGCGCGATCGCGATCTGATCGTCACCGGCGCCATCGCGAACGGCGCTGAAGTGATCGCCGACGGTAACATCCATATCTACGGTGGCTTGCGCGGTCGCGCCATGGCCGGTGCGCAGGGGGATGAGAAGGCACGTATCTTCGTGTCCGACTTCCGCGCCGAACTGGTAGCCATTGCCGGCCACTATCGTGTGTTTGAACAGATTCCTGACAACCTCGAAGGCCAGTCCGTGCAATGCTGGCTCGAAGGCGAAAAACTATTGATTGCCAAGCTGTAGTCACCTGACACCAGCCCCTAACAACAAGAACATATGCGGAGATGAGCCATTGACTGCTGAGATTATCGTTGTCACTTCCGGTAAAGGCGGCGTCGGAAAGACGACGACCAGCGCCTCCCTCGCCACCGGCCTGGCCATGGCCGGCAAAAAAGTCGCCGTCATCGATTTCGACGTTGGCCTGCGCAATCTCGATCTGATCATGGGCTGCGAGCGACGCGTGGTGTACGACTTCGTCAACGTCGTGCACGGTGAGGCCACGCTCAAGCAGTCGCTGATCAGGGACAAGCGCCACGACAACCTGTACGTGCTGGCCGCCAGTCAGACTCGCGACAAGGATGCGCTGACCCAGGAAGGTGTCGAAAAAGTGCTCGACGGCCTGTCCGAGGACGGTTTCGACTACATCGTGTGCGACTCGCCTGCCGGCATCGAAAAGGGTGCGCATCTAGCGATGTACTTTGCCGACCACGCCGTGGTTGTGGTCAACCCGGAAGTCTCCTCGGTGCGCGATTCCGATCGCATCCTCGGCCTGCTCGCCAGCAAGACACGGCGCGCGGAGCGTGGCGAAGGCCCGGTCACCCAGCATCTGCTGCTGACCCGCTACAACCCGGCCCGCGTCGCGATCGGCGAAATGCTCAGCGTGAAGGATGTCGAGGAAATCCTCGGTATCGAAGTGGTCGGCGTGATCCCCGAATCGGAAAACGTGCTGACCGCGTCCAACAACGGCATTCCCGTAATCGTCGATGTCAATTCGCATGCCGGCCAGGCCTACAGCGACACGGTGGCCCGGATCCTCGGCGAAGTGCGTCCGTTGCGCTTCATCGACGTGCCCAAGAAGGGCTTTCTCCAGCGCGTATTTGGAGGTTGATCACGATGGGTATTCTTGATTTCCTGAAGCGCAAGCCGGAACCGACCGCCACCGTGGCCAGGGAGCGCCTGCGCATCATCGTGGCGCAGGAGCGCTCCACCCGCGGCGCGCCAGACTACCTGCCGATGATGCGCAACGAATTGCTCGAAGTGATCAAGAAATACGTCCACGTCGATCTCGATGCGATCAACATCAACTTCGAGCGCGACAGCGGGCATGAGATCCTCGAGCTCTCGGTCACGCTGCCCGATGGCAAACCCACCGCCAGCACCGAGTCCAAGAACGAAGCCAAGACCGGGTAAGCGAATACCTGTTGACCGCTGCGATAAGTTTTCGGCGGCGATCGCCGCCAGTCTGTTCGCCGGGCGATCCGTCGCCCGGCGTCATCAACCCGCCGCACCGACCTGCGTCACTCACACGCGGCAGCCCGCGCATGCATTCCGAAACTATCCGTCACACTGAATCCAGCGACCCGGCCAGCACCGTACTGCGCGTGGGCCAGATCGGTTTCCATGCGCCCGCCGCCCTGCTCGCCCACTTCGACCTGCAATTACAGCGCGTGGCGCTCGGCGAACCGATCCCGGGCAGTTTCTGGGGGGACGAGGAAGCCGGCATCATTGGCAGCACCGTCCATGCGCGCGACGACACCCCGGTGCACTCGCTGCTGCACGAGGCCGGCCACCTGATCATGCTGTCACCGGAAAGACGTCTGGATGTCCACACCGATGCGACCGATTCGATCGAGGAAGAGGACGCCACCTGCTACCTGCAGATCGTGCTGGCCGATCAACTGCCCGGCGTCGGACGCGAACGGTTGATGACCGACATGGACGCCTGGGGCTATTCGTTTCGACTCGGCTCGACGCGCGCATGGTTTGAGCGGGATGCCGGCAATGCACGGCAATGGCTGATCGATCGGCGCCTGCTGACCGCCGATGGCCAATGGCTGCCGCCCGGCACGGATTCGGTGGGTGGCGTATCCTGCCGCGCTGACTGAACCCGCAGCTATCGCGGCCTCCAGACCTCACTATTCTCCTTCGCCAACCTTCATCAAGCAGGCTTCCCGTGCCGAGAACCATCCGCGACTCCATCCGCATCAATGACTGGCGCCGCCGCATCGCGCGGGGCCTGATGCGCCTGTTGTTCGGGGCTCCCGCACAGCTCAGCAACGAGCCGCTGCCGCGCACCGGCATCTACCGCATCGTGATCTGCCACATCAGCCACACGCTGGGCAATGCGCTGTTGTTGACGCCGCTGATCCAGGAGCTGGAAGCGACCTGGCCCGGTGCGGAAATCGATATCGTCACACGCAGCCAGGTGGGCCAGGAGCTCTACGGTCACTACACCGGCGTCAATCGGGTGTTTCAGCTGCCTTCGCATGGCGTCGGGCATCCACTCCTATGGCTGCGCGGAATTCGCGGGATGCGCAAGGCACATTACGATCTGGCGATTGATCCGGACCCGCAATCGCAGACCGGCCGCCTGCTGCTGCTGATGGCTCATGCCACGTACAAGCTCGGATTCACTGGACGCAAGAAAAGTGGCAACGTAACCCACGCGGCGGCGATACCCGAAGCGTTGCCGAGCAAGGGGCAGCGCCCAGTCTTCCTGTTGCGCAGCGCGCTGGGCGACAGCGTCACGTCAACCAGCTATCCGGTGCCCGACATCCGTCTGGATACGCTTGAATCGGCCCAGGGCAAACACACCCTTGCCCGTGTTCTGGCGGCGTCTCCCGCCACCTCATCCTCGCGGCGAAAAACCATTGGCATCTTCGCCAATGCCACGGGCCCCAAACTGCTCGGCCCGGACTGGTGGACCCCGCTGCTGCAGGCGCTGGAAGCGAGCTGCCCGGACTACCAGCTGATGGAAATCGTCCCGATGTTCGGCCGCTCCATGCTGGGTTCGCGCTACCCCGCGTACTACTCCAGCGATCTGCGCAGGCTCGGCGGAGTGCTCGCTGCGCTGGACGCCTACATCAGCCTGGACTGCGGCATCATGCATCTGGCCTGCGCCGCGCGGGCACCGACGCTGGGCATCTTCACCACCACCAATGCCGCGGAATGGGGACCGTATGGTCCGCGCAATCACGCCGTCCACGCCTACGACCTTCCACCGGACGCCGTGGGCCGCAAACTCGCTACGATCATCGAAAGCGATGCCTCGAATGCTGCTCCGGCCGGCTGAGTCCCCTGGCCCGATCCCGCCGGACTGCACGCTGAGCCTGTCGTGAGCTAACCTGCGGTTTTGGCCATTCGCGTAATGCCTGTTGGAGGCATGCCGCGATGCGTCTGGGGGAAGTGATGATCAAGATCATGCAGGCGGTATTCGGCGTTGTCGTCGCATGCACGCTCACCGGCACCGCCGTTTCGGCGCAAACCGTCGCCACCGCTGCGACGGCGCAGTCCGCGCCGGATCAGGCGTTCTTACGTCTCGCCGACGACTACTTCGATACCTACTATTTCCCCACCAACCCCACCACCGCGACCACCGATGGTCTGCATGCCTATGACGGCAAGCTGGAGGACTACTCGCGCGCCGCCGTCGATGCCAACGTCAAGGCACTTCAGCAATGGCAGACGCGCGTGGCCGCAGTCAACCCGGCGTCGCTCAGCGAATATGTCCGCGGTGATCGCGACCTGGTGTTGAACAATATCCACAGCACGCTGCTGACCCTGCAGACGATTCGTCCGTGGCAGAAGAATCCCGATGTCTATTCCAGTGGCATCACCAATAGCGCGTTCACCCTGATGGAGCGCAAGTTCGCAGCGCCGGACGTGCGCCTGCGCGCGCTGATTGCACGCGAGCAGCTGATGCCCGCGGCCTTGGCCGAGGCACGCAAGAACCTCGACAACCCGCCGCAGATCTATACCGAAATCGCGTTGCAGCAGCTGCCTGGCCTGGTGCATTTCTTCCAGAACGATGTGCCGTCGGCTTTCACTGGTGGCACTGATGCCTCGTTGAAAAAGCAGTTCGCCGACAGCAATGCCGCCGTCATCAAGGCACTTCAGGATTATCAGGCATGGCTGCAGAGCGACGCGCTGCCGCGCTCGCATGGCGACTTTCGCATTGGCGCCGCGGCGTTTCGCGACAAGCTGAAATACGACGAGATGGTCAACCTGCCGCTGGATCAGCTGGTGGCGATCGACATGGCCAACATGCGCCAGAACCAGCAAGCGTTCGCCGATGTCGCCAAGCAGCTCGACCCAACGAAAACGCCACAGCAGGTGCTCGGCGAGCTGGCCTCCGACTATCCAGCTTCGGACAAGATTCTCGACACTTTCCGCGATACGTTTAGCCATCTGATCGCATTCATCAATCAGAAGCAGATCATCACCATTCCGTCAGATGTGCGTCCGATCGTCGAGGAAACGCCGCCCTTCATGCGTGCCACCACGTTCGCATCGATGGACACGCCCGGGCCTTACGAAGCCGTGGCCAAGGAGGCGTACTTCAATGTCACGTTGCCGGAATCCGACTGGAGCAAGCAGCGCACGCAGGAGTTCATGGCGCAATTCAGTTATCCGGTGATCTCGACCATCGCCACGCATGAAGCCTATCCGGGCCACTACATCCAGTTTCTATGGATGCATCATCTGGATGACCGCGTGCGCAAGCTGTTGGGCGCGAACACCAATGTCGAAGGCTGGGCGCATTACTGCGAACAGATGATGCTGGACGAAGGGCTGGCACAGTTCGAGTTTCCGAACGACAAACACCAGCAATTGCTGCTGCGCCTGGGCCAGTTGCAGGATGCGTTGCTGCGCAACGCCCGGTTCATCGTAGGCATCAAGCTGCATACCGGCCAGATGACGATGGACCAGGCGATCGATTTCTTCGTCAAGGAGGGCTATCAATCCCGCGCGGTCGGTGAGGTCGAGACCAAGCGCGGCACCTCCGATCCCACCTACCTGTATTACACGCTGGGCAAGCTGCAGATCATGAAACTGCGCGCCGACCTTGCTGCGAAACAAGGCAAGGACTTCAACCTCATGCAGTTCCACAACGCGTTCATGCAGCAGGGTTTCGCGCCGATCAGGATCGTGCGCCAGGCCATGCTGCACGACAACTCGCCAACGCTGTAACACGGCAGCCAGCCATGGCGGCACTCATTCCGATCCAGGACGTCGATCGGAATGGGTGTCGTGGCACTGGTTCTGCGCGCCACACAGGCCTAAAGTCTTCTCGGGCGACAACATTGCGTCGCGCGGGAGGGGGGCCATGGCCGCACGCAGGATGGTGCTGTTGTTCGACGGCACCTGGAACAAACCTGAGTCGAATACCAATGTGGAGCGCCTGCGCCGACTGATCGCCGCCTGCGACTCCGCCGGAGTCGAGCAGATCGTCGATTACATACCTGGGGTTGGCGTAGCTCCGGGTGTGACCCACCTGCTCGGAGGGGCGTTCGGTTACGGCCTGTCCGGCAACGTGATGGAGGGTTACCGCCGACTGTGCGAAAAATGGCACCCAGGCGACGACGTTTATCTGTTCGGATTCAGCCGCGGCGCCTATACCGCACGCAGTCTCGGCGGACTGATCCGCAAATGCGGCCTGCTCAAGCATGATGCCGACGGCAAGGTTGCCCGGGCCGCCATTTCCAGCGCCTATGATTTCTACCGCGATACCACGATCCAGCCGGATGATCCGGCGGCGCTGGATTTTCGCGCGCAGCACTCGGTCGAAATCAGCATCCACTTCATCGGCGTCTGGGATACGGTGGGCTCGCTCGGCATCCCGGATACGGCTTCGTGGTTTCCATTTGCACGCGCAAGCTATCAGTTCCACGACACGGAGCTCAGCAAAATCGTCAAGTACGCGTATCAGGCGCTCGCGCTGGATGAACATCGCGCGGATTTTTCACCGACGGTGTGGACGCGCAACCCGGACAGCGTGAAACCCGGCGAAACCCTGACCTCGAAGAAACGCGAGCAGATCGAGATCGAGCAGCGCTGGTTCATCGGCTCGCATGCCGACGTCGGTGGTGGCAACGACCGCGATGGCGCCGGACGCAAACCTGATCCGCTGCCCGACCTGCCGCTCGCATGGCTGCAACAGAAGGCAATCGCTGCCGGCCTCGCCTGCAACGAAATTCTCGTCCCAGGCAGCGACGCCGACACGGGCGTGCCGCGCAACTCCTACGCCGAGTTCATGTATGGCATCTACAAGGAACTCAAGCCACCGTTCGACCGCACGCTAGGTGTTGGCGTGAATGAAACGGTGGACAATTCGGTATGGCAGCGCTGGCACGCCGACGCAAACTACCGTTCGCCTTCGCTGGTGCAGGCGCTGGCGCGAGCGGTCCTCATGTTGCCGGTCCGCCCTTCACTGAGCGAAGACCCCGGCGGCGAGCCTGTGCACGTGACGCAATTGCAGACGGTGACTCTCGTCAAAGCGACCGTGCCGAGCTTCGCTCCGCCCTGACAAAACCCGAGTGCAGGATCGGCCGCTTCAATGCGGCTCGACGATCTCCGCCTGGATGACTGCACCGGGATCCTGATTGGCCAGCACATGTGGCAGCGGGCGATGCAGGATGCTGCGGTACCAGCGCCATGCGAGTGCGCCGCTCACGGTCAACGCCGACGCACCCAGCGCCAGATGCAACATGCTGCCGGAAAGCAGCGGCGACAGTACGCCGGCGACGATACTGCACAGCAGCAGGCTGGCGAACGCCTGCGCCGAGGAAATGCCACCGCGCTTGTGCGCAAAACGATCCAGCAACAACAGCGTCAACGTGGGAAACGCCAGCTGCACGCCGACACCATGCACGATCAGCGGCAACATCGACCACGGCAACTGCGGCACGGGAAGAATCCATGCCAGCAGCAGATGCAACGCACAGGCCAGCAGCATCACCGCGTAACCCAGGTTCACCGTGAACGCCGCACTCCGCCGCGCTGCCATCCGTCCGGACAACCAGGCGCCGCCGACCAGGCCCAGCACCACCGGCACGAACAGCCACGGGAAGCCTGCCGCCGACAGATGCAGCAGTTCACGCACGATGCGCGGCGCCGAGGAGATGTACAGGAACAAGCCGGCAAAATTGACCGAACAAGAGATCAGCAGCGGCCAGAACGGACGATCACGGCTGAAGGCGAGATAGCTGGCCAGCAGCGGCCGTGGCGCAAACGACGTGCGCCGTGCCGGTGGATGACTCTCCTCCAGCCACAGCATCAGGGCCAACGCCAGCAAGGCGGTGAATCCAGTCAATACCCAGAAGATGCCGTGCCAGCCACCCAGCGGCAACAGCAATGCGCCAACCATCGGCGCGATCACCGGCGCCACGCCGAAAATCATCATCACCCGCGACATCATTACCTGCGCCGCAGGGCCTTCAAGACTGTCGCGGATCACCGCCCGCCCCACCACCAGCCCTGCGCCCGCACACACGCCTTGCAGGCCGCGACAGGTCAGCAGCATTGCAAATGAAGTCGACATCGCTGCACCCACCGAAGCGAGCGCATACACCAGCATGCCGGCCACCATCACCGGTTTGCGCCCGATCGCGTCGGAGATCGCACCATGGAATAGGCTCATCGTCGCGTAGGTGATCAGGTACACGCTGATCAGCTGTTGCAGCGCCGCGTTGTCGACTCCAAAACGCGCACCGATCAGGGGAAACGACGGAAACACCGCATCGATCGAAAACGGACCGATCATCGACAAGGCAGCCAACAGCCAGGGCAGGCTGCGCCGCACGGTTCGATGGGTTGGATTCATGGGGGACAGGCGCGTCGGCGAAGGCCGAGCGAGTATAGATGGCCAACGCAAAGTTTCGCCGCTATTGGCGGCGAGGCCGCCCGATCGAATAGGATAGCCACACGGGAGATGGCATGCCTCCCGTTTCGCGAACGCCCCTGGCGATCCGAAACAAACCACCTCTCGCCTGGCGTTGAGGTTGATGATGCCTGCACCACCGGCTTCCGGCGGCGCAGGCGTGCCTGCCACCGCGGCAACCGGACACTCTCATTGTCAGGAGACGCGCTCGTGGGTTTAAGCGGATTTGCAGCGGTTGGTATCGGTGGCGTGCTGGGCTGCTGGTTGCGTTGGGGATTGGGCGTCTTCCTCAATCCCTTGTTTCCCACTCTGCCATTGGGGACGTTGGCGGCGAATCTAGCCGGCGGCCTGATGATGGGTTGCGTGATGGGTCTGTTCGATCACTTCCAGACGCTGTCGCCGGAATTGCGGCTGTTTGTATTCACCGGCTTTCTGGGCGGGCTGACGACGTTCTCCACCTTTTCTGCTGAATCCGCCACGCTGTTGCTGCGTCAGCAGTACCTTTGGTTCAGTGGTCACGTGCTGGTGCACGTGATCGGATCGCTGGCGATGACCGTGATGGGCATCGCGCTGACCCGCAGCTTGCTGCGTCACTGATCGGGCAACCCCATGACTCATGAAACCGTGCAACAGGGCGTCCACCTGTATTTCTACTGCCACCTGCGCGCCAGGCATGACGGTATGCTGCTTTCCGAGTGGCTGCTGGAGCAGGCCAAGCACCACGGCCTGGGCGGTGGCTCGGTGTTCCGCGCGATCGCCGGCTTCGGTCGGCACGGCGTGCTGCACGAGGAGCAATTCTTCGAGCTCGCCGATGACCTGCCGGTAAAGGTCGAGTTTCTGCTGCGCGAGGATCAGGCCGAACTGCTGCTGCAACTGGTACGCGCGGCGGCCGTTGACGTGGTCTATGCACGCTCACCGGCAACTTTTGCCCTGCTCGACAAGGGTTGACCGTCCTGACCCGGGCGAACTTCCGACACCCATCCAGCCAGCGAGGGAAAGCATGAGTCAGGACAGCCTCAAGGGACGCGCGAGCGGACTGCTCAAACAAGCCGGTATCCACATCAATGGCGATGCGCCAATCGACCTCCACGTGCATGACGAACGTCTGTACAACCGCGTGTTTGCACGCGGCTCGCTGGGTCTGGGCGAAGCGTATATGGACGGCTGGTGGGATGCGGAGGACCTGCCCGGCCTGTGTACCCGGCTGCTGACGGCCGGGCTGGATCTGGAGCTGAAAACCCTCGATACCCTGCTCGCCCATCTGAAGGCCCGCTTCATCAATCTGCAGCGCGGCGAGCACGCGTTCGAGATCGGCAAGGTGCATTACGACCTCGGCAACGATCTGTTCCACGCCATGCTCGGCCGTCGCATGGTCTACTCCTGCGGCTACTGGGCAACCGCCGACAATCTCGACGATGCGCAGGCCGCCAAGCTCGACCTGGTCTGCCGCAAGCTGCAGCTCAAGCCCGGCCAGCGCGTGCTGGATATCGGCTGCGGCTGGGGCGAAGCGCTGAAGTACGCGGCGGAACACTATGGCGTTGAAGGTGTCGGCATCACGGTGTCGCAGCAACAGGCGGAATACGCGCGCGAACTATGCGCCGGGCTACCGATCGAAATCCGCCTGCAGGATTACCGCGACATCGACGAACGTTTTGACGCTGTGTACTCGATCGGCATGTTCGAGCATGTCGGCGGCAAGAACTACCGCACTTATTTCGAATCGGTGCGTCGCTGCCTGAAAGACGATGGCCTGTCGCTGCTGCACAGCATCGGCAGCAACGGCGCGCCGGCGCAACCGGATCCGTGGATCGAGAAGTACATCTTCCCAAAATCGATGATCCCCGCCGCCAGCCAGGTCGCCGCCGCGCTGGAAGATCTTTTCGTCATCGAGGACTGGCACAACTTCGGTGCCGATTACGACCGCACGCTGACCGCCTGGCGGGCCAATGTCGAGGCCGCCTGGCCGTCGCTCGCCGCCAATTACGACGAACGCTTCCGGCGCATGTGGCGCTATTACCTGGCGGTTTCTGCCGCGGTATTCCGCAGTCGTCGCGATCAGCTGTGGCAGCTCACCCTGAGCCCGCACGGCGTACCCGGAGGCTATCGCGTGCCGCGCTGAAGCCATCGCCACTAAAGGTCGCCCGTGCCAACATCCACAGTCACACGCTGCCGCGAGGAAGATACATGTCCCTGTTTCGCCACGCCCGTCGCTACGCGGCCGGTGTGTTACTCAGCCTGCTGCTGGTCGCGCCGGCATTCGCACAGCCCGCGCTGTGGGTCGTCAAGAACGCGCACACCACCATCTATCTGTTCGGTACCGTGCACCTGCTGCCGAACGACACCGCCTGGCGCTACCCCGCGCTGGAAAGCGCGTTGGCTGCCAGCAACTCGTTGACGATCGAACTGACCGACGACGACGACGCGCACATGCAGGCGCTGGTGCTGCAATACGGGCTGGACCCGGGCCATCCGCTGTCGGACAAACTCACTCTCGCCGAAAACGCCACCCTGACCCAGGCGGCGCAAACGGTCGCCGTGCCTGGCGGCATCCAAACCCTGCAGGTGATGCGCCCCTGGCTCGCCGCCTTGACGCTGACGGTGGCGCCTCTGCTGAAGGCTGGGCTCGATCCCGCACACGGGGTGGACAAGTTGCTGCAGGCGCAGATGAGCCAGGCTGGGAAGCCGGTCAAAGGGCTGGAAACCGCCGAGCAGCAAATTCACTTTCTGGCCGACCTGCCGCCGGCGGTCGAACTGGCCCTGCTGCGCTCGACCCTGCACGATATCGATCAGGGAGACACTGAACTCACCGAGCTGATCGCCGCGTGGAAAGCCGGCGACACCGCCGCCATCGCCCGGCTCGAAGACGAGGATCTGCGCCAGCGCGAACCCCAGCTCTACCAACGACTGCTGGTCGATCGCAACCAGGCCTGGGCCGCGCAGATCTCTCACATGCTGCAACAGCCCGGCACCGTCTTCATCGCCGTCGGAGCGGCGCATCTGGCTGGGCCGGACAGCGTGCAGGAGCAGCTTCGGAAGCTGGACATCGAGGCGGTTCGGCAATAGCAGGCTCTACTGTGGCGGCCAATGTGGCTGCGACTTCAGGACACCGACGAAAACCCGCCCGTCATCCCTGCGAAGGCAGGGACCCAGTAGCTTCAAGTTCCCAAAGAGCCAGGGGCGCTGGGTTCCTGCCTTCGCAGGAATGACGGGCGGAGAGTGGTTTCCCGAGGCTCCCCTCAGTTTGCTCCGGCACGGCAAGAGCATCGCGACTGAAGTCGCTCCCACAAGAGCTTGCGACGCCCCGGATCGCTTGCAGGAGCCCACCCTGTGGGCGATCGAGGTCAGAGCACACCATGTCGCTGATTTTTCGCGCACAGGGTGCGCTCCTACAAGAACCCGCCGCTTTCTGGCACCATCGTCCGGCTATCCGCGCGCCGCGCGTAACTCATCAGACGTAACCGCATGAACCTGCAAGCCAATTACGAACAGATCCCGCTCAAGGAGTACGCCGAGCGGGCCTACCTCGACTATTCCATGTACGTGGTGCTCGACCGCGCGCTGCCGTTTGTCGGTGACGGCCTGAAGCCGGTTCAGCGGCGCATCATCTACGCGATGAGCGAGCTGGGGCTGGCCGCCACGGCGAAGCCGAAGAAATCCGCGCGCACCATCGGCGACGTGATCGGCAAGTTCCATCCGCACGGTGACAGCTCCTGCTACGAAGCCATGGTGCTGATGGCGCAGCCGTTCTCGTACCGGTATCCGCTGGTCGACGGCCAAGGCAACTTCGGTTCGCCTGACGACCCGAAAAGCTTCGCGGCGATGCGCTACACCGAATCCAGGCTTAGCCCGATCGCCGAAGCACTGCTCGCCGAGCTAGGCCAGGGTACGGTCGACTGGGTGCCGAATTTCGACGGCACCATGGACGAGCCAAGCTGGCTGCCGGCGCGCGTGCCGCACGTGCTGTTGAACGGTTCGATGGGTATCGCGGTGGGCATGGCCACCGACATCCCGCCGCACAACCTGCGTGAACTGGCCAGTGCCTGCATTCGCCTGCTGGACGATCCGGATGCCACCGTTGCCGACCTGTTCGAGCACGTGCGCGGCCCGGATTATCCGACCAAGGCGGAAATCATCACCCCGCGTGGCGAACTGCTGGCGATGTACCAGAACGGCACCGGCTCGGTGCGCGCCCGCGCGGTGTATCAGCGCGAGGAAGGCAACATCGTGATCACCGCGCTGCCGCACCAGGTTAGCCCGTCGAAGATCCTCGAACAGATCGCCGCGCAGATGCGCGCGAAAAAGCTGCCAATGATCGAAGACCTGCGCGATGAGTCCGATCACGAAAATCCGATCCGTCTGGTGATCGTGCCGCGCTCCAGTCGCGTCGATGCGGACGAAACGATGCAGCATCTGTTCGCGACGACGGATCTGGAAAAGAGCTTCCGCGTCAATCTCAACATGATCGGTCTGGACGGCCGTCCGGCGGTGAAGGATCTCAAGCGCATCCTCACCGAATGGCTTACGTTCCGTACCAGCACGGTCACCCGCCGCCTTAACTACCGGCTGGCCAAGGTCGAGCGTCGCCTGCACTTGCTGGAAGGCCTGCACATCGCTTACCTCAACCTGGATGAGGTGATCCGCATCGTGCGCGCCGAGGACGAGCCGAAGCCGGTGCTGATGGCACGCTTCAAGTTGTCCGAGGAGCAGACCGACTACATCCTGGAAACCCGATTGCGCCAGCTCGCGCGACTGGAAGAGATGAAGATCAACGCCGAGCGCGACCAGCTCGAGGAAGAACGCGCGAAGATCAGCGTGCTGCTGAAATCGCCAGCCAAGCTGAAGAGCCTGATCAAGGAAGAGTTGCGCGCCGATGCGGAGAAGTTCGGCGACGAACGCCGCTCGCCACTGGTGCAGCGCGATGCCGCGCAGGCACTGGACGAGAGCGCGCTGGTAGTCAGCGAGCCGGTCACCGTGGTGCTGAGCCAGAAGGGCTGGGCACGCGCCGCGAAGGGCCACGACATCGACGCGGAAGGCCTGAACTACCGCGAAGGCGATGGTCTGCTCGCGGTGGTCAAGGCACGCACCACCCAGCAGGTGGCATTCATCGATTCCACCGGACGCAGCTATTCCACGCCGACCCACACGCTGCCCTCGGCCCGAGGCAACGGCGAGCCGCTGACCGGACGCTTCAGTCCCGTGGCGGGCGCCAGCTTCGACGCGGTTATCGCCGGCGACAACGATACGCGGCTGATTCTCGCCACGGATTTCGGCTACGGCTTCGTCACCCGCTTCGAGGCGCTTACCAGCCGCAACAAGGCCGGCAAGCAGATCATCAGCCTCAGCGACAAGGCGAAAGTGCTGGCGCCGCAAATCAGCACCGACCCGGCACGCGACCGCGTCGTGGTTGTCACGACGGAAGGCCATCTGCTGATGTTCTCGGTGGCCGAATTGCCGGAGCTGGACAAGGGCAAGGGCAACAAGCTGATCGAGGTCCCGAAGGCGAAACTCGTCAGCGGCGACGAACGCGTGGCGGGCGTGGCGGTGGTCGCCGAGGGCAAGGGTGAGGTCACCCTGTACGCGGGCCAGCGCAAGCTCACCCTGAAATGGTCGGACCTGGTCGAATACGGCGGCACTCGCGCCAGCCGTGGCGGCTTGCTGCCGCGCGGTCTGCGCCGGGTCGAACGGATCGAGACGACAGCTTGAGACTGACTCGGGAGCCTGTTCATGAACAGGCTCCCGTACGCGGCGGCAGGAACTTCCTGCGCTATCATGCACACCAACAGGGATGTGCACGCCTCGCGGCATCGTGCGTTGAATACGTGATATCCCCGGAGCTTGTATGAACATCAAATGGCTGATCAGTGTCATGGCAGGCGCACTGCTGGTTACTTCGGCGTGGGCGCAAACCACCCAGCCGCTGAACCTCAAGCTGCCCGGCAACCTGCCCGCCTCCAGTGCGACCACGGCGAAGCCCGCCAGCTCCAGCTCAACCGCCCCCGCAGGCTCGACAGCGGTCTCTGCCGCGAACTCAGCCCCCGGCGCTGCTCCCGCCAAACCGGCACCAGGCGTGTATTACGGCGACACCAGCGGCAGCACCGATGCCGGCATCGCCAGCGCGCAAGCCTGCGATGACTCCAAGTTCAACGATCCCCAGGTACACGGCAGCGTCAGTACCGGCGTGGTCAGCGGTAGCCACGTAGGCACCAGCACTTGGGAGGGCGGTGAAGTCAACGTCACCAAGACGTTTGGCGATTGCGATCACCCGACCGGAAGTGTCGGCTTTTCGATCAGCGTCAACCAGGGTCAGGGCAACTTCGGCAACTACCACAACCACGGCTTCTGATCTTCTGCGCCAACGCGGGATCGCTCACTGGCGAGTCTCACACTGCGGGCCTGACACCGCGAGGCCGACACTGCGGGCCCGATACTACAGGCGCGTAAACGACCACGACTGCATGCGACCGTCGCGATACGGCATCACGCCGTGGAACGGTCGCGGATCGGCATCGAACACCAGCGGCAGGAAGTGACGATCGCCTTCCCACATGGGCAGCGTCATCAACCGCTGCAATGCCACCCACTCCAGCGTGCCTTCCGCGTTCGCCTGCAACGGCATGCCCGCGTAGCGATCGATCAGGAAGATGAAGCCGAGCCAGTCCTCGCCATGCTTGCCAAAACCCGGCCAGTTCAACGTGCCGCGCAACTGCATCGACTCGCAGGTGATGCCGGCCTCTTCCAGAATCTCGCGTCGCATGCAGGCGGCGATGTCCTCACCTGGCTCCATCTTGCCGCCCAGGCCGTTGTACTTGCCCAGGTGCTGATCGTCCGGGCGTGCATTGCGATGAATCATCAGCACTTCGCTGCGATCCGGCGACAGCACATAGCCAAGCGTGGCCACGATGGGGTTGTAAGGCATGGGAGAACTCAACGACGGGAAGCCCAAGTCTAGCGGCACGCCCCGATCCTTGCCGGGTCGGACCCCTGAGACCTGGGACACAGGCTCTTGAGGTCGGCGACCGTCGGGCTTGCGCAGGATCGACCAGCCGGCGACCATCGACAGATGCGACCATCGATCCCGCTTTCCCTTCGCGCCTTCCACGGCCGTCAGCCGCTGCGCTGGCTACTCCCCTTCATCTTGCTCGCCGGACTGCTCGGCTGCGGCTCCAGCGCGCGCGCACTGGACAGCAGCGAGCTGACCTTCGATGGCCAGATTTACCGTGTTGTCCGTCTGGATCTCGCGCGTGAGCCATTGAGCCTGCACTGGCGCGATCCGCAGAGCGGCCAACCTTTTGCCAGCATCGAAACCCTGCGCCAATGGGGCGAAGCCCGCGGCAAGCGTTTGCTTTTTGCGACCAACGCCGGCATCTACGACAAACAGTTCGCGCCACTGGGCCTGTATGTAGAAGACGGCAAAACCGTGGTTCCGCTGAATCTGTCACACGGCAATCCCGCCTCCGGCAATTTCTCGCTGCTGCCGAATGGCGTGTTCGCGGTGTATCCGGACGGCCACGCCGCGGTGCGTACCAGCAGTGATTTCAAGGCTGATGGCAAGCCTGCACAATGGGCCACTCAATCTGGCCCGATGCTGTTGATCGACGGCAAGCTCAACGAACAATTCGTCGACGATTCAGACAGCCTGAAATGGCGCAGCGGGGTATGCATGAAGACACCGACCCAAGCCGTATTCGCGGTGAGTGAGGCACCTGTGAACTTCCATTCGTTTGGACGGCTATTCCGCGATCAGCTCGGTTGCCGCGATGCGCTGTACCTGGACGGCACCATTTCGCAGGTGTATGTCGACGGCGAGGGCTACGCCGGTTCGCCACCGTTTATGGTCAAGCCGTACGCCGGTATCTTTGCCGTGTTTGTCGCGCAATGACGACACGACGATGGCGCGTATGGCGTGACTTGCTGCTGGCGCTTCTGGTGCTGTTGCTGCTTGCGTTCACCACCGGCTGGTGGTTGCTTGGCGGCAGTCGCGCCCGCCTCGATGGTCAACATCAACTACCCGGTTTGAGCGCCAGCGTGAGCGTCAGCCGCGACGCGCTGGGTACCGTCACGCTGCAGGGCCAGAACCGCACGGACCTGAGCTACGCGCTCGGCTACGTACACGCGCAGGAACGCTTTTTCGAGATGGACCTGATGCGTCGTGTGCCAGCCGGCGAGTTGGCGGCACTGGTTGGCCCGGCTGCACTCCCGTCCGATCTGAACCACCGCCGGCACCGCCTGCGTGCCGTCGTCGAGGCTGCCTACGCGCAGCTGCCACCGGCGCAAAAACTGCAGCTCGATCGCTACCGCGATGGCGTCAATGCGGGCCTCGCCGACCTGCGTGTGCGGCCATGGGAATACCTGCTGCTCGGCACCCGACCACAGCCGTGGCGATCGGAAGACAGCGCGCTGGTGATCGCTGCGATGTACCTGGATTTGAATGGTGACGGTCGCAACCAGCGTGAACTGCGGCTGGCCCAGATGCGCGCGGTGCTGCCGGGCCCATTGGTGGATTTTCTGCTGGCGCCCGACCCTGACTGGGAGGCACCCCTCAGCGGCCAGCTGTCGCATCCTCCGGTCGTCCCTGCTGCCGATGTGTTCGACCTGCGCCATCTCCCGGCTGCAGCGACATCCACCACGGCAACGGCTGATCTGGCTGCGCTGGCAACAGCCAGCGACGCTCTGCGCCCTGGCAGCAACAACTTCGCCGTCGCTGGCTCGCTATCCGACAGCGGCGCGGCGATGCTCGCGAACGACATGCACCTGGGCCTGCGCGTACCGAACATCTGGTTCCGCACGCGTCTGCGCTACCCCGATCCGAGCGCGCCACAGGGCCAACGCGACGTCAACGGTGTGAGCCTGCCGGGCACCCCCGCCATCATCGTCGGCTCCAATGGCCAGATCGCCTGGGGCTTCACCAACAGCTATGGCGACTGGCTTGACTGGGTGCGCGTGCTGCGCGATCCGGCTGACTCCGCCCGCTACAAGGTGCCCGAAGGCTGGGCCACCGTCGAAAGCCACGACGAGCACATCCAGGTCAAAGGCAAGCCGGACACGATCCTGAAAGTCGAGGACACCCGCTGGGGACCGATCATGGCCAGCGATGTCGACGGCACCCCGTTGGCGCTCTCCTGGATCGCCGATCAACCACGCGGCTACAACGTCCTGCTGATGCAACTCGAGCACACGCCGGACGTGCACGCGGCGCTGGATCTCGCACCCCAATTCGGCATGCCACCGCAGAACCTGCTGGTCGCCGATCATGCCGGACATATCGGTTGGACGCTCGCCGGCAACGGCATTCCGTTGCGCGCCGGCGTTGATCCGCTGCTGCCGGCGGACTGGTCCAGTGCGGGTAGCGGCTGGCAAGGCTGGGCGGCACCGTCGCAATACCCGCGCATCGAAGATCCCGCCGATGGCCGGCTATGGACGGCCAACAACCGTACCGTCGGTGGCAGCGAGCTGGCCCTGCTGGGCGACGGTGGCCACGACCTGGGTGCGCGCGCACAACAGATTCGCGACGATCTGTATGCGAGCAGCAAGTTCGGGCCTGGCGACCTGCTCGGCATCCAGCTGGACGACCACGCGATCTTCATGAGTCGCTGGCAGTTTCTGTTGCAGGACACACTGTCCGACAGTACTGATCCAGCGCTGATCCAGCTGCGGAAACTCACTGCGCAATGGCGCGGCCGTGCCGCCGTTGAAAGTGTCGATTACCGTCTCGTGCGCGCATTCCGTACGCAAGCCACCGAAATGGCGCTAGCGCCCTTTGTCGCGCAGGTAAAGCAGAGCCACGGCGATTTCGTCTGGCCGAGCGAGAACAGCACCGAAGCGGCGGTGTGGGCCATGGTCAATACACACCCGGCGCATCTGCTCGATCCCCAGTATCGCGATTGGCACGCATTGCTCACCGCTGCTGCGAAACAGGTGGTGAGCGAACTTGGCCAGCAACCTGGCGGTCTGGTCTCACGCAGTTGGGGAGAGGTCAATCGCAGCGGGATCAAGCATCCATTGTCTGCCGCCCTGCCCGGCTGGCTCGGCCACTACCTCGACATGCCCGATCAACCCTTGCCCGGCGACAACAACATGCCGCGGGTAGCCGCCTCCGGCTTCGGCGCCTCCGAGCGCCTCGACGTAGCCCCCGGCCACGAAGCCCAGGGCATCCTCGAAATGCCCGCCGGCCAGAGCGACAACCCGCTGTCGCCCTACTACGGCGCCGGACACGAAGACTGGGTACATGGGCGTCCCACGCCTCTGCTACCGGGAACGGATCAGCACACGCTGATGCTGGAACCGTAGCGTCCGACGCTCGCATGATCAGAGCGCTCCTCGTCCTGCTCCTCCCCCTGCTTGCAGGGGGAGGCTGGGAGGGGTGAAGCTCTTGATCTTCCTGGGCGAAAAGCACCCCACCCCAACCCTCCCCTGCGTGCAGGCGAGGGAGCACGGCCGGTCTTGCTCCTCCCCCTGCTTGCAGGGGGAGGCTGGGAGGGGGGGGAAGCTCTTGATCTTGCTCGGCGAAGAGCCCCCCCCCCTGCGACCGCAGGGAATCCCTTCTTCGGGGCGAGCAATGGAGGGAGCACAGCATGGCCCGTCCCAAAAATGTGACGCACGCCACATTTTGCTGTTATCGTCCTGAATGAGCAGGCGCGCACCAAGGCGCTTCGGTTGACCGGAGTTTGTTGTCCGGCCGAGTGAATGGGGACTTCCCGGCACAGGGACGAGCGTGACTCGTGCGGGAGAGCGGTGCGTCATGACGCAGGCCTCCGTGATGCCGGATCTCCGGTACCGCGCCTTCATCAGCTACAGCCACCAGGACAAGTACTGGGCGAGCTGGCTGCACAAGGCGCTGGAAACCTACGCGATCCCGAAGCGACTGATCGGCCAGACGACCGCGGCCGGGGTGATCCCCAAACGCCTCGCACCGATCTTCCGCGACCGCGACGAACTGGCCAGCGCTACCGATCTCGGCCGCAAGGTCAACGAAGCGCTGGCGCAATCGGCAAACCTGATCGTGATCTGCTCGCCGCGTTCGGCTGCTTCGCGCTGGGTCAACGAGGAAGTGCTGGCGTTCAAGCGGCTCGGCCGTAGCGAGCACATCTTCTGCCTGATCGTCGACGGTGAACCCAATGCCACCGAGTCCCCCTGCCGCGATGCCGAGGAATGTTTTGCGAACGCATTGCGTTATCAGCTTGGTGCCGACGGTGCATTGAGCCGCGAACGTACCGAACCCATCGCGGCCGATGCGCGCACGGGCAAGGACGGCAAGACCAATGCCAAGTTGAAGCTGATCGCCGGCATGCTCGACGTCGGCTTCGACACACTCAAGCAACGCGAACTGCAACGGCGTAACCGACGCATGGTCACGATTACCGCGCTGGCCCTGGTGGTGATGCTGATGACCACCGCGCTCGCCGTCGTCGCCTTTCGCGCCCAGCGCCTCGCCGAACACGAACGGAACCAGGCCGAAGGTTTGATCAACTTCATGCTCGGTGATCTGAATACCAAGCTGCAAGCTGTCAACCATCTGGACATCATCGACGACGTCGCCGACAAGGCCATGAGATATTTCAGCTCGCTGGACGAGTCCGAGGTGACCAAAGACTCGCTGGCGCAACGCGCCAAAGCGTTGCAACTCATCGGCAGCGTGCGCGAGGAGCAGGGGAAACTCCCCGAGGCACGTCGCGCGTTCGAAGATTCGCAGCGACTGATGCAGCCCTTGGTGGCGCGCTATCCGCACAACCCGCAATGGCAGATAGCGCTTGCCGACAGCTATTCATGGCTCGGCATGGTGGCTTGGGATCACGGCGACCTACCGCAGTCGCTGCTCCAGTTTCGTATGGCCGCGCCCCTGGTCGAAAGCGTCGTCAGGGAGCATCCGGAAAAGCTGGATTGGCTGAAACATCTGGGTTGGCTGCACAACAACATCGGTCATGTGCTGGAAGAGCGCGGACAATTGTCCGAGGCGCAGAAGGAGTACGGGATCGTGTTGCAGATCTATCGCAAACTGGTCGAGGTCGTTCCGGACGATCGCCGTTATCGCACCGAGCTCGGCCACGCGTATGACAATCTTGCCGGCATTTCCTATTCGCTGGGTGATCTCGCTGCCGCACAAGGCGATGCGTCGCAGGAGCTGGCGATATGGCAGCCCTTGGCACAGCAAGATGCAAACGACAATTCAGTGCAGTTGTACCTCGCACGCGCCAACGCCATGCTGGCCAAAGTGATGCAGGCGCGTGGCCAGGGGTCCGCATCCGTTGCTGCACTTGAGAACTCCCTCACCATCGGCAATCGCCTGCTCGCGGCTGATCCGACCAGCACGGACGTCATCAGCGACGTGGCAAGTTACAGTCGCGGCCTCGCGCATGGGTTGCGCATGAACGGTGATGCCGCGCGTGCCGAACAACTGCTGCGCAATGCGCTGACGATCTATACACAGCTCGTCGCCAAAGTGCCCGATGAACCCGCCTGGCAGGCGAATCTTGCGGAAAGCCATCTTGAGCTCTCGCGTCTGACATGGAAAAAGGGCGACGTTTCATCAGCGAGCGCGAGTGCCGAAATGGCGCGCAGTCTGATCGGCGCGGTCATGCAGAAACACAGCGACTATTCACGGGCACCGCCTCTGCTGGCGGAGAGTGACATCACGCTCGGGCAATTGCAGATGGCGAGCGGTAACCTGCCCGGTGCGACCGCTCACTGGGAAACCGCGCTGAAGATACTCGAGCAAGCGAACGGGCCAGCGTCGGATCCCCGACTCGCGTTTTTGAAACCGCGCGCTGTAGCTCTGTGCCTGCTCGGCAAAACCAGTGAGGCTACCCCGGTCATCGCCAAGTTGGACAAGCTCGGGTATCGCGATGCGCAGTACCTGCAATCGATCGATGCAACCCCTTGCCATTCGCTGCATGCGAGTCGCGATATCGCCGTGTCGGCGGAGGCGACGACGCCACATTGAATTGATGCTGTCACGGACATGACCATTCCGGCCGCGTCCGCAACTACTGCGAGGAGATTCCCATGTCCACGACGATCACGGTCACGGTTACCGGCAGCTCAAGCAACTACAACGTTACGGTATCGCCCAACAAACTCAACGTGGATAGCGACGGCAGCATTGTCTGGCAGGCCGGTACTGGCACCGGCAGTGTCGCTTTCACATTTGACTCCACCACGCCGGTCTCGTTTGTGGGCACCCATGCGCCGCTGACCACACCTGCCTACAACTCGGGCAACAACATAGTCAGTTGTACCGACACCATCAGCGGTGACGGAACCTACCCGTACGTGCTTACGCTATGGGTCGGTACCGAGGAGATCACCTGGCCCTCGGTCACTCATGTCGGCAATGGCGATCCAGAGATCCATAACAAACCCAAATGAGTAGAAGTCGGAGCATCCAGTGCGCCGAATCAATTTGATCGGCGCACCCGGCACTCGCCAAAGCGCCATTCCCGGCACAAGTTAATGTGACGTGCATCACATTATTACGTGCTATCGTTCAGAATTCGTGGGCACTGACTATTGCGCCCAGGTCGACCGATGCCTGATAACCGGTTGAGTTAATGGGGATTTCCCCGCAAGGGAGTGCGTGACCACGTGCGGGAGTGCGGTGTGTCATGACGCAGGCCTCCGTGATACCGGATTTCCGGTACCGCGCCTTCATCAGTTACAGCCACCAGGACAAATCCTGGGCGGGCTGGCTGCACAAGGCGCTGGAAACCTATGCGATCCCGAAGCGGCTGGTCGGCCAGACCACTGCGGCCGGGGTGATCCCCAAACGCCTCGCACCGATCTTCCGCGACCGCGACGAATTGGCCAGCGCGACCGATCTAGGCCGCAAGGTCAACGAGGCGCTGGCGCAGTCCGCGAATCTGATCGTGATCTGCTCGCCGCGCTCGGCCGCCTCGCATTGGGTCAACGAGGAAGTGCTGGCGTTCAAGCAGCTCGGCCGCAGCGAAAACATCTTTTGCCTGATCGCCGACGGTGAACCCAACGCGACCGCCCTGCCCGGCCGCGAGACCGAGGAATGCTTTGCCCAGGCCTTGCGTTTCACCGTCGATGCCGGTGGCAGGTTGACCGACCGTCCGACCGAACCGATTGCCGCCGATGCGCGGCCTGGCAAGGACGGCAAGACCAACGCCAAATTGAAGCTGATCGCCGGCATGCTGGATATCGGCTTCGATGCACTGAAGCATCGCGAGCTGCAGCGGCGCAACCGACGCATGGCAGCGCTGGCCACGCTGGCGCTGATCGTGATGGCGGTTACGACCACCTTGGCCATCATGGCTGTTATCGCGCGGCACGCCGCCGTGGTCGCCAGCCACGCCGCCGAGCGTCGCCAGAAGCAGGCAGAGGCCCTGGTCGACTTCATGCTCGGTGACCTCAACGACAAGCTGGCGCAGGTGGCGCGCCAGGACATCATGGAAGCCGTCGACGATCACGCGATGGATTATTTCCAATCGCTACCGACGACCGATGTCACCGACGAGGCACTGGCGCAGCGCGCCAAGACGCTGGAAAAAATCGGCGTAGTGCGGCTGAACCAGGGCCACTTGTCGGCAGCCATGACATCGTTTCAGGCAGCCTCGAAGCTCGCTGCCACACTGGCCGAGGCGAAACCCGCAGACACCAAGCGACAGCTCGTTTATGGGCGAATCCTGGCGTACATCGGCATGACCCATTGGGATCAGGGACAACTCGACCTGGCGCAACAGAGTTTCGAATCGGCGCAGACAGTCCTGCAGCGTGCTGTGCCGACGGGTGCAAATGATCTGTCATTGCAGTTCCAGCTGGCGACGGTCGACAACAATATCGGTCACGTGCTCGAGGCAAGGGGCCGACTCGACGAGGCACTCGCCCCCTACCGGAGCACGCTTGCGCTATCTCAGCAGCTGGTTGCGGCCAAGCCCGACAACACCGACTGGGCAGACCAACTGGGCGATGCGCACAACAATCTCGGCAAATTGGCCCTGATGCGCGGCGATCTTGCAACGGCCGTCGCCGAGTACACCGCCGATGACGCGATCGAGGCTACCCTGGCCGCACGCGACCCCCGGGACAATGACAAGCGCAACAACATGGTCAAAGTGCACGCCATTTTGGGGCGCACACAGGCCCTGACTGGCGACATCGAAACGGGCATGCGCGATCTGCAGCAAGCGGTCGACATGTCGACGCAATTGACCAAGGTCGATCCGAGCAACACTGATTTTCAGGAAGATCTTGCGCTGTATTCCTCGCAGTTAGCCCGGTTGCGCCGACTAAGCGGCGATCTGCCTGCGGCGCAGGCGCTGACCGCACAATCGCTGGCCATCTTTCGTGTCCTGACGAAACAGGATCCGGCAAACGTGGGATGGCAGCGCGAGTTCGCCGAGGCACATATTGCGCAAGCCGCGCTATCGCGCGCTGCGGGTGAGGCGGACGTGGCGCACACGCAGGCGCAGGCCGCGCTGGCCATCCTCGACCCGCTGCGCGCCAAGCAACCCGATGATCGCGCGACCTTGCTGGCGGCCATGGGCGCAAAGCTGTTGCTGGCAACGGTAAGCAGTGACGCACAGGCCGCACAGACTTTGAGCAACGACGCATTGAACACAATGCAAGCCATAAGAAGCGGCAGCAGCGATCCGCGCCTGGTGGCGCTGCGCGTCGAGGCGCTATTGGCACTAGGTAGAAAAGCAGAAGCGCAGTCCGCAATCCAGCCATTGTGGAGCAGCGGCTACCGCGATGCGGCGTTCGTCGCGATCTTGCAGCGCGCGCAGATCGCCTACCCGGTCAATGCAGCCTTCCAGCAAAAGTTGCTGGCAGTCACTGGCCGGGGCGATCACCCGTAAGACCATGCAACCGAGCAGAGGCAACGGCGGTACGAACCAACGAGCTCGTCCCAACCCTTACACCACAGGAGCGCACCATGCCAAATATCGACACCCTGCTGAGCGTCACCCTGAACCGAAGCGGTGCCCAGCCATATCTCCACGTCGATGAAGTTAACCACCCGAACTATTTGAACTCCGGCCCCAATCCGCAGGGCATCGTGTGGACGCTGATGGGTGAAGCCTCCTCGGGCACGTTCCTTCCGCTTTTCGGACCCGAGCTTGGCTTCGCCTGGACCGGAGAGCAGCCACACCAAGGCATCTTCGGCGCGCCCTTCTTGCCCGCGAACAATCAATTGAAGGTACTTGATCACCACACCGGCCCCGGCACCGCGGGAATCTGGACCTACATCCTGCGCGCCAGGATCAATGGAACCGTCTACACAACCACCGTGGTGACGGCCGCAGCCCAAAACACGAATCCCCGGATCAAAAACAATTAATTTCGTTCACGCGAAATCGACCGGCAAAGCCCAGGAGGTGAGTCATGAGTGGATAGCTAAACTTGCGAGCCGTGGTAATGCCTTAAGCAGCCAAACTCCATGCCATTGATGAAGGAGCCAGCGCGACGCGCCTCTCGTCATGTCGCGTCAACGCAAGGGCGCAGGCACAGCCACCCCAGATTTACTTCAATCATTTCTGGAGACCATCATGTCGAAGAACAGCAATCAAACCCGAAATTCCCTGCCAGACGAAGACGAGCACGAAGACCCCGTGCGCGAACCCGAGCAAGAGCCCCAGGAAGGGGGCGGTGACGTTCCAAATACAAGCACCGAACCGAGGATAAAAAATAACTAGCGCGGGCTCGCATAAATACCAGCCCGGATATCAAGCAGAATTCGCCCGGTTCCGTTAGGGCGGCACCGGCAACGGCTCCCCCTGGAGCAGGGGTTTGCACGGCCGCGTATATTCCCTCGTGCACATCTTCCATCACCAGGAAGCCACCATGACTCCCTTGGTTGTCGGCGTAACCAGTCACCGCAATATGCCCGCGCACGAGATGGAGCCGATCCGCCAGCGCGTGCGGGAGTTTTTTGCGCAGCTCAAGCGTAATTTCCCCGAGTTGCCACTGGTGGTGCTGTCAGCTTTGGCCGAGGGCGGCGATCAACTGGTCGCGCAAGAAGGGCTCGCCGCCGGCGCACGGCTGGTCGCACCACTGCCCCTGCCGCGGGAGCTCTATGTCGACGACTTTCCGGACCCGGTCATCCGTGCAAATTTCGATGCGCTGTGCAGCCAGGCCGAGATTGTGCGGTTACCGCAGCTGATGGCACAGTCGCGGCTGGCGATCGGATCGCCGGGGATGGCACGTGACCGTCAGTACGCCAAGGCCGGCGTGTATATCGCCAGTCACTGCCATATCCTGCTGGCGATCTGGGACGGCAAGGAGACGGGTCGACTCGGTGGCACTGCACAAATCGTGAAGTATCACCTGAGCGGCGCATTGCCTGGCCTGATCGATCGACGTCGCGATACGCGCCATATACTCGGCGGTGGCGACGAGAGTCTGCTCTATCACATCGTCTGCTCGCGCGATGGCGCCGACGATACCGTAGCCGCTGGTCTGCTACCGCTGCAGACGTTGTGGCGCACCGTCGATACAGCGGATACCCGGATGCCGGAGGAGTTCCAGTTGATGTTCGCGCGCATGGCAGAGTTCAACGCGGAGTGCGACCGATACGCTGAAGATATCGAGGCCGCGGCGAATACACGCCAGGACTCGCAATCGAATACCACCGTGGCTATCGATAGCCTGTTCCATGCCGCCGACTGGCTGGCGATGCATTTCCAGAGGCGCGTGCTGATGGCGATGCGACTGACCTATACCATCGCGGCATTGATGGGTATTGCCTTCACGTTCTATGCGCACCTGACAGAGCAGGACTATCTGATCTATTTGTTTCTGTTTTTGTTCGCGAGTGGCGGCTTGGTGGCTGTGCTCGCCCGTCGTCGCGGCTGGCACCGGAAGTATCTGGACTACCGCGCCCTGGCGGAGGGCCTGCGGATACAGTCGTACTGGCGGCGCGCGGGCATCTCGGCAAGCAGCGATCATGAGTTTGCGCATGAAAACTTCCTGCAGAAGCAGAACATCGAACTGGGCTGGATTCGCAATGTGATGCGCGCCGCCGGTCTGTGCCCGGCGAGTGCCACGATGGAGCCCACACCCGCAGCGCTGGCCAGCGTCATTGCGGAATGGGTCGGCGAATCCGGGAAATCCGGACAGCTGCACTATTACGAACGAAAGACCGTCGAGCGCACCGGTGTACATCACATTACCGAAGCGATCGGGTCGATCAGCCTGTGGGGCGGCATCGCCATCAGCGTATTCCTCGCCGCCTTTGTCATCGTGCTTCCGCAGGACGCCAAGACCGTCCTGGTGATGATCATGGCGGTGCTGTCGATCATTGCCGCGGTACGGGAGGCTTACGCTTACCGCAAAGCCGACAAGGAACTGATCCGGCAGTACCGCTTCATGCAGCGCATCTTCACCAGCGCGCGCGCTGCGCTGGACAGCACGGACGACCCCGTGGAGCAGCGCGAAATCCTGCTTTCACTCGGCGATGCGGCACTCACCGAGCACGCGGAGTGGACGCTGATGCAACGCGAGCGTCAGGTGGAGCACAGCAAGCTCTGATCAGCCCAGCAACCGCTCACAGATAGCCTGATACAACGCCGGCAACCGCTCCAGGTCCGCCACTGCCACGCACTCATCTACTTTGTGGATCGTCGCGTTGATCGGTCCGAGCTCAACCACCTCGGCACCCATCGGCGCGATGAAGCGGCCATCGGAGGTGCCGCCGCCAGTGCTCTGTTCGGGATCGACATTGCAGAGGTCGCGGCACACCGCCACTACCGTCTCGCGCAGCACGCCGCCCGGAGGAGTGAGGAACGGTTCACCAGAGAGATTCCACTCCAGCGCGAAATCCAGGCCGTGCCGGTGAAGGATCGCCTCGGTGCGTGCGCGCAGATCCTCCGCGCGGCTGGCCGTGCAGTAGCGGAAGTTGATCAGCGCGTTCAGTTCACCGGGAATCACGTTGTTCGCGCCGGTGCCCGCGTTGAGGTTGGAGACCTGGAACGAGGTCGGCGGAAAGTCGCTGTTGCCTTCGTCCCAACGTTCGGCGGCGAGTTCCACCAGCGCAGGCGCAAACGCATGGATCGGATTCAGCGCCTTCTCCGGATACGCCACATGGCCTTGCACGCCGCGTACGCTGAGCGTGCCGGACAGGGAGCCGCGCCGACCGACGCGGATCAGGTCGCCAAGCTTCTCCTTCGACGAGGGTTCGCCCACCACGCACCAGTCGATGCGCTCGCCGATAGCGCGAAAGTGTTCCACCACCTTGCGCACACCATCGAGATTCGTCGGCCCTTCCTCGTCACTGGTCAGCAGCAGGCCGACTCGGCCGCGATGTTTCGGATGCGCCGCGACGAACTGCTCCAGCGCCACCACCATCGCCGCTACCGACCCCTTCATGTCGGCCGCGCCGCGGCCGTATAGATGGCCATCCCGAATCGTCGGTTCGAATGGCGGGCTTTGCCATGCCGCTTCCGGGCCACTCGGCACCACGTCGGTATGACCCAGGAAGGCCAGCGTAGGTCCCTGCTCGCCGTGGGTTGCCCACAGGTTGTCTACCTCGCCGTAGCGCAGGTGCTCCACACGGAACCCTGCCCGCGCGAGGCGTTCGCCGATATGCGCCAGGCAACCTGCGTCTTCCGGGGTTACCGAGCGCCGACGGATCAGGTCGATGGCAAGCTCAAGGACGTCGCCGCGATGTATCGCCAGTTCAAGATCTTCGCCCTGGTTCATGGCAGAAACAACTTCTTGAAACCATTGTCGGTAAAACCCACGCTCACCGTGCCGTCAGTTTTCGCGACTACCGGGCGACGGATCAGCGCAGGGTATTCCTTCAGCAGCAACGTCCACTCCGGATCACTGCCCGGGTTCTTGCGCTGCGGGAGTAAGTTGCGCCACGTCGTACCGGCCTTGTTGACCAGCTTCTCCCAACCACCGAGCTGCTGCGCCCACAACTTCAACGTGGCCGCCGGAACCGGATTCGCACGGTAATCGACGAATACGTGTTCCACCTCGAAACGGGCGAGCCAGTTGCGCGCCTTCTTGCAGGTATCGCAATTGGGCAGGCCGTAGATCGTTGGTTGAGTCATACGAACTTCCTGTAGGAGCCCACCCCCGGATCGAGTCCGGGGCAGGCTCTGTGGGCGATCAGTTTCGTTGCAAATCCCATCGCGCACAGGGTGCGCTCCTACAGAGCCCGCAGCAATTCGTTGATGCCGGTCTTGCTGCGCGTCTTTGCGTCCACCTGTTTGACGATGATCGCCGCATACAAACTGTGCGTGCCGTCCTTCGCCGGCAGGTTGCCGGCTACCACCACACTGCCCGCGGGCACGCGGCCGTAGCTGACCTCGCCGGTGGCGCGGTTGTAGATCCGGGTGGACTGACCGAGGAACACGCCCATGCCGATCACGCTGCCCTGCTCCACGATCACACCCTCGACCACTTCGGAGCGCGCGCCAATAAAACAGTTGTCTTCGATGACCGTCGGGTTGGCCTGCAACGGCTCCAGCACACCGCCGATGCCGACGCCGCCGGACAGGTGCACGCCCGCGCCGATTTGCGCGCAGGAGCCGACCGTGGCCCAGGTGTCGACCATCGTGCCCGCACCGACGTAGGCACCGATATTCACGTAGCTCGGCATCAATACCGCGTCTTTCGCAATGTGCGCACCACGGCGCACCAACGCGCCAGGCACCACGCGTGCGCCGAGCTGCTGCAGCTCGTGGTCATTGCCGTGGCCGAAGCGCAGCGGCACCTTGTCGAACGCCAGCGCTGAACCGCCATCGACCACGCAGTTGTCGTTGATGCGGAAGTACAGCAGCACCGCCTTCTTCAACCACTGATTGACCGTCCAGCCACCTTGGCCATCCGGCTCGGCGACGCGGCGCTCACCCGATTCGAGCAGGTCGAGTACCTGGCTGATGGCCGGGCGAAGGTGGGTTTCGATCTCGGTCGAGCCGAGTTCGTTGCGACGCTCGAACGCGTCGTTGATCAGGGTTTCAATGGATTGCATGAGCTCGATTCACTGGCAGGTGGGACAGGTAACCAACCCGGCAACAGCGCTGCCTGCCGCCGTGCCGTACTGACAGACTGCGAAGAATACATGTGATTGTCAGCGTGCAGAATGCACGCCCATAGGTTCGACGAAGATCGCCCACGCTATACGTGCGGTCGTTGACCAACGCCATCGCCGCGACGTTGTTCCGCTCGCTGGGAGGTTGCCAAACGCTGCCTAGGAGTATGGCGGTGGTCGCTTTGCCCAGGCCAGGCGCGGGCTGACGATGGGTACCGTCAGCATGGTGCTGGCAACCGCCATCAACAATAGGGCAGTGAATGTCGCGCCCGAGATCAGGTTTCGGTCAAGCAGGATATTGACGAAGATGATCATGATCAGCGCCTTGGTCTGCAGCAGCCAGCCGATGGTCCACCCATCACCCTTCGCCCAGCCCAGTATCCGGCCCGCGATATGTACACCGGCCAGCTTGCCGCCAACCGAGGCCAACAACAGCACCAGGGCGGCAATAAACACTGAGGCGCCCCCGACATTCCAGTTGGTCCGAAGGCCGGTCGACAGGAAAAACACGGGCATGATCACCAGCAGAACATGTCGGCGGAGCAAGTCCATCCGATCCTGGTTGAACCATTGCCGATCGAGCACGGCGCCAGCAAGAAAGGCGCCGACCATGTAGTGCAGACCCGATCGATCAGCCGCATAGCCGCAGCCAGCCAGCCAGATCAGCCCGACATACCAACGGTCCGATTCAGGCATCCATTGCATCAATCGGCGGATGCCCCACGCCACGGGCGCGAACAGCAACAGGAACGCTGCTTGCGTTCCAACCCGCTGCCAGTCGAGCAGGATGAGCGCGAGTACGGCCCATATCGCCAGATCATCCAGGCTGGCATACCGAAGGACGCGCTGACCCAATGGCTCGCGCAGGATACCGAGCTTTTCCATCAGCAAAATGAGGATCGGTAGCGCCGTCACGGCACATGACATACCCACGCCGAGCACGAACTGCCACGGCGTCGCCGCTGCGCCCATCCAGCCATCTCGCCAGGCCAGCAGGCCCATTGCCGCGGCACAGCCGAACAACAGCGGAACGCATAGCGCAAGGCCAGCCGTCGTACCGCACTCGCGTCGTTCGACCCAAACCGCCTTCAAGTCCAGTTCGATGCCAGCTATCCACACAAACACCATGACTCCCCACCAAGCCACGCCATTGAGTGCCTGAATGACCGGGGGGTTGAACACCGTGTGGTAATAGCTGGGAAAAATGGCGCCGAGGATACCCGGACCCAGCAGGATGCCGGTGATGATCTGCACGACGACCAGGGGCGCGTAATAGTCGGTGCGCGCCAATCGCCAGATCAGGAACGGAACACTGAAGATGATCGTCATGGCGATCAGGAAAGCGTCCGCAGTCATCAATTCCCCCAAAGGCCCCTTTGCGCCACAGCATCTCAGAATGAGCGGGAAGTGTCATTGGCTGCGCGAGCCGTCACTTCGCGCCTCCCCACGCATGCCCCGAAAAAGGGACTCCCTTCGGTCGCAGGGGAGACTGGGAGTGGGTGATTTTGTTCTTCGCTTCGGACAAAGAGCGTCTACACCCCACCCCTCCCCTGCCAGCAGGGGAGGAAGCAAGGGGCGCAAAAGCAAAAAGGCCACCCTTGAGGGTAGCCTTTTTGCTTGTTCGAATTGGTGGGCGGTACAAGGATCGAACTTGTGACCCCTTCCATGTCAAGGAAGTGCTCTACCGCTGAGCTAACTGCCCGTTTCGCTTCGGTTGCCCTCGCGAGCAGCGAATTATACGGGAGCGGCGGACGCACGACAACATCCAGCCACCACTGGGGGTTGATGGCCGGCCCAGCACCGCTGGCACGCCATCACAACCCGTTCAGGATCTCAGAGCATGAGCGCCTTTTCGCGCAATTGGTGGATTTGATCGCGGAGCCGGGCGGCATCCTCGAACTCCAGGTTCTGCGCGTGCTTGTACATCTGCGCCTCCATCTTCTTCAGCATACCCGCCGCCTGCTGGGGGTTGAGCGCGGCATACTCGGCGCCCTGCTCGGCCACGGCGCGGCTGCGTGATGGTTTGTTGCCACGACGATTGCCGGCCTCGCTGCGCGCCCCTTCCATGATGTCGGCGATCCGTCGCACGATCGTGGTCGGCGTGATGCCCTGCGACAGATTCCAGGCAACCTGCTTCTCACGACGGCGTTCGGTTTCATCCATCGCCGCACGCATCGAGCGAGTGATCGTGTCGCCGTACAGGATCGCCTTGCCGCGCACGTTGCGCGCGGCGCGCCCGATGGTCTGGATCAGTGAGCCGGTGGAGCGCAGGAAGCCCTCCTTGTCAGCATCGAGGATCGCCACCAGCGACACCTCGGGCATGTCCAGCCCTTCGCGCAAAAGGTTGATGCCGACCAGCACGTCGAACTCACCCAGACGCAGATCGCGGATGATTTCGCTGCGCTCGACCGTCTCGATGTCCGAATGCAGGTAACGCACTTTGACGTCCTGTTCGGACAAATATTCGGTGAGATTTTCAGCCATCCGTTTGGTCAGCGTGGTGACCAGCACACGATCACCCATCGCCACGCGCTTGCGCACTTCACCGAGCAGGTCATCGACCTGGGTGCGCACCGGGCGCACCTCCACTTCCGGATCGACCAGGCCGGTGGGGCGCACCAGCAGCTCGACCACGGCCTCACCGGACCTCTCCAGTTCGTACGCGCGTGGCGTGGCGGAAATATAGATCGCGCGGGGTACGCGCTCCTCCCACTCCTCGAACCTCAGCGGCCGGTTGTCCATCGCCGATGGCAGACGAAAACCGAATTCGACCAGGGTCTCTTTGCGCGAGCGGTCGCCCTTGTACATCGCGCCGAGCTGCGGTACGGTGACGTGCGATTCGTCCACCACCAGCAACCCGTCTGCTGGCAGATAGTCGAACAACGTCGGCGGAGGCTCGCCGGGCGCACGCCGCGTGAGATGGCGCGAGTAGTTCTCGATGCCCTGGCAATAGCCGACCTCGGCCATCATCTCGATGTCGAAGCGCGTGCGCTGGTCCAGTCGCTGCGCCTCGACCAGCTTGTTGTCCTGGTACAGCTGCTCCAGCCGGTCTTTCAACTCGGGCTTGATCGTCTCGATGGCATTCAGCACGCTCTCGCGCGTGCTGGCGTAGTGCGTCCGGGGATAGACCGTATAGCGCTGCACCTTACGTACTGTTTCGCCGGTCAGCGGATCGAACAGCGAGAGGTTTTCCACTTCACCATCAAACAGCTCGATGCGCAGCGCCTCGATCTCCGATTCGGCGGGAAACACGTCGATGATTTCGCCACGGACACGGTAAGTGCCGCGACGCAATTCCATCTCGTTGCGGGTGTACTGCAACTCGGTCAGCTGATGGATCAGCTTGCGCTGGTCGATCCGCTCGCCCTTGGCCAGGATCAGCCGCAGCGACAGATAGTCTTCAGGATTGCCCAGGCCGTAGATCGCCGACACCGTAGCGACGATGATCGAGTCCCGCCGCGACAACAATGCCTTGGTCGCTGACAACCGCATCTGCTCGATGTGTTCGTTGATCGAGGCGTCCTTTTCGATAAACGTATCCGACGCCACCACGTAGGCTTCCGGCTGGTAGTAGTCGTAGTAACTGACGAAGTACTCCACCGCGTTGTGCGGAAAAAACTCCTTGAACTCGCCATACAGCTGCGCCGCCAGGGTCTTGTTCGGCGCCATCACGATGGTCGGCCGCTGCACCTGCTGGATCACGTTCGCGATCGTGTAGGTCTTGCCTGATCCGGTGACGCCCAGCAGGGTCTGCGCAGCCAGGCCAGCCTCGAAGCCTTCGGACAGACGCTGAATCGCCAACGGCTGATCGCCGGCGGGCTGGTAGGGGGATACGAGTTGAAAGCGGTCAGTCATCGATGACATATGTGGGTCCGATGTCCCATTTTAAATCTGCCCTGCTGACAGCTGGTGTCAGCAGATGCCCACAACAACGCCATCATTCAGCGGCATGCGGCGCTGCGCCAAGGACCTAGCATGGACGGCCCGGGCAACGCAGGAGCGACGCCATGACCCTGCGGCAGCTTGTCGGGTTTCATTGCAGGCAACAAGGCACGACGCTGATCGAGCAGATCATGGTGCTGGCCATCGTCGGAATACTGACCGGTATGGCCGTACCTTCGTTGCGAAAGCTGCTGACCCAAAACCAGCAGCAGATCGCGCAGTCGGATGTCATCGCCACCCTGCAATATGCCCGCGAGACCGCCCTCACTACCGGCAAACGTACGCTGCTCTGCCCTACCCGCGATGGCGCCCACTGCAGCAACGAACTTCACTGGGAGAACGGCTGGCTGCTGTTCCAGAATGGCGACAATCAACCCGAGCACGGGCCGCTGCGCGTGGGTCGTGGCTACAGCGGCAACCTCACCGTCCAGGGCACCGCTGGCCGGCACCTCGTGCGCTTTCTCCCCGACGGCAGCGCACGCGGCAGCAATATCACGCTGCTGTTTTGCCAACGGGGCAGCACCGATCACGTGCTGAGCGTCATTGTCTCGAGCAGCGGCCGCATCCGTAGTGGCCGGGCAAACGCTGAGCAGACCGAGAGTTGCGTGCACCAGGACTAGCCGGCCGTTGTTAGCGGCAGCATCAGTCGTAAGTCTGCGTCAGCAACGTCGGAGCCACCGCATCAGGGCGACCTGCCTTGACGTAGGCGTCGAAGTACTCCAGCACATGATCCGACTCCTGTCCCGACAAACTCCGAGTGGTCAGTCCAAAGATCGGGTTGGTCGTTGCATGGCTGGACACGGCGCAGGTCAATCGCTGCGGCGCCCCAGTCGTGCGTTGTGAGGCGCCTACGCCGCAGGTGGGTTCAACGATCGCGCCCGAGAACACGATCCGCTGATCTGCCGCTGCGGCGACTGAGGGAATCAATAAAGTAACCAGGAAGAGCAAGGAGATGGTCATGCGACTTACCTCGTAGAGCCCAATGCACCAGGCCGTTACGTATCAGGCTCCTCTCTTACGCATACCCGGAATGCCTATCGGGTTCCATTCCCACCGTGAACGTTTGATGATTTACATTTATGAATCAATAACTTGTGACGGTGCCGTGAGGAGCACTCACCGTTTCGTCGCGTCAGCTTCGAGATACTCCAACGCTGCGCATCCCGCAGGGAGAAACGTCATGTCCACAAGTAAAGAAGTCGTTGAAGCAATCGCCTCCGGCGACGCTTCGGTGAAATTCGAAGGATGGCGAGCCGTTCGCGAGTTGCTCTTCGACATGGACGAAGAGCGCAGCAGGTTGCGCGAACTATGCGCCTGCGCCTATCGCGCGATGGATGCTCAATCCGCACCCACGCCATGGCTTTATGCTTTGAGCAGCGCCTCTGCGGGCAATGGTTTCAATACAAATGGACTACTCGCCGACATCCAGCCACGGGTGGCCAGGGCGAAGGCGTTAATCGAGCATCGGCGCGGCGACGAGCTGAGGCGGCTATCTCTTTAAGGCGCACATGCCGGGTGCCAACATTGCGTTGATCGCAACGTGCGCAAGCAGGAACAGAGACCTGGCAAGCCGAAGGGTCATCGCCAAACGGGCGCGGACTCAGTGCACGCCAACGAACGCATAGGCGAACAACAGCCCGCCTATCACCCCTAACGCAAGTGAAGCCCACCAAGCCAGGCGTTTGCGCGTGAGTGCGGCCACCGCGCCGAGCGCGATGCCGACCTGCAGAAATGCCACCGACTCCGCCAAACGATCGTGCTGGTGCAGCATGTGATCGGCTTCGGCCGACTTTTCGTCACGTTCGCGCTCGAACTCGACTGCCTTGAGCTTGAGTTCGCGCTGCTCCGCGAGATAGTGCGCTTCTTCATCGGCGAGGTTGGCCGGGGGCGCCTTGTCCTGCGCCAACCAGGGCTCCCGCGCGCTGCGCGCCATCGCGGCCTTCAGACCCTTGGCCTGGTAATACGTCCAGCTGTCCGAGGCTTTGGCTTGCTGGATCGTGGCCTCGTTCTTGAGGACCAGCGCTTCGTTTACCGTGCTGCCGGCCTGCAGCGCGACAATCGCCGCAAGCGCCGCGAACAGAGCCGTGCTCAGTGCAATGGAACGAAGCAGATCCCCGCCTTCGTGCTCAATCTCGTCGGCAATCGACTCACGAAGTTTGTCCGTATCAACCTCAATTTCTTCTGGCATGCGCGCGAATACCTCGGAATCGGTTGGCTGAGCTACCACGGACATGAAAAACCCCGCCGCAGCGGGGTTTTCTTGGCTTCGCGGGACGATGGTGTCCTGAAACCTGTATATGGCGCCCGAAGCTGGACTCGAACCAGCGACCCCCTGATTAACAGTCAAGTGCTCTAACCAGCTGAGCTATTCGGGCGTGAGCTGCGTAGTTTGTCGTCGGTGCGGCGAGCTGTCAAGCCATTGACAGCAGATCGCCGCATAATTTCTTCAGGTCGTGCGCACCCGGTAGCACGGCACGTACGCGGCACCGCCGGGAAGCTTCATCCGGTGCTGCTCGACGAACGCCTGCAACAGCTTGTCCAGCGCGCGCATGATGTCCGGATCGCCGTCGATATCGAACGGACCGCACTTCTCGATCGCCTGCACACCCTCTTCCTTCACATTGCCGGCGACGATGCCGGAGAACGCGCGGCGTAGATCCGCCGCCAATTCATGCCGCGGACGATCGTGCCGAATCTGCAGCGCGCGCATCGCCTCGTGCGTAGGCTGGAACGGTGTCTGGAACGAAACGGGAATCTGCAGCGCCCAGTTGAAAAAGAACGCATCCTTGGTGTCCAGCCGGTTATGCCGCACCTTGTCGATGCCCTTGATCATCGTCCGCGCCACCGTGGCGGGATCGTCCACGATGATCTGGTAGCGCTGTGCCACATCGTCGCCCAGCGCGAGCCGCAGGAAGCGGTCGATCTGCTCGAAGTAGGCCGCCGATTCCCTGGGTCCGGTGAAGATCAACGGAAACGGAGTGCCGGCGTTGTCGGGGTGCAGGAGAATCCCGAGCAAGTAGAGAATCTCTTCAGCGGTGCCGACGCCGCCGGGAAACACGATGATGCCGTGGCCCATGCGCACGAACGCCTCGAGCCGCTTCTCGATGTCCGGCATGATCACCAGCTGGTTCACGATCGGATTCGGCGATTCGGCGGCGATGATGCCCGGCTCGGTAATGCCGATGTAGCGATTGTTGCGTCGGCGCTGCTTGGCGTGTGCGATGGTTGCGCCCTTCATCGGGCCCTTCATCGCGCCCGGGCCGCAACCCGTGCAGATATCCAGCCCGCGCAGACCGAGCTGATAGCCGACCATCTTGGTGTAGTCGTATTCCTCGCGCGCGATCGAGTGGCCGCCCCAGCACACCACCAGGTTGGGATCGATGTGCGGCTTCAGGATGCGCGCATTGCGCAGGATCTCGAACACGCCTTGGGTCAGGCCCGCCGACCCCTCCAGATCGAAGCCAATCTGCTCGAGCTGCGTCGCCACATAAACGATATCGCGCACCACCGCGACCAGCAGCTCGTTGATGCCGCGGATGATCTGGCCGTCCACAAACGCCTGTGCCGGCGCATGGCTGAGCTCGATCTTGATGCCGCGATCCTGCTGCAATACCTGGATATCGAAATCCGGATATTGCTCGAGGATGGCGCGCGGATCGTCGGTGACGCTGCCTGAGGTCAGCACCGCCAGCGCGCAGCGACACAGCAGCGCATGCAGACCTGAGTCACTGGCGCCACGCAATCGCGCCACTTCATTGCGGGAAAGCACATCCAGCCCGCCGACAGGCGAGATGCGCGCGCTGACAGTGGCGGATTTGCCTTTTGAAACCGGGCTTGCGTAGTTCATTCGTATCGTTCTCCAGACCGTCTTGTCGCGGCTTGTGCAACGCCGTCCATCCACAGTTGACCGGCTAGCTTCATACGCCTGCCGCGTAGCGTCAAGCGCACATGAAAAGGCCGGCGCCCGAAGGCGCCGGCCTGGAGTGTTGCGTATCAATCACGCATCAACCCGATCTTTCCATCCGATCAGAAGAACGAGGCACCGATCGTCACCATGACCGTACGACCCTCCAGCAGCGAGTAATACGGTGCCGAGGCAAACAGCGTCGTACCGTTCTGGTCCTTGGTCTTGCCCGGGTTGGACGCGAGGAACGAACCGATGTTGTTGGCGTTGGTCAGCGCCTCCTTGTCGGTGAGGTTGAACAGGTTGAGCTTGATGTACGGCTTGTGGATCATCGACGAGAAGTCCGGGAATTTCCAACCCGCACTGAAGTTGAGCGTAGCGTAACCACCCACCTTCTCCGTGTTGGACCAGTCGCCATAGATCGAGCTGCGATATTTCTCGTCCAGGCTCGCCCAGAACGGACCGTTGTCGTAGCTCACGCGCACGAAGGCGGTGTTCAACGGGGTATTCAGGAACGTCTTGCCTGCGGTGTTGTAGATGCCGTCGCCACTCGAGTTCAGATCCGTCTCTACCGTCGACTTGGTATACGCATAGGAACCGTAGAGGGTCCAGTCAGACGTGATCTTGTAGCTCGCCTCGGTGTTCAGGCCGCGCATGTGTACCGAGGGGATCGACAGGTAAACCGTCGCGAAGCTCTGCTCGTCAAAGCCGGAGATCTGCTTGTTGGTGAGGTTGGACGCATACGCATCGACACTGGCCGAGACCTTGTCGTCGTAATAACGCCAGCCCAGGTCGGCGGTGGTCGATTTTTCCGGCTTGTTGAGGAAGCTGTTCGCCGGCTGGGTCTGGCCGGGGAAATTCGCTGCTGCCGCATTTTGCAGAACGGCGCCGTTGATCGGAGCGCGGAAGGTCCGGCCAATGCCGAAGTAGAACTGGTTCTGGTCGTTCAACTGGAACTTGGCGCCGGCGGTCGGGCTCACGTCGCTAAATGTCTGGCCGAAATCGCTGACACCGTATCCCACGTAGCCGGGACGCGTCGAACCCGGGTACTGGTAGTCGAAGCCGCTGCGCTTCACCCACAGGTAGGATGCACCCGCCGTGAGGGTCCACTGGTCATTCGGCGTCCAGGTGTCCGTGGCGAACACCTTGCGGGTTTCCGTGGTGGTCAGCTCGTTGTACGTCTGCATCAACTTTCCGTCCGGGTAACGGATCAGATCAGTCGTTCCCTGGATGTCGGACGGGACGCCCGTGGTCGGATTCACCGAGGTATACGACTGGCTCTGCTCCTGGCGCGGACGCTCGTACCATGCACCGTACTCGAGGCTGTTGTTCTCGCCGAAGTCCTCGTTGAACTTGGCGATGACGCCCGGGCGCATCGTGTAGGTATTGCTGATCGAATAGACCAGATCCTTACCGGTAAGCTTGCCGTCACCATTCAGATCCTGATTGGTGTACAGGTAATAGTTGGTCGTGTTCTTCGTCTCGGTGATGGTGGTGCCACCACCGCTGCCACCGTTGCCATACTGGAAGTACGGCACCACGGACAGGCGCAGGCTGTCATTCAGCTTGAACTCGCCGTCCATGCTGACCAGCCAGCTCTTGAACGGGTTGGTGTGCAGCTTGTAGAAATTGGTATCGAGCGGATTCAGCAGCGTCGCGTCGTAACTCTGGTTGTAATTCTTCTGCACCTGCGCCTTGGTCAGGCTCTCGTACAGGATGTTGGATTCGCGGTTGTACTGGAACGATGCGGAGATCGAGTTGTTGTCGTCGATGGTCCAGATCGACTTGCCATCGACCTTGTTCACACTCTGGTCGCCCGGGCCGCGCCACAGGTCGGCCTTGTTGTCCGAGTACGACAACCACGAGCGCACCGGGCCGATGTCGCCGGTATTCAGGCGAATGAAGGTGCGCTTGTAGTCATTGCTGCCCAACGTCTGGCTGACGTCCAGGCCAGCGGTGTGGGTGGGATCAATCGTGGCCCAGGCAATCGAGCCACCGGCGGCGCCGCCGATCGGCGTGTCCACGTCCGGATAGCCCTGCAGCACCGTGATGTCACCGATGTTTTCGGTATCGCCGTACTCGGTCGAATAGACCTTGTAGTTGCCGCTGTCGTTGATCGGCGCACCGTTGACGGTGGTGCCGATTTCGTCGCTGGTGAAGCCACGGATGCTGTAGTTGCCGTTGGCCAGACCGGTGTAGTCATCGGTAGACGCATTGACGCCCGGGATGCTGTCGATCATCTGCACGAACGTGCCGCCCGGCGCTGCCTTGACGATGGCATCGCGGGTAATCGTGGAAACCGCCTTGGGTGCCGTCTGCACCGACATCAGGCCATCACCCAGCGACAGCGACTGACCCTTGACCTGTACGGTCGTCAGCTGCTGCACGCGCTTGGTGTCATTGGATGTCGTGGTGTTGGACGTGCTGGAGACGTTGGCGCGCTGGCTGGCAGGCGCGGTCTGGCCCGCGGGCACCTGCTGCTGGTCGGCACTCTGCGCCATGGCTGCGCCGGTGCCGAGCAGGCATGCCAGCGCAATCGCCGTGGAAAGGTGGTTTCGCTTCATCGGATTTATCTCTTTTTGAGTCATGATTTGGTTGTTACGGAAAACGGGGCCGCAATAGCCGTTGCAAGCATTTCCCCGTTCACCGCGTAGTGCGCTGTCAGCGCAAAGAGTCAAAACTTGAGGTCGAGCAGCGGTCTTGTGATGAATCGAAAGAAATCACATTCCGCCTACGCCGCTACAGGGCCTCCCTTCCCCATCTTCGATAGTGAAGACTCCATGATCACACGCTAATTTTACAACATTTTTACAAGTTTTCCAGCCAAAGATGACAGTGGCATTACAGAATCACCGCCCATGGCGTGTCGCAAGGAAGCACGGCTTTTGAGCCGTTCAACATTCCCCAGGCTGAGCTCGACACTCTCAAAGCGGCAATCTGCAGTCGGCCAACGCAGAAACCGACGCCGTCTACGCAAGAATTTGCAGAGAAAACAGGCCAGTGCATGCTTCAGGTGAAGTTTTCGGTGCGCGCTGGCGCTTATTGCCTGGGCAAGGCCCCTCGCTGATTGGTGCCGCGTTGGCCCCTAGCCCGCCTTCCCCAGATAACGCGCCCGCTTCGCCGGCTTGAGATTGGCCAGATCCAGCATCACGAGCCCATCCACGCAACCGGAAAAGCCGGGGTCCTCTCCAAAGCCGAGAAATTGGACGCCTTCGGCTTCGACGAGGTCGACGTACTGCCGGTACAGCACCGGCAGACTGACGCCCAGGGCGTCGAGGTGATGCTTGAGTTTGCCCAGCCCTTGCTGGGTATCCAGGCCTTCGAGTGAGTGGCGCACCCGCTCGATCATGGAAGGCGAGACCACAAACGGCTGACGTGCCTCGGCCAGGCCTGGCGCGCCGAAATAGTGCTGGTGAGCCACTGCAATCCATTCACGCGCCTCGCGCGGCAGACTGACCGACATGCTGACCGGGCCGAACAGGTAGCGCAGCTCCGCATGCCGCTGCAGGTACAGACCGATGCCCTGCCACAGCTGATCGAGTGCGCGCGTTCGCCAGTACGCCGGCGCGATGAAACTGCGGCCCAACTCGAGCCCTTGCGCCAACCGCGACTCCAGTGCCGGCGAGTAATGGAACAGGCTGGATGTATACAGCCCCGACATGCCGCGCCCGGCGATCAGCCGGCCGCCGTGACCGAGACGGTAGGACCCCACGATGCGCAGCGTCTTCGTGTCCCATAGCACCAGATGTTCGTAATGCGGATCGTAAGCATCCAGATCACGACGCGAACCGGTGCCCTCACCCACTTTGCGGAAAGTCAGTTCACGCAAACGGCCGATTTCGCGCATGACGGCACTGTCGAGTGCGCCCTTGAACAACCATGCCTGCTTGCCATCGTTGAGATCGGCCAGCTTTTCCGCTTGTAACAGCTCGGCGGCGACGCGCTCGGCTGGTTCCGGATGCGCCAGCGGCGCCTGTCCGCCAAAGATCGGGCCGCGATGCCGGCCGACCCGGTAGACATGCCGTCGCATCAACCTGGCGGCCTGCTCGGACGAACCACCACTGCGTCGCTGCAGTTCTTCCGCGCTGACCAGTGCACCGATACTGAAACCGATCCGCCGCTCGCCCGGCGCCACCGCTTCGCGCGGCAGCATCGCCGTGCTCAGCGGCTTGGCCAGCATCGACAAGCCGTAGAACATCGTTGAATTGCGCGCAGCGACATGCACCGGCAACACCGGTGCCTTGCTGCGCAGAGACAACCGAGCAAAACCATCCGACCAACGCCCGTCACGCACGCCAGCAGGACCCACGCGAGATACTTCGCCCGCGGGAAATACGATCAGCGCTTCGCCGTTGTCCAATGCGCGATAAATGCCGCGCAGACGCGACGTCGCTCCGTTTCCGAACACATCCACCGGCAACAGCAACTTGCGCAATGGCGGAACCACCGCCAGCCAGTCGTTGCCAAGAATGCGCACATCGCTGCGCACCGAGCTCACCAGTTGCAACAACGCCAGCGCGTCCTGCATGCCCAACGGATGATTCGCCACCACCAGCAACGCGCCATCCACGGGGATGTTCTCGCGCTCACGCTGATTGACCTGATAACTGGTGCCCAGGACGTCCAGCACGCGTTCGACGAAATCCAGGCCTTCGCTGGCGCCGACACGTTCCAGCACGCGGTTGAAACCGTCTTCGTCGGCCAGGCGTCCGAGCATGCCCGCCATCGGACGACGGATTCCTGGGTAGTGCGCCAGCCAGGGCAGGCGTTCAGCAAGGGTCTGTTCGATGCGGAGCATGACTGCGTCCTCGAATTTTCCCCATCCTGCCGTCCTAATGTGACAACAGGCCGACCATCCGATACGTCAGTGATGTCAGCTTCGACGACGTCGCCGTTTCAGACTTTCATATGCAGAAACGACGCCACGCCGGCCATGAACATCTGCACCGACAGTGCGATCAGCAACATGCCCATCACACGTTCAAGTGCAGTCAGCACGCTTTCGCCGAGCCAGCGGAAAAGGTAAGTGGCACTCAGCAAGATGACCGAGGTCGCGAGCCAAGCCAGCAACAGCGCGGTCACCCAGTCGGCGGTGCGCCCGGGGGGCTGGGTGTTGGTGAGCAATAGCAGTGCCGCCATCGCGGACGGGCCCGCCACACCGGGGATCGCCATTGGCACGATGAAGGGTTCGCCTTCGCCCGGCTTGCCGAAGATGCCGCCACCGTCGACGGGTGGAAACACCATGCGGATGCCGATCAGGAACAGCACGATGCCGCCAGCGATGCTGATCGAATCCGGCTTCAGTTGCAGCAGCTGGAGAATGTGCTGACCGCCAAACAGGAACACCAGCAACACACCGAGCGCGATCAACAGCTCACGCACCATGACCCAGCGCCTGCGCTTGGGTGGCACGTGCTTCAGCAGGCTAAGGAAGAATGGGATGTTGCCCAACGGGTCCATGATCAGGAATAACGTGATTCCCGCGGACAACGTGGTCATCTGCGTATCCATCTCAACTCCCTTCTTGCGAGACCATCATGGCATCAGCACGCCGATGCCCTCATTCAGCACAGCATCGGCGACGCCGCGGCGTCCCCTTCAGTCGACACGCAGATCCAGCACCCCGCCGCGCGCCGCAGCAGCCTGCGCGCTGAGCAGATAAATGATGGCAGCAGCCGTGGCATCCGGCGACGGTCGCTGCATGATGTCTTCACCAAAGTATGCCTGTCGCCGCAACGCCGTTCGCATCGGTGCCGGCAGCACCGCATGTGTACGCAGCGGGCCAGTGTCCGTTTCCTCATGCAGGATCGCAACGAACCGCTCCAGCGCCGCTTTCGAAACACCGTACCCACCCCAGTGCGCACGCTGCAGCAGCTCGGGATTGTCCAGCACGAACACCACGGCGCTATCGCTCGCCTGGGTCAATAGCGGCATGCAGGCCTGGGTCAGCGCGAAAGGCGCGGACACGTTTACATGCAGCGCGCGCAGCCAGTCGTCGGGCTTGTGCATGGCGATCGGGGTCAGCCCGGTGAAACTGGCCGCTGCGTGCACGATGCCATCCAGACGGCCGAAATCGCGTTCCAGCCCTTCCGCCAGAGCGGTGTATTCCTTCGGCGTGGCCACTTCCATATCCAGCGGATGGATCACCGGCTCGGGCAATCCCTCAGCGACCATCGCGTCGAACAATTGCTCCAGCTGGCGTTTGCGTTTGCCGGTGATCACGACGGTGGCGCCAGCGCGAGACGCCGCACGCGCCACCGCACCGCCGAGGCCGCCATAGGCGCCCGTCACCAGTACGACGCGGTCGGCCAGGGTATCGGCGGCGGGTTCCCAGCCGGCGGACAATCGAAAGGTGGGCAGCGCCATCAATGCGCTATCCCCGCCACGTCGCTGGCCATGCGGGTCAGCTCACCGGCGGATTTCAGATCCTCGATGATGTCGCAGCCGCCGATCAGTTCACCCTGGATGAACAGCTGCGGAAAGGTCGGCCAGTTCGCGAAATGCGGCAAAGCGGCGCGCACCTGCGGCTCGGCCAGCACATTCACGGCATGGAATTCGGCACCCGCTTCCGTCAGCGCCTGCGCGGCGCGGCTGGAAAAGCCGCACATCGGAAACTCTGGCGTGCCTTTCATGAAAAGCACGATGGGATGCTCGGCCAGGATTGCCCTGATTCGCTCGTTGATGTCCATAGTTCGGTGATTCATCTTTACAATGCAGATAGACCGATATTGTATCAGTCACCCGTCGGCTGCCGTCCGCTGCGCCGACACGCATCCCCCAGCCACCGCTAAGGAGCCACTCATGGCGATCGAACTTCCTCCGCTTCCTTACGAAAAAAACGCACTGGAGCCGCATATTTCCGCTGAAACGCTGGAGTATCACTACGGCAAGCACCACCAAGCCTATGTGACCAACCTCAACAAGTTGATCGAAGGCACCGAATTCCAGAATGCCGCGTTGGAAGACATCATCAAGAAGTCCTCCGGCGGCGTGTTCAACAACGCAGCCCAGGTGTGGAACCACACGTTCTACTGGAACTCGATGAGTCCCAAGGGCGGCGGCGCACCCAGCGGCAAGCTCGCCGACGCGATCAGCAAGGCATTCGGCTCGTTCGACAAGTTCAAGGAAGAGTTCAGCAAGTCGGCCGCCGGCAATTTCGGCTCGGGCTGGACCTGGCTGGTGCAGCGTCCGGACGGTTCGCTCGGCATCGTCAATACATCGAATGCCGCGACCCCGATCACCGGTAGCGACAAACCGCTGTTCACCACCGATGTGTGGGAGCACGCCTATTACATCGACTACCGCAACGCCCGCCCGAAGTATGTGGAAGCGTTCTGGAACCTGGTGAACTGGGAGTTCGCGGCAGGCAATCTGGCCTGACCGAGGCTCGCGCCGCAACAGCAACACCATAACCTCTCACCCAGCTCGTCATTCCGGCGCAGGCCGGAACCCAGCAGCCTCTAGTTCTCATGCAATGAGAGCTAAAGGGCGCTGGGTTCCGGCCTGCGCCGGAATGACGAGCTAAAGAGCGCGCTCGACGAGCGCGGCAGGGAACACCCTCCGCGAAGCAAGCGTCAGGTGAGCGCCTGAAGCGCAGGCTCGGCCTGCTCTTCACGGCCGAGCGCCTTGGCCACTTCGGCCAGCCGTGCAGCTATGGTGGCGGCGTCGGGCGCACACAGCGTCGCGTGTCCCACCTTGCGCCCGGACCGCGCCTGCTTGCCGTAGTCGTGCCAGTGCGCATCGACCGTGCGCAGCACCGGTGCGGCATCGGGCAGCTCGCCGATCCAGTTGAACATCACCGACACACCGCGCGCGCCGGTGTCGCCCAGCGGCATGCCCAGCACGGCACGCACGTGGTTTTCGAACTGGCTGGTATGTGCGCCTTCGATGGTCCAGTGACCGGAGTTGTGCACCCGCGGCGCCATCTCGTTGCCCAGCAGTTCACCGTCTTTGACGAATAGCTCCAGCGCAAACACACCCACGTAGTTCAGCCGTTCGGCCAGCGTGCGCGCCAATGCGGTGGCGCGCTGCTGCAACTGATCGATATCCAGTGCTGGCGCCAGGCTCAGCGCGAGCACGCCATCGGTATGCCAGTTGCGGGTCAGCGGCCAGGTGCGGAAATCGCCGTCGCGACCACGAACCGCGATCACCGACAGCTCGCGGTCAAATGGCACGAACGCTTCGAGGATCAGCCCATGCGCCACTGCCTGGGCCCCGAGTGCCGCCCACGCGGCATCGGCGTCGGCCATGCTCTTGAGCCGGAACTGACCCTTGCCGTCGTAACCGAGCCGGCGGGTCTTGAGAATCGACGGCGCGCCAATCGCAGCCAGCGCGCGATCCAGCTCCTCGCGCGTATCCACTGCCATGAACTCGGGCGTCTGCAGATTGCACTCGCGGAACAGGGTTTTCTCGGCCAGCCGATCCTGCGCCACCGCCAGCGCCTGCGGCTCCGGAAACACCGAAACCCGTTCGGCCAGCCAGCGCGCGGTTTCGGCCGGCACGTTCTCGAAGTCGAAGGTGACTACATCGACTTGTGCGGCAAATGCTTCCAGCGCAGCGTAATCAGTCCAGTCCGCCACGACCAACTGGGTGACCTGCCCTGCGCAGGCATCCGCGGAACTGTCCACCACCAGGGTCTTGACGCCCAGCGGCGCAGCAGCCAGCGCCAGCATGCGCGCCAGCTGACCGCCCCCAAGAATGCCAAGCATGGGCTGCCGGCGCTGACTCACTGACGCGGGTCCTGCTGCTCGAGCACGGCCTGCGTCTGCCTGGCCCGCCAGGCATCCAGCGCCGCCGCCAGTGCCGGGTCGTGCAACGCCAGCACCGCCGTGGCCAGTAGACCGGCATTCACCGCACCGGCCCGGCCGATCGCCAGCGTGCCCACCGGAATGCCCGCCGGCATCTGCGCGATCGACAGCAGCGAATCCATGCCATTGAGTGCCTTCGACTGCACCGGCACGCCGAGTACCGGCAAGCGGGTCTTGGCCGCCAGCATGCCCGGCAGATGCGCGGCCCCGCCGGCGCCGGCGATGACCACCTGGATGCCGCGCGCGAGCGCTTCCTCGGCATAGCGAAACAGCAGGTCCGGCGTGCGATGTGCGGAAACGACCCTTACTTCGTGGGCCACGCCCAGCTCAGTCAAAACGTTGGCCGCATGCTGCATGGTTTCCCAATCCGAACGCGAACCCATCACTACGCCAACGCGCGGCGGCCTGGTTGTTTCTGACATGGCTGGGCCATCCAAAAACCGCTATTGTACGAGCTTTCCAAGCCCCGGCACCAACTGAGCCCCATGGACAAGCGCCTACTCGACATCCTGTGCTGCCCGGTCAGCAAAACGCCGGTACGGCCCCTGAGCAAGCATGAACTCGACGCTCTGAATGGCGCCATCGCCGCGGGCAAGGTCAATTCAGTCGCTGGCGTGGCCGTAACCGAGCGCATCACCGAAGCCTTGATCACCACCGACCGCAAGGTCATCTATCGGGTCGAGGACGGCATCCCGGTCATGCTGCCCGAGGAAGGCATCGGCACCGTGCAGCTGACAGACTTTCCAGCCGCGGCATAAGGCGGGCCGGAAATCGGCCCCAATTTAGCGGCCGAGCATGACACGGACACCCACTTTGGCTTATCGTGGAGGCCTGCGCGGCCGATTCGGTTCTGCTGCGCATGCAACACTTCAGGGGTGTGGCGATGAACGAAGCCAGTGATTCATCCAGGGTAGTCAATTTGACTCAGCGGCTCGATCCCGCCAGCGAGCGCGTTGGCGAGTTGCTGAGCGCCGTGCGCGGCATCGCCAATCGGCGGCTGCAGCAGTGGATCGGCAACATGTTCGAGCATGTGGACGATGCGCTGTTCGACCTGGCCGAGAAGGCCGAAAACAATGCTGCCCAGATGCACTATTTCGATGGCATGCGCGAAGTGCGCAAACGCCGTCCGGCGGTCGAGCGCAATTTTCTTTCGGCCATCAGCCGTGACCTGGGTGAGTTGACCCATCCTTCGCAGCAACCAACCGTGTCGGCGCCACTGACGTCCGGCACCGTCGAGCTGTCGCTGGTTGCCGACAACGATCTGGAAGAATCGTTGGCGATCACCAGCATGATCGGCAAGAACGAGCAGCGGTTGTCGCGTGATCTGTTTGCCGTCAACCAGCGGCTGTCGGTGATCTGCGGCGGCTACAAGATCGACGACGCCAACAATCCCGTGGCACCGGCGATTCTGTCGCAGGCTTTTCGCCAGGTGCTGCACGAGCTCAGCGCGGACATGCGGGTCAAGCTGATCATCTACAAATTGTTTGATCGCTACGTGCTGTCTTCGCTGGAAGAGCTCTATCTGGAAATCAACGTCGAACTGGTGCGCGCCGGCGTGCTGCCGCAACTGCGGCACGAGGTACTGCGCGGTGGTCACAGCGCGCAGGCCGCCGTCGACGCCGTCCAGGCGGCCGTCTCGTCCTCCATGGTCGCGGATGATGTGGGCGAGATACCGAGCGATGTGCTGCAGACCTTGAACGCATTGTTCAACGCGCGCCGTGGCCACGTCGGTGTCGACGTCGGCATGAGCGCGATGCCGACCGGCCCGCTGCCCTCGGCCAACGAATTGCTCGGTGCACTGAGCGTGCTGCAGAGCCAGATCACCAGTACCGGCCCGCTGCTGCATGCCAGGGCTGGCGATGCTGCCGCCCTGAGCCACGAAGTGATGCAGCTGAAGGGTCAACTGCTGACCCAGATCGGCGCACTGCGCGGCGAGCGGCCCAGTCATGTCGCCACGATCGACGAGGACACCATCGATCTGGTCGGCATGCTGTTCGAATTCATCCTGGAAGACCGCAACCTGCCCGTCGAGATGCAGGTGCTGCTGGCCCGGCTGCAGATTCCCTACCTCAAGGCGGCGATCCTTGACCGCAAGCTGTTCGCGCATCGCCAGCATCCGGCCCGCCGGTTGCTGGACGGCCTGGCAGACCAGGCCAAGAGCTGGTCGGAGGAATCCGACCGTGACCATCGCCTGTTTGAAAAGGTGAAGTCGATCGTCGAGCAATTGCTGCACGATTTCGACGATGACATGAGCATCTTCGACCGCCTGCTGGTTGATTTGCAGCAGTTTCAGGACGTCAACAAGCGGCGCTCCGAACTGGCCGAGCAGCGCGTGGCCGAATCCACTCGCGGCCGCGAGAAGCTCGAGCAGGCGCGCCGCCGCGCGGCCCGCGAAATCATCGATCGCATCGGTGATCAGAAACTGCCGCCGCTGGTGCATGGCGTGCTCGCGCGGGCATGGGCCAACCATCTGGTGTTGACCTTGCTGCGCCAGGGTGAGGCATCGCCCGAATTCAAGAGCGCGCTGCGCTTCATCGACGATTTTATTGCGAGCACCCGTCCCGCACTGACCCCGGAAAGCCGGCAAACGCTGCGTCAGATGTTGCCCGGCATTGAACGCTCGTTGCGCCTGGGCCTGGCCAATGTGGCGTTTCAGGAAAGCGATATCGAACGCCTGCTGGCCCAATTTCATACCTACTATCGGCAACAGTTGGGCGAGACGGTGGAAGACGCCGAGCCGCCTGCCTCGGTTGAAGACGAGGCGATCCTGGCGATCCCCGACAGCATTCAGCCGGTGGTCGACCGCGACGCCGAGCTGGACGAAGAGCAGGATAGAGACGCCGTTGTCGTAGCGCCAGACAGCCCTGAATGGCAACAGGTCCAGGCACTGCAGCCGGGCACCTGGCTGGAATTCAGCCTCATCGACGAACCCATGACACGCGCGAAACTGTCGTGGATCAGCCCGATGAGTGGCCGCTACCTGTTCGTCAATCGGCGCGGCCTGAAAGTGGCCGATTACGCGCCGCAGGAACTCGCCGTGCTGCTGGCCGACGGGCATGCGCTGGTGCTCGCCGCCAACGCATTGTTTGATCGCGCCATGACCGCAATTGTCGGTCGACTTAGCCAGCCCGATGCTGCGCAAACCACAGGCACCGAATGAGTTCCAAGCTAGCGTTTGAGTTACCGACTGCCACCCAGATTGCCGCCGACGTCGAACGCGTCTTTGCCGAAGATCTGGGTCCCGGCGATGCCACTGCCGAGCTATTGCCCGCTGAAGCACATGCCGATGCCCAGCTGACCTGTCGCGAGTCTGCGGTCATTGCCGGCACGGCGTGGTTTGACGCCTGCTTTCGTCGACTGGATCCCTCAGTGCGGATCGATTGGCAGGTCAGCGACGGCCAACGTGTCACGCCTGGCTCGGTCATCTGCAACTTGTCCGGCCATGCCCGTTCGCTGGTCAGCGCCGAACGCTCGGCATTGAACTTCCTGCAGCTATTGTCCGGCACCGCCACGATCACCGCCGACTATGTCGCCGCCGTCGCCGGCACCGCCACGCGCATTCTGGATACCCGAAAGACCGTGCCCGGCTTGCGGCTGGCGCAAAAATACGCGGTGCTCTGCGGCGGTGGGCACAATCACCGCATTGGCCTGTACGACGCGATTCTGGTGAAGGAAAACCACATCATCGCGGCCGGCAGTATCGCGGCCGCAGCACAGGCTGCACGGCGGCTGCACCCGAAGCTGCTGCTGGAAGTCGAAGTGGAAAACCTCGACGAGCTGGCACAGGCACTGGATGCTGGCGTGGACCGCATCATGCTGGACAATTTCAGCCTGCCGCTGATGATCGAAGCGGTGCAGCAGACCGCAGGGCGCGTGCCACTGGAAGTATCCGGCAATGTCACTCTTGACACGATTGGCGAGTTTGCCCGCACCGGAGTGGATTTCATCTCGGTCGGCGCTCTCACCAAGCACGTCCGGGCGGTCGATCTGTCGCTACGGTTGCGGGTCGTCTGACCGACCCTGCCAGGGTCTGCGCGTAACTTGCGCGCGACCCTCGGCGCCCACACACTGTGGGAATGAGCGACCTTTCCAATCTGCTGCTGTTGCTACTGCTGGGCGTCGTCGTCGCGCTGTGGCTGAAGCTCAGCGCTGCCCGCGAACGGGCGATCAAGGAAGCACGGCAGCAATGCCAGCAGCATGGGTTGCAGTTGCTGGATGAAACCGTCGGCCTGCGCAGCGTGCGCCTGCGCCGCGTGAATGGACTGCGCCTGATCGAACGCGGTTATGGCTTCGAGGTAAGCATCGATGGCGACGACCGCGAACCGGGGCGCCTGTGGATGATTGGCAACGCACTTACCGGCCTGAGCCTGCCGACCATCGAGTTGGTGCCGCACGAATCGATCGTCAGATCAACCGCTGCCCCCACGCCCGGCAGCAATGTGGTGCCGCTGCGCCCGCGCGGCCGCATGGACGATCGCCTGCACTGAACGCGCAGTAGCAACGCATCACGTAGGTTGGGGTGAGCGAAGCGATGCCCAACAGGTACCGAGGGCATCCCGCAGACACGTTGGGCATCGCTTCGCTCACCCCAACCTACGCGCCCCCCCCTGCCGGGCAGTGATGTCCCCAAAAAAACGTTCGCGCTCAGAGCCCACCGCGGACTGGATCCAGGGGTGGCTCCTACCTACTTCACCACGCGCAGATGCGGCGCGCCGCGCTTGGGCTTGTCACCACCCTCTGCGGCACCAGGTGCTGGCGGCGCATCATCGGGCTCAGGAACGGATGGCGGTGGATTATCGCCGCCCTCGTCGGCCGGAAACATCATGCCCTGCCCGTTTTCCTGTGCGTAGAGCGCCAGCACGGCCTGCACCGGAATATGGATCGCCTGGCTGACGCCGGAGAAGCGCGCCTGGAAGCTGATCCATTCGTTGCCCAGATCCAGATTCGACACTGCGCGCATGGCGAGGTTGAGCACGACCTGCCCGTTCTTGATGACCTGTGGGGGCACCCGCACGCCCGCGAAGCCGGCATCGACCAGCACATACGGGGTCAGGTTGTTGTCACTGATCCAGTCGTAGATCGCCCGCAACAGGTACGGACGATTCGAGTTCATTGGCACGGTTTCATTCTTGCTCATGGAGTTGCCGCATCGCCCTTTCCTGATCGGTCATGCTGCGCGCAAAACCCTGACTGTGGAACAAACGCTCGCCATAATCGATGATCGACTTGCCTTCGCGGCCAAGATCGACCTGCAGCCAGGGCAATCGCCAGATCACGGGTGCGACCAGACAATCAACCAGGCTCATTTCTGCGTTTAGAAAAAATTTTGAGGCCTTGAACAGCGGCAACGCGGCCAGCAGGTGCTCGCGCAAGCGCTTGCGTGCAACATCCGCCGGACGGCCACCCGCCCGAATGATATCAACTTCGCTCAGCCAGTCCTTTTCGATCCGCACCGCGGCGACCCGCAATCGCGCGCGCGACAGCGGGTCGATCGGCATCAATGGTGGGTGTGGGTAGCGCTCGTCGATGTATTCGCAGACCACCGACGCGTCGAACAGCGTGAGGTCACGATCGACCAGGGTCGGCACCGTGGCGTACGGATTGAGGTCGATCAGGTCCTCCGGCGGCTTGGCCGGATCCACCAGTACACGTTCGTAACTGACCCCCTTGGCGGCCAGCACCAACCGAGCGCGATGACACTGGATGTCGTCGGCCGTGGTGTACAGCGTAAGTACGGTACGCGAGCGAGCGCTTTGGACCATGCGCGATTCCTCATCAGCAAGAACGATTGCGGCGGCTCATAGCCGCCGCAATCGGGTGAGGGCCGTCCGGTTTAGTGGACGTCTTTCCAGTATTCCTTCTTCAGCACATAGGCCAGCAGCGTAAACATGACCAGGAACAACAGTACCCAAATGCCGTACTGATGACGCTGCAAGGCAGCGGGCTCCGAAGCGTATTCCAGGAAGCTGGTCAGATCACGGGTTGCCTGCTGGTACTGTGCCGGCGTCATCTTGCCCGGGTGGGACAAGGTGAGCTTTTCCACCTCGTCGCTGCCTGGCTTCATCACCGCGGTCTGCTCGCCCTGCAGCTCTGCCAACGGAAATGGCATGGCGGCATTCGGCAGCACGGTGTTGTTCCAGCCGATCGGGCTGCTCGGATCCAGATAGAACGAGTTGAGGTAGTTGTAGACCCAGTCGTCGCCCTTGGCACTCACTTCGAGCGACAGATCCGGCGGATCCTTGCCGAACCACTTGGTCGCCGACTCTGCCGGCATGTGCGACACGATCGGATCGTCGAACCTGGCGCCGGTGAAGTTGAGGTTCTGCATCACGTCCTGTTCGGACAGGCCCAGATCCTCGGAGATACGCGAATAGCGCACGTACTTCAGCGAATGACAGCCCACGCAGTAATCGAAGAACAGCCGGGCGCCACGCTGCAACGAAGCCTGGTCGCGCACGCTCGCACCGGAGCTGGCCAGTTCAGGGCCTTCTGCCTGAACCTGCATGCTGCCGACGAGCAAGCCGACTACCAGCCCGATCGAGGGAATGATCCGTTTCATCAGCTTAGTCATGCATCGTCACCCGATCCGGAACCGGCTTGGTCTTCTCCCAGCCGAAATGTGTGTAAGCCCATAGAAATGCGAAGAAGCCGAAGTACAGGATGGTCATAACTCGACCGAACAGATTTTCCCAGGTCGTGAGGTCGACGTTGCCGAACCACTCGGGAATCACTTCAGCCGTGATGCCGGCACCGACTGCGCCGAGGCCGAAGAACGCCAGCACGAACACCGCCAGTCCCACCTTGTAGCCGGTGCCGCGGTAGCGGATCGACTTGACCTTGCCGCGATCGAACCAGGGCAGCAGGAACAACACGGCAATCGCGCCGAACATCGCCAGCACGCCCCACACCGCCGAACCCAGGAACGACGGAATCATCCGCACGATCGCGTAGAACGGGGTGAAGTACCACACCGGCTTGATCTCCGCCGGGGTGACCAGGTTGTTCGCCATGATCGAGTTGTCGTGCTCGAGGAACCAGCCGCCGAAGGTGGGTGCGAAGAAGATGATGAACGCCGCGATCAGCAGGAAGAAGCCCACGCCGACCAGATCCTTCAACGTGTAGTACGGATGGAACGGAATGCCGTCGCTCGGCTTGGTCGCGTCCCAACGGTTGCCCTTCGGACCCTTCTTGATCTCCACGCCGTCCGGGTTGTTCGAACCCACTTCGTGCAGCGCGGCGATATGCAGCACCACCAGCAGCAGCAGCACGATCGGCAACGCGATCACATGCAGCGCGAAGAAGCGGTTGAGCGTGGCGTCGGCTGGCAGGAAGTCACCCATGATCCATTCGACCAGGGTCTGGCCGATGAACGGGATGGTGCCGAACAGCGAGATGATCACCTTGGCACCCCAGAACGACATGTTGCCCCACGGCAGCACGTAGCCCATGAACGCCTCGGCCATCAGCACCAGGAAGATCAGCATGCCGAGCAGCCACACCAACTCGCGTGGCTTCTTGTACGAGCCGTACATGATGCCGCGGAACATGTGCAGGAACACCACCACAAAGAACAGCGAAGCGCCGGTGGAATGCATGTAGCGGATCAGCCAGCCCCACTCCACGTCACGCATGATGTACTGCACCGAATCGAACGCGCCCGCTGCGCTCGGGTTGTAGTTCATCGTGAGGAAGATGCCGGTGACGATCTGGTTGACCAGCACCAGAATCGCCAGCGAACCAAAGTAGTACCAGAGATTGAAGTTCTTCGGCGCGTAGTACTCGGTCATGTGCGCGCGGTACATGGGCATCAAGCCCGGCGTACGCTCATTGACCCAGTCGCCGATGCGGGTAAACACGTTGGCCATTACGCAGCCCCTTTCGGATCAACGCCAATCTGGATCGTCGTATCGTCAATAAAGTTATACGGCGGAATTTGCATGTTCTTCGGTGCCGGCACGCCCTGATAGACGCGACCCGCCATGTCGTAGCGCGAGTGGTGGCACGGGCAGTAGTAGCCACCCTGCCAGTTCGGATCGAACGGCTCGGGTTTCATTTCACCCACATAGCCCGGCACGCAACCCAGGTGGGTGCAGATGCCGACCATGACCAGCCACTCGGGCTTGATCGAACGGGTTTCGTTCTGCGCGTACTTCGGCTGCTGCTCGGCCGAGCTACCGTCAGACTTCGGATCGACCAGGCGCCCATTCTGACCCGGCAGGGCAGCCAGCTGCGTCGGGGTGCGATTGACGATAAACACGGGCAGGCTCCGCCAGCCGACAATCAGCTGCTGACCAGGCTCGATCTTGCTCAAGGACTGGGTAACCGGAGCGCCAGCCGCCTTGGCACGCGCGCTGGGTTCCCACGACTTGATGAAGGGCACAGCTGCCGACACGATTCCTAACCCACCAACCACTGCGGTGGCTGTTGTAAGGAAACGGCGGCGGCCGTGATCGACGACTTCGTTCGCCATCAGGCTCTCCGGTACTTGCAATCCATGATGGGGTTTGGGACCCCTTAAAAATCGCGTTAGTGTAGCGTCAGGGCCTGCCCCGTACAATAAAACCGCCCAGCCGGCGAACGCCGATCCACCACGACCGCTCGCCACGACTTGCCGAGACTCCTTACGACATGAAACATGCCGCCGGCACGTTCGCCTTCATTGTCCGCTTCGTCATCCTCGGATTGGCGGTGGCGTTTGTGCTCGGGTTGTTCTGGCCCGACATGGGCGAGCGCCTGCGCCACCGTGTCGGCCTGGGCAAGACAGCTACCGAAGTGACCGCCCCGATAACGCATTCGGGGCTGGGGCCGGTCTCCTATGCCGACGCCGTAGCCGTGGCGGCACCCTCGGTGGTGAATATCTACGCCAACAAGATCGTCAGCGAGCCCGCACTGAAGATGTACAACAACCCGGTGCTTCAGCAGCTGTTCGGCGGCGCGCCCACCACGTACAAGCATAGCGAGCAGACTCTAGGCTCCGGCGTCATCGTCAGCGCGCAGGGTCAGGGTTACGTGCTGACCAACAATCACGTGATCGCACATGCCACCGACATCCAGGTGCTGCTGTACGACGGCCGCATCGCCAAAGCCACGCTGGTCGGTGCAGACGAGGAAACCGACCTGGCGGTATTGAAGATCGATGCCAGCAACCTGCCGGTGATCCCCCTGGCCGATCAACAGCAACTGCGCGCCGGCGATGTGGTGCTGGCGATCGGCAACCCGCTCGGCCTCAACCAGACCGTGACCATGGGTATCGTCAGCGCGGTGGGGCGTCAGTTGAATAGCGCCAGCGCGGAGGATTTCATCCAGACTGACGCGGCCATCAATCTGGGCAATTCCGGTGGCGCGCTCATCAATACCGAAGGCGAACTGATCGGCATCAATACGCTGCTGATCGGCAAGGCATCCGGCGCCGAAGGCATCGGCTTTGCGATTCCCGTCGCCACCGCGAAGAAAGTGCTGGACCAGATCATCGCCAGCGGCCACGTGGTGCGCGGCTGGATCGGCGCCGACTACGCCTTCGTGCCGGTAGCCGCCAACAGCGGACTACCGGCAGCGGCGCGCGGCGCGCAGGTCACCGACGTCTACGCTGGCGGACCGGCCGCGCAAGCTGGCATCCAGCTGCACGACATCCTGCTGCGCATCGGCACCGACGACATTCTCGACCCGGCCGACTTGCGCCGCCGCGAAGCCGTGCTCAAGCCCGGAAGCCAGGTGCAGGTCTCCGGCCTGCGAAATGGCAGTGCGTTCCATGTCGAAGTCACTGTGGCACAACGGGCGCCGGTCAGTGCCAACGCTGGCGATGTCGGGCCTGAGACAACCGACTCGACCGACTCGAACGACTGAGTGCCCGCTCACTAGCCGTGAATACGGCCCCATCACCGCCTCCAAGCCCAGGGCCCGCATCTCGCTCGAATAACCTGGGGGATCGACTTCTCGGGAATTTCCAAAAACCTCTCGTCATTCCTGCGCAGGCAGAAGCGCTCCACAACAGCGAAGCTGGTCAACCCAGTGACCTTGAGCCACCAAACCCAGGGACACCTGATCTCCAGCTTCATTGTTACTGGAAGTCAGAGCCTACGGGCGGCCGCTCTTGTGGGAGCGATTTCAGTCGCGATGCTCTAGCTGGGCCTTGTTGTTTGCCATGCTTCAGAGTGGCCTTTGGCGCATACCTTCAGTTGCGATGCTCTTGGCAAAAAGCTATCGCGACTGAAATCGCTCCCAGAAAAGCGCCTTCTCACCTTCCGCGGAATCAGTCCGGCGCGCGCGCCGCCAGCGGCGGGTGCAGCAATGCGCCGTAGCGCTTACGCAAGGTCCCAACACGCTCCACATACACCTGCGTTTCGGCGTACGGCGGCACGCCGCTGTAGCGCTGCACCGCATTCGGGCCGGCGTTGTAGGCGGCCGCGGCCAATCGTTCGTCGCCGTTGAAATCGTGCAGCAGCATGCTCAGGTAACGCGCGCCACCGCGGATGTTCTGGTCAGTGTTGAACGCATCCAGCACGCCCATGTCATTGGCCGTGCCCGGCATCAGCTGCATCAGCCCCTGCGCACCCTTGAGCGACATGGCGTGCGGATTGAACGCACTCTCGGCATGGATGATCGCGCGCAGGAACGCCTCATCCACGCCAAACTCGACGCTGGCCGCGCGTATCGTGTCGGCAAACGCGGTGAGGTTGAGGCTCACGCTGCCCCAATGGATCGTCGAGTGCAGATCGCAGGCGACGCAGGTCGCCAGATAGGTGAACAGCATGGTCACCGCACGACTCTTCTGACCGCTCGGCTGCAGATTGGTGTACTCGACACTGCCATCCGTCCGCACGATCCGATACACCGCACCACGCAGGACGCGGGTGCCGGGATCGTCTGCCACGGGCGCCTGGGCGTCGTGCGATTCGTGATAACTCCATTGGCCTGGCGTGCCAGTAGCCGGCCGCTTGACGCCGGTTTCGATCGAGCCTTGCACGGATGCCAATGAAACGTGCGGCACTGATGCCGCGTCGAGGCGTCGCGCGCTGGTTTCCACCGAACCCTGAACCCCGGCCAGTGAACTCCGCTCGGCAGCGCCTGCCCTGGCGCCATCGGTCTTGGGGCTATCCCCACTGAGATCATGCCCATTGAGGTCATGCCCATTGAGGTCATGTCCATTTAGATCATGCGCCGTTGTCGTGGCGGAACCAGTCACTTGCGTCAGTGATACAGGCACCGCGGGCGCCTTGTTGCGAGGCGCCGTCGAGCCATAGCTGCTGATTTTCGTGCAATCGCGGTAACCCACCGCGCTGCTGCTGAAAACCGCTTCGCCACTTGAACCGGTGCAGTGATACAGCGTGCCGGCCCGCGCCGCGGACAACCCCAATAGCCCCGCCAGCAACACGCAGCCAAGCACGACCCGGAACAGGATCGAATGGATTGGGAAGCCCCCGGCAGGCCGATCGACGCTTCCCCCGTGGCTTGCAACGTCGAACATGGACGCAGTTTGCAACCAAGCTAGGCCGGCGCCAAGTGCGTCAGACCGATTTCGTGCGCCACGACCGTTTGCCATCTGCCGGCCGGCGCGGGTCGGAGTGCGCCCCAACGCAGCCCTGTCCCCTGCCCGCAGGGGAGGTTTGGGGTGGGGTCGCTCTTCACCTGGGAGATCAAGAGCTCCCCCCTTCCCAACCTCCCCCTGTAAACAGGGGGAGGGGCAAAGCAGCGCCTCCCCTCATTCAGCAGCCGTGCTCCCTCCTCTGCTTGCAGGGTTGGGGTGGGGCCGCTCTTCGCCGGAAGCTAAGCAGGTGGAGGCTTCACACCAGCTCTAAGTCCTTGATCTTCCCCGCGGATCAACTAGCGGCCACGCCGCCAGCGGGGTAAACTGCGCGGTTCAGCGGATCACACTCTCTCGCGTCATAAATCACGGTAACCCAGGCCATGAGCGGCAAGCTTTTCATCAAAACCCACGGCTGCCAGATGAACGAGTACGACTCGGCCAAGATGGCCGACGTGCTGAAGGCGTCGCACGGCATGGAGTTGACCCAGATCGAGTCCGAAGCGGACGTGATCCTGATCAACACTTGCTCCATCCGCGAGAAGGCGCAAGAGAAGGTGTTCAGCCAGCTCGGCCGCTGGAAGGAGCACAAGCGCGGTGGCAAGCCGGTGCTGATCGGCGTTGGCGGTTGCGTGGCGTCGCAGGAAGGCGAAGCCATCATCAAGCGCGCGCCGTATGTGGACCTGGTGTTCGGCCCGCAGACCCTGCATCGGCTACCCCAACTGATTGAGGCCCAGCGAGCTTCCGGCCTGCCGCAGGTGGATATCAGCTTCCCGGAAATCGAGAAGTTCGATCGGCTGCCCGAGCCACGCGCCGAAGGCCCGACCGCGTTCGTCTCGATCATGGAAGGCTGCTCGAAATACTGCAGCTACTGCGTCGTGCCGTACACCCGTGGTGAAGAGCTCAGCCGCCCCTTTGATGACGTGCTGGTCGAGATCGCCAAGCTCGCCGCCCAGGGCGTACGCGAAGTCAACTTGCTGGGCCAGAACGTCAACGCTTACCGCGGCCCCACTCACGACGGCGGCATCGCCGATCTGGCGGTGCTGATCCACGCGATCGCGCAGATCGACGGCATCGGCCGCATCCGCTTCACCACCTCGCATCCGCTGGAGTTTTCCGACTCGCTGATCGAGGCTTACGCCAACGTGCCGCAGCTGGCCAACTATCTGCATCTGCCGGTGCAGGCCGGCTCAGATCGCATCCTCAGTGCGATGAAGCGCGGCTATACCGCGTTGGAGTTCAAGCAGAAGATCCGCAAGCTGCGCGCGGTGCGTCCGGACATTTGCGTGTCCTCCGATTTCATCGTCGGCTTCCCCGGCGAAACCGAAGAGGATTTCGAGAAGACCATGAAGCTGATCGACGACATCGGTTTCGACCAGAGCTTCTCCTTCATCTTCTCCTCGCGCCCCGGTACACCGGCGGCGAATCTCGCCGACGATACGCCGGCGACTGAAAAACATGCCCGACTGATGCGACTGCAGGCGACACTCAATGCGAATGCAAAAAAGATCAGTCAGGCGATGATCGGCAGCGTGCAGCGCGTACTGGTCGAGAAACCAAGCGCCCGCGACCCGAGCGAGCTGACCGGGCGCACCGAGAACATGCGCTTCGTCAATTTCTCTGGCCATCCGCGGCTGATCGGCCAGTTTGTCGATGTGATGATTACCGACGCGATGGCCAACTCGCTACGCGGCCGGATCTGCGTGGCCGACGAACCCGTGGCACTTGCTTCGTGACGGCCGCACTTATCCTGCGTGAAATCGGCGCGGATGAATTCGCGCAGGTATGGCCGTTCTTCCAGACGATCATTGGCGCAGGTGACACCTACGTTTACCCCCCGACCATGGAGTTCGAGCACGCCCGCGCCATGTGGACCACGCCGCCGGCGCGTTGCTTTGTCGCCGAGCGCAGCGGCCAGGTCGTGGGCTGCTACCGGCTTGCTCCGAACCAGCCAGGACTGGGTGACCATGTCGCCAACGGCAGCTACATGGTGGCGCCGTCAGCGCGCGGTCAGGGCGTGGCTTCGGCGATGTGCGAGCACTCGCTGGAACAGGCACGTAGCGCAGGCTTCACGGCGATGCAGTTCAATTGCGTGGTGTCGACGAATGCCATTGCGGTGCGTCTGTGGCAGCGCCATGGATTTCGAATCGTCGGTCAGGTACCCGGGGCGTTCCGCCATGCGCAGCTCGGAGCAACCGACGTCTACGTGATGCATCGAGCCCTCTGACACCGGCCGCTCGCCCCCTACCCATCGACAGCATGATGCCGACACCATGACAGCAGGCCTCAACCAGCGCGATTTCGCCTTCGATCCGGAAGACAATGCCCGGCTCGCCAACCTGTGCGGGCCATTTGACGAGCACCTTCGTCAGATCGAATTGCGCCTCGGGGTGGAGATCAATCACCGCGGCAGTCTGTTCCAGGTGATCGGCGAAGACCCCTCCACCCGTGCTGCCGAGAAGGTGTTGCGCGCGCTCTACGCGACCACCGAAGAAGAAGCGCTGACCGGTGCGAAGATCAACCTGCATCTGGCCGAATCCGGTATCGATGCGATGGGGGAAACGGCGACCGAAGGCACCCAGGAAGTGGTGATCAAGGTCAAGCGCGGCATGATCAAGGGTCGCGGCCCAAACCAGGCGCGCTATCTGCACGCGATCGCCAATCACGACATCAGTTTCGGCGTGGGCCCGGCCGGTACCGGCAAAACCTATCTCGCTGTCGCCAGCGCGGTCGAGGCGCTGGAGGCAAACCGCGTGCAACGCTTGCTGCTGGTGCGCCCCGCGGTGGAGGCTGGCGAGAAGCTCGGCTTCCTGCCGGGCGATCTGTCGCAGAAAGTCGATCCCTACCTGCGCCCGCTATACGACGCGCTCTACGAAATGCTTGGCTTCGAGAAAGTGGCCAAGCTGATCGAGCGCAACGTGATCGAAATCGCCCCGCTCGCCTACATGCGCGGACGCACGCTCAACGATGCCTACGTGATTCTCGACGAAGCGCAGAACACCACCGTCGAACAGATGAAGATGTTCCTGACGCGTATCGGTTTCGGCACGGTCGCGGTAATCACCGGCGACGTCACCCAGGTCGATCTGCCGCGCAACACGCGCTCCGGTTTGCGCCAGGCGATTGAAGTGCTGCGCGGCGTCGGCGGCATCAGCTTCACGTTCTTCACCTCGCGAGATGTAGTGCGCCATCCGCTCGTGGCGAAGATCGTGCGCGCGTATGAGGCGTTCGAGCAGAAGGAAGAGGACGCAACGAAATGACCCGGCGGTCGCACTCACCGGTGGCGGCGGCTTCAGTCGCGACTAGCCCTTCCCTCAAGGCAAAAGCATCGCGACTGAAGTCGCTCCCACAAAAGCGGGAGCGCGGCGTAGCCCAAGTGCACTTGGGCTACGCGGTACCGCGCGCTGGCTTACCCTCGGCCGTTAGTTTCCGTCGTTGGGTCGAGGCAGCACTGCACGGAGCGAGGCGACGCAAGCCGGCCGAGCTGGCCATTCGCATTGTCGATGCCGACGAAGGCCGCGCGCTCAACCGCGACTACCGCGGCAAGGACTACGCCACCAACGTGCTGTCGTTCCCCGCCGAGCTGCCGCCCGGAGTTGCCCTGCCGCTGATCGGCGACCTGGCGATTTGCGCGCCCGTGGTGCTGCGCGAAGCCGCCGAACAAGGTAAGGCGGCTCGTGATCACTGGGCCCACCTGACCGTCCATGGCGTGCTGCACCTGCTGGGCTACGACCACATCGAAGACGGCGAAGCGGAGGCCATGGAAGCGCTGGAAACCCGCATTCTTGCGCGCCTCGGCATCGCCGATCCCTATGCCTGAACGATGCCGCCACCTCCCGGCTCCCACCGGGACAGGGGCTAAAGACACTGAATCGTCAAAATTTTTCCGCTAAACTCGATCCACCGCCCGCTTGCGGGCAGCATCCCTGCGATAAATGAACGACGACCCTGGCAGTACCAGCGGCCCGGCGCACCGCACTTGGTGGGACCGACTGGGCCATATGTTTTCCGGCGAACCACGCAACCGCAACGAACTGCTTGAGGAGTTGCGTGCCGCCCAAACCAACGGACTGCTGTCCGTCGACACCCTGACCATGGTCGAGGGTGCCATCAAGGTTACCGAGCTGAGCGTGGACGACGTAATGGTCCCGCGCGCGCAGATCGTCATGCTCGCGGTCGAGTCACCACTATCTGAGATTCTTGCTGCGGTGGTGGAATCTGGCCACTCGCGCTTCCCTGTGCACGGCGAGGACAAAGACGAGATCCTCGGCATTTTGCTGGCCAAGGACGTGCTGAAATTCTTCGGCGCCGCCGAGCATTTCGACATCCGCGCGATCATGCGCCCGGCCGTGCTGATTCCCGAATCGATGCGCCTGAATGTGCTGCTGGCGGAATTCCGCCTGACCCGCAACCACATGGCGCTGGTGGTCGACGAATACGGCGGCGTCGCCGGCCTGATCACGATCGAAGATGTGCTGGAACAGATCGTCGGCGAGATCGACGACGAGCACGATGACGAGGAAGAGCCGCAACTTGTACACGAACAGCCCGACGGCAACCTGCTGGTCAGCGCGCTGACGCCAATCGCCGACTTCAACGAGCACACCGGCGCCGATTTCTCCGACGAGGAATACGACACCGTGGGCGGCATGGTCACCTCGGAATTCGGCCATCTGCCCGAAGCCGGCGAAGAAGTCGCCATCGGCACGTTCCTCTTCCATGTCACCGAAGCCGATGACCGCCGCGTGCAGCAGTTCCGCGTGATCCGGCAAGCCAAAGGCTGAAGCTTGCCTCGCGCCCGGCAAGAGAAGAGCTCCATTCCTCTTTGCTCCCTCCCCTGCTTGCCCCGAAGAAGGGACTCCCTTCGGTCGCAGGGAGAGGGTTGGGGAGGGGTAAAGCTCTTGCCGTTAAACTGCCAGGCACCAAGCAACAACACCTCTTCCAAGAGGGAATCGCTTCTTCGATAACAACCTTCCTCCCCAGGCACGCGGAGGAGCAGGGCGCAATGCACAGGACCGGCATCAACATGATTCAACCCCACTCCCCGACCGGCTACCGCCACCTGCGCCGCATGGTCCGCGCATTGCTGCTATCCGTACTACTGTTGTTCGTCGCCATCCCCTGCGCCCATGCCAGCGTCGCCAACGCACCCGGTGCAAACCTCCAGGTTTCGCTGATCAGCTACGGCCCCGGCGAAACCTACTGGGAACGCTTCGGTCACGATGCGATAGAGCTGCGCGATATCAGCTCCGGCGAAGCGATCAACTTCAACTACGGCGTGTTTGACTTCGACGAGAAGGGCTTCCTGCTCAACTTCGCCCGTGGCCAGATGCACTATCTGATGGATGCGGCGCCCAGCCAGGAAGACCAGAGCTACTACATCGAAAGCGGCCGTTCCGTAACCCGCCAACTGCTGCTGTTGAACCCTGAGCAAGCCGCCGCGCTGCGCGATTTCCTGCTGTGGAACCTCCGCCCCGAAAACGCCGGCTACAACTACGACTACTACGTCGACAACTGCACCACCCGCGTGCGCGACGCACTGAACACGGCGCTCGGTGGCGTGCTGAAACCCCAGCTCACGGCACGCGCCGGCGGCATGACCTTTCGCCAGCAGACCGCGCGCCTGATGAGCGCACAACCATGGTTGATGCTGCTGATGGATCTCGGTCTGGGGCCGTATGCCGACCAGCCACTCAATGCCTGGCAGGAAAGTTTTCTGCCAATGGTGCTGCAGGCACAACTACGCGACGTGCATGTCGACAACGGTCACGGCGGCGTACGGCCGTTGCTCCAGAACGAACAACTGATCTCGCCCAACCGACTCGACGAACCACCCGCAACAGCTCCCGATCTGCGACTGCCGCTGGCACTGGCAGGCCTGCTGCTCGCCGTGTTGATCGTGCTGACGCGACGCTGGTGGCCCGTCGGCTACGCCCTGCTCGGCACGCTATATCTATTGTCAGCTGGCATCGTCGGCCTGCTGCTACTCGTGCTGTGGACACTCACCACCCACCACTCCGCGTGGGCCAACGCGAACTTACTTCTGTTCAACCCGTTCGCCTTCCTGCTGCTGCCGACGTTGTGGCGCGCGCGCAACGACATCGCCCCATCGCGTTTCATCGACGGCCTGATCCTGGTGCAACTCCTGGCCGCACTGATCGCCGTGCTGCTACACCTGCTACCCGGCGTCGTGCAACAAAACCAGCCCTGGCTACTGTTCGCACTACCCTGCTGGCTGGCACTAGCGTGGACGCTGCGGCAAGCCTTACGGCGATAAGTTGCTGCCGCGCGCAACCGGCGACTGGAACTTCCAATCCACTTGCGAGCAAGCAAACAGTTAGTGAGTTTGCAAAGTGGCGCTTGCTGCGCGATCGCCTGCTGAAAATCCTTTGAGATCGAGACGATCACTCAATGCCGGCCCGAGCGACGCGGCAAAGGTAGACGTCATATGTTGCGAGTCGCGGAATGCTATCTGGCCATTTTGCTCCGCAACACATGTTCCATTCGGGCAGACCAGATCATTCATGTCCACTGTCTTGACGTTGTCGAAATGACGGCTCGCCTGCTGCAACCATTGGTAAACAAGATCAGCGTGCTCATCCGTGGATGAGGAGCTGCAAGCTCGCCCAAAGCTAAGCCAAGCCGGACGTCCGCTGTGCTGGGCAAGGCAGTCAGGCCCGTCGAAAGAAAGGTGTGGCGTAGCACGCAGTACATAGATGTGGCCAGAGGATGCCGTGATCGACTCAAGCACCTTTGTGGTGCCATCAATCCACTGTGCTTGCGTGAAATCGTCAGTTGATACCGTACCCAAAAGAACCACGTCAGGCTTGATGGAGGCGATTTGTTCGAGCGAGCGCCTTCGCCAAGTCGAACACTCCGTATATTCACGTCCGATCCGCGGGTAAAAAAACGGCTCGTCCACCATCGGGCAGGAGGATTTGGTCAAAACCAACAAGCGCCAACCCGGCTTGTCGAAGACCTTGGCAACAGCCGGAACCCATTGTCCCGCAATACTGTCGCCCAGCAGTACCGCGGTATGCGTCGCATTCGTCGGGCCGAACATGCACGTAAGCACCCGATCACTGTGATACCAGTCGTCACAACCCATCCCATAGATGATCGGGGCATCGCCGTGCGCCCTGGCATAGCGCTGCTGTTCGGGACTATGCAGCCGCTCCGACGCTTGGTTATACCAACGAATGCACAGCACATTGGTCACCACCATTAGCACCAGCGCTCCCCATATCGCAGCGCGACGATGCAGCAGCCACCGCTGCTGGTGACGTATGGGCGACTCGATGCAGCGATACGAGAGAACGGCAAGCAACAACGACAGCAGCACCCAGGCAGCACGATACAAGGGGCTGTCTGAACCCTTCAGCGCATGCCCCAGCAGCAGTATCGGCCAGTGCCATAGATACCAGGAGTAGGAAATGCGGCCAATAGCCTGAAGTGGCCGCCAGGACAACAACCGCGACACACCAAACGCTGAATCGAAACTACCAGCTGCAATGACGCAAACAGCGCCGACCGTCGGCAGAAGCGAATAAATTCCGGGATAAGGCATCCTGGCATCGAACGCCAATCCGGCAGCAGCGACCATCGCCAAACCGAGCCATCCTGCCCAACGAAGGGGAGCACTAAGCCTGCCTTGCGATGGGCCGACAACTAAACCCTGTCCGGGCACTCTGAAGTACAACCAAACCAGGGCGCCGGCAGCAAACTGCCACGCTCGCAGCGGCATCATGTAGAACGCCAACTGCGGAGCCGTATAGGTAAGCACCACGCACGCCGCCAGACTTACCCCAAGCACGATGAACATGCCGACTTTCAGCCTCGCCATCCCTCGATGAGCATCGCGGCCAAGCAACCACACCAGCAATGCCGGCCAGATCAGATAGAACTGTTCTTCCACACCCAGCGACCAGGTATGCAGAAACAGGTTGGTCTCAGTGCCAGGTGCAAAATAGTCCAGCCTGGCAAACGCGAAATGGACGTTGCTCAGCCATAAAGCCGCCATGGCCGCAGCGGAAGCCTGTCCGCCCTGCTCGCCTGGTGCGAGCAATAGCGCAGCCAACGCGCGGACGACAAGCAACATGACAATCAACGCGGGCAAGAGTCTGCGCAGGCGCCGCACATAGAACTCAGCGAAGCGGAGCCGCCCGGTATCGGTAATTTCCTGTACCAGGAGGCCTGTAATCAGAAAACCGGAAAGCACGAAAAATACGTCCACCCCGACAAAGCCACCACCGAGCCATGGCACCCCAGCATGGACAGCAACGACGAGCAGGATGGCAACGGCACGTAGCCCTTCGATGTCACTTCGGTAACCCAGCCGGTATTCGTTCCCGCTCATCTGTCAAAATCCCCCGGCCCTGAATTGTTCTTTGATCTTTGGATGATACAGAGCGAAGGCTCAACCTTGACGGGTTGATCGTCACCTATGGCGTATGGAGTCCATGAACTGGACCATTCGTTTCCCAGGCACGGCTATTTTGCAATTGCCCAGTCATCGGCCGCGCGGCATGATGCGTCAATGAACCTGATCAACCCGCTCCAGACCGCACCATCGCCCACCGACGAACCGATGGTCGTCAACTGCATTGCCTACCGGAATGACGGCACTCGCATCGGCGACATCGGTATCGAAGCGATCAGCGATGTACTAAAGGACCCAGACACCTTCGTCTGGGTCGGCCTGCATGAGCCCGACGAGCCTTTACTCCTAAAGCTGCAGGAGGAATTCGGCCTGCACGATCTGGCGATCGAGGATGCACACACCGCGCATCAACGCACCAAGATCGAAACCTATGGCGACTCGCTGTTCATCGTGGTGCAGACCGCGCAGCTGGTCAAAGGCCATCTGGCCTTCGGCGAGACACATATTTTCCTTGGTCCGCGTTATCTAGTAAGCGTCCGCCACGGCGCCTCGCTCTCGTACGCACCGGCTCGACGCGCCTGCGAGTGCACGCCGGCTCTGCTGGCACACGGCCCCAGCTACGCCCTGTATGGCGTACTCGATTTCATCGTCGACAACCTGCTGCCGATCGTGCGTGAATTCCGCGAAGAGCTGCAGCAGTTGGAAAAAGACATCTTTGCCGAAACCTTCAAACGCAGCACAGTGCGCCGCCTGTACGACATGCAGCACGATCTGATGACGCTGCGCCTGGCGGTGGCGCCGCTGCAGGACATCATCAGTCAGCTGGTGCGGCTGCATCCGAACCTGATTCACGAGGAACTGCGCGCATACTTCCGTGACGTCTACGACCACGTATTCCGCGTCAACGAATCGATCAGCGCCATGCGCGAAATGCTCACCGCCGCGATCAACGTCAACCTGTCGCTGGTCACCTACGGCCAGAACGAGGTGATGAAAAAACTCGCCGGCTGGGCCGCCATGCTCGCCGCACCCACCCTGCTCACCAGCTGGTACGGCATGAACTTCACCCACATGCCCGAACTCACCCAGCCATGGGCCTACCCCGTGATCATCGTGGTCATGTTGGTCGTCGTCGGCGGCATCTACACCCTGCTCAAACGCTCGAAGTGGCTGTGACCTAAGCTGCAGCTCCCTTTACCTGTGGGAGCGACTTCAGTCGCGATGCCCTTACAACCAGCCCAGACGACAACAACGTAAATGCAAGCCGCAACCGCATAGCAACGAGATGCGAAGTTGTGCAGATTCACCGCATGACCTCCCTACCCACCCTTGGCTATCGAAACCTGCGAACCGGGCGACGCTCCCTTCCAAACCAGCTGTACCTGGTCACAACGATCACCTCGCAGCGCAAGCCCTATTTCCTCGATACGACGCAAGCACGAGTAGACGCCCGCGCAATCTCCGCCGCAGAGCTCTGGCTTCCCAGCCGTTGCCTCTGCTGGCTATTGATGCCCGACCATTGGCATGCCCTGATCGAACTTGGCGAAGGCGCGGATCTCTCGACGACCATGCAACGCGTCAAAGGCGTAACCGCTCGTGAGGTGAAACGGCAATGCGCGATTGATGGATCGCTCTGGGCAAAGGGCTTTCACGACCACACGCTGCGCCGGGATGAGTCAGTTGAGGAGGCCGCCCGCTACATTATTGGGAACCCCGTGCGCGCGGGCTTGGTATCCCATCCAATGGACTATCCCTATTGGGATGCGTATTTCGTTGGCAATAGTTCTCGTCCGGATGACGTATTGCTCCGTTGATCGCGACTGAAGTCAGAGGTTCCTTGCATTTGTGGGAGCGACTTCAGTCGCGATGCTCTTGTCTGGTCTGTAGCAAAGGCTATCGCGACTGAAGTCGCTGCCACGAAAACAAAAGCGGCGGCCGGAAGGCCGCCGCTCTTATTGAAAAAAACAAACTCAGTTCGACGCAGCTTTCGGTGCGTCCGTGGCCGTCCACTGCTTCAGCCATGCGTTGACAGCATCATGCCACTGAACGCTGTTATGCGGCTTCAGCACCCAATGATTTTCATCCGGAAAGGTCAGCAATTCGCTGGGAATGCCTCGACGCTGCAACGCAGTGAATGCACCAAGCCCCTGGGTGATCGGAATACGGAAATCATTGCCGCTGTGCACCACCAGCATCGGCACGCGCCAATCCTTGACGTGGTTGACCGGGTTGAACTTCTCGTAGTTCTGCGGATGGTCAAACAGCGTGCCGCCATTTTCCTTCTCCTCGAACCACAACTCCTCGGTGTCGTAGTACATCGAACGCGCATCGAACACACCGTCGTGATCGACCAGGCACTTCCATGGCTGGTTCCATACACCAGCGATCCAGTACGTCATGTAGCCGCCGTAGCTAGCGCCGAGCGCGCAGGCACGATTGCCGTCGAGGAAACTGTACTTGTCCAGCGCAGCCTTCCAGCCGAGCTTCAGATCTTCCAGCGGCTTGCCGCCCCAATCGCCGGAAATGGCATCGGTGAACGCCTGCCCGTAACCCGTGGAACCGTGGAAGTTCACCGTCACCACCGCGAAACCCTGCCCCGCATAGGTCTGCGGATTCCACCGATAGCTCCACTCATTGCTCATCGCACCCTGCGGGCCACCATGGATGATGAAAGCCACGGGATAGGTCTTGCCCGGCTGGTAGTCGACGGGCTTGACCACATAACCCTGCACGGTCTCGTTGTTCCAGCCCTTGAAGTTGAAGAATTCGAAGTCGCCGACTTTGACGTTCTTCAGATCTTCCGCATTGAAATGGGTGACCTGTTTCAGATCGCTGCCATCCGCTGCCGCGAGGTACAGATCCGCTGGTCGCTTCAAGTCATCGCGTGCCACCACCAGCTTGCCGGCAGCCATCGAATAACCCTCCACCGCCCCATCGTCAACCAGCTGGCTGACCTTGCCGCTGGCCGCATCAATCGCAAACAGCGGGTGCTGGCCATTGTCGTCTGTCGTCGCATACAGCGTCTTGCCATCGGCGGAAATCGTCAGACTGCCAGCCGAGCGATCCCACTGCGGATCCACCTCATGCTTCGCACCGGTAGCCAGATCGAGAGCCATGATCGCGAAGCGATCGGCCTCGAAGCCAGGTGTCTTCATTGCCAGGTAATACAACGTCTTGCCATCCGGCGACAGCACCGGATCGGCATCCCATGCCTTGTTGTCGGCGGTGAGACTCTTCGGCACGGCCGAGCCATCCACCGGAACCTGGTACACATCGAAATTCGTCGACCATGGTTCGCTGTTACCGGCGATGCGCGCATCGAAATACACGCTGCGCCCATCCGGCGAGAAGGCGAACTCGCTCTCGTCGCCAAACGGTTTGCTCGGCACATCGCCGTCGATGCCTCGACTCAGCAAGGTTGGCTCGGCCGGCAACTGACCTTTGCCATCGAAGCTGGCGACATATAGCTGGTTGCGCCGACCGTTCGCCCAGGTATCCCAATGCCGCACGAATAGCTTGGTATAAAGCGTGCCGCTAGCCTTGTCCTTGTCGCGTGCATCGACGCGTTGCTTGCTGCAATCCAAAGTGGCGCAATCGGTGAACACTTCATACGACAGCAGCACGCGCTTGCCATCCGGCGATAGTTTGTAGTCGTTGATATCCAGCGGCGTATGGCTCACCTGCACCGCCGCCGCATGTTTGGCTAGATTCAAGCCCTCCTTGCGACCCATATCCAACTGCCAAAGCTGCGCCACCCCCTTGGCCGGCGCCACAAAATACAAGCTGCGCCCATCCACCGACCAACGCGCCGACCCCGCCTTGTCCTGCACCTTGACCGGCTGCCCGCCCTGTGTGAGATCCAGCACATAGACCGCGTTGATGCCCTTGTTCGCGGCATAGTCCGTGCTGCGCACTCCAAACGCGGCATAGCGCCCATCCGGCGACAACTGCGGATCGCTGACCCGATCCATCATCACCAGGTCGCGCACATTGAACGGATGCGGCCCCTGCGTGTTGACGAACGTGGTGTCCACAGCATCACCCGCCATCGCAGGCACAGCCACCAGCGCAAGCAACAGCGCGGCAAGTAGAGGTTTCATCGGAGATTTCCCTAGTTGACTCAAAACGTGACGGTAAGCGTGTGGCGTGCGAGACGCAAGCGATCCCGATGGTCGCCTAAAGATGGTCGCGCGCGCCGGACGTTTCCACACATCTGCGCCTGCACATCGACAGGTGCTCGCCAGCTGCAACGATGCACGCGACAAAGTATATTTCGGCCTGATCTTCCATTGCCATTATCGTGGAAACCGCACCATGTCACGCTGGAAAGCCTCCGCCATCCACTTGTCCATCAGCTTAGTCGTGGCTGCGATCGTTGTTACCTTGCTATATACGCTGTGGTTTCCACCACCATATTTTATCGCCGCAGGCGCCGGCACCCTGATACCACTACTGATGGGCGTCGACATAGCCATCGGCCCCCTGTTGACCCTGTTGGTCATGAGGCCGGGTAAACCGAAGAGGCTGCGACGACTGGATCTGTCGATCATCGTTGCCTTGCAGGTCGTGGCATTCAGCTATGGCTTTCATGTCATCTGTCTGGCACGCCCGGTATTCATCGTAGGGGAGGTCGACCGGCTGGTCGTCGTGGCGGCCGATCAACTGAGCGATGCCGATTTGGCCAAGGCCAGCCGTCCGGAATACAGCAGCCGCTCCTGGGGTGGGCCGCGACTGGTGGGTGCGTTGCCACCCAAAGGTGACCGCGCTTTCGACGTTGCTGCGCATGCCATGGCCGGCGGCAAGGACATCGATCAGCTACCTGAGTTCTACGTACCCTACGAACAGGTTTTCAATGTCCTGATGAAGCACAGCCGCCCGTTGGGGCAGCTCAAGCCCCAAGATGCCAGGCAGCGAGCGCAGCTTGCACAGTTGGAAAATGCCGCTGCCTCTAGCAAGCGGGCTTTGTATTTCCTGCCACTCGAGCGTCGCGACGTGGATTACACGGCTATTATCTCGCCCGATCAGAAGCAACCTATTTCCGTTCTTGCCATCGACCCGTGGGTCACCCCTGTAAGAAAGTGACACACCGCGTCACTTGATGACGCTTATTTGCAGCTCGCGACGACCTGACGCGACGCATTCGACAAATCCTCAAATTAGCCCCACCTTCCCAGTTGCCGCGCTATGCGCACTAACGCACAATCACTCAACCTGCCAAGCACAAATGCTCGTTTGGCAAGGGAATGGCATGTGACGTGCTAGATCTGCAACGAGCTTCCTGGTCGTTCCTGACCGCGAGTATGGGGTCCTATCCCGCCTAGGGGGATACGGGACTGGGGCTCAGGGGGCATCACTACGGTTAGCTAACCAAACAGAGGAAAGGAACCACCATGAAGAACATGCAGAAAGGATTTACCCTGATCGAACTGATGATCGTGGTTGCGATCATCGCCATCCTGACCGCCATTGCGCTGCCGGCGTATCAGGATTACACCATCCGCTCGAAGACTACGGAGACCATGGTGCAGATGGATGCGGCCAAGCTGGCCGTTACCGAAACGGCGGCCTCCTTGGGCGGCCTGACGAAAGTAACTGCAACCAATGCGGGCTACAGCTTCCCTGCGACTGGTACCACCTACGTCGCGACGGTTGCCATCACTAACGGAACCGGTGTTGTCACGGGCACCTCCCGGAATACCGGCGCTGCTGCTGCCAATCAAATCCTCCTGAACCCGACCCAGGCAAGTCCGAGTGCCCCGATCGTATGGGCATGCCATCCTGGCGCGACTGGCTTGCCGAAGTACCTGCCGGCCAGCTGCCGTACCTAATCGAAGTTGACTGGCATCCTGCCGTCGTCATCGCTGCCCCGGAGCGCCTCGCGCGACCGGGGCAGTTTTATTACGCGCCCGTTAACCTGGCTGTACTGCTTGCTGGCACTGACCATCCTGGTCTACCTACCCGGTCTCCACGGCCCCTTTCTATTCGACGATCCGCCTAATCTGATCTTGCCTATTCAAGAGTGGATGCATGGACAGATCGGCTGGGACCAATTCGTTTTCGGCAACGACTCCGGCCTGCTTGGCCGGCCATTGTCGATGTTGACTTTTTTCGCGAATGCAGCGACTACCGGCCTGGCCACGTTTCCGTTCAAGCTGACCAATCTAGTTATCCATCTTGCGTGCGGCATGCTCGTCTATGCGTTGCTGTCACGCCTGTTGCTATATGACCCTCAGTTCGCATCGCAAGCAAAACGCATCGCTCTAGTCGTCAGCGCGCTATGGCTACTGCATCCTATGCAGGTAAGCACGGTGCTATATATCGTGCAGCGAATGGCTCAATTGAGCACGCTGTTCACATTGATGGCGCTGCTTGCCTACGTCCACGGACGAATGGAGCTTGAGCAAAACCGCCAGCGCAATGGGCTACTGCTACTGTTTCTTGCGCTACCTTTGGCCACCTTATGCGCCACGTTTAGCAAGGAAAACGGGGCATTGGTCCCACTCCTGTGCGCAATTCTTGAATTGGCCTATTTCCGCGCCAGTACTGCCATGCCTCGTCCGCGCGCGGTGCATATGTTCTTCGTATTGTTTCTGCTGCTCCCGGTTGTACTGGTATTGTCCTATTACGGCATGCACCCGCACCGTCTGATCGACAGCTATCAGGGCCGCCTGTTCACCTTGGGCGAGCGGCTGCTGAGCGAGCCTCGAGCGCTGATGGACTATTTGGGAGCATTGCTGCTGCCTCGTGGCGCGTTACTAGGCCTGTACACTGACGACTTCGCAATATCGCATGGCCTGCTTGATCCGCCATCCACGCTTTTTGCCATCATCGGCCTAGTTGCACTTGCTAGCTCAGCCCTGTTCATGCGAATGCGTCTGCCGGCATACTTTGCTGGAATCGCACTGTATTTGGCAGCGCAGATCATGGAGTCGACAGTATTTCCACTGGAACTCTACTTCGAGCATCGCAACTACCTGCCCTCGATAGGCCTTTTTCTAGCCGCTGTTGCACTAGCTGCCTCGCTGATCACGCGTGTCTTGCCGCATACGCATCGACCCGGCCACATTCGTCGCCTGATCGGCTTAAGTACCGTGGCGCTATTTGCCGTGCTGAGCCTGGCGACACTAATTCGCGCATCGGCGTGGAGTTCATGGCACGGACTGGCGGCTGAGGGCGTCCAACAGCACCCAAATTCCATGCGAGCTCTGCTTGATGACGCGGTCATGTTACAACTGCAGGGTCGCTACGACGAAACTCAGCAAATATTCGACCACATGGCCGCTATCGACAATCCGGCGGCAAGACATGTGGCCCTAATTGATACAGTTGCACTGCAATGCATGGCTCACGGACAAGTTACAGCCGGTGCCTTGGTCAATATGAGGACTGTTGTTGGCGCGAAACTGCAATTGGCCGAGATGTTGGCCTTTGAAAATTTCAGCAATTATCTGCAGGATCACGATTGCCAGGGGCTGAGTAAAGTCGCGTTCGCAACTATCTTGATTGATGTGGTCAATGCCGCGCCGCAACCAGCTACGCTTACCCCCCTGTGGCGCACTCGTTTTAATGCTGCTCGTCTATACTTAGCTGCTGGTATGAATGCACAAGGGATGGAGCAAACAGCGCGCGCATGGATGCCGGGCACAGCAGATGTCGCCGTAGGCATCCTGCTTGCTCGGTTGTATTACAACAACGGCGACCCAGCTAGCTCGCAATTGATTCTGAACGATGCACGTAAACGTATCGGCCACATGGATAAGAAAAATCTAACACTGATTGACAAATTGCAGCGCCAACTCGATGGTATACCGACCAAGTCGGCGGCTGCGGTCGGCGTGCATGCAGAACATTCGTCTTGAGCAATGTGCTCAAGCAGACGAGCAGTGAAGATTGCTTCTGACTCACCGCAGGTGCTGCAGAGTACTAACCGATCCATACAACTGTGCGTTGCATCAATGGATCGGGAATGCCTAAGTCAGCGGCAGGCTTCTCCGAATGATTAATGCGTACCTTCGCCGCCATGTCGGCGCAGCGCTGTTCATTTTCTCGCTGATTCTGGTGGCCGCGATCTACTGGCCTGGACTCAGCGGGAGTTGGCTTTTCGACGACTACCCCAACATCATCGACGACCAAGGGGTGCAACCCAGCGAATTAAGCATTCCGGCTCTAGTGCATACTGCACTTTCCTCTCCCGCAAGTGATTTCAAGCGTCCGTTGGTCTCGCTGAGTCCGGCCATTGGACTGCTTTTGGCCAATCTCGAATACGTCAACGGCAACGTTGGATGCGCGAAGTTAGTGCTGACGCGAACAGGCATACCGCATGGTGGGATCAACGTAGTCAGGAAATGAGCGTCAAACTCGAGCAATTGTTTGGGAATCCGCCACCAGCAAATGTTATCGGTAAACCGCAGCCGTAGCAGCCTCGATTTGGCATTGCTTGCAGTCATATTCGGTGCATGAGCCTCCCTCATTGCCCAAACCGCTTCAGCCCATGGCCGAAGCTCGCTGTGCCACTGCTCATCCCCGTCATCTATGGGGCCGACGACCTTCGTGCTCGGGGAGCCCGATGAAGGACAACATCTGGCTGCACTCGCGTGGAGTAGGGGAGTGGCCGATCTCCGATAGAAATCCTTCTCGCCGACCTGCCAATTACAATCAAGACTTGTCGGGCTCCCACATAACGCGCGCGAAACTGCAGGCACGCGTTGCCCCCAAGATCGCCGAGGTTAGGCAGAACGCGTCATAATCCACCTGAAACTGGCACCCTTAAACACCGCCATTCGCACATGATGATTATCGATCGAGACATGGGAGTGGAGATGCCTGAGCGACACGTTACCGCTTGCATTACAGTTGCTGTCGGCAAAGAGCTCCGCTCTGTCATACCTTGAGCCAGGAAGTTCTGTTCATGAATTCACGACGCGGCATATCTGCTATCGAGATCATCGTGTTGATCCTTGTGCTAGCGGTGGTAGTCGTCATAGCCATTCCCGCATGGCGCAGTCATCGGGCCAGAGATCGCATCGCCGACGCATTCAAGGTTACCGACGCGGCCAAGCTGGTAGTGATGGAGGCGGCCACGGTGCATGGTGGCCTGGCCCATATCAAGGCCGGCGAACTGAGCTACAGCCCGGCAGCGGCAGCCGGCCAGTACGTGGCGCACGTCACGATTGCCGATGATGGACGCATCACCATGAGCACCAGGGATACCGGCGCCACGCCGGATCCGGTACTGGTGCTGACTCCCTCGGAAGACTCCGCTGGCAATAACGCCGCACCGATCAGCTGGATCTGCAACGTGGTAGTTGGTGACCCCGACCTGTTTCCAGCCAACTGCCGCACAGCCGAGCCGGCGAAAAAAACACCGACAAGCGCACCATCCGACGCGGCAACAGCTGCCGCAATGCCTCCTGCCCATACATCGTGAGTCTGATTGTCACGCGGCGAAGCAATAAAGATTGTTCGAAACATGAGGGCACTTCGTGCATAGCATGCTCGCCGTCGCCTCCCCTCGCGCGCGGTATCCAAGGCCCTGCAATGCTCCACTCCGTTACGGCTTTCACTGAATGATCCTTGCGTACCTTCGTCGATATGCGGGCACGGGACTGCTAGTTGTTGCCCTGCTGCTGGTAAGCGCGATCTACTGGCCCGGGCTCAGTGGTGGCTGGCTGTTCGATGATTATCCCAACATCGTCGACAACCACGGTGTGCAGCCGAGCGAAGTGAGCATTCCGGCACTCGTGCGTGCTGCGCTCTCCTCTCCCGCGAGTGACTTCAAGCGGCCGCTAGTCTCGCTGAGTTTCGGAGCAAATTACCTTGCGGGCGGCCTCGATCCGTATTGGATGAAGTTGACCAATCTGGTCATCCATCTACTGAATGGGTTGCTGGTGTTTGTACTGGTGAGAGTGTTGCTCCAATCGACTCGTGTAGGACCGCTCCCTGTGCGCGATGGCTCTTCAATCTACGCGACGTCATCGTGCAGGACCGAGGGAAGCCCTTCGCGCACAGGGTGCGCTCCTACCGGGCAAGACGGCCGCGCCGGGATCATCGCCGCCCTGATAGCCGCCAGCTGGATGCTGTTGCCGATCAACCTCACCGCGGTGCTGTACGTGGTGCAGCGCATGGAGAGCATGGCGAACCTGTTCGTCCTGCTTGGCCTGATCGGTTACGTTGTCGGTCGTCGCCGGATGCTTGCCGCAAGCATCCTCACCCCCTCCCCTGCTCGCAGGGAAAGATTGGCGTTGGATCGCTTTTCTCCCGAAAGCCGCGGCTTCACCCTATGCCTGCTTAGTATCACCGTGCCCACGGCCGTCGGCCTGCTGGCCAAGGAAACTGCGGTGATGCTGCCGCTGTACGCGCTGCTGGTCGAGTGGATGCTGTTCCACTTTCGGACTTCGACGGATCGGCGTGACTGGCGGATCATCGGTAGCTTCCTGTTTGTACTCGTGCTGCCGATGGTGATTGGTCTCGGCTGGTTGCTACCTTCCCTGCTGAAACCGGCAACCTGGGCCACGCGTGATTTCACCATGGGAATGCGCCTTCTCAGCGAAACGCGCGTCATCGTCGACTATATCCGCTGGACGTTGCTGCCGACTTTGAACGCGCTGTCGTTCTATCACGACGATTTTCGGGTATCGACCGGGCTGTTGTCACCCTGGGGCACGCTGGCGTGCTTGGCCTTTCTTGTGGCCCTTGTGGCGCTGATGCTTTGGCTTCGCACACGTCAACCACTGGCCGCGCTAGGCATAGCATTGTTCCTTGGCTGCCAGTTGCTGACCGGAACCGTCCTGCCGTTGGAGCTTATCTACGAACATAGAAATTACTTCGCCAGTTTCGGCCTGCTGCTGACGATCATGCCGCTGCTCGCGGTGTCACGCCCGCTTTCATTTGCCCGGTCCCGACAAGTGTTGCTGGGGGGACTGTTGTTATGCTGGGCGACACTGACTGCACTCACCGCTTATGCCTGGGGCAGTCCATTGCGGCTTGCGGAGAATCTGGCTTCGCGCGCCCCACAGTCGCCGCGCGCGCAATACGAGCTGGGTCGCACCTATATCATCTACTCAAAATACGACCCGTCCTCCCCGTTCACCCAGTTGGCCTATGCACCGTTGGAACGTTCTGCCGCACTGCCCAACTCATCGATCCTACCGGAGCAGGCTTTGATCTTCATGAACTCCCGCATGCATCTAGCGCTGAAAGATACGTGGTGGGACAGCCTGATCACCAAGCTGAAAGCTCATGCACCTGGCGTGCAAGATGAAAGTTCACTGGGCGCACTCACTCAGTGCGCCCGTGATGAGCAATGTGATTTACCCAAACAGCGCATGGTGGACGCCTACCACGCCGCGTTGTCACACCCCAATCCCAGTTCGCGGTTGTTGGCAATGTATGGCGACTACGCATGGAATGTTCTGGGCAACAGGACGCTGGGTGAGCAGATGACTGTAGAAGCGATGCGGAACGGTCCAAACGAACCCGCTTACCGCATCACGTTAATTCGAATGATGGTGGCACAGGGACAAAGAGTTGAAGCCGATGAACAGCTCCGGGAGCTCGAGCAATTGAACATCGGCGGTCGACTGGATAGCGACATGGCAAATCTCAAAAAACTGTTTGGCGCGCAGTAATCATCGCTCTATTGCATACTGCAGACTGCAACCTTGATCGCCTGAATCGCTCGATGGATCAGCCTGATTTCCTCGATTTTGCCACACCGGATATCCAAGAGGCCGAGATCGCTGAGGTGGAAGCGTGCATGCGCTCGGCCTCGCTGGGCACAAGCCCACGCGTCGTTCGCTTTGAGCAGGATTTCGCCAGTCATCAAGTGAGTTTTCCAACATCAACCAAATTGAGCGACAGCGAGTTGGAACGGGTAATCAACCTTATGAAGGTCACCCTTGAAAAAAATTGAAACCACTCTCAGTGCAAACATCGCCAATGTCGACACCGTTTAGCCGATTTCTACTCGGCCGCCCTGTGCGGCTCGCGTTGACCAGCGTGGCGATTGGTGCGCTTCTCTTCGCCAGCTGGCGTTATCGGGTCTCCATAGCTGACATCCTGGCCAAAGCCAATCTTTGGCTACTGGGTCTGTCCACCATGCTGGCGCTGTTGGCGAACTATTTGACGGGACTTCCATTCAATAACTTTCTCAAGCAGTTCGGCATAAATGTACCCAACTGGAAAACCTGCTACCTGCAGCTGGTAGTGCAGGTGACCAAGTACGTTCCAGGAAATGTCTGGGGCGCAATCCTTCAGGCGCAGCTTCTTGACAGCTCCCGGATCGGCGCCATATTTCTGGCTGGCATCGATACCAGTGTTTTTTACATGATGACACTGAGCACGACAGGCCTGGCACTACTGGTTTATAGCCATCATCCCCTCGCTGCTGGATTGATCGCCGTCACCGGCTGGCTGATCTCAGCCCGGGTAGCCTCATCCGCATGGCTTGCCCGCTCCGTTGGCTGGATCGCGCGACTGCTCGGAAGGACCCTGCACATTGTTTTGAGCAAGCCGACAACGGGAGAAATCGGTCGCCTGTTCACGTGGGCCATGCTCCATGCAATTGCACAAGCCGGCTCTGTAATAATCTTGTTGATCGCCGTTACCCACTACACCGCCGGCGATATTCTGATTGGCACGGCGAGCATTTGTCTTGCGTGGGTTGTTGGCACGATGGCCATCATCATTCCCAGCGGGCTTGGCGTTCGGGAATTCGCGTTTGTTGCTCTCGCTACCATGTTCCATGTTTCGGCAGACACACAATCTCTTGCGGCTATCGCCATAGTTGCGCGTGTCGCACAGACATTGCCCGATATTTTCGCGGCCGTCATAGTCGCAGGAACAGAAATCATCCGACCAACGCAAGCATCCAGCATCGACATCCGCTGAGAACCAACTACTACTAGGTCAATCAAATGCTGTGTCGATCGGCCGTATCTTGCGCGCGGGCACGCCGGCGTGTACGGCCGCAGAGCATAGGCTGCACCTCACAAGCGCCATCGCACCCACCACCGCTCGATCACCTATCTCAACACCTGAAAGCACCACGGAGCCGGTACCAATCCAGCAATACTCGCCAATTCGGACAGCGCCTACAGACTTCGGAAAATCCCGGGTTAGCGGCGAATCATGAAACGAACCCGGGTCATTGTGAGTGATGATCGATACACGTGGAGATAGTGTAGCCCCCCTCGCGAGGAGCACCTTGCCCTCAAGGTCAATAAGACATCCGGGGCCTATATAAACATCATCTCCCAGCGTGAGATTGGAGAATCCACGACTAAGATTGATGAATTGGCACTCGTTAACCCGAACATTACGCCCAATCTTTGCCCCCAGCAATGCGAGCAGTCGCGCACGCAGTCGCGGCAAAATACACCATCGAAGCAACTTCTCGATGATGAGAAATGTTGCATTGCGCACTCTAGCAATCATCGCATCGATCAACATTTTAAGAGGGGCAGTCTAATTGGGCAGCGCAACCTTTTTACGTAATATCCATATGTATCCCGGAAAAGCCCAATATGCGAAGCGCGATAGCAGCTTGGCAAATATCATCTTGCTCCTGGATTTAATCATGTAATCGGCATGATAACGCGCAGGGTTTGCCAATAGCCGCCGAGTGTAGTCTTCGATGGCCAAGCCAGCAGCCAATCGCCGCAGTCCTGAAAGGGTCATATGCCTCTCATGATAGTACTGTCCTCGGCCACACCATCTAAGATAATGGTTCGCCCAACTCAGCGGCATAACAGACAGGAACGGCAGGTGGTAATGCTGTTCCATGATGCATAGCCGGTTGGTCGCGGCGAAGTAGCACACGCCATCTGGCGCGAGTACACGGCTGATTTCGGCCATCATCCGCGCCGGATCGGGCACGTGCTCATAGACCTGTGAGCAGACCACCACATCGAAGCTTTGATCGGGAAAATCCAAGGCCATCGCATCGCCAAGACGGAACTGAAGATTGGCATGCGAGCAGTGTACCTGTGCGGACTTAATGGCACCTTGGTCGATATCAATGCCGACCACAGATCCGGCCTGCTCGGCCAGCACCTCATCGATCAGACCCGTAGAGCAACCGACGTTCAATACGCGCGATTGGGCAATCATGCCCTCACCCAGAGCGTCTTGCAACACTGCGAGCATGGTCAATGCCTTGCGTCTGCGCCCTTCAGCAGAGTGCATCGCTGCGTTGTCTTTGGAAAAATCGTATTGGTAGCCGCGCGCGCTCAAGCAACCTCCGAGGGAATCATTTCTCCGAAACCCAATTGAACACATAGTTGCCGGGTATTGATCAAGAGCTGACGGGCACACTCTTCCATTCCTGCCGAAAAGTGTGCGGGTGACTGACCCACTGCTGTCCGTAAGGCATTCGCAAAGGCCGCGGCGTCGACTCGGGAAGCCAATACACCGACACCCCACTGGGTGATGAGTGCAGGCAAGTCCCCGACCGGCATCGAGACGACCGGCAACTCCATCTTCATCGCATCGGAAAACACCACAGGAATACTTTCAATGCGGGAAGGGATCAAGAGGTAGTCCGCCTCAGATAATGCTGCAGTGGCTTGTTCGCGATCCAAGAATCCGCTCAAGCGCAACGGTCGGCCTTCCGCCAGAAGGGCGCCAACTTTCTCGCGCACCAAACCCTCCATCGGGCCACCACCAGCGATATGAACCTCGCTAATGCGTGACCAGCTACCACCATCCAGTAGCATCAACGCCTCAAGCAGCAAGTCGATGCCCTTGTTGATATGCCATCGCCCAAGGAACAACAAGCGATACGGGGGCAACGAAGTCAGCGGCCGCTCACGCCGCCCATTGAGGCGCCGTGAGCTGGGCAGAAACTCGAATGATCTTCCACTGATACGAGCGGCATCCCGACCCAACTGCATGCCATCTGCATAACGACATGCCGCACCGCGAATTACGCTGCGCAATACTGTGCGCACCCCGGGAATGCGCCCTAACGACCAGATATCGCTACCCAAAGCCCATACCGAATAGGGCACGCCACTGGCGCGTGCTGCGCTTCGCGCCCAGTACCCAGATGGAAGCGCCCATAAAGCCAGTATGTGTACCGTTGGACCGGCCTCAGCGGCGTCCCGGGTTGCCTTGGCACCCGCACGCAACACGCGGAGTGTATCGCGCACTTCTGCGGGTCGCCACGGCTTGAGGGTGGACAACGGGCGGGATGGTGATTCGTAGCGAAACACCTCGACATTGTCTGCCCACATCTCACGAATCGATAGCGCACCGGGAGCAACAACACGAACCGGAACATGGCGCGCTAGTGCCTCGGCCAGATCGCTGACGAACGATCCGGCTGCCTCGCTGCCATCACCCTTGATCGGAAATGAAGTCGTGACCAACACGAGCGCGGGTGGCGCATTCATGGTTTGCTCGCCGTCAGCCGGTAGCCAACGGTGATGGCGTCCCATGACGGCAGCAGGCGCCCACCCAGCCAGGCGACCAGGTTAATCACGGGAATCGCAGCAATCACAAGGGGCAGCAAAAGCAATCCCGGGCTGCGTCGTTGTATGGCTCGCAAAGACATGCCGCCCAACGCAAGACAACAGATCAGCCCCGCAGTCTCTGCAGAACCGAGTGCCGGTAGCATGACATCCACTCGCAGGCCCGCCGCTTCTACGTCGCGCGCCAGCCCGTGAATGGTCAGGCGTTGGTAATCGTGCGGCGCATCGTGGACCGGATAGAGAAACGGCATTGTCAGTAGCAACCGCCCTTGCGGGCGAAGCACACGGGCGATTTCCTGCAGCGCTTCACGTGGCCTGTGCAGATGCTCCATGACTTCAAGGATAACCACCGTATCGACCGAGTCATCCGTCAGCGGAACACTGCTCGCATCCGCAAATAAATCGGGTCGTGAGCCATACATATGCTTGCCGGTGGCAAGATAGTCCAGGCCGATGTATTCACTGCCTTGCGGAAGGTGCTGCTCAATCCAGCGATCCGCGCAACCGATGTCCAAGACACGACCGGCGGCGGATCCGGCGACCCAATCGGCAGTGCCTTTGTTGTCACCGAGCAACCACTGCGGATGCAGTGGAGTGCGCCGCAGATACCTTACGACTCGGGGCGCCGGTCCGGCACAGGTACTCAATTATGGTCACTCTTGCTATAAATCAGCGACGTGATCTGTTCGGAAATCAAGCCAATCAAGAACACGATGACTGAAGCACTGAGCAACAACGCGCTCATGTTTGTGAGGCGATGAACCGTTACGAACGTATACACGTAGTAGGCAAGTCCGAGCAGAAAAAACATCACACTGGTCGGCACGAAGAGCTTCAATGGCGAGTACAGCGTGGCGATCTTGAAAATGATCAGCAAGAAACGGATGCCATCGCGCAGCGGCTTGATATGGCTCTTGCCGACGCGCTGACCAGCCTTGATCGGCACGTAGGCGACCGGGTAGGCGCTGCGGAAGAATGCCATGGTGCTTGTGGTGGGATAGGAAAACCCATTCGGCAGCAGGTGCAGGAATTCGCGGAACTTGTTCGCACGTACGGCACGGAAGCCGGAGGTGAGATCAAGTACGGGGTGGCCAGTCATGCGGGTGGCCAGCCAGTTGTATAAGGTATTGGCCAGACCGCGACCCACACCAGCCTGGCTGCCCCAGTCGCGGGCGCCGACCACCATGTCGTAGCCCTCGTCCAGCTTTGCGAGCAGGCGTGCGATATCGCCTGGATCGTGCTGACCGTCGCCGTCCATGAACACGAGAATGTCGCCGGTTGCGGCGCGTGCACCGCGCTTGATCGCCGCACCGTTACCCATGGAATACGGTGAGGACAGGCATTCGACGCCGCTGTTGCTGCAGATGCTACGGGTGTCATCCGTAGAACCGTCGTCAACCACGATGATTTCAGCGTCGGGGTGCGCGGCACGCAGTCGCGGCAGCAGGGCGTTCAGCGCTGGCGCTTCGTTCTTGGCGGGCAGGATGATGCTTAGACGGTTCAACAGGAGGCTCCCCCGGATGGTTGGGAGATGATAGCGTGAAGCTTGAGTGATGGCTGGTGAAGTGCGTCGAGACACTCACATTCCAATGCGTTGAACGGGGGCTTTCAACAGCCACGGGCTGGTGAAACCAGAAGAGCCTTGTCAACAGCGAAGCTGGTCATCCATATTGACTTTCGCGACCGCGGCATGGATGAACAGCTTCGCTGTGGAAAAGCGCCTCCGGCCTTCGCTGGGTTGACGGTGGCCTCGTGGGCAGTTTCGAGTTCGAACCGTCCACCAACTGCCGCAGGGCTTCAGCTCCCGGAGAGAACCTTCCGTACGGCTTGGACAACGCGGTCGACGTCGGCGTCGCTCATCGCCGGGGACAACGGCAGGCTGACAGTCTGTCGGCCCAGCTGCATGGCGTTTGGCCACTGCTCGGGCTGCCAGCCGAACTGCTGCTGATAGTAGGGATGCTCGGGTACCGAAAGATAATGCACGCCGGTGCCGATGCGGGCGGCGTTCATGGCATCCAGGAACCCGTCGCGGCTGATACCGCAGCGGGCGGGGTCAATCATCACCGTGTAGAGGTGATAGCCGTGTCGGGTGTCGGCCTCCGGCGCGGCGGGCAGCGTGATCGGCAGACCGGCAAGCTCGGCGTCGTAGCGCTGCCATAGTTCGCGTCGGCACTGCCAGTTTTCCCCGACCCGCGCCAACTGATGCAGGCCAATCGCTGCCTGCAGATCCATCATGTTGTATTTGAAACCGCACTCGACCACTTGATAATGCTTGTAACCCTGGTCGCCAAAACGGTGCCAGGCATCCTTGCTCATCCCGTGCAGCGCCAGCATTCGTGCCCGCGCGACGTGTGCCTCGCTGCGGCCCAGGATCATGCCGCCCTCGCCGGTCACCACGTTCTTGGTGACATAGAAGCTGTAGCAGCCGAAGTCGCCGAAAGTGCCGGCGTTCTGGCCGTGAAACTCCGTTTCAACGGCGTGTGCGCAGTCCTCGATCACGATGAGGTTGTGCTTGCGTGCAATGGCCATGATTCGGTCCATCGCGCAGGGTCGGCCGGCGAAATGTACGGGCAGGATCGCCCGCGTGCGCGGGGTGATCGCCGCCTCGATCGCATCGGGGTCGATGTTCTGGGTAAGCGGATCGACATCCGCCAGCACCGGCTTCAAGCCCGCATGGATGATGGCATTGACGGTGGCGCAAAACGTCAGCGGCGTGGTGATCACCTCGCTGCCCGGCTCGATGCCGGCGGCCACCATGCTCACGTGCAGCGCCGCCGTGCAGGAATTGACCGCGGCCACCTGTGCCGGCTGCACGCCGCGCCAAGCGGCAAAGTCGCGCTCGAACTGGGCCACCCTCGGGCCAGTGCCAAGCCAGCCGGAGCGCAGACAGGCTTCGACCTCGGCGATTTCCTGCTCGCCGATTTTCGGCGCGCCAAAGACTAGAAAGGGTGGCTGGACGGATTCGTCAGGCATGTGTTTCGTTCATGGGCGGAGTGTGCTGGCAATCATAGCGTACCGTTTTGCGGGAGCGGATGGCGCGAATGCTGCATGTTTGTAGGCGCGCACGCTGTGCGTGAAAGGAGCCATTGCGCAGGGCGCATCGCGCACAGGCTGCGCTCCTACAGACGGGTAGACGGGCAGAACGCTTGTGCGTCGCATCACGTGCCTTGGTTCAGGTTGCAGGCAGAGGGTGACCTGACGACTGAACTGCGGTAGATTCAACCACATACAGGGGCAGGATCGAGTCACGCATGTCATCTCAATTGCAACCATCGCTCTCGGGTCTGTCCGGCATGGCGCGCCGCCTGGTGTCCGAAGGCGTGCTGCCCGAAGCAGATGTCCGCAAGGCCATGCTGGACTGTGCTCAGCACAAAGTGACCTTGGCTGCCTGGATGCTGGACCAAAACCTGGTCGACAGCACCCAGTTGACACAGATTGCCTCGGCCGAATTCGGCATGCCGATGATGGATGTGACCGCGATCAATATCGCGAGCATGCCGCTCAGCCTGATCAGCGAGGCACTGATCAACAAGCATCAGGCGCTGCCGCTGTTTCGGCGCGGCAAGCGGCTGTTTGTTGGCATCGCCGACCCGATGCAATCGCATGCGCTGGATGAGATCAAGTTCCACTCCAATTGCATGGTGGAACCGATCCTGGTTGAGCGCGGCGCCCTGCTGCGAGTGATCGAAAGCCTGCTCAACAGCATGCGGGACACCATGCCCGATATGGGCGGCGGCGACCTGGACAACCTGGAACTTGAAGGCGGTGACGACGAAGCCGAATCGACCGGCATCGACGCCAACACCATGGACGATGCGCCCGTGGTGAAGTTCGTCAACAAGATCCTGGTCGACGCGATCCGTCGCGGTGCGTCTGATATCCACTTTGAGCCGTTCGAAACCCAGTATCGGGTACGTCTGCGCATGGACGGGATGCTCAAGGCGATAGCCAGCCCGCCGATGAAGATGGCCGGCCGCATCTCCTCGCGCCTGAAGGTGATGGCGCAACTGGATATCGCCGAAAAGCGCGTGCCGCAGGATGGCCGCATCAAGCTCAACCTGTCCAAGACCCGCGCGATCGACTTCCGCGTGAGCTCGCTGCCGACGCTGTTTGGCGAAAAGATCGTGCTGCGTATCCTGGATGGCTCCTCGGCCAAGATCGGCATCGAGAAGCTCGGCTATGAACCAGAACAGCAGAAGCTTTTCATCGATGCCATCCACAAGCCTTACGGCATGGTGCTGGTCACCGGCCCCACCGGCTCGGGCAAGACGGTGTCGTTGTATACCGGTTTGAACATGCTCAACACGAACGAGCGCAATATCTCGACGGTGGAAGACCCGGTGGAAATCCGTGTCGAAGGCATCAACCAGGTACAACAGAACGTGAAGCGCGGCATGACGTTTGCCAGCGCGCTGCGCTCATTCCTGCGCCAGGATCCGGACGTAATCATGGTCGGCGAAATCCGCGACCTGGAAACCGCCGAGATCGCGATCAAGGCCGCGCAGACCGGTCATATGGTGTTGTCCACCCTGCATACCAATGACGCTGCGCAGACCATCGCGCGCCTGATGAACATGGGCATCGCGCCTTACAACATCACCTCGTCGGTGACTCTGATCATTGCCCAGCGCCTGGCGCGGCGCCTGCACGAGTGCAAGAAGCCACAGGACTTGCCGCCACAGCTGCTATTAGCGGCTGGTTTCAGCCAGGCCGATATCGACGCCGGAATGACTGTCTATGAGCCGGTCGGCTGTGATGGATGCAATGAAGGCTACAAGGGCCGTGTTGGCATCTATCAGGTGATGCCAATGCTGGAGGACATCCAGAAAATCATCCTGCAAGGCGGGAATGCGCTGCAGATCGGCGAGGTGGCCCGCGCCGCCGGGGTCAACGATCTGCGTCAGTCAGCGCTGCTAAAAGTGAAAAACGGCCTGACCAGCCTGACCGAGATCGATCGCGTGACCAAGGAGTAAGTGCGGATCCGAGACGCCCGTAACATTGAACCTGCGTCCGGCGCCACGGTTTGACTCCAGGGGATCGCATAAGCTGAAGTAAGCTGTATAAATACTTGTCAGCCGCCAACTGGGCGGGCCTGGACTGAATCACTGGGGGAAGATGCGCATGGCCACGGCTACCGCAACCGCAAACGCAAACAAGGCGCGTGCTCTCGGCGCGCAACGCGCTGAAGTCAGCAAGCTGACAACCTACGACTGGGTCGCGCTGGACAAACGCGGCAAACGCATGAAAGGCGACATGCAGGCGAAGAATGCTTCGCTAGTCAAGGCCGAGCTGCGCCGCCAGGGCATGAACCCGCAAACTGTGCGGGAACGCTCCAAGCCTTTGTTCGGTGCCACCGGCAGCACGGTAAAACCGGGTGATGTCGCGATCTTCAGCCGCCAGATCGCCACCATGATGGCCTCCGGCGTGCCGATGGTGCAGGCTTTCGACATCATTGCCGATGGTCAGAAGAACATCCGCTTCAAGAACATTCTGCTGGACGTAAAACAGAGCGTAGAAGGTGGCGCGGCCCTCCACGAAGCGTTGGCGCGCTATCCGGTGCAGTTCGACGAGCTCTACTGCAACCTGGTGCACGCCGGTGAAGCCTCCGGCGTACTGGACACCGTGCTGGATACCGTAGCGACCTACAAGGAGCGTACGGAGTCCATCAAGAAAAAAATCAAGAAGGCCCTGTTCTACCCAATGATGGTGCTTGTGGTGGTCTTCCTTGTCTGTCTGATCATGTTGTTGTTCGTGGTGCCGGTGTTTGCAAAGACCTTCGCGGATGCGGGTGCCGACCTGCCGGCCCCAACCCAGATCCTGGTCACTGCCTCGAAGTTCATGCAGAGCTACTGGTGGGCTGTGATCGGCATAGTCGTTGGCGGCGTAGTCGCGTTGGTCATTGCCAAGAAGCGATCACTAAAGTTCGCCCACTTCCTCGACCGTATGGCACTGAAAATGCCCGTGATGGGCAATATCGTGCGGAACTCGGCCATTGCGCGTTTCGCGCGTACGTTGGGCGTGACCTTCCGCGCCGGTGTGCCATTGGTGGAAGCGCTGGACGCGGTGGCTGGCGCTACCGGCAGCGTCGTCTATGGCGATGCTGTCCGCCAGATGCGTGAAGACATCGCAGTGGGTCACCAGCTGCAACTGGCGATGAAGCAGACCGGTGTATTCCCCAACATGGTGGTGCAGATGACCGCGATCGGTGAGGAATCCGGCGCGCTGGACAACATGCTGTTCAAGGTTGCCGAGTTCTACGAGGAAGAAGTCAGCAACGCTGTCGATACGCTCTCCACCCTGCTCGAACCCATCATTATGGTGGTTCTTGGCACGTTGGTCGGCGGCATGGTGATTGCGCTGTACCTGCCGATCTTCAAGCTCGCCGGCACGTTCTAGAACCCCTCAATACCAAGACGCCGCAGCTATTGCCGTGATCCGGCGATAATGCGGCGTTTTCTTTGCGCAGGAATCCGTCATGCCCGACATGCCGCTGGTTGTGTGGATCGCTTTTGCCGGTGTGCTTGGTCTGCTGGTGGGCAGCTTTCTCAACGTGGTGATCCTGCGGCTGCCAGAACGCATGGCAGCAGGATGGCGGCAGGAAGCACGTGATGTACTGGAGCTTGAGGCTGACTCCACACCGCTTCCGCCGGGCATCGTGTGCGAGCCTTCGCATTGTCCGCATTGCAAGCACCCGCTGTCAGCCCGGGACAACATTCCGCTGCTCGGCTGGCTGCTGTTGGGCGGGCGCTGCCGCTACTGCAAAACCAGAATCTCGATCCAGTATCCGTTAGTAGAGCTGCTCAGTGGCGTGCTGAGCGCTGTGATCGTGTGGAAGTTCGGCCCTTCGTGGGCAGCACTGGCTGGGCTGGTGTTCACATGGACGTTGATCGCCCTGTCCGGCATCGATGTGCGCACCCAACTGCTGCCCGATCAGCTGACGTTTCCGCTGCTGTGGCTGGGTTTGCTGCTGGCGCTTTTGCCCATGTTCGTCAGCGCACCGTCGGCGATCATCGGTGCGGCTATCGGCTATCTGAGCCTGTGGAGCGTGTATTGGCTGTTCAAGCTCATTACCGGCAAGGAAGGCATGGGCTACGGCGATTTCAAGCTGCTCGCCGCACTGGGTGCATGGATGGGTCCGGTTTCGCTGTTGCCGATGATTTTGCTGTCGTCGCTGATCGGCGCTCTGGTCGGCGGCAGCCTGATCGCTCTGCGCAGGCATGATCACCAGTTGCCGATGCCGTTCGGGCCTTTCATCGCTGCAGCCGGCTGGGTTTGGTTTGTCGCCGGTGATGGCCTGCTGCAGGGCCATATGCACATGACCGGCTTGCGATGAACGAGCCGGTGCACGCGTTTGTCATCGCGTTGACTGGCGGCGTTGCTGCTGGCAAGAGTGCGGTGGCGCGGCGCTTTGAGGCGCTGGGTGTGCATGTCTATGACGCTGATGTGGCCGCGCGCGAGGTGGTCGAGCCGGGTACGGATGGGCTAGCCGCTGTGGTCGACGCCTTTGGTAGAGCCGTGCTGGACGTCTCGGGTCGGCTGGATCGCCCGGCGATGCGCCATCGTGTGTTTGCCGATCCCGCGGCGCGACGGACGCTGGAGGCGATCATTCATCCACGCGTTCGTCAGTGGCTGCACGATCGCGTTCTGGCGGATACCGCGCCGTATTGCCTGCTAGCGATTCCCTTGTTGGCCGAAAACATCGGGCACTACCGTTGGGTCGATCGCGTGCTGCTGGTCGACGCGCCAGAGTCGGTGCAATTGGTGCGGCTGATGGTCCGCGACGGGATCAACGAGACGTTGGCTCGGCGCATGCTGGCGCATCAGGCTAGCCGCGCCGAGCGGCAGGCCTTGGCTGATGACGTGATTGAGAACAGTGGTGATGAGGCCGCCTTGGACGATGTCGTGGCAAAGCTGCATCGGAGTTACCTGGCCTTAGCCTCAAAACCGTAGGAGCGCACCTTCTTCGCGAACGTCGTGGTTGGGTATCACCGCTCTTCAGGCATATGCGCTCAGGCCTGTGGATGATTGGGCTAGGCCCGCTCCTGATTTTCTGGATTGGCGTTGTCGTTTCGGCCAGGTATGGCGTAGGTTGGGGTGAGCGTAGCGATGCCCAACGTCCCTGCGGAATGCTTGAGGTACCTGTTGGTGTTCGCACCGTTTACGCCAACCTACTCGCCGCGGAACGCTTGAGGTAATTGTTGGGGTTCGCTCCGCTCACCCCAACCTACGGGCTACTCGCTGTGCTCTCTTCGAGGCGCGACTTCAGTCGCGAATTGTCTGAGAGGTCTCATGGAAGTGCGATCGCGACTGAAGTCGCTCCCACAGGTTTCCCGCATGCTCTCGCGCACCGGGTGCGCTCCTACAACGATAGAACTTTCGCAAACGAGGGGCGTTTCTACGGCCAGAATCCGCGGATTCCGGCTACGCCCTGCCCGCTGTTCTGCCGGGCTTGCGCGACATGTGAGGGATCCATGCCGCCCAGCGCATAAACCGGCAGCGCGGCGGCTTCGGCCAATGACTGGAACAGGGGCCAACCCATCGGCGATGTCTGCGGGTGACTGGCAGTGGCGGCGACCGGCGACAGCGTGGCGAAGTCCACGCCGATGCGCACCGCATGGGCCAGCTGCGCCGCATCGTGGCAACTCGCGCCGACCACCTGCTGCAGCGGCAGCGGTCGTTCGGACAACGCCAGCAGTTGTGCGCTCTTGAGATGCACACCGATACGCAGCTCGCGCGCACCGTCGATATCGCCGTTGAGCAGCAATTGCGCGCCGTGTCGACGAGCCAACGGCAGCAGATCGGCGACCAGGTCGCGCACGAATTCCTGCGGCCATAGCGGCAGGCGCAGCTGGAACAGTTGCTCGCCACCTTCGATGGCCTGAGCAATTCGCTCGAACCAGAGCGCGCACTTTTCCGGCGGTACATTCGCCGGCGTGATCAGGTAACTCGACGGTAGCCGCAAGGCCTGCAGGATCGGTCGATCAGCCGGGGTCAGCAGGGCCGGATCGACACGCGCTGGCTGTTGCCACTGCAACGCCTGCCCTTCCAGCGATTGCGGCGTGTCTCGCCATTCCAGGATCTGCCAGGTATCGAGTAGCAACGTGCGCTCGCCGTACTGCCATGGCACACGAATCAGTGGTTCGGCACGTTGCAGTTCGACGCCCAGTTCCTCGCGGCATTCGCGCGCGAGTGCCGCGAGTGGCGATTCACCAGGCTCGAGCTTGCCTCCGGGAAACTCCCACAATCCGGCCAGATGCTTGCCCGCCGGCCGCTGAGCCAGCAGTACGCGCCCGATGGGGTCGCGCATGACGCCAGCCATCACGTGCATGACGTCCGATATCCGCGCGACGACTTCAGGCATCAGCTGTTGCGCAGGTACTCGACCATGTCGAAGTCATACGCGTGCTCGGCATCAGCCTTGTGATGCACGCGGGAAACTTCGGTCCAGTCGCTGAAATGCGTGCCGGGGAAGAACGTATCGGCACCGTCGACCGCGGCGCTGACCCAGGTCAGATACATGCGCCTGGCGCGCGGCAGTGCTTCGGAAAACACCTGCCCGCCACCGATCACCATCAGCCCCGTGTTGTCGGTGCGCGCCTGCGCCTCTTCGATCGAGCGCACGGTGATCTGGCCGGGAAAGGGGGCTTCGTGGCGGCGCGACAACACCAGATTGGTCCGATCCGGCAGCGCGCGACCGATGGATACGGCCGTGTTGTAGCCCATCAACACATTCTTGCCGGTGGTCAGCTGCTTGAACCAGCGCAGATCGTCCGGCAGATGCCAGGGCAATTGACCCTTGCGGCCGATGGCAAAGTTTTCATCGAGCGCCGCGATCATCGAAATAGCCATGAAAATTCCTTGAAAAACATGATCCGTTGAGTGACCCGCGTCTGCCATATGGCGCCGCCGATTGCGTCGAATCTTAGCAGGATGCGGTCGTGCCGAGATGAAATGGACAGCAGGAGGCCACCGTCACGAACGGCCTCTGACGACCCGACCCACCCATCCAGAAACAACCCGGCTAAAGCTCAAACGGCTACCGCAGCCTTGATCGCCGGATGCGGGTCGTAACCCTCGATCACGATGTCCTCATAGCGAAAATCGAAGATCGAGTGCACGTCGCCATTGAGGCGCAGGCGCGGCAGCGGCCGCGGTTCGCGGGTCAGTTGCAACCGGGCCTGCTCCACATGGTTGTCGTACAGATGCGCATCACCCAGCGTATGCACGAAGTCGCCCACGCCCAGCCCGCACACCTGCGCCACCATGTGGGTGAGCAGCGCGTAGCTGGCGATATTGAACGGCACGCCCAGGAAGATATCGCCCGAACGCTGGTAGAGCTGGCAACTCAGCTTGCCGTTGGCCACATAGAACTGGAACAGGTTATGGCATGGCATCAAGGCCATCTTCGGCAGCTCGCCCACGTTCCACGCGCTGACGATCAGTCGACGTGAATCGGGGTTGCGGCGGATTTCGTCGATCACCCAGGCGATCTGGTCGACCACGCTGCCGTCGGCCGTGGGCCACGCACGCCACTGCTGTCCGTAGACCGGGCCGAGGTCGCCGTTCGCATCGGCCCATTCGTCCCAGATGCGCACGCCGTGTTCTTTCAGGTAGGCGATGTTGGTGTCGCCGCGCAGGAACCAGATCAGCTCGTGCACGATCGATTTCAGATGCAATTTCTTGCTGGTGACTAGCGGGAAACCTTCGGCCAGATCGAAGCGCATCTGCCAGCCGAACACGCTACGCGTGCCGGTGCCGGTGCGGTCGCTCTTTTCAGTGCCGTGCTCCAGCACGTGGCGCAGCAGGTCGAGGTAGGCGCGCATGCTCAGGCCTTGGCCGGGATGGGAGCGAGCGGCAACGTCGGTGCGTTGCGCGACAGGGCGAGCAGCCACAGGCCGACCACGATCAACGGCAGCGACTGCAGCTGTCCCATCGTCACCCAGCCGAATGCCAGGTAGCCTAATTGGGGATCCGGCAGCCGCACAAATTCCACCGCGACGCGGAAGCAGCCGTACAGCAACGCAAACAGGCCGGACACCAGGTAACGCGGCCGCGGCTTCATCGACACCAGCCAGATCACCACAAACAAGACCGCGCCTTCGAGCGCCATCTCATACAGCTCCGAGGGATGACGGGTCAGGCCGCCGAACTGCTGCAACTGCGGCAACAACGCAGGGTGGCTGTCGACGTAGGCCAGATCATCGGCGCGCGCATTCGGAAAAATCATGCCCCATGCCAACGCGGTGGGCTTGCCCCACAGCTCACCGTTGATGAAATTGCCCAGTCGTCCGAGACCCAGGCCGATCGGCACCAACGGCGCCACGAAGTCCATCGTGTCGCAGAAATGTAGCCGATGCCGCCGCGACCACCACCAGCTGGCCGCCAGCACGCCGAGCAGACCGCCGTGGAAACTCATGCCGCCGTCCCACACCCGGAACAGCGCCAGCGGCTCGCTCCAGATCCAGCGGATGCCGCCCGCGTAGTAGAACAGCATGTACCACAGGCGACCGCCGATGATCACGCCCAGCATGCCGTAGAAAAACAGGTCGCTCAGCGCGTCCCGACTCACCGGCAAGCGGCCGCGGCGGCGACGGTATTCGCCCAGCACGGCAACGCAGAGAAACCCGAGCAGATACATCAAGCCATACCAGTGCACCTGGATGGGGCCGAGGCCGAAGGCGACTGGGTTGAAATGGACAATGAATGGCTGCGTCATGGAGTCTGGGCGGGCGGTAAAGGCCAAGTGTAACTGTGCGGCGTCGGTTGCTGCACTGCCTCGCGGCCCTGCGGCCCCACGCGATGAGCCGTGCTCGAGATGTGTCCCCTCCCCTCCTGGCGGGGGAGGGTTAGGGTGGGTCGCTTTTGGGCGTTGATGCAAGCTCGACCGACCCCTCTGAGTGCCCCCACGCGCTGGGAAAGGAGCGAAGTCGTCAACCCCGGGGGAATCTCGGAAGGCCGCCTTTGCTCGTCATCCCTGCGAAGGCAGGGACCCAGCGGCTTTCAGTTCTTGACGAGCAAGGGCACTGGGTTCCTGCCTTCGCAGGAATGACGGGCTGGGGGAGTGGGCTATTCGAAGTAGCCACGGCTAGCCATGCGGGCTCGTCGTGCGGACAGCCGGACAGCCGGAAAGCGTCAGAGCAGGATCGGCCGATCCGGCAGTTCGTCCGGATTGTCCGTGCCGTCGCTGGGGAAATGCTGCCTCAGCAGCGCATGCGCGGCGGCAATGCCTTCGATACTGCCTTCACGCCATTGCCCGCGGGCGTAGCAGTCTCGCATGCGCACGCAGATCGCCTCCCATTCGGCCGCCGTTACCCGTGCGGCGACGCCGCGGTCGGCGACGATCTCGATGCGGTGCTCGGCCATCAGCACGTAGAACAACACGCCGCTGTTGTGCTCGGTATCCCACACTCGCAGCTGGGCAAATACCTGCCGCGCGCGGGTCGGCGCGTCGAGGCCCTCAAGCACCGCCCACGGCGTCAGCCGTGACTCAATCGCGAAACGGACTTCACCCCGGTGCGAGCCTTCGCCAGCGGCGATCGCCGTGGTGATTTCGTCGAGCAGCGCGGGCGGAAAACGGCCATGCAATTGAAACCAGTGATTGAACAGATTGTTCAGCATTCGCTGCATGCGTGTCATCACCAGCTCCCCGAAGCACCGCCGCCACCGAAGCCGCCGCCACCGCCGCTGAATCCGCCGCCGCCACCACCACCGAAACCGCCGCCACCGCCGAAGCCACCACCGCCAAATCCACCGAAGCCACCCCAGCCACCACCGCCGATGGAGCGCCCCCCACCGCCGGGTAGCAACATCAGTGCGCCGCCGATCAGTGCGCCAAAAATGCCGGCACCCATTGAGACCAGCAGCCACAGCAGACCACCGGTAAGCACAGCACCCAGCGGCGCACGAACCCATGCACCCGCGCGGCCTAGCAGGTTGCGCAAAAACAGCGCCACGAACACGCCGATAAACAAGCCGTTTTGAAACCCGAGACCGTGACGCTCCTCGCCGGGAGCGCCCTTCACCGGCGCCGGCAACGCCTCGCCATTGATCAGCAGTGTCAGCGCACCGACCGCGTCGCTGATACCACCGAAGTAGTCGTTGCTGCGGAATTTCGGTGCGATGTATTCGCGAATGATGCGCGCGCAGGCCGCATCGGGAATGGCGCCTTCCAGGCCGTAGCCCACTTCGATGCGTACTTGGTGATCGTCCTTGACGATCAGTAGAAACACGCCATCGTCGATACCCTTGCGACCGATCTTGTTCGCCTCGGCGACTGCCAGCGAATAGTCATCGATGTCCTGCTGCGCCGTGGTGCCCACCATCAGCACCACCAGCTGTGCACCCTTGGTTTTTTCCAGCGAGACCAGTTGCGCGTCCAGTTGATCGACCTGCGCCGCGGTCAGCGTGCCGGTGAGATCCGTCACATGCCGCGCCAGCTTCGGCACGGCATCGGCCGCATGCAGCAGGGCCGGCGACAGCAACGCCATCGCCAGCACGAGCAACAGGCGCGGAAAGCGCCGAAACATCATCAATGCGCCGAGGCGGCGGGCGCCGGTGCGCTGTTGCCGAAGTCCACCGTCGGTGCGGTGGAAATCGCTTTCTCGTTTTCCACGCTGAAGTTTGGCTTCACCTGATAGCCGAACATTTTCGCGGTGAGATTGTTCGGGAACGTGCGGATCATCGAGTTGTAGTCCTGTACCGAGGACACGTAACGGTTGCGCGCCACCGTAATGCGGTTCTCGGTACCTTCCAGCTGGGCCTGCAGGTTCTGGAACAAGCCGTCGGCCTTGAGGTTGGGGTAGTTCTCGCTGACCACCATCAGCCGCGACAGCGCATTGCCCAATTCACCCTGTGCGGCCTGGAATTTCGCCAGCGCGGCCGGATCGTTCGCCAGCTCCGGCGTCACCTGGACGCTGCCGACCTTCGCACGGGCATTGGTCACTTCGGTGAACACTTTTTCCTCGTGTTGGGCGTAACCCTTCACCGTGTTGACCAGGTTGGGCACCAGGTCGGAACGACGCTGATACTGGTTGAGCACTTCAGACCAGGCTGCCTTGACTGCTTCGTCCTGTCGCTGGATGGCGTTGTAGCCACAGCCGGCAACGCTGAAGGCCAGCAACAACAGCACGAGATTGCGAAGAAATTTCATGGGGTCGCTCCGATCCGGTGGAAGACCATTCCATCATCCCATATCTGCTCGCCGCATCGCGACGGGCCTGGACAGCGAAGACCCGGCTCAGCCGAGCAGACGCGGACCGAGGATCAGGCCCCAGCTAAGCACCACCAGCACCAGCAGCAGGAAGACCGCCGCCGAACCCATGTCCTTGGCGCGGCCAGCCAGTTCGTGGAATTCCGGGCTGACCTTGTCGACCACCGCCTCGATCGCCGAATTGAGCAGCTCGGCCGACAGCACGAGGATCGACGGGAAAACCAGCGCGAGTTTTTCCAGCGCACCATGCCCCAGCCACAGGCCGAGCGGAATCAGCACGATCGCCAGGCTGGCTTCAAGCCGGAACGACGCCTCATGCCGCCAGCCAGCCCTGAAGCCTTTCATCGACCACTGGAACGCCATCCAGAGTTGCTTCGGACCGCGAAAACCTTCGGCTGCCATTTCGACGCGACCGCTCAGGCAGCAGCCGGCAGCGACTGCCCGGCATCAAGATGGAAGGTACGCCCGGCGACGAAAATCCAGGCCGTCGTCAAGGGGCTCGACTGCAAAAGCTCGGTGATCGGCATCCTGGGGCAAGCTCCGGAAAGCGGGCGGGCACAAGCGGGCAATGATGCCACAAGCGTCGATGCCGCAAGCGGCCGGGGCCTCTTTATCACATGCGGAGCAGTGCTGATGGGCGCAAATCGTAACTTTTTGTCATGCCGCAGTGCAGCTACACCGGAATGACGAATAGGTTACGCTTCAGCGGTTGTAGCCCGTTCAGGGTTGCAGTGAACGGGTAGCGCCGAGGCGCCGCCATGATTTGAATCACGCACGGAAAAGAGTATGGCAATTCAGAATCCGCCGGTCTCCCAGAATCGCTCCTTCAGCACAGTCTTCCTGATCGAGATGTGGGAGCGCTTCGGCTTTTACGGCATGCAGGTATTGATGGTCACCTACATGATGAAGAAGCTTGGCTTCATCGATACCAAGGCCAACCTGGTCTGGGGCGCAGCAGCGGCATTGATCTATGCCACACCGGCGATCGGCGGCTGGGTTGGCGACAAGTTGATCGGCACGCGTCGCACCATGCTGATCGGTGCGGTGGTTTTGACTCTCGGCTATGCGATGTTGTGGATCCCGACCAACAACGCTTACTTTCTGTATGTCGCTCTGGGCGTGATCGTCGTGGGTAACGGCTTCTTCAAGCCGAACGCCGGCAACCTTGTGCGCAAGATCTATGAGGGTGACGACACCCGCATCGACAGCGCATTCACCATCTACTACATGGCCGTGAATCTCGGCTCAATGTTTTCGATGACGCTGACGCCGCTGATCCGCGACTACGTAGGTGCACGCTACGGCGACGAGCTGGGTTGGCACACCGCATTCGGTGTCTGCGCGGTCGGCCTGCTGCTGGGTCTCGGCAACTACATACTGATGTACCGGACGCTTGCACACGTCGGATCACCGGCAGATGAAAAGCCTTTGAATCTTGGCAAAGCAGCCGGGATTTTCGTCGCAGCAGTTGGCATGGTGTTTATCGCCGCTGCCATCCTGCAAAGTCTGTTGATCGCCAAAGTCTGCGTGTACGCGGCCGGCGTCGTTATCCTCGGCATCTTTTTCCACTTGATCCGAAGCAGCCAGAAGAACGAACGTGCCGGTCTGATCGCCGCGCTGGTCTTGACCGTGCAGACGATCTTTTTCTTCATCTTCTACGCTCAGATGGCGACCTCGCTGAACCTGTTCGCGCAGCACAACGTCGATCTTTCGTTCAACATCTTCGGCTTCCATTTGTTCAACTGGATTCCCGAGCAGTACCAGAATCTGAATGCGATCTGGATCGTGCTGCTCAGTCCGGTGTTGGTACTCATCTACAACACACTTGGTCGGATCGGCAAGGATCCATCGGTAGCCATCAAGTTCGCTTTTGGCTTTGCTGCCGTCGCGCTGGGCTTCTTCATTTACGGCGTCGGTGCGCTGGGTGCGGTCAACGGCCAGGTTTCGTCGTGGATCATGGTGTGGGGCTACGGCCTTTATTCCCTAGGCGAGCTGCTGGTCAGCGGCCTCGGGCTGGCGATGATCGCCCGCTACGTGCCCTCGCGCATGGGCGGCTTCATGATGGGCGCCTACTTCGTAGCCGTCGGCATCTCGCAGTACCTGGGCAGTGTGGTGGCGAACGGCGCGCACATTCCGGACAACATCACCAACCCGGTCGAATCGCTGGTGATCTATACCCATCTTTTCAACATCCTCGGCTTCGTCGGCCTGGCCTGCACGGGTGTCGCGCTGGGGATACTGCCGCTGATGAAAAAGCTGTCGACCGGCCATGCCGACGCGGCCGCCAGCCATGTCCCGCTGCCGGCTGTTCGCAGTGAGGAATTCGACACGCCACCGCTGCACTGAGAGCCCTCCATGGACTGAGAACCCTCCGTGCGTTGCCATTTAGCCGCCGTGCAACGCACGGCGGTTTCCTGCAGGTTCCGAGCGAGCAAGCCGGGATGATCGCCATGCCGCACCGACCCGCACAACGCATTGGTCCCTTCGCACTGGCGCGCACACTGGCCTGGCTCAGGCTGTGCGCGATCGCCGGGCAAAGCGTGGCGGTGCTGGTGTGTGCCTGGTGGATGCAGCTGGAGATCCCGCTGTTGCCGCTGCTGGTCGGCATCGGCCTGCTCGCGGTGTTTTCAGTGTTTGCCGCGTGGCGGCTCACCCAGCCCTGGCCGGTGCGTGAGTGGGAAACCGTCGGCCATATCGCCGTCGACACGCTGGTATTGGGGTATTTGTTGTATTTCACCGGCGGCGCCAGCAATCCGTTCATCACCCTGCTGCTGGTACCGATCGCACTCAGTGCGGCGGCGCTGTCAGTGCGTGCCATTCTGGCGGTATCCGCGCTGGCCGGTTTCGCCTACCTGGTGCTGCTGTACTGGCATGTGCCGTTGCCGATGCCGATGCACGACGAATCGCATGGCGGCTTTTCGCTGCATGTGGCGGGCATGGGCGTGAACTTCGTCATCAGCGCGCTGCTGCTGGGCTTTTTCATCAATCGGCTGGCCTACGCATTGCGCGGACAGCAGCTTGAAGTGCAGCGCGTGCGCGAGCGTGCGCTGCGCGATGAGGGCATCCTGGCCATCGCCACCCAGGCTGCCGGGGCCGCGCACGAGCTCAATACGCCGCTGTCCACGATGCGCACGCTGTTGCCCGAACTGCGTCGCGAACATGCCGGCGATGCGTTGCTGGCAGAGGATCTGAAACTGCTTGAGGGTCAGGTGGATCGTTGCCGAACGATCCTTCGTGAAATGGTCGCGTTCGGCAAGGCGCAGCTCTCGCAGGAACCGGAACGGCTCAGCGTGACGCAGTTCATCCACGGCTGCCTGGAGCGCTTCCAGTTGCTGCGCCCGGAAGCCGAAGTCACCCTGAGCATGGATGAGGGCACCTCGCACACCGTGCTGCGCACGCCGCCTGGCCTGCGTCATGCGCTGATCAACCTGCTCAACAACGCCGCCGACGCCTCGGCCAGTCGCGACTCCAACGCAGTGGCCTTGCTGGTGCTGCGCGAGGGTGGCTGGCTGCAGTTGAGCGTGCGCGATCATGGCCCCGGCTTTGCCTCCACGGGCGAGCTTGCGCTGCTCGGCCAGTCGCAAAAGCAAAGCGGCCTTGGCATTGGCCTGGCCTTGGCCGAGGCCACTGCCGAGCGCCTGAACGGCGAGCTGATCGCCGGTAATACCGAGCACGGTGCCGAAGTGTGCCTGCGGCTGCCGCTGGCAGTCATCGCCGACCACTAGCGTCCGTCCGGAGGCTCCGCGGCCTGCGACACGACGCCACACGTGCAAGCGATGTCGCATCCGGCAAGAATGGGCACTGATCCACTGCGAGGAAACGCTGCGATGACCGAGCTACCGCAAACCGTCACGGCGCGTCCGCTGCTCCTGGTCGACGATGACGCCACCTTCGTGCGCGTGCTGGCGCGCGCACTCAGCTCACGTGGTTTTGAGGTGATCACCGCGACCAACTTCGACGAGGCGCGTGCGCTGACGCGCCGGCATCAGCCGCGTTACTGCGTGCTCGATCTCAAGCTTGGTGAAGAAAACGGCCTGCGCCTGATTCCCGAGCTGCACGCGCTGGTACCCGACCTGCGCGTGTTGCTGCTGACCGGCTACGCCTCGATCGCCACCGCCGTGGAAGCGATCAAGCGTGGCGCCCACGACTACCTGTCCAAGCCGGTCGATGCCGACGCCGTCGTGCGGGCGCTGCTGGATGGCGACAACGCGGACATCGACGACACCGATCCACCCGACGCCCCCGAAGCGCCACTGGCACTGCGCCGGCTGGAGTGGGAGCACATCCAGCGTGTGCTGACAGAGTGCGATGGCAACATTTCCGAAACCGCCCGCCGGCTTGGGATGCACCGCCGCACTTTGCAGCGCAAGCTGAGCAAGCACCCAGTGCGCGAGCGGCCCGAACAGTAGGTTTTTGCTGCAGGCGAATGCAGCGTCTTCGCCTGTCAAGAGCTTAAGGTCGCCGGGTTACTCGCTCCGCACGCCCCTGCGGGGCCGCTCCTGGAGCGTTCTGCGCGCTTTGCGCTTGTCCTGCCTTCGCAGGGACGACGAGCTTGGTCACGAGTCGTTTGAGCCTGCCCGCCTTTGCCCCTCCCCCTGCTTGCAGGGGAGGTTGGGAGGGGGTGGCTTTTGATCTTCGCCGCGAAGAGCGACCCCACCCCAACCCTCCCCTGCAAGCAGTAGAGGGAGCAAATCTGCATTGCCGAGCCTCGAGGTCAAACCTTTTCGAAGCTGCCCGCCGTTGTCCCTCCCCCTGCATGCAGGGGGAGGTTGGGAGAGGGTGGCTTTTGATTCTCGCCGTAAGGAGCGACCCCACCCCAGCCCTCCCCTGCAAGCAGGGGAGGGAGGCAAGCCTTTAGGTCAGGGCTCGAGATCAAGCCTTGCGGCATCGAGGCGTGGTCCCACCCGTCGAAAATCAGGGTTGCTCGCCACTGTCCGCTGGAGCTGGTGCCGGTGGTTCGGCGATGCCGTCGTCTTCATCGCCGTAGATCGCCACATGCGGCACGCCGTCGGCGCTGATCCAGCCGCGGTACATGCCATCGGTATTGAACGGGATCGCAATATGGCCTTCCGCGTCCAGCGCGATGGCGCCGCCGTTGCCGCCCATCGAGGGGATCTCCTGGTTGATCACTTCGGCGGCGGCAAGTTTGAGTGGCTCACGCATCTGGGTCACCTTCATGCAGATTTCGTGTGCGGCCACCGTACGAATATAGAACTCGCCCCAGCCGGTGCCGGACACCGCACAACCGGCGTTCGCATAGGTGCCGGCGCCGATGATCGGCGAATCGCCGATGCGTCCCCAGCGCTTGTCAGTCATGCCTCCGGTGGAGGTGCCGGCGGCGAGATGGCCTTCTGAATCCAGCGCCACCGCGCCGACCGTACCGAAATGTTTGGCCGTCTCCACGTTCGCATGCGGCTGCTTTGCGGCGTCTTCCTTCAAGGCTTTTTGCAGTTGTTGCCAACGCTCCTCGGTACGAAAATACGAAGGATCGATCAGTGGCATGCCGACGCTTTGCGCAAACGCCTCCGCCCCCTCCCCGGCCAGCATCACGTGCGATGACTTTTCCATCACGGCGCGCGCCAGCAGGATCGGGTTTTTGATCCGCTGCACATCCGCCACTGAACCAGCGCGCAGCGTGTTGCCATCCATGATCGCCGCGTCCATCTCGTTCTTGCCGTCGTGGGTGAATACGGATCCCTTGCCAGCATTGAAATTCGGATCGTCCTCGAGCACGGCGATCGCTGCCGTCACGGCGTCGAGCGCCGGCTTGCCTGCCTTGAGCTGGGCATAGCCGTCCCGCAACGCCAGGGTCAACGCAGCGCGCACCGCCTTCTCACGGGCCGGCGTCATGTCGCGCTTGATCACGCCGGCGCCCCCATGGATCACCAGGACGGGCGAGACAGCGGCATGGCTCATGGTGGCAATTCCGAAGGTGGCAAGAGCAACGAACAGGCGGTGCAATTTCACTTCTCTATCCCCAAAAGCAACACGGCGAGTATAGCGAGCCACATTGCCATGCTTGATGACAACAGCCCCTGCCCGCCTGCGCGAACTTGCTACAGGAACGACCGGGCCCAATCCATCGTATCCTTGACAGCTGACTCTCCCTGCAGGAAGGCATAGCAATGAACAAGGTGTATGCAAGCGCGGCGAAAGCCCTCGACGGGCTGCTGGTCGACAGCATGACGATTGCCGCCGGCGGCTTCGGCCTGTGCGGCATCCCCGAAAACCTGATCGGCGCGCTGCTGGAAGCCGGCACCAAGGGGCTGACCATCGTCGGCAACAATGCCGGCGTGGACGACTTCGGCATGGGCCCGCTGCTCAAGACGCGCCAGGTCAAATGCGTATACGCCTCCTACGTGGGCGAGAACAAGGAATTCGAGCGACAGGTGCTGGCCGGTGAACTGGAGTTGCACCTGGTGCCGCAAGGTACGCTTGCCGAGAAGCTGCGCGCGGGCGGCGCCGGCATCCCCGGCTTCTACACGCGCACCGGGTTCGGCACCAAGCTGGCCGAGGGCAAGGAAACCAAGGATTTCGATGGCAAGGAATACGTGCTGGAGGAAGCGATCCACGCCGATCTGTCGATCGTGAAGGCATGGAAGGGCGATGCCCACGGCAACCTGGTGTTCCGCGAGACCGCGCGCAACTTCAATCCGATGATCGCCACCTGCGGCAAGATCTGCGTGGCTGAAGTGGAGCAGCTTGTGGAAGTGGGCGAGCTGGCACCGGATGCGATCCACGTGCCGGGCATCTATGTCGACCGCATCATCCAGGGTGCGAAGTACGAGAAGCGGATCGAGTTTCGTACTGTCGCCGGCGTGGTCGGCGGCAAGGAAAGTCCGATCCGTGTGGCGATGGCGAAGCGCGCTGCGCAGGAACTGCAGGATGGCTTTTACGTGAACCTTGGCATCGGCATTCCGACCATGGTCGCCAACTACATTCCGGACGGCATCAACGTCACCCTGCAATCGGAAAACGGCTTGCTCGGCATCGGTCCGTTTCCGACCGAGGAGCAGATCGATCCGGATCTCATCAACGCCGGCAAGCAGACCATCACCACCCTGCCCGGCTCAAGCTTCTTCTCCAGCGCGGAGTCGTTCGCGATGATCCGCGGCGGCCATATCGACTTGTCGATCCTTGGCGGGCTGGAAGTCTCCGCGCATGGCGATCTGGCGAACTGGATGGTGCCGGGCAAGATGGTGAAGGGACCGGGCGGCGCGATGGACCTGGTCAGCGGCGTCAAGCGTGTGGTGGTGCTGATGGAGCACAACGCAAAGGATGGCACGCCGAAAATCAGGACCGCATGCGAGCTGCCGCTGACCGGCAAGCAAGTGGTCGACCTGATCATCACCGACCTGTGCGTGTTCAAGGTCAACAAGGGTGAGGGGCTGCTGCTGATCGAGCTCAACGATGGTGTCACGCTCGATGAAGTGAAGGCGAAAACTGGCTGCGAGTTTGCCGTGGATCCGTCGTTGAAGCACTGAAAGCCAATCTCCCGCAACCTGTAACGCGAAAGGTTCGCGCGAAAGACCTGTGGGAGCGACTTCAGTCGCGAAAGCCTGCGTGACCTCAGGTCGGGTTATCGCGACTGAAGTCGCTCCCACAAGGGCATCGCGCACAGGGTGCGCCCCTACAGGGTTTCAACGACGATGGTGGTTAACTCAGACTTCGACCGGCAACGGATGCGGAAAGCGGATATGGGCGATGTTTTCATGCCCGGGACGCGTCTGTAGTTCCAGCGGCCACTTGAACCTGTCGCTGATGCGCTGGGCGATCGCCAGTTCAAAGCCGTGCCGGTCAGCGCCATGCTCACGCGTCGCGCGGGAGCCATCAGCGACCATCAATGGATCGGAATGATTGCTCACGCTCACTTCGCCGGGCAGCACGCTGATCACCACGCGTCCCTGTTCGGTTTGCTGACAGGCATTGCGGATCAGTTGCCAGCACAACACCGAAAACACCCGTGATGATCCTTGCAGCGCGAAGCGCGCCGATTCCTCCAGCTCCAGTTCGATCGGCCGTCCGACCAGGAGCTCACGAGCCGATTCCAACTCGTGTCGCAACACATCATTCACGACAAATCGTTCGCTATCGAGGCCCGTATCGGACTCGCGTGCGAGTATCAACAAGGCTTCGACCAGTGCTTCCATTTCACGCGTGGCCCGCTTGATCCGGCGCACCGAGCGGCAACCGAAATCGCTGAGGCCGTCTTCGTCGGACAGCATGTCGGCCGACATCTTGATCACCGTGAGGGGGCTGCGCAGCTCATGGCTGGCGTCACGGGTAAAGTTGCGCTCGCGCTGGTTATAACCGGCAATACGCGTGGCAAACCCATGCAGCCCGCTCGCCAGCGCGGCGACATCGGCGTCAGTATCCAGCGACAACCGGCTCAATTGCGACGCGTCCGGATCGGACTGCTGGCCATCCCATCGATTGATGATACGTGCCAGCGCACGGACCGGCAGCCACCCACGACGCGTGGCTGACCAGGCGAGAGTGGTGGTGATCACGATCACCGCGATCACCGCTGCCACCGGTGCGACGTCATAAATGCCCATCACACAGATGATCGCCACAGCCAGAAACTGCAGGCCAAACACCCATGCGATTCGACGCCGGAAGGCGCCCACATGAAATGTGGCTACTGGCTTTCTCCTGCTGTCCATTACCTTCGCCGTGTCCGTCTCAAATCGTCTGGGCGGTGGTTGCCACCTCTGATTCAAGATCCGCGAGGCGATAACCGGCTGAATGGATGGTGTGTAGCAGGGGCCGTGCGAAGGGTTTGTCTATGACTCGGCGCAGGTTGTACAGATGCGAGCGCAAGGTATCGGAGTCGGGCAGCGTATCGCCCCAGATCTCGCGTTCGATGTCACGCCGGCTGACGACGCGCGGCGATTCGCGCATCAGGATCGCCAGCAGCTTCAGGCCGATCGGCGACACCACCAGTTCCTGGCCCTCACGGGTCAGCCGCAGTGTCGCGGTATCGAGGGTCATGTCGCCTACCGTGAGCACTTCCGTGGAGACCTGGCGGCGATCGCGACGGATCAGGGCGCGCAATCGCGCCTCCAGCTCACGCACTTCGAACGGCTTGACCAGGTAGTCGTCGGCGCCCGCTTCGAGGCCCACCAGCTTGTCTTCCAGGGTGTCGCGCGCCGTCAGCATCAACACCGGGGTCGATTTCTTCGCTTCCTTGCGCAGCTTGCGACAAACTTCCAGCCCGTCCAGGCCCGGCAGCATCAGATCCAGCACCATCACGTCGTAGCTGTTGGATACCGCCAGGTGCAGGCCGCTGACGCCGTCGGCGGCGTAGTCGACCGAGTAGCCGCGGCGCTCGAGAAACTCACCGACCATTTCGGCGATCTGGCGATTGTCCTCAACCAGCAGAATCAGTCCCGCTTGCTCGTCATGTACGGTCATGTCGTCCTCGCTTGCTTGGCTTCACAAATGTGAAGAGCTAACCGTTTAGGGGGTGAGCACAGCGTGAAAGGCGCGCAAGTCATTCAGAATGCGTTCGATTTTTACCGTCAGTGCAAGAGTGGTTGCAGCTGATTCCAGACCGTTTCCAGCACTTTCGGCTCCGCGCTGGCCACCGGATGCAGCCCATCTTCCTGCATCAGCGCGGGATTGAGGGCCACGCCATCGAGCAGGAAGGGCACCAGCGAGGTGTGCTTGGTTCGGGCCAGATCCGCATAGATCGCCCGCAGGCCATCGCGATACTGCGGGCCGTAGTTCACCGGCAGTTCGATGCCAACCAGCAACACGCTGACCTTCGCCTGCTGCGCCGCATCGATCATGGCCACCAGGTTGTCGTGCAACAGCGGCAACGGCAGTCCACGCAAGCCGTCATTGGCACCCAGTTCAAGCACCAGCACGGCCGGGTGGTACTTCTGCAGCAGCGCCGGCAGGCGGTTGCGACCGCTCAGCGATGTTTCGCCACTGATGCTGGCATTGACCGCGGTCCACATCGGCACCATCTTGCCTAAACGCGCATCCAGCAGCGATACCCAGCCGGACTCGACCGGTATGTTGTGCGCGGCGGACAACGAATCACCCAGCACCAGGACAGTTTTCGGCGTTTCCGCCATGGCAGTGCCGATGCCACACCAAAGTATCAAGCCGCTCCACATCAACCAGCCAAGGCATCGACGCATGAGTGATTCTTCCCGTCTTCTTCTCGAGGCCTGCGATGTTAGCAAGTCGGTCAGCGGCCCCGAGGGAAGACTCGACATCCTGTACAACGTCAGCCTGCAGATTCGTTCGGGCGAGAGCTTCGCCATCGTGGGAGCCTCCGGCTCCGGCAAGACCACCCTGCTCGGCCTGCTGGCCGGACTGGACACTCCCGACACCGGCAGCATCCAGCTCGATGGCCACGCGCTGGAAAAACTCGACGAAGAAGCGCGGGCAGACCTGCGTCGTCAGTTGGTAGGTTTCGTGTTCCAGTCGTTCCACCTGCTGCCCGCGCTCACCGCCGAGGAAAACGTGATGCTGCCGCTGGAGCTGGAAGGCAGCAGTGCCGCCCGGCCTCGCGCCCGTGCTGCGCTCGAAGCGGTGGGCCTGGGTGCGCGGCGGCGGCACTATCCGGCGCAGCTGTCCGGCGGCGAGCAACAACGCGTGGCGATTGCCCGCGCGTTCGTACACGGCCCGCGTGTGCTGTTTGCCGATGAACCCACCGGCAACCTCGACCAGCGCACAGGCCATCACGTGTGCGACTTGCTGTTTGCACTCAACCGCGACCACCGCACCACGCTCGTGCTGGTTACCCACGATGCAGCACTGGCCGCGCGCTGCGATCGTCGCATCGAGCTGGAAGAAGGTCGCGTCGTACCGCCCGCCACGGGCACGCAGGCATGAAGCTGCTGCTGCTCGCTCTGCGCAGCCTGCGTCGCGAATGGCACTTGCCGGAGTTGCGCACCTTGGCCGCCTCGCTGCTACTGGCGGTGGTCGCGCTCGGTGTGGTTGCCACCCTCGCCGCGCGGACCGAGCACGGCGTGCTGGCCAGCACCGCCGAACTGATCGGTGGCGACGTGGGCATCGCCTCGCCGCAAACCTTGCCGGACTCATTTGCCGCCGAGGCTCGCCAGCTCAATCTGAGCATGACCCATACGGCGAGTTTCCCCAGCGTGGCGTTCGCACACGAACAAACCCAGTTGCTCGACGTGCTGGCCGGCGATCAACACTACCCGCTGCGCGGCACTCTGGAATTGGGCAACGCGACGAGTCGCTCGTACAACGGCCGCGCGCCGGCCGCGGGCCAGGTCTATCTCGATCATCGCGCGCTGGTTGCCCTGAATCTCAAGATTGGCCAGCAAGTGCAGGTGGGCGGCCGCGAGCTGACCATCGCCGCCGAACTGCTGCGCGAGCCGGACGGCGGCGAACTGTTCGCCATGGCACCCCGCGCGATGATGAGCCTGACCGACGCCGAACAGGCCGGGCTGCTCGGCGTTGGCAGCCGCGCGCGGCATAGCCTGCTGCTGGCCGGCGCGCCTGCGGCGGTACAGGGCTGGCGCGACTGGGTGGAGTCGACTGCGCTGCCGCAAGGGGCTGAGCTGATCACGCCGGAACAAGTGCAGGAGCGCATGCGCACGGCGTTTGATCGGGCGGGCGCGTTTTTGCGTCTTACGGCCTTACTGTCGGCCCTGCTGGCCGGCGTCGCGATTGCGCTGGCCGCGCAGCGCTACGCGCGGCGCAAGACCTCCGAGGTGGCGCTGCTGCGTGCGCTTGGTACGTCGCGACGGCGAGTGCTGGGTCTGCTGCTTGGCACCCTCGGTGCGCTCGCCCTGCCTGCCGTGGTGCTCGGTCTATTGCTGGCTCTGGGCCTGTCGCAGCTCGCATGGGTGTTTGCCAGTCAGTTGTTCGGTAGCGTGCCGACGGCACTGCCGCTGGCGCCGTCATTCGCCGCTGCAGCGATGGGCGTCGCTGTGCTCGTGGGCTTCGCGTTGCCGCCGCTGGTGCGATTGGCAGAGGTACCGCCTGTTGCGGTGTTCCGTCAGAGCGTCACGCGACGCATGCGCCGTTTCGACGCGTTGTATCTGATCCCGGTGTTGGTGGCTCTGGGACTGATCTGGAGCCAGAGCGACTCGCTGAAGCTGGCCGGTATTCTCGCCGCCAGCCTGTTCGGCGTGGCGGTGGTGGCGGCCTTGCTTGCTGCTCTATTGCTATGGGTTGCTCGGCGCGTGGCACCCGGGGCGCACCCTGCGCTGCGTCTGGGGCTGGCGGCGCTGGCGCGGCGACGTACCCTGAGCCTGATCCAGGCCACCGCGCTCAGCATTGGCTTGTGCGCGCTACTGCTGCTGGCGATCGTCGCCCCTTCGCTGCTGCAGGGCTGGCGGCAGGAGCTGCCGGCGAATACGCCGAACTGGTTCGCGTTGAACCTGCAGGACGATCAACGTGCAGGTTTTGAAAAAACGTTGGCAGCGATCGACGGCCAGCAACTCAACATGTTGCCGCTGGCCGTTGGGAAACTCACCGCCATCAATGGTCGACCGATCGACCAGATCGCCTTCAAGGACGAACGTGCAAAGGACTGGACCGACCGCCAACTGCGACTGTCCTGGGCGAGCAGCCTGCCACCAGCAAATCAGGTCATCGCCGGGCAATGGGCCGGAGCAAACGCAGCGCAAGCCGAGGTGTCGATCGACACCATGTGGCGTGACATATTCGGCTTGAAGCTGGGCGATACCCTAAGCCTGGATATCGGCGAAGGCAGCGTCAATGCGAAGGTCAGCAGCATCCGCAAAGTCGACTGGAGTTCGTTCCGGGTCAACTTTTTCCTGCTGCTCGATGCGGCCCATGCCAGCGACTTGCCGCATACCTGGCTGGCCAGTTTCTACCTGCCGCGCAGCCATGCCACGCAGCTGGCGCAACTGTCACGCGATTACTCCAACCTAAGCCTGATCGACGTCGACTCGCTGCTCGACCGCGTACGCGAGATCGTCGATCGCGTCGGCAATGCCGTGCGCTGGATTCTCGGTTTCAGCCTGCTTGCGGGTGCGCTGGTGCTGGCCGCCGCACTCGCCGCCAGCGCGGCCGAGCGACGCCACGAAGCGGCGCTGCTGCGCACGCTCGGCGCACGCCGCAATCAACTGCGTGTCGCCGCCGCCTGCGAATTTGCCCTGCTCGGCCTGATCGCCGGCCTCACCGCCGCGCTCGGCGCCGCCGGCGCCGGGGTGTGGCTCGGCCACTCGGTCTTCCATATCGACGGCTTCGTGCCGCCGCTGTGGCCGCTCGCATTCGCTGCGCTCGGCGCTGCGTTTGTGGTGATGTTGCTGGGACTGGCGGGGACACGGAAGGTGACGCGCACCTCGCCAATGCGGCTGTTGCGGGAAGGTTAGTATTCCTTAGACCTGCCCCCTCCCCTGCTCGCAGGGGAGGGTTGGGGTGGGGTCGCTCTTCGCCAAGAAGATCAAAAGCCCAATCCCCTCCCAACCTCCCCCTGCAAGCAGGGGGAGGAGCGAAACGGCTTGCGGGGAGCTGGAAGTTATAGTTCATTGCAATCTTTGGTCTCTCATCCGCGAGCGCAGGCCCACCATGTACACCCTCTACTACTCACCCGGCACCGCCAGCATGGTGGTGCATCTGGCCCTGCTGGAAATCGGTGCGCCGCATGAACTGCGATTGATCGATATCGATACGCAGGCGCAACACGACCCCGAGTACCGGAAGCTGAATCCACGCGGCGTCGTTCCAACGCTGGTGATCGACGGCCGGCCATTGTCGGAATCGGCGGCGTTGCTGATGGTGCTGGCCGACCGTCACCCGGAATCCAAGCTGGCCCCGCCGCCGGGCACGCCCGAGCGCGAAACGTGGCAGCAGTGGGTCGTCTATCTCAGCAATACGCTGATGTCGACGTATCGCTTCTGGTTCTATCCACCGGAGCTTGGTGCAGCGGAGCACACGCCTGAAGTCCACGCCGCCTTGCAACGCAAGATCGAAGGCGTGTGGGATCTGCTCGACGCACAACTCACCGCGAACGGGCCGTACCTTCTCGGCAAGGAGTTCTCCGGCGCCGACCTGCTGCTGGGCATGCTGATGCGCTGGTCGCGCAACATGCCACGTCCGGTGACCGAATGGCCCGCACTGAAGCGGCTGGCCGATCTGGTACGCGCGCGACCGAGCTGGCAGAAGCTGTACGAGATCGAAGGACTCAGCGGGTGGTGATCGGCATGCCGGGTGGGATGCCGACGCATGAGTGATGCGAAGGCAACATCCGAAGCGCCCTCGTCGTGGATGCAAAAGCTGAAGGCCGAATGGCTGTTGCTGCTGTTCGCTTTATTGACCATCGCACTGGCCCTGTTCGACCCGCAATCGCTGGCGAAGTATCAGCACTGGTTGCAGTTACCGACACTGGCCGGCTTGATGGGCTTGCTGATCGCGATCCAGGGCATCCGCGACAGTGGCCTGGTGCAGCACGCAGCGGTCGCCGTCGTGGCGCGCGCCCATTCGTTGCGCAGTCTTGGACTGCTGCTGGTGACGGCGACGGCACTGTTGTCGATGGTGCTGACGAACGACGTGAGCCTGTTTCTGATCGTGCCGCTGACGGTGGCGATCGGCAGCATGTCGAACCTGCCGGTATTGCGCATGGTGGTGCTGGAGGCGCTGGCAGTGAACGCGGGCTCCACGCTGAGCCCGATCGGCAACCCACAGAATCTACTGCTATGGCAGCACTCGCAGTTGCCGTTCCTGCATTTCACCCTGGCAATGCTGCCGGCCGCAGCCGTGATGTTTGCGCTGGTGGCGACGTTTACATGGCTATGGTTGCCACGCGATCGGATCGAACTGGCGCCGGACAAGATCGATGGCCAGGTGACCTCCCGCCGGCTCGGCGCATGGTCGATGGCCGCGTTGCTGGCCATGGTGCTGCTGATGGAATATCACCAAGCACCGCTGGGCTCCGTATTGATGCTCGTGCTGTTTGCGCTGCTGGCGCGATCGAGCCTGGCGCGGATCGACTGGTTGCTGCTGCTCACATTCGCAGCGATTTTCCTGGGACTGGGCCACTTCGCCGAACTGCCGCTAGTGCGGCATGCGCTTGACCAAGTTGATTTCACTCGGCCGCTGACTTTGTATGCCAGCGGCATCGTTGCCTCGCAACTGATCAGCAATGTACCGGCGACGGTGCTGCTGCTCGACCGCACGTCCAACGCGATCGCGCTGGCGGTCGCGGTGAACGTGGGCGGCTTCGGCTTGGCGATCGGTTCGCTGGCCAATCTGATCGCACTGCGTCTGGCGAATCAGCCGCGTGGTTTGCGGCAGCTGCAGCTGGTGTCGATCCCGTTCCTGCTGGTGTGCGCGCCACTGGTCTATCTGGCCTGGCGCTGGCTGGGCTGAGATCACCAGCGTCCTCCCTTGCCTGACATGGAAGGACGCTCACCCCACATCAATCGTCATTATCCTTCGGCACGCTGACCTTGCCCCTGACGCCCGAATGATTGACGTCGCCGCTGCCCTTGGCACCCAGCGTGAAATCACCCGAAACATCGCTAACGGTGAAGTCGCCGGAACCCAGCGTGTCGGCATGCACGCCGCCGCCCACCTTGCGCAGCACGACATCGCCCGAGCCCACGCTGCCAACCTTGGCGTCGCCCCGGATGCCCTCGGCCTTGAAATCACCCGAGCCCACCGAACCCAGCTCCAGAATGCCAATGTCGTGCGCATCGATGTCGCCCGAACCGACGCTGGCGCCGAACTTGCCGGACACCTGCCGGACATGCAGATCGCCTGAACCAACGACGCTTTGCAGCTGCTGCAGTCCACTGACGTCGGCATCACCGGAACCCACGCTCAACGTTACCGGGACATTCGGCGGCAGCTGCACGTTGACGTCGAGATAGGCATAGGAGCCACCAAACAGATTGAACGTGAAATGATTTTCGCCACCGATATCAATCAGCAGCTGATCGCCATCGCGCCGCTGAGTGACCGTCAGGTGGTCCAGAGTTTTGCTGTCCGAAGCGCAGGCACGGCCGTTGAGGGTCAGTCCCTTGGCACCTTCACTACCCGTCAGATGCAGGTTCTGGCTATGCAGTTCGATCTGCACCGCCCTGACGCCAGCCAGATCAAGCTGGAGATTGCGCGGCGCCTCGAACTTGCACGGGGCGGCGAACGTGGCCAGCGGGGCAAGCAACAGAGCGGCGGTGAGAAGGCGGCGCATGGTGAACTCCTTGAATGGTCGTCTTGCCTAGGATGCAGCTGGCGCAAAAAGGGTTGCATACATCTCCCATCGGCCGCGCTCAATCTTCTGGTCGATGTGGTGCGCGCGCGATCCGGCTAACAGCACCTGCCGGAAACGAAGGGTCCGGCGGGTGGTGAACCGCTTCCCTTCCGTCGTGGCGGCTGCACGCGATACCCCCGCCATTGTCGGCGAGGCCATCACCCGGGATTAGCTTGAACTTACTGAAAATCAAACGTCGCACTGCCCACACCGTGTTGATTACCACACTGGCCCAGCAGATGACTCAGCCTGCCGGCACCACCGGCGCGGTCACCGTTGCCGACGGAGGTTTCGGCGGATTCGGCACGCTCGGCAACGGCGCACTCTGCTTGACGGGCGCCGACACTGCATCGACCACACTCAGGGTGTCCGATACTTCGATTTTCACCGGATCGGTCTTCTTCCACTGTGCCTTGGGCACCACCAGCTTCCAGGTCGATTCTTTGCCCGCATCCCGGAAGAACGCGACGATGCCGACCACCTGCGCGTCTTTGTTCATCGGCTCACTGATGCTCGCACTCGCGTCCGGGCGTAGTACAACATCCTTCGTCGCCATCAGGTCGGCTTTCAACGCGTCCCTATCCCCCGTCTGCAATTGCGTGTAACTCAGCTGTTCGAACGCCTGCGAAGTTTTCAGCTGATAGATCCGCACCACCGTCGACAACGATTGTCCGCTGCCGCTGGTGTTCAATGACGCGCGACTGACGAGATCAATATTCATCGTCTTGACCTGCGTCGTGAACGCCCACATCGCCGCATTCACCGTGCCGTCCTTCACCGCCTGCCCTGCGCCGCAACCAGTGACGGTGAGCATGGCGCAAATCATCATGCCGATTTGAAGTTGTCGCAGCATTTGAAGTAACTCCCTTGATAATCCAGTGGCCATGTCAGTGAGCTTGGTGCCGCGCATCGTCGCTGGCATCGCCATCGCCACTCCAGCGACCCAGTTGCACTCGTGTGGGCAGGCCGGTAGCGCACTGCGTTTGCGGCACTGGCAGCTGGGTCGTGTAGCTAAGACTGACCTGATCCGAATTCAGCATCTGCGCGGGCATCAAATCCGGCGCCACCAGCATTTCCAAATCCGCCCAAGCCGTAAAACCCAGATAGAACCTCAGCAGCGCCATCACCTCGCGGTGATTCGCGCGCCCGGGCATCAGCCCGAGTACGGATTCGCGCGTTTGTGGCGCGATGATGATGCGCACCGCATTGCCCCTGTCGTAAAAGCCCCGGCCCAACAGGCAGCTCTGGCCCAACGGCATGGGTTCGGATGCATCGACGGTGATCCAAACAGGGTGGAACTCTTCCACGCTGATCCGCGCATCGGGCACCGCATGCTGCAGCACACCAGCCAGCCCTTCGGCAGTGCGCGTTTTCTGGCTCGCCAGGCCCAGCATCGACAACAGCTTGCGCGCACCCACGGTCTGTCCAATAGACGGCTGACCGATGCCAAGGCCGGCGAAACTCAGCAGGTAACGCGATATCTCATCCGTTCCTCCGCTGCGAAAACCGACCGGATAACGATATTTTTTCCAAATTCGGTTTCAAGTTTTTGATCGCGGCTTTATGCGGGACGGCGAAGGCCGTGTCATCGACTTCCGTAACACGGTCATCCTGATGACGTCCAATCTTGGCAGCGAGCAGATCATCGCCGCAACGGAGGCTGCAGCCGAAGCGGGCAGCGAAGTCACCACGTCGATACTGATGGAGGCGATCCGTCCGTTGCTGGTCGAGCACTTCCAGCCGGCACTGCTGGCGCGCTTCCAGACCGTCGTGTACCGGCAACTGGCGACCGACGCGCTGGCGCTGATAGTGCGCATGAAGCTCGACAAGGTGGCTCAACGTATCAAGATCCGGTACGGCATACCTCTGGTGTGCGACGACGCGCTGGTGGCTGAACTCGTGAACGCCTGCCTGTTGCCTGACTCCGGTGCTCGCAATATCGACAGCCTGCTCGACCAGCAGATACTGCCGGTGCTGTCGCGCGAACTGCTGCTGTGTATGGCGGAGCATCAGATGCCGAAAGCGATTCGACTCGCCTGCTCACAGGAGCAGGGTATCGTGGTCGACTTCGATGACACCACCCCATGACACACGGCCGACCGGGACTGTTCGAGACGGTGACCGGGCACTTCGCAAACGGTGCGCCCGTGGGCATCTTCGATTCGCAGACGCAGGCGTTCCTGTCGGTGCAGGACAATATCCAGCGCATCCTCAACAGCCGACGCAACGGGCTTGCGCATCTTCCGGATTACGGACTCGGTGACCTGTCCGAAATCTACCGTCACCTGCCGTCATCCGCGCACAAGCTCAAGCGAGAGATCGAAACGACGCTACTCAAATACGAGCCGCGGCTGGCGTCGATCGCTATCGACATCGAGGAGACCGAGCCAGGCATGCTGCTGAGCTTCACGATGAGTTGTCATCTGCGACAGGCAGGACTGGTTCGGTTCGGCACGCACTTCACGCCCGATGGACAGACGCGACTGAAGATGCTCAAAGCCGACCACGATCGCGACTGAGCGCCGGTCAGAACACATCCTTCGGCTCGAAGAACTTGCCTTTGACACTGGAATGCTTGACGTCGCCGTTGCCCTAGCCGCCCACATCGAAATCACTCGTCACAACGCTCACGCTGAAATCGCCGGATTCAAGCATCTTGCGATGCGCGTTGCCACCAACCTTGCGTAGCACGACATCGCCCGGACCGGCGATCTTCGCCATGGGATGCCGAGTCAACCCTGAAGGCAAGTCGCCAGCCTCATGACTTGGGTTCAAGCGCCTTGGCGCGCAGCCACAGTTGTTCCTGTTCGGCCAGCGTACGTTCGCCGAATTTTGCACCATCGGTGATCGCCAGATGTTCCATCTGCCGAAAGCGGCGTTCGAATTTGGCGTTGGCGTGGCGGAGCGCTGCGGAAAAATCGACGCCGGCGTGGCGCGCCAGATTGACCACTACGAACAGCACGTCGCCGATTTCGTCCTGCAACCGACCCGGGTCGGCGCCGTCGGCGAATTCAGCGCGCACCTCCTCCACTTCTTCGGCCAGCTTGGCCAGCACGGGCTGCGGATCGGGCCAGTCGAACCCCACGCTGGCCGCGCGCTGCTGCAGCTTCAGTGCACGCTTCCATTCCGGCAGGCCCGACGAGATGCCGGCCAGTGCGCTATCGTCTGCAAGCTCGCCCTTGCCCGCGCGCTCAGCTGTCTTGATGTCTTCCCAGGCCTGCTTCTGTGCCTGCGCATCGGCATAGCGCACGTCGGCAAACACATGGGGATGGCGACGGCGCATCTTGCTGCTGATCGCGTGGGCGACGTCGGAAAAATCAAACAGCCCCGCTTCCTTCGCCATCTGCGAGTGAAACACTACCTGCAGCAGGAGATCGCCCAGCTCATCGCGCAGGTCGTCCCAGTCCCGGCGATCGATCGCGTCGGCGACTTCGTAGGCTTCCTCGATGGTATAGGCCGCAATCGAAGCAAAATCCTGCTGCACGTCCCAGGGGCAACCATCTTGGGGGTCGCGCAACCTCGCCATGATGGCGAGCAAATCGTCGAGGCTGTGCTTTGCTACGTCAGTCATGCAGCACGAAATCCCATCAGTACAGGATCACCTTCTCCCCTTTGGGAAGAAGGCCGGGATGAAGGGCCACGCTGGCGGCACCCTTCATCAAAATCAGCTCTGTGTAGCCACCCGCAACCGCCCCGCCCAATCAACGCCAGGGTCACCCACAGCGATGAATTCCGGGTTGAGCAGCGATTCGCCACGGTTGTAACTAAACGGCCGCCCCTGCAGATCGAGCACCGCGCCGCCGGCTTCCTGAAGCACGCATTGTGCGGCGGCGGTATCCCACTCGCTGGTGAGGCCGAGACGCAAATAGACGTCCGCAGCGCCGCGCGCGATCAGGCAGAACTTCAGCGACGAACCGAGTGGCACGAGCTGGTGATCAGGACCGAGCAGCGCGTTCAACATGGAATCCTGCAGGCTACCGTGCGAGCGGCTACCGGCCATCACCGGAGGCTGAGCCAACGGGCGCGCCCGGATGCGCTGCCACTCGCCTCCCACCTGCGTCTGCAACCACGCGCCCTGACCTTGCGCGGCGATGTACAACTCACCCGTGACCGGTGCCAGCACGACGCCAAGCACAGTCTGGTGATCGTCGATCAGCGCGATGTTCACGGTGAATTCGCCGTTGCGCTTGACGAACTCGCGGGTGCCGTCGAGCGGATCGACCAACCAGTAGCGCGACCAGTGCTGGCGCTCGGACCAGGCCAATGTCTTGGCCTCTTCCGACAGCACCGGCAACACGGGGTCGAGTGCGGCCAGGCCAGTCATGATGACCTGCTGGGCCGCCAGATCGGCAGCAGTCAGCGGCGAGGCATCCGCCTTGGTCTCGACCGCGAAATCACTGTGATAGATCGCCAGGATCGCATCGCCGGCCGCGCGTGCGATATCACCGATCTGCTGCGCCAAGGCAGGTGCGCTACTCATCGGCGCAGTCATGTGCGCTGAAAGCGCCCGGCGAGATATTCGCGGGCCATGAACAGCGCAGCAATCGAGCGCCCTTCGGTCACGTCGTCGCGACCGAGCAAGGTATGCAGCTCAGACATCTTCCATGGCACCACGTCGAGTTCCTCCGGCTCATCGCCGAGCAGTCGTTCCGGATATAGATCCTGCGCCAGCACCACATGGGCCATATGGGTCATGTACGACGGCGACAGTGACAGGTTGTGCAGGATCTTCAGTCGGCGTGCACCGTAGCCGATCTCTTCCTTCAACTCGCGCTCGGCGCCTTGCTCGGCCGTCTCGTCCTGATCCAGCCGACCCTTCGGCAAGCCGAGTTCATAGCGACCGACGCCGGCGCCGTATTCGCGCACCAGCAGCACGGTTTCATCATCCAGCATGGGCACGATGATCACGGCGCCCATGCCGCCGCCTTTCAGCCGCTCGTAAGTGCGGCGCTCGCCATTGGAAAACTCCAGGTCGAGCTGCTCGACATGGAGGAAGTGGCTGTTGGCGACGTCTCGCGTGGCATGGATGATGGGTGGCTTGCGCATCCGGCCATTCTAACGCGTCAACTGCAAGCACGCAGACGCCTAGCGCACCTGGCCATTGCCCAGGCGCAGGCGCTGCAGCGCCTGTCGGTGAATCGATGGTGTGCCGGCCAGCACGCTGCGGGTCTCCAGCGTGACCGGGGCGCCATCAAGCTCTGTGAACACGCCGCCGGCCTCGCGCACGATCACGGCCAGCGCGGCGATGTCGAGAATATTCACGTCCGATTCGATCACCAGATCCAGGCTGCCGCGCGCCAGCAGGTGGTAGTGACAGAAATCGCCGTAGCCGCGAATTCGATTGCTGTCGCGGATCAACGCGCCGAACGCATCCCAGCGACCATCCATGGTGAGCGTCTTGATATTGCCGCTGGAAATCGATGCCTCACCCATCAGCGCCGTGTCTGCCACCTGCACGCGCTCGCCGTCGAGCCACGCACCGCCGCCGACGCTGGCCCACATCGTTTCGCCGTAGATCGGTGCACTGGAGACGCCGAGCACCAGCTCATCGCCATCCATCAGTGCAATCTGGGTGGAAAAAAACGGCGTGCGGCGCACGAAGCTCTTGGTTCCATCGAGCGGATCGACCAACCACAACAGCCCTCCCCGCTCACCCTCGAGCCCGAACTCCTCGCCATGGATCGCCGCCTGCGGCAACGCCGCCTGCAGGATCTGCCGGATCGCGCGCTCGGCCTCGCGGTCGGCCACCGTCACCGGTGTCGCGTCCGCTTTCAGCTCCACCTCGACGCCACGCCGCCAATAATGGCGGATCACCTCGGTGGCGGCGGCGGCGGCTTCGCGTGCGGCTGCCAGAGCCGGTACGGTGATATCAGAGTTCATGGTCGCTGCTTGTCCTGGTTTGCGACTGGCATCGGCAAGCTGCCGCCCAGACCACCGCTGCGTTGAATATGCACCCGACCGTCGGCATCCGGCTGGCCCAGCCCGGCCAGCCAATGACGTAGCGCTGGGTCAGTCTGTCGGGCGCGCAGCTTCGCGTCCAGTCGCCAGCCCAGCGGACTCAGTTGGAGCTGGCCCTCGGCTTGCAGCGGGCCGTCACCGTCATCATGCAACTGCACCTCAATCACGCCACCCTGCGCTTGCGCCTGCCATTGAAGATTGCCCAGGGCCACATCGCCACTGCGCGTACGCATGGCCGCGTGCAGCCACTGCGCACGGGCATTCAGTTGCAGTGGCCAACCGCCTTGCAGCACGGCCTGATCGACCGCCAACTGCAGCTCGCCCAGTGGCTGGCCTTGCAGCAACGCGACTCGGGGAAGCAGTGAAGCCAGGTCGGCATGCACGCTCACCCCTCGCCATTGGACCTGGTTGTCCGGCAGCCGCTGCATGGCGCCGGAGAAAGTCAGGTGCGGCCCTTGAAAGTCCAGCTGCAGTTGCACCTGCCCGAGCAGCGCGCGGCGCGACAGCTGCCATTGAATTTGGCCGACAGGATTTCCCTGAGCGTTCAGTATCTGCCCGGCCCGGCCGTCCCATAGCTGGCCCTGCACCTGTTGCAGACGCAGCCCGTGCAGTTGTGGCTCGATCCAGGGCAACGCCCAGCGCGCCGGCAGGAACCACGCCAGCAAGCCCGTAACCAGGATCAGCACGCCCAGGCCAGCCAGGCTTTTTCGCAGGTAGTTCAAACGTCGATTCCCGAGCTGTCCATGGCTGGACCTGATCGTCCATTTTCCATGAGCGAACTTGAACGTGTCATTTTGAATGAAGGGGCTTGCGCGTGTCGTTTCCAATGAATGGACTTGAGCGTGTCATTCCCAATGAATGGACTTGAGCGTCCATGGCCTAGCAACGATGATAGCCGGATGAGTATTCCCGCAAGCAACAACGCCGCGCTCGCCCGACGCGACCTGAAACACCTGTGGCATCCCTGCACGCAGATGCATGATCACGAAAGCGTGCCGATGGTGCCGATCGCGCGTGGCGACGGCGCGTGGTTGATCGATGCCGACGGTCGCCGCTATCTCGATGGCATCAGCTCCTGGTGGACCAATCTGTTCGGCCACGCCAACCCGCGCATTGCGGCGGCGCTGGCCGACCAGGCGCAGACGCTGGAGCATGTGATCTTTGCCGGCTTCACGCACGAACCGGCCATCGAGCTGGCGGAGGAACTCGTCCGCATCACGCCCGCTGGACTCAATCGCGTGTTCCTGGCCGACAACGGTTCGGCAGCGATCGAAGTGGCGTTGAAGATGAGCTTCCACTACTGGCTCAATCAGGGCCACGGCGAGAAGACCCGTTTCATCGCATTGACCGGCAGCTATCACGGCGAGACGTTGGGCGCGCTTTCGGTGAGCGACGTGGCGCTGTACCGAAAGACCTACGCGCCGCTGTTGCTGACACCGTTCCTGGCGCCCTCGGCGGACACCTACGAGGGCGAGCCGGGCGAATCGCCCGAACAGATTGCCACGCGCCGCCTCGGCGAGCTGCGCACGTTGCTGGAGCGCCATGCCCACGAAACCTGCGCGATCATCGTCGAACCACTGGTGCAATGCGCCGGCGGCATGCGCATGTATCACCCCAGCTACCTGAGTGGCTTGCGCGCGCTGTGCGACGAATTTTCGGTGCATTTCATCGCTGACGAGATCGCGGTGGGCTTCGGCCGCAGCGGCACCCTGTTTGCGTGCGAGCAGGCCAACGTGAGCCCCGACTTTCTGTGCCTGTCCAAAGGACTCACCGGTGGCTTCCTGCCGCTGTCGGCAGTACTCACGACGGATGGCATCTATCAGGCGTTCTACGCGGAATACAACGCTGGCAAAGCGTTCCTGCATTCGCACAGCTATACCGGCAACCCGCTGGCCTGCCGCGTGGCGCTTGAGACACTGGCGATCTTCCGCGATGAGCCGGTACTCGAACGCAACCGCGTTCTTGCGGCGCATCTGGCGAAGAGGCTGGCGCCGCTACGCGGACATCCCCATGTCGCCGACGTGCGTCAGACTGGCATGATCGCGGCGATTGAACTGGTTGCGGACAAGACTAGCCGTCGGCCGTTCCCTGCAGCCGAACGGCGCGGCCTGCGCGTCTATCTGCATGGGCTGCAACACGGCGTGTTGCTGCGACCGCTAGGCGACATCGTGTATTTCATGCCGCCATACGTGGTGAGCGAGCAGGAAATCGACCTGCTGGTCGATACGGCGATCGTCGGCATCGAACATGCCGTAAGAAACTGAGCCTTCCTGGCTTGAGCGCCCCACTGCCGCACACGCGCGGCAGCGGGCTCAGCGACGCAGCTGTCAGTGCCCAACGCTCACGCTTGGGTCGAGCATTTGCAATGCGCGCGCGTTATTGCCGTTGGTGCCCTGACTGCGCAGCTCGTCTCCGCTGTAGCTGCGACCCGGCACCGGCAGGCATTCGCCTTTCTTCGCCGGAATCAGGCTGCCGGTGTCATGGATGCAATTACGGTCACCTGGTTTAGGGACGTGGTCTGGTGTCTTCTGACTGTCCTGACTGGTTTGGCCGCTGGTCGTGGGTACCGGGCTTTGGGCAAAGGCCATCGCACTGATACCCAGACTGGTGATCAGCGCGAGCGTAAGGATGGATAGTTTGGACATGGCGGATTACCTCGGTTGCGGCGGCATCTGGCTGCTCCATGTTGCACCCGGTGTTTGCGCGAGGCAATGCGTGACGCCAGGCCATCTCGCTGGGATTCAGCTTCCTGCTCGATCAATCGATGTCGTCCGGCAGGTGCGGCTCGGCTAAGCTTGGCTTTTGCCCTGCCAAGCGCTTCATGCGAAATATCCGTATCCATGTTGACCAGCTGCTCGCGGTCGGCGCCGAACTGCCGCTGCCGGCACAGGCGGGCGAGCATGCCACGCGGGTCCTGCGGCTGGTTGCCGGCGACCCGCTGACCCTCTTCAACGGTGACGGCTGCGACTACCCGGCCATCATCCTTGCGGTTGGCAAGCGCGAGGTCATCGTGAGGGTGGAAGCCAAGCATGCCTTGCACAACGAATCGCCCCTGTCGCTGACCCTGGCGCAAGGTGTGGCGCGCGGCGAGAAGATGGACCTGATCGTGCAAAAGGCCACCGAGCTGGGCATCGTGCGTATCGTGCCGCTGCTGACCGAGCGATCGGAAGTGAAGCTGGACGCCGGCCGGGCCGAAAAGCGGCTGCTGCACTGGCGCGCGGTGGCGGCCAGTGCCGCCGAACAGAGCGGCCGCGCGCGGTTACCGGAGATTAGCCCGGCGTTACCTTTGCCACAGTGGCTGGACAGTCTCGACGCCGATGGCGCCTTGCGCCTGGCCTTGCTGCCGCAGGCCACGCGGTCATCGCGCGACCTGCGTTTCACTACTGCCGGCGGCCTGCTGGTGGTAGGGCCTGAAGGTGGCCTGGGCGAACGAGATATCCGCGCGCTGACGGCCGCAGGTTTCGACGGACTTCGACTGGGGCCGCGCATCCTGCGCACGGAAACGGCCGGGTTGGCCGCGCTTGCAGCGCTACAGGCGCTGCACGGCGACGGCTAAGTCGCGGCCGCTCCCTGTGCCGACTTCAGCCGGTGTTGCCGGCTGGCTCGGCCGGTTCTGCCGGTTCCGGTGATTCTGTCAAATCGGCACCGAGCAAGCTGAGCAGCTCGGTTTCGATCCATTCCAGATCGGGAATCATCGCGACGTCATCGCGCACCAGGACTTTTGCACGCAAGCCCGGGGGCAGCGCAGTGCCGTCATGGGTGGGAATGATCAACTCGGCATTCAACGTGATCAGGCGCGGAAAGCCCTGCGTCACGACCGCAATGAAGGGCAATCCGGGATTGCCGCCGAGCGCTTTGAGCACGGCTACGCGCACGCTCAAGTCGGCATCGCCTTCTTCGGTGCCTGCCAGCTTGGTGAACGAAACGAGCGGCACCCGCCAGCCACGCCAGGCGATACGACCCAGCAGCCATTCCGGGGCATCGGCGACCGGTTCAGGCTTGGTCTGGGTGATGACTTCGGCGACGGTGGCGTTCGGCAACAGCAGACGCAGGTTGCCCACGGGCACCAGTACGCAGCGGATTTCACGCGGCAGCGGATCACTCATGGAAACACCTCGATCAGGCGCGCCGCCAACTCATGCGGCGTGCCGGAAAAACTGACCAATCGTTCGGCAAACAACCCACTGACCATGTCGGCGGAATGCGTCTCGGACGATGACTCTACCCATACCTGACCGCCACGATCGTGGATCGCCTGTGAACCGGCAACCGAATCGTTGGCCCGGCCGGAGAACACGACGGCCAACGCATCGCGACCAAATGCATTCGCTGCCATGGTGAGGCTTGCATCGATTGACGGAGCCGGGGTCGCACCAGCATCGCTCGGCTCAAGTTCGATACTGCCATTGCGATGAAGGCGCACCTGCAGTCCCGTCGGCACTACGAGTACCTCGCCAACGCCGGCCTGACCACCGTGCTCAGCCAGTCGCACTGGCAACGTGGAGCGCTCAGCCAGTGTTTCCACCAGCGCCTGCGCCGACTTCCCGCCCAAATGCTGGGTATGCAGAATGGTTAACCGGGAGGCAGCCGACAGCGCGCCCAGAAAGGTACAGACGGATTCGGTGCTATCGATCGCCGCACCCAACACCACAATGCGACTCAAGGCAGTTGCGCGGTCGTCAAGCACCATTTCATGGTCGGGGGCATACGCCTGCGGGGCGATCGCCTCTTCCATCGACACCAGTTGCAAACTCATTATCGGCTCGAATCCCGCAGCGGTCTGCTCGACGTCGGGCGCGAGGAAGTCAGCGGCGCTCAACTTCTCGATGCCAAACACCGTGGCGTCGGTCGCTTCCGCAGCCGCATCTGTCGCAGCAACCAGCGGAACCTCGTCATCCAGCAGTGCCCATTCATCAGGCGCGCGCGTGGTCGATGACATGCTGTCGCTCGGGATATGCGCAACAGCAGCCGCAGCGATCGTCGCAACCTCGGCATCGTCCATGGGCGACAGCTGCAGGTGATCAAGCTGGAACACACGCGACGGCGCGCTGGACGGCTCTTCACTTATTTCGTCTGCAACTGACAGCGTGCTCTCGGCGAGACCATCAAGGTGGTCAAGCCCATCCAATGCATCATCGTCGGCCCCTGCCACAGGTGCGCCGAAATTACCGTCGTGCAACGGGGGCAATTCTTCGTCATGGGCGAAACGCAGGCCAGACCCGGCACCGTACTCCTCGCCAGCGGGCAATTCGTCGGAAGCCAGCAACGCTTCCAGCTCCGCCGCCAGGCTTTCCGATTCGGCCGTGGCCGTTTGCTCGTGCTCATCAGCGTATGCGTGCACCGGCAGATCCGGCTCCGGCAACGAAGATGCTTCGGCCATCGCAGGTTCCGCGACCAACGCCGCAGCAGCCACGGGTGCGGCCGCGAGACTGATTTCCACCGCAGCTACGTGCGCCGGTGCCTGCACATGGCTAGCTTCGACGGCAAGCGCTTCAATCGCTGCAGCGGGCTGCGTCTCGATGTGGCGAGCGTTCTCAGGGCGTGGCGGGTCGATGTCGCCTGCCGCCAGCACCTTCACTGCCAGGTGACGGGCCCAACGTGCGCGATCCCATCCCACCAACGCTCGGCTGGCCTGCGCATCGTTGAAAACAATCCGCGGCCGTTTGTCACTGTCGATCGCTTCGTACAGCTGATCGAGCGCATCGTCGGCAGCATTGTCCAGATTGACTACCACGACTTCAGCGCCCGATTTCTGCAGCAGTTCCCGGCTGAGACTGGACACTCCACCCTCGTGAACAATCCGCGCGCCGCGCTCGTGCAGCGCCTCGCGCAGTTGTCCGCCCAGTTCGGTGTCGTCAAACAACAAGGCAACGGCAGGTGCCGCTTCAATCATGACTCGGCTCCAACGCACGCTGCTCCAGCACTTCACTGATCTGCGCCAGCAACTCGGCCTCCTGATAGGGCTTGCCGAGGTAACGGTCGACGCCAAGGTCGAACGCCCGCTGGCGATGTTTATCGCCGCTGCGCGAGGTGATCATGATGATCGGCACATTGCGCAGTCGAGGATCGGCCTTCATGTGGGCGGCCAGTTCGTAGCCATCCATACGCGGCATCTCGATGTCCAGCAGCATCAGATCCGGCACGCGTTCGTGCAATTTCTCCACCGCATCGACACCGTCTTTGGCCGTGCTGACTTCGTATTCGTGACGCTCCAGCACACGGCCGGTGACCTTGCGCATGGTGATCGAATCGTCCACCACCATCACCAGCGGCCGTACCCGCGTCTCTTCGATGATCGGCGCCTGTACCGCGCTCAGCCCATCGGACAGACGCTGCAGGCGACGCGTGATGCCATGACGAACCAGCGGTGCCAGATCCAGAATGATCAGCACCGAACCGTCGCCCATGATCGTCGCGCCGAGCAGACCGGGTACCGAGCTGATCTGCGGGCCGACCGACTTGACCACGATTTCGCGTGAGCCAAGCACCGCGTCGATACGAATCGCCGCGCGCAAATCACCCGCGCGGGTCAGCAGCAACGGCTGCTGCTCGCCTTCGGCCGGCAGGCCTGGCGGAAGGCCCAGCAGCTCGGCGAGGTCATGGATGCCGTACTGTTCGTTGCCGTACTGGAACGAAGGTTCGTCCTCGGCCAGCCGCGCGGCCAGATCGTCTTGGTCGACCCGTGCCACACCCTGTACCGACGTCATCGGGATCGCAAACGTGGCCTCGCCGATGCGCACCAGGATCGCCTGGGTCACCGCGAGGGTGAACGGCAGGCGCAGCACGAAGACGCTGCCCTTGTTCGCTTCGGACTCGATCGAGAGTGAGCCGCCAAGCTGCTTGATCTCGTTCGCCACCACGTCCATGCCGACGCCGCGACCGGCCAGCTGAGTGATCTTGCTGGCGGTAGAGAAGCCCGGCTGGGTGATCAACGAAAGCAGCTGGTTATCGGTCGGCTTGATGTTGGCCCGCAGCAGTCCGCGCTCGATGCCGCGCTTGCGGATCGCCTCGCGATCCAGCCCGCGGCCGTCATCACTGACCCGGATTACCACCTCGGTAGCTTCGCGCGCGACCTGGATATGCACCGAGCCTTCGGCTGGCTTTCCGGCCTTGCGACGCTCGGCCGGGGTTTCAATGCCATGCGCAATCGCGTTGCGCAGCATGTGCTCGAACGGTGCCTTGATGCGGTCGAGCAGGTTGCGATCCATTTCGCCGTGCGCACCGTCCACATACAACTGGGCGTGCTTACCTTGTTCCTGCGCCGCCTGACGGAGCGTGCGGCGCAGATTGGGCACCATCGTGTCGAACGGCAGCATGCGCGTGCGCAGCAGACCATCCTGCAACTCGGTACTGACGCGTGACTGCTGGATCAGCAGGGTCTCGGCCTGCCGGGTCAGTTCGTCGAGCATGTTCTGGATGGACACCAGATCGGAGACCGACTCGGCCAGTGCACGTGAATACTGCTGCAGCTGCGAGTAACGATCGAGCTCGAGCGGATCGAACGCGGTCAGTCCCGCTTCGCGATGCTCGCGCTGGAAGCGCGCGATGATCTGTGCCTCGGTCTCGATCTCCAGCATGCGCAGCTGGCTGCGCAAACGTGCCACGGTCTGCTCGAGTTCCACCAGGTTGAAGCGATAACCAGCGACCTGCTGTTCCAGTCGCGAACGGTAGATCGCCACTTCGCCTGCATGGTTGACCAGATTGTCGAGCAGGTCGGCGCGAACACGGATCTGCTCCTGCGAGGAGCGGACCTCTTCCTCCATCTCCGGCAACAGTTCGGGCAGGTCGAGTGTGGAAGCACTCGGCACCACAGGTTGCGGCGTCGAGCGCACCAGTTTCAGGGTTGGCATGGCAACGGCGGCCAATGCCTCATCGTCAGCCAGTGTCGTTTCGCCAGCCAGTGCCAGCAGGCGATCGATCGTGGCCTGCGGATATTCGGTTGTCTCGCCTTGCGACACATGCTGTACCAAGGCATGCATCTGATCGAACGCCGCTTCCAGTGCTGCGATCAGCGGGCCGGTCTTGGTTGCGTAGCGAGCCGGCTTTTCGAGCAAGGTCTCAATGGCGTGGGCGAGATCACCCACTCCCATCAACCCCGCAATTCGCGCGCCGCCCTTGAGCGTATGCAGATCGCGCTGCAGCTCGGCCACATGCTTCAGTTCTGTCGGATCGTCGTGCCATTGCGCGAGCACGCCATCGGCGTGATCGAGAATTTCACGCGCCTCGTCGATAAACACTTCAAGCAGGTCGGCGTCGATGTGGCCCGACCCACCCTGGGCAAGGACATGCTCCGACGCAGAGGCCGTTTTGCTTTCTTCATCCGACTCGCGACTGGCAGCGGCTTGTTCGGCTTCAGCGTGTTCCGCTGCGGCCTGCTCCGCTGCATCGTGCTCTGCTGCGGCCTGCTCCGCTGCATCGTGCTCTGCTGCGGCCTGCTCCGCTGCAGCGTGCTCTGCTGCAGCTTGTTCTGCTGCAGCTTGTTCTGCTGCAGCGTGTTCTGCTGCAGCGTGCTCTGCCGCCGCGTGTTCTGCCGCGGCATGTTCCGCCGCGGCCTGCTCGGCTGCGGCGGCCTCAGCTGCTGCGTGCTCTGCTGCTGCGTGGTCAGCTGCCGCTTGTGCAGCTGCGGCCTGCTCTGCGGCAGCTTGTTCAGCGGCTGCCTGCTCCGCCGCTGCCTGCTCCGCTGCCGCTTTCTCGGCAGCCGCTTCTTCGGCCGCCATTCGTTCGATCGCCGCGTGTTCTGCGGCAGCCTGCTCGGCAGCGGCCTGCTCAGCCGCCGCTTGTTCGGCAGCGGCTTGGTCGGCCGCAGCTTTCTCGATGGCCAGTTGTTGTGCGGCCGCTTGTTCGCTCACTGCGGCATCGTGATCAAATGCGTCCAATGCCTCAAACAGTTCAGCCGCAACTGCCGCATGATGCGCATCGTCCGGATGAGCCGCGATTACGTCGTCCGCTTCCAACGACGCCTCGTCTTGCGTCTCTTCGGCGTGCACACCAGCCGCATCGGCGATGCTGGCATCCAGCGAAGCGCCCATGGCCGCTTCTTCGTCGGCAGGCTGATCTGTCGTCGTGGCCATCGCGCCCGTCGCCGCCTCGTCCAGCTGCGGTTCGAACACGACATGCGCCACCTGCGACTCGGGGTAGCGGTCGCGCATTTCGACGATTTGTGCGGTGAGCGCGTCCGTGTCGGGCAATTGCGGCTCGGCCACGTCGAACTGGCCCATCACATGATCGACCAGGTCAGCCGCCTGACCGAGCAACCGCACGCCTTCGGACGGCAGCGGCAGATTGGCGGCACGCAGGCGCTTGAACAGTCCCTCCAGCGGCGACAACAGCTGTGTCAGCAACGGGATGTCCACCATCGCGATGGCGCCGTGCAGCGTATGCACGGCCCGCAGCAGATCTTCGCCGATCGGCAGCTCGTTGCCACTGCGCTGGATGGCGGCGCGAATGGTTTGCAGATATTGCGCAACTTCGCTGCGCAGGATTTCCAGCAGCACCGGATCCACCGGCGGCATGACCGGCCCCGATATCGCCTGTTCGTGTTCAACCGGCTCGTGCTCGGAGCCCGCCGAGTTGGCATCGGTCAAACTGGCTTCCGGAATTACATCCGCCGCCGCGCCGACGCGCGGTATGCGATGACGCACCACCCTGCGAACTGTTTCCGTAGCCGCCGACAGATAATCTTCCACGCGCGCGGGATGACCGGCGGACAGCTGCTCCGCGGTATGCATGATCGCACTGAGTGGAGCATTCGACATGCCCTCGCCCTTGAGCGCGGCGAGCAATGGAGGCAGCGCGTCGATCGCATGCCGCAGTAGCGCCTGTACGTCCTCGTCCGGCTGGATGGAACCATCCAGCACGTGGTTGAACATGTCCTCGACTTTCCACGCGAACTCGCCCAGCACGCCGGCACCGACCAGTCGGCCTGAACCCTTCAGCGTATGGAACGAACGGCGGATGCTGACCAGCGACGACATTTGCGTCGGATCGGTCAGCCAGACCTTCTCGGCCTCGCGCAGACTGTCGATTTCCTCCTGCATTTCCTCCAGGAAGATTTCGCGAATGTCGTCGTCGATACCTTCCGCATTGGCATTGAAGCTGGTGTTGGCCGCGAGGGCATCGCGTGCCGGCATCTGCTCGAATATTTCTTCTTCGACCTCGATCCAGTCGCCATCCTCATCGTTCGACCCATGGCCGGGCAGATCGCCCCGCAGCGCCAGCGGTGCGGTCGATTCGGTCTGCGTCAGCCGCAAGCCATCGAGGTTGTGGGTGGGTGGAAGGTGCGGTTCGCTGTAACCGACAAACAGGTGTCCGAGATCGCTGCCGGGGAGCAGGCTGACGGTTTCGGAAAGTTCCGGGTGCTCTTCATGCTCGATGCCGTCGCCGGCGTGAGCCGTCATGGCAGCCTCGGACGCGGCAACTGCCGGCCGCAACACTCTCTCGGACGGCAACCGCTCGGCTGGCAACGGCCAGTAGCCGAGCAGCCCGAGGCTGTGCTCAGCCACGTCGAGAATATGTTCCAGCCCGCCGCGATGTTCACGCGCCGCTTCGAGGTAGTACTCCAGCGCCGCGAGCGCATCGGCCAGATGATCCATCTGTGCGCCGCTCGGAACGCGTCGGTCATCCAGCAATTCATTGCCGATGAAACGGCCGACGCCTTCGGCCAACTCGGCCGAACGCGGTGAGGAAAGCATGCGCATGGCACCGGCGACTTCTTCCATCAGTGGCGGCGCGACAGCCAGACGGCCGTGCTCCCAACCTGATTCGACGAAGGCAACGATCGCGTCCTTCACCTTGCCGGTATTGTTGATGGCTTCATGCATCAACGCGGTGACCACGCCCAGCGCTTCGCTGCGCGGCAGTCCCTGCATCGTGGTGCCGGTATCCGCTTCGTCCTCGGAACCCAGGCTCTCGATGTGATCGTCCAGCGAAGCTTCGACGTACAACAGGGCCCCGGCTACATCGAGCAAGGTGTCCTCGTCGGGCTTGCGCATGCGGTTGGCGATCTCGTCGAGCACCCGCCGCTGTTCGATGACCAGCCGGCGCGGTACCGCCAGCGCCAGCATGCCCAGCGTGTCGCCAACGCGGTCGAGTACTTCGCTCTGTTCGCTCAGTTGCGCCGGGTCGCCGTCGCTCTGACGCAGGAACAGATCCAGCGCTTCCTTGACCCGCAGCAAATCGTCCTTCAGTGCGCGCGATACGGAATCGAGCAGCGCACGGTTGTGTCCGGACATCGAGCCACGCGCGTGTTCCAGTTCGCCGGCATCAGGTACCAGACTGTCCAGCGCATAGGTATGCCGCAGCAATTCCATCTGCGGGCTGCGCTGCTTGGCCTGGGCCACGATGTAAAGCAGTTTGCAGGCAACCGCGTCGGCATCGCTGCCGCGCAGGCTGTCTTCGCCATGCTCGATCAGCTGACGGATGCTGCGATCCACCTTGCCGATCAATTGGCGGACTTCGCCGGCATGACCCTTGATCATGCCTTGCTCGAGACCCTCCAGCACACCGGCGGCAATCCACCACAAGCGCCTGCCGTGTACGTGATAGCAACGTGCGGTGATAGCCAGCAAGGTCTTGCGCATGCCGACCAGTTGCTGCGGAACGGCTTGACCGCGGAACCAGTTCAGCAACTGCTGCTGAAAGCGCAGACGCAGATTAACCAACTCGCCACGATGCGATTCGGCATACGCAGCGCTCATCGCGGCCGGCGCCAGATCCGGCAGGAACGCATCAAGGTTGGGATGAAACATCGCCGACTCGGGCAGCGGCGGCTGCTCGCGACTGGCGCGCAAATCATTCAGCAGCGGCAACAGCACCACCGGCACATCACGATGACCGCTGGACAACCGCTCGAGATAATCGGGCAGCTGCATCAGGCCACGCATCAGGGCGGCGTAGGCTTCCTCGCGATAGGGAATGTGATCCTCGAGCAGCGCGATGGAGAGCGTCTCCATCTCCGCGGTCACCAACGCTGCGCCGTACAGCTCGACCATCCGCAAGGTGCCATGCACCTGATGCAGATGTCGCGTGCACGAACGCATGACGTCGCGATCGTCCGGATTCTCGACGTAGGACTCCAGCGCCTCGCGGGCAGTCGACAATGTCTCGTCGAGCTCCGGCTTGACCCACTGAAGAGTGGTGAAATCGATGTGATCTTGAAGTCTCATGCGCCTCTCTCAACGGTTGCCCAATGTCGCATCACGTACGCATCACGCAACCAGCGAGACTGCCCCCCGTCAAATTGTCGATGCCAGCTTGGCCAAATCCACCGGACCGATGTCAACCCGGTAGCTTGAAATGCGCTACCGAGCGCCGCAGGTCACTCGCCAGCTGCGCCAGAGTACCGATCGAGTCGGCGGTCTGGCTGGCACCCTGCGAGGTCTGCGAGGTAATTTCCTGAATCGCGTTCATCGAATGCGAGATATCGGTCGCCGCCGCGGACTGCTGACGCGCCGCGCTGGAGATGTTCTGAATCAGCGCCGACAGATCGTGCGACACGCGCTCGATATCACCCAGTGCACTGCCGGCATCCTCTGCCTTGCGGGCACCAGCCACCACCTCGGCAGTGGTCTGCTCCATCGAGTTCACCGCTTCGTTGGTATCGGACTGAATCGTCTGCACCAACGTTTCGATACGCTTGGTCGCACTGGTCGAGCGTTCGGCGAGTCGCTGCACTTCGTCCGCCACTACCGCGAAACCGCGACCCGCCTCACCGGCCGAAGCCGCCTGGATCGCTGCGTTGAGCGCGAGGATGTTGGTCTGCTCGGCGATGTCGTTGATCAGTTCCACGATCGAGCCGATCTCCTGCGAGGATTCGCCCAGGCGCTTGATGCGCTTTGAGGTTTCCTGGATCTGGTCGCGGATCGAGTCCATCCCGGAGATCGTCTCGCGCACCACTTCGGCGCCGTGCGAGGCAATTTTCACCGAGCGTTCGGCCACGTCGGCCGACTCGGCGGAATCCTTCGACACGGTGTCCATCGAGCTCACGATCTGGTTGATCGCCGAGGTCGCCGAGCTGATCTGTTGCGCCTGCTGTTCGGCCGCGTCGGCCAGATGGCGCGCGGTGGTCTGGGTTTCCTGCGCCGACGACGAAACCTGTTCGGAGGTCTCGTTGATCGTGGTCACCAGTGAACGCAGCTCGTCGATGGCGTAGTTCACGGAGTCGGCGATCGCGCCGGTGATGTCTTCGGACACCGTGGTCTTGACCGTCAGATCACCTTCGGCCAGCGAGCCCATTTCGTCCAGCAGACGCATAATCGCGTCCTGGTTACGATGGTTCAGCTCGATACTGCTGGCGAAGCGGCGACGCTGTTCGGTCACCAGGGTAATGACCAGCAACAGGGCGAATGCCACCGCGCCGATCGCGCCGAACAGACCCCACCACACGTTCGGGAACAGGCGCCGCAGCGGCAGTTTGCCGATCTGTTCGGCCAGGTCGCTGGCGCGCAACAGCACTGTCTGCGAATCCAGTGAGGCCTGGTTGGCTGCCTGCTTCACGTCGGCGATGTTGCCGGCCGCAGCGGCCAGTTTGGCCACCGGATCGGCCAGCTTGCCCCAGCTGGCATCCATGTCGGAAAGGATCTTGTGCGCATTCGCGTCCGCGACGGGCTTCACGCCGCTGTCGGCGTTACCCACCAGCAAGCCCTTCAACACGTTGCCATACAAGTCGGCATCGCGGGACAGGCCATCGGCCGCCGATTGCGCGGTATCGCCACCCTGCAGGATTTCCTGCACTCGACGGATGATTCGGTCAGCAGACAACATCTGGCGCGACGTTCCGAGCATTTGCTCGGAGCCACCGTTGCGCTGCTGCAGGATGTTGACCACCTGCTCCATGCTCGAGTTGAGCAAGGGCATCTGCTGCGACAGCGTGCCGGCGCGCAGTCCCGAGTCAATCACCACCGCCTTGTTCGAGAGGATCTTGCCGATGTCGGTGTCGAGCTGCTTCCACGAACTGTCGAGCGCCGTCACGGCGCGACCGGACGATGTGGCGTTATTGTCGCCATAGCCCTGCATGCCAGTTGCCGGGTCGCCCTTGTTCAGGCGCTGCACCGCGGACTCGATCGAGTTGCGGTCACCTTCAAGCTCCTTGAAGGAGTCGGCGTTGCCGCCCGCGGATTCCAGCGCGAATTTCGCCGTCGACTGCGACAACACCTGAATCTGCGTGGTCAGCGTTACCGCCTGCCGGTCCTCGCCGTTCTTCAGGTACAGCAGGAAGAAATCCACTGCCGCGAGACCGATCGCAATCAGCAACAGGACAATGAGTACGGTCGTATAGCTCCGTTCCCTGCCGACGCCCCCTGTAGTGCTCATGTTCACCTCGTCCGTCTACACCTTGCCAGCTCCGCTTCATCGAGCGGGTACTGACCCAAGGACTTGCTGCCCTTAATTTCCGGCCACAACGGGCGCCGGCCCTTCAATAGTTGAATCGTGCCCCAGCTGAAGCGTGACCGGTATCAGGCCGCGGCCTGACGGAAATCCGGCGCCCGCACCAACCTGTTCATGCTGAAAATCGCCAATTGCTGTTCGCCTACCCGGCTATCGACGAAGCGGGTGAGCCGCGGATCGTCCTCGCGCTGGGCCTCGCGTCGTTGCTCTTCATCCACCGTACGCTGACCGAATACCTCGTCGACCAGCAGCGCCACGTTGCCACCACCCTGGCGCACCACCAGCAGGCGGGCGCGCTCGGAGTGCTGGGTGCGCTCACCGAACAGGAAGCGGGCGAAGTCCACCACCGGCACCAGATTGCCGCGCACGTTCGCCACACCGAGCAGCCATGGCTGGGTGCCCGGCACGGGGGTGAGGGTCGGCACCGCCAGCAACTCGTTGATTTCATCGATGCCACTGACCAGCAAGCGCGAACCGACGCGAAAACCGATGCCGCGCCACAACCCGGGGGCTTCCAGCTTGCCCTGCGTATCGGAGGCATGCGCCAGCGACAGCCGCTCGTAGCGGGCCAGGATTTCGAACGGAGTGCGGTTGACGGACTGGTTCATGTCGAACTCGGCAACAAATCGTTGATACACGCCAGCAAATCTTTCTCGCTCACCGGTTTGGTGATGAACGCACGGGCGCCCTGACGCAAGCCCCAGACCTGGTCGGTTTCCATCGACTTGGTCGTGATCATCACGATCGGCACCGATGCCGTCACGGGGTCACGGGTCAGTGTCCGGGTGGCCTGGAAGCCATTCATGCCCGGCATGATCACGTCCATGATGATCAGATCGGGCAACGCAGCGCGCACACGCTCGATGCCCTCCTCGGCGGTGCCAAAGGCGGCAACTTGATGACCGGCCCGTTCGAGCAGCGTAGTGAACACGCGCACGTCGGTCGGCGAATCGTCGATGATGAAAATATTGGCCACAGGTCCCCCTCAGAATCTGCAGTCAGTGGCTCGGCACCGTGCTGACATGGCGATGGATGGCACCAAGCAGCTCGTCACGCGTGAACGGCTTGGTCAGATACTGCTCGGCACCCACGATACGGCCACGCGCCTTGTCAAACAGCCCGTCCTTCGAGCTCAGCATGATCACCGGCGTGGATCGGAATTGTGGATTGTTCTTGATCAGCGCGCAGGTCTGATAACCATCCAGGCGCGGCATCATGATGTCGACGAAGATGATCGCAGGCTTCTGGTCGGAGATCTTGGCCAGCGCCTCGAATCCGTCAACTGCGGTCAATACCTCGCACCCTTCCTTCTTCAGCAAGGTTTCCGCGGTACGGCGGATGGTCTTGGAGTCATCAATCACCATGACCTTGAGACCAGCCAAGTCATTAGCACTCACGTTCAAATTCACTTACTCCCCCTGCGGCCCGCCCCGAGCTCAGGATAGACACCAAGACATGCAACAGCCATGCCGTCAGGTGCTCATGTAAAAAAAACAAAACGAACCACCCAAATACCCGCTCTGCGGCGGTGCATCCAACCCTTTGCTGTTTACTGCCTGCCCGCCGAGACTGTCAAGCAATAATCATTCGCTCCGTCGCCTGGTGCGCACAACGTGACCCATATTGGCACCATCTGGCCAACCGCGACAGCATCGACAATCAACCGAGCTTGTCGCAGCCGATCGACTCGGCGACCATCCACACTGTCGATGTCGGCCTGAAATCCAAACCCACCCGCACGGTCCGCGCATGCGCGGGCCACCTTCGGAGAACCCCAATGACCCTTTCGGTCGCCGTGCTGATGGACCCCATCGGCGCGATCAAGATAGCCAAGGACAGCACCTTTGCCATGCTGCTGGAGGCCCAGCGCCGCGGTCACGAGTTGCACTATTTCGAGCAGGGCGACCTGGCACTGCGCAATGGCGAACCCTGGGCGCGGATCGCGCCGTTGAGCGTTCGCGAGGACCCGCAAGGCTGGTACACGCTCGCACCGGCACAGTGGCGCGACCTGCGCGAGCTCGACGTGGTGCTGATGCGCAAGGATCCGCCGGTCGACGCGCAGTTCATCTACGACAGCATGGTGCTGGAAGCCGCCCAGCGCGGCGGCGTGGCCGTGATCAACGATCCGCGGGCGCTGCGCGACTGCAACGAGAAACTGTTTGCACTGGAGTTCCCGCAATGCATCGCGCCAACCCTGGTCGCGCGCGATGCAGGCGAACTGCGCCGGTTCACCAAGGAGCACGGCGAGGTGGTGCTGAAACCCCTGGATGGCATGGGCGGACGCGGCATCTTCCGGGTCAAGGCCGGCGACAGCAACCTCAACTCGATGCTGGAAACCCTGATCGGCGGGGGTGCGCACGGCGAAGGCCGGCAGCTGACCATTGCGCAGAAGTACCTGCCGGAGATCAGCGCTGGCGACAAACGTATCCTGGTTGTCGACGGCGAGCCGGTGCCTTATGCGCTGGCCCGCATCCCCCAGGGCGACGAGTTTCGCGGCAATCTCGCCGCCGGTGGACGTGGTGAAGGCGTGCCGCTGTCGGACCGCGATCGCTGGATCGTGGACCAGGTGGCCCCGGAACTGCGCCGGCGCGGGCTGCTTTTTGTCGGGCTGGACGTCATCGGCGACTACCTGACCGAGATCAACGTCACATCCCCGACCTGTGTACGCGAACTGGACGCCCAGTTCGGGCTTAACATTGCGGGCCAGCTGTTCGACGTCATCGAGCAGCACGTCATCGGAAATCGCAACGCGTGAGCACCCCCGCAACTGCTGTACCCCTGAGCCCCGCGCCGGTCCCGTCGGCGCCTGACCCGATCAGCGCCACCCTGCTGTTTTCGCTGCTGCTGCATGGCGTGCTGTTGATGGGCATCACGTTCCACTTCGCCAAGCTCGCACCCAGCCTGCCGACGCTGGATGTGACGCTGGTCAACGTGGCCAATCAGGAAGCGCCGGACAAGGCGGACTTCCTGGCGCAGGCGAACAATCGCGGTGGCGGCCAGAGCGATCATGCGGCACGGCCATCGGAGATGTTTTCCGGCGCCCTGCCCCGTCCGGACCCGGGCACCGCGGCCGAATCGGTGGAAGCCAGCACGCCCCAGCCGCGGGAGGCTACGCCGACGCGAATGGTGACGACGACCGGCGCAACCAACTTCAGCGTGTCCAGTGACACAGCGCAAACTCAGGTCGACCCGCAGGATCAAACCCCGACCGCAGCCGACTTGAAGCAACAACAGGCGATCGCCCAGCTGGCGGCCGAGGTGCGCGAGAAGAAAGCGGCCTATGCCAAGCGACCGAAGGTCAAATACCTCACGGCCAGCACCAAGGAGTACGCCTTTGCGGCCTACATGCGCGGCTGGTCCGACCGCGTCGAACGCGTCGGCAATCTCAACTACCCCGAGGAAGCCCGTCGCCGCGGCCTGCACGGAGACGTGTTGCTCACGGTGGTGCTCAATCTGGACGGCAGCATCAAGAGCATCGAAGTGATCCAGAGCTCCGGCGAGCATTTACTGGACGCTGCCGCCGAACGCATTGTGCGACTGGCGGCACCGTTCCCGCCGGCACCGCAAAGCGGCGAACACGTGGACGAGCTCAATATCACCCGTACCTGGGAATTCGAGCCTAAAAACGTGCTGCAAACGCGCTGACAGCCAAGTCTGGCGCAGGCTGGGGTGAGCGAAGCGATGCCCAACAGATGCCTCATGCACCCCCGCAGGGACGTTGGGCATCGCTTCGCTCACCCCAACCTACGCCCCGCTATGTCCCACGGCCCGCGCAACTTGCGCTCCTACGACATGCGGCGCGCCCGCAACGCGCCTACAATGCGCGCATGACCGCCGTGCAACCCTCGACCTTGACCGGGCATTTCCTGATCGCCATGCCGAATCTGGCCGATCCGCCGTTCTCGCGCGGCGTCGCGTTGCTTTGCCAGCACGATGAGAATGGCGCGGTGGGACTACTGGTGAACCAGCTGTCCGAATACCGGTTTGGCGACGTGCTGGCGCAGATGCGACTGGACTGCGTGGACAGCGAACTTGCCGACGCGCCCGTACTCATCGGCGGCCCGGTGCAACAGGAGCGCGGTTTCGTGCTGCACCGCGAGCCCGGTTACTGGGAAGCCAGTTACCGCATCAACACCGAATGGTCAGTCACCACCTCGCGCGACATCCTGGTCGCGATGGCCGCGGGTGAAGGCCCGCGCCAGGCCGTCATGGCGCTCGGTTATGCGGGCTGGGACGCCGGTCAGCTGGAGCAGGAGCTGATGGCCAACGCATGGCTCACCACCGAGGCCTGCGGCCGGGTGGTGTTCGATACCCCGCTGGAGGAACGCTGGAGCGCCGCCGCCGGGCTGGTCGGCGTCGACCCGCGACAGCTGTCCGGTTACGCGGGCCACGCATGAGTTGTGTGCTCGGTTTCGATGTTGGCAGCCGACTGACTGGCGTGGCCGTAGGCAATACATTCACCGCCAGCGCGCGGGCGCTGACCACGATCACGATGCGGGACGGCGAACCGGACTGGAGCAGGCTCGATACCCTGCACAAGGAGTGGCTGCCTGACACCCTGGTGGTTGGCCTGCCGCTGACCCTCGATGGCGCCGAACAACCCGCCAGCCGCAATGCACGCCGCTTTGCCACCCAGCTGCAGCAGCGCTTTGGCGTGCCGGTGGTGTTTGTCGATGAACGTCATAGCTCGCAGGACGCCGCGCATCGCTTCGCCGCCGCCCGCGCCGCGGGGCTGAAGCGGCGGCGCGATGCCGCCACGATCGATGCCGAAGCCGCCGCGGTCATCCTGGAGCGCTGGCTGATCGAAGCTCCCACGCCCGCACCGGGCACGCTCGAACGCTGAACACCCACCTTATTCCTTGCAAACCAGCCGAAATGAGCCCTCGATGAGCCCTCGCCTGCGCCACCTCACCACCCTGGAAAACCTGCCGCGCGCCACCATCGAGCGCCTGCTCGACCGCGCCGAAGCGCTGCGCGATGCCTGTGCACACGGCACCCGCAAGCTTGACGTACTGACTGGGCGCACCGTGCTGAACCTGTTCTTCGAGCCCTCCACGCGCACCCGCACGTCGTTCGAGCTGGCAGCGCGCCGGCTCGGCGCCGATGTGATCAATTTCGACATCGGCTTTTCCTCCACCAGCAAGGGTGAGGAACTCCTCGACACCCTGCACACGCTCGAAGCCATGCACCTGGACGCGATCATCGTGCGGCACAAGCACTCGGGCACGCCGGAGGAGCTGGTGCATCACGCGATGAGTGGCGTTTCGGTGATCAACGCGGGCGACGGCAACCGCGCGCACCCCACCCAAGGTCTGCTGGACGCTTTGACGATTCGCCAGCATCGGCCGGATTTCGAGAATCTCACGGTGGTGATCTCTGGCGACATCCGGCATTCGCGAGTGGCGCGTTCGGATATCCACGCGTTGACCACCCTGGGCGTGAAGGAAATTCGCCTGTGCGGGCCAGCCTCGCTGATGCCGGAGCCGGACGAATTTCCGCACGTCCTTCACATCGACGATTTCGACCAGGCGATCGGTGGTGCCGATGCCGTCATCATGCTGCGCCTGCAAAAAGAACGGATGGCGTCGACCGACCTGCCCGACGAAGCGGCGTATTTCAGCCGCTACGGCCTCGATCAGCGACGCCTGGCGCTCGCCGCGAAGGGTTGTCTGGTGATGCACCCTGGCCCGATCAACCGCGGTATCGAGATTGCCTCGGACGTGGCCGATGGTGCGCAGTCGCGCATCCTCGAACAAGTCGGCAACGGCGTGTTCGTACGCATGGCCGTACTGAACGAAGTGCTCGCCCGCTAAGCACACCACGACTGAATTCCTGAAAAGCCGCGGGCATTCATCCGCGCACGAATGCCCGCGGCGAGCGCGCCCGCATCCACGCGATTGGTGCCGGAGTTCATATCGAAGTCAGGGCCCTGGCAAACACCGGCCAGCTCGAAGTGAGCCGGAATTTCCAGCTCTCAGCGGGGGAGTTTCGGCTCACCGCTTTTTTTACGCCCCGTTTATAGGCCGCGCCCGGGCAGCGGCCCCGCCTTTCGCGCATCCCGTTATCCCACCTCTTTTTCCCGGGTTGACGCGCCGCAACAACCCGTAAAGCGGGCATAATATGGCGCGCAACATTCACCAAGGCAGGGGATCAACGATGCGATCGACGACGCGCTTCATCGCGCTGGGCTTTGCCGGCGTCATGCTGGCGGCTTGCGGACACAAGGACAAAGATGCTCCGCTGGCCTTCGTACCGGCGGACACGCCCTACGTCGTCGCCAACCTGGACGTACTCGATGACAACACCCGCAAGGCATTGCTTGCCCAGGCCGATGCGCAGTTGCCGTCCCAGCTGGCCCAGCTCAATGCCGCCGCCGACCAGATGGCGATCAAGGACCCCGACGGGGCCCGTCTGCTGCGCGCGCTCGGTGCCGAGTTCAACGGCAAGAGCGTCGAGACCTTTGCCCAGAATGCAGGCCTGGATCTCAAGGGGCACTCGGCGTTCTACGGGCAGGGCCTGTCACCCGTCCTGCGTTTCGAACTGAGCGATCCGAAAGCGTTCGAAGGTTTCATCGGCCGGCTTGAGACTGCGTATGGCAAGAAGCTCGATGTCGCCAGCATCGGCGGCCAGAGCTATCGCAAATACGCGTTCGCCACGTCGGGCACCGAGGTGATTCTGGCGATGGTCGGCAAACAGGCCGTGGTTTCGCTGTTGCCCGCCGACACCACGCCGACCCTGCTGCGCCAGGCGCTTGGCCTGGATCGACCGCAAAAGAACCTGCAGGACGATGGCCGCCTGGCGAACCTGGCCAAGGACAAGGGTTACCAGAAGTGGCTGGTTGGCGACCTCGACCTGACCCGCGCATTGCCGCTGGCGATGGGCGGCAAGGATCCACTGTTCAGCGCCATCCTCAAGGCGCATGCCGAGGCCATCTCGGCCAAGACCGGCGAGCCCGTCGCGAACCAGTTGCAGACCTCACCCAGCTGCGCCGTCGAGGCCGGGCGCATTGCCGCCCGGGCACCTGCCGTGAGTTTCGGCTACACCCAGCTGGATGTCGGGCATCAGGACGTGCGCTTTGATGTGGCACTGGCCGATGACATCAGCAAGGCGTTCGCCGGGCTCGAAGTGAAGATGCCTGGATTGGGCAGCACCGGAACCGCGCCATTTGACCTGAGCCTCGCACTGCCGGTCGCACCGCTGCGCACGTTCTGGTTGGCACAGGCCGATGCCGTAGCCGCCAAGCCATTCACCTGCCCGGCGCTGACCGATCTCAACGACAGCTTTGCCAAGCTCGGCCCGAGCATGCAGAAAGCGGCAATTCCGCCGTTCGGCGACATGCTCGGCCTGCGCATCGCGTTGGACACGCTTGCGCCTGGCCAGAACGGCGGCCTGCCGAAGTTCACAGGCCGCATCGTGCTGGGTACCAACAACCCGGCAGGTTTGCTGGCTATGGGGCAGATGATGGTCTCTGCATTGGCCCAGCTGAAGGTCACCACCGATGGCAAGCCGCAGCCGTTGCCGAAAGACATGACCGCCATGCTGGAACAGCCGGCCTGGATCGCGATGAGCGACAAGGCGCTCGCGCTCGGCGTGGGCGCCGGTGAGGACGCCAAGCTCGGCGACACCCTGGCTGCTCCTACCGGCGATGCCGGCCGCATGACCCGCATGCATCTCAGTGGCGCGATGTACCTGGACTGGCTGCAGCTGATGGAGCAGAAGGCCGACAGCCTGGCCGCAGCCACCGCTGCGATCAACAAGAGCGACGAACCTTCACTCGATAACGACAGCAGCACCGACGATGCAACCCAGGCCGCCGCCAATGTAGCGCGCTCGAAGGCGCAGTTCGCCGCCATGAAATCCCAGGCGGAACGCGTCAACACCATCGATGCCGAAATGCACGTCGACGACAACGGTATGGTGATCACCAGCCAGACCGCTTTGAAGTAACGCAGCATCTGACACGGGTAGTACCGGATGCAAAAAAAGACGGGGCGCTCTGGCGCCCCGTCTTTTTTTCATGTGCGTGGCTGTGTCGAACGCCACGCCAACATCGCCATAACCTCCCCTTCGCGTCCCCATAAGCGCTTGCTGAACCGTTACCTCGCACGGCCACGCGATATTCACGTAGCAGCTGTTGTCATCGTTCGCACACCCTCACCGCTCAAGGAGATTGCCCATGCGTACCCCTTCGATGATTCGCAACAGCATGTTTGCCGCTGGCCTGGTGATCGCTTTCGCAGCGGTGCCGTTTGGCCAGGTGGCAGCGCAGGACTCGACTGCCCCGATGTCGAGTTCGTCTACCAGCGAGACTGGCGATGCATGGATCACCACCAAGGTGAAATCCGAATTCACCACGACCAAAGGGATCAGCTCCACCGATATTTCAGTAACCACCACGGATGGCAAGGTGACGTTGACCGGCACGGCGACCAGCAGTCATGAAAAATCAAAGGCTGTCAGTGTTGCCAAGAAGGTCAAGGGCGTGAAGAGTGTCGACGCTACTGGCCTGACTGTTACTCCTTCAACGTCGAACAGCATGAAGTCGTCGATGCCGGCTTCGAGCTCGACCAGCGGCCACTGAGCAAAGATCAGCCGCGTCATCGTTGACGCGAGCTAGCGAAAACGAAGAAGGGGCCCCACGGGCCCCTTCTTCTCTCGTCTGCGCATGGCGCGTTGTAGATTCAGCGATTCAGCAGGCCGCTGCCACCACCAAAGTTTTGCGCATTGCTGGTTTCTTCCAGCTCCACCCCGTCTAGTCCCTGTGACAAGGTATGCGCGTCGCCGCCCTGAGCCAGTTTGATGCGCAGGCGCACCTCATTGGAGCTGTCAGCGTGACGCAGTGCGTCCTCGTAGGAGATCTCGCCGGCGTGATACAGCTCGACCAGGCTCTGATCGAACGTCTTCATGCCAAGCAGGTTGGACTCCTTCATCAGCTCCTTGAGCTTGTGAATTTCGCCCTGGCGGATGTAATCCTGTGCCAGCGGCGTGCCCAGCAGAATCTCCACCGCCACCCGGCGCGCCTTGCCGTCGGGGGTCGGGATCAACATCTGCGCCACGATGCCCTTCAGGTTCAGCGACAGATCCATCAGCAGCTGTTCGCGACGATCTTCCGGGAAGAAGTGCAGGATGCGGTCCATCGCCTGATTCGCGTTGTTCGCGTGCAGCGTGCACAACACCAGGTGGCCCGTTTCGGCGAACGCGATCGCGTGATCCATACCCTCGCGCGTGCGCACCTCGCCGATCATGATCACGTCCGGCGCCTGGCGCAGCGTGTTCTTCAGTGCGTTTTCCCAGCTGTCGGTATCGATGCCGACTTCGCGCTGCGTGATGATGCAGCCCTCGTGCTTGTGCACGTACTCGATCGGATCCTCGATCGTGATGATGTGACCGGTCGAATTCAGATTGCGGTAGCCAACCATCGCTGCCAATGAGGTCGACTTGCCCGAACCGGTGGCGCCGACGAAAATGATGATGCCGCGCTTGGTCATCGCCAGCTGCTTGATCACCGGCGGCAGGTTCAGTTCTTCGGTGGTCGGAATCTTCGAATCGATCCTGCGTAGCACCATGCCGACACAATTACGCTGATAGAAGCAGGACACGCGGAAGCGGCCAACGCCTTGCGCGGAGATCGCAAACTGGCACTCGTGAGTTTTCTCGAACTCCTCGCGCTGTCCTGGCGTCATCACGTTGAGCACCATGTCGCGCGACTGCTGCACGCTGAGCGGGCTCTGCGTAATTGGCACGATCCGGCCCTGCACCTTCATCGAAGGTGCCACACCGGCCGTGATGAACAGGTCCGATGCCTTTTTGTGCACCATCAGTTTCAGGAACGAGGTGAAATCGAAATCGCTCATGGTTCTACTCCCGAATTGTGGAACGGCGTATCGAGGTCAGCTTGACCGGATCCCCATGCCATCCTGGGCATGACGGTCGCGTTCGGGTGATGTGGCAGCGCATATACCGCGTGAAAAATATAGCGCTAAAACCGACGTCCCACCGTGAATTAGTTCCTCGATGACGATTCCGTTTACTTGAAGCTGTCCTTGTTCTTGGCATAGCTCGACGCCTGCTGCCGCGTCACCAGACCGCGCTTGACCAGATCCTGCAGGCACTGATCCAGCGTCTGCATGCCGAACTGCTGACCGGTCTGGATCGACGAATACATCTGCGCCACCTTGTCCTCGCGGATCAGGTTGCGGATCGCCGGGATGCCGACCATGATTTCGTGCGCTGCAATACGTCCGCCGCCGACCTTTTTCAGCAACGACTGCGAGACGACCGCGCGCAGCGATTCGGACAGCATCGAACGCACCATCGGCTTTTCGCCGGCGGGAAACACGTCGATGATGCGGTCAATGGTCTTGGCCGCCGAGCTGGTATGCACGGTCGCGAACACCAGATGCCCGGTTTCAGCAGCGGTCAACGCGAGTCGAATGGTCTCCAGATCGCGCAGCTCGCCGACCAGGATGAAGTCCGGATCCTCGCGCAGCGCCGAGCGCAGGGCCTCGTTGAAACCCAGCGTGTCGCGGTGAATTTCGCGCTGGTTGACCAGGCACTTCTGCGACGTATGCACAAACTCGATCGGATCCTCGATCGTGAGCATGTGGCCGTATTCGTTCTTGTTGATGTGGTCGACCATCGCCGCCAGCGTAGTCGATTTGCCCGAACCGGTCGGGCCGGTCACCAGGATCAACCCCTGCGGCTGCTCGATCAGCTCCTTGAAGATGCGCGGGGCACCCAGGTCTTCCAGCGTCAGCACCTCGGACGGAATGGTGCGGAACACCGCGCCAGCGCCACGGTTCTGATTGAACGCGTTGACGCGGAAGCGCGCCAGACCGGGAATCTCGAACGAGAAGTCGGTCTCGTAGAACTCTTCGTAATCGCGCCGCTGCTTGTCCGACATGATGTCGTAGATCAGCGAGTGCACCTGCTTGTGTTCAAGCGCGGGGATGTTGATGCGGCGCACATCGCCGTCAACACGAATCATCGGCGGCAGACCTGCGGACAAATGCAAGTCCGAGGCCTTGTTCTTCACCGAGAAGGCAAGCAGTTCGGCAATGTCCATCTATCGTTCCCCTCAACCGATCGTCTGGATGGCATGAATTGGATGCCGCAACGGGGGGTGGACGAAGTTCGCAGGTGCAGTGCGCCGTAACGCATGGCGCGGACGCCATCGGAACACCTGAACGAAAATACCCGAATCCCCCTTGCAGCCGCGTCGATACTACTCGCGCAACGGGTCATGCGGCCAGTCTTTCCCGTTCTCGAAATGCGAACCACCGCCACGGTTTGCGTGGTCGATGGAGAAATGCGCCATACCGCCGGTGCTGCAGTCATTGCCGGGGCCTGCGCATTTCCGCGGGCAACCCCGCTACGCTGTCGCGCCCGCTCCCGCTAAGGTAGCGCTCTGGATCGTTCGAGGAACCCGCATGACACGACTTGCCTTTATCGGCGGCGGCAACATGGCACGCAGCCTGATCGGTGGCCTGCTGAAAACCGGCGTGGCCGCCGCCAGCATCAGTGTGGCCGAGCCGTTGGCCGAAGCGCGGCATGCGCTGGGCCGCGAATTCGGGGTCGCCTGCTACGCCGAAAGTCGGCTGGCGGTGGCAGAAGCCGAAGTCATCCTGCTGGCCGTCAAGCCGCAGATCATGCCGTCGATCCACGCCGATCTACGCGACATCCTGCAGCGCAACCGGCCACTGCTGATCTCGATTGCGGCCGGGGTGCGGCTGGATCAGCTGGAACGCTGGTTCGGCGCCAGCCTGCCGATCGTGCGCTGCATGCCGAACACACCGGCGCTGATCGGCGCCGGCGCCACCGGGCTGTGCGCCAACAGCCGGGTCAGCCCACCGCAGAAGGCTCAGGCGCAGCACATCCTGGATACCTGCGGCATCACCCGCTGGATCGACGACGAAGCATTGATGGATACCGTCACCGCCCTCTCCGGTTCCGGGCCGGCGTATTTCTTTGCCTTGGTCGAAGCACTGGAAGCCGCCGCCGTCGCGCAGGGGCTGCCACGGGACACCGCCCGCGCACTTGCCGCGCAAACCTGCCTCGGCGCCGGCCGCATGCTGGTGGAGGGTGGCGAGGATCCCGCCCTCCTGCGCCAGCGCGTCACCTCGCCCAACGGCACCACCCAAGCCGCACTCGAAAGCTTCACAGCCGATGGCCTGACCCGTATCGTGTCCCGCGCTGTGGCTGCTGCCACCCACCGCGGCGTGGAACTCGCCGCCAGCCTGGACAAGCTCTCGTGATCTATCTGCTGAATGCACTGTCATTGCTGATCGAACTGGCGTTCGACGCGGTGGCCACCTTGCTGGTGCTGCGCCTGCTGGCCGAAGCCAGCCGAGCGGATTTCAACAACCCGCTGAGCCAGTTCGTCTACCGCTACACCAATCCGGTGTTGGCGCCGATACGACGTGTGTTGCCGAACTGGCGCCGGATCAACCTGGCCGCGCTGTTGCTGGCGTGGCTGGCCATGCTGCTCAAACGCCTGTTGCTGTTTGCCGTGATCGGAATTGTGCCGCACTTCACCGGCCTCCTGGTGCTGGCGCTGGCCGAGCTGCTCGACTTCATACTCTTGTTCTACATCGTGCTGATCTTCGGCTGGTCGTTGCTGAGCATGTTCGCGGTGGATCGGCGACAACCCCTGCTTCGGCTCGCCGGCACCATCGTCGAGCCTTTACTACGTCCACTGCGCGGCAAGCTGATCGCCGGCCAGATCGATTTCGCACCGATGGCCGTGATGATCGTCCTGCTACTCGCCCGCCTGCTGCTGGCCCAGCCGCTGATGGATCTGGGTACCCGGTTGGCATTGGGCGGCTGATCCGTCGACGGCCCGCAATGGTTGCCACCAGGCGAGCCGCCGCTGTTGTGGGAGCGACTTCAGTCGCGATGCTCTGCTGTCGGTTTTGCTGTTTTGCAAGCGAACAGCAAAAGCTAAAGGAAGAGCATCGCGACTGAAGTCGCTCCCACAAAAGGTGGCAACCTGCAGAGCGTCAGCGCTGCGCCCACTCAACGATGATTCGATGAATGGCATCCAGCCCATCCAGCAGCGCCGCCGGTCCCGGTTGCAGGATGATCGGCGACTTGATCTCGTAAAGGTCGCCGTTACGCACTGCCGGGATCGCCTCCCACCCCGGCCGCGCCGCAACCTTCTCCGGACGGAAACGCTTGCCGCACCACGAGCCGAGAATGATGTCCGGCGCACGACGTATCACTTCATCGCCATTCGGCAGGATGCGTTGCTTTGCCAGTGGCTCGCGTGCGAGTTCGGGGAAACAGTCATCGCCGCCAGCCATGCCGATGACTTCGGCGACCCAGCGGATGCCGGTGATGATCGGCTCGTCCCATTCCTCGAAATACACCTTCGGGCGACGCGGAAGTTTCGCCGCTACAGCGCGGATATCGGCGATGTGTTGCTCGATCTGCTGCGCATAGGCCTCGGCCTTTTCGTGCGCTCCGACCATCGCGCCAAGTCGACGGACATAAGCGAGGATCCCATCCACACTGCGATGATTGCTGATCCAAACCTCGACGCCCGCCTTGATCAACTCGCGCGCGATGTCGGCCTGGATATCGGAAAAGCCAATCGCCAGGTCGGGTTCGAGTTTCAGGATTTCGCCGATCTTCGCGTTGATGAACGCCGAGACCTTGGGCTTTTCCTTGCGCGCTCGCGGCGGGCGCACGGTGAAACCGGAGATGCCGACGATGCGTCGGTCCTCGCCCAGCGCGTAGAGCACCTCGGTCGGTTCTTCGGTGAGGCAAACAATGCGCTGCGGAAAGTGGTCGAACAGATTCGGATCGGTCACGCGTTCAATGCCCCAGCACGGTCACCGTGACCTTGCGCTGGTGCGAGTCGGTACGGTGTTCCCAAAGATAGACGCCCTGCCAGGTGCCCAACTGCAGTTTGCCGCCATGCACGGGTATGGTGAGGCTGACACCGGTGAGAATGGCGCGGACATGCGCCGGCATGTCGTCAGGACCCTCGGCATCGTGCTGGAATATCGCATCGCCATCGGGCACGGCGCGGGCGAACCAGCGCTCCAGGTCAGTGCGCACGGCGGGGTCGGCATTCTCGCTGATCAGCAGCGAACAGCTGGTGTGCGCGGTGAACACATGCGCAATACCCGTCTGCACATGACTGGATGCCACGGCATCTCCGACCTTTGCCGTGATGTCGCTGAAGCCGCGGCCACGCGTGTGCACGGCGAAACCGCCCTGCGCGACATGCTCCGCGGGCATGGGTCGAGTCACGGGTAGAGCAGCCTGCTGGTCCAGGTCTGGCCGTGGCGGCTCCAGCGCACGCGCTCATGCAGGCGGAATTCGGCGCCGTACCAGAACTCCAGCATGTCCGGTTCCACCACGTAGCCACCCCAATGGGGCGGCCGGGTCACCTCGCGTCCCTCGAACTCATGTTCGTAGCGCGCGACACGCTGCTCGAACGTGTCGCGATCCGGCAACGTCTGCGATTGCAGCGAAGCCCAGGCGCCAATCTGACTCTCGCGTTCGCGACTGGCAAAGTAGGCATCCGATTCCTCCGCCTGCAGCTTGCGCGCAACACCTTCGACGCGCACCTGCACACCCTCGCGCAGCTGCTTCCAGTGGATGCACAACGCGACCTGCGGATGCGCTTCGATCTGGCCGCCCTTGTCACTCTGGTAATTGGTATAGAAACGCAGGCCGCGCTCGTCGACGCCCTTCAGCAAGACGACGCGTGAAGCCACCCGGCCGGAACTATCCACAGTGGCCAGGTTCATCGCGGTCGGTTCGCGCTCGTCACTGGCTTTGGCTTCATCCAGGAGTCGCAGCAAGGTATCCAGAATTTCGGGATTAAGCATGGCGTCTGAAACTTTCCTTTTGCATCGTGGCCGACTCGCGCCATCATGGCGCAGATGATCACTACCGATGATAGTGCAATGCCCCACCTATCCAGTACCGCCATCACAAATCCGGCGACAGAGCACTTCCCTGCCATGGCATGTTATGGCGGCGTCGGCTCCGCTGCCGGGCTGGCAACTAGTGTGGCTTGCCAGTCGCGGCGGCGGTGCACGACGGTACGATGCGGATGAAATCTCAGCCCAGCATGCAGAACGAGGGACTGGCCAGCCACCTGCTGGACCAGTATGCGGGCCGCATTGCCCGCTCACGGCGGCCCTACATTATCGGGTTATCCGGCTTGCAGGGCAGCGGTAAGAGCACTCTGGCTCGGGTGATGAAGGTCCAGGCCGAGGCGCGCGGCTGGGCCACCGAAGTGCTTTCGCTGGACGACTTCTATTACGCCCGTGGCGATCGCGAGGCGCTGGCACAACAAGTGCATCCACTGTTGCGCAGTCGCGGCGTTCCGGGCACGCATGAGATCGAGCTACTCCTCTCGGTGCTGTCGGCGCTGCCGCTTGCTTCGGACAAGCTGCCGGTGACGCATCCGCGTTTCGACAAAGGTCGCGACACGCGCATTCCGCCCTCGCGCTGGCCGCGCATTACCCGCCCGCCGAAGCTGGTGATCGTGGAGGGCTGGGCGCTGGGCATCCGCCCGCAATTTCAGGGCGCATTGAGCGCCCCGATCAACGAGCTGGAGCGCACCGAAGACCCTGATGGCAGCTGGCGAAACTGGGTCAACAAGCAATTGCGCGGCTACCAGCCGCTATGGCGCAAGTTCGATGCGCTGATCGTGCTGCAGGCGCCCAGCTGGCAGATCGTGAACCGCTGGCGCAGCGAACAGGAACAGGATCTGCTGGCACGGCACGCGCCACTGGCCCTGGATGCAGTAGCCATGCAGCGATTTCTCGCTCACTTCGAGCGCCTGAGCCGGCACGCGCTGGCCACGCTGCCGGCACTGGCCGACACCTGCGTGGAATACGACGACGAGCGGCACGTCACCGGGCTTAGTCACGGCTGAATCGCCGCGTCCGCGTGACTATCCCCGGTCGCCAGTGATTCAGAGAGTGCGCTGCGTCGATGGATCGACGAGTGCTGCGTAACCCTCTCGCGCATCCGGCCACCGTGGTCTGAATCCACTGGCGCGCAAACGTGCATTGCTGAGCTGTTTGCTGCCGACGCCGGCAGGTGCAGGGCCGTCGCCGGGGAGCAGCGCACCCACTAATCCGGCCAGGTGGTCATACAACACGTCAAGCGGCAATGGGGTGCTGTCCACACCCAGGTACAGCGGCAGCGGATCGGCCAGCTCCAGCAGATGCACGACCGCGGCAGCAGCATCGTCGATGTGGATGCGGTTGGCCCAATGTGGCAGCGTGCGCGGCACCCGCACCTGCCCTGCCCGCAAGCGCTCGAGCAGCTGCAGGCGGCCGGGCCCGTACAGCCCCGCCAGGCGCAATACGATCGAAGCTATCGGCTGCGCAGCGAGCAGCTGTTCTGCCTCAAGTAAAATCCTGCCGTTGAAGCCCGGCGGTGCCGGCGGCGTGGATTCATCCACCCAGTCACCACCGTGCTCGCCGTAGACCGCACTGGAAGAAACCAGCAGCACACGCTGCAGCGATCGGCTGCCCAGCGCCTCCAGCAGGTGGCGCAGACCATCCACAAACGTCGCGTGATAGGCGGACTCGTCGCGTCGATCCGGCGTCGGCAGATACACCAGCTGGGTAATGCCTGCGGGAAGCTGGCGCAGTGATTCCGGTTGGGTCAGATCAGCGTGCAGCCAGCGGATGCCACTGTCGTCCGGCAGCGGTGGATTGCGCCGCAGCGCCCACACTTCGTCGCCACGTGCCAGCAGGCGCTGCGCCACACGCAGGCCAAGGTCGCCGCAGCCGGCCAGCAACACGCATTCATTCACCACTGCCTCGCTCTCCACAGGTGCCGGACCTGCCCTGTTAGCATTTGCCCATGAATCCGTCGTGCAACCTGTTCATCATCGGCCCGACCGGCGCCGGCAAGACGTCCATCGGGCGTCGCCTTGCCGCGCATTATGGACTGCCGTTCGTTGATCTCGACCAGGAAATCGAACGCCATTGCGGCGTGGACGTGAGCACGGTGTTCGAGATCGAGGGCGAGGCCGGATTTCGCCAGCGCGAAAGCGCCTTGCTGGATGAGCAAAGCCAACGCCCTGGCGTATTGCTGGCGACCGGCGCCGGCGCCGTTCTCGCCGAACACAATCGCCGACACCTGACCGAGCGCGGCTACGTGGTATGGCTGCAGACCAGCATCGAACAACAACTGGAGAGACTGGAGCGCGACACCCGCCGACCGCTGCTGGCTGGCGTGGATCGCCACGAGAAACTGCAGGCGATGGCACTGGTCCGCGGGCCGATATACCGCGACCTTGCCGACTTGACGGTTCCCGGCGAGCACGGCAGCGTCGCCGCCGCCAGTGAACGCTGCATCGCGCTGATCGATCATCATTGGCAGCGCACACCCACCGCATGGCCCCAGCAAACCGCATGAACAATCCGGATTTCCAGACCATCACGGTCGCCCTCGGCCAGCGCAGCTATCCGGTATGGATCGGCGCCGGCCTGCTCGCCGACCATGCCCGCTGGCGCGTCATGTTACGTGGCCGACATGCAATGGTGATCAGCAATACCACGGTCGCGCCGCTGTATCTGGAACGCGTGGCGACGGGGCTGGAAGGGCTGCACTGGTCATCCTTCCTGCTTGACGACGGCGAGGCGCACAAGACGTTCGCGAACGTGGGCCGTGCGCTCGAAGCGCTGGGCCAGCTCGGCGCGACTCGCGATGCCTGCGTGATCGCATTGGGCGGCGGCGTGGTCGGTGATCTTGCCGGCTTCAGCGCCGCGTGCTGGATGCGCGGTATCGACTTCATCCAGATGCCGACCACGTTGCTGGCAATGGTCGACTCCTCGGTCGGCGGAAAGACCGGCGTAAACCTGCCTGTGGGCAAAAACCTCGCGGGCGCGTTTCACCAGCCGCGCGCCGTAGTCGCCGACCTCGACACCTTGACCACCCTACCCGCGCGCGAATATCGCGCTGGCCTCGCCGAAGTCGTGAAAGGTGCAGCGATCGGCGACGAACCCTTCTTCGGCTGGCTGGAACAACATGCCGACGCGCTGGCCGCACGCGATGCCGGCACGGTACTGGAAGCGATCGCGCGCAAGGTGCGCTACAAGGCCGGCGTGGTTGCCCGCGACGAAACCGAACAGGGTGAGCGCGCGTTGCTCAACCTCGGCCACACGTTCGGGCATGCGCTGGAAACCGCCGGCCACTACACCACGTTGCTGCACGGCGAAGGCGTGGCGATCGGCATGCTGCTGGCTGCGCAGCTGTCCGAACGACTGGGCATGAGCAGCAGCGCCGATACCTCGCGCCTGCGCCAATTGCTGGAAAAACTCGGCCTGCCCACCTCGATCCCGGCCGGCATGGATGCGCAGCAACTGCTCGCGCTGATGCGGCTGGACAAGAAAAACACCGCCGGATCGCTGCGACTGATTCTGTGGCGTGGCATCGGTCGCGCCGAGATTGTCGGGGGTGTGGCTGAAGCACAGGTATTGGCAACACTCGATGAAGCGACCACTCACTGAAGTGAACCGGATGCGGGGCCTCCATGAAAGATTTAATCGCCGAAGGCCTGGTTGCGATCGTAAAGTTTATTTTTGAATGGTTACTGCGGAGTTTCGTACTGTTTAATCTTGGCCGCATTGCCTTGCTGCTGTGCACGCTAGGCCGTTATCCGCGGGGCGATGCCCTAGAACGGGATGTGAACCGTATCGCACTCGTCGGGCTGCTAGCGCTGGTTTGCATCTGGTCAGCCATCGCGATTTACAACAATCTTCGGCCTGGGCAGCAACCGTATTGAGGCCCAATATCTGGTTGGCCGCTTCGATCCGCTCGCTACCAGGCCGCCAGCCTTCTAGAATGCCATGTTGGTGGCATGCCTTGCCGCACGAGTACGCCCGGAACCCATGCGCCTCTATCTGCAAACCGTGCCCGGCACTGCCGACGCACCCCGCTACGTCCAGATCACGCTGGAGCAGGACCTGCTTGGCGGCTGGACGCTGTATCGCGAATCAGGCACCCAGGGCGGACGCGCGACCTTGAAGCGAGAGCAGTTCCTGGAACGAGACGAGGCGATCAGCGCATTTGAGAAAGCCCGCGACGCACAAGTGAAGCGCGGTTTCCGCGTGATGTTTGCCCAAGGGCAGGAAGGCCCGTACGGACGTTGAAATGACCGAATTGAAGAATGATCGCTTTCTGCGCGCCCTGCGCCGCGAGCCCACCGACACCACACCGATCTGGGTCATGCGCCAAGCCGGCCGCTACCTGCCGGAATATCGACAAACCCGTGCCCGCGCCGGCAGCTTCATGGCGCTCGCGCAGAACCCGGAGCTGGCCTGCGAAGTCACCTTGCAGCCGCTGGAGCGCTTCGATCTCGACGCGGCGATCCTGTTCTCCGACATCCTCACCATCCCCGACGCGATGGGCTTGGGCCTCAGCTTCGCGCTGGGCGAAGGCCCGCAGTTCGCCCACCCCGTGCGCAATGCCGCCGACATCGCGAAACTAGCGGTGCCCGATATGGATGGCGAACTGCGCTATGTGATGGATGCTGTGCGCTTGATCCGCCGCGAGCTGCACGGTCGCGTGCCGCTGATCGGTTTCTCCGGCAGCCCGTGGACGCTGGCCTGCTATATGGTCGAAGGCCAGGGCTCGAAGGATTTCGCCACGCTCAAGGCGATGTGCTGGAACGAGCCCAAACTCGCCCACCAGTTGCTCGACACGCTGGCGCAGGCCGTCGCGCATTATCTGATCGCCCAGGCCGCCGCCGGCGCGCAGGCGTTGATGGTGTTCGACACCTGGGGCGGCCTGCTCGGGCCCGCTCCGTTCCGCGAATTCTCACTGCGCTACATGACGCGCGTCGTCGATGCACTGAAGGCCGATCCGCACGCCCGCGAGCTGCCCATCATCCTGTTCTCCAAAGGCGCCGGCCAGCACCTCGCCGAAATGGCCGAAACCGGTTGCGCCGCGCTTGGCGTCGACTGGACCATCACGCTCGACGACGCCCGCCGCGCTGTCGCTGGCAAGGTGGCGTTGCAGGGCAATCTCGATCCGGCGATCCTGCGCGCGAATCCCGACGTGATCCGCCGCGAAGCCCGCGCTGTGCTGGACAGCTATGGAAACCATCCCGGCCACGTGTTCAACCTCGGCCATGGGATCACGCCGGAAGTCGATCCTGAGCACGCGAAGGTGCTGGTGGATGAAGTCCACGCTTACGGACGTACCCTGCGCACCGCCTGAGCTTCAGCCCCTCTCCCTTTGGGTGGGGGCTCGATACTTGCGAAAAATGTCATCTCCGTCGTCGTGCGAAAGTTGGAAGCACCTCGCAACAGCGAAGCAGGTCATCCAGAGCTTCCAACTCATTCGCCACAGGAACCCGCAAGCACCGCGGGCCTCGTGGATGCACTCGAATGCATGGTTCAATCGCCTCTGCCCATTCAATGGGAAGCCCGGAGGCACTCCATGCGCAGCAACCGCTCCATGCCCTCCAGCACGATCATTCCTGTGCTGCGCTACCCTGACGTGCCGCAGGCCGTCGCCTGGTTATGCCGCAGCTTCGGCTTCACCGAGCGATTGCGTATCGGTGGCCATCGCGTCCAACTGGACGTCGGCGACGGCGCTGTCGTGGTCACCGGTGACGCACCCGGCGACACTCCGTTGACGACGCACTCGATCATGGTTCGCGTGGCCGATGTGGAAGCCCATTACGCACGGGCCCAGGCCACGGGCGCCAGCATCCCTGGCCCACCCATCACTCAACCGTACGGTGAGCGCCAGTATTCAGTGACGGATATTGGCGGACATCTCTGGACGTTCTCCCAGACTGTGGATGACGTGGATCCTGCCGACTGGGGCGGTGAATGGGTAGCCCCCTGAATCGCGGGGCGCTACTTGCGGGTGCCTGGTTCGCCTGCGACTGAGGGACGTCTCCTCGTGACGACGAGCTTTTCACCCTCCGTCGGAAAGCGGGTTGCCTTCAATGCTCCCTGCCCCTCTCCCTTGGCTGTGCCCGTTGCTTTGGCGTTGGCGTTGGCGTTGGCGTTGGCGTTGGCGTCGGCATCGGCGTTGGCGTCGACGTTGCCCCTGCTCTGGCCCCGCTCTTGATCCAGTTCTTACAAACAGTGCGCGCAGGACGCGCGCCGCTCTACCCGGGGCCCCTGTGCGGCGGTGAGGCGGGGTCGACAGGCCCGCAGGGGGATCGACATGGATGTCGATCCCTTTTCGTCAGGACAGGAGTCCTGTCGAAAAGCCCGGCCCCGCCTCACGGAC
>NZ_JACHCN010000005.1 GCF_014205795.1 Rhodanobacter sp. MP7CTX1
GCCGCGTGAATCGCCACCGGGGCTGCCCCACGGTGAGCCGTTGTCCATGTTCATGCGCACCGGCAAACCGTAGCGACGGAAGGTCTCCGTTAGGGTGCGCTGTACGGTGGCACCGCGCATGTCCGGCGTAGCCTGCAGGACCAGGTTGTAGCGCGAGTGGTCATCGAGCACGGTCAGCGGATCACAGCGGCCTGTGCCCACGGCGATCGTGCCCTTGAAATCCATCTGCCACAGATCATTGGGCGAGGCATGCTCGAAGCGCTGCCAAGGCTTGGGCCCACCCGCAACCTGGCTGCCGGGCATCAGGCCGTGCCGGCGCAGAATATGGGTGATGGTGCTGGGTGCCGGGACCTCGTCATGCCCCTGATTGAGCAGCACGCGATGGAGCTTGCGGCCGCCCCAACACGGGTGCTGCTGGCGCAGTGCCACCACAGCACGTTCGCACACCTCGGCCGTCTGCATCGGGGAGCATCGAGGGCGCCGTGACCGATCGATCAAAGGCTCGCTGGCGGCCTCGCGGCGCAACCATTTGTACGCTGTCTTGCGACTGATGCCAAAACGATGGGCCAGCTCAGTCACGCTGATGCCGTGGCCTTTGGCCAGGGCGACAAATTCACTACGAAGGGACATCGGTGTGGCTTCCTTCCAGGGCATGGAACGACACCTCGATCAGGCAATGAACTCCTGCCGAGGTGTAACCCATGTCTTGGCACGTCTGTTACCCGTGTCTCCGGTCTATACACCACACAAGAGAAAAGTGACTCGCCCTCCGCAGGAGGACGAAACGCTCTTGAGCTCTCAAGGTTTGAGGCTTTGAGGCTTTGAGGCTTTGAGGCTTTGAGGCTCTGAGGCTTTGAGGCTCTGAGGCTCTGAGGCTCTGAGGCTCTGAGGCTCTGAGGCTCTGAGGCTCTGAGGCTCTGAGCCTCTGAAGCTCTGAAAGCCAAACTACAAAGCCAGAGCATCGCGACTGAAGTCGCCCCCACAAAAGCAACAAGAGCAGCAAGGGCGCTGGGTCCCGGCCTGTGCCGGGGTGACGAAAATCAAGCACTCCCGCGAGCACCCGAACCATCACCTCAGCCCCCTCCCAAAAGAAGAGGAGGCAGCGCCGGCAGAGAAAGGTGGTTAGAGCCTGGCGCCACCCATTTTTGGCAGCCCAGCCCCCTCCCCGTACAATCAACCCTTTCCCCCCAAGACAAAGCGTGTGCCCCGGCGCCCGCCAACGAGCCCAATCCCGATGGAAAAGAGTTTCGAACCCGCCCAGATCGAGTCGAAGTGGTATGCGCGCTGGGAAGCCAGCGGTGCGTTCCAGCCGTCGGGCAAGGGTGAGCCGTATTGCATCCTGCTGCCGCCGCCGAATGTCACCGGCACGCTGCACATGGGGCACGCGTTCCAGCAGACCGTGATGGACATGCTGGTGCGCTATCAGCGCATGCGCGGCATGAACACGCTGTGGCAGGTGGGCACCGACCATGCGGGCATCGCCACGCAAAAAATCGTGGAGAACCAGCTGGCCGTCGAGAACAAGTCGCGGCATGACCTGGGGCGCGACGCGTTCATCGAGCGCGTGTGGCGATGGAAGGAGGAGTCAGGTTCCACCATCACCAACCAGATGCGCCGCATCGGTGCCGCCGCCGACTGGTCGCGCGAGCGCTTCACGATGGACGAGGGTCTCTCGGCCGCGGTGCGCAAGGTATTTATCGACTGGTATCGGGCGGGGCTCATCTATCGCGGCAACCGGCTGGTGAACTGGGATCCGGTGCTTGGCACGGCGGTGTCGGACCTGGAAGTGAACAACGTGGAGCGCGATGGCCACATGTGGTCAATTCGCTATCCCGTCAGCGGCAGCGATGAGAGGGTGGTGGTCGCCACCACCCGTCCAGAGACGATGCTTGGCGACGTCGCCGTTGCCGTGCATCCGGACGACGAACGCTATCAGCACCTGATCGGCAAAATGCTGACGCTGCCGCTAAGCGATCGCGAGATTCCGGTGATCGCCGACGATTATGTCGACAAGGATTTCGGCACCGGCTGCGTGAAGATCACGCCGGCGCATGACTTCAACGATTACGCGATCGGGCAGCGCCACAAGCTCGCACCGATCGAGATCTTCACGCTGGAGGCGAAGGTCAACGGCAACGCACCGGTGAAATACCAGGGCCTCGACCGCTACGACGCGCGCAAGGCGGTACTGGCTGACCTGGAATCCCTCGGCCTGCTGGTCGAGACCAAACCGCACAAGCTGCAGGTTCCGGTGAGCCAGCGCTCGGACGCGGTGATCGAGCCGATGCTCACCGACCAGTGGTTCGTCGACCTCACCTCGGACGTGCAGCAGGATGGACGTCCAGGTGGCCGCAAGGCGATCACCGAGCCGGCGCTGGACGCGGTGCGTTCGGGCGAAATCAAGTTCGTGCCGGAGAACTGGACGACGACCTACACGCAATGGCTGGACAACATCCAGGACTGGTGCATCAGCCGCCAGCTGTGGTGGGGTCATCGCATTCCGGCGTGGTACGACGAGTCCGGCCATATCTTCGTGGGCGAAGACGAGGCGGACGCGCGCGCGAACGCGACCGTCGCACCCGTCGGTGCGTTGCGCCAGGACGATGACGTGCTGGACACCTGGTTCAGTTCCGCACTGTGGCCGTTCTCGACGCTGGGCTGGCCAGCTGATGGCCCGGTGAAGAACGAGCGTGGCGAGGTCGTCGCGAACTGGGAAAACGACAAGATCTTCCTGCCCAGCGCAGTGCTGGTTACCGGTTTCGACATCATCTTCTTCTGGGTCGCCCGCATGGTGATGGCGACCAAGTACTTCACCGGCCAGGTGCCGTTCCGCGAGGTCTACATCAACGCGATCGTGCGCGACGCGGAAGGCCAGAAGATGTCCAAGTCCAAGGGCAACACGCTGGATCCGCTGGACCTGATCGACGGCATCGAGCTGGAGCCGCTGGTGGAAAAATCCACCAGGTCGCTACTGATCCCGCAGGTGCGCCAGAAGGTCGAGAAGCGCATCCGCAAGGATTATCCGGACGGCATCCCGTCGATTGGCACCGACGCACTGCGCTTCACGTTCGCTGCGCTGGCCAGCTACAGCCGCACGATCAACTTCGACATCAAGCGTGCCGAAGGCTACAAGTCGTTCTGCAACAAGCTGTGGAACGCATCGCGGTTTGTGTTGATGAATTTGGAGCCGGGTGAGGGTTCGGACGAAGCCGCAACTTCCGGCGCGCCCGCACCCTCATCCGTCGCTTCGCGCCACCTTCTCCCGCAGGAAGAAGGGAAACTGCCGGTGACCGAGGCGGAGCGCTGGATTCTCACCCGGCTGAAGCAGACGCTCACCGATGTCGAACAGCACTTCGTCAGCTACCGCTTCGATTACCTCGCGCAGGAGCTCTACGAATTCGTCTGGAACGAGTTCTGCGACTGGTTCCTGGAATTGTCCAAGCCGGCGTTGAACGGTGATGACACCGCCGCTGCGGCCTCGACCCGCCACACGCTGCTGGTGGTGCTGGAAAGCGTGTTGCGCGCGCTGCATCCGGTGATCCCTTTCATCACCGAGGAAATCTGGCAGGCCGTGGCGCCGAAGCTCGCACTTGCCGAAGGCAGCCTGATGCAGCGCCCGTGGCCAAAGGCCGAAGAGATCGTTGCTGACGACGCTGCGACGGCCGAAATCGAGTGGTTCAAGAACGTGCTCAGCGGCATCCGCAAGATCCGCTCGGAAATGAATATCTCGCCCGGCAAGACCATCCCGCTACTGCTCGCCGATGGCGACGCCAGCGATCGAGCACGCGTGGCAAAGTTCGCCGCACAGATCAGCTTCCTCGCCCGCGTCGAATCACCACAGTGGATCGAAAGTGGCGCTGACGAGCCCGCCGCTGCCGCCGCCGTGGTGGGTTCGCTGCGCGTGATGATTCCCCTCGCCGGCCTGATCGATCTCGGCGCCGAGAAGCTACGCCTCGGCAAGGAAATCACCCGCATCGAAGTCGAAATCAAAAAGTGCGAAGGCAAACTCGGCAACGCCAACTTCGTCGCCAATGCACCGGCAGAAGTGGTCACGCAGGAACGCCAGCGCATCACTGACTGGAACATCACGCTGACCGCCCTGCGCGAACAAGAGCAAAAGCTGGGCTGAAGTCGCACATTTAATGGCCCAAGCTTTCAGCTTTCAGCTTTCAGCTTTGAGCTTTGAGCTTTGGGCTTTGGGCTTTGGGCTTTGGGCTGCCTTTGGCTCGTAGCTCGCGGCTCTTTCAAGAGTGCGCGCAGGACGCGCGCCGCTCTACCCGGGGCCCCTGTGCGGCGGTGAGGTGGGGTCGACAGGCCCGCAGGGGGATCGACATGGATGTCGATCCCTTTTCGTCAGGACAGGAGTCCTGTCGAAAAGCCCGGCCCCGCCTCACGGACTTGCCGGGCAGGGATGCCCGGCAAGCGCCAAGCGGGGTGGCCTTCTCTTTTGGTTACTTTTCTCTTGGCCACACAAGAGAAAAGTGACTCGCCCTCCGCAGGAGGGTGAAACGCTCTCAAGCCCTGAAGCAAGCAAGCCAGGCAACCAAGCCAAAGCATCGCGACTGAAGTCGCTCCCACAAGGGCAACAAGCGCAGCAAGGGCGCTGGGCCCCGGCCTGCGCTGGGTGATGAAGAATTAGCAGTCCCGCGAGCACCCGCCCCTCACCTCAATCCTCTCCCCAAAAGGGAGAGGAGGCGAACGCTGAGAGCACTTTATTCAAAACCGCGAAGCGCGCTACGCAGGCAGCAGCTCCAGCGCCATCACAATCGCATCCTCACGCCCGTTCCTCGCCGGGTAATAGCGCGGCCGTCGGCCGATCTCGTTGAAGCCCACCGATTCGTATAGCGTCTTCGCCAGCGGGTTCGATGGACGTACCTCGAGGAACAGGCGCTCGGCACCGTGCCAGCGAGCGATGTCCAGCAACCGGCCCAGCAGATGCCGGCCCAGCCCCTGCCCGCGAAACGCCGGGCCAATGCAGATGTTGAGCAAATGTGCTTCGCCGGCACCGATCGACAGGATGCCGTAGCCGGCGATTGCCGCACCCATGCACAGCACCCAACAGGGGTGCCCGGTTTTCAGGCAGTCGCCGAAAATGCCGATCGACCAGGGAAATTCGTAGGAGTCAGTTTCCATCGCGCTGACCACCGCCAGATCCTCGATGCGCATGGTGCGCATCTGGGCAACGGGGCGAACGACGGCGGCCATCGCGGTCAGCCGTCCGTTGGAGCCAGCCCACGGCGCAAACTGCGCAGTGCGCTCCACAGCCGTCGTTTGGCATCCGCACGGGTCAGTACGAGGGCCGGTTCATCGGCCAGCACGATCTGCGCGCGTTGCATCACCTCGGGCGACAACGTACGCCCCAGTGCATGTGCCTGTGCCTCGCCGAACACCAGATAGGCCCGCGCCTCGGGCACGTTCGCGGCAAGTTGTCCGCCACTTACGGTGATTCGTGCAGCGCGCGCCAGCAGCGCGCCAAAAGCACTGAACGCGCGCCCGAGCAAATCGAGCTCGCGCGTGCTGCAACCCTCCGGCAATACCACCACGCAGGCGACTCCCGCGCCGATGTCCACTGCTGCATCGACGGCCCGACCCGACTCGGTCACTCCCGCCGCATCGTCCGGTACTACACGCCGCACCCATGGGGTCACGCCCAGCGCCTGCAATACGCGGGCGCGATGGCTGGCACTGACGGGCTGGCGGGCGCTCAGGTTCATACCGCGTTGCGCCGTGTCCGGCGCCGATGAGTGGCCAGTCCCCAGATGGTCCATACCGGCCCGGACAACAAATACGTCGTGAATCCGATGAACAGCACCCGCGCCGTATCCAGGATCAGCAGCGCCAGCAGCAGCACGGCAACCACCATCCAGCCAAACGGCACGCGCTCGCGGTCACCCATCGGCAACGATTTGAAGCTGAAGTAGCGAAACCGGCTGACCATCAGCAAGCCGACGACTACCGCCAGTACCGGCGTGATGAAGCAAAACTCGCTACCGTCGAGGCCGAATTTGTCGACGCTCCACACGAACGACATGCAAACGGCGGCCGCTGCCGGGCTGGCCAGGCCCTGGAAATAGCGTTTGTCGGCCACCCCGACCTGGGTATTGAAGCGTGCCAGCCGCAGCGCCGCGCAGGCCGCATAGATGAATGCCGCCGCCCAGCCCAGCTTGCCCCACAGCGGGCCGAAATCCTTCAATGCAGACAACGACCACGTGTACATCACCAGCGCCGGCGCCAGCCCGAAGCTGACCAAGTCGGACAGCGAGTCATACTGCACGCCAAACTCGGTCTGGGTACCTGTAAGCCGCGCCACACGGCCATCCAGGCCATCCAGCACCGCGGCGATGAATACCGCCACCGCCGCTTCCGTGTAACGCCCGCCGATACTGGCGATAATCGCGTAGAAGCCCGAAAACATGGCGCCGGTGGTCACCAGGTTTGGCAACAGGTAAATACCTCGATGTCGAGGTGGGCGAACTGGCAGAACGTCGCTCATGAATCAATCCGTGACGGGATGCGCGCAGTGTAAACCATCGGGTGCTTGAGTCCGGGCCGCCGGAATGTGATAACTAACCACCTTGCCGCAACCATGATGGAGAGCACCATGCACCGTTCGCTGATCGCCGTGACGCTGCTGTTGTTGGCCCCGCTCGCCAATGCCCAGGTTTACAAGTGGACGGACGCCGGTGGCACCGTGCATTACTCACAATCTCCGCCGGCAGAGGGCACCAAATTCAACAAGGTGAAAACCAATGGCAGCGTGGAACCGCTGGTTGCACCTGCACCTGCACCGGCGGCCAATGCCGCGCAAGCCACGACCGCGCCTGCCGCTCCTGCCGCACCAATAGCGGATACGCCGGAAAACCGCCACACGCTGTGCGAATCACTGAAATCCAATATCGCTGCCCTGCAAGGCAGCGCTCCGGTGGTCATGCAGCAAGGCGACAAATCCACCGCGCTGGACGACAGTCAGCGCAAGGAACAAACGGGTTCGGCCCAGGCCCAATATCAGCAGTATTGCCAGTCCCAATAATCCCTGGGTTCACGCCGCCGACGGGGCTTTCGCTCATGCCGGCGTGCACAGTCATGACAGTGCACGCCGGCAGAACGCTACAATTGGCGTCTTTATCACGCCGGACTGCCCGCATGCGCCTCAGCCAATTTCACCTGGCCACCGTCAAGGAAGTACCTGCCGACGCCGAAATCACCAGCCATCGGCTGATGCTGCGCGCTGGCATGATCCGCAAACTCGCCTCGGGTCTGTATACCTGGTCACCGCTGGGCCTGCGCGTGCTGCGCAAGGTCGAGCACGTGGTGCGCGAGGAAATGAATCGCGCCGGTGCGATCGAAATGCTGATGCCCTCGATCCAGCCGAAAGAGCTGTGGGAAGAAACCGGCCGCTGGCAGAAATTCGGTGGCCAGCTGCTGAAAATCAAGGATCGCAAGCAGCAGGAGTTCTGCTATGGCCCGACCCATGAAGAAGTCATTACCGACTTCGCCCGCAATGAGCTGAAAAGCTACAAGCAGTTGCCGGTCAACTTCTACCAGATCCAGACCAAGTTTCGCGACGAGATCCGTCCGCGTTTCGGCATTATGCGTGCGCGCGAATTCCTGATGAAGGATTCCTATTCGTTCCATCTCACCCAGGAATCGCTGGCCGAAACCTACGCGGCGATGTATCAGGCGTATACGCGCATCTTCACCCGGCTGGGGCTGACCTTTCGTGCCGTGCAGGCTGATACCGGCGCGATTGGCGGCAATGCAAGTCACGAATTTCAGGTGTTGGCCGACTCCGGCGAGGACGCCATCGCGTTTTCCGATGGCTCTGACTACGCCGCGAATCTGGAGAAAGCTGAGGCATTGGCGCCGACGATTGAACGCCCTGCCCTGACTGCCGCCTTGCAACGAGTGGACACCCCTACCCAGAAAACCATCGATGACGTCGCCGGCTATCTCAAAGTGTCGCCGCAGCAATGCGTGAAAACCCTGTTGTTGCGTGGCACCGAGGGGCTGGTCGCACTGTGCCTGCGCGGCGACCATGAAATAAACCAGGTGAAAGCCGGCAAATTGGCGGAATTGCCGGATGAACCCGTACTGGCATCCGAGGAGGAAATCCTCGCCGCCACAGGTACCCGGCCTGGCTTTATTGGTCCAGTCGGCCTGCCCGATTCCATTCCGGTGATTGTTGATCGCGATGCCGCGGTACTCGGCGATTTTGTCTGCGGCGGTAATGCGGACGGCAGTCATTACACCGGCGCCAACTGGTTGCGCGACGCCCAGATCACACGCATCGCCGATTTGCGCAACGTGGTCGACGGCGACCTGTCACCGGATGGTCATGGCGTTCTGCATATCGCTCGAGGTATCGAGGTTGGCCACGTGTTCCAACTGGGCCAGAAATACGCCGAGGCGCTCAACGCAACGGTGGTGGACGACCAGGGCAAGCCTCAGTTGATGACCATGGGTTGCTACGGGATCGGCGTCAGCCGCATCGTCGCCGCGGCAATCGAGCAGCGTCATGACGACGCCGGGATCCTCTGGCCCGAGGCGATGGCGCCGTGGCGGATCGCGGTGTGCGTGATCAATCCGAAGAACACGCCGGAAGTGGCCGAGGCCGCCGAGGCGCTCTATCAGGCATTGAGCCAGCGCGGCATCGAAGCGGTGCTGGACGACCGCGGCCTGCGTCCGGGCGGCATGTTTGCCGATATGGAATTGATCGGTATTCCGCACCGTGTAGTCATCAGCGAGCGAGGGTTGGCTGCCGGCACACTGGAATACCGCGCCCGTAACGAAACAGAAAGCCGCGCCATCGGTCAGGCCGAGCTGTTTGCCCTTCTGGGTTGAGTGCGGCTATACCGTACCAAGAGACAACTGCAACACCGAACTCGTCAATCCGTAAAAGCCGGAATGACGAGTTTGGGGCTTAATTGAATCGTTCCCAGTGGCGTGTTTGCGTAGTGTCCGTCACGCGGAAAACACTTTCTCGCACAACACTTATTCAAATTACACGGATCGGCATTAATCATGCCTGATGTTTAAATCATGGTTAACGTCACGATCAAGCTTTACAAGCATTCCGCAGATCAGCGAGAATCAAACCCGCTACAGCTTTCATTGCGTCAGGCTTCTTCCCCAATAATAGCCAGACTGCTCTAACCAGACCGCAAATTACGACACCACCCCCGGGAGTCAATCATGGCCGTCGATATCAAGAGCCTCAATCATGCCCAACTCGTTGATCTGATCAGCAAGGCGCAAGTGCGTCAAACCGAATTGCGCAAGGAAAAGGTCGTCAAGCTGCGCGAGAAAGTGCATGCGCTGATCAAGGCCGAGGGTTATGTCTTCGAAGACATCTTCGGACAGGGGCGCGTCAAGACCCGCCGCAGCACCGGCACGGTAGCACCGAAATACCGCAATCCGGCCAACCCGGAGCAGACCTGGTCCGGCCGCGGCAAGCGTCCGCATTGGTTCAATGATGCGTTGAAAGCAGGCAAGAGGGAAAAGGATCTGGCGATTTAATTGACGCAACCTCATTGTCATGATCCGGGCATGACGTCCTGATCGACAATTGCGCGTAACGTCAACTTCGCATGACAAAAAGCGCCGGCCTCAAGCCGGCGTTTTTTTATTTATGGCAGAACGTCGGGAACCAGCTGATGCATTCCGGGTGGATTGCAAATCCTCTGCCCCGACCTCAAAGCGAGCGGCGTGGCGAAATCAGCAGATCGCCAAACATCAGCCCGGCCACTAGTGAAACCAGCAGCGTCACGAGCAACAGACCGGTATCCATGCCCAGCGTGGTGTCTCGTTCAAGCAGGAAGGACATGCTGCGAAAACCGACGCTACCCGGCACCAGCAGGATGATGCCCGGCTCGCGAATGACCGCGCCCGGCCGCTTCATCCAGCGAGCGTAGACATTGGCGAGCGCGCTCAACAGAAAGCCGCCAAGAAATACGCCAGTCGGCGCACCCGGCAGGGAGCCGGAGATTTGGCCGCCCCAACGCGTTGCGAGATAACCGACGATCACCGCTCCCATCACCACCAGCCAATCCCTGCGGGCCGCACGAAACAGGATCGCGAAGCCGAACGCCCCAACCACCAGCGCGGGATAGTCGACCCAGCCAGGCAGGGGCGACAACGCATAGTCGCGCGCATGGATACCCACTGCGGCACACAGCTGGGTTGCTGCCACCGTGCCGAACGTGAGTTTGAGGAGGGTCGACACCGCCCCACCCATGCGCGCCATGCCGGCCACCAGATGCTGGCTGGAGATTTCGCGCACCGCGGTGGTCAACGACATGCCCGGAACCAGCACGATCAAGCTGGCCAATACCACCGACTTGATCGCCAACGGCACCACGAACGCGCTGACGATGATGGCGACGGCGGTGGCCACCATCGCACTGATCGCCTCGCTAGCGGCCGCCAGCCGAGGTCTACGGGGCGCGAGCACGGTAATCGTGCCGATGATCAGGCCAATGAAGCCCGCGGTCAGCAGGTCCGGCCACGAGCTGTGCAGAAACAGGGCCACCACGCTGGCGGCGGACAAACCATAGGTGGCGATCACCCCGGCCTGCGCACGGCGACCATCGGGACGCCCCAGTTCGCGCAATCGATGAAAGCCTTCACGCAAATCAAGTTCGCCGGCAATCACCTGGTCGGCGATTTCATCTGCCTCGCACAGCCGCCCCAGGTTGACGTCCCCTGGCGCCAGCCGCATCACTTGGGTGGTCTGCGCTATGGCTTCGTCGCTCTGCATCAGGTCGGTGAACGAGACGATGATGGCGGTGGGGCTTGACCACACATCGGCGGTCAGCCCAAGCCGCTGGGCCGCGCCGGCGATCGCCATCTCCAGTCGCGGCGCAGAGGTGCCGTACTGATGCAGCCGCCGCGCCAGCTCCAGCAAAAATGCGATACGGGTATTCAGCGGTGCCGTGGCCAGTGAGGTGACAACAAAGGCAGGATTCATCGGGTGCGCATCATCGTGGCGGGACGCATGCGTGGCGGAAGCGAAGATTTAGAGTGCGCTGTAGACATGCGGTTAGTAGAACTGATTTGGACGTCCATGCCTACCTGCAGCGACGACGCCAAACCACAGCCTGCCTCGGGATGTCCGCCATACCCGGTACGCTGCAACAGCACACGCCTTTCTGCCAGCACTACATGACAAGGAAGAACGCGCCATCGCGGTGGCCTCGAGAGATGCGATCGGTTGGGGCGTCTGGGCTAAACGCCGATGCGGATCGCCGACGCGTCCCGGCTATTGGTAGTTCAGCGTGAAGACCACGCCTGCGTTGGCGGTGCCGGGCGTGACGCTGGAGCCGGTCTGGACATACGAAGCGCTCAACGGAATCGTGTAGTTGCCGGCGGCACCGGCATACCCGGTATAGGTGTTGTATGAGATGAACGCGATGGGGTTGTCGGTGCTCGGGTCCGCAATCCGGATGCCGACCCCGTTGGCGCTACTGGTCGTCGTCAGTTGGGCGACGCCGTTGTTCGTCTGGCCGATGCTGCCATTGTTCGGGCTAAGCGAGTAAGAGATGGAGTTGATTCCCGCCTGGCAAGTGAGCGGTATCACGAATGACTTGTTCGCGAGCCGGCTACCCACTCCCTTGAAGCCAGTCACCGAGTTGTTGTTGCCCATGGGCACGGTCACATCGGCGGTGGTGCAGGTGGGTACGGTCACGACGATCGGCGTGGCGGCGAAGAATACCTGGGTATGGTAGTTATTCCCGTCGGTCACCGGCCTGATGTCCATGATCTGGGCCGCCGACAAAGTGAACGAGCCCGCTGCGATAGGTCCGGTCTTGACGTATCGCGCCCTGATCATCGCGCCCTCACTTTGTATGTACGTCAAACCGTAACTGTGGCTGCCCCCCGAAATATAGCCATTGCCCGTCAAAGCCACTTCACCCGGACCATACGAGGTGGTGCCGCCGAGGTACCCCGTAAACAACAGCACGACGCCAAGACCGCTCACGCCAGTGGGGTACACCGTGTACGAGGCGCCTTGAACCGATATCGTGCTACCGCCCGATATCATCGATTCGGCCTGTATCTGCAGCGGAGAGCCAAAGGCCGCGGTGCAGCTCAATCCGTTCGTGTTGCCCACTGACGCGGTATAGCCGCCAACCCAGCTCCCCACCGGCAGATCAGGTGGAATCGCCGCCGCAGACGGAACGGGAAGTCGGAATGGCCCCGACAACCCACCCACGCAGGTCACACCGGCATGCGCCAACTGACCGACAAACAACATTGCGCAGGCGAAACCTGGTCGAGCCAGGCGCGATGCTGACGACTTGGTCTGCCGACCCGTGGTGAGCGATGCGTTCCGTCGCCCAGTGACCAGCGCGGCAACCATGGCGGCCACCCACCTTCCAAGCGCAGGCCGGAACGAATGACGATGCTTGAAACGATCAGTGGCTTTCATCGGATAAATCTCACGGTGTCGCATTCTTGTTCGGGGAGGCTGCCGCGCTACCCATCTGGACCACATCCAGCAGACACGGCGTGGACACGATCGTGATCGCATTGGGATCACCCTTGGCACCTTCCGGCAGCGTGTAACGCGCGTGGCAACTCTGCGCCAGTGGCCCGTTCCATTTCACGACGACTTCGCCTTGGTTGGACTTGAGGCCGCGCACGATTACGCGGCCGGTCTGGGCGACGGTGCCGATGCTGTTCCCTTCGGCGTCGAATACTTCCGCACCGAACGGCGGCAGCTTGCCGTCGGGGGTACTCAGTCGCAGAACAGCGGAACGGCCCAGGTTTTCGGTTTCGAACTTGAGCCTCACCACGGCGCCTGCAGTGGGCGCCGTCTGCAGCTGAGTGGACTTCAATTCCACGTTGAGTGGCAGGCCCTTGGGGTCGATCTCCACGCTGTTGCGCGAGAACGGCACAACGTTCGCGAGCAGCGCGTGACCCCAACGATCGACCTTCAGGCCGATGTCGTTCGCCACCCGTGCGCCGGCGGCATCCTTGGCCTCGACGATGACCGAGGTCTCGCCCATGCTCGGCGTGAACGCCACGCCACCGCCGTACACCACGAAGCCACCGGAGATACCGGCGCCGGTCTGCGTATAGTCTTGTCCACGGCTCGCCGTGCCCGTAAAGCGTGCGACAGGTGAGACGTAGCTGAGATTCGCGCCCGCGTTGGATGTGCTGCCCGAATCTGTTCCAGTGGCATGCGAGGCATTGAGACCGTAGCCGAAAGCGTTGTCGGTGCCGAGCGTTCCTGACAACGACTCCTGCATGGTGGTTGCACCCATGCTGTCGTGCTGCAGGGTGCTCGTCGAATAAGGACGGTACGCGCCGCTGCCCAACGGAATGCCGACCGTGAACATCACCTGGTCGTCCCAGCGCTTTCTGATGACATCGAACTGCCGTGCCGCCGTTGCGCCAAAGCTGAAGCGCCGGAAATTGTTGTTGTAGCCAAACTGGAACTGGGTATCCCGACCGCTGCGATTCCAGTAGTCCTGCGTGGATGCCGACGCATAGAAGCTGCCATAGCCCGCGGGCAGATCCTGGTTGACCGTGGCCTGCAAACGCCCGCGCGTTCGGTCGATCTGGCCGACACCACCGAGGCTGCGGCCACGGTCGACCTCGCGCATCAGCATGGCGTCCTGCAGACCAAGGTAGCCGTTGCTCGAGTAGCGATAAGCGCCCAGCGTGATGTTCGTGTTGGTGGGCGCCACCAGCTTGCTATAGCTCAGGCGCACGCTTTGCCCCTGCATGTCCGGCGCATTGCGCAGAGACGTATCGGCCTGCGTCACGTCGAGTCCGAGGGCGCCATAGCTGGTATTGAGCGCCACACCGCCCACGGCTGCGGCATATCCGTCGGCAGCCGTCACGCCACCATAGCCTGTCAGCAGGTTCGAGAAGCCGTGCTGCATGGTGGCCTGAGTCAGCCACGGGGTATCGCGCACTGACGGGTTCCGGTACTCACCGGCAGTGACACTGAAACGCGTAACGCCCTGGCGCACTGCGTTGACTGGCGGCGCGAACGGCACCTGCGAGGTGTGCACACTGCCGTCGGCTTCGGTGACGACGACCTGGAGGTCACCGCCGTAGCCGGTCGGGTACAGGTCGTTGATCTCGAAGGCACCTGCACCCACGGTGGTCTCGTAAATGATGTTGCCGTTCTGGCGGATCTGCACCCTGGCGTTGGTATTGGCAATGCCATGGACGACCGGCGCGTAGCCTCGCTGCGACTCCGGATACATGCGGTCGTCAGTGGCGAGCTGCGCACCGCGGAAACCGACGCTGTCGAACATCATGCCGTCAGTGAACGCATCGCCGAGGGTCAGCTGGCTCTTGAGCGGCGCGATGGCGCGCTGCAGACTGGTCTGCACGCTCTGGTAGTGCGTGCCCGTGTCCGAACTGTTGTAGTTGCCAACATGACGGAAGCGCCACGCGCCCACGTTGAAGCCCGCGTTGAGACCGACATAGCTCTGCGTGTCTGTATGCCCGCCCGAGTTGCCGTGATAGACGTTGGCGTTGTAGGCCACCCGGCCGGCCGTTACGCCATTGTCCCAATACGCGGGATCGACGTAACCGCGCGCATGGTTGAGCAGTGCAACCTGGGGCAGGTTGATATCGAGCCGCTGCTCCGACATGTCGAACACTGCCGTCGCATCCGGCACCAGCTGCGACAGCGGCGTGCATGACTCGCCCTGCTCCACCTTCGACGCGGCGTCGGGATTCAGCTTGGAGAGATCCACACCGATACGCTCGAGCAATGCGCGATCGAAGCATGGCTGCACTCCGCCGTCGAAACTGCGCAGATTCACGTCGTTGAGGCCTATCCAGACTTTGTTGAGATACAGATCCGCGCGATATTGCCCCGGAACGAGGACAGCGCCTTTGCTGTAGCGGCTGACGTCGATGACCGTACCGCCGGTACGCATGAAATCGGTGCTGAAGTCGACTTCGTTCACTGCGCTGCCAGACTCGGCGGCCATCGCAACAGACGCGCCGCCAGCCAACGAAAGCATCAATACCTTGCCGGTGTAGATGCCGCATGCAAACAGGCGGGCTTTGTTCCTCTTCCCTGCCTTGTTCTTTTTCATCGAATCAACGCGCAGCTGACGACAGCGACGCATCTCCTTCGGTGATTCCGCCAAAATCGTTGATGGCCCGGTAATGCACCTTGGCCTCGGCCGCAGGTGCGCTCGTTCCTTTCAGTTTGAAGCGAACGGTTTCGCCGGGAGCGACCATGCCACCCTCATCGAATGTGGCGTGCTTGCCGCCCGCACCGACATCCACGCTGGCAAACGAGACATAAAAGGGCGTGGGGTCGCGGATTTCGATTATCTGCGTGGTGCCGTCCTGCACCAGACGCCAGCTCAGCTTCGAGGGAGCGTCCATGGCGCTTCCCTCCAGTCCTGCCGGGCGGAAAAACAACTTGATGCGCGAGCGGATGGCGAACTGCAGGTAGTTGCGGCTGGCCTCGTCGGACTCGCCCGCCTTCGGCGGGATCTCCAGCACGTTGAGCCAGAACACCGATTCCTTGTCTTTCGGCAACGGCTCGCCGGTATAGAGCACACGTAGCGTCTGCGCCTTGTCCGGATCGATACGCGCCACCGGTGGCGTCACCGTAAACGGCACCTGGATGTTGGTGGGTGCGTCCTCGGCCTCGCCCTTGTCGATCCACACCTGGGTGAGTGCCGGCATCTCACCCTTGTTGGTGAGCTTGACGGTCGTTTCGTGGTCCGCGCCGTTGTAAACCACGCGCGTACCCGAAATCACCACGGAAGCATTTGCATTCAGGCCAGCCACCAGACCTGTGATCGCGAGGCTGGCGTGAAGCAACGCACGGAACGTCGACATGGGTTTCACGTAAACACCTTGCACATGGCACTTGAGGGGGAGTGAAGGAGATACAGAACCCTGTCGATGGACGAGGGCCCGAAAGCGGCCGCAGTCGATGACTGCGGCCGTTCTGTCGCGACGTCTTAGTTGAAGACGATCGTGTACACCGCGTTGGAGGTAACGGAACCGGCCGAAGATGCGCCGCCATTGGCGTAATACTGGGCGGTGTACTTCAGCGTCGCGGCACCTGTTGCGTCCGTCACCACCTGCAAGTCGCCCTGGGTGGCAGCGGTGGTCTGGCTCAATGTCATCACCGTGGACGCGGAGTTGAGCAGCTGGATCTGAACCTTGGCAGCCGAGCCGGTGTTGTTCAGTCGGTCAGTGGTGATACCTGCGCTGCCCGCACTGAACAAGGCACGCACCGGAATCAGCGTGGGGCAACTGGTGAGAACGATCTGGAACGGCGTGCTGCCCGCAGTGGTGCCACCCGCGCTCAAGTTTGCCGCCGGCAGGGTCGGCAGGGTCACGGTGATGTTGCCCGAGGTGCCGTTCGTGACAACGCAGGTATCGGCAGTCAGGGCACCATTGAACGTTATGTTTCCGGTGGTGGGAGCAGCCGACGCAAACTGCGAGGCCAGCGCGCCAGCACCGATGACCATGGCAAGGAAGAGCTTGTTGATTTTCATGCGTAGAACCTTCTATCTATGGTGAGAGTCACGGGGAAATTCCGCATTTGGCCAGGGGTTTGTTCGACCTGTGTCGGCAAGGTCGTACCGCCAGCAGACCCTTCGTTCACCACCCTTGGCTGCCTGTGTCGGATGGCTCTGGGAAGTCAGCGATGGGTCGGATCTGACCCCGACATGATGTGATGCCCATCACAGAGCTGATATGAGAAAGGTCTGAATCCCGTATGAGAAAACCCTTAAATCGCGTACCGCCATGGCCTCGTCCGCGCAGTGCATCGACACAACCGTGTGGCAGGCGATAGATACAGCCCTGTTTTTGACAGCCAAAAAAAAGGCCTCTTGCGAGGCCTTGGGAATGACGCCAGATGATGTTTTTTTTCGCGCAGGCGCGCTAAGGCGCGGCACGCACTTTCAGCGTGGTGCCATCGACGGCCACTACTTCCACGGTGCTGCCCAGGGGTAGATCCGGTCCGCTGACCAGCCACTGACCGTCGCCCACGCATGCCTTGCCGCGACCGTTGATGATGGGCTCGATCAGCACATAACGCTGACCGATCATCTGCTCGCCACGACGGTTCAACCGCTCACTGCCCGGTACGCGCCGTTCCAGCCTCGGCCGTAACAGGCGCGCATAGACCAGGCAGGCGGCGAACGCCAGCAGGGCAAACAGCACCGCCTGCGCCAGCAATGCCAGCGACGGCACGAGCCACAACACCACGCCCATCGCCGCTGCCGCCAGGCCGATCCACAACATGAAGTAACCCGGCATCAGGACTTCGCCGGCAATCAATAGCAGCGCCAGGATCCACCACAGGTAATGCGTCGATAGCTCCCACATAACGCGGTCCTCAGCGTAGCGGCGGCTGGATCGCCGCCGATTTCTGCTGCTGGCCCAGCGACTCCTTGGCCAGCTCGGCGATGCCGGCCAGTGAACCCAGAATTCCGGTGGCTTCGATGGGCAGCAAGAGCATTTTCTGGTTTGGCGACTTCGCCATTTCCTTCAACGCCTCGACGTAGTTGTTCGCGACAAAGTAGTTCAGCGCATTGACGTTGCCGTTGGCGATCGCGTTGGACACCATCGTGGTTGCCTTCGCTTCCGCTTCGGCCGAACGCTCGCGCGCCTCGGCCGCGCGGAATGCTGCTTCTTTCTCGCCTTCTGCGGCCAGGATCACCGACTGCTTTTCACCCTCGGCCTTGAGGATCGCGGCCTGACGAAAACCTTCCGCATCAAGGATGTTCGCGCGCTTCTCGCGCTCGGCCTTCATCTGTCGCGCCATCGCGTCGATCAGATCGCGCGGCGGTGCGATGTCCTTGATCTCGATGCGGTTGACCTTGACACCCCACGGATGGGTCGCCTCATCGACCACGCGCAACAACTTCGCATTGATGCCATCGCGCTGGCTCAACGATTCATCCAGGTCCATCGAACCGAGCACGGTACGGATATTGGTCATGATCAACGCGAGCGAGGCCTGCTCCAGATTGGACACCTCGTAGGCAGCCTTGGATGCATCCAACACCTGGTAGAACACCACGCCATCGACGCGCACCACCGCGTTGTCCTTGGTGATGACGTCCTGCGACGGCACGTCCAGCACCTGCTCCATCATGTTGATCTTGCGGCCTACGGTTTGATAGATCGGAATCAGCAGGTGCAGGCCCGGGCTGAGCGTGCGGGTGTATTTGCCGAACGTTTCCACCGTCCATTCGAAACCCTGCGGCACGATACGCACCAGCTTGGCCACGCCGATGACGACGACCAGCACGATGACCAACGCAAGAAGCTGTCCCATTGCCATTACCCGACTCCCTATCCTGATGAGCCTTGAGTATAAGGAAGCTTGTAGGTCAGAGGCTGCTATAAATTTTTTCGACACGGTGACTGGCGATCATCCCTGCCAAGAATCGTGTGAGCCACAGTCCTTGCTCCTCCCCCTGTTTGCAGGGGGAGGTTGGGAGGGGGTGCTTTTGATCTTCGGACTAAAGAGCAACCCCACCCCCAGCCCTCCCCTGCAAGCAGGGGAGGGCGCACAACCTGGGCTTGTGTGTTTTCAGTGGTGACTTGCACGAAGTGCTATCGCGACTGAAGTCGCTTCCACAAAGGGCGTGTCCCGCGAGAGCTCGCGCACAGGGTGCGCTCCTACATGGTCCGCAAACCATGGGTCGTCAACGAGGGTCGCTCAATGCGTCACGGTATGTGGCAGCAACAAGCTCACGCGCAAGCCACCGTCTTCGCGATTGGCCAGCAGCACACGGCCACCGTGCGCCTCGGCGATTTCGCGGGTCAGTGCCAGGCCGAGCCCCGTGCCGGAACGCTTGGTCGAATAGAACGGCAGCAGCGCCTGGGCCAGCACGGTTTCGGTCATGCCGGGGCCGCGGTCAGCCACTTCGATGCGCAGGTCGCGGCCCGTTTCGAGGATGGACAGCGTGACGCCATCCTCCGCACTGCCCGACTCATGCGCATTCTTGATCAGGTTGATCAGCACCTGCTCGATCTGCACCGCATCGAAACGACCCGGCTGTGCCGGTATCGGCGTCGCCAGGCGATAGCGACAATGCAGCGACAGTCCTTCCAGGAACGGCGCCCACTCCACCGTCACCAGCTGCGGTGCCGGGAGTTTGGCGAAACTGGCGTAGCCGGCGATGAACCCATGCAGGTGTCGGGCACGCTCGCCGATGGTGGCAAACACGCCGGGCAGGCGCGCAGTGTCGCCACGCCGCGCCAGCTCGGCACCGGAATGCGCCAGTGAGGAGATCGGTGCCAGCGAGTTGTTGAGCTCGTGGCTGATCACCCGGATCACCCGCTTCCAGGTTGCCACTTCCTGTCGTGACAGCTCGCGCGTCATGCGTCGGAACAACTGCAGCCGATGCGGTCGACCCTGCAGCCGGAACGCCCGCTGCGAGAGATGGAAGGTTTCGTCGCTGCCATCCATCTCCACGCTGAGCAGCGCGTCCTCACCGCTTTCCACCGCGCGACGCAGCGCTTCGGGCGCGTCGGCCAACAGCTCGGAAAAATCCAGCCCGTGCAGGCTGCGGCCCTCATTGAACAGATGTCTCGAGGCAATGTTCGCGTAGGCCACGCGACCGGCAGCATCCGTCAGCACCAGCGCCACCGGCGTGTTCTGCACCACCGTGTCCAGCAGCAGTTCGCGCTGCACCAGATGCTGGCGCTGCTCGCGCAGGGTCTGGCCCAGTGCGTTGTGCATGCGGATCAGTTCGCCGAGCTCGTCGCGTCGATTGATGGCGATCGAGAAACTGAAATCGCCATCGCGGTAGCTCGCCACCGCGCCTTCCAGTGCACGCAGCAGCCGGCTCACCGGCGCCATCACCTGGCCTGCCAGCCAGAATGCCAGCGGCAGCAGCAACAGCACGGTCACCAGCAAGCCGCCAAGCATGCTCAATTGATTGAATACAGAAAGCTTCAGGCCAAGATCATTCCGCGACCAGGCCAGCAACTGCGGCAGCGGCCACTGCGTGACGCCGGCGTAGATCAACGCGCCGGCAAGCGCCGCCACGCCTAGCAGAAGGGTCAGGCGGACTTTTAGGGTAATCACTTGATGAGGATCACGATGAGAGGCACCAACGGTCGCATGGCCAAAGCATCCCTGAAAAGTTGATCAAGAGCCTACCCCTTGGAGCCTGTTCATGGTTTCTCCGGCCCGTATCAAAGACCATCGACAAGCGCTCAGGCAGGCGCGGCCAATCCATACCGCTCCATCCGTCGATACAACGCCTGCCGCGACAGCCCCAGGTTCTGCGCAGCGCGACTGACCACGCCATCGGCCTTGTGCAGTGCCGTCTCTACCGCCTCGCGGCTGGGTTCGTCCAGGTTACGCGCAGCGGTGGCAACGTGCAGTGGCAGGTTGAGCAGTTCGGGTGTGATCGGGCCACCACTGACAAGCAGTGCAGCGCGCTCGATCGCGTTCTTCAATTCGCGCACATTGCCAGGCCACGGATAGTTCAGCATGGCTTCGCGTGCGGCATCACCGAGTTCGGCGCGGCCGTCCAGGAAATATTCCGCCAGTGGCAGGATGTCGTCGCTGCGCTCGGCCAGCGACGGCAGGTTCACTTCGATCACGTTCAGCCGGTAATACAGATCCTCGCGGAACGTGCCGGCGCGGATCATCGCCTTGAGATCGGCATTGGTCGCACTCAGTACGCGCACCTTGACCTGTCGCGTGCGGCCGGAGCCAAGCCTTTCGAACTGGCCGGTTTCCAGTACCCGCAGCAACTTCATCTGCCCGGGCAGCGGCAGGTTACCGATCTCGTCCAGAAACAACGTGCCACCATCAGCCAGCTCGAAGCGGCCCTCGCGCGCCTTGTTCGCGCCGGTGTATGCGCCAGCATCGGCACCGAACAGTTCGGCCTCGATCAGCTCGCCCGGCAGCGCGCCACAGTTCACCGCGACGAACGCACCTCGCTTTACCGCCGAGTTCGCATGCACGATCGAGGCGATGCGCTCCTTGCCGGTGCCGTTCGGGCCGGTGATCAGCACCGGCACATCCGAACGGGCGATCTGGCAGGCCAGCTCCAGGGTGCGCGCCATCGCTTCGGAGGCGAACACCAGACCGTCCAGATCGTATTTGCCCTGCAGCGCTTCACGTCGATGGCGGCGCTCGCGCCGGCTACGTGCCACTTCCCGCGTCGACTCGGACAGCTCCAGCAGGTTTTCCACCGTGGCCAGCAGCTTGCTGTCGTCCCACGGTTTGGCCAGGTAGTCGGCAGCACCGGCCTTGACCAGCTCGACCGCGGTTTCCAGATGTGTCCATGCAGTGAGCAGGATCAGCGGCAGATCCGGGTGATGCTCGCGGATAGCCCGGAACAGCGCCACGCCCTCCTCGCCCGAGGTGGTGTCGGCCGTGAAGTTCATGTCCTGGATCACCACGTCGACCTGCTCGGTCTCCAGCAGCTTCAGGCCTTGCTCGGGCGTCAATGCGACCAGCGGCCGAATTTCGTGCAGCGACAATGCCAGCGAGAGCGCTTCGCCCACGGCCGGGTTGTCGTCGATGATCAGGACAGTTCGCATTTTTCGTCTACACATGCGGTCATTGATGCCGCTCCCTGCCAAATGGTTGCCATGACTATCGGGCCAGTCGACCGTCGAGGGCAACTACCGGGTCGATTCCTCACCCTCCAGACGGGGGTGCGGGTGGAGATGGCGGTGCAGGCGGTGCAGGCGGTGCAGCGTCCACGATGCTTGCGTAGTCGGCAGCAGCCACCGCCAGCACCAGGGAGGCATCCCCCCGGCGCAAGTGCAGCTTCACCGCTGCCGGCTTGCTCGAACGCAGTCGGGCGAGCAGTTCGCTCACGTGCTGCACGGGGTGATCGTCGACCGCAACGATCACGTCGCCTTGCTGCATTCCCCATAGCGAGCCGGGGCTGGTCTTGCTGACCGTGATCCCCGTGGTGCTATCCGAATGCAGCTTGAGTGCGTGACCGGGATCACGCCAGCTGAGACTGTCGTCGGTGTTCAGTTGATATTTGTACCAGTCACCGGCCATCACCGGCTGCGCCAGAACGGTGGCCAGTACCAGGGTGCCGCAGAGTGCAAGACATCGCATGTCGTATCTCCGCATGAGCTGTTGAAACGCGCTGCCCGGGCCATGCCCGGACAGCGCGCACCTGTCAGTTCGCCATCGGATGCGCGGGTGCCTTGCCTGCCTTCACCGCGGCGATCCAGTCATTGACGCGGCTTTCCAGCACGTCCAGCGGCAACGCGCCGCCGTTGAGGATCTCGTCATGGAAAGCGCGGATGTCAAACTGGGCGCCGAGTTCCTGCTTGGCGTGTGCACGCAATTCGAGGATCTTCAGCTCGCCGGTCTTGTAGGCCAGCGCCTGGGCGGGCCAGGTGATGTAGCGATCCGTCTCGGCCTGCACATCCGGCTCGTCTTCACTGGAATGGGCGTGGAAGAAATCCACCATCTGCTGGCGCGTCCAGTGCTTGCTGTGCACGCCGGTATCGAGCACCAGACGATCCGCGCGCAGCAATTCGTCGGAGAGCCGGCCGTAGTCGGACAGCGGGTCCTTGTAGAAACCGATGTCCTTGCCCAGCTGCTCGGAATACAACGCCCAGCCCTCAATATAGGCGGTGTAGCCACCCTGTTGGCGGAACGGCGGCAGCTTCGGCAGCGTCTGCGCGATCGATATCTGCAGGTGATGTCCCGGGATACCCTCGTGATACGAGGTCGATTCGATCGTCAGCACGCTGCGATTGGCAAAGTCCCCGGTGTTGACGAAGATCTGCCCCGGCCGCGAGCCGTCTGGCGTGCCCTGATGGTATTCGGCGGCAGGTGCTTCCTTCTCGCGGAACGCCTCGACCGGCATCACGACGACCTTGGTTTTCGGCAGCAGGCCAAACAACTTCGGCAACTCTGGCTGCATCTGTGCGAGATAGCCGCGATAGCGATTGAGAATGTCATCGCGCGACGTGGCGTGCGTCTTCGGATTGCTCTTCAGAGAGGCGCGAAAACTGGCCAGATCGGCAAAGCCCTGCGACTTGGCGATCTGCGTCATCTCGCCCTCGATCCGCTTGACCTCGGACAGACCCAACGTGTGGATCTCCTCCGCCGACTTGTGCGTGGTGGTCATCTGTTCGATGTCGAAGCGGTAGATCTCTTCGCCGTTCGGTAGGTTCCAGACACCCGGCTGGGTGCGTCCGTTCGGCGCGTAATCCTTCGCCACGAACTCGCCGAGCTTGCGGTAGGCCGGACGCACATCGTTGTCGATGGCAGCGAGGATTGCATCATGCAGACGCTTTTGATCGGCGGCCGACACCGATGCCGGAAAATGCTTCAGCGGTTCGGCAAATGCGCTGTCCATGCCTGCCGACTTGTCGATGTTGTCGATCTGCGTAACGACTTCCTCCAGCAGATATTTCGGCGGCATCATCTTGTCGCGCATGCCCTGCTTTGCCACGTCGATGACCTGATCGAATGCTTTCGGCACGGCGCGCAGACGTGTGAGGTAGTCGTCGTATTCCTTGGTGTTGTCGAACGGAATCGAACTAATGAAACCGGCCAGCGCGATATGCACGCCACTCATCTGATCGAGCGGCATCTCATCCAGCTTGAGGTCGTCGGCGCGCAGACCATCCGTCAGCTGGCGCACCATCAGTTGCTGGTTCAGCTTGTCCGTGTCGGAGAAACCGGTGGTATCGATCGCCTGGAAGCGCTTCAGGAAATCCTGGTTGACCTTGTGCTCGGCCGCCACATGCGCCAGCGAGAGGTCACTCCAGCGATCGTTGTAACGCAGATCGCCGAGCGTCGTGGCGAACTCCGGCTGGTTCTGCAACGTATGCTGCCACTGCTCCGCCAGCAATGCGTTCAGCGCCTGCACTCGGGTCGCGACATCGGTTTGGGAAGCCGCCGTCTGCGCAGCTGGCGCCGCCTGTACGGACGCAGCGAGAGTCACCGAGCCCAGCAGGCTCGTACAGATCAGCAATGGCAACGTTTTCATCAGGCTCACCCTCCTCAGTTGTGAAGCACGATTGTGCCTGCCATGGGCTTCATCAACCCGTGCCAGATAGCACGGTTTTCATACGGATCGTGTCGCCACCACCGGCGGCACCGCTGCCGCCCGTCGGGCTGGCCCGAGTACGGCAAGCTGGCCAAGCGCCCAAAGGGCAATGGCGCCGCCTGGCGGATAAAACCAGGGCATGCGTGTCATCTCGTAGTGATGCATCAGATACAGGTTGATGGCGAAGGCCAGCACCATGCCAAGCACGATCCCCGCGCTGCTGAGCAAAAAATTCTCCGTCTGGAAGTACTGCATGATGTGGCCGCGGGTAGCGCCCACTGCACGGCGTATGCCGATCTGCCGCCGACGCTGCTGCACCCAGAAACTGGTGAGGCCAACGATGCCGAACGCGGTCACCGCCAGCATCACGATGCACACCAGCACCAGCATCCAGGCCATGCTGCTCATGTCCGCGAAATACTTGTCGCGGATGTCGGTGAAGCTGTGACCCTTGACGACAGCAATCGGGTCGAGCTCACTCAACGCCTGCTGCGCCTGCAGCACGATGCGGTCGCGATCCTGCGGCGCGCTGCGCACGACGTAGTAGCTCAGCGCACTGTCCGGGCTTAGCGGAAAGAAGACGCTGTGCCAGGCCCGCTGGCTGTTCACGAACGGACGCAGCACATCGACGACCACGCCGACCACCCTATACGCGAGCGGTTTGGAATAGAGCACCTTGCCCAGCGCCGGCTGCCCAGGCCACATGCGTTCGGCCACGCTTTGCGTGACGATGACGACGTGTGTATCCACCAGCGGCATGGAGCCACGCTTGCTGTCGGCGTATTCGTCAGAACTGAAAAAACGGCCTTGCAGCAACTGCAGGCCAAGCGCCTTGTCACCGCCCTCGCCGAGAAAGTAGGCCGAGACATTCACGGCGTCGTTGAATCTCGTATCCGGGTTGGTACCAAATGCCCAGCCCCAGTTGTTGTTGCTCAACGGCACCGTGTTCGTCACAGCCACCGCCTGCACACCGGCAATCCCCCGCAACCGGGCAAGATTGCGCGGGATCTCGCTGGAAGCCATCTTCGGATCGGCCCCATCGACCGTGATCACTCCGATGCCTCGTTCATCGATCGCATTGGTCCGATGGATATCGACCACGCGCTGACCGATCATGAATACCGCATTGCACAGCACGGCGCAGGCCAGCGCGATCTCCAGCACGATGAGGATGGCCGGAATCCGGTGCTTGCGCAGACTGGCGAGAATCGGGCGGATTTCCATAAGCACCTCAGGCAGCCTTCAGTTGCGAACCCGGTGCAAGCAGGCTGGCACGCCACGCTGGCAGCAAGCCGGCGATCATGCTGGCAACGAGCGCCACCAGGAAAGTGAGAAAAAACATATGGACGTCCAGATGCGCGAGTCCGGCGTACTCGGCGGGCTGATGGCGGATGCACCATAGACCCAGTTCCGCAAAAACCAGACCCGGCAAACCACCGGCCATGCCGACAATGCCGGCCTCGACCATGAACTGCGCGAAGATTGCGCGCCGCGTGGCGCCAAGTGCACGGCGCACGCCGATTTCCTGCGAACGGCGCAGACACTTGGCCAGCAGCAGGCCTACCGTGTTCACCACGCAGATCAGCAGGAAGCCGAACGCAAGCCCGGCCTGCAGGCGTACATCGTCGGGTACCACCTTCTCGTCGCGCAGCCACTGCGGCAGATCCGACAGCGCCACCTCGGGGCGATAGAAGCGCCCCAAGGCGATCTGCTGCTGCACGTAGTTCGACAGGAACTGACGGTACGCAGCGACCTCTCCGTCACTGGAAAGCTCGGCCCAGAAGCCGAGCCATATACAGGGCGCCGTTTCCAGCTTGCTGGTGTCGGCGACCGCCCAGCAGTCGTCGTTCTGCGGATCCATGCTCGCGGCACGCGCGGTCTGCAGCGGCAGGAATACCGCATCACCATCGCCATAGCTGCGGCCGCCCAGCCCTTGCGCGTAGAAGCGCGGTTGCGGCGCCCACGGTTTCAGCACGCCGATGATGCGCAGATCGTGGTCATTGACGCGAATGGTCCGCCCCACGCTGCTGGCCCCGCCGAACAGCCTGTCGTTGAGGAAATCGGAGATCACCACGACTTGTGCACGGCTCTCGTCGTCGTCCGCCGTCCAACCGCCGCCGTAGCGGAACGGTGCATCGAACATCGTGAAGAAATCCGCCGTGGTCATCACCCCGTCGCTGAAGAACGGATGCTCACCCGCGTGCAGCGGCGCGATCTTGGCATCGGTCAGGGCCATCGCCGCCTGCCGCCTGGCCTGGTGCGCGTGCAGCAGGTTCATCGCATCGGGATAGGCCATCAGGCGTTGCGGCTTGGTTTTTCCTGGCACATAGCCATCCCTGGTATACGGATCGACCTGGGCATAGAACAGCTGCGCACTCTTCTGCGGCAGCGGGTCGCCCGACAGCAGGCGCAGCACGGTCAGCGTCGTGATCGACGCACCGATGCCCAGCGCCAGCGTGATGATCATCAGCGCGGTAAGCACCTTGTTGCGCCGCAGACTGCGCAGCGCCAGATTGAGGTAGTAGTCGAACATTCGTGCACTCCGTCAACACGCCCTCCCCTGCGACCGAAGGGAGTCCCTTCTTCGGGGCAAGCCGAAGGAGGGGTCACATCATTCAAACCGACCGCGTTGCCACTACCGGCGGCACCGCCGCCGCGCGAAGTGCGGGGCCAAGCACGGCAAGCTGCCCGATCAGCCACAGCAACACCGCTCCGACCGGGAAATAGACGGCCGGTAGTCTGGGCAATTCGTAGTGGGTCATCAGGAACAGGTTCATGCCGAAAGCCAGCGCCATGCCCAGTGCAATGCCCAGGGTCGCAAGCACGAAATTCTCGGTCTGGAAATAGTGCAGGATGTTGCTGCGGGTGGCGCCCAGGGCCCGGCGCACGCCGATCGTGCGACGGCGCTGCGCCACCCAGAAGCTGGCCAGCCCGACGATGCCCAGCGCGGTGACGATGAGCAGCGCCGCGATCACGCCGGTCAGGATGCCGGCCATCGCACGGTCGTCCTGGAAAAACTTCCGGCGCACTTCGTCGAAGCTGCGCCTGGTGGTTACTACCCGGTCCGGATCAGCCTTTTTCAGCGCAGCCACCGCGGCAGCCAACACCTTCGCGCGATCTTCCGGTCGGGTGCGGATCACGTAGCTCTGGTCCTTGTTCGCGCCCATTCGCAGCGGCACGACCATGGTGAACTGTGCCTTGGCTGGATCGAAGGCGTTCGGCCGCACCAGGCTGTCCAGCACACCGACCACGCGCAGGCCCACGGTGGGCGTGAGGTAGATGAGGCGGCCCAGCGAATTCTGTCCTGGCCACAGGCGCTCGGCCAGGGTCTGGGTGATCAGGGTTACGTGCGGCAGGCTCTTGCTGTCACCCGTGCTGAGTCCCTTCATCGCCGTTTCCACGTCGACAAAGTCGTCGGACTGCAGGTCGCGCCCGGACACCAGCCTCGTGCCCAGCGTCTGCGGAATGTTTTCGCCGAAGTAGGTGGTAGCGCTGAGCGTGCGCTCGGGCTGCGCCGGGTCGAGCCGGATATTGCCGTTCGACGACGAACCACCAAACGGCACCTGGTTGGAGGAAGCCACCGATTGCACACCGGGCACCTGCCGAAGCAGCGCGACATCCTCCGCGAGCCGGGCATACGGATTGGACGGTGTCGTCACGTCGGCTACCTGGATCTGCAGCAGCTCGTGTTCGGCCACGCCGCTGGGCATGTCCATGCGCTGCAGGCGTTGACCGATCAGAAATACCGCGTTGCAGACGATCGCGCAGGTCAACGCGATTTCCAGGATCAACAGCCACGCGGTGAGCTTGTGACGGCGCAGCGTGGAAAGAATCGGAAGAATGTCCATGGGTCGCCTCAATTGCTTTTCAGTTGCAGGGCGGGCGCGATCTGGCAGGCACGCCAGGCGGGCAGCAGACCCGCCAGCAACGTGGCGAGAACCGCCAGCACGAAGGTGACGAACAGCATGCTCAGGTCCAGGTGGGCCAGTGCGGCATAGTCCGAAGGACGCTGCCGTACCAGCCACAGCCCGAACATCGCCAACAAAAGGCCGCCGACGCCGCCGACCAGACCGACCACGCCCGATTCGATCAGCAGCTGCGCAAACAACGCGCGCCGCGACGCACCCAGCGCACGGCGCACGCCGAGCTCCGCGGCGCGACGCATGAACTTGGCCAGCATCAACCCCACCGTGTTGACCAGGCATACCAGCAGAAAGCCAAATGCCAACCCGTTCTGCAGCCGCACATCGCTGGGCACCACCTTGTTGTAGTCAAGCCACTGCATCACATTGCGCAGGCGCACATTGGGGACACGCTGGAAGCGGCCCAGTGCCTTCTGGTCCAGTGAGTAGTGCACGAGAAATTCCTGATACGCGGCTGCTTTCGCGGGGCTGTCCAGCTGCGCCCAGAACTGCAGCCACACGCAGTCATTCGAAGGCAGGATGTTGCCGACGCCGCCCCCACCATTGCCCCAGCAATCGGTCGATCCGCCGCGATCCAGGCGCAGTTCCAGCATGGTCTGCAGCGGCAGGAACACCTCCTCGCCATAGGCGTAGGAGCCACTGTTGAGGTCGTAGAAATGCGGGTTTGGCTGCCAGCTGTCCAGCACGCCCACGATGCGGAAGGAGGTGCCGGCCATGCGCAACGTGCGGCCCACGCTGTTGGCGCCGTCAAACAGTTTGTCGTTGAGTGACTTTGCGATCACCACCTCGCGTACCTTCGCCTCGCCCTCCGCTGCGGTCCAGCCTTGGCCGTACAGGAACGGCGCGTCGAACATTCCGAAGAAGTCGGCCGAGGTGTAACGCGCCTCCACGTAGAACGGATCGAGCGAGGACTGTTCGGGCTGCACCGGTACCGACCCACCGGTCATCAACGCCTGATGATCCGCACGTCCGGCATGCAGCAGATTCAGGCCGTCGATCAAGGTGACCTGCTCCGGTGGCTCCTTGCTGGAGTCCATGCCCTTGATGTCCTGCGGATCAATCTGTGCGTAGTACAAGCTGCCGCTTCGACCTGGCAATGGGTCGCCGGACAACACATGCAGGACGGTCAACGTAGTCATGCTTGCGCCGATGCCCAGCGCGATCGCCAGCACCATCAGTGCCGTCAGCATCTTGTTGCGCCTGAGGCTGCGCAGGGCGAGATCGAGGTAATAGCCAAACATGTCATGACTCCATCAAAAGTAAGCCGAACCGCTGCTTCTTGCTTCTGCAATCCCCTTTCATCACACGCTCCTCGTCGCCACGACCGGTGGCACCGCCGCCGCGCGCAGCGCGGGGCCGAGCACGGCGATCTGGCCAAGTGCCCAAAGCACCAACGCGCCGATCGGCAGGTAGTACAACGGCAGGCGCGGCAACTCATAGAACTTCATCAACATGACGTTCAGCGCAAACGCCAGCACCATGCCGAGCGCAATCCCGAAACTCACGATGAGAAAGTTCTCGGTCTGGAAGTAGCGCAGGATGTCGCCGCGGGTCGCCCCAATCGCACGACGGATGCCGATCTGTCGGCGTCGCTGCTGCACCCAGAAACTGGCGAGACCCACAATGCCCAGCGCGGTGACCAGCAGCAGCGCCACGATCACACCGACCAGGATGCCGGCCATCGCACGATCCTGGCGAAAGCACGTGGCGCGCAGATCGCTGAGGGTCTGACTACCCTCCTGGTCGAATACGGCATCCGGAGCAACTTTCGCAATCATCGCGCGGGCATCGCGCAACACGCGCGGCACATCCCTGGGGTCCGCGCGTAGCAAATAACTCCCGGCGAGAAGTTTGCCCGGTTGTGCCGGCACGAAGATCGACCAGTCCTTACTGTTGTCGGGCCAGCCGGGCGGGTCTGGCCTGACCAGATGATCGATGACGCCGACCACTCGGTAATGCATTTTGTCCAGCCAGAAATCCTTGCCCAGTGGATCGACGCCCGGCCACAGATGCTCGGCAAGCGAGTGGGTGATCTGCACGGACGCATCACTCGGCATAAGGCCGGTGAACGCTCGAAAATCATCGGCCTGAGGACCACGACCAGCGATCACGTGCACACCCAGGGCCTGCAAACTGCCGGGACCTCCGACGTAGAACTCCACCACGCCGCCAAAATGCTGAGCAGCTGCATCCAGAGTGATGCCTGCAGTGCCCCGACGAGCACCGAACGGTATCGAATTGAGCACCGTGACCGATTGCATGCCGGGAATACTGCGCAAGCCGGCCAAGACCCGTGCATTCAGATCGACAGCGTGGCTGTCCTCGTAGCCGGTCAACTGTACGGTCGCCAGCGAGGTTTCATCCACACCGCTGTCGATATGCATCATCGCGATCCGGTTCGCAATCATGAAACATGCATTGCAAAGGACCGCACAGGCCAATGCGATCTCCATGGCGATCAGCAAGGTGGCGAGGCGATGACGACGCAGTGCGGCAAGAATGGGCTGAATCTGCATAGCGATGACTTCCTCAGAGCGTCTTCAGTTGCAGGCCCGGCGCAAGCTGGCATGCGCGCAGCGCCGGCAGCAGGCCAGCAAGCAGGCTGGTGGCAATGGCCAATGCGAAGGTGACGAGAAACATGCTCACGTCTAGATGCGCCATGTCGGCATAGACCGCGGGCTGACGACGCACCAGCCAGAGTCCGGCGAGCGTCAGCAACCAGCCGCCGATGCCACCGAGCAGGCCGATCATGCCCGCCTCCACCAGGCACTGCGCGAATACCGCGGCGCGGCTGGCACCCAGCGCGCGACGCACGCCGATCTCGCCACTGCGCCGCAGGAATTTCGCCAGCAAGAGCCCCACGGTGTTGAACAGGCAGATCGCCAGGAACGCAAACGCCAGCCAGGTTTGCAGTCGTACGTCGCTCGGTACGACACCGTTGTAGTCCAGCCACTGCATCAGGCTGCGCAGGCGCGTGTTCTCGGCATGGGTGATGCGGCCAAGCGCCTTCTGCTGCTCGGCATAGCCGGCCACGAAGCTACGATAGCCAGCAACTTTGTCCGCGCTATCCAATTCAACCCACAGCCTGATCCATTCACACGGCGAGTCCACCAGATAGCCAGGCTTGTCGGGCATATGCCAGCAGGTGAACTGCCAGAAATTGCCATCGTTGATCTCGAGGCCGCTAGTGAATGGCGTGAACACATCCTCCGGCTTGGAATAGAAATCCGCTGTCTGGCCATGGGCGAAACGACCTCCAGCCACCATGTAGAACTGTGGCGAAGGCCGCCATGGTTTCAGCACGCCGACGATGCGCACGTCGGTATCGCGCAGTTGCAGCGTGCGGCCCACGCTGTTGGCGCCCCCAAACAATTTGTCGTTGAGGTCGGCCGAGATCACCGCCACCCGTGCGTGTTTCTCATCGTCCTGCGGCTGCCAGCTGCTGCCGTACTGGAACGGCACGTCGAACATCGGGAAGAAATCCGATGTCGTCGACAACATCATCTCCATCAGCGGCGGAAGACTTGTTTCCGGCGCACGTACCTTGAGCTGACTGTCGACGATCAGCGCCTGCCGATCCGCACGGTGTGCAGTCCACAGATCCACCGCCGAGTGATAGTCCATCACGTCGACGGGATCTTTGTGGCTGAAGTCGGTGGTCGGGTCTGCATCCACCTGCGGATAAAAGAGCGTGCCACTTTTTCCTGGCAGCGGATCGCCGGACAGCAGGTGCATCACCGTCAATGTTGTCATGCTGGCGCCGATGCCGACCGCGATGGCGATGACCATCAAGGCTGTCAGCACCTTGTTGCGCTTCAGACTGCGCACCGCCAGATCGAGGTAATAGCCAAACATTCATCCGCTCCCTTGAATTCCCTCTTCCCGACGCGGGAAGCGAGCCTCACATCACACCGACCGCGTCGCCACCACCGGTGGTACCGCCGCCGCACGCAGCGCAGGACCGAGCACGGCGAGCTGGCCGATCGACCACAACAGCACCGCACCGACCGGGAAATAGATCACCGGCAGTCGCGGCAATTCGTAATGCAGCATCAGGAACAGGTTGATGGCATAGGCGAGCACCATGCCGATGACAATGCCGATGGTCGCCAGCAGAAAGTTTTCAGTCTGGAAGTAATGCAGGATGTTGCCGCGGGTAGCGCCCAACGCACGTCGCACGCCAATCGTGCGTCGCCGCTGTGCCACCCAGAAGCTGCCCAGCCCGACGATGCCCAGTGCTGTCACCACCAGCAGCGCCACGCACACGCCGACCAGCAATCCGGTCATCGCGCGATCGTTCTGGAAGAACTCGCTGCGTACGTCATCCCACGTACGCTTCTCGATCACGACGCGACGGGGATCGAGCGCCTTGAGCGCAGCCAACGCCGCTTTCAGCACGCGCTGCCGCTCCTGTGGTGCCGTACGGATCAGATAGCTCGAGCCGTCGCCTACCACGGGGCGAATCGGTACCAGAAGGCTGAATTCGGCACCCTGAGAGAAACTGGCTGGCCTGACCAGATGGGCAACCACGCCCACTACGGTCTCCGGTGTCTTGCCAAAATAGATGAACCTCCCCAGCGGGTTCTTGCCGGGCCACAGCTTGTCGGCCACGGCCTGAGTAATTACCAGCACCCGGGGCAAGGCCTTGTCATTCGGATCGCCACCGGCAGCAGCCTTGTTGACGGCGTCCAGGTCGCGGTAATCGTCTTCACGTAGGTTGCGCCCGACCACCAGCTGGGTGCCAAAGGTCTGCGCCAGATTTTCGCCCCAGTACAGAGCTGCGCTGAGCGAGGGCAATTTCTGTGTCGGGTCGAGCTTGATGCTGTTGTTGGTTTCCGAATCGCTGAATGGCATCTGGTTCGCAAGACTGACCTGGGTGACGCCGGGGATCTTCCGCAACGCGGCGAGGTCTTCCTGGGTACGCGCCTTTGCGTCCGGGCGGACGCCGAGATTGGCCAACTGGATTTCCACCAGCTCATGCTCGGCAATGCCGCTGACCATGTTCATGCGATCCACTCGCTGGCTGATCAGGAACACCGCATTGCAGACAATCGCGCAGGTCAGCGCGATCTCGATGATCACCAGCCATGCGGTGATCTTGTGCCGGCTCAGGGACGAGAGTATCGGACGGATTTCCATGTCAGTTGCTCTTCAATTGAAGTGCGGGCGTGATCTGGCATGCGCGCCAGGCCGGCAGCAGGCCCGCGATCAGGCTGGCGCCGATGGCAAGCAGGAACGTGGTCAGCAACATCGACATATCCAGTTGCGCAAGCCCGGCATAACTGGAGGGCCTCTGTCGCACCAGCCACAGGCCAACAAAGGCCAGCAGCAGCCCGCAGATACCGCCGCTGAGACCGATCACGCCGGACTCCACCAGCAGCTGCGCAAACAAGGCGCGCTTCGACGCACCCAAGGCCCGCCGCACGCCCAGCTCGCCGGCGCGGCGCATGAACTTGGCCAACATCAAGCCCACCGTGTTGACCAGGCACACCAGCAGAAAACCGAATGCCAGCCAGGTCTGCAGGCGCACGTCGCTGGGCACTACCTTCTGGTAATCCAGCCAGCCCATCAGATCAAGCAGGCGTATGTTGACCGGGCGCTGGAAACGCCCGAGCGCTTTCTGTTCCTGCGAGTAGTGCGTGAGATATTCCCGATACGCCGCGACCTTCGCCGGGCTGTCCAGCTGCACCCAGAACTGCAGCCACGTACAGGGTGCGATCTCCAGATGGTCGTTATGGCCGCCCCAGCAATTCATCATGCCGTTATTGGTGAGCTTGAGGTCACGCGCGGTACTCAAGGGCAGAAACACATCCTCCGTCGGCCCGTAGCTGCCGCTGATGTTGATATCGTAAAAATGCGGATTCGGCCGCCAGCGGTCGAGCACGCCCACGATGCGGACGGCGTCATCGCCCAGCTGCAGCATCTGACCGGTGCTGTCCTTGCCGCTGAACAGCTTGTCGTTGAGCTTGCTGGAAATCACCGCTACACGCGCCTTGCTGTCGTCATCAGATGCAGACCAGGCACGCCCATACAACATCGGCGCCTTGAACATCGGAAAAAAATCGGCGGTGGTGTAGCGTGCATCCGAATAGAACGGATCCACGCTGGATTGCACCGGCTGCACCGGCACCGTGCCGCCGGTCATCAGTGCCTGCCGATCCGCGCGCCTGGCATGCAGCAGGTTCATGCCGTCGATCCAGGTCAGTTGATCCGGCGGTTCGTCCGTCGGCTGATAGCCGTCCATATCCCGCGGCTCGAGTTGTGGATAGAACAGCGTCTGGCTGGTTCCGGGCAGCGGATCACCCGACAGCACATGCAGCACGGTCAGCGTGGTCATGCTGGCGCCGATGCCCAGGGCAATCGCCAGCACCATCAGCGCGGTAAGCATCCGGTTGCGCCTGAGGCTGTGCAATGCCATGTCGAGGTAGTAGCCAAACATAGTTGGATCCTGGTTAAGCAGATACAGCGAGTAGCGAGGGACGAGTAGCGAGGGCGCAAGTCCGTGCGTCCTCGCCCGTGGGATGCCTCACCGCGTGCATATGGTGTGATTCTTGCGCCCTCACTTCTCGTCCCTTTCTAAAGTCACGCTGCTCGTGTCGCCACCACTGGTGGCACGTTGGAGGCGCGTCGGGCCGGCACGAAGACCGCGCCCTGCCCGATCGCCAACATCGCCAGCACGCCGGTCAGCACGTAAAGCACCGGCAATCGCTCCATCTCGTAATGCGTCATCAGCCAGAGGTTGAGTCCGACGGCGAGCAGCACGCCCAGCACCACACCGACACCGGCGATCAACAGGTTCTCGATCTGGAAGTAATGCAGGATGTCGATCCGTCGCGCACCCAACGCACGCCGGACTCCGATCTGCCGATGCCGCTGGCCGACCCAGAAACTGGTGAGACCCACGATGCCGGCGGCCGTGACACCGAGCAGGATCAGGCAGACCACACCCATCAGGATCGCCATGCCGCGATCGGCGCGATAGGCTTTCGTGCGGATGTCGGAGAACGACTGCACGCCCCAGCTGTCGGGCATGATGCGCTTGGGATTGGCCGCAAACAGCGCCTTGCGCGCCTCATGCATCACGTCCTGCTCGCGCCCCGGCAGCGTCCGCACCGCGTAGCTCGCCATCACTCCGTCCAGGCGAACCGGTTCAAGTATCGAGTTATAGGCAAAGGGATTGCCCCAGCTGTCCGTGGTCGGCGTCTGCAGTTGTTCGACGATGCCCACGATGGTCGAGGGCTGCGCCTTTCCATCCTGGTAGACCGTCTTGCCCAGCGCATCACCCTTCGGGAAAAGCTTGTCCGCCACCGGCTTGCTCACGATGATCACCGGTGAGGCCTCGGTACCGCGGATGGTGCGATGCAGGATTTCACCGGCGTTGAAATCGCGACCGGCGATCAGGTGCACACCCAGGGTAGAGCGCAGATGTTCGTCCCCGTAATAGTAGGCGGCCTGGACGTCTATACCCTTTTGGTCCGGCGTGAGGGAGACGTCGCCGCTCCATATCATTCCCTGTATGGGCAGGCTCTCCGATGCTGCCACTTCCTGTACGCCAGGCAGGCCCCGCAGCGTAGCGAGGTCCGCCCGCTGCAACTCATCGAGCTTTTCGACGGACGCTGCATCGTCACCACTAGGCGCTCCCACCCATGCCTGCGCGGCCCGCACCAGGTTGCTTTCATCGATACCGGTCGGACGATTCAATCGCTCGATACGCTGGCCGATGATGAAGACCGCATTGCACACGATCGCCAACGTCAGCGCGATCTGCAGCACGATCAACACGACGCCGGCCTTGTGTCGGCGCAACGCTGCGAGGATGGGATGCACGGTCATGACGCGATCCTCAATTAGTCTTCAGCTGCCACGCGGGTTGCACGCGTGACGCACGAAAGGTGGGATAGATGCCAGCCAGCAAGGTCGCGACGACCGCCACCAGCACGGTGAGCATGAGCAGGCTCGGATCGATCCGCGCCAGATGGGCGAGTCTCGCGGGCAAGACGACACCGACGCCGAGTACGCCCAAGCCAGTGAGCAACAGCCCCAACACGCCACCGCCTGCGCCGATCATTCCGGCCTCGGTGAGAAACTGCGCGTAGATCGCGCGGCGCGACGCACCCAGCGCGCGGCGTACGCCGATCTCACCACTGCGGCGCAGGAACTTCGCCAACAGCAAGCCCACCGTGTTCACCAGACACACGATCAGCAGGCCGAGCGCCACCAGCAACGACACCTTAGTGTCGCTCGGCACGACGTGCTCATGCTCCAGATAGGCCGGCACATCGAACAAACGGTTGTTCGGTGACCAGCTGAATCGTCCTGCCGTCCGCTGCTCACGCGCATAGTCGTCCAGGTATTGCCGATAGCTCTGCACGGCTCCCGCGCCATCCAGCTCAGCCATGTAGGCGATCCATATGCAATTGGAGTGCTGCAGGCCGACAAAGCCGGATTCCGTGGGCTCCACACGGCATAAATTCACGCCACTGTTCGACATGTTCACCGCGACCGCGCGCTGGAACGGAACAAATACCCCGGGACCATCGCCGCCACCGTAACCACCGGTATCCAGCACATCGTAGAAAATCGGCTGCGGATTCCAGTCAGCCAGCACACCGATCACCCGATAGTCCTTGCCTTCGATATCGATCGTCTTGCCGACGCTGTTGCCGCCACCGAATACCTGCTGGTTGAGCTTGTCGCCAATCACGGCTACGGCCGCCTGATGGGCATCGTCGTCCGCACTCCAGCCGCTGCCATAAAGAAACGGCACATCCAGCATCGGGAAAAATTCGCCGTAGACCGCATAGCCGTCGACCGGGATCGGGCTGCGTCCCGCACCTGAGGGAATCACCGACGGAGCAATCAGGTAGATCGCGGATTGCAATTTCGCGCGATGGTCGCGCATCAGCGCCATCGCATCGGTGTAATCCAGCGCATCCGGTGGCTCACCGACATGGCCACTGTCGCTTGGGCCCCACATGTCGATCCGCGGCACGAACAGCCTGGACGATTTCCACGGGATCGGATCGCCGGAGACACCACGGAATACCGCATACGTCGTCATCGACGCAGCAACGCCGAAACCAATGGCCAGCACCATCAGCACGGTAAGTCCGGGGCTGCGCTTCAAGCTGCGCAAAGCCAGTTCAAGGTAGTAGCCGAACATCCGTCCATTGCTCCTTCACTTGAGTCCCGCTTCCATCAGCAACCCCTTGCTGACGGAAGTGAACGAAGATCGTCACGCCGCATGCGTCGCCACCACCGGCGGCACGTTGGAGGCGCGGCGCGCCGGTACGAACACCGCAGCCTGGCCCAATGCCAGTACCGCCAGCACACCTACTGCCACGTAGATCACCGGCATGCGATCCATCTCGAAGCGCGTGATCAACCACAGGTTGAGTCCCACCGCGAGCAGGATGCCGATCACCGCGCCGATGCCGGCGATCAACAGATTCTCAAGCTGGAAGTAATGCAGGATGTCGACCTTGCGGGCACCCAATGCGCGCCGCACGCCGATCTGTCGACGCCGCTGACCCACCCAGAAACTGGTGAGGCCGACGATGCCGGCAGCGGTAACGGCAAGCAGAATCAGGCAGATCACGCTCATCAGGATCGCCATGCCGACATCGGCGCGATAGGCTCGGGCGCGGATGTCGGCGAACGACCTGACGCTGCGGTCGTCGAGCACGCGCATCGGGTTCGCTGCATAGAGCGCGGGGGTCACCGCATTCATCGCTTGCACCAGCCGACCGGGCTTGGCGCGCAACACGTAGCGCGCAAAGTTCGCGTCCTGCCGAATGGGAAACATCACCGAATTCCAGGCAAGACCACTGTCTCCAGAGTCGATCGGGCTCTGCAGCCGAGCGACGACGCCAACGATGGTGGTAGGCGTGCTGCCGCTGTCGAAATAGATCACCTTGCCGACGGCATCGCCGCGCGGAAACAGTTTGTCGGCGATCGGTTTGGTAATGATGGTGAGCACGGGCCCGCTCTCGTCGCGGAATCCCTTGTGCTGGACATCGGCGGCCGTGAAGTCGCGACCGGCAACCAGCTTCAAGCCCAAGGTCGACAACATATGCTCGTCGCCAAAGAAGAAATTCGCATCGACCGTTGACTTTTGTTGCAACGGCTTCATCCCAATCCCGCCGACCGATCCGGACCGAAGCAGTGGCAGCGAGCGGATCGGCGATACTGAAGCTACGTCCGGCAGGTTGCGCAAGGTGGCCAGATCCGCCTGCTGCATGCTGTCGAGCTTTTCCAGACCTGCCGGATCATCTCCGTCCGGCGCACCTACCCACTGCTGGGTGACCAGGAACAGATTGTCCTCGTTGAGGCCGGTCGGCCGATGCACCATGTCGATGCGCTTCTGGATGATGAAGATCGCATTGCAGACGATGGCCAGGGTCAACGCGATCTGCAATGAGATCAGCACCACGCCGGCCTTGTGTTTGCGCAGTGCCGCGAGAATGGGATGCAGGGTCATGGCAGGTTCCTCAATTCGACTTCAGCTGCCATGCGGGTTGTACGCATGCGGCACGGTAGGTGGGGTAGAGACCGGCCAGCGTGGTCGCCATGACGGATACCAGCAGGGTGAGCACGAGCAGGGAGAAGTCCACTCGCGCCAGCGAAGCGATGTCCCTCGGCAGTACCCAACTCACGCTGGCTACACCCATGCCGGTCAGCAGCAGACCCAGTGCACCGCCAGCCAGACCGATCATGCCGGCCTCGGTGAGGAACTGCGTGTAGATCGCCAGGCGCGGTGCGCCCAGCGCACGGCGCACGCCGATCTCGCCGCTGCGGCGCAGGAACTTCGCCAGCAACAAACCCGCGGTATTGACCAGGCATGCGATCAGCAGACCCAGCGCGACCAGCAACGCTACTTTGGTGTCGCTGGGCACCACATGCTTGTAGTCCAGCCACTGCGGCAAGTTGCGCAGGCGATTGTTCGGCGCCCAGCCAAAACGGCCAGCCTGCTGCTGGTCGTGCGCATAGCCATCGAGATACTGCCGGTAAGTCGTCACTGCCGCTGCGTCGTCCAGCTCGGCCATATAGGCAATCCACGTGCAGCTCGAATGCTGCAGGCCGAGAAAGCCTGATTCAGCGGGAGTCGCATTGCAGTCGGTATTCCCGTCGTTGCGAATGCTCGCCTGGACCGCAGTCTGGAACGGCAGGAACACGTCTTCGAAGTCGGTGGAAAAACCGCCGCCGTTGTTGACCACGTCATAAAATCGCGGCTGCGGATTCCATTCATTCAACACGCCGACCACGCGATAGTCTTTGCCCTCGACATTGACAGTCTTGCCCACGCTGTTGGCATCACCGAACAACTTCTGGCTGAGCTTGCTGCTGATCACTGCGACGGCCGCACGCTGCGCGTCGTCGTCCGCACTCCAGCTGCTGCCGAATTTGAACGGCACGTCCAGCATCGGAAAGAATTCACTGTAGACCGCGTGCCCGCTCACGTGGATCGGATGCTTGCCGGCATCCGCCGGCACCACCGACGGGGAAATCTCGTACATCGCCGATTGCAGCTTGGCGCGGTGATCGCGCATCAACTTCATCGCGTCGGTGTAGTCCATCGCATCCGGTGGCTCGCCGTCGCTGGCGCGTCCGGAGGGCCCCCACATGTCGATCTGTGGCACGAACAGCTTCGACGATTTCCACGGCATCGGATCGCCCGACACCGCACGAAACACCGAGTAGGTCGTCATCGACGCGGCCACACCGAAGCCGATGGTAAGCACCATCAGCGCGGTCAGGCCCGGGCTGCGCCTAAGGCTGCGCAAGGCCAATTCAAGGTAGTAGCCGAACATCTATTCATTACTCCAAAAATATGAGTCCCTCCCCCGCTGGGAGAGGGGCAAATCAAACCGAACGTGTTGCTTCCACTGGCGGCACCCGCGAGGCGCGTAGCGCCGGCGCCAGCACGGCTGCCTGACCGAGCAGCAGCAACACAACTACGCCTGCCAGCACGTAAGTCGGAGACAACCGCGCCATTTCAAATTGACTGACCATCCACATGTTCATGCCGATCGCGAGCAGCGCGCCGATGATCACGCCACCCAGACTGATCAGCAGGTTCTCGGTAAGGAAGTAACTGAGGATGTCGTGATGGGTTGCACCGAGCGCACGCCGCACACCGATCTGCTTGCGCCGCTGACCAACCCAGAAACTGGTCAGTCCGACGATGCCGGCAGCGGTGATCGCCAGCAGCACCACGCAGACCACGCCCATCAGGATGGCCATGCCGCGATCGCGGGCATAGGCCTTGGCACGCACCTGGCTGAAGCTCTGAACGCCGTCCTTGGGGTCGATCACGCGCATGCGATTGACCCCGTATAGCGTCTTCGACACCTGCTTGGCGACGGAATCGACCTGACCCGGCTGCGTACGGATCAAGTAGAAGCCACCGATCGACATCGCCAGGCGGACCGGCACCAGGGTCGACTGCTCGGCCCATTGCGAGGCCCAGTTGTCCACCCAAGGCACTTCCAGCCGATCGACGACGCCGACGATGGTGGTCGGGTTCTCATTCAAGTACAGGACCTTGCCCAGCGCCGAACCATCCGGGTAGAGCTTGTGCGCCAATTCCCTTGTGACGATGATGGTCGGCGGCCCCAACTTGTCGCGGATGTCCATACGGCCAATCTCGTCGGCGCGGAAATTGCGCCCTTCGACCAGCTTCAGGCCCAGTGTGCCCAGCGTGTGCTCGTCCGAAAAATAGATCGCCGTGTGCGCCGTCGAGTGATCCTGATTCGGCTTGTAGTCCAGCCCCTCCGACCAGCCGCCCTGGCGCAGCGGATAGGAATTGGTCGAGTAGACATCGACTACGCCGGGGATCTGACGCAATGCCGTCAGGTCGGTAGCCGTCAAGCCGCTGACCTGCTGTGAAGGTGGCTTGCCGACCCACTGGTTCCTCACGCTGATGATGTTTTGTTCATCGATGCCGGTCGCGCGCGATAAATGCGTGACGCGCTGCTTGATGATGAACAGTGCATTGCACACGATCGCCAGGGTCAGCGCGATCTGCAGTGCGATCAGGATGGTGCCGGCCTTGTGACGTTTGAGCGCGGCGAGTATCGGTTGGATCTGCATGGTCGTCGCCTCAGTTGGACTTCAGTTGCCAGGCTGGCTGCACCTGCGCGGCACGCCAGGTCGGATAGAACGCCGCAATCACCGTGGCACCGATGGCGACCAGCAGGGTGAGCCCGATCAGGCCAAAATCGACATGCGCCAGCGCGGCAACCTCAGGCTCGAACACCAGTCCGATGCTGTACACACCTCCAGCCGTCAGCAGCAGGCCGAGCACACCACCGGCCACGCCGACCATCGAGGCCTCGGCGAGAAACTGCGTGTAGATCTCGCGTCGCGAAGCGCCCAGCGCGCGACGCACGCCGATCTCCTGCGAGCGCCGCATGAACTTGGCCAGCAGCAGGCCGATCGTGTTGACCAGGCAAACCGCCAGGAAGCCCAGTGCGACCAGCAGCGAGACCTTGGTTTCCTGCGGCACCACGTGCTCGTGGTCGAGCCACTCCATCACGTTGCGCAGGCGATTGTTCGGTGCCCAGTTGTAGCGGCCGGCACGCTTTTGATCGGCCGCATAGCCATCCAGATAGCTGCGGTAACGTTGCACCGCGGCGGCATCAGGCAGTTCCGCCCACACCGTCAACCACACGCAGGTGGATTGCAGCCATGCATCCCAGCCACCCTCGGGTGACTTGTTGCAGTTGTTGTTGCCATCGGTATCCATTTGCAGATCGATGGCACGACTGAACGGCATGAAGAAATCGGGTGCATCGCCAAAACCACTCGTATTGACCACGTCGTAATACCGCGGGTGCGGATCCCAGCTCTTCGCCACTCCTACGATCCGGTAGTCGCGGTTATCCAGCACGATGTTGCGGCCGACGCTGTTGGCGCCGTTGAACACTTTCTGGTTGAGCTTGCTGCTGATCACTACCGTGCTGGCGCGCCTGTCGTCCTCGTTCGTGCCCCAGCCATTGCCGTACTGGAACGGCATCTCGAACATGCCGAAAAAGTCAGTGGTGACGGCATAGCCGCTAATCGAGAACGGCTGCTTGGACGCGTCAGCCGGCACCACCGAGATGGCGACCGGATACAGCGCCGTCTGCCGCGACGCCGGATGCGCCCGCATCAGCGCCAACGTGTCCTGGTAGTTCAGCGCATCCGGCGGCTCGCCGTTGTCACCGGGATCGCGACCGGATGGCCCAAAGCCGTCGATCTGCGGCACGAACAGCTGTCCGGACTTCCACGGAATGGGGTTGCCCGAGACCGCGCGGAACACTGCAAAGGTAGTCATCGACGCCGCCACGCCGAAGCCGATCGCCATGATCATCAGCCCGGTGAGTACCGGGTTGCGACGCAGGCTGCGCAGGCCGAGTCGCAGATAGTAGGCAAGCATGTGCACCTCCAGGTTCCCTTTCCGATGTTTCCCTTTCCCACCTGGAAAGGGCGACGTTTTTCAAACCGAACGTGTCGCCTCCACCGGCGGCACATTCGAGGCACGCATCGCCGGGGCCAGCACCGCACCCTGGCCGAGCAACAGCAAAGCAACCACACCGATCGCCACATAGGCGAGCGACAACCGCGCCATCTCGAACTGGGTCACCATCCACAGGTTGATGCCGAGTGCGAGCACCGCGCCGATGACGACGCCGCTGATGCCGATCAAAAGGTTTTCGGTGAGGAAATAACTGAGGATGTCGTGCCGCGTGGCACCCAGCGCGCGACGAATGCCGATTTGCTTGCGCCGCTGACCCACCCAGAAGCTGGTGAGTCCGACGATGCCGGCAGCGGTGATCGCCAGTAGCACCATGCTGACGATGCCCATCAGGATCGCCATGCCGAGGTCTCGGCCATAGGCAGCCTTGCGCACCTGGGCGAAGCTCAACACGCCGTCCTTGCGGTTGATGATGCGCATGCGGCTTTGCGCGTACAGCGTCTTCGGTGCGTCACGCATGGCGGCGTCCAGCTGCCCCGGCCGCGCCCGCACCAGGTAGAACGTGCGATCGGTCAGCAATCGCGCAGGAAGCAGTACGGCGTTGTAGGCATAGTTGTTCATCCAGCTGGCGACGGTATGCGCCTGCAATGTGTCGGTGACACCGATCACGGTGGATGGACGGTTACCGCCCGACACGTAGATCGTCTGGCCCAGTGCCGAGCCCTGCGGAAAAGTCACCTTCGCGAGCGCCTTGCTGATGATCACTTCGGAGGCCAGCATCGGATCCGGCGGCGTCTGGCTGCCGACTTCACTACTCGTGAAATTGCGCCCGGCGATCAGCCGTACACCGAGCGTCGCCAGGGTATGGTCGTCGGCAAAATAGATCGCCGAGTCGAGCGTCGACCTGATCTGGTCCGGTGTAGTCTTGACGAAGTTGTCCCAGCCCGAGCCGTGGAGGGGAAAGCTGTTCGCGGGCGCCACGTCCTGCACACTGCCAAGCTGACGCAAGGCCAGCAGGTCCGCACGCATCTGTGCGTCGATACGCTGCGGCGAAGATTGATCCGCCCAGTAGTTCTCGACCACAAAGAGGTTGGATTCGTCCACGCCACTGGGGCGCGAAACGCGCGTCATTCGCTGCTGGATGATGAACAGCGCGTTGCACACGATGGCCAGCGTCAGTGCGATCTGCAATGCGATCAGCAAGGTGCCGGCCCGGTGGTGGCGCATGGCGGCGAGTATGGGTTTGATCTGCATGATCGCTCGGCCTCAGTTCGACTTCAGCTGCCACGCCGGCTGCACTTGCGCAGCGCGCCATGCGGGGTAGAACGCGGCCAGCACGGTGGCGAAGATCGCCACCAGCAGGGTCGTCGCTACCAGCGAAAGATCCAGATGGGCAAGACGAGCGATGTCCGCTTCGAACAACAAGCCGACGCCAAGCATGCCTACCGCGGTCAACAACAAACCCAGCAAGCCGCCAGCCAATCCGACCGTTGCCGCCTCGATCAGGAACTGGCCATAGATCTGGCGGCGTGGCGCACCGAGCGCGCGGCGCACGCCGATCTCCGGCGCACGGCGCATGAATTTGGCCAGCAGCAGGCCGATCGTGTTGATCAGGCAGATCGCAAAGAAACCCAGCGATACCATCAGCGAAATGCGACTCTCCGATGGCACCACGTGTTCATAGTCGAGCCAATTGGCGACGTCGCGCAGGCGCACGTTCGGTGCCCAATGGAAGCGACCGGCGCGCTGCTGCTCATCCGCATAGGCGGTGAGGAAGTCGCGGTAACGCGCGACGTCCGCCGCGGTCTGCAATTCCACCCACACCGGTATCCACACGCATTCGCCGCGCAGCCACGCTTCGCGTCCATTGCCGTAATCCATGAGCGAGCCGCAATTGTTGTTGCCCGCGGTATCGATCTGCAGATCTATCGCGCGAGTGAACGGCACGTACATTTGCACCGGCTCACCGAATTCGTTGCCGTCGAACAAATCGTAGAACCGCGGTTTCGGATCCCAGTGGGCAGTGACGCCCACGACGCGATAGGTGTGCATGCCCAGCGTCACGTCCCGACCGACGCTGTCGGCACCGCCGAACAACTGCTCGTTGAGCTCGTGGCTGATCACCACCACAGCCGCGTGCCGCTCGTCGTCGCTCGCGCTCCAGCCGCTGCCGTACTGAAACGGGGCGTCGAACATGCTGAAGAAATCGGTATTGGTCGCGTAGCCAGCTGCCGTGAAAGGCAGGCTGTCGCTGTCTGCCGGCAGCACCGACAGGGATACGTTGTAAAGCAACGTCTGGTGCTCGGCCTTGTGCGCCTTGATCAAGGCGGTCGCATCGGTGTAGTTGAGCGCCAACGGCGGCTCGCCCTTGTTGTTGTTGGGGCCGCGACTGTCGATCAACGCGGTGAACAACTGGCTCGACTTTTCAGGAATCGGATTACCCGACACCGCGCGAAACACCGACCAGGTGATCATCGACGCAGCCACGCCAAAGCCGATCGCCATCACCATCAGCGCGGTCAGTAGCGGGTTGCGCCGCAGGCTGCGCAGTCCTAGTTCAACGTAGTAGCCGAACATGGCTCAGCCCTCCACGTGAATGCCCAGGCTTCAGACGCAATGCACGGCAGTGACGGTCGGTAGTCATTGCAGCAACCGGTTGATGTCTTCCAGGTCGTGCACGTCCACCGTGCCGGCTGCCTGCTTGAGCAACAGCTTGTTGAGGATGAACTGGTGGCGCACGACGATGTACTGGAACTGCGACTGGGCCAGCTGCTCGATCGCGACCACTACGTTGGTGAGGCTCTGCGTACCGATCGCGTAACCGGCGCGCATCGAGGCCACGGATTTTTGTGCTGCATCCACCGACGTGCGCGCGCTCTGCACCGCGTCGATGCCATCTGCGACCAGGTTGAAGTAGTTGTTGGCGTCACGCGCGGCCTGGCGGCGTTCGGTTTCCAGCGTGCCCTGATCTTCATCACGCTGATAGATCGCCTGACGTACCTGCGACTGCGTGAGGCCGCCGCTGAAGATCGGCACGTTGAGTGTCAGACCCACCGTGGTAACCCCGGGGCCGTTGGCGGAGCTGCCAGGCACCGCATCTGACCAGCTGCCAAACCTCCCGTAGGTCACATTGGCACTGATGGTGGGCAGGTGTCCGGCACGCGCTGCGGAGACCTTGCGCTCGTCGGCACTCACCGCATAACGACCAGCCAGTATCGCCGGATTGGTCTCCATCGCCGCATCCACCCAGGCCTTGGCGTCGTTCGGCGTGGGCGCCTGCATGGGCAGGTCCTCGCGCAGCTTCTTCAAGTCGCCAGTCGGCTGCCCGGTAATCTGCTCCAGACCCCGCAACGCATCCTTCAGGGTGTCCTGTTCGGCAATCCGCTGCGCCTTGATGTACAGGTAGAACGCCTGCGACTGCGACATGTCCGCCGCCGTGGCGAGACCGTCCTTGAAGCGCTCGCTGGACTGCGCGTATTCCTGCTTGTACGCATCTTCGTAGGACTGATAGACGTCTACCGAATCCCGCGCAATGAGCACGTTGAAGTACGCATTGGCGACACGCACGTAGAGGTTCTGCAGCGCGGCGAGATAGGTCTGCTCCTGCGAGTCACGAGTGGCGTGCGCGGCCCGCAGCGTGGAAATATCAGCCAGATTGACCAGCGTCTGGCTGAGCTGCGTACTGATGTCGCGGTCGCGGGTGTGGCCGACCCCACTGGTGGTCACCGAGTTGCCGTTCGCGTCGACCGATGTGCCGCTGCCGCCATGGATCTGCTCCAGACCCAGACCGGCAGACAACTGCGGCAACAGCGCTGCACGCGCCTGCGGCACGCCTTCGGCAACCGCCAGGCGCGTCGCATCGGCCGTAGCCAGCACCGGGTCGTTGGCGATCGCCTGATGGTAGGCCTCCATCAGGTCTGCGCCGTGACCCGGCAGTGGGGCAACGGCCAGCAAAAGCAGCAAGGGCAGCAACTTCAGGCGCATGAATCAGACTCGCAGGCTGTGAATAGGCATGTAGTGGGACAAGGGGCAGACATCAGCGTCAGATCGAGTGGGCGCCGCCATGCGCCGCCGCCACGTTGTGGAAGCGCGGATCTTCGGCAAGATCGACGACCTGGCCGTCGATGATGTGCACGTTGCGCTGCGCGCGCGCGGCCAGCTCCGGATCATGCGTGACCATCACGATGGTCGCGCCTTCACGATGGATGTCCTCGAGCAGCTCGAGCACGCTGCGCGCCATCTGCGTATCCAGGTTGCCGGTCGGTTCATCCGCCAGCAGAAGGCGCGGGGATCCAGCCAACGCACGGGCGATCGCCACGCGCTGCTGCTGACCGCCGGAGAGCTCTGCCGGATAGTGCTTGGCACGCGAAGCCAGACCAACGCGCTCAAGCGAATCCATGATCCGCTGTTTACGCTCGGCTGCCTTCATGCCGCGATAGCGCAACGGCACTTCGACGTTGTCGAACACGTTGAGATCGGGAATCAGGTTGAACGCCTGAAAGATGAAGCCGATCTTCTCGTTACGGATTTTCGAGCGCGCGTTGTCGTTGAGGTTGCTCACCTCGATGCCGTCGAGGTGGTACTCGCCGCCACTGAAGGTTTCCAGCAAGCCGGCGATGGTCAGGAAGGTGGTCTTGCCGGAGCCGGATGGGCCAGTGACGGCGACGAATTCACCTTCTTTGACGTCGATGTTGAAATCGCGCAGCGCATAGGTCTCCACCACTTCGGTGCGGTAGACCTTGGACAGGTGGGTCATCTTCAGCATGGTTGTTCCTCGGTGGTGGTGAAGTTGTTTGAGCCCCTCTCCCACCGGGAGAGGGGTTGGGGTGAGGGTTCGGTCTTGCGAAAAGGGTTGCGCAAGCCCCGTACCCTCATCCGCCCTGCGGGCACCTTCTCCCAAGGGGAGAAGGGAATTCGTCAGTTGCTGATCGCGACGCGATCCGCGTTCTTGAAGTTGTCGGTACCGGAAATCACGATGCGGTCGCCTTCCTTCAGGCCATCGAGGATCTCCACTTTGTCGATGCTGCTTGCGCCAACGCGGATCGGGGTTTTCGTCGCAATGCCGTCGCGCACGACATACGCGTAGCTGCCACCGGATTCATCGACGAACGAGCCACGCTGCACGGTGAGTACGTTCTCGCGATGATCCAGCAGCACACGCACCGACAGGCGCTGGTTCTGTCGCAATTCCTTCGGGGTGGCGCCAGCGAAGCGCAGCCGAGCCGCCACTTCACCGTTGACGACTTCGGGCGAAATCGCGCTGACCAGACCCTTCCAGGTATTGCCATTGCCGCTGATCTCACCGGACATGCCGATACCGAGATCGCGCGCAAAACTTTCCGGCACCTGCATCTCTACTTGCAGTGCCGACAGATCGATCACGCTGAGCAGCTGGGCATCCTTGGCCACGGTGGCGCGCTCGGCGATGAAAAGCTGACCGACCTGGCCATCGACCGGCGACTTCACATTGAGGTTGTCGACCTGACGCTGCAGGTCCTGCACCACCAGCAGTTGATTGTCGTGGGCGAGTTTCTTGGACTGGATGTTGAACTTCAGGCTGTCGTTGTTCATGCCCAGATCGGACTTGGCATGCGCCAGCGTGATGCGCGATTTTTCCAGCGCGTCTTTGGACTGATCGACTTCCACACCGGTCGCGGCACCGGCAGTGAACGCTTTCTGCTCGCGCGCCAGGTTGGTTTCCGCGCTCTTCGCATCGATCTGCGCATTGTCGAAAGCCTTCTGCAGATCGCTGCGCTTGGTCCGCGCGTCTACCTGCGACTGCAGATAATCGACCTGCATCGCGTCAGCCTTGGACTGCTCTTGTGCGAGCTTGTTGGTGAGCTCCGGGCTATCGATCACGGCGAGTGCCTGCCCTTTCTTCACCGTATCGCCCGCATGCACCTGCAGCGTGACCGCACCGCCATACGTGGCATACAGCGTGGGGCTGACCGCGGCGACCACCTTGCCCTCGGCAGCGATATCGCGCACGAACGGGCCGCGCTCGACGTCAGCGAACGAAAGCCGTGTACTACTGACTGAAGAGGATGCGGAAAACAGACGGCCAATGCCTGGTGCCAGCCATACCAGCAGGACCAGCGCGAGCACGCCGCCGCCCAGCAGAATCAGCCGGCGCTTGCGGTTGGGTTTGACCTCGACCATGCGGTCCTGTGCGGAAGTATCGCGAATCATCATCCTGTTCCTGACCACGGTCACAGCGCGGTCGCACACGGATCATTGCAATCCATGTGCCAGCCAAAAATCTTCAGGTGATTCGATTTATTTCAATGGCTTGCAAGTCATCCAGCGAGGTACATCACTGTCCGCGGACATTTCACGGACAGCCGGACGGCCGTCCGCGCAGCCCATTCACTCGTCAGGCGTGGGCTGTAAGGACAGCGCTTCAGCACCGACCACCTGCCCCACCAGATGCCGGCTCAAGATGGAAACCTGCGTGGCGACTTCAGCGCCCAGCACGTCCAGGCCGGCGAGTTGTCGCCAGTGGAAACGCAGCAGATGCGCACTGACCGAGCGGGTGTTCCGTGGCCAGCGCGCTTGCATCGAAGCGGTCGTCGACATCGTCATCGCTTCGGCGCCGGCCGGCAGCGCATCCCACGCGAGGTAGTCGGTATCCGGCAGCAGATACAACCGCGCGAGCAGATGGCCGTGCCGATCAACGCATTCGATCCACTCGCGCGGGCCCTCGCTGGTGATGGTGCTGGCTGCTACCAGGTAGTGTGTTTGCAGCAACGGCGCCAGTTGCATGTTCTCGACCAACAGACCGCGCGGGATTTCCTCGATGGCCGACGCACGTAACTGCATGGGCAGATACAGCACGCTACCCAGCGGAGACAAATAACGCAGCAGCATGGCAGGCGAGACTCGCCAACAGCGCCGTCTTGTTGCGGGCACGCTGACATGCAGGCTGTGGAACTTGCCAGTGGCTAAGCGGCTGAACATCGATCACCTCCGGCGGTTCTCGGTCCGCGGGTACCACGGGACGAATTGCATTCGCGGCAGCAGCGATGGAATACGCGGGATGGCCACAACAACCTCGTCATGAATGCGCGCCTCGGATGCCCGAACTCAACGATGACTTCCTGGCCAATGGCTCTACTTGGTCAGGATCAGCTTGTCGTTGCGGGTCAGGCGCAGGTGGTATTCGCTGCCCTGATGCTGGATCACCAGCTCGCGCCCCCCTTCCAGCAACGACTGACTGGAAACACGCCGCGCGGCCGCGGCCGCGGACGCCACTGGCTCCAGCGTCGGTCGCCGCAGCGATGCGTGCATCGGTATCACGGACAGAATGGGCGTGGGCATGGGCGTTGGCATGACGGGCTCCGCAGGAAGGCAGTGACTTAGATGATAATGATTCTCATTTAAGTGTCAACTGTCCGCGGCCCCTGTGACTAATCTCGACAACTGCCCTTTGCCCGTCATTCCTGCGAAGGCAGGAACCCAGTGGCTTCGAGGTCCCTGGGTTCCTGCCTTCGCTGGAATGACGAGCCGGGTAACGTTCGTACTTACTCAGAGCACCTCAGGTCGTTTGAATAGCTCGCTGGATACGCTCGACGACTGCCACATCCAGACGCGGCAGCACCTCCAGCGCCCCCAGATTCTGTTCCAGCTGCTCAACCCGGCTGGCGCCGAGCATCACCGTGGAAACATGTGGATTGAGCAGACACCAGGCGATCGCCAACTGGGTCAGTGGGACGCCCAACTCGGCCGCAATCAACTGCAGGGCGCGCACCTTGCCGAGGCGCTCGTCGCCCTTGCCCAGCACGTCCTCGCGCAGCCATTCGTAACCGGGCTGTGCCAGGCGCGAATCGGCTGGGATGCCATCGTTGTACTTGCCGCTCAGCAAACCCGACGCCAGCGGCGACCAGATCGTGGTGCCCATGCCATACGCTTCGTACAACGGCGCATATTCCTGCTCCACCCGTTCGCGGTGCAGCAGGTTGTACTGCGGCTGCTCGACCACTGGTGCGTACAGATGATTTTCGCGCGCGATGCGGTGCGCTTCGTGGATCGCCTCGGCCGGCCATTCGCTGGTGCCCCAGTACAGCACCTTGCCCTGACGGATCAGCGTATCCATCGCCGCTACTGTCTCCTCGATCGGTGTATCGGGATCCGGCCGATGACAGAAATACAGATCCAGATAGTCGACGCGCAAACGCTGCAGCGCTTGCTGGCAGGCCTCGATCACATGCTTGCGCGACAGACCGCGCTGGGTTGGCAGCGGATTTTCCGCCGAGCCAAAAAAAACCTTGCTCGACACGCAATAGCTGTCGCGCGGGAAACGCAGGTCGGCGAGCACGTCGCCCATCACCTGCTCGGCCACGCCTTTGTTGTAGACCTCCGCGTTGTCAAAAAAATTGACGCCGCGGTCGTGGGCGAGCGCAAGCAAGTCGCGTGCCTGTGCTCGGCCCACCTGCTTGCCGAACGTGACCCAGGCGCCAAACGACAACGCGGATATTTGCAGACCAGTCTTGCCAAGGCGGCGATACAGCATGGGGACGCTCCTCTCAGGGGGAAGACGCCCAGCATGCCAACACCGGTGGTACCGCGTCCAATCGTCATTTGCGTCTATGCTGATGTCGGCGTCTGCACATCGGCGTAATCTGGTGCTCTTTCCCGAAGCCGGAGTTCGCCATGTCGAAGATCCAGGGCTGGGCCTCCATCGCCCCTCATCAACCGCTCGAGCAGAAAACGTTTGACGTTGGCGCCCTCGGCGCCGAAGAAGTCGAGGTAAGCGTCGAGTACTGCGGCGTCTGCCATTCGGATCTGTCACTGATCAACAACGAATGGGGCATTTCCAAATACCCCTTCATCCCGGGACATGAAGTCATCGGGCGTGTGGTGGCACTGGGCGAACAAACCAAAGGTCTGGTCATCGGCCAGCGCGTCGGCATCGGCTGGACCGCTGCCACCTGCATGCACTGCCAGCAATGCCTGTCCGGCGACAACCATCTGTGTGCGTCGTTGATCCCGACGGCAGGAGGCCATCTCGGAGGTTTCGCTGACAAGGTGCGCGCGCACTGGGCATGGACGGTTCCATTGCCGGACGGGATCGATCGCGCCAGCGCCGGCCCGCTACTTTGCGGCGGCATCACCGTGCTCAAACCGTTCCTTGCCTACAACATCTCGCCGACCGCACGTGTCGGCGTGGTCGGCATCGGGGGCCTTGGCCACATGGCGATCAAGTTTGCCGCCGCGTGGGGCTGCGACATCACCGCGTTTACCTCCACCGCCAGCAAGGCCGATGAAGCACGCGGCTTCGGCGCACACCACGTCGTTGCCAGCCGCGATCCCGATGCGATCAACGCGATTGCTGGAACGCTCGATCTGCTGCTGGTGACCGTCAATGCAAACATGGACTGGAATGCGCTGCTCGGCACGCTGGCGCCGAAGGGCCGCATGCACGTGGTCGGCGCGGTATTGGAACCAATCCCGGTGCCAGCATTCACGCTGATCCTGGGTCAACGCGATGTGTCCGGTTCGCCCAGCGGCTCTCCCGTGGACATTGCCCGCATGCTCAGGTTCGCCGCGCGCCACGACGTGCGCCCGGAGATCGAGATGTTCCCGATGAGCAAGGCCAACGAAGCACTCGCCCATCTGGAAGCTGGCAAGGCACGCTATCGCGTCGTGCTGGAGGCGAATGCGTAGAGCTAGTCGACAACACCCACATAGACCAACAGCGCTTGTGCCAGATGATCGAACAGCAGGCGCGTGCGACGACTCGTCTTGAGATCCTCGTGCATCACCAGCCACGTATCGAGATCGAACTTGAATGCTTCTGGCAGCACAGGCACCAGGTTGCGATCACGTCGTGCGATCTGTTGCTGGCAGACACCCATACCGTAACCGGCACGGATCGCCGCCAGTTGCGCCAGATCGCTGTCGCTACGCAGCGCGAAATCTTCGCGCCCAAACGGCAGCTTGCCTAGCACCGCACGCAGCGCAGGTGTTTCGCGGTCGAAGCCAATGATCGCGTGCTGCGTCAGATCGACCAGCGCCTGCGGCTGGCCATGCGCTTTCAGATAGCGGCGATGCGCGTACAGGCCCAGCGGGATCTTGCCGATGTGGCGCGCCACCAGCGCTGCCTGGACGGGACGCAACATGCGCACGGCGATATCCGCATCCTTGCGCAGCAGATCCTCGTTCTGATTGGAGAGCGACAGCTCGATCACGATGCCGGGATAGTGCTGTCGGAAGTCCGCCAGGATCGGTGGCAGTACTTCAGCGCCAATGACCTCGCTGCAGGTAATGCGCACCACTCCGCGCACTTCGTGATTGCTACCTGAAGCGGCACGGCGCAGCGAAGCGGATGCCGCAAGCATCGCCTGCGCGTGAGTAGCCAGTTCTTCACCAAGGTCGGTAGGCGTCAACCCTTGTGGCGAACGAGTGAACAGGGCCACGCCGAGATCCGCTTCGAGTTGCCTGACATGACGCCCGAGGCTGGGCTGAGTCATGCCCAGCGTGCGTGCCGCGGCGGAGAGGCTTCCCTCGCGCACGACCGCGAGAAAGGATCGATACAGCTCCCAACCGGGTTCGCTCTTGGCCATGCATATATGTATAGCAAAAGTTCGCTTATGGCGAATTCTCATTTATGCCGGAAAGGACCATCCTGATCTCACCTTGAGCAGGAGAACGGCATGAACAACCCACGTACAGCCCTCGTCATCGGAGCCACTGGTGGTTCAGGCGGCGAGATCGCCGCCGCACTACTGCGCCGCGGCTGGATGGTGCGCGGGTTGGTGCGCGATACGAAGCGACCCAACCTGGCAACGAACATCGAATGGCGTGCCGGCGACGCAATGAATGCCGCTGATGTGGCGCAGGCGGCACGCGGTGTCAAGGTCATCGTCCACGCGGTAAATCCACCCGGCTACCGCGACTGGAACAAGCTTGTACTGCCGATGCTCGACAACACCATTGCCGCAGCCCGTTCGGCCGGTGCGCGAATCGTGTTGCCCGGCACCGTATACAACTTTGGACCGGACGCTTTTCCATTGTTGGGCGAAACCTCGCCACAGCGACCATTGACCCGCAAGGGTGCGATCCGGGTGGAAATGGAACGTCGTCTGGAACAGGCAGCGCAAGAGGGTGTGCGTTCGTTGATCCTGCGCTGCGGCGACTTCTTCGGCCCGCATGCCGGGAACAACTGGTTTGCGGCCATGGTGAAACCGGGAAAGCCGGTGCGCTCGATGACCTACCCAAGCCGCCGAGACTTGCGCCACGCCTGGGCATATCTGCCGGACGTCGGTGAAACCGTGGCGCGATTGCTGGAGCGCGAGAGCGAACTGGCTGTGTTTGAACGCTTCCACTTCGCTGGCCACTGGGTAGATGGCAACACCATGGCGGATGCCATTCGACATGCCGTGGGCAATCCGCAGCTCTCCGTGCGGAGTTTCCCCTGGTGGCTCGTGACACTCGCCTCCCCGTTCGTGACGCTTTTCCGCGAACTGCGCGAGATGCACTATCTCTGGAAGCAGCCGCTACAACTGGACAACCGCAAGCTGGTCAGCCTGCTCGGAACAGAACCACATACCAGCCTGGATCAAGCAACCCGCGAGACCCTGCTCGGCCTGCATTGCCTGGACAACGTTGCCGCCGAGCCAGGCAACCCGCGACAGCTTCATCGAAACGCGTAGGTTGGGCTGAACGCAGTGATGCCCAACATCAAATCACCGCGATCGCCCGGTGTTTGCTCTGCTCAATTCACCCGAGCCCGGAAAACGAAACGGACGTACATCTCCTAAACCACAACGCGCAGTAAACACCCAAGCACGACCGCAGCAAACACGCCGGCAACCACGTCATCGACCATCACGCCCATACCGCCCTTGAGATGCCGATCCAGCCAGCGAATCGGCCATGGCTTCCATACATCGAATAGACGAAACAGCGCGAAACCGGCGAGCAACATCCACCAGCTGACACCGCTGTCCGGGAGTAGCGCAGGAATCAGCAGCGGGATCAGCGCGATCCACTGGCCGATGAATTCATCCCACACCAGACTGCGGTGATCATCCACGCCGACCGCGCGCCCGGCAACGTTGCACGCCCACACGCCCACGGCAAAGCCGAGCAGCAACACGACCAGATAGACGGGCAGCGACAGCTCGCGCAGCGCCAACCATGGCAGCAACGCCGCCAGCGAACCGAACGTGCCCTGCGCGACGGGCGTCAGGCCCGAACCGAAACCGCAAGCCAGCCAACCGGCAGGCGTTGCCAACAGCGCTAGGCGCTGTTCGGGACTCAGATACTTCTTCGGGTTCAAGCGAAATGCTCCCAGCCCCGATGGTCGGTCGCGAGCCATGCGTTGTCGGTGCCACGCACACGGACGCTGTCGCCTTCCACGACGCGGCCGATCTTGGTGACGCCACAACCGAGCCGGGAAAGATCCGACTGCACCTCGGCGAGTCGCTGCGCGGGCACGCTGAAACAAAGCTCGTAATCGTCACCGCCGCTCAGCGCAAAGTGCAGCGCGCTGGTCTCGTCGTACAAGTCCAGCAGTGCCGATGAACGTGGCAGCAGGGCAGCCTCGATTTCCACACCGACGCCACTGGCGGTGCAGATATGTCCCAGGTCCGCGAGCAGGCCATCGGAGATATCGATGCATGCATTCGCCTGCCCTCGCAACGCGGCACCGGCAGCCAGTCGTGGCGTAGGACGGTTTAGCCGCGCGATCAGGAAGTCGCGCAAGCTGGCGCGGGGGTCGTCACCATGCAATGGATTCTGCAACGCATGCAGTCCAGCGGCGGCATCGCCCAGCGTGCCGGTGACCAGCACCAGATCGCCAACTCGCGCGCCGGCTCGCGTGAGTGCCTGACCGGGTGGCACGAAGCCATGCACGGCCACGCTGATGCTCAGCGGTCCGCGGGTGGTGTCACCACCGACCAGCGCCAGTCGATGCGGTTGCGCCAGCCGTGAAAAACCTTCCGCGAATCCATCGACGAAAATGGGATCCGCATCAGGCAGCGTCAGCGCCAATAGCGCCCATGCAGGCGTGGCGCCCATCGCTGCGAGATCGGACAGATTCACGGCCAGCGCCTTCCAGCCAATATCTACCGGCGCCGTGCCTCGCGGGAAATGCACGCCATCGACCAGCGTATCGATCGCCACCACCAGTTCCTGCCCCGGCGGCACCGCCAACACGGCAGCATCGTCGCCAATGCCGATCCGCACATCGTCGCGAGGTTGCGCCGTCAGTTCGCGGATGCGCTCGATCAGTCGGAATTCCATGACGCTCCGGGCTGGCAGTTGATCCGCAAACAATACCTTGCCGCAACGTCACTCAGCGACCGTGCTGTTTCTCGACCGAACGCAGGTCAACCGCCAGCTTGTCCAGCACGCCGTTGACGTAGCTGTGGCCATGGTCGGCACCGAAGCGCTTGGTGACTTCGATCGCCTCGTTGATGATTACCCGGTATGGCACATCCGGACGGTACTTCAGTTCGTACGCAGCCAATCGCAGCACGGCACGTTCGATTGGATCGATCTGCGAAACCTCGCGATCGATATGCGGACGCAGGGATTCGTCCAGCGTGGCGACGTTGGTCTCCACGCCGCGTAGCAAGTCTTCGAAATATTCGAGATCGGCGACTTCCATGTCCTGCTCGTGGCGGAACTGGTCGATCACCGCGTTCATGTGACTGCCGCTCAGCTGCCACGCATACAGCGCCTGCAGTGCGCGACGCCGAGCGCGTGAACGCGCGGCAAGATCGAGGCCCTGCGGATGCTGGCTCATTAAAGCTTCCCGTACAGATTGACCATCTCGAGCGCTGCGATCGCTGCATCGGCACCCTTGTTGCCGGCCTTGGTACCGGAGCGCTCAATCGCCTGTTCGATGCTGTCGGTGGTCAGCACGCCGAACGCCACCGGCACACCGGAACTGTAGGCGGCTTGTGCCAGACCCTTGGCGCATTCACCGGCTACGAAGTCGAAATGCGGAGTAGAGCCGCGAATCACGGCACCCAGCGCGATCACCGCCACGTATTTACCGGAGTTCGCCAACTTGTGCGCGGCCAGCGCGATTTCCCATGCGCCCGGCACGCGGATCAACTCGATCGCGTCGTCCTTCACTCCGTGGCGTACCAGCGCATCACGCGCACCAGCCACCAGCGGCTCCACGACGAAGCCGTTGAAACGGCCGGCGACGATGGCAAAACGGCCTTTCGGCGTGGCGAAATCGCCTTCGATGATCTTCATGGATTGCTGTTCCTGTAGGCGACAAGCCCATTCGGGCCGCTTATTTTACGGGTTTGCCCAAACTCCTGCTTGCGGCAGGCCACCATTGGCCTGAGCCCCGCACGCAGCCTTGCTCTCTGCCCCGCTCCCTGCTGTGCTCCCGCTGTGCTCCCTCCTCTGCTTGCAGGGGACGCGGCGGGGGTGGGGTCGCTCTTGACCCTCAATCTAGAGCGCCACCCCCTCCCTACCTCCCCCGGCAATCAGAGGGAGGAGCAAAACCGGCGGCGAGGGAGCCGTCGTTCATTGCTCCCAAGCAGCCAGATGCGGATAGCCGCTGAAGTCCAGCTGCGCGCGCCCACCGGAAACCCGCAACCGCGCGGGAACACCAAAAGGCAGGGTGAACTTGTCCGGCTCGTGACCGAATGGCAGCCCGTCGATAACCGGGATGTCCGTCACGCGACGCAGTTGCGCAAAACCGTCCGTCAGACCGTAACCGTTGTCGTAACCGGTTGGGCGGCAATGACTGAAATGGCCCAGCAACAGCGCGCGCTGGCGACCCAGTACACCGGACAGATGCAACTGATACAGCAATCGTTCGATCCGGAACGGCGGTTCGCCAATGTCCTCGACGAACAGGATGCCGCCGTCGATCCCGCGACCATCGACGCCGGGAAAATAGGAGGTGCCAAGCAGGCTGCACAACATCGCCAGGTTGCCGCCCCATAGCGGCCCCTCCACGTCGATGTCCGCCTCGTCGCCGGTGGTCCAGCTTGCCTGCGACTGTGGCGACCCCACGGTGTCCCAGAAATGCTGCAGGGAGCGCTCGTTGGCGATTTCGGCGCCGAAATCCGGGCCCAGCATCGGGCCGCCAAAGGTGACCAGCCCGCTACGCACGAACAGTGCCATCTGCAGGGCGGTGAAATCGCTATGCCCGACCAACACGGTGCTATTACTGGCCAAGCGCTCGCGCAGCGCGTCGTAGTGCAGGTGCTCCAGCAACCGCGTTGCGCCGTAGCCGCCACGAATGGCCAGCGCGATGTCCGGCAACGACGGCAATGTCGCCAATGCATTGATGTCGGCCACCCGCTCGGCGTCGCTGCCGGCGTAACGCTGCTCGTTGCGATCAAGCACTTCCAGCCCGCTCACTACACAACCGGCTTCGCGCAGTCGCGCCACACCGCGCGTCATCGCTTCGCGATCGTGTGGATAACCGGAAGGGGCGATCAGACGGACATGCGTTTGGGACATGGGCTTTGCCAGTGGAGGACGGCTGATTATGCGGAAACGGAGCGACTTCGCCATGGCCTGGGTGTGGCGCCGGCGGGCGTAGATTCTGGTCTTGTGGGAGCGACTTCAGTCGCGACGGGCTCGAGAAGAGCATCGCGACTGAAGTCGCTCCCACAAGTGAGTTGCTCCCAGAGGGGCAAGGGATCAGACGTACTCCACCACTTCGAGCCCGAAACCGGCCAGGCCGACCAGCTTGCGTGGCGTGCCAAGCACGCGCAGTCGATGCACGCCCAGATCGCCCAGCATCTGCGCGCCGAGGCCGAGCTGGCGCCACTCCTGCTGCTGCGCTTCTTCCGGCGGCTGCGTGCTGGGCTGGCGGTTTAGCCGCGCCAGCAACGCTTCTGGCGTGTCTTCGCCGGACAGCACCAGCAGCACGCCGCGACCCTCGTCGGCGATCCGGCGCAGCGCCGAAGTCACGGTGAGTCCAAGGTCATCGCGCTGCAGATGCAGCACGTCGGACAAGGTGTTGCGCACATGCACGCGCGACAGGACCGGCGCACCATCGTCGATCGTGCCGCGCACGAGCGCGAAGTGCAGGCCTCGGCGAATCACGTCGCGATAGGCCACCAGGCGGAAGCTGCCGAACTCGGTCTGCACGTCTTCTTCGTGTACGCGCTGGACGGTCTTTTCGGTTTCCAGGCGATAGCGGATGAGGTCGGCGATCGAGCCGATCTTCAAGCCGTGCTTCTGCGCGAACAGTTCCAGTTCAGGGCGGCGGGCCATCGAGCCGTCCTCGTGCAGCACCTCGATCAGCACCGCCGACGGCTCCAGCCCCGCCAGTGCGGCAAGATCACAACCGGCCTCGGTATGTCCGGCGCGAGTCAGCACACCACCGGGTTGCGCGGTGAGCGGAAAGATGTGGCCTGGCTGACTCAGGTCCTGCGGCTTGGCATCGCGCTGAACGGCGACCTGGATCGTGCGCGCGCGATCGTGCGCGGAGATACCCGTGGTGACGCCCTCTGCCGCTTCGATCGAGACGGTGAAATTGGTGTGGTAGGCCGAGGTATTGTCGCTGACCATCGGCTTCAGGCCGAGCTGACGCGTGCGCTGCTCGGTCAGCGTGACGCAGACCAGCCCGCGCGCCTCGCGCACCATGAAGTTGATGTCCTCCGCGCGCACCTTCTCGGCAGCCATGATCAGGTCGCCTTCGTTCTCGCGATCCTCGTCATCGAGGATCACCACCATGCGGCCAGCGCGGATGTCTTCGAGGATTTCGGGAATGGTGTTGAAGCTCATGGGTGTGTCCGTATGGTGACGTTTCCCTTCTCCCCTTGGGAGAAGGTGCCTCGAAGAGGCGGATGAGGGTTCGGTCAGCGCGAAACGGTCGGCGCGCCCGAACCTTCACCTCTCCCGATGGGAGTGGAGTTAATCAGGCGAACCCGTGCTGCTTGAGGAACGCCTCATCCAGCTTGGGTGCCTCACCAGCGCGTAAAAGTTGCTCGACATAGCGCGCGATCACGTCGACTTCGATATTCACCGCGTCACCGACACGCCGCGCATGGAACGCCGTGTGCTCGACCGTATGCGGGATCAGGTTGACGCCAAATCGCTGGCCGGCCACTTCATTGACGGTAAGGCTGGTGCCATCGATGCACACCGAGCCCTTGGCGGCGATGTAGCGTGCCAGTGCTGCGGATACCTCGAACGTCCAGCGTTGCGAACGGCCATCCGGAGTGATCGAGACAACTTTGCCGAGACCATCGACATGGCCGGAGACCAGATGGCCGCCGAGCCTGTCAGCCAGTCGCAGTGCCTTCTCCAGATTCACTGGATCGCCGGCCTTGAGCTTGCCCAGCGTGGTCAGCGACAGTGTTTCGTTGGACACGTCGGCACTGAAGCCGCGCGCTTCCAGCGTTACTGCCGTGAGGCACACGCCAGAGACGGCGATCGAATCGCCCAACTGCACATCGCTGAGATCAAGTTCGGCCGTATCGACGACCAGGTGCACGTCACCGCCGCGCGGTTCAAGCCGCACCATGCGGCCGACAGACTGGATGATGCCGGTGAACATCAGCACACCTCCCGCGAGAGGGTGATGCCACGGATTGCCTGAAAGGATTTCATGAAACGTTTCCCATGCTGGACCATGCGAAAACGCCCCAAGGCATAAGGTCGACGCACGCCACCGAGGCCGCGCATTCGACCGTCTTCTCTTTATCCGGACTTTGAGGAAGCTGTCGCCAGCTTCCAACCGTCGGCTCCGGCATCGGACCGGATCTGCTGACCCTCGTTCTGTCCCATCAGGATGGGACTCCATCAGGATCGGGCCGAGGCGCTCGCGGGCTCGTTGTCGGGTCACCCCTTCAACCTACCGCCGGTGGGGAATTTCGCCCCGCCCTGAAGACGCTATTGGTAATGCCGGCCAAGCCGGCCCGGGCAGTCTAGCACCGACGCCCGGGCTAGCTCGCGGCGTACACGGAAATGCAGTGTTCACCGTTGCGCACAGTCCACGCTCAGGGCGGGCGCAGCCGCAGTCGCCAGTCGTTGCCGAGTTGACGCTGCTCGACCGGACGCAGCTGCCAGCGCTCGGCCATGTCGCCAAGCGTGGGCAAGTGCAGCAATGGGTGCGCACTGTCGCCGAGCAGGAGTGGAGCGACATAGATCAGCAATTCATCGACCAGGCCAGCAGCGAACAGGGCGCCGCAAAGCGTAGGGCCAGCTTCTACGTGGACTTCGTTGCAGCCACGTTCGGCCAGAAGCGTAAGTGCCGCCGACAGGTCGAGCGCACCGTCTTGCTCCGCCACTGACGCACATTCAACGTGCTGGAAACGATGATCCGGATCGACCCCTGATGCGTGCAGCAGCAATGTCGGCGCCGAACCATCGAGCACGTGGCTGCCCACCGGGGTGCGCAGCTGGCGATCCAATACGACCCGCAATGCGGGAGTGAACGCCTCGCCCTGCGGCAGGCGCACGGTCAACTGCGGATTGTCGGCCAGCACGGTGCCGCTCCCCGTGAGAATTGCCGAGCTGCGCGCGCGCCACCGTTGCACATCGGCGCGGGCGGCCTCGCCGGTGATCCATTTCGACTCGCCATTGGCCAGCGCGGTGCGGCCATCCAGGCTCATCGCCAGCTTCACGCGCAGCCAGGGACGACCACGTTCGATGCGACTGAAGAAGCCGATGTTGAGCTCGCGTGCAGCCTCGCGCATCAAACCGATATCCACCGCTATCCCGACGGCGCGAAGTTTCTCGATGCCGCGTCCAGCTACCTGCGGGAAAGGATCTTCGGCGGCGATCACCACGCGGGCCACGCCGGAGGCGATCAGTGCGTCCGCACAGGGCGGCGTACGACCGTGATGCGCGCAAGGTTCCAGCGTTACATAAGCGGTTGCATCGCGCGCGCGCTCACCCGCCTGACGCAACGCGAACACTTCTGCATGCGGTTCGCCGGCGCGCTGATGCCAGCCTTCACCGACAACTTCGTCACCATGCGCAATGACACAACCGACACGCGGATTCGGCTGGGTGGTGTAGAGACCACGTTCGGCCAGACGCAGCGCATGCGCCATATGTGCGTGATCGATCCCGCTGAAGGCACTCATGAAGCAAGACCTGGCATGGAAGTCGACATATCCAGAGCTGATTCCAGCTCCTCCTCCGGAAAAGATTCGAGCACGGCTAGACGCGCCCGTTCACGCATGGCGGAGTCGGAATCATCCCTCGTTAGTTGCGCGAAGAAGCTCGTGCGTGCCTCACGCGAAGGCCACCGCGCAATGGCCACCCAGCGACCATCGGGGCCCTTGAACAGACTGGAGCCACCCGAGCCCGCGGCGAGCCCGAGTGCCGTGATCCGCTGCCAGTTCGCAATGAAGTCCTGCTCGAGCCCAGCTTGCAGGCGCCAGCGATAGATGGCTACGAACACGCTCCCTCCTTCGTGGTGCGAGCCGATCAGCTCTTCTTGCCGCGGGTAGTCACCGTTTCGCCGAGCAGCGACAGCTGCAGGTTTTCCAGCCCGGGCAGATCGCGTTCGAGCTTTTCGATTTCCTCGCGGAACGCGTGCACATCCTCGAACTTGCGGTAGACCGAGGCGAACCGCACGTAAGCGACCTGATCCAGATTTTTCAGCTCGCGCATCACCAGCTCGCCGAGTTGGCGCGAAGATACTTCGCGCTCGCCACTGCGGCGCAGGTCGTTGATGATGGTGCGCACGGCACTGTCCACATCTTGAGTGGCCACCGGCCGCTTCTGCAACGCGCGCTCGAAACTCACCCGCAACTTGCGCTCGTCGAAGACCTCGCGCCGCTCACCACTCTTCACTATCGTCGGCAGCTTCAGTTCGGCCGTCTCGAAGGTGTTGAAACGCTCGCTGCATTGCGGGCACTCGCGCCGACGCCTCACCGTGCCACCGTCCTCGGTGAGGCGTGAATCGATCACGCGGGTGTCTTCGTGCTGGCAGAAGGGACAATGCATACTCAGTGAGTGTCGATCATCGCCTGTGCAAAAGCACGCACTGCCGGCGGCAAGCGCCCCTGCAACGCACCACGTTCGTGCTGAAACAACGTGGCAACGAAGAACGGATGGTCATCCAGTTCGATCCCGCGAACGTCGCCGGCATCATCCACGGCATCGATCCGCAACGGGCCATCGGCAAGCGCTGCGCGGAAATCGGAACTCAGGCCATAGTTGCAGTGATAACCCTCGACGATCGAGCTGACGCCATAAGCCTGCGCCAGACGCGAACCCTCAACCAGGTTCACCGCAGCAGTCACTTCGACCAGCGAGCACAGCAGCGGCACGATCACCTGACGCGATGCTTCCGGTGAGGTTTCAGCGTGCTCGGCATCGGCCCAGCCCAGAACATTGCGCGCATATTCGATCACCGCGTGCTGGAAGCCGCCGCAGGTACCGAGGAACGGTACATGCCGCTCGCGCGCGACGCGAATCGCTGTGAGCGCGCCATCCATGCTGCGATAGGGGCTGGCCGGAACGCACCAGAGGCCATCGAACTCCGCCAACGCGGCACCGTTGCCGACCTCGTCGGTGGGCACCCAGATCGGCTCGATTTCCACACCGCAAGCTTCGGCCGCCATCCCCAGTGCCAGCGGAATGGCGCGATGGGCGACCACGTCGTCGTTGCGGTCGCCGATCAGTCCGATCTGCAGCGAGTGCATGCTGGCAGGCTCAGCCGTACACCGGAAACTTCTTGCACTGTGCCGTGACGTTGTCGCGCACTCTAGCGATCACGGCCTCATCGCCCGGCGCATCCAGCACGTCGCAGATCCAGTTCGTCAGCTCGATCACGTCCGCTTCCTTGTAGCCGCGGGTGGTGACGGCCGGCGTACCCACGCGCAGGCCGGAGGTAACGAACGGCTTGCGCGGATCGTTCGGCACCGCGTTCTTGTTGACCGTGATGTGTGCCTTGCCGAGTGCCTCTTCCGCATCTTTGCCCGTGACATCTTTGCCGATCATGTCGACCAGCATCAGGTGGTTCTCGGTGCCGCCGGAGACAATCTTGTAGCCGCGATCCATGAAGGTCTTCGCCATCGCCTTGGCGTTCTTCACGACCTGCGTCTGGTAGGCCTTGAACTCAGGCTCCAACGCTTCCTTGAACGCCACTGCCTTGGCCGCGATCACATGCATCAGCGGGCCACCCTGGATACCGGGGAATACAACCGACTGCAACTTCTTCTCGATCTCTTCGCCAGCGTCCTTCGCGACGATGATGCCGCCGCGCGGCCCACGCAGGGTCTTGTGGGTGGTCGACGTCACCACGTGAGCGTGCGGCAACGGGCTCGGATACACACCCGCAGCGATCAGGCCGGCGACGTGCGCCATGTCGACGAAGAAGATCGCACCGACTGAATCGGCGATCTGGCGCATGCGCGCCCAGTCGACCACTTGCGAGTAGGCACTGAAGCCGCCGACCAGCATCTTCGGCTTGTGCTCGGTGGCAAGGCGCTGCACCTCGTCATAGTCGATCAGGCCGTCGGCGTCGACGCCGTACTGCACGGCGTTGAACAACTTTCCGGAGATGTTGACCTTGGCACCATGCGTGAGATGACCGCCATGCGCGAGACTCATGCCGAGGATCGTGTCGCCCGGATTGAGCAGTGCGAAGTACACCGCCTGATTCGCCTGCGAGCCGGAGTGCGGCTGCACGTTCGCATAGGTTGCCCCGAACAACTGCTTCAGGCGCTCGATCGCCAGCTTCTCGGCAACATCGACGTATTCGCAGCCACCGTAGTAGCGCTTGCCCGGATAACCTTCGGCGTACTTGTTGGTGAGCTTGGAGCCCTGCGCTTCCATCACCCGCCGGCTGGCATAGTTTTCCGAAGCGATCAGTTCGACGTGATCCTCCTGGCGCTGACCTTCATCGGCGATGGCCTTGGCCAGTTCGTCGTCATAACCGGCGATCGTGTCGTTCTTCGAAAACATCCTGGCCTCTACGGGTAGCGAGCGGGGTTGAAGCCTCAAAGTGTAGCCCCGCTGGGGGTTTGCGGCCACCTGTGCCGCTTGGGCGCTGTCGCACGGCCACGAACTCGTGCGGCCGGTTGGCGCGCGCATCGGAGCCACAAGGTGCCTGGCGCGCTTGCGGCCTGGCCCTAAAAGCAGCTGACCGGACTACCCGGCGTCGCCATGCCCAAAGTGTCCCGGACCAGGCTGAACGACTGCCGGCGGCCGATATGTCCGCAGCCGGCTTCACAGCAGATCGCTCTACGACCGTGAAACGCACAGCGCGGGCCGATCCGGGCCCAAACGGCGCCTTTGTCATGGGTCTGCCATGGCGGCCAGGGGGCCGATCGGCGATAATCAGGGGTATTCCTTTTTTTCCTTGCCGGGCCGCGCCCCCAGTGGCCCGCAGACTTCCTTTAGATTGAGAGCGCGCATGCAGTACATCTACACCATGAACGGGGTCAGCAAAATCGTCCCCCCGAAGCGCCAGATCATCAAGGACATCTCGCTGTCCTTCTTCCCCGGCGCGAAGATCGGCCTGCTCGGCGTCAACGGCGCGGGCAAATCCACCGTGCTGAAGATCATGGCCGGCGTGGACACCGACTTCCAGGGCGAGGCGCGCGCCAACCCGGGCACCAAGATCGGCTACCTGGCACAGGAGCCGCAGCTGGATCCGGAGAAGACCGTGCGTGAAGCGGTCGAGGAAGGCGTGGCCGAGATCCTCGACGCGCAAGTCCGACTGGATGAAATCTACGCCGCCTATGCCGAAGAAGGCGCCGATTTCGACAAGCTCGCGATCGAGCAGCAGAAGCTTGAGAACCTGCTTGCCGCGAACGACGCGCATGCGCTGGAGCGTCAGCTGGAAGTCGCCGCCGACGCACTGCGCCTGCCGCCGTGGGACGCGAAGATCGGCCCGCTGTCCGGTGGTGAGAAGCGCCGCGTGGCGCTCTGCCGCCTGCTGCTGTCCAAGCCGGACATGCTGCTGCTGGACGAGCCGACCAACCATCTGGATGCCGAGTCGGTCGACTGGCTCGAGCAATTCCTGCACGACTATCCCGGCACGGTGGTCGCGGTCACGCATGACCGTTACTTCCTCGACAACGCCGCCGAGTGGATCCTCGAACTCGACCGCGGTCGCGGCATTCCGTGGAAAGGCAACTACACCGAGTGGCTGGAACAGAAAGGCGAGCGCCTGGCGCGCGAAGAATCCGCCGAAAAGGGCCGTCAGAAAGCGCTCGCGCGTGAACTTGAATGGGTGCGCTCGGCTGCCAAGGGCCGTCAGTCCAAGGGCAAGGCGCGTATCAACCGTTTCGAGGAACTGAACTCGGTCGAGTACCAGAAGCGCAACGAGACGAACGAACTTTATATCCCGCCGGGCGAGCGCCTGGGCCAGGAAGTGATCGAGTTCAAGAACGTCAGCAAGTCGTTCGGCGATCGCCTGCTGATCGACGACCTGTCGTTCAAGGTGCCACCGGGTGCCATCGTCGGCGTGATCGGCCCCAACGGTGCCGGTAAATCGACGCTGTTCAAGCTGATCACCGGCGTGGAGACGGCGGACGCAGGCGAAGTGAAACTTGGCCATACCGTACAGCTGGCCTACGTCGACCAGTCGCGCGACAACCTCGATGCGAAGAAAAACGTGTGGCAGGAAGTGTCCGGCGGCGCCGACATCATCACCATCGGTCGCTACGAGCTGCAGTCGCGTGCGTATATCGGCCGCTTCAATTTCAAGGGCACCGATCAGCAGAAGCTTGTCGGCAGCCTGTCCGGTGGTGAGCGCGGTCGCCTGCACCTGGCCAAGACGCTGATGCAAGGCGGCAACGTGCTGCTGCTCGATGAGCCGTCCAACGATCTGGACGTGGAAACCCTGCGTGCGCTGGAAGACGCGATGCTGGAGTTCCCCGGCTGCGTGATGGTGATCTCGCATGACCGCTGGTTCCTCGACCGCGTCGCCACGCACATCATCGCGTTCGAAGGCGACTCGCACGTCGAATTCTTCCCCGGCAACTACAACGAGTACGAAGCCGACAAGAAGCGTCGTCTCGGCGAGGAAGGCGCGAAGCCGCATCGGGTGAAGTACAAGAAGCTGGCTTGATGCCTGCCTGAACCCCCTCTCCCCTTGGGAGAGGGCTGGGGTGAGGGTTCGGCTTCGTACCAACGTCGGTGCAAGCCTTGAACCCTCATCCGCCCCTGCGGGGCACCTTCTCCCGAGGGGAGAAGGGAAAACCGACCGGAGACCACGATGAGTTTCATGCAGTCACTGCAAGCAGCCTGGCAGCGCAACAACTCACTGGTCTGCGTGGGGCTCGATCCGGAGCCGGCGAAGTTTCCGGCGCATTTGCGCGACCGACCGGACGCAGTATTCGAGTTCTGCCGCGATATCGTGGACGCCACCGCCGATCTGGTTTGCGCATTCAAGCCGCAGATCGCGCACTTCGCCGCGCTGCGTGCGGAAGACGCGCTGGAACGACTGATTGCACATATTCATGCAAAGCATGCGGGCGTGCCGGTGATCCTGGACGCCAAGCGTGGCGACATCGGATCAACGGCGCAGCATTACGTCAGCGAAGCGTTCGATCGCTATCAGGCCGACGCGGTCACCCTGAATCCCTACCTTGGACGCGATTCGGTGCAGCCGTTTCTCGATCGCGCCGACAAAGGTGTGATCCTGCTATGCCACACATCGAATCCGGGCGCCGCCGACCTGCAGGATCTCGACGTGGGCGGCAAGCCGCTGTACCAGCACGTGGCGCAGATGATTGCTCGTGACTGGAATACGAACGGCAACTGCGCGCTGGTCACCGGCGCGACCTGGCCGGAACAACTGGGTGAAGTGCGCGCACTGATCGGCGATATGCCGCTGCTGGTGCCCGGCATCGGCGCGCAGGGTGGCGATGTCGCGGCTGTCGTGCGCAACGGCCGCAGCGCTAATGGCAGCGGCCTTCTGATCAGTTCCTCGCGGGCGATCCTGTATGCCGGCAATGACGAAGCGTTCGCCGCGGCTGCCCGCAGCGCTACCCAGGAATTGCGCGACACGATCAATCGCTACCGGCAGGACTGAGCGCGTTGCGCGTCAGTGCTACCGATTCGGTCAACTAAGCCGTCTTCGACGCCTGCAGCATCTTTGACTTCAGATCCATCGAATCGGCCGCGTCCAGCAATGCGCGCGCAAAGCTGCGTACCTCACTCGGTCGCAACGCATACCAGTTCCCGACCTTCGTAGCTTCAGGCACGTTACGACCCGCACGGGATACGTAATGCGGCCGAAAAATCACCATGCCACTGAGCGATTCCGAACTGATATCCGCGGAGACGATCTGCACGTGCGTTTCATCTTCTTTCTTCACCGAACCTCTCCCGAGCGGATATCCGCCCAACTGCAGCTTACGCTAGGTAGGGTTCAGCGATTGTTTTCTGCGCATGACGCCATGTCTTTCGCACTTCAGCGTTCACCGCCGGCAACCACGGCTTCGACATTCATCAGGTCGCGACGTTCAGATTGAACGACCGGCTTCAGCTGCATCCTACGCAACGCTCGGTCGCTGGGAATCGAAACAAGGCGCGCCACCAGCATGCCCAGCAGCCAGCTGACCAGCACGGCTGGCACATACCAGAAATAGCCAAGACCGATGTCGCTGCCGGCGGCCTTGAACAACCGCACGATGGCATACACCACGAACATGTGAGTCAGGTAGATCTCGTAACTGAGCCGGCCGAATGATCGAAGCCAGCCCAGTCCGCGCATGGCCGACCAGCCGCCGCGAGCCCGACGCCGCGTGGTGGCGAGAACCAGGCACAGCGCCGACCACGTCAGCACCAGCATGTAGCCATCATGCAACAGGTGCCATAGCGCGCTGCCATCCAGCATCACGGCGCCCAGCCCGATGACGCCAAGCCAACCCAGCAGCGCGATCGTCCGCGGCGGCCACGCAGCCCAGCGTGCTGTCAGAAGTGCACCGAGCACGCCGGTGGCGATCGCAGCCATCCCCGGCAAATAAGCTTTCTCCTGCCAGATTTCGTTGTCTGCGAGGGCCGCATGCGTCGCCGGCAGTGACAGGGCAAGAAGTACCAGCAGCGGTACGAGGACCCACACGCGCCGGGTCAGCAAACAGACAATCGGAAAGCCGATGTAGAAAACCTCCTCGATCGACAACGACCACAGCACATCCCAGTTGCCGGGCAGATAACCGGTATGCCCTTCGTACCAGTTCAAGTGCAGACCGAGCGCCGCGATGATGGCGCGCGGCAACGACTGGCCGGCACGGTTGATCACGTAGTCGTCGAAACCCAGCAAATGCAGTTCACTGAGCACGACAACCAGCAACAGCAGGCATGGCACGATGCGGGCGAAGCGACGTGCATAGAACGCCTTGACGTCGATGCGATCGAGACTGCCCCAGCGTTTGAGCGTATTGCCGGTGATCAGAAAGCCGGAGATCACGAAGAACACGAACACCGCTTCGTAGCCGTTGTAGTTCAGGCCATCCAGCAGCCCTCGCGGCAGGAAGCCGGCGAGCGCTGTGTGCTTAAGCGGAATGCGCAAACCGGTGTGGTGCAACACCACCAGCAGAATCGAGATGCCACGCAACAGGTCGATGCCCGGGTTGCGCTCGTCGCGTTGCGCGTTCACCGCCCCGGGCAGGCTCGATTCGGTTGACCGCATCTCGATGGCACTCCGTGGAATGCCACATCATCGGTGAATCGGTGCACGCGGAACAACCTCAGCGCGCGCGACGGCGCTCAGGCCTGCACTTCAACCCCGTGCCAGAAAGCGAACCTGTCCTTGATTTGCATGGCCTTCTCCGAGGGGGTCGGGTAATACCAGGCGGCATTGGCATTCACGTCGTCACCGACGACGACATCCATATAACTGGCCGTGCCTTTCCATGGGCAAATGGAGTGGTGATCGCTGTTGCGAAAGTATTCGCGCTTGAGCGAATCGGCCGGAAAATAGTGGTTGCCCTCGACCACGACGGTGTCGTCGCTCTCGGCCAGTACGACGTTGTTCCACAGCGCGCGCATATCATTCGTCTCCCGTCATGTCCTGCCCCGGAAACAGCACCTCGGTATAGCCGAACTTGCTGAAGTCGGTGATCCGCGAGGGGTACAGCCGGCCTATCAGGTGATCGCATTCGTGCTGCACCACGCGTGCATGGAAACCCTCGGCGGTACGTTCGATACGCACGCCCTGAGGATCGATGCCCTCGTAGCGGATCAGGCTGTAGCGGCTGACCGCACCACGCAGGCCAGGCACGGAGAGGCAGCCTTCCCAGCCCTCTTCCATGTCCTGCGACAGCGGTGTGATCACCGGATTGAGCAGGATCGTTCGTGGCACCGCCGGCGCGTCGGGATACCGCTCGGAGTTGTCGAAGCCAAAGATCACCAGCTGCAGGTCAACGCCAATCTGCGGCGCAGCCAAGCCGACGCCCTCGGCCGCCTCCATGGTCTCGAACATATCGGCGATCAACGCATCCAGTTCGGCGCTGCCGACCATGCTGTCAGGCACCAGCGGTGCGATGCGCAGCAGGCGCTCGTCACCCATCTTCAGGATTTCACGGATCATGGACGCCTCGTTGGTGGATCGCTGATTCCGACGTATGGCCACACCGGACAGAAGCAAGCGTGCCCGATGTCGCGTAATGAAAGCATTACGCCCGTCATGCCTGCGGCATTGACCCGCGCGCCGAGCCCGGCGACTCTGGCATCATCAAGGCCCAGATTCGCAACCCCGACCATGCCAGATACCTCGAGCGCCGCTTCCATGACGCCCACCCCGAAGCGCGCATCGCGGCATAGCGTCGGCCTGCGCGTCATCGCAATCTACAAGGCAGTGAAGACGGTCGGCCTGATCCTGGTCGCCACCGCGGCTTTCCATCTGGACCGGACGCAGAACTTCGAACGGCTGGTGCACTGGCTGGAACACCTTTCCCTGACCGACAGCAACAGCTTGCGCTGGCGCCTGATCAACCTGCTGACAAGCATGGGTCCGAGCAAGTTCGTCGCGATCGGTATCGTGGCGCTTGCCTACGCGGCGATTTTCGCTACCGAGGGCATCGGTCTGTGGATGCGCAAATACTGGGCGGAATGGTTCACCGTGATCGCGACCGGTTCACTGGTTCCACTGGAATTGTATGAGACGGTGCATCACTTTACCTGGATCAAGTTGGTCGTACTGCTGGGCAACATCGTCATCGTCGGGTATCTGGTGCGCATCGCGCTGCAGTCGCGGGCGGAGCGCGCCAACGAGAAGGCTGAGCGGACGTAGCGCCACAGCGTCAAACCTCGTGATGAATCGCTTCGGCGGACAACTCGATGGTCGCCTCGCCACGCCGGGGCATCAGTTCCACCAGGTACATCGCGGCCAACACCAGCGCACCACCGACGAGCATGCGCCAGGTCAGCACATCGCTGCCAAGCGCAACCGCGAAGGCGGCGGCGAATACGGGTTCGGTAGTCATCACGATCGCGGCGCGGGCGGCGGGCAGATGTGACTGTGCCCAGGTCTGCATCAGCATCGCCCCAGCGCCGGCGACTAGCGCCATGTAGAGGATGGCGAACCAGGCACTGCGATCGGGTGGCAGCAGCGGACCTCCGTGCGGCACCGTGGCAAGCAGGCAGACCACCGCAATCGCCACCATCTGCACCGCCGACAGGCCAAACGCTTCGCCGGGACGCGACCATTGTCCGAGTCCGACGATATGCAATCCGTACAGCGCCGCCGAGGCGAGCGTTAGCCACACTCCGATATCGACCGAAACGCCATTGAGTGACAACAGTGCGAGTCCCGCGGTGGACATCAGCACCGCCAGCCACACGATCCCGGCCATGCGTTGGCGCAGCAGCAGCATCGCGAGGATCGGTGTGAACACCACATACATGCCCGTGACAAAGCCGCTGACGCTGGGCGCGATCAAGGACAGACCCCACGTCTGCAACAGCTGCCCCGCACCATAGATGACGCCGAGCAGCAGGCCGCGCATGATCTGCCGTCGGCCGAGCCGCCAGACGGGCCCAGCGAACAGCAGCAGCATCGCCACCGCGGCAATCGCGAAACGCACGGCGAGGAAATCCGCGACTGGCATGCGCGCGACCACGCCCTTGATCAACACGAACGTCGAGCCCCACACCGCGGTCATCACCAGCAGGCCAAGGGTCGCCAGCGCGGTAATCCGTCGGGACTGGTTTGACGATGATGCGTTCAACGCGACGAATACAACGTTAGCGACGTAGCAGCCGGCGCAACAGCTGACCGGGAATTTTCAGCAGAAAATGTATCCAGATCCCTAGCCAGACAACCGCCGCGAGCAGCGGATTGCGTGAAGCCGGATCGAACTTGCGGAACCAGCGCCACATGCCAGCATGTTTGTAGCGACTGACAAACACTGGGCGATGGCGGCTGGAACTACCCTTGCCGTGATGCACACGGACATCACCGGCCAGCAACACCTGATAACCGATGTCGCGCACGCGCCGACAGATGTCCAGATCCTCGCAATGCAGGAAATAGTCTTCGTCGAAACCACCTACGCGCTGGAACATCTCGCGCGTCATTAGCATCAACGCACCAGACACGGCTTCGACTTCAATCACTTCGGCAGGAATCGCCTGCTCCATGTTGACCTTCTCCCCACCTAGCCCAAACATGCTGTTGAGCGAACGCCGCAGCAGCGGGTCACGGCGCCAGGAAGCGGGGTCGGGATGGCCATTGTCGTCGCACACTACCGCACCGATTAGCCCGGCTTTCGGCCGACTTGCTGATAGCTCCAGCAGTCGCTCCAGGTCTTCCTCCTGCAACAGGCAATCGGGATTGAGCACCAGCAGCACGTGCCCATGGGCCTGCTTGGCCGCGAGGTTCACTGCCGGGCCGAAGCCGATATTCCTGTGGTTGTAGATCACTTTCAGTCGCGCGTCGTGTGCATGCGCCCGCTCTATCGCGGGCGGCACACCATCCAGGGAGGCGTTGTCGACCAGGATCAGCTCCATCGACAACGTGCTGGCCAGCAATCGACGCACACACTCGCGCAGTGACGATCCACTGTCAGCCGATACCACGATCACGCTGAGCGCCAGCGAAAACGGGGATCGGGGAAAGCCAGAAATATCCATCTCCCAAGTATGCGCGAGGATGCGCAAAGGGAAAACCTCGCTTTACGAAATAATCGGCCGAATAATCGGCAAAACGACCGCCAAGACCCCAGAAACGCTCAGTGTGCGCCTGACACGCAATCAGTCGTCGTCCTGCTCCAGCACGACCTTCAACGCAAGCGGCATCTCGCCTTCACGTCTGGCCAGCCATGGTTGTTCATGATGCCAACCGCACAACTGCCAGCCGCGCAGACGGTGCAGCTGGTTGCACTCTCGGTCCCACAACACGGTACCGCGGTCGTCGTTCATGCGCATGACCAACCAGCGACCCTGCGGACTAAAGTTGGCATGCGGACCAACACCGTCAATCGACATGCCATCGGCAAAACGATAGCCACCGTCCGCATAAACGACGTGCCGATAACCTGCCTGGCCAACCTGCGGGTCGGCAAGCTCATCCGCGAGCTGCCAGACCGGCGGCTGCAATTCGATGATCTCCGCCAGCGGCCCGATCGGCGCCATGGCCAGCTCGGGCCACTCGGCCGAGGCTGTCGCCATCGATACGCGACGCAGATCCCTGTCCAGCCATGCTTCCAACCCGGCCAGCAGCGTGTATCCCACCAGGGCGCCCAGCAACGCCACGCCCCAAGCGATGATAGTCCCACCCAACGCGCGCTGCAGTGCAAACAAAACGCCGGGCAGCCCCCAACGCAGGCTGCGGCGAATCAACCTTGCATGCTCGACGGCCAGCCGGTACTGCAGCAACAGCACCGCCGCGGCCAGAGCGAGCAATAGCGGCAGGCCCAGCCACCAGGGCAGCAGTGCCAGCAAGGCAGTCCATGCTGCGGCCAGCAACAGGGCTTTCCACCTCGGCATGAGGCTTACGGCCATGACTCAGCGCTGCCCAGCGTTTGTCATGGCCGCTTACGACGAAGTGCGATCAGCCACACCACACGCGGGCATTGCGGAACATGCGCATCCACGGCGAATCCTCACCCCACTTCTCCGGATGCCAGCTCAGCTGCACGCTGCGGAACACGCGCTCCGGATGCGGCATCATGATCATCACGCGACCTTCGGCGGCAGTAAAGCCAGCCAGGCCGCCGGGCGAACCGTTGGTGTTGAGCGGAAAGTTTTCGGTGGGCTTGCCGCGGTTGTCCACGAAGCGCAACGCGCTGCCTGCCTTGGACGGGCTGCACACTTGCGGGAAGCTCACGCGGCCTTCGCCGTGCGCCACCGCCACCGGAATCCGCGAACCGGCCATGCCTTTGAAAAAGATGCTCGGTGTATCGAGCACTTCCAGCGTGACCAGCCGCGACTCGTACTGCTCCGATGAGTTACGCAGGAACTTCGGCCAGTGCTGTGCACCGGGAATGATGTCCTTCAGCTGCGCCATCATCTGGCAACCGTTGCACACGCCAAGCGCAAATTTCGTCGGGTCGGCAAAGAACGCGGCGAACTGCGCGCGCAGCATCTCGTTGTACAGGATCGAAGTAGCCCAGCCGCGACCGGCACCGAGCACGTCGCCGTAGGAGAAGCCACCGCATGCGGCGAAGCCACGGAAATCAGCGAGCTTGACGCGACCACTGGCCAGATCGGACATGTGCACATCGACGGCGTCGAAACCAGCGCGGGTAAACGCCGCCGACATCTCGACCTGACCGTTGACGCCCTGCTCACGCAGCACAGCGATACGTGGTCGCGCACCGCTGCCAATGAGCGATGCGGCCACGTCTTCAGCCGGATTGAAAGTGAGCTTCGGCGTGATGCCCGGATCGGAGTCGTCAAGCCGGAATTCAAGCTCGGCATCGGCACTTTGCGGATTGTCGCGCAGCCGCTGCATCGCGTGGGTGGTTTCGTTCCACGCCTTGTACAAGGTGACCCAGTTCCACTTGAACAAAGTATCGCCGGCGAGAAACAGCTTGATGCCGAGCTTCTCTTTTGGCCGTCCAATGCGGTGGCTCATGCCGGCCAGACCGTGCTTGACCAACAGCGCTTCGAACGCCTCGCGATTCGCCTCGGCCACTTGCAGTACGGCACCAAGCTCTTCGTTGAACAAGGAGCGCAAGGTTGCCTCGGCCCAGCCGTCCAGATGAATTTCCAGGCCACAGTGACCGGCAAAAGCCATCTCCAGCAAGGTGGTGATGGCGCCGCCGTCGGAACGATCGTGATAGGCCAGCAGCAGGCCGTTGGCATTCGCTTCCTGCACCAGCTCGAACAGTCCCTTCAAGCGCTTCGCATCGTCCAGATCCGGTGGCACGCCGCCGCTGCGGTTGAAGACCTGGGTCAGCGCGGAGCCGCCGAGGCGATCGCGTCCGGCACCCAGATCGATCAGCCACAACTGCGAGTCGCCACGATCGAGCTTGAGCTGCGGGGTCAGCGTGCGCCGGACGTCGCTGACGCGGGCAAAGCCGGTAATCACCAGCGACACTGGAGATACCGTGCGCTGCTGCGTTTTGCCGTCCGTCCACACCGTCTGCATCGACAGCGAGTCCTTACCGACCGGGATCGAGATATCCAGCTGCGGGCATAGTTCCATGCCAATCGCCTTCACCGCGTCGAACAATGCAGCATCTTCGCCAGGATGATTGACAGCAGCCATCCAGTTCGCCGACAGGCGAATCTCGCCCAGGCTCGGAATCGCCGCCGCCGCAAGGTTGGTGATCGCCTCGCCTACCGCCAGCCGCGCGGCATCGGCGCTATTGAGCAGTGCCACCGGCGCGCGCTCGGCCATCGCCATCGCTTCACCGGCATAGCCGTCGAAATCGGCGATGGTCACGGCGCAATCGGCCACCGGTACCTGCCACGGACCGACCATCGGGTCACGTGCGTTGAGGCCACCGACAGTGCGGTCGCCGATGTTGATCAGGAAACTCTTGGAACCTACCGTAGGCAACCGCAGCACGCGAAGCAGTGCTTCGTCCATGCCGATGCCGGTGAGGTCGGGCAGCAGATCCACGCGTGGTTTTTTCCGCTTCGCATCACGATGCATGCGCGGCGGCTTGCCGAACAGCACGTCCATCGGCAGGTCGATCACGACCAGCTCGCGCCGCGGGTCGGTCACCAGCAACCGGCGTTCCGTTGTGGCGTCGCCAACCACCGCGTAGGGACAGCGCTCGCGCACGCACATCGCCTCGAAATCAGCCAGATTCTCCGGCCCGATCGCCAGCACGTAGCGTTCCTGCGATTCGTTGCTCCACACCTGCATCGGCGACAGTTGCGGATCGTCGCAGGGAATTTTCGAGAGGTCGATCTCACCGCCGACGCCGGCGTCGTTGAGCAGCTCCGGGATCGCATTGGAGAGGCCGCCGGCACCGACGTCGTGCACGCTGACGATGGGGTTCTTGTCGCCGCGCGCACAGCATGCGTCGATGACTTCCTGACAGCGCCGTTCCATCTCGGCGTTGTCGCGCTGCACCGAGGCGAAGTCCAGCTCCGCACTCGACGCGCCCGAAGCCACCGACGAGGCAGCGCCACCACCCAGACCGATCAGCATCGCCGGACCGCCCAGCACGATCACCTTGTTGCCCGGCTGCACCGGACGCTTCAGCACGTGGCCGGCGCGCAAATTCGCCAGACCACCGGCGAGCATGATCGGCTTGTCGTAGCCGCGTCGCAGACCCGCTTCGCCGGTCTCGTGCTCGTAGCTGCGGAAATAGCCGCCCAGACAGGGGCGACCAAACTCATTGTTGAACGCGGCGGCGCCAAGCGGGCCGTCACGCATGATCTCGAACGCGCTGGCCATCCGCGGCGGAAGCGGACGCTCCACTTCCCACGGTTGCGGATGACCGGGAATGCGCAGGTCGGACACCGAGAATCCGGTGAGGCCGGCCTTTGGCTTGCCACCGCGCCCGGTGGCACCTTCGTCGCGGATCTCGCCACCGGCACCGGTAGCCGCACCCGGCCACGGCGCAATCGCGGTGGGGTGGTTGTGCGTCTCCACCTTGATCGCGTAGTCGATGCGCTCCTCGTGACCGCGCCACACACCATCGGCCGGATCGGCGAAGAAACGCTTGCCAACACTGCCCTCGATCACCGCCGCATTGTCCGAATAGGCTGACAACGTATGCGCCGGCGAAAGCTGGTGGGTGTTTTTGATCATGCCGAACAGGCTCTTGTCCTGTTCTGCGCCGTCCACCGTCCAGCTCGCGTTGAACACCTTGTGGCGGCAATGCTCGGAGTTCGCCTGCGCGAACATGAAAAGCTCGGCATCGGTCGGATCACGGTCGAGTTCCGAGTAGCGCTCGACCAGATACTCGATCTCGTCGTCGGCCAACGCCAGACCCAGCCGCGAGTTCGCTTCAGCGAGTGCCGCATGCGGATCGCTACCGCGCGCGATATGCACCAGATCGCCGGGCGATCCGGCAAGGAACAACCCTTGTGCGTCTTCGATGCGGGTCAGCACCGACTGCGTCATGGCGTCGTGCAGCACCGCCATGATCGCGGCGTAATCCGGCGCTTCGGTCAACGGAAGGCCCGACACCTGCCAGGCCAGACCGCGTTCGACCCGGCGTACATCATTGCCTGGCCGATTGAAGCCGGCGCCATGCAGGATATCGGTGGCCTTGCTCGACCATGGCGAGATCGTGCCGAAGCGCGGCACCACCCACAGGGTGGCGGGTTCAGGCGTGGCGTCCTTCGCTTCCAGCACCGCCAGCAACCGCTGGCGCAACTCACCAGCGGGCACCGCGTCGGTGTCGACGAAATAGACGAACCACGACGCCTGCACGCGCACGCCCCGATGCAAAGCATCAAGTCGTGCATTCAGGCGTTCGAGACGGAATGGCGAGAGGGCGCTCTGCCCGTCGAGTGCGATCATGCGGGGAAACGGCGCTGTGCTGGGAAAACGCCCATTCTAGCTGATGCTGCAATACGGCATAACCCGGCAGCGTCCGAGGAGGCCCCGGATTGAGGCCTGGCGGGCTCTACCGGCGGAAAACCTGTGAGAACAACTGCACTCGCTCCCCTCTCCGTTCGCCCTGAGCGTAGCGCAGCGAAGTCGAAGGGCAGTCGTGGCGTACCGTCCGGCTCTGGCCCTTCGACTCCAGCCCTGCGGGCCGACGCTCAGGGCGAACGGTTGGGTTGAAGCGCACGGGGTGCGCTCCACAGGGTTATCCGCAGATGAATGGGCGTTAACCGCCTGCGCTGGAGTGCTTTTGCACCGCATTCAGCATTTCGGCCGGCGGTAGATAGCCGCCGATCATGCTGCCGTCTTCGGCGAACACCGCCGGCGTACCCATGGCATCGATGCCGAGCCGCAAACCCAGCTCGTACTCCTGCTTGACCGGGTTGACGCAGGTCGCCGGTTTCGGCGCGTGATCGTGCTTGGCCGCAGTGAGGCTGGCGTTGCGGTCAGCCGCGCACCACACCGATACCATCTCGGTGTAGATAGGAGTCGGGCCGCCGCTCTGGCTGGTCACGCCATCACGCGGCCACGCCAGGTACTCCACGGCAATGCCTTCCTTGTTGTAGGCCGCCATGCTTTCGTGCAGCGCACGGCAGTAGCCGCAGGTGACGTCGGTAAACACGGTGATGGTGTATTTCGGGTGCGCCGGCGCAAACACGATGCGCTCGGAGGCCGGGACCTTGGCCAGCTCAGCCTTGCGGAAGGCAGCCCAGCCGGCATCACTGAGATTGCGTTTGCGGGTCAGATCAATCAAATCGCCGTTCAACAGATACTTGCCATCGGCACTGACGTAGATCAGCTGGCCTGCAGCAATCACCTGGTAAAAGCCTAGAATGGGCGCGGCTTCGATCGAGTCGACCTGGACATCCGCCGAGAGTGCGCCGAGCGCCTGTCGCACCATCTTCTCTGCGGCCGGCGAAACCGCCTGGCTTGCGACCGGCGCCGCCGCCGCGCCACCATCGGCCGCGTACGCACTGAACGCCAATCCGCCGACGCACAAGGCCAGCAACCATTTCTTCAACATCACAAACCTCGGTACGATCCAGTCGGCGCACACGGCCGGCGGCCATCCAGCATTCTCGCACACCCGGCTGAACGGGCTCTCACCCGCCAGTCCATTTACCCACGCGGATGGTGCTGCGCATGCAGCCGTTTCAGACCTTCCTTCGCCACCAGCGTGTAGATCTGCGTGGTGCTCAGCGAACTATGGCCGAGCAGCATCTGCAACGCGCGCAGGTCGGCGCCGTGGTTCAGCAGATGGGTCGCGAACGAATGTCGCAACACATGCGGCGAGATGCGTTTCGAATGGATGCCGATCCTCATCGCGTAACGCTTCACCAGCGTCCAGAACATCTGCCGGGTCATGCCCTCGCCACGCCGGCTCAGGAACAACGCCAGCGGCTGACCGCCTTTCGCCAATTCCGGCCGCGCCCCGGCCAGGTAGGCAGCGATACGCTCCAATGCCACTTCGCCGACCGGCACCAGCCGATCCTTGCCACCCTTGCCCGTCACCCGCAGCACGCCCTGGCGAGTATTCAGCGCCGCCAGCGGTAGCTCGACCAGTTCGGATACGCGCAGGCCGGAGGCGTACATCAGCTCCAGCATGGCGCGGTCGCGCAAGCCCAGCGTAGTGGTGACGTCGGGAGCGTCGAGCAGACCCACGATCTCGCGCTCGGCCAGCGCCTTGGGCAGGCTGCGCGGCATCCGCGGCCGCTCGATCAACAGGGTCGGGTCGGCAAAGCCGGGTTCCATGCGGGCGAGAAAAGCGTAGTAGCGGCGAAAGGCCGACTGCCGCCGCGCGATCGAACGTATCGCTCCCGACTGCGCGCCGTGGTAAGCGGAGATATCCTCGCGTCGCGCCGAAGGCAGGCTGCGGCTGCGGCCAGCCAGCCAGGCCGCCAGCGCTTCCAGATCGCGCCGGTACGCCTCCAGCGTGCGATCGGCCAAGCCGTCCTCCGACCAGACCCGTTCCAGGAACTCGCTTATGCTCCGCCGATCGGCCTCGGCGACAATACGTGGCTGATCGCCTTCGGCGATACTGGCGCGGCTTTTTTCTTTCATCATGCGCATGATGCTGGCCATTGCGCGCGCACTACGCAAGCGACTATCGACGATGCCCGAGAATCCCTCCGCCACTGCACCGCCCTGCCCGCTGTGGCGTCGCCTGCTTGCGCTGGTATATGACCTGCTGATCGTGGTCGCGATCATGATGGTGGCCGTGATGATCGGCTTGCTGCTGACTCATGGCCAGCTGGTCGACGCGCAAGGGCGCATGCAGGCGCTGTGGTTTCCTCCTTTTGAAGGTGCGCTGGTCGCTGCCTATTTCATGACGTCCTGGTTGCGCGGCGGCCAGACCATCGGCATGCGGCCGTGGCATATCCGGGTCACCCGCGCGGACGGCGGCACGCCGTCGCTGCAGCAGGTGGTGATTCGCGTGCTGGTGGCATCGGCGCCGTTACTGCTGTTGATGCTGGAGCCGCGGATCGGACTGCATGCAACGTTGTGGGCGCTGCTGCTGGTGTGGGCCGGCTGGTTTGCGGTGGCATTGTTCGATCCACGCAAACGCGCGCTGCACGACCTCGCCGCGAACACCGAGATTCGCTTGCTCGTTTGAACTTCACATTCTCCTCAGCCGGCGCAGGATTCAATCCAATGATGTCGAGCACGAGCCATGTCGAAAGCAGCAGCGATGCCGAACTGATCCGCGCCAACCGTGGCTTCTACGAATCGTTGTGGTCCGACGCGCGGCTGGTCGGGCCGGAACGTTTCAACACCTGGCCCTTGCTCAACGAACTGGCCGCCGCCGCGCCGCGTCGATTGGAGGTGGCACCCGGCCTGCGCCCACGCCTGCCGCTCGACGGCACCTGCTTCGTCGACATCAGCCATGCCGCCCTGCGTCGTCTGCACGATCGCGGCGCGCATGCTGTCCACGGCATGATCGGTGCGCTGCCCTGCGCCGATGCCAGCTTTGACCTGCTTTGCGCGTTCGACATTCTCGAGCACGTTGTCGATGACGACGGCGCGCTGGCCGAGTTGGCGCGGACAGCGGCGCCCGGCGCGTACATGCTGCTGTCGGTACCGCTGCACCCTGAAGCCTGGACCGCGTTCGATGACTTCGTCGGCCATTGTCGGCGCTACGAACCGGCGCAGATTATCGCCAAGCTCGCGCAGCACGGTTTCACCATCGAATACAGCGCGATCTATGGCATGCAGCCGAAATCCTCGCGCCTGCTCGACCTCGGGCAGTGGTACCTGACCCATCAACGTGAACGCGCGATGTGGTGGTACAACCGGGTACTGATGCCGGTCGCGCTGCGCTTCCAGAAAACACTGCAATGGCGCGACGGCCTGGGCGACACGCAAGGTGTCGACGAGGTGTTGCTGCGCTGCCGCTACCGCCAAGCCGTTGATTGAAAAGCGTTCGATCGCCTCGACGCAAGCATTTGCGGCGACGCAACACAGCGGGAACAAACGGCGCTAAGATGCCTGATCCCCGTCTTTGGCAACTCTCAAGTCCCATGCTTTATCAAATCCACGAATGGCAGCGCTCGTTCCTTGGACCGCTGAGCTACTTCGCGCAGGCCAACGCGCGCATGCTCAACGACAGCGGCACTCCCCTCTCGCAAATGCCGGGTGCCCAGCGAATGGCTGCCGGCTTCGAGTTGTTCCACCGACTGGGCAAGGAATACGAAAAGCCCGAGTTCGGCATCAACAGCGCCACGGCGCACGGGCAAGAGATCGCGGTGATCGAGCGCGTTGCGCTGGACAAGCCCTTTTGCCAGCTCAAGCGCTTCAAGCGCTTCAGTGACGATCCGGACACCATCGAGAAGATGAAGAACGATCCGGTCGTGCTCCTGGTCGCGCCATTGTCCGGTCATCACGCCACCTTGCTGCGCGACACCGTGCGCACGCTGTTGCGCGATCACAAGGTCTACATCACCGACTGGGTCGATGCGCGCATGGTGCCGACGACAGCCGGGGCGTTCAGCCTGGATGACTATGTCGGCTATATCGAGGAGTTCATCCGGCATATTGGTGCCAGCGAACTGCATGTGATCTCGGTCTGCCAACCGACCGTGCCGGTGCTGGCGGCGGTGTCGCTGATGGCCGCGCGCGGTGAGGCTACGCCGCGCAGTCTGACCATGATGGGCGGACCGATCGATCCGCGCTGCAGTCCCACCAGCGTCAACAACCTGGCCACCAAGCAGCCGCTTTCCTGGTTCCAGGGCAATGTGATCCACACCGTGCCGGCGAACTATCCCGGTCGCGGCCGTGAGGTCTATCCGGGTTTCCTGCAGCACGCCGGCTTCATCGCGATGAACCCCGGTCGCCACCTCAATTCACATTGGGATTTCTACCAGGACCTGCTGCGCGGCGACCTGGACGACGCGCAGTCGCACCGCAAGTTCTACGACGAGTACAACGCCGTGCTCGACATGCCGGCCGAGTACTACCTCGACACGATCAGCACGGTGTTCCAGCAGTTCCTGTTGCCACGCGGATTGTGGGACGTGGCCGGCGAACGGGTGGACCCGGGCGCGATCAAGCACAGCGCCCTGCTCACCATCGAAGGTGAACTGGACGATATCTCCGGCATCGGACAGACCGAAGCGGCGCATGGCTTGTGCAGCGGCATTCCGACCGAAAAAAGCGTGCACAAGGTGATCGAAGGCGCCGGTCATTACGGCATCTTCAGCGGTCGTCGCTGGCGCGAAACCGTCTACCCGCAGGTGCGCGACTTCATCCGCAAGTTCGATACCGCGCAGGCAACTGCATCTGCAGCCCCGACCAACGTGTCGGCGATCAGCCGCGCGCGAAAAACGCGCTGAAGGCATCGACGACGCGGGCAATCCCCGCGTCGTCGATATCCAGATGCGTCACCAGCCGCAGCGTAGGCAGATAGCCGATACTGATGCGGATGCCGGCAGCACGCAGGTGGACGTCCAATTCGCGCAGTCGATCAGCGGGCACGTCGATGAAGACCATGTTGGTGTATTGCCCAAGCAGGTCGATGCGAGCGATTTCGCGCAGTCGACCGGCCAGGTACGCCGCACGCTGATGGTCATCGGCCAGCCGCGCCACGTGATGATCCAGCGCGTATTGACCGGCCGCCGCCAGCATGCCGGCCTGACGCCAGCCGCCACCGGCCACTTTGCGCCAGCGTCGCGCCTTGTCGATCAACACCGTTGAACCGACCAGCAGCGAACCGACCGGCGCGCCCAGGCCTTTTGAGAGGCACACCGACACGCTGTCGAAATACTGTGCGATGTCGCGCGCCGGCACGTTGCTGGCAACCGCCGCATTGAAGAGGCGTGCGCCATCCAGATGGATGCCCAGGCCACGCTCGCGGGCAAACGCATGCGCCGCGCGCAGATACTCCAGCGGCAGCACCCGGCCGTGCCAGGTATTTTCCAGTGCGAGCACGCGTGTGCGGGCGAAATGCGGATCGATCGGCTTGATCGCCGCAGCCAACTTGTCCAGCGGCAGCGTACCGTCGGCATCATGCGGTATCGGCTGCGGCTGGATCGATCCCAGTACCGCGGCGCCACCGCCCTCGAACTTGTAGGTGTGCGCGTCGGCGCCGACCAGGTATTCGTCACCACGCTCGCAGTGCGCCATCAGCGCCAGCAGGTTGGACTGCGTGCCGGTCGGCACAAACAGCGCCGCCTCCATGCCCAGGTCATCAGCGATGCGCTGCTGCAGGGCATTGACCGTAGGGTCTTCGCCATACACATCGTCACCGACTTCCGCCGCCACCATCGCCTCACGCATCGCAGGCGTCGGCCGCGTCACCGTGTCACTGCGCAGATCAATCAGGTTCACAGCCGTTTCTCTTCGAGGTGGGGGCGTCGAGAGTGCCCGTTCGTCAGCGCTCGGGCAAGTGGAGATCGTCCACTTGCCCGAAGGTATCGGCGCGGATCACGGCAAGCCTCTTCAGGCCGTGGCCATGCTAGCCATGCTTCCTGAAATACAGCCACGCAGCGAGCGCCAGCAGCACCGCTGGCAACAGGTTGGCGACCATCGGCGGGATCCCGTAGACGGTGCCGAAACTGACCATCGCCTTCTGCAGGAAGTACCAGCCGATCGCCAGCAACATACCGATGAACATGCGCTTGCCCAAGCCACCCGACCGCAAGGTGCCGAACGCGAACGGCATCGCGCAAAACACCAGCACCAGCACGTTGAGCGGATAGAGCACGCGCGCCCACAGAGCAATCGCATAGACGCCGGCCTTTTCGCCGTTGCTCTCCAGATACTGGATGTTGCGGCGCAGGTCACGAATGGGCAGGTATTGCGGCAGGATCAGAGATTGTTCCAGCACCTGCGGATTGAGTCGCGAATCCCAGTGCTCGCTGACCGCCGTGGAACTGTGCGTACCGGCATTGTCCAGCGTGGTGCTCCGCACGTTCTGCAGGATCCATTCACGACCGTTGTGTACGGCGGTCTGGGCCTGGTCGAAGCGGGTGACCTGCCCATCGGGGGTGAACGTCAGCACGCGCACGTCAACCAGCTGCACTTCGTCGTGCAACGCGCCATGCTTAAGCAAGCTGCCCTTCGCATTGATGATGCGGTCGCCATCGCGCGCCCACAGGCCGCTGTTGGTGTTCGCGCCGATGTTGCCGGACTTCAGCCGCAACTCCATCGCCTGCGCCTGCTGATCACCCCATGGTCCGGCCGTTTCGCCAAGAATCACCACGCAGACGATCAGCATCGCGACCACACCGGATGCCGACACCGCGATGCGCAGCTTGGACATGCCGGCCGCACGCAACGCGGTCAACTCACCGTTCGCCGCCAGGCCACCCAGGGCAAGCAAACCACCGATCAGCGCGGCATTGCCGAACATCTCGTAAAGCCTGCGCGGAAACGTCACCAGCACGTAGACCACGGCATTGAGCACCGTATAGCCGTTCTTGCCGACGTCGCCCAGTTGGTGCATGAACTGGTACACCGCATCCAGTCCGGTGAGCACGAGCCATACCATCAGCAGCGAGCCGAGTACCGTGGTGCCGATCAGCCAGTCGACACGCTTGAAACGCCACATCATCGGGCACCGGCCTGGCGCACTTTGCGCGGCATGTACTGGCGGCGGAACATCCAGGCGGCCAGTGCAAACACCAGCAGAGTCACGATCCACATCGGCGTGGCGTGATGCCAACGGCCTTTGACGATCTGGCTGCGGCACAGCTCCAGCAGCAGGAAATAGAGATAGAAACTGAGGACCGCCAGCAACAGACGTCCGTAACGCGGCTCGCGCGGGCTCTGCCTCGACAAGGGCAGTGCCAGCATCAGCAGCGCAAGCGTCATCGCCGGTGCGATCACGCGCCACGCCAACTCCGCACGGGAGTCAGGTGTGTCCACCCTCAGCAACGCGAACGTGGTCATCCCCGCTGTCGGATCCTCGTCATTGTTCTCGGACTGAACATCCGACAGTGAGCTGTCGTTCTGCTCGTACTTCATCTTTCGCCAGTCGTCGGCACCCAGCGGTATGTCGTATTGCCAACCATCGCTCAAGGCGAGGAATCGACTGTTGCCGTCGCTCTCCTGATAGAGCTGGCCGTGCTTGCCGGTGACCACCTTGAGGTGATGGGTGCCGTCCTTGCCGATGCGTTCGGTGGACAGGAAGGTCTTGCCGAGCAGGCTGCCGTCGCGGCTCAGGGTATCGACCAGAATGATGCCGCCCTTGCCCGGCAGCGAGGTAAACCGGCCGGCGTCGAGCCCGGCAGCAATCACCGAGCGGTTGGCCGCCGCGACCAGGCTATCCGAAGTTCGCGAAGCCCATGGACCGACCCACATCGACACGATGCCCACCAGCACCGCGACTCCCACCGCCAGCAAGGTCATGGGGCGCAGCAGACCGCGCGCACCCATGCCGGACGAGGCCAGCACGTGCATCTCGCTTTCACGGTACATCCGGCCGAGCCCGTTGAGCACGCCAAGAAAGGCGGACAACGGCAGCACGACGCTCAAGCCATTCAGCATCGTCAGCCCCAGTACCTGGAACATGACGCTGGCCGGAAAGCTGCCGTTGGCGACCTGTTTAAGCACGGTCGCGAACTGCGAACCCGCCATGATCGCCACCAGCACAATGGCGGTGGCTATCACGGTCTGGGCCAGTTCACGCAGGAAATAGCGGTCGAGAATGCTCAGCATGCGATAAGATGAAAAGCCCAGTGTCGTGCCGCAACCGGCCGGCAAACCCCGATTCTAGCCTGTCCGGCGCACGCCGGCTTCCCGTAGGACGACCATCGATGACGCTTCAGTTCAGCCTAGCCACCGCCGCCCCCGAAACGATCGACACTGCCTGCGTGGTGGTCGGCATCTACGAAGGCGGCGTCTTCAGCAGTGCCGCTGCCCGCGTGGACAGCGCCGCTGACGGCGCCATCAAGCGCCAGGTGGAAAGTGGCGACATCAGCGGCAAAGCCGGTTCCAGCACCGTGCTGTTCGCCCCCCACGGTGTCAAGGCACGCCGCGTGCTGGTGGTCGGCCTGGGTACCCAGAAATCGTTCGACGCCGCGCGCTATCAGAAGGTCAACATCGAGGCAGTGCGTGCACTCGGCCGTCTGCCGATCGACAGCGCGGTCTCCTACCTGTCCGAAATCGACGTGCCGGGTCGCGACGCCGCTTGGCGCGTACGCACGGCCGTGCTGGCCGCCGATCACGCGAGCTACCGTTACACGGCCACCTTCAAGCCGCGCGAAAAGAGCGCGCAGCCGGAGCTGGCCACCCTCGCCTTCGCCGGCGACAGCAACTCGCAAGCCCGGCTGGATCAGGCCATCGCGATTGCCGAAGGCGTGCGTTTCGCACGCGAGCTGGCCAACCTGCCGCCGAACATCTGCAACCCCGCCTACATCGCAGACCAGGCCAAGGCGTTCGCCGACGGGCAGGACGACAAAGTCAGCTGCAACGTGCTTGACCATGTCGAAATGGAAAAGCTCGGCTTCGGTTCGCTGCTGGCCGTCGCCCGCGGCTCGGTCAACAAGCCTAAGCTGGTGGTGCTCGAATACAAGGGCGGCAACGACGGCGACAAGCCGTACGCGTTCGTCGGCAAGGGCGTCACGTTCGATTCCGGCGGCATCAGCCTGAAGCCGGGCGCGGGCATGGAAGAAATGAAGTTCGACATGGGTGGCGCCGCCGGCGTGATCGGCGGCTTCATCGCCGCGGTCAAGATGAAGCTCAAGCTCAACCTGGTCTGCGTGGTGCCGACCGTGGAAAACATGCCGGACGGCGACAGCTACCGCCCCAGCGACGTGGTGACGAGTCTGTCCGGCCTGACCATCGAAGTGCTCAACACCGACGCCGAGGGCCGGCTGATCCTGTGCGACGCGCTGACCTACACCGCGCAGACGTTCCAGCCGCACACCATCATCGATGCCGCCACGCTCACCGGCGCCTGCGTTATCGCGCTGGGCAAGCATGCCACCGGCCTGATGAGCAAGCATGACGACCTCGCCGCCGAGTTGCTCGCCGCGGGCGACGAAACGCTCGACCGTGCGTGGCGCCTGCCGCTGTGGGACGACTATCAGGCACAGCTCGATTCCGGTTTTGCCGACATCGCGAACATTGGTGGCAAGAGTGCCGGTGCGATCACCGCCGCCTGTTTCCTGTCGCGCTTTACCGAGGGCCAGCGCTGGGCGCACCTGGACATCGCCGGCACCGCATGGGACGAAGGCCGCAAGGGCCTGGCCACCGGCCGCCCCGTCTCGCTGCTGGCACAGTGGCTGATCGATCGCTGCGCGTAATCCCAGACACGTAGGTGGGTTGAGCGTAGCGATGCCCAACGTGGGTATGCGGCATTGTTGGGCATCGCTACGCTCACCCCAACCTACGCGTTGATCGATCGTTGCGTATAACCCAACAACGCACACCACCACGTTGGGTATCGCTCGCTCACCCCAACCTACCGAGCCTTTTCATGCCACGCGCCGACTTCTACTTGATCGACAGCAAGCCACGCTTTCGCGAGCAGCCCTTGCTGCTGGTGTGCGAGCTGGCGAAGAAGGCATTCGCCACGCAGCAGCCCGCGTTGATCCTTTGCCGCGACTACGCACAGGCCGAAGCGCTGGATGAACTGCTGTGGGCGTTTGACGACGACGCGCTGATTCCGCATCAGCTGGCCGGCGACGACGACGACGCGGACACCGCCGTACTGATCGTGCCGCCGGGCATCGACACCGAAGATCGTCCGCTGGTGATCAACCTGCGCGAAAGTTGCCCCGTTGGTCAGTACCAGCGCGTGCTCGAAGTGGTAGCCGCGGAGCCCGCCGAGCGCGACGGTTCACGCACGCGCTGGCGCGAATACCAGCGGCTCGGTTTTGAACTGCACAAGAACGATATGTAGTTCGTGGTGAAGCATCGCGACTGAAGTCGCTCCCACAGGGGCACGAGGGTTAGCAGGCTCTTGTGGGAGCGACTTCAGTCGCGATGCTCTACCGCACCCCCATCTCGGCCGAGGGCGCAGCCGCGATCGACGCCAGCGCGCTGGCCAGCTGCTCGCCGCTGAGCGGCTTGCGCAGAAAACCATCCATGCCCGCCGCACGCGCACGCGCCTCGTCCGCACTGCCGGAACGTGCAGTCACAGCCACGATCGGCATGCGCTGCCCGGCATGCTCGCGCTGGCGTATCAACCGGGCTATCTGGAAGCCGTCAACCCCGGGCAAATCGAGATCCAGCAGCACGGCATCGAATCTGCCGTGTCCCAGCTCGGCCATCGCAGCCAACCCATTGGCAACGTGGCAGACCGTATGTCCCTGTTGCTCCAGCAAACCCCGGATGACGGCGGCGACAATTGTGTCGTCTTCGACCAGTAGCAAGCGATAGACCCGGGCCGGGTCAGTGTCTGTCGCTGGCGACGGCGATGCTTGCGGCGGCTCGGGCAACGGCAGCCGTACATGGAACGTGCTGCCATGCGCCAGTCGCGACTCGAGCTCGATGCTGCCGCCCATCATGTCCACCAGCTCACGGCAGATTGCCAACCCCAATCCACTGCCGGCACGTCGCTGTGGGCCCTCCTCCTGTTCGAAGCGCTGGAACAGGCGCATCTGGCTCGCCTCGGGAATGCCGGGGCCGGTATCGCTGACACTGAACAGCAAACCGTTGCTGATCCGTCGCACGCGCAGCGTCACGCTGCCCCGCTCGGTGAACTTCAACGCATTGTTGGCGAGGTTCAACAGCACCTGCTTGATCCGCACCGCATCGCCAACCACCCGCTCGGGCAGGTCGTCGGCCAGATCCAGCACGAAGTGAAGGCCCTTGGCATATGCAAGCCCCTGTTCAAGCTGGGCGACATCGTCGACCAGCTGACGCGGGTCGAACGGCGCCGGCTCCAGTTCCAGCCGGCCGGCCTCGATCCGGGCCAGATCCAGCGCGTCGTTGAGCAACTTCAGCAGCATCCCGCCGGAGCGCTGCATGGCCATCGTGTAGTCGTGCTGCTGCGGGTTGAGCGGTGTGCTCAGCAACAACTCGGCCATGCCCATCACACCGGTCATCGGCGTGCGGATCTCGTGGCTCAGCGTGGCCAGGAACTGCGTCTTCGCCGCGCTGGCCGCTTCGGCCATCTGCCGCTGCTGCTCTGCCAGCTGGATGCGGTGCCGTTGCGCCAGACGCCGACGCCAGTTGCGCAAGAGCAGCCCGCCGATGGCCACCACCAACAGCGCATACACCAGCCAGGCCCACCAGCGCTGCCATGGCGGCGCCTGCACCCGGATCGTCAGCGGCGTGACCAGCTGACCCCATACATCTCCCGCTCCGGCTCCCATCACTTTCAGCTTGTAATCACCGGCAGGCAATCCGGCGAAGTCCCGCTCGCCGCGGTTGTCCACATCGACCCACTCGGTATCGAAACCATCCAGGCGGTAGCGGTAATGATTGACGGCGGGATTGATGAATGAAGCCGCACGTACATCAACATGCAGATCACGATCACGCCAGCCCAGGGACACGATCTTGCTGTCCGCGGGCAGGTCATGCGTCTTGCCGTCCTGTTGCACGCTCAGATGCATCAAGGTCAGCGACGGCGGTGAAGGAGTCGGGTCGTTCGATTGCAGGAGTCGCTCCGGCTGGAACGCAACGACGCCACCGCCGTTGGCGCCAAACAGGATTCCATTCGGGGCCGCGGCGGTCGCGCCGCCGCTGAAATCCGCATACGAAAGGCCTTGCGAAGGGCCAAACGAGATGAAGCGGCGCGTGTGTGCATCAAGTCTCCACAAGCCGGGATTGGCGAACACCCATAGCTGACCTTCCCGATCGACCTGCAAGTCGCTCAAGTCGGACGCGAACTCTTCATGGCTGATGTCGATGCTGTCGTCGCGCACGGCACGATCGTCGGCGTATCTGTAGTGCTCGAACGCAGCGCGGGTGGCCACCCAGAAACCGGTGGCATCGAATGCAAAGATCAGGATTTCCTGGCGCGGCACGCCTTGCACGAAAGCCAGCTTGCGGGCCTTGTCGTCCCAGCGCATCAAGCCGCCCGCGCTCGCATACCAGAGGCTGCCCCGGTGAAAGGTGAGCTGATCCGGGAGCAGGGTATCGCCCGCCCCTCTATCCGGTGACACCGGCTCCAACGGCACGGGCGTCACGCGCAGGCTGTCCGGGTCAATCGCGAATACACCCTCGCCCCAGGATGCGACAAATACCTTCCCGTCGTCAGCGCCGGACAAGAGCACGGGGCGTGTCATGTGCGCGTTGCCTGGCTTGATGTCGATGAGCTTGCCGCGGCCGAACACATGGAGCGCTCCGGGAACGGCGATCCACAGACGGCGACGCGCGTCCTCCGCCAGCGCCACGATCTGCTCACGGTTTCCCTGCACGACATGCTGGGCGCGGCCGGTATTCACATCCAGCTTGTCGATCCAGCCATTCTCGCCACCGACCCACAGCTTGCCGTCGCGACTCATGAGTATCGTCGACGCCGCAATATTGGAAAGGCTGCCGGGGTCGTCCGGGATATGGGTAAAGCGCGTGAATCCGTTCCAGCCTGGTGGCAAGTAGGCAATGCTGGAATCGTCGAAGGTTACCCAGAAACCACCTTCGCGATCGAGCGCGGTCTGCCATGTCTTGTTACCGGGCAAGCCGCCCGGCAGCAACGGCTGTCCGGTGATCGATTGCAGTTGTCCGTCACCTTCATCCAGCAGTAGTCCATCAACATCGCCGATCCACAACCGCCGCTGCGCGTCACGCGTGCTGCTCAGGACGCGCAGCGATGACAGTTGCTGGTTTGCAAGTGGGCGCGCCACACCGTCCGCACCGATGATCAGCAATCCACCCGTAACCGCTACCCGGACTTCGCCGTGGTCGCCATCGATGTGCCAGATCTTGCCCAGATCGCCATGGAACGCAGGATCCACCGGCACGCGATGTATCGAGCCATCGGCCCGGCGCAGGTACAGACCACTCTCTGCACCGATCCACAGCCGGCCATCCGCCTCGGCAAGCAGTGCGCGCGTGGGGCCATACGACGCGGGATGCGTTCCATCCACATCCGGCGAAAGGTGATCGAAGCCGGTTCCATCGGCACGCATGCGGTCCAGGCCACCCTGCGATGCGACCCATAGTTGGCCGTCAGGGGTTTGCGCGATGCTCCACACTTCATTGCTGGCGAGACTGGCTGGGTTTGTGTCGTCATGCTCCCAGTGCCGGAAGCGGCCGCTCGACGGATCACGAGCGATCAGCCCGTTTGAAATGCCCCCGCTCCAGATGCGGTTGTCGCGGTCGACAAACAGGCAATACACAGCACCTTCAGGTATCGACAGCGGATCGTCGACGGCATGTCGGAAGACTTTGAAGCCGACGCCGTCATAGCGCACCAAGCCGCCGGCCGCGCCAAACCACATCAGGCCATTGTGGTCCTGTGCCACCGCGTAAATCGTTCCGTCGGGTAAACCATCGGCCACACCGTAACGACGGAACTGGGGGGTCGCCATGGGCACCGATCCGACCTTCGATGCCGTCGCCGCAGCATTGACGGTGTCGCCACCGTTCGCCACCGGCGCCAATGAAGAGACCGCCAAAACTACGTTCAGCACGAACGATACAAACATGCGCAGATCCCCTCACCCCGATCCATCATGCCAAAACCGGGCCGATGCGGCGAGCACGGTAATCTGGTGCCGGTAGCTTTTCGGCCGGAACTTTTTCGAATGGGGCGGCGCACGGGCATGCACGAATGTCCCGCGGCCCGCGCTTGCCGTTTACCGCGCTTGCCGCTGCGGCGCTGCCCCACTCGCCGCAGGTGAAGGCGCTCGATCAGAACGATGGGGCGCCCGCCTGCAGGAATTGCCGCCCATGCAGGCAACGGCTGCGGCAGCTAACGACACTCACCACCGATGCATGGAGTGAACGCAATGAATCATCAACGACACATTGAAGGGGCCAATTGCAAGGTGCGCGCCAGCGAAACAATCCGTTCCGCAGCGGACAGCTGGCGCGCCCGTTCGGGATCGGCGAGACTTCCGCATATGTTGCGCTCCTGTCCAATCAGCTGGTTGCTGTGGCTCACCGCGATCCTGCTGCCGTTTACGCCGGTGCACGCCGCGAGCGCGAGCTATGGCTATGACACCGTGCACAGCCAGATCCTCTTCAGCATCGATCACGATGGCTACTCGCGTCCGTTTGGACGGCTGCATCTTGCCAAGGGCTGGCTGCGTTTCGATCCGGACAACTGGACGACGGCAGCCACCGAACTGGATATCGATCTATCGGGCCTGGACATGGGTGATGCGGCCTGGAATGCAGCCGTTTGCAAACCGGCATTGCTCGATTGCGCACACAACCGCTATGCGCACTTCGTCAGTACCAGCGTCGAACGCAAGGACGACCGTCACGGCGTTCTGCACGGTCAGCTGACCATGCGCGGTATCACCCAGCCACTGAGCGTACCGTTCACGTTCAACCGCGCGGCGAAGACAATCTACGGCCTGCACACCGTCGCCGGCTTCTCGGCAACCGCCACACTGGATCGCAACGCGTTCGGTATCACCGCCAATCGCGATTCGATCGGTCACGATGTGAACGTGTGGCTGGAGCTTGAGGCAATCCGCGACGACCATGCCGGCCAGCCTTCGACCAGTCAATCTTCAGCCAGCCCACCTTCAAAGGAACAACCATGAGTCTGCGCAGCAATGACCGCCAATGGGGTTCGGTCGCCAAGACCTTCCATTGGATCATCGCGCTGGCCATCCTCGGCAACGGCACTTTCGGACTGCTGATGGATGAGGCAAGTTCGCCGATGCAGAAGATCAACTGGCTCGCGTTGCACAAATCGATCGGCCTGACCGTGCTCGCGCTCTTCCTGTTGCGTGTGCTCTGGCGCTTGGGCGATCGTCGCCCCCCCGAAGAGCCCGCCCCGCGCTGGCAGCAGCTCGCTGCACATCTCACGCACGGCGTGCTGTACCTGCTGATTGCAGCGATTCCGCTCAGCGGCTGGTGGTTCAACTCGGTCACTGGCAAACCACTGCAATGGTTCAAGCTGTTCAACGTGCCCGCGCTGGCGGCGAAGAACGATGACCTGACGCATTTCGCGCAGGGCCTGCATGAGTACCTTTTCTGGTTTTTAATACTGGTGCTGGTGGCGCATGTCGGAGCTGCGCTGAAACACCATGTGTTTGATCGCGACAACGTGCTGCGCCGGATGCTGCCATTTAGCCGTCCACACAACGACTCCACTCCCCGAGGAAATTCCTGATGAAACGTCTTGCGTTGCTTCTGGGCATGTTCGCCCTTCCCGTTGCCGGCATCGCCGCCGACTACGCCGTGCAAGCGGCTGCCAGCAAGCTCAGCTTCAGCGACACGTTCCAGGGCTCCGCATTCACAGGCAGTTTCAACCAGTGGACTGCGGCTATCAGTTATGACCCCGCCCACCTCGCAACATCGAAATTCGATGTTACGGTGACGCCGGCCAGTGCCCAGACCGGCGACAAGGATCAGGAAAAAGCCTTGCCTGGCGCAGATTTCTTCAACGTCGGGAAGTTTCCCACCGCGCATTTCGTCAGCACCGGCTTTCGCCAGAACGGTGCGCAGGTGATTGCCGACGGCAACCTGACCTTGCGCGGCGTGACCAAGCCGGTAAGCCTGATGGTCACATTCAAACCCCAGGGTACCGGTGCCACGATGGACGTGAGCGGTAGCGTGAAGCGGCTGGACTTTGGCGTGGGCGGCGGCGATTACGCTGACACTTCTGTCATTGGTGCGGACGTGAAAATTGCCGCGCACCTGCAACTCGCCGCGAAATAATCGGTTGCCACACGATGGCGACCAAAACGCTAAACGTCTGAAGTCACGCCACGCGTAGACACGCACGTTGTTGTGGGAGCGACTTCAGTCGCGATGCTCTGGCGCAGATGGTGGAAAGAGCATCGCGACTGAAGTCGCTCCCACAAATACAGGTGCGCTTCTACAGCAGAAATTCGCGCACGGCTGCCACATCGAATGGCCAATCCAGCTCGCGACCGCTGGTCTCATTGCGCAACACCGGCACCCGCGTGCCGTAGCGCTGCTCAAGCTCGTCGCTATCGTCGACCCATACGCTGTCGAAATCCGGCGTGCGGGCCTCGGCCAGCACGGCCAGTGCGAGGTCACACAGGTGGCAGTAATCGCGCTGGTACAGGATCAGATCGGACATGCGGTTGCGAATGGACTGCCAAAGACGGGTACGCCGCGTAGAATAGCCGGTTCACTCCATAGATCAGCAGTACAACCATGGCTGTCAGCGTATTTGACCTGTTCAAGATTGGCATCGGCCCCTCTTCCTCGCACACGGTGGGGCCGATGCGCGCAGCCGCCCGCTTCGCCGAACGCTGGCTGGAGGAAAAAGGCGTACTCGACAAGGTAAGCCGAGTGCGCGCCGAGCTGTATGGCTCGCTGGCGATGACCGGTCGCGGCCACGGCACCGACAAGGCCGTGCTGCTTGGGTTGGAAGGCGAGCATCCGGACACCGTCGATCCGGATCAGATTCCTCAGGTACTCGAACGCATCCGCGGCACTCAGCGTCTGCGTGTGCTCGGTAAGCACGAGATCGAGTTCGACGAAAAGCGCGACCTCATCTTCAACAAGCGTCAGAAGCTGCCGTTTCATACCAACGGCATGCGCTTCAGCGCCTACGACGCCGACGGCAACGAATTGGCCAGCCGTGATTACTACTCGGTCGGCGGCGGTTTCGTGGTGAATACCGATGAAGCGGCCGAAGACCGTATCGTCGCCGATACCACCGAACAACCCTACCCGTTTTCCACCGGCGATCAGATGCTCGCGCTGTGCAAGGAACACCACCTGACCATCGCCCAGTTGACGATGGCGAACGAAACAGTCTGGCGCAGCGAGAGCGAGATCCGCGACGGCCTGCTGACCATCTGGAAGGCGATGCAGGATTGCGTCAACCGTGGCCTGAGATCGCCCGGTGTGCTGCCCGGCGGATTGAAGGTCAAGCGTCGCGCACCGGCGATGGCCGATGAATTGCGCAACCAGCCGGAAGCCGCACTGAGGGATCCGCTGACCATCCTGGACTGGGTGAACCTCTACGCACTCGCGGTGAACGAAGAGAACGCCGCCGGCGGTCGCGTGGTCACCGCGCCGACCAATGGCGCGGCAGGCATCGTCCCGGCAGTGCTGCACTACTACCAGCGCTTCTGCCCGAAGGCGAACGATGACGGCGTGATCGAGTTCCTGCTCACCGCCGCCGCGATCGGCATTCTGTACAAGGAGAACGCTTCGATCTCCGGCGCCGAAGTCGGCTGCCAAGGCGAAGTCGGCGTGGCCTGCTCGATGGCCGCCGGCGGTCTCACCGCCGCACTGGGCGGGACGGTCTTGCAGGTGGAGAACGCCGCCGAGATCGGCATGGAACACAATCTCGGCCTCACCTGCGATCCGATCGGCGGTCTGGTACAGATCCCGTGCATCGAACGCAATGCGATGGGCTCGGTGAAGGCAATCAACGCCAGCCGCATGGCACTGAAGAGTGACGGCAAGCATCGCGTCTCGCTCGACAAGGTGATCAAGACCATGCGCGACACCGGCCGCGACATGAAAGACAAGTACAAGGAAACCTCGCGCGGCGGACTCGCGGTAAACGTCATCGAGTGCTGATGCTTCTGCCCCCTCTCCCCCAAGGGGAGAGGGTTGGGGTGAGGGGCAATCCTGCGGTTGCGTCTGACCTTGGCTGCCGCCTTTTCCTACTTCACCGCGAGCACCCGTCCCTCACTTCAGTCCTCTCCCCGATGGGGAGAGCAGGCGCCCCTCGGAGGCTGACAGGCCGCCGACGGGTCTGCCATCATCCAACCCCTGTGGTCGCCTAGGGGCGGCCTATCGATCCCACGGAATCCGAATGTCCTCATCCAGCCCCCTCCACCGCGACGTTGGCCCGTTTGCCCTGATGCTCACTGGCCTGGGCTCGATCATTGGTTCTGGCTGGCTGTTTGGCGCGTGGAAAGCCGCCGGTCTGGCTGGCCCCGGCGCGGTATGGGCGTGGGTGCTGGGCGCGGCGATCATCATGACGATCGCATTGACCTATGCCGAGCTCGGCGCGATGTTTCCCGAATCGGGCGGCATGGTGCGTTACGGCCATTACTCGCACGGCTCGCTGGTCGGCTTCATCGCCGCCTGGGCGAACTGGATCGCGATTGCCTCGGCGACTCCGGTCGAGGCCGAGGCGTCGGTGCAGTACATGTCCAGCTGGAAATGGCAGTGGGCGAAAGACCTGTACATGCATATGCCAGGTGGCCAGGGCGAGCTCAGCCATGCGGGCCTGATGATCGCGGCAGTGCTGGTGGTCATCTATTTCCTGGTGAACTTCTGGAGCGTGAAACTATTCGCGCATTCCAACGCCGCGATCACGGTGTTCAAGCTGGTGGTGCCGGCTGCCACCGGCCTCGCGCTGATCGCCAGCGGCTTTCATAGCGAAAACTTCTCCGTCGGTATCCACGGTGGTTCACACACCACAGATTTCGCGGCCATTCTTACGGCTGTAGCTACCGCCGGCATCGTGTTCAGCTTCAACGGCTTCCAAAGTCCGGTGAATCTGGCCGGTGAGGCGCGCAATCCCGGCAAGAGCATTCCATTCGCGATCATCGGCTCGATTGCCATCGCTACCGTGGTCTACGTGATCCTGCAAGTCGCCTATATCGGCGCCGTGCCTCCGGACATGCTGGCCAAGGCCGGTTGGCACGGTATTGATTTCAGCTCGCCGTTCGCGGAATTGGCGATCATCGTCAACCTGCACTGGCTGGCGATCCTGCTGTACGCCGATGCGTTCATCAGCCCCAGCGGCACTGGCATGACCTACACCGCCACCACCGCGCGGATGCTCTACGGCATGGAGCGCAATGGCACACTGCCGAAAATCCTCGGCAACGTGCATCCGAAGTGGGGCGTGCCGCGCCCGGCGATGTGGACGAATCTCGTGGTGTCGTTCCTGTTCCTGTTCTTCTTCCGCGGCTGGGGCACGCTGGCGGCGGTGATCTCGGTGGCAACGATCATTTCCTATCTCACCGGCCCGGTCAGCGTGATGACGCTGCGCCGTACCGCGACCGAACTGCATCGACCCTTGCGCATCACCGGCCTGCCGATTCTCGCCGGCATCGCGTTCATCATGGCGACCGAGCTGCTGTACTGGGCCAGGTGGCCGCTGACCGGCGAGATCATCCTGCTGATGGTGGTGGCACTGCCGGTGTACCTGTACTACCAGGCCAAGATCGGCTGGCACGATTTCGGGCGTCAGATGAAGGGCGCATGGTGGCTGGTGTTTTACCTGCCGATACTGGCCTTCGTGTCATGGGCCGGCAGCACCACGTTCGGTGGCCACGGTTATCTGCCCTATGGCATGGACCTGGCCGTGGTCGCGTTGATCGGCCTGGTGTTCTACGTCTGGGGCGTGAAATCCGGCTGGCGCACTCCGTCGGTCGAAGCGGCGCAATTGGCAGCGCAAGCTGATCCACTGGCGCCGCTGGTGCCGCCGGATGAAGAGACGGCAGAGCGCATCACCGGCCATTGAGCCTCGGTCAAGCAATCCCCCAAGAACGCGCGGCGAATAACCGCGCGTTTTTTTTGCACGTTGGGCATCGCTGCGGTCACCTCAACCTGGGAGAGCTCACGTCAGCGCCAAGACCGAAGGTTGGAGTGAGCGCCAGCCAAGCCCAACTTCATCTCGGGTCCGATGTCGGGCATGCCTGCGCCACCGGCATCAAACCGCCGCCGGCGCATTAACGCGCGCTGAGCGCCGAGAGTTGTACATTCGCCGCTTGGAACGGAGCTTTCACGTTGGTCAAGCAAGGCACGTTACTCAAGCAAGGAAGGAACCTTTAGATGAATACCCAGAAACCTGTCGACGCCAAAGTCCGAATTTCGAAAGACGGACCCTATCTCGTCTCCGGCGAGCTGCCCTTGCGCAAGGAGATCATCGGCACGAACGACGCCGAAGAGTCGATAAAATGGCAACCGGGGCAAGAATATCCAGCGAAAGCGCAATACGCATTGTGTCGCTGCGGCCACAGCGCGACCAAGCCATTCTGCGATGGCTCACATGCAAAGGTCGGCTTTGACGGCACCGAAACCGCGAGTCGCAAACCCTATATCGAGCAGGCCGAGGTCATACGGGGCCCGACAATGTCGTTGACCGACGTCGAAAGCCTGTGCGCGTTCGCGCGCTTTTGCGATCCACATGGCCAGGTGTGGAATCTCGTCAACGAAACGGACGAACCCACGGCAACCAAACAGTTCGTCAGCCAGACTTGCGCGTGTCCGTCAGGGCGGCTGGTGGCTTGGGACAATGCGACCGGCAAACCGATCGAACCCGCGTTTGCGCCATCGATCGGCCTGATCGAAGACCCTGCCCAGCGTTGCTCCGGACCGATCTGGTTGCGCGGTGGCGTGCAGGTGATCGGGGCGGATGGTTTCGAATACGAAATACGCAACCGCGTGACGCTCTGCCGTTGTGGCGCGTCGAAAAACAAGCCTTTCTGTGACGGGGCGCATGCATCGATCGGATTCAGCGACAGCCAGTGAGCAAGTACCTCAAGGGACATTCGGGATCGTAGGCTGGGCTGCGCGAAGCGAAACCCAACGTTCCCGCAAGCACCATGTTGGGCATCGCTTCGCTCAGCCCAACCTTCGAAGGCACTCACCCGTCAGGATGTAGGTTGGGGTGAGCGCCAGCGAAGCCCAACGTTCCCGCAGCACCGGGTTGGGCATCGCTTCGCTCAGCCCAACCTTCGAAGGCGCGCTCAGCCCAGCGCAAGCAGATCACCCAGCAACGCCTGTGCCGTCACATCGGGCCCGGCACCCGGCCCTTGAATCACCAACGGCTGGGTGTTGTAGCGGGTGGTAGTGAGCGCGAACTGGTTGTCGGTGCCGTAGAGGCGCGCGGCCGGATGAGTCTGCGGCACTTCGACCAGGCCGACGCGAGCACGGCCGCGCTGATTGAGACGAGCCAGGAAACGCAGCACGCAGCCACGCGACTTCGCCTCGGCATGCCGTTGGGCGAGCGGCTCGTCCAGCTCATCCAGGCGGGCGAGAAAGGACTCGGTGTCCAGCGCGCGCAGCGACTCGGGTACCAGACCCTGCACGTCCACCTCGTCCGTGCCGAGCGTGAAGCCGGCATTGCGGGCGATGATCAGCAGCTTGCGGGCGACGTCTTCGCCGGAAAGGTCGGAGCGTGGATCAGGCTCGGTATAGCCCAGTCGACGCGCCTCGCGCAGCAGTTCGGAGAACGGACGGATGCCGTCGTACTGATTGAAAAGCCACGACAGCGAGCCGGAAAACACGCCTTCCAGCGTGAGCAACGCATCGCCGCAGCCACGCAAGCGACGCAGCGTAGACAGCACAGGCAAGCCGGCGCCGACGGTAGCGGAGTCGCCGTAACGGCCACCATTCGCCAGCGCAGCCTGCAACGCTCGCCAGCCAGGCAGCTCGCCGCCTGCCAATGCCTTGTTCGCGGTGACCACGTGATAGCCAAGCACCAGCCATTCGGCGTGGCGCGAGGCCAGGTCCGCGCTAGCCGTAGCATCGACGATCACCTTGGCCGTGGCATCGCTGGCGTCCAGCGCGGCAAGCAGGGCAGCGTCGTCGCGCGCGTCACCCTGACTGTTCAGCTGCTCACGCAGACTGCGACTGGCGAGATCGACGGCAGCGGTCTGCTGCCGACGCGAATTCGCCGCTCCGACCAAGCGCACGCTGGCGGCAGCCGGTGTGTTCAGAAGTTTCAGCAGCGCTCCACCGACCACACCGGTACCAAGCAGGACGATCGCGACGCTGGCAGTGCTGGCGGCGGTAGCGCGAGTCGCAAGTTTCGCCAGCGCACCATCCCGGCCATTCGCGACCGCGACCGCTTCCACCGCAACCGCGCTCATGCAAGCACCCGGCGTTTGGACTTGCCCTTGTCTGCGCTAGCGGCCGCACGCAACAGTGCCGCATCGAGATCACGCAAAAGATCGTCGCCGTCCTCGATACCCACGGACAAGCGCAGCAGGCTATCGGCGATGCCGGCAGTACGGCGTGCCTCCACGGCCATCGATGAATGCGTCATCGTGGCCGGATGCGCGATCAGGCTTTCCACGCCGCCCAGCGATTCGGCCAGAGAAAAGTACTGCAAGCCATCGACGAACGCGGCGATCTGTTCGAGCTCGCCATCCAGTTCAAAACTGAGCATGGCGCCGAAGCCCTGCTGCTGTCGCGATGCCAGCCCGTGCCCGGCATGGTTGGCGAGACCGGGGTAATACACTTTCCGCACGGCCGGATGGCCGTCCAGACGGCTGGCGATGCGCTCGGCATTTTCCTGGTGCTGGCGCAGGCGCACACTCAGGGTACGCAGACCGCGCAAGGTGAGATAGCTGTCGAACGGTGCGCCCGTGAGGCCATTGCAGTTGGCCCACCACTTCAGCTGCTCAAATACTGCGGCCTCGCGCGCCACCACCGCGCCACCGACCACGTCACTATGTCCGTTGATGTACTTCGTCGTGGAATGCACCACCACGTCCGCGCCCAACAGCAATGGTTGCTGCAGCGCCGGCGACAGAAACGTGTTGTCCACCACCACCAGCGCACCCACCGCGTGCGCTGCCTGCGCCACGTGCCGAATATCGGTGATGCGCAGCAGCGGATTGGATGGCGTCTCCACCCATACCAGCGAGGGCCGCTGCGCCAGACCTGCGGCAAGCGCCACGCTGTCGGTGAGATCGGCGAACTCGACGCTGAAACGACCCTTCTTCGCCCACGCGTCAAGTAGGCGCCAGGTGCCACCGTAGCAGTCGTGGGCGGCAAGGATCTTCGATCCCGCCGGCACCAACTCCAGCGCCAGTGCCACCGCCGACATGCCGCTGGAGGTCACCACTGCACCGGCACCCTGCTCCAGTTCCGCCAGCGCGTTGCCGAGCAGGTCGCGGGTCGGGTTGCCACTGCGCGAGTAGTCATAAGCGCGCTTGCTGCCCAGCCCTTCGAAGCTGTAGTTGCTCGACAGGTGTAGCGGCGGCACCACGGCACCGTGCTGGGTATCGCTCTCGATGCCGGCGCGTACGGCGCGTGTACAGGGGGCGGACTCGCTCATTTCAATCTCCAGGTCATTCGATGTGTCGATGTACAAAGGATCTTGTGGGAGCGACTTCAGTGGCGATGCTCCATCGAGTTATCCAAGAAGTCGCTCCCACAGGTTCAGCGCAGCGCTTCGCGCAGCAGCGGCGCGAGCTGCTCGGGTTCTTTCAGGAAGGCGTCGTGGCCATACGGTGACTCGACCACTTCCAGCGTGGCGGGGCCATGCAGGCGACGCTGCAGTTCGCACAGGTCGGCAAGCGGCACCAGCCGATCGGAGGGAAAGCCGATCAACGTGGCCGGCGTCGACACCTGCTCTGGCGTCACGTCGTGCAGGTCGATGGATTCGGACAAGGCGAGGAAGCGATCCGCATCGAAACGTTCGACGAAGCGACGGCCCGCGTGCTCAAGGTAGTCCTCCACCGGGAAATGAAAGCGGTCATCGCGCCACTCCGGGCCGCCAGCAAAACGCCGCGCGAATTCACCGCTGCCACGATAGGTGGTGATTGCCAGCTGACGCGCCAGTGCCAGCGCCTGATCGACCTGACCGGTCGATTGCCCGAGCCGCACGATGCCGCGCTGCACGCTGCGCTGCGCGGTCGCCAATGGGTGGGCCCGGTGCGCTCCAGCCAGCAGCAACAGGCGGCCCACCTGCCGCGGGTGGCGAACGGCAAACGCCAGCGCCACCATCGCGCCGTACGAGGAACCGATAAAGGCATGCACCTGCTGGATGTCCAACGCATGCAACAGCGCGCTCAACGCATCGGCCTGATCTTCGCTGGATACCGCGCCGGCGCCCAGCTCTGCTGGCGTCAACCAGTCGATGGCCAGCACCCGCCAGCGATTCAGATCGATCGCGGCGCCGGCACCTACCACGGCCTGCCACCAACCTGGAGCGGCGTTGTCATCCAGCGCGGCCACATCGCGGTCGGCCGAAATGCCACCCTGCACGATCAGCGTCGGTGCATCCGGCGCCCCGCACCACTGGTAGCGCACGTCGACCTCGCATGGGCCGCTGCCGTATTTCGGGTTGAGCAGCACTCGCCGCGTACTCCGCTGGGCGGTCAGATCCGAGTGCGAGCGCAGCGCCGCTGTCTGTGTGGCGCGATCTGGCGGAAACGGGCTTGCTGCTGCAAGGGAGCCCGTTTCGGACGTGCTGATGCCGGCGGTGCTGATGTCAGATAGGCAGGTCATGGGAGTCTCTCCGGTCGGCATCGCCCTGCGAAGCACCGGAAAGGTCGCCATGCGCGATGTCGACAGCGGATTGCTGTGACACGGCTGACGCCCATCTTCCGGTTGGCGCCGCAAAGCGCCTCCGCAGGAATTAGCACCGTTGCGGAAACATTCCGCAGGTTGCCCCGGCTTCAAAGGGCCTGTCCCTCAGCCGGTCTCGATGAGTGAAGCGGATATTGAATGCCTGACTGCATCTTGTCAATAGACGTCTAAACATCTAAACGCTTATATGTTTATTGGCATATGCGATTTGCCATTTTCCAGGCTTGGTCGCATGCTTGATCCGGCCTGGCAGCAGGGGACCAGACTTCCCGTCACAGCTCTCCATCGAGCACCTATCCATGAGCATCCAACCCGACCTTTCCGCCACTATCGGCCACACACCACTGCTGCGGCTGCGACACGCTTCCGCATTGACCGGTTGTGAGGTATTGGCCAAGGCCGAGCTTCTGAATCCGGGTGGCTCGATCAAGGACCGAACCGCCCTCGGCCTGCTGCGCGATGCCGAGCAACGCGGCCTGATCCGTCCCGGCGGCACCATCGTGGAAGGCACGGCCGGCAACACCGGCATCGGGCTGGCGCTGCTCGGCGCCAGCCTCGGCTATCGCACCGTGATCTTCATGCCGGAAACGCAAAGCGGTGAAAAGATCGATGCGCTGCGCGTCACCGGTGCCGACGTGCGGCTGGTGCCTGCCGTACCTTATAAAGACCCGAATCACTATGCGCATCATGCGCGCGCCCATGCCGAGGCATTGAACGCCAGCGACGCTGGCAGTGCATGGTTCGCCAACCAGTTTGACAACACCGCAAACCGCGACTTCCATGAGGCCACCACTGGCATGGAAATCTGGGAGCAGACCGACGGCCAGGTCGACGGCTTCGTCTGCGCCGCCGGCACCGGCGGCACGCTGGCCGGCGTGGGTCGCGCACTGAAGGCCCGCAAACCAGGCGTGCGCATCGCATTGGCCGACCCCACCGGCTCCGCACTGGCCAGCTACGTCAATACCGGGGAACTGGTTGCCAGCGGCAACTCGATCAGCGAAGGCATCGGCTCGAGCCGGGTCACCGCGAATTTTGCCGGCGCACCGATCGACCTGGCCTGGTCGATTTCCGATGAGGAGTCGGTGCCGCTGGCGCATCAGCTCCTGCATCAGGAGGGCTGGTGCGTGGGCGGCTCCAGCGGCGTCAACATTGCAGGGGCGATTCGCCTCGCACGCAACCTCGGCCCCGGTCACACCATTGTCACGGTGCTTGCCGACGCCGGCACGCGTTATCAGGCCAAGCTGTTCAATCCGGCGTTCCTGCGCGAAAAGGGTATCCCGGTGCCGTCCTGGCTCGCGCTGGCGTTTCCGGGGTGAGCCGCACCGAGCCGTCCCGATGCAGCCCTGTCTTCGTCCACTGCTCCTGCTAACGTAACCCCATGAGCCCCCATCCCGACACGTCGCCCCTGCACTCCAAGCTACAGCGCGACGGCTTTGCCTTCGTAACTGCCGAGACCATGCGCCAACTGCTCGGCGAGCCACAGAGTTTGAACGACTGGACGGCGTTCGCGGCCAGCTGGAACGATCTTGCACCAGACACCTACCTCGCGCTGCGCGGTCGTCATCGACGCCGCCGCCACGCGACGTATTCGGTCGCAGCGAGCGGCGAGGTGCGCCGCGAATCACATCAGCCACATTTTCAGAGCCTGCAGCACAATGCCCTGCAGGGAGACATTCAGCGCTGGTTCCGACCGATCCGACCAGCGATCGCCGACGGCGCCAGCGTGCGCGTCATCATCGATTTCTGTCGGCAATTGTTCGGTGCCATGGCACCTTCGACGCAGCACTGGCATGTCGAGATGCACCAGTTCCGCATCGAGGCCCGCGTCGGTGAGCCTGGCGAACCGACGCCTGAAGGCGTACACCGCGACGGCGTCGACTTCGTATTGGTATTGATGATCGACCGCGAGAATATCGAGAGCGGCACGACCACCATCCACGCACACGATGGCTGCCTGCTGGGCAGCTTCACACTTACTCGCGCACTCGATGCCGCCCTGGTCGACGACGCGCGCGTCTACCATGGGGTCACCGCGGTAACCCCCATCGATCCGCTGCAACCTGCTCATCGCGATGTGTTGGTTGTGACCTTTCGCGCCGCTTAGATGTGAACGACGCAATGTCAGTAAATTCACATGCAGAAGGCTTGCAGCTTGCGAAGCTGTCCTCGTAGTAGCCGTGCCCTGCACGGTCTCGCCTCGGGAAAAGTGCGCGCGATTTTTTTGCGGCCCTTGACCTGCAGTTCCGCCAAGCATTTGGCATACGAGATAAGGACACACTTCATGAAGACAAAACTGATTCTTGCTATGAGTACCGCGCTGTTGTTGTCCTCGGCAGCAGTCTTTGCACAGTCCTATCCGCCGAGCGGCGATGCCACCGTTCAGACGACCAAGACGACCACGACCGTGGAGCACGTCGACGGCGCTAATGCAGTCTGGTACAAGCAGGGTGGCGTGGTACCAACGGAATATCGCGACAATCGCTATGTGGTAACTCACTGGCAGACCGAGCACTTGAATGATCCGAGCACTGGCTCACACTGGGTCCGCGGCGACAATGGCGATTTCCTGCTGGTTGATGAAAACACTGGCGTGATCACCAAGATCATCCAGAACCCCCAACATTAAGTTGGTCGGTTGGGAACACAGCTTCCCACCGTAGCAACACAAACGGACTCATGGCCTCCATGGGTCCGTTTTTTGTCGCCGCTTTGAATATCTCAACCTCCCCCTGCGCTCGGGATTTGCGATGAACCGAGCCGGCTGCGACACTGCCGGCACGCAGCTGCGGGCATCGAGCGGCACGGATCAACCAGCCAAGGGGAGCCGCCATGTCAATCGCCGCAAACATCGTGATCGCCCTGATCGCCCTGCTGCACCTTTGGTTCCTGGTGTTGGAAATGTTCCTGTGGACCAAACCGGCGGGTCGCCGTGCGTTCGGCCTCACCGCGGAGTTCGCCGAACAATCGAAAGCACTGGCCGCCAACCAGGGCCTCTACAATGGCTTCCTCGCCGCCGGGCTGGTCTGGGGCCTGAGTCTCGGCAGTGTGGGCTTCAGTGTGAAGCTGTTCTTCCTTGGCTGTGTGCTGGTGGCCGGCATCTTCGGTGGGCTGACGGCGAGCCGGAAGATTCTCTGGATCCAGGCGCTGCCGGCAGCGATCGGACTGGTCCTGATGCTGCTGGCCTGATCATCGAGTCGCCCACTCGACGTGTCACTCACTGCTATCAAGACACTCATGACAACGACACATCGCGAAACCGTCGGCCCCCGGTTTGACCCCACCTTGATGCAGCGTGCGCGCGAACTTGCATGGGCTGCATTGCACGGCATCCGCGAGCGCATGCATCCCGGCATCAGCGAAGACGAGGCCAAGGTCGAGGCGGCGGAGGTATTCCGCGAACTCGGCTTCGAGCGGCTGTGGCATCCGACCTACATCCGGATCGGGTCGAACACCACCAAGACCTACCGGCAACGCTCCGATTCCGGCGTTCGACTGGGTGAGAACGACAGTTACTTCATCGACATCGGGCTGGTGTTCGACGGTCACGAAGGCGATGTCGGCGATACGTTCGTGGTCGGTCATGCACCGGAGCAGCAGGCCTGCGCCAATGCAGCCCGCGCACTGTTCCATGAGGTAGCCCAGGCCTGGCGCATGCAGGGGCTGAGCGGTCAGGCGTTGTATGCATTTGCCGACGAGCGAGCCAAGGCGATGGGCTGGCGGCTCAATCACGAGATCAAGGGACACCGGGTCTGCGACTTTCCGCACTCGATCCACAAGGCCGGCGACCTCGGCGATCTGGAGGCCACGCCATCGGGCGGACTGTGGATTCTGGAAATCCAGATCGCCCATCCAACCGAACCGTTCGGGGCGTTCTACGAGGATCTGCTGACGGACGCGCCGGCACGCTGACCAGTCTCTGATGCGTGCGAGGGCGCTGATCGAAGTGTGTCGGCTCGATCACCCACAACACGTGCGCAACCAAGCGCACTGCAACGCGCGAGCAACGTGGCAGTTGTGCAAGCTCGGCAATCACTCAAGGTGAACGACCCGCTGCGCTATGCTGCGGGTCCATCCAGGTTTGCTTGGAATCAAGGCAGCGCCGCATGCCGTCACGAATAGATCCAGCGCCAACCACTGCCGCCATCGCCGGCAGGGACGGCTCGCAGGCGAAAGCCCGAAAGCGACCGTCAGCCAATGTCATGATCGTGGGCATCGGCGCCTCGGCCGGGGGGCTGGAAGCGTTCAAGGCATTCTTCACGCACATGCCCGCCGATGGCGAGCTGGCCTTCGTACTGGTGCAGCACCTGGCGCCGGATCACCATAGCCTGCTGGCCGAGCTGGTCGGCCGCAGCACCGTCATGCCGGTGCTTGAAGCCACGCACGGCATGCGGGTCGAGCCACGGCATGTCTATGTGATTCCTCCGAATGCCACCTTGACCATCTCCGATGGCGTCCTGCAGGTGCACAAGCCGGCACCGCCGCGGGAGCATCGCTGGCCGATCAATACGTTTTTCACTTCGCTGGCCGAGGATCAAGGTGACCGCGCCGTATGCGTGGTGCTCGCCGGCACCGGCAGTGACGGTGCGCAGGGACTGCGCGCGGTCAAGGATCACGGTGGACTGGCGCTGGCGCAATCGGGCTTTGACCACGAGGCAATGACCGGCATGCCGGCGAGTGCCGTGGCCACCGGCCTGGTCGACGCCGTGCTGCCGGTGGTCGACATGCCTGCGCGACTGCTCGCCTATCAAAAGCAGATGCACGCCGCGCAACAGCAAAAGGGTTCCGATGGCCTGCGCGGTGATGTCGCTGCGCACCTGAAAACCATCTGCGAATTGCTGCATACGGAAATCGGTCACGACTTCAGCCAGTACAAGGAAAAGACCCTGCTGCGGCGTATCCAGCGCCGCATGCTGGTGGTACAGGCTGAGAACGTTACGGACTACATCGACCACCTGCGCCAGCATCCGAACGAAGCCGAGCTATTGTTCCGCGAATTCCTGATTGGAGTGACGGAGTTCTTCCGCGACCCGGTTGCCTTTGAAACACTGCGAACCATCGCGATCCCCGCGTTGCTTGCCGACAAGACCAGCGCCGACGTGCTGCGGGTCTGGGTACCTGGCTGCGCCACCGGCGAAGAGGCTTACTCCATCGCGATCCTGTTGCGCGAGGCGATGGGTTCGCAGCGCGGCCTGAAGGTGAAGATCTTTGCTACCGATATCGACGATCAGGCCATCGGTGCGGCACGTGCCGGGCGCTTTCGCTCTCCGCTGATTGGCATTTCTCCCGAGCGCCTGGAGCGCTGGTTCAGCAAGGATCGCGACGACTACTGCGTGACCAAGCAGATCCGCGAGATGTGCATCTTCTCGCCTCACAGTGTGATCAAGGACCCGCCGTTTTCACGCATGGATCTGGTCTCCTGCCGCAATCTGCTGATCTATCTGAACAACGATCTGCAGGAACGCCTGGTGCAATCGTTCCACTACGCGTTGCGACCTCGCGGGTTCCTGCTGCTGGGTACGTCCGAGCGGTTGGCGAAGAATGCCCGCCTGTTTACCGAACTGGACAAAAAACAGCGACTGTACGTTCGCCGCGACGACGTACACCCTCGCCCGCGAGGTTTTCTCGGTGCTCAACCTCGCCCGGCCAACAACACCGAACACGCGGAGCACAATGCGCCACGACACGTCGAGGATCTGATCGACCAGCACGCGCGTCAGGCCCTGGAGCAGTGGTCACCCGCGTACGCGGTGATCAATGCAAGCCACGACGTGCTGCGTTTTGGCGGCGACACCGGACGCTATCTCGCGCCGTCATCGGGTACCGCCAGCCTCAACCTTTTCCAACTGCTCGACAAGCCATTGCGCGGCGCCGTACGTGCGGCGGTACTGCAGGCATTCGCCAGCGGCAAGCGGGTGATTCGCGAGGGACTGACCTTCCTGTTGAATGGGCATCAGCGGACGCTGCGCCTGATCGTGGAGCCGCTGCCCGAAGACGACGGCAGGGTCGAGATGTGCGTGGTGGCTTTCCACGAGCTTGAGCCTGCGCCGCACGCAACCGAGCCAGCACCGGATGGCACCCCCGACAACGAGCTCGGGCGAATCCAGGCGCTTGAGGAAGAGTTGCGCGGGACCCGCGTACAGCTGCATACCGCCGTCGATCTGCACGAAACGGCCAGCGAAGAACTGAAATCGGCGAACGAGGAATACCAGTCGGTCAACGAGGAGCTGCAGTCTGCCAATGAGGAGCTGGAGACTTCTACGGAAGAGATGCAGTCGATCAACGAGGAACTGCAGACGGTCAACGCGGAACTCGCCAGCAAGAACGAGGCATTGAACCGGGTCAATAGTGACATCCGCAACCTGCTGGACAGCACGCACATTGCGACTCTTTTCCTCGACCGGGACTTGCTCATTCGCAGCTACACGCCGGCCATGACCGACCTGTTTCACTTGCGTGATGGTGACAAGGGTCGCCCGATCAACGAGATCTCGCCTCGCATCAACTACCCGGAGCTGAGAGAGGACGTGGCGCGGGTGCTGCGCGACCTGGCAGTTGCCGAACGCACGCTGCGCGGTAAAGGCGACGCGCCGACGTACCTGCTGCGCATGCGACCCTACCTGACGATCAACAACCTCATCGACGGCGTCGTGCTGACCTTCGTCGACATCACCGAGATCCAGCGGCTAAATAGTGAGCACGCCCGTCTGGCGGCCATCGTGAACTCCTCGCGGGACGCCATCTTTGGATTCTCGCTGGACGAGCGGATCACCAGCTGGAATGCCAGCGCCGAGCGCATATTCGGCATGCCAGCGGCGGACGTAGTGGGCAAGCCGCTCAGCTTGCTGCTGCCGCCCAATCCGTCTGAAGATACGAAAAAGTTTTTCGTCAGCCACGAGCGCTCCCTGCGACTGGCCGAGTTCGAAATGACCTGGGTGCGACCCAACGGTGAATCAGTGCCGCTGTCCCTCAACTACTCACCGGTGTGGGACTTCGATGGCACACTGCTCGCCGGCAAGCTCATCGCGCGCGACATCACCGAACGCGTTCGCGCCGCACGACACACCGAACTGATGCTGGCCGAGCTCAATCACCGCGTGAAGAACACGCTTGCCACCGTGCAGGCGATTGCCCATCAGACCGTGGTCAATGCGCCGGATCTGGAAGCTTTCAAGGAAAGCTTTCTGGCACGGCTGCTGGCCCTGTCGCACACCCACAATCTACTCGCGAAGGATGCCTGGACCGGCGCGCCACTCAGCGGCATCATCAACAACGAACTGGCACCGTACCGACAGGACACCGACGCACGCGTGAATGATGCGCGCGTACGCCTGCAAGGCGACGAGCTCAACCTGCAGCCAAAGCAGGCGCTGGCATTGAGCATGGCCTTGCATGAGCTGGCCACCAATGCCGGCAAATACGGCTCGCTATCGACTCCCGTAGGACAGGTAACCGTCACGTGGACAACACGCATCAGGGACCAACGTCTCTGGCTGTACCTGGCGTGGACGGAAACCGGCGGCCCCGCCGTCGAGCCGCCCACGCGCCGCGGCTTCGGCTCACGCCTGATCGAAGAGGGCGTGCCCTACGAACTGGATGGTGAGGTGACACACGAATTTCCCAGCAGCGGCGTTATCTGCACCATCGATGTACCACTCGACGAGGTAACTTCCTGATGAACACCGACAGGAATTCACCCTGCATCTTGCTCGCTGAAGATGAAATGCTGCTGGCGATGATGCTGGAAGATCGACTCAACGCCTCGGGATACCGCGTACTCAAGGCCGCACGTCTGGCCAAATGCCTGGAACTGGCCGAGTCCGCGCCGATCGACCTGGCGATTCTCGACATCAATCTGGCCGGCGAAGTCAGCTTTCCCGCTGCCCTGGTGCTGCGCCGCCGCGGTATTCCGTTTGTATTTTCCTCCGGCTACGGCGACGACGACCTGCCCGAAGCCTGGCGCACCGAGAAAATCCTGCAGAAGCCCTACGATGCCCGCCAACTGGATGCGGCCTTGAACGCGCTGCGCGCCGCCTGAGTGCTTTGCCAGTGCTCCTGCGAGGCCATGCTGGCAGCTCATCCAGAGCATTAGTGCTGCCCTGACACGATGTATACAGGCACTTATCAGTGCATCGACTACCATGAACCTCTTTTCGTGAGTTCATTGCATGTCACCTGAGTCGATCCACCGAACGGCAGAGACCGTTCGAGCCTCACCTGTGGACGTGTCTGCGGATCGGCTGAAGTTCAACGGTGACAATACGTTTCAGCGTGAGCTGCGGCGGCGGGTCGAGGAACATTTCAGGCGCAGCGGGCACAAACAACGCGACAGCGCGCGGATGTATCTGAAGTCGGCGATCATCCTGGCCACCTTCGCTGCCTCCTACGTCTTGCTGGTGTTTTTCGCCGCGACGTGGTGGCAGGGCCTGTTGCTCAGCGCGGTGCTTGGCAGCGCGGTCGCGCAGATCGGCTTCAACATCCAGCACGATGCCGGCCATCAGGCGTATTCGGAGCACCGCTGGATCAACAACTGGATGGCCAGGACGCTGGACCTGGTGGGGGGCAGCTCGTACATCTGGCATTGGAAGCACGCGCACTACCATCACACCTACGTCAACATCGACGGCCACGACAGCGACATCAGCCTCGGAGTGCTTGCACGGTTTGCTCCGATGCAGAAGCGCTACCGGCACCATCGCTGGCAGCACCTTTACATGTGGCTGCTGTACGGCCTGACGGCGGTGAGCTGGCATCTGCATGACGACTTCCACGACATCATCACCGGCACTATCGGCAAGCGCCGGTTTCCGCGACCGCGCGGTAAGGACCTGGTGGTTTTCGTGCTCGGCAAGCTGGTGTTCTTTACGCTCGCGTTCGGCCTGCCGCTGGCCTTCCATTCGATCGGTACCGTCGTGCTTTACTACTCCGTGGTCGCGATGGTTGCGGGCGTGCTGTTGGCGATGGTGTTCCAGCTGGCGCATGCCGTGGAAGAAGCCGCGTTCCCGTCGCCGAGCGAGCCGGGGCGCATCGACAAGCCATGGGCGATTCACCAGCTGGAAACCACGGTCAACTTTGCGCGCGACAGCCGGGTGATCACCTGGCTGGTCGGCGGCCTGAACTTCCAGATCGAGCACCACTTGTTTCCGCGCATTTCCCACGTCCACTACCCGACCATTGCGCCCGTGGTAGAGGCGACCTGCCGCGAATACGACGTGCCATATCACACGAATCGTTCATTTAGCGCCGGAATCGCCTCGCACTACCGCTGGCTGCGGCGGATGGGTCGGCCGGATCCCGCGCCGGCATCGCTGGCGCTGAAACCAATACCGCAAACCTGAACGTGATCGCATGATGTCGCGGAGAGTTGTGGGGAAACCCCGCTCAAACCGCCGCGAGCGGCCATTCCTAGAGCCCGTATATGGCGCCCGAGGGAGCCGTGGCGATCGGCTGAACCGCCATTACGGCATTGCCATCGATTCCAGCTACAATAACGGGTTTGACGCACCCAAAGCTCGTTTTGCCTGGAGTCGGCGCAATCCGCCCCCATCTTGCAGACGCCTTGACTACAAACGCGTTGAATTTTCCCTGGGACAGCCTGGCGCTGCCCCGCTTGCCTTTATCCAACGACTCTTACCGGAATCCAGAACGTGGCCCGACTGAAACCTCTCTCCCTTTATCGCAACATCGGCATCATTGCGCATATCGATGCGGGCAAGACCACCACCACCGAGCGTGTGCTGTATTACACCGGCAAGAAGCACCAGATCATCGACGTGCACGACACCAAGGACGGCAAGGGTTCGACCACGACCGATTACCTCGAGCAGGAGCGCAAGCGCGGCATCACCATCCAGTCGGCGGCCGTGTCCACCGAGTGGAAGGGTTACCAGATCAACGTGATCGACACCCCGGGACACGTGGACTTCACCATCGAGGTGAACCGTTCGCTGCGCGTGCTCGACGGCGCCGTGGTGGTGTTCGACGGCGTGGCCGGTGTGGAACCGCAGACCGAGACCAACTGGCGCCTGGCCGACCAGTACAACGTGCCTCGCATCTGCTACGTCAACAAGATGGACCGCATCGGCGCCAGCTTCGGCCATTGCGTCAAGGGTATCCGTGAGCGCCTCGGCGCGAACGCACTGCTGTGCCAGATTCCGCTGGGCAGCAGCGACGAGTTCTGCGGCATGGCCGACCTGGTCGCCGGCGTGGGCTACATCTGGGCCTCCGACGACAAGGACAGCACCTGGGAAACCGTGCCGCTGGCCGATCTGAAGGGTCGTCTGACGTTTGGTTCCACGGTCGACAACGAGTGGATCGCAAACCTGCCGAAGCTGCGCGAAGAAATGCTGGAAACCGCGCTGGCTCTGGACGACAACGCGTTCGAGCACCTGATCAACACCGGCGAATTTGACCCGGCCGTGCTCAAGCGCTGCATCCGCGAGGGCACCGTCACCGGTGCGCTGGTGCCGGTGCTGTGCGGCTCGTCATACAAGAACAAGGGCGTGCAGCAGTTGCTGGACGCCGTGGTCGATTACCTGCCTTACCCGGGCGAGAACGGTGGTATTTCGATGGTCGACGAGGACGGCAACGTCATCGGCGAGCAGGTCGTGTCCGACGACGCACCGGCGCGCGCGCTGGCGTTCAAGGTCATCAACGACCAGTTCGGCACGCTGACCTTCTGCCGCGTCTACTCCGGCGTGATCAAGAAGGGCGACACGCTGCAGAACGTCACCCGTGGCAAGAAAGAGCGCGTGGGCCGCATCGTCGAAATCCACGCCAATGCCGCCAAGGAAATCGATGAAGTGCGCGCCGGCGACATCTGCGCGTTCGTCTCGATGAAGGACACCGAGACAGGCGACTCGCTGTCCGACCCGGCGCATCCGGCCCTGCTGGAGCGCATGCGCTTCCCGGATCCGGTGATCAGCGTGTCGGTCGAGCCGAAGACCCGCAACGACGTCGACAAGATGTCCACCGCGCTCTACAAGATGGTCAAGGCCGATCCGTCGCTGCGCATGGAAGTGGACAAGGAAACCGGCCAGACCGTGCTCAAGGGCATGGGTGAGCTGCATCTTGAAATCACCATCGACCGCATGCGCACCGAGCTGGGCGTGGACGCGAGCATGGGCAAGCCCAAGGTCAGCTTCCGCGAGGCGTTCGGCCAGACCGTCGAGCACACCTACACGCACAAGAAGCAGTCCGGTGGTTCGGGCCAGTTCGCCGAAGTGAAGATCATCTTCGAGCCGGGCGAGTCCGGTTCGGGCGTGGTGTTCTCCGACGAAGTGGTCGGCGGCCGCATCCCGCGCGAATATATCCCGGCCATTCAGCACGCGATCGAAGTCGAATCGCGCCAGGGCCAGGTCGCCGGCTACGAAGTGCTGGACTTCAAGGCACGCCTGATCGACGGCAAGTACCACGACGTCGACTCCTCGGCGCTGGCCTTTGAAATCGCGGGTCGTGCCTGTTTCCGCGAGGCGCAGAAGCTGTCCAAGCCGAAGCTGCTCGAGCCGATCATGAGCCTGGAAGTGGTCACCGAAGCGACCTACCTCGGCGACGTGATCGGCGACATCAACCGTCGTCGCGGCAGCATCTCCGACCAGGGCCACAAGGGTATGTCGGCCTTCGTGCAGGGCTTCGTGCCGCTGTCCGAAATGTTCGGCTACATCAACTTCCTGCGCTCGGCCACCAGCGGCCGCGGCAACTTCACCATGATCTTCGATCACTACGAAGAAGTGCCGGCCAGCATGGTCGCGAAGCTGATGGAAAAAGAAGCGAAGTAATCCGCTTCTGACATCGCTCTGGCTTCATCGGCCAGCGATAAAGCAAAGGAACCCGGGGAGCGATCCCCGGGTTCTTTTTTTGCAGATCACTATTTAAAAAGACGTCATATGCTGTCAATGTCCGTTTGCGACTTGCGGCAGACAACAAGTACAAACGAAATTTAGGCAGTTCAAATATCACAGGGGGTCGATATGGAACAGCAGGAAGAGCGGTATATCACCACGCAGGTGGCTATCGGATGGGTGCTTCTTCTTTTGGTGAAGGTCTTCTCGTTCTCGGCCGCGATTCTTTTTAGCATCTACGAGAACAACGGTTTCCTTTCGCTTGCTGGCGATCCTGGTCCACAGGCGGCCAGGGCATTTCTCTATGTGTTCTGGGTCATTTCACTCATGCCCGTATACGTCTTTGTCGTCGCTAAGCGGTCCAAAGCTTGGCGCTTGCCATCCCTGATTCTTGGCACGTTATTTCTTCTCTTTGGGCTCTTCCATCACTGGCACCATTGGTCAGACGGCGAGCGGCAGGGCTTTACCTCGAACGTCATCGATTTAATGAATCACGGCGTTGCACTTTGGTTGGTCTTCGCTTCGGCGCTATGGATCAAGGTCCATGCAACGCGTGATGCAACGATGGATGCATCCGTCCTCGATCAACGGGGAGCCTAAGCGTCTGGGTAGCTTTCGACCTTGGAGCGTCCACTTTCGCCAGCGGACATTTCTTACGGACCAATCGACGTCCTCCGTAGCCAGCCAGTGGCCGGGAAGCTTCAGGAGTGAGGGTCATACAGAGGATCAGCCAACCGATCCGAGCTACAATTGACGGTTCGCGCTCCAGCTGACCTGCCCGTATGTCCACCCATCTGCAAGAAACCCGTCGTCGCCGCACCTTCGCCATCGTCAGCCATCCTGACGCGGGCAAGACCACGTTGACTGAAAAGTTGCTGTTGTTCGGCGGCGCGATCCAGATGGCCGGCTCGGTGAAGGGGCGCAAGGCGGCGCGGCATGCAACGTCGGACTGGATGGCGCTGGAGAAGGAGCGCGGCATCTCGGTGACGTCGTCGGTGATGCAGTTTCCGTACGAAGGCAAGATCGTCAATCTGCTCGACACCCCGGGCCACGCGGACTTCTCGGAGGATACCTATCGCGTGCTGACCGCGGTGGACTCGGCGCTGATGGTGATCGACTGCGCCAAGGGCGTGGAAGAGCGCACGATCAAGCTGATGGAGGTATGCCGCCTGCGCGACACGCCGATCATGACCTTCATCAACAAGCTCGACCGCGAAGGCCGCGCACCGATCGAGTTGCTGGACGAAGTGGAGTCCGTGCTCGGCATCGCCTGCGCGCCGCTGACCTGGCCGATCGGCATGGGCAAGCGGTTGAAAGGTGTCTATCACCTGCTGCTCGATGAAGTGCACATTTTCGAGCAAGGCAAGAACTTCACCCGGCAGGATTCGACCATCTTCAAGGGCCTCGACGCACCCGGCCTGCTGGAGAAAATCGGCGACGAAGCGATGCGCGAACTGCGCGACGAGCTAGAGCTGGTACAGGGCGCCGCGCCGGCTTTCGACATGGACGAATACCTGGCCGGTCGGCAGACGCCGGTGTTCTTCGGTTCCGCCGTGAACAACTTCGGTGTGCAGCTGCTGCTGGACTTTTTCGTCGAGAACGCGCCGTCGCCGCGCCCGCGCGGCACGCTGTCCCGTGAGGTACAGCCGGAAGAAGAAAAGCTGACCGGTTTCGTGTTCAAGATCCAGGCGAACATGGACCCTGCACATCGCGATCGCGTCGCGTTCATGCGTGTCTGCTCGGGCACCTACAACGCCGGCATGAAGATGATCCAGACGCGCACCGGGAAGGACATCCGCATCGCGAACGCCCTGACCTTCATGGCGAGCGACCGCGAGATCGTCGAGACCGCCTACCCGGGCGACGTGATCGGCCTGCACAACCACGGCACCATCACCATCGGCGATACATTCACCGAAGGTGAGGCAATCAACTTCACCGGCATCCCGAACTTCGCGCCGGAATTGTTCCGTCGTGCGCGGCTGCGCGATCCGCTGAAGATGAAGGCGCTGCAGAAGGGCCTGGCGCAGCTGTCTGAGGAAGGGGCCACTCAGTTCTTCCGCCCGCTGATGAGCAACGACCTGATCCTCGGCGCGGTCGGCGTGCTGCAGTTCGACGTGGTCGCGTATCGCCTCAAGGACGAATACAACGTCGACGCCAGCTTCGAACCAGTGACGGTGACCACCGCGCGTTGGGTGCATTGCGACGACGATAAGAAGCTCGCGGAATTCCGCGAGAAGAACGCGATGAACCTTGCGATCGATGGCGCGGGTGAGCTGGTTTACATCGCGCCGACACGAGTGAACCTGCAATTGGCGCAGGAACGCTGGCCACAGGTGCGCTTCTCGAATACCCGCGAGCACGCGGCGTCGGTGCCGGTTTAAGGCTACCTTGGTTGGTGCTGCGGCCTCGCTGAGCTCACTTGGCGAGCGCCCACCTCACCTCGAATCGTCAGCAGGGATCCAGTCGTAGGTTGGGGTGAGCGCAGCGATGCCCAACACCCCCACCTCGAAGCACCAGGCAACCCCAAGTTGGGCATCGCTACGCTCACCCCAACCTACCTCGCTGACCCCAAACTCTCCGCCACCCTCACAAGGCACCTGATTACTCTCTGCGCCCGCCCGTTCGGGGCCGCTCTTCGAGCGTTCTTGGCGCTTTGCGCTGGTCCGGCCTGCGCTGGAATGACGAACTGAAGAGCTGCCCGGATTGTTTTTCGGTGATCTGCATGGCTGGGAAGCAGCACTGCTAATCTGCGCACAACTTCAGGGGACACCATGCCGAACGAACAAATCGCCTTTGTCACGCCAACGGATGCGCCGAGCTGGCAGCGCTGGCTGGTGCTCTCGCCCGCGGCCCGCATCATTTTCTTTGCAGCGATGTTGATCGGCTTCAGCTTCGTCACGCATGCGGCCGTCGTCGCGCTGCGCTGGACGGCGAAGGCGGCCGATCCGCTGCACCACGCGCTGGCGACACTGAGCCTGCAACTGGTGCCGACGCTGCTCGGCTACGCGATCCTGGTCCGCCTGATCGAGCGGCGGCGCATGCGCGAACTGTCGCTGCGTGCCATTCCAACCTATGGCCTCGTCGGCTTCCTCAGCGGTGCTTTGCTGTTCAGCGTAGTGGTCGGCGTGCTTTACCTGGCCGGCAGTTACCACATCACCGGCACCGACCCGCAGGTGGATTGGCTGCCGAGCGTGCTGGTGGCCGGCATCGGCGCGGGAATCGGCGAGGAAATCATTGCGCGCGGCGTGATTTTCCGCATCGTTGAGGAAGGACTCGGCACTTGGTGGGCGCTGCTGATCTCGGCGCTTTTTTTCGGTGGTGCGCACATTTTCAATCCCGGCGCCACGCTGTGGAGTTCGGCCGCCATCGCGATCGAAGCGGGCCTGCTGCTGGCCATGATTTATCATCTCACCCGTTCGCTGTGGGCCTGCATCGGCCTGCATGCGGGGTGGAACATCATGCAGGGCACCGTCTACGGCATTCCGGTGTCCGGCGGCGCCAGCAAGGGCTGGCTGATCTCCAACCGCACCGGCCCGGACTGGCTGAGCGGTGGTGTGTTTGGTGCCGAGGCTTCGGTGGTGGCCTTGCTGGCCTGCTCGCTGGTCACGCTGGCGTTGCTCGTCGCCGCGTTACGCCGCGGCAGCATCGTGCCACCGAGATGGTGGCGCTGATCACGGCGGCATCGCTACCCACGTAGCATGCTGGCAGCTACTCTGGCTCCAGTTTGCCCGCCCGTGCAGTTTGGAATGGGTGCAGTGGTACTTCCTCACGGCACACGGTGAAATGAGCATGCCCAAGACGCAAGCAATGAAGCAACATTCCTGGCTGGCCAATCTGCCAGGCCGCTACAAGATCCTGATGGCGATCTGTCCACTGCTGGCCCTGGTCCTGCTCGCCAGCCTGGGCACGTTCAACGCGTTGCGATTGCAGCAACAGACAAGCCGATGGGTGCAGCACACCTACCAGGTATTGCTGACCATCGACGAGGCCCGACAGGCCTACCAGACCAGCGTGATCAGCGTGCGCGGCTACGTCCTCTCGCCAGGTCCCGCCGAGCTGACGGCGTTCGAGAACGGCAAGCAGCAGTTCGCGCAAACTACGGACAGGTTGCGAACACTCACGCTTGATAACCCGCTTCAGCAGGTACGCATCGATCGCCTGCTAGCGCTGGTCACCCAATGGGAGAAGGAGATCGGCGCCGGCGTGATCACGCCCCTGGGCGGCCAGCCGCAAACCGACCCGGCGCAAGCACTGGCGCAACGCATTCGCATCCGCGATGACTACCTGGCTCACAGCGCGTCACGCGCACCTGACATCAACGCCGTGCTCGCGCAGATGACCGACACCGAGCAGTCGCTGCTCACCACCCGCAACCACGTGATGGACAGCACGCTCCGTGCGCTGCGCATCGGCAACGCGATCGCAGCGCTAGCCGCGCTGCTATTCGGCATGTACGCGATCAGAATGACCCGACGGCTGGTCACCTCTCCGTTGCGGCAGATCACCGACCTGATGAACCGCGTGGCGGCGAGTGACACCTCCGTCGTGGTGACCCGGCTGGGCCGACGCGACGAGATCGGCGAGATCGCACGGGGCTTGCAGGTATTCAAGCAGATGGTGATGGATACCCAGGATCAGACCTGGCTCAAGACCCAGGTTGCCACGGTATCCCACCGGCTGCAGCAAGCGACCACCCATCGCGAGTTCGGACAGTGGCTGGTTGGCGAGCTGGTACCGCTGTTCAAGGGCGGCGTCGGCCTGTTTTACTCTTATGACGACACGCGCCTGCGGCTGGACCTGCTGGGTAGCTACGGCCTGCGCCTGGACAATCGTTCGACGGATTACTACATGCCGGGCGAGGGACTGGTTGGCCAATGCGCGACCGACCGCAAGCCGATCTTCCTCGACAACCTGCCCGAAAATTACGTGCACATCGATTCCGGCAGCGGCGAAGCCGCGCCCCGCAGCATCGCGATCCTGCCGGTGCTCTATCGCGGCTGCCTGATCGGCGTACTGGAACTGGCCGGCTTCAGTGCGCTCACGCCACTGCAATTGCTGCTGCTGGATGAGCTGCTGCCGATCGTGGCGCTGACCCTCGAGAACCTCAACCGCGCGATCGACACGCAGGATCTGCTGGAGCGCACAAAGGAGCAGGCTGACGAACTGCGCGTATCCGAACTGGTGATGCGGCAGCAGAAAGAGGTGTTGCGCGACAACAATGATACGTTGCAGGCCAAGACCGCCGAGCTTGAAGAGCAGTCCGAACAGCTGATCGCTTCGGAGGAGGAACTGCGCGTACAGGCCGAGGAACTACTGGCCTCCAACGAGGAATTGCGCGAGAAGACCGACACCCTCAACCGGCAGAAGCACGTACTGGAAGATCTGCAGCGGGACACGGCGGACAAGGCCGATGAACTGGCGCGGGCCAGTCAGTACAAATCCGATTTTCTCGCCAACATGTCGCATGAACTGCGCACGCCGCTGAACAGCCTGCTGATCCTGTCGCGCAGTCTGGCCGACAATGACAGTGGCAACCTCGACGAGGAACAGATCGAATCGGCGCGGATCATCAACGATGCCGGCACCAGCCTGCTGCATCTGATCAACGACATCCTCGATCTTTCCAAGATCGAGGCGGGCAAGATGGAACTGCTCATCGACGAGTTGCCGCTGGCTGACCTGCAGCGCCGTCTTCAGCGTACGTTTTCACATGTCGCCGAGAAAAAGGGCCTGGGCTTCATGGTCGAGATCGAGCCCGGCCTGCCGACGATCCTGCGTACCGACAGCGCCAAACTCGAGCAGATCGCCAACAACCTGCTCAGCAACGCGTTCAAGTTCACCGCGCAGGGCGCCGTTGCCGTGCGCATCGGCCGTCCGGGCAACGACGTTCTGATTCCCGCCACACTGACCGATCGGCCGCTGATCGCGATGACGGTGAGCGACACGGGCATCGGTATTCCGGCCGACAAGTTCCGCAACATCTTCAATGCGTTCGAACAGGTCGATGCCGGCACTAGCCGACAGTTCGGTGGCACCGGACTGGGCCTGGCGATTTCGCGGCGAATGAGCATGCTGCTGGGCGGCGACATTGTTCTGCACAGCGAAAGCGGCCGCGGCAGCAGCTTTTCCGTACTGTTGCCCGAAACGCCCCCGGCCGAGCGCGCGGAAAGTGCGCCACGTGCGGAGACGCCGGCGCCCGCGCGACCCTTGTCGGCTCACCTGCTGCCGGATGCCATTGACGATGATCGCCGCTCGCTACAGCCCGGTCAGATCACGATCCTGGTGATCGAGGATGACCCGCCGTTCGCGCGGATCCTGATCGACATGATCCACCGCAAGGGTTATCGCGCACTGGCGGCGAACAATGGCGAATCAGGTTTGCAGCTGGCTCGCGAGCATCACCCCACCGGCATCCTGCTGGACGTGATGCTGCCGACCATGGACGGCTGGACGGTGATGGAAAAGCTGAAAGCCGATGCCGCCACAAGGGCGATTCCGGTGCATTTCATTTCCGCCACCGACGATGCCACGCGCGGGCTTGAACAGGGGGCGGTCGGCTTTCTCACCAAGCCGGTCAGTCGCGAGTCGATCAGTACCGCATTCGAACGCTTGCTGCATTTCGCTGAGGGGCATCAGCGGCATCTGCTGATCGTGGATGATGAAGCCGATTCGCGCACTGCGGTGCGCACCATGCTACGCGCGGACAACGTATTGATTGACGAAGCAGGCTCGGCAGAGGAGGCGCTGGAGAAAACGGCGGACACCCACTACGACTGCATCGTGCTCGACCTGGGTTTGCCGGGCATGTCCGGACTGGAACTGCTTGAGCAATTGTCCAAGGCTCCCGGCGGCGTGCCGCCGGTAGTGGTGTACTCCGGGCGCGACCTGAGCCGCGAGGAGAACCTATTGCTGCGCCAGTACACCGATTCCATCGTGGTCAAGGGCGCACGTTCGCCGGAGCGCCTGCTCGACGAGGTCAGCCTGTTCCTGCACAGCGTCCAGCATGCGCGGCGGCGTTCTGTGGGCGGCGGCGCCACGCACTCTGCGAGCGAACTGGCTGGCCGCAAGGTATTGCTGGTGGACGACGACATGCGCAATCTGTTTGCACTGTCCAAGGTGCTGCGCAGTTGGGGATTGGTGGTGAGCGTGGCACAGGATGGCCAGAAGGCGCTGAAGGTGCTGGCAGATGACGGCACGGCGGAGCTGGTGTTGATGGACATCATGATGCCGGTGATGGACGGCTACGAGACCATCCGCGCGATCCGCGCACAGCCACAGTTCGTTACGCTTCCGATCATTGCGCTGACCGCCAAGGCAATGCGCGGCGATCGCGAGAAATGCCTGGAAGTAGGTGCCAGCGATTACTTGTCCAAACCCATCGATATCGACAAGCTGTCGTCGATGATCCGGGTCTGGCTGCAGCGCTGATAGCCATGTCGACTCCACCGCCAGACACCGAACTGGAACAGCTTGAGCTGGACCTGTTCGTGGAGGCGCTCAAACGCCGGCACGGCCATGACTTCAGCCAGTACGCGCGGGCTTCGCTGATGCGACGTGTGCGCCAGCTGGTGCATGATCATCATTGCAGCAGCATCAGCGCCCTCACGGCGCAGCTGCTGCACGAGCCGGATTTTGTGATCCAGGTGGTGCAAGGACTGTCGGTACCGGTCTCGGAAATGTTTCGCGATCCGGCAGTGTTCCGCGCGCTGCGCGAACAGGTGCTACCGATACTGGCCTCTTATCCACAGATCAACATTTGGCAGGCGGGCTGCGCGCACGGCCAGGAAGCCTATTCGCTGGCGATTCTGCTGGAAGAGGAAGGCCTGTACGAACGCAGCCACATCTTCGCCACCGACTTCAATCCCGATGCCCTGCAGCGTGCGCGCGAAGGCATCTACCCAGCAAAGGATGCGCAGCAGTGGTCACGCAATTATCTGGAAGCCGGCGGCAGCCTGTCGCTGGCCAGCTACTACAGCGCCCGCTACGATTTCATCAGGCTGCACGAACGACTGCGCCGCAACATCACGTTCGCCAATCACAATCTCGTGGTCGACAAGGTGTTCTGCGAAGCGCATCTGGTGCTGTGCCGCAACGTGCTGATCTACTTTTCGAACCCGCTGCAGAACCGCACGCTGACGCTGTTCCGCGACAGCCTGGTGCGCGGCGGCCACCTCTGTCTGGGATTGCGCGAAACACTGGATTTCGCTCCGGTCGCGGTCGATTTCACTGCCGTCGATCCCAAACTGCGGTTGTACCGGCGATCCAGCCAACCAACATCGGGAAACCGCGATGAATCGCCCTGAAGCGATCGCGATCGGCTGTTCGATGGGCGGCTTCGACGCGCTCAAGATCTTGCTTGCCGCACTCGACCCGCGCTTGCCGCAAGTGGTGCTGGTGTGCTGCCACACCGCCGGCAATGTCGAAGCCATGTGCGAGTTGCTCGCCAGCCATTCGACATTGCCAGTCGTCGAAGCGCGTGAGCGTGGACCGGCCAGCGGCAACACCGTACATGTGGCTCCCGGTGGGTACCATCTACTGCTGGAACACGATCGACACTTTGCATTGTCGGTGGACGAAAGGGTGTGCTTTTCGCGGCCATCCATCGACGTGCTGTTCGAGTCTGCGGCGGACGTCTATCACGCGGCATTGATCGGCGTGGTGTTAACTGGTGCAAACCGCGATGGTGCCGATGGCCTGGTGCAGATCCGTTCCCGCGGCGGCATCGCCGTGATACAGACACCCACCAGCGCCAAAGCAGCGGCGATGCCGCAGGCGGCGCTGGATACCGCCGGCACCGACTACTGTCTGCCGCTGGAGGAGATCGCTCCATTGCTCAACCGTCTCTGCCTGACATGAACGCGATGCTCCCTAAAATCCTGGTCGTTGACGATACTTCCGCCAACCTGGTTGCGATGCGCCGGCTGCTCGTGAACTGCGGCGCGCAGCTCTTTGAGGCAACCAGCGGCAACCAGGCATTGGCGCTGTGCCTGGATCATCAGTTCGCGCTGATCCTGCTCGACGTCAACATGCCTGACATGGATGGCTTTGAGGTAGCCGCTCTGCTTGGAGAAACCGAGCAGCTGCGTGAGACGCCGATCATCTTCGTCACCGCCGCCTATGCCGATGATCTGAACAAGCTCAAGGGCTATCGCTCGGGCGCAGTGGATTACATCGCCAAACCAATCAACGATGTGATCCTGCAGTCGAAGGTACGCGTGTTTCTTGAGTTGCATGCGGCCCGTGCCGAACTGCAACAGGCAATGGCCGCGCTGTCGGAGCGCAATCGGCAACTTACCGTTGAAATCGCCGAACGCGAGCGTGTCGAGGCACTGGTACGCCATCAGGCCAGTCACGACACGCTGACCGGCCTGCCCAATCGCATGCTGTTTCGTGATCGCCTGTACGGTGCGATCCAGCGTGCGCATCGCCATCACGGACTGTTCGCACTCGCCTGCATCGACATTGACGGCTTCAAGAATGTCAACGATACCCATGGCCATGCCGCCGGCGACGCCCTGCTGCAACAGATTGCTGCACGCCTGTCGGCGCAGCTTCGCGGCAACGACACTGTAGCGCGACTGGGTGGTGACGAGTTCGCGCTGATCCTGGAAGAAATAAACGATCAGCCGCTGGCGTTGCAGCTCTGCCAGAAGTTGTGCGCGCTGCTTGGCGAGCCCTACTCGCTGGTCGTCAACGGCTGTTCCATCGAAGTTCGCATTGGCGCCAGCATCGGCGTCGCGCCGTACGTGCCCAGCGATCGCCCTGACGTCGAAGAGCTACTGATCCACGCCGCTGACCGCGCCATGTACGAAGCCAAGCGCAGCGGCAAGAATTGTTGCGTGCTGGCAAGCTGAGCCCGCGCTCCACAGAGCGCGACTGCTGTTGCTCAGGCTTGCTTGCGCAGTGACACCCACATCGCGATACGTGCACGGAAAACCGCTTTCCCCGCCGAATCGGTGACCAGCACCACCACCGGCCATTCGTGCCCCGTGTCCGACGCCACCACGGGCGCGTCGGGCGTGGCTACCGCATGCATGCTGCCTGTCGCCTTGCTCAGGTATTCGACGATCATGCCCTTGGGAATCCAGCGCATGTCTGCCGGCAGAGTTGCCTCCGCCATCACACCCGCACTGAGTTCGGCAAGATTGCACAACGCGATGGCATGCACGGTGCCTATATGGTTGTGCACGCGCCGACGATCGCGCATGCGAACCTCGCAGCGCCCCGGTTCCAGCGCCACGAAACGTGGCGCGATGGTGGCGAAATACGGCGCCCTGAAGCAAACCGCGCGCGAGAACAGCCCGTGACCGCCTGGCCAGCGCGTGATGCGCCGATACATCGACAGCAACGGCGCACTCACCGGGTATCCCTGAGCGTGCCGCGCCTGCCGCCTTCCTGATGGCATCCGATGAAACGCATTACGCCGCGTCAGCCAGTTTCTTCAGATCGGCACGCGTCACCGCCGAACGCAGTTCATCCGGCTCGAAATCATCCACCGAGATGAACTCGAACACGCCCTCGCGCACGCGTTTGAGCAGCGCCGCTTCGATAGCGTTGATCACGCCGGCCTGCTCCGCCTCGGCCAGCTGATCCATGTAATCGTGTGACTTGAACTGGCCGCTCTTCTGCGCCTTCGCAAACTTGCGGTCGACCGGTTCGGCGAGGATCACCTCGGGCAACAGCGCATGCATGCGGCCCATCGTGTTATTCGCCGTCGGTGTCAGGTACACCCATTCCAGCAAGCGATCGCGCGCTTCGCTGGGTGCCGTGATCAAGGCAGCCACGCGGCGGCCCAGACGATCGGATGGCGGCACTTCCCGACGACCAAACGGAAACACCAGGATGCGCAGCAACCACGACACTGGGCGCACCGGGAAATTGCGGATCGCACCATCCAGCGCCATCTGCATATTCCACACGCACTGATGGAACGCCCATGCCAGCAGCGGGCGATCCGCTTCCGGTCGGCCGGTGTCCTCGTAGCGTTTGAGCATCGCGCTGGCGATATACAGATAGCTCAGCACGTCACCGAGACGGGCGGACAGCTTCTCCTTGAACTTCAGCTTGCCGCCGAGCACACCCATGAATACGTCCGAACACAGCGCCAGCGCGGCAGAGTAGCGATCGAGCTTGCGGTAATAGCGACGGGTATAGGCATCCCCTGCACTCTCGCCGATATGCGAACCGGTGAGGCCGAGTACGAAGCTGCGCACGGCATTCGAAATACCGAAGCCCAGATGGCCAAACAGCAGACGATCGAAGGTGCGCAACTGCTCGCGGCGATCGACGATCGCCAGCGACTGCATTTCCTTCAACACGTACGGATGGCAGCGGATGGCGCCCTGACCGAAGATCATCAGGCTGCGCGTCATGATGTTCGCGCCCTCCACGGTGATGGCGATCGGCACGCCTTGCCACGCACGGCCGGCATAGTTTTTCGGACCGAGCTGCACGGCCTTGCCACCCAGCACGTCCATCGCGTCGCCGGCAATCTGCCGGCCCCATTCGGTGGCGTGGTATTTCGCGATCGCCGACGGTACCGCCGGCTTTTCGCCGCGATCCACGGCCGCTGCCGTGGCACGTGACAGCGCCGCGGTTGCGTAGGTCAGTCCACCGATACGTGCCAGCGCCTCTTCGACGCCTTCGAAGCGGGCGATCGCGAGACCAAATTGCTTGCGCATACGCGCATACGATCCGACGGACGCGACGGCCGCACGCACGCCACCCGTGGCGCTCGATGGCAGCGAAATCGCACGGCCCACCGATAGACACTCGACCAGCATGCGCCAGCCGTGGCCGGCCATATGCGGACCGCCGATCAAGGTGGACAGCGGCACGAACATGTCCTTGCCGTGGACCGGGCCATTCTGGAACGGCACGTTCAACGGGAAGTGCCGGCGACCGATCTGCAGCCCCGGAGTTGATCGCGGCAGCAGTGCCAGGGTGATGCCGAGGTCTTCTTTTTCACCCAGCAAATGCTCGGGGTCGTACATGCGGAACGCCAGACCAATCACCGTGGCGATCGGTGCCAGTGTGATGTACCGCTTGTCGAACGTAAGCTTGATGCCCACGGTTTCCACGCCATCGACAGTTTGCTTGCACACAATGCCGAAGTCGGGAATCGAAGTGGCATCGGAGCCGGCATACGGACCGGTCAGCGCGAAGCACGGGATTTCCTCACCCACGGCCAGCCGCGGCAAGTAGTAATTCTTCTGCTCCTCGCTACCGTAGTGCAGCAGGAGTTCCGCCGGCCCGAGCGAGTTCGGCACGGCGACGGTCGATGACACCGTGGCCGACATCGACGCCAGCTTCTGCAGTACCGCCGAATGCGCCAGCGCGGAAAATTCCAGCCCGTTGTAGCGCTTGGGGATGATCATGCCGAAGAATTTGTTCTTCTTGATGAACTCCCACACGTTCGGCGGCAGATCGGCCAGTTCGTGGGTGATCTCCCAGTCGTCGATCATGCTGCACAGTTCTTCCACCGGGCCATCGAGAAACGCCTGCTCCTCCACGCTCAGCTCGGGCTTCGGCTGCTTCAGCAGTTCGTGCCAGTTCGGCTTGCCGGAGAACAGCTCACCCTCGAAACCGACCGTGCCCGCTTCCAGCGCGGTCTGTTCGGTCTCGGATAGTTTCGGCGTCACCTTGGCGAACAATTTCAGCAACGGCGCACTGATCTGCCGCCGCCGAAAGTCCACCATCAGCAGCGGCACGGCGATCGCCGCCTCGATGATCAGCAGGATCAACAGCGTCCACGGCGCACCGACCACCAGACCAACCAGCAACGTGGTCACCGCAGTAACGATGGCCCAGGTAAGCAAAGTGCTTCGGTGGTAGGCGCAGGCACCGGTGGCAATCAGCGCCGCCAACAGGGTCAGTATCACGGACATCTCAGCACCTCATCACGGTTGAACAGCGTCGGCACGCGGCCGTTCCACTGACGGATCCAGACTTGACCTGTCCAGACTTTGCACGAAGCGGATAACTTCGCGCGTAAACGCATCATTCGCATCACCGGCCACCATATGGGTGGCGTGCGGCAACTCCACATGCTGCGCATGCGGCACCATTTGCAGGAATTCATCCACTGTGGCGCGTGACACCACATCGCTACGCGCGCCTGACAACAGCAGCACGGGTATATCGATCTTCGCCGCGGCCGTCTGCAGGAGCGGCTGATAGCGCGCGCTCTCCTGCACCAGATCACCAGCCAGCAAAGCCGGATCCCAGTGCCAGCGCAGCCGACCATCAGCACCTTCGCGCAACAAGGGACGCAATTGTTCCTCACTCTTGCGCTCGCGCCGCTGCGGGAGGTAGGCGGCGATCTGCTCGGAAGCCTCGGCGTAATTGGCAAAACCGTCTGGATGGGCCTGCATGAAGGCGAGAATGCGCTCCACTCCGGCGGTTTCCCAGCGCGGCGTGATGTCGACCAGCACCAGTGCGCGGAACGGCACCGGGCGCGCGTCGCCAGCGAGCACGATGCCGAGCAAACCGCCCATCGACGCACCCACCAGGATCGGCGGCTGCGGTTGGGCAGCGGCCAGCCGCAACAGGTCGTCGGCAAACTGATCCATGTGGTAACCATTACCGGAGTCCGCGCCACCGGGCATGCGATCGCTTTCGCCATGGCCGCGGCTGTCGAACGTCACGCAACGACACCCCTGCTCGGCCAGCGCCGTCGCCGCACCGTTCCAGGCGCCGCGCGTCTGTCCGAATCCGTGCGCGAACAACAGCGTTGGGCTGCCAGCTGGATGGCGCGTTTCCACGGCCAACCCCAGGTCGGCCACACGGAAACGGCTCAATTCAGCGTGGGTGTGAGTCGCATCTACCATACGGATGAGTATGGACGGTCTGAGCAAGCGCCGTCAACAGATGCAAGTCGCGAATCTCTTTGCGACGGCGAATATCCATTTATTTCAATTATCTAACGTCCTCACATTACAAAGTCGCGGGGTATCGCTACCATACGCGCATGAATGTCAGCAGCAAGCCTGAACGCACCCGTCTGTCAGCCGAAGACTGGGAAATCGCCGCCCTGCACCTGATTGCCGAACAAGGCGTCGGCGCACTGGCCGTGGAAGCATTGGCGCGCCAGCTCGGCGTGACCAAGGGCAGCTTCTACTGGCACTTTCGCACCCGCGAAGCGCTGCTGAACGCCGCGCTGGAGCGCTGGGAGCAATATGGCGAGCGCGAGATCATCAGTCAGATCGAACAGATCAGCGATCCGCGCAAGCGCCTGCCTGAGCTATTCCGCCGGGTTGCGCACGAGCTGCAGCCGCATCGCGTGTATGCCGCACTGTTGAAGGCGCTGGACCATCCACAAGTCGTCCCGGTGATGGCCCGCGTGTCGCAACGGCGGATGGAGTTCCTGACGACCGCGTTTCGTGAGGCCGGCCTGCCGCCGCCGCAGGCGCTCAATCGCGCACGGCTGACTTATGCCGCGTACGTCGGCTTCCTGCAGCTGAACTTCACGCTGGGTCTGCCGCGGATCAACCACGAGGAATTCGAAGCCTACGTGGAACACATGATCGCGACCCTGATCCCCGGCTGAGCGGCTCTTCAGCCGCTCATACGGTGCCTGCAGCAGACTGTTTTTGCTGCGCGCAACCTTGCAATGCCAGTGTCTGCAAACTACCGTTCCAGCTCTTTTTTACGGCAAGACCAGAGAGAGAACGATGGTAAGCAAGCTGGATGCACTCGATCGCTGGGTGAACGACGTGGCGGCTCTGACCCGCCCCGCGCAGATTCACTGGTGCGACGGATCGGACGCCGAATACCAGTCGCTGGTGCAGCAGATGCTGCAGACCGGCGACCTGATCGAGCTCAACCAGCAGACCCACCCGGGCTGCTACCTGCACCGCTCGAACCCGTCCGATGTGGCGCGGGTGGAACACCTCACCCTGGTCTGCCATCCGCAACAAGACGACACCGGCCCCAACAACCACTGGATGGATCCGAGCGAAGCACACGCGAAGATGGACGCGCTGTTCGACGGCTGCATGCAGGGTCGCACCATGTACGTGATTCCGTACTGCATGGGCCCGATCGATTCACCGCTGTCGCGCTGCGGCGTTGAAATCACCGACAGCCCGTACGTGGTCGCGAACATGCGCATCATGACCCGCATGGGCACGCCCGCGCTGGAGCGCATCGAGCGCGAAGGCCTCTCCGGCAGTCCGTTCATCAAAGGCCTGCACTCCACCGGCGAGCTCGATCCCGAGCGCCGCTTCATCATGCATTTCCCCGAAGAGCTCATGATCAAGTCGTACGGCTCCGGGTACGGCGGCAATGCCTTGCTGGGCAAGAAGTGTCACGCGCTGCGGATTGCCAGCCACCAGGCCCGTAGTGAAGGCTGGTTGGCCGAGCACATGTTGATCGTCGGCATCGAGAACCCGCAGGGCGAGACGCACTACGTCGCCGCCGCGTTCCCGTCCGCCTGCGGCAAGACCAATCTCGCCATGCTGATTCCACCGGAAGGCTACCGCGAGGACGGCTGGAAGGTATGGACGGTCGGCGACGACATCTGCTGGATGCGCCCGGGCGCGGATGGCCGTCTGTATGCGATCAACCCCGAAGCCGGTTTCTTTGGCGTGGCGCCGGGCACCAGCAACGCGACCAACGCAAACGCGCTCGAGAGCATTTCGCACGACACCATCTTCACCAATGTCGCCGTGACCGCCGACAACCAGCCGTGGTGGGAAGGCCTTCCCGGCACCCCCGTAACCGACTGGCAGGGTCGCCCGTACGATCCGGCGAATGGCCCGGCAGCACATCCAAACTCGCGCTTCACCGTAAGCGCCAGGCAGTGCCCGACTTGGTCGGAGCGCGCCGAGGATGCGCAGGGCGTGCCGATCAGCGCCATCGTGTTCGGCGGTCGGCGTCCGTCGCTGTTGCCGCTGGTGATGGAAGCACGTGACTGGACGCATGGCGTGCTGATGGGCGCTGCGATGGGTTCGGAAACCACCGCCGCTGCCACTGGCGCAGTTGGTGTGCTGCGTCGCGACTCGATGGCGATGAAGCCGTTCTGCGGCTATCACTACGGCGACTATTTCGCCCATTGGCTTTCGTTCGACCAGCCCGGCGCGAAGCTGCCGAATATTTTCCACGTGAACTGGTTCCGCAAGGGCAAGGACGGCAAATTTCTGTGGCCGGGCTTTGGCGACAACCTGCGCGTACTGGAGTGGATGCTGGATCGCGTCGATGGTCGCGTCAGCGGTCTGGAGACGCCCATCGGCACGGTGCCCGCGGCCGGTGAACTCAAACTGCACGGGCTCAAGCTCGAGCGTGCCCAGCTCGACGAACTGCTCGACGTAGATACCCTCGCCTGGCAGAGCGAACTCGCCGCCATCGGCGAGTACCTGGAAACCTTCGCACCGCGTCTGCCCGAGCGCCTGCACCAGGAACAGCAACGCGTGGCCAAGGCGCTCGCCGGGGCCAGCGGCCAGCCGCGCCGCGAGGCCAGCGCATCCTGATTGGCTTGCTCTTGATCCGGCTGATCCGATCAGACTGAGCTGACCCGATCACCGACCGGCCATTGACACCGAAGCCGCGGAAGATCCAAACCCTTCCGCGCGCTGATGCATCCAAGCTGGCAAGATGATCGCCGCCTGTCCAGAATCCGGAAGCCCCATGTCGCCTGCTGCGACCGCAGGAGCCCATAGCACCGATGACGTACGTGCGGCCGCCGCTGGCAATCGCGATGCGTTCCAGCGGTTGTATCGGCTGCACGTGGGCCGGGTGCATGGTGCGGTGTTCCGGCTCGCCGGTTATGACCACGCCCGCGCTGAGGATCTGACCCAGGAGGCGTTCATCCGCGCGTGGCAGAAGCTGCCCAGCTTTCGTCACGAAAGCGCCTTCGGTACCTGGCTGTATCGGCTCGCGGTGAATGTGGCGCTGATGGACATCCGTGCCCGTGGTGCCGATCCGGTCAGCGTGCTGGACGACGAACACCTGCCGGACAACGGCGAGACACCGTTCTGTGCCGCCGAGCGCAGGGAGCTGGAGCAAGCGATCGCGTCGCTGCCGCCGCGCGCCCGTGCCGTGCTGGTACTGCACGACATCGAAGGCTGGAAGCACGATGAAATCGGCAGCGAACTGGGCATGGCGGTGGGCACCTCGAAGGCTCAGCTGCACCGCGCCCGTGGCCTGCTGCGCAAAATTTTGGGAGAACAGGCATGAACGAATTCGAATGGCGCCGTCAAATGCAAGGCCTGCGCCAGCCGCTCGCCCCGCAGCGTGATCTGTGGGACTCGATCAACGCCGCTCTGGGGGACGCTGAGCAGCCCCTCACCCTGTCGCTGCCGGATCGCCAATCGACGCGCCCTCGTCGCTGGCTGATTGCTGCCAGCCTTGCGGCTTCGGCCCTGCTGGCCGTCGGCATCAGCTGGTACCTGCGCCCTCAGCACGCCGCAGTGACACCTGCGATCGCCAGCGTGCAGCCAGCCAACACGTCGGCGATTCCGGCCACCTGGAAGCCTGCCGATCCGCGGTTTGCCGGCGCCGCCATCGAGCTGGATGCCGCCCGCATGGAACTGCAACAGGCGATCCAGCAAGCACCAAACTCGCCCGCGTTGCAGCGCCTGCTGGATCGCACCGAACATCAACAGACGCAACTTCGCCAACTGGCCCACGAGGCCGGTTGAGCACCCGAGGAATGACCATGAAAATGCCCATCAGCGCCGCCCGCTTCGCCCCCCTGCTGCTGTGTCTGTGTGTCGGCCAGGCGCTGGCCGACACACCGATCAATTTGAGCCATGACGCTACGGCTGCCGTCCATGTCAGCATCAGCAACGTCAAAGGCACGGTGAGCGTGATCGCCTGGGATCGCAACCAGGTGCAGGTGAGCGGCCGGCTCGGCGATGGCGCCAAGCCGTTGGCGATCACCGGCACCAATGCCGACCTGGCGATCAAGGTCGAACCGCAGGGCAGCTCCAGCGTCTTCAACTGGGGCAGCGACAATGGCATGGGGTCGAGCACGCTGGAATTGCACGTCCCCAAGGGCGCTTCGCTGGATATCAGCGTGGTCAGCGCACCGCTGGTCATCGACGGTATCGATGGTGGCAGCATCGTCGTCAATACCGTCAGCGGCAGGTCCCGCATCAATGCGCGCACACCCTCACTGAAAGTGGAAAGCGTCAGTGGCGGCATCGAATTGGCGGGTCACGCCGAACAGGCGAATCTGCAGACTGTAAGCGGCGATATCCTCGCGCCCACTCTCGGCAGCCAGGTCAAGCTGCAGACCATTTCCGGCCATATCCAAGCCGAGGGTGGCCCATGGCAGAAACTGACGCTCAGCACGGTGTCCGGCGACGTGCAGCTGGCGGGCAAGCTGGCCGCCAACGGCAACCTGAGTATCGACAGCCTCAGCGGCAATGTGCAGCTGCAATTGCCGGCGGATACTTCCGGCTCCCTGCATGCCAGCAGTTTCAGCGGCGATCTGCGCAGTGACTTCGGCACCGCGGAAAAGCCTGAGCACGGTCCCGGCAGCACGCTAAGCACCCACCTCGGCAGTGGTGGTGGAACCATCAACGTCGAGACCTTCAGTGGCGACCTGCGCATTCGCAAGCAGGACTGACGATCGTCGTCACCCAAGGCTATGGGAGCGCACGCTCTTGCCCTTGTGGGAGCGACTTCAGTCGCGATGCTTTTGGTGTCTTGCAGGAAAGCATGGCGACTGAAGTCGCTCCCACAAGAGCTATAAGGATCAGAGATCCTGGTGGTATTGCACGTACGGCGTGCGCGATTGATCAGGCTCGGGACCGGCGGGAGTGTTCGCCGGGGTGCCGGATGACCACAGGTTCTGCGCGCCAACGCTCAGCGAGCCGCGCCACGGCAATCGCCAGGTTACGCCCAGGTCGATGCTGTTCCAGTGCCGGTCGGGACCGATCATGCCGCCTGGCACATAGCTGCTCGGCTCCATGGTACGACCGACCAGGGTGCCACTCAGCGGACCGTGATCGACGCCAAAACTCAGCGCTTTCTGATCCAGGGTGCTGACGCCGAGCAGGTTGCCCGGCAGCAGATAAATGTGGCCCACGCTGGCGCCCAGGTCGATCCCACTGGCGCTGCCAAGTGCGAGCCGACCACGCGCGTTGAGCTGTGCGCTGCTATCGAAACTTGGCAGGCCATCAACGCCTGGCGCAGCCCCCGGCAGAACCCGCGGCAACGGCGTGTTGTTGTCGGGAGTCGTAATGGTGCCGACACTCAGGCCGAGGCTGTAACGCGCTGTGCCATAGGTGGCGCCCACTTCGCTATCGAGCACCTGCGACGCCTGATTATTGGCCCACGAGTGCTGGCTGACCTCGGTATTGAGCTGCAGATTCGGCGTCAAGCCGTATTGCAGTCCGGTGGTCATGACCGTGTTTGCGTCAACCACGTGAAACGACAGCGGCACATTGCTGCGCAGGGTATCGGCTCCGCTGCTGCTATCAGCTTTGAGCGCCAGCAGATGACCATCTGCCCCGCGCCACAGCGGCACCACGACGCCGGGTTGAACCTGGGTGATTTGAGCCGGCGGCTGCGCGAGCAGATGCTCGGCCGTAGCGCTGTCACCGCTCGCAGACTGCCCGGCCGCGGCAAGCGGCAGCAGGCACATCAGCAACAGGACAGGCAGGCGGCGCATAAACTTGCTCGTTGACACTCTATTAAGGACGGGTCTGGGCTGCAAGTATACCCCATTTTTACGTTTTGCTAACACCCCGCGTGGGCGTATTATGCCTCACGTCATGCCCCACAAACGCATGATCTGTGCCACTGAGACCGGACGAGCTGCTGGCAGGTTCCCGTCCATCAAACGCTGGCCATCGCAAAGCTGGCGACGGGGCCAACTTACACGATATAAAGGCACACGACGTCGGTTTCACCTGACCGGCCTGGAACTGACTGCAGCCGATGAGCGTCACACCTACGATCCGTTCGTCTCTACCGCTACTGGTGGCGCGGGATCTTGCGGCTCTGCATGGCGCAGTGGAGCAATTGTTCAGAGCTCCCGACGCCGCCAGCGTGAGGGAAATCTGTGAGCTCATGCTGGGCAACTTCGGCATCCCGGGCCGCCTTCGGTGGCGATCCACGGACGAGCAGCCCGACAATCTGGCGTTGGCTCAGCTTGATCTGGCGGAAGATCCGCAAGATCCGCGGACGCTGACGCTCGAAGGGGCCGATCTGCCGCTGCCCGACGGCTTGCGGGCCCAGCTCGCCTGGCTGGGGCGCCTGGCCAACGCCCGCCTGCGTCAATTGGCCGAAACCAGCCGACTTTACGAGGCCATTTCCCGCCTCGCTCTGGCCGAGCGGCTACAGCGCGCGCTGTATGCGATTGCCGAGCAGGCTGGCGCCCAGCACGACATGCCCGAGATGATGCGTTCGCTGCATGCCATTGTAAGCAGCCTGATGTACGCGGAAAACTTCTACATCGTGTTGCACGACCCGTCCACTGACACCGTCCGTTTTCCCTATTACGTCGATACCGCCGATACCGACCCGCCGATACCCGACGAGAATCTGCCGCTGCACGACATGCTGCACAGCCTGACCTGGAACCTGCTGCAGGAAGGCCGGCCGATCATGGGCTCGATCGAAGAGCTGCGACAGCAGTTCGGCGATCGCTTCGTACTGGTGGGCCCCAGTTGCGAACACTGGCTCGGCGTGCCGTTGATACGCGGTGGCCATGTGGTGGGCGGCATCGTGGTGCAGAGTTATCGCCCCGACACCCATTACTCGCGGCATGATCTCGATCTGCTGAACTATGTGGCCCAGCACGTACAGACCGCGCTGGAGCGACGCGAAGCACACATCGAGCTCGGTCGCCGCGTGACTGACCGCACGGCCGCGTTGCGCGAGGCGAATCGCGTCCTGCGTCAGCAGGTTCTGCAGCGCCAGCGTGGTGAACGACTGCAGGCGGCACTGTTCCGGATTGCCGAACTCGCCAATACCTCGGAAAGCCTGGAAAAATTCTACGCCGCCGTGCATCGGGTCATCAGCGGTTTGCTGTACGCGCGCAACTTCTACATCGCGCTGGTCGATGAGGACAACGGGTTACTGACCTTCCCTTATTCGGTGGACGAGGTCGATAGCGTGCGTCCACCGCGCGCCCATGGTCGCGGTCTTACCGAGTACGTGCTGCGTCATGGCAAGCCGATGCTGGCCGACCCCCGTGAGATCGATCGACTGAGTGCCCTTGGCGAAATCAGCCACTCCGGCGCGCTCGCATTGTGCTGGCTGGGCGTGCCGCTGATGTGGGGCGGCAAGTCCATGGGTGTGCTGGCGCTGCAAAGTTATACGCCCGAACACACCTACAACGAGCGCGACCAGGAGCTGCTCACCTTCGTCAGCTACCACATTGCCAATGCGTTGCAGCGCAAGCAGGCCGCTTCATCGCTGAAGCAGGCGTATGCCGGCCTGGAGCGTCGGGTGACCGAGCGCACGCGTGCGTTGGCACTGGCCAACCGCGACCTGCGCGAGCAGATCGCCGAGCGCGAACGGGTCGAGCGCCGGCTGAAATACGAAACACTGCACGACTCGCTGACCGGGCTACCGAACCGCACCCTGCTGCTGCAGCGCCTGGAACAGGCCATGCTGCGCTACGCCACGAACCCGAACGAGCAGTTCGCGGTGTTGTTCATCGATCTCGATCGCTTCAAGGTGATCAACGATTCGGTCGGCCATTTGGTGGGCGACGACCTGCTGTTTCAGGTCGGGGGCCGCATCCGAGCCTGCCTGAAAACACGGGATGTGGTTGCGCGCCTGGGCGGCGACGAATTCGCGGTGTTGCTGGAAGGCATCACCGAAAACGGCAAGGCCATGCTGATTGCCGAACGGATCATCTGCGAGTTGCAGACACCGTTCCGGCTCGGCACCAAAGAGATATTCACGTCCGCCTCGATCGGCATCGCCCTGTCCAGCCCGCACTATCGGCAGCCGGAAGAATTGCTACGCGATGCTGACGCGGCCATGTACAACGCCAAGGACGGTGGACGCCATCGCGCGGCCATGTTCGACGCCCGCCTGCGCCGCGAAGCACTGTCGCTGCTGGATATGGAGAGCGACCTGCGGCATGCACTGAGCCGCAACGAATTCGTACCGTTCTACCAGCCGATCGTCGAACTCGCCGATGGTCGCGTCTGCGGCTACGAGGCATTGCTGCGCTGGCATCATCCGGAGCGCGGTTTGCTGTCACCGAACGACTTCCTGCTGATCGCCGAGGAATGTGGCTGCGCCGAGGCGATCGACTGGCAGATCTTCGAACAGGTCTGCACCCAGGCCGTGCGACTGATCGGCGACGACGGTTTTATCAGCATCAACGTCTCCGGCCGGCACTTCCGTTCGGCCGACCTCGACCAGCGACTACTCGCACTGTTCGATCAATATGCCGTGCCGACTCGCTGCATACGGATCGAGGTGACCGAACGGGCGCTGCTGGAAAATCCGAACCAGGTCAAGCAGATGCTGCAGAACCTGCGCAACCACGGAGTCGGCATCGCGCTCGACGACTTCGGTACCGGTTACTCCTCGCTCAGTTACCTGCACCAATACCCGTTCGAGACGTTGAAGATCGATCGCTCCTTCATCACCGAGTTGCCGCATGGCGATGAAGAAACCCAGGGGCTCGCGCTGGTGCGGGCGATCCAGGTGTTGGCCGATTCACTGCAGATGAAAGTGATTGCCGAAGGCATCGAGGAAGATTCGCAACGGCAGGCGCTGCTTCGGGTCGGCTGCCGCTATGGTCAGGGCTTCCTGTTTGCCTCGCCGCAACCGGCCGAATTCTGGCTACGCAGGGACACTCCGGTGTTGCTGGTGAGCGGCGTCCCCGCCGCCTGATCCAGCGTCAACGCCGGCGTGTCACCCGGTTTCGACCCGCAGGCTTCGTTTATTGCGGAGTATCCGGCGCCACGGGTGCTGGGCTCTCACTGAGCAGATGCTCCGCATCGATGCGATCGAAGTAGTAGCGCTGCGCGCAGAATTCGCAAATCACCTCGATCTCGTCGCCACGCGCCGCCAAAGCGGCCTCGACTTCATCGCGACCCAGTGAACGCAGCATCGTCGCCACCCGCTCACGACTGCAGCTGCAGCCGAACGCCAGCGGGCGCGGCTCGAACATGCGCACTGTTTCCTCGTGGTAAAGCCGAAAGAGCAGCTGTTCCGGTGGGGTGGCCAGCAATTCGTCGGCGCCAAGCGTGTCGGTCAGGGCAACCACGCGGCCCCAGGCATCCTCATCCTGTGCTGCGTCACGACCACCCTCTGTCGGCATCTTCTGCAGCATCAAGCCGACCGCGTGGTCAGCGTTGACGGCCAGCACGATGCGCGCCGGCAGTTGCTCGGACTGGATGAAGTAATTTTCCAGCGCGGCGGCCAGACCAGCATGCTGCAGGTCGACCAACCCTTGATAGCGTTGACCGCGCTCCACGTTGCCGATGGTGATCGCCATGATCGCGCCGGGCAGCGCGTGCAGCTCCAGCGGCTCGGACAACGGGTCGTTCCAGCGCGCCAGACCACGCAGGCGCCCCTGATCGGTGCACTCGGCAAACAGCATGCGCAGCGCGCCGTTGCTCTTCAGCTCGATCGACAACGCGCCGTCCAGCTTGATGTTGCCGGTCAGCAGCGCGCTGGCTGCCAGCGCCTCACCGAGCACCGCATGCAACGCCGACGGATAGTCGGCGCGACCGGCCACTTCGCGCCAGGCCGCTCCCAGCCGCACCATCACGCCACGCACGCCGGCGCCTTCAAGCAGGAATCGGTGCAGCACATCTTCTTCGACAGACAAGGTTTCCACGGATGCGCTCTCTTTAGGTTATTGCCCCAGATGGGGGCGCCATCGAGCCGGGACAACGCCCAGCAGCACCTCCCGGCGAGAGTAGCCGTAGCGAAGAGCTGCAGTGCGCCGCGATCATCCCGCCCCGGCAGACTTCTATACTGCGCCGACCTTCCTTCGCGAACTGCCATGCCCAGCCTGTTCCGCCGCCCCCTGTTGATTCGTCTGCTGCGCTCACTGGCAATTCTCGTGCTGGCCTGGCTGGTCGTGAGCTGGCTGCTGGTGCTGCTTTTGCGCTTCGTGCCGCCATGGACCTCGGCGGTGATGCTGGAGCGTCAGACCGGCGCCTGGCTGCGTGGTGAGCAGGATTTCCATCTACGCCAGCACTGGGTGCCTTGGGGACAGATATCGCCGTACGTGCCGCTGGCGATGGTCGCCGGCGAAGACCAGAAGTTTCCGTACCATCACGGCTTCGATTTTGACTCGATCCAGAACGCGATGGATGCCGCCGACGAAGGCAAGCGCCTGCGCGGTGCCAGCACGATCAGCCAGCAGACGGCGAAGAACCTGTTCCTGTGGAACGGCCGCAGCTTGGTGCGCAAAGGGCTGGAAGCGTATTTCACCGTGTTGATCGAGCTGACATGGCCCAAGCAGCGCATCCTGGAGATGTACGTGAACATTGCCGAAATGGGCGACGGCATCTATGGCGTAGGCGCAGCCTGCGACGCGTATTTCCATACTCCGCCGGCCCGGCTCAGCCCGGCGCAGGCCGCGCGACTGGCTGCCGTGCTGCCGAGCCCGCGCCGCCTGCACGCAGATCGACCCAGCGCTTATGTGCTGCGCCGCGCCGGCTGGATCCAGCAGCAGATGGAACAGTTGGGTGGGCCGTCCTACATCGAAGGCCACGCGCCGCCTCGCTTGCCCCGTTGAACCGCGGCAAGCGAGCACGCCGTTCACCACAGTACAAGGGCTACGGGACAGGCCGCACTGAGCCCACATGACGGCCAGCAGCAGCTTCACAACTTCACTACACCCCTGACATGCAGCGGCGCTAAACTCGTTGCCAGCCGGTCCGCATCAGGGCCGGGGAGACCCAAGCATGAGCCAGGTCAAACATCTGCTGGAAAGCAAGGGCAGCCAGATCTTCGCCATTGCACCGGATGCGCCCGTACTCGAGGCGATCAAGCACATGGCCGAGCATCGCATCGGCGCGCTGCTGGTGATGCGCGGCGAAAAGTTGGTAGGTGTGGTTTCAGAGCGCGATTACGCGCGCAAGGTGATCCTGCAGGGCCGCTCCTCGGCGCAGACCGCCGTGTCCGACATCATGCGCAGCGAACCGCTCACTGTCGGCCCCGACACCGATGTGTTCGACTGCATGCGCCTGTGTACCGAAAGCCGCGTACGGCACCTGCCGGTAGTGCAAGGCGATACGGTGGTCGGGGTGATCTCGATCGGCGATCTGGTCAAGGCGGTGATCGACGCGCAGGCCGAACAGATCGAACACCTGCAGCGCTACATCACGAGCTGAAGTCGGGAACGGATTCGGCGGACCACGTAGGTTGGGCTGAGCACAGCGAAGCCCAACGGTGCCTCAAGCCTTCACGGACACGTTGGGCTTCGCTGCGCTCAGCCCCACCTACGCCCGCCACTTCAGACGTCCCTACGCATCATTGACGGCAGCTTGAGCGTGCTCGTCGGGTGCCAGGTCGGGCGACCAGCCGGCACGTCGTGCCACCGCTGTAGCCAACGCAGCGACACCGCTGCCAAGCAGGGCCAGGCCGCCGACGCCAAGGCCCAGCATATGCAATCCGTTCACGCCACTGGTCACCAGTAGATCGCCAAAACGCCATACCGCCGTCTCGACAAAATTCTTGCCCTTGTAGCGCGTCTCGCGCGGCACCCTGGTGTACAGCGCATCCACCGCCGGCTTGGTCATGCCGTAGGCAAAACCGCGTGTGATCACCAGCGTTATGGCCAGCATCGGCACGCTGTAGCCGACCAACAGGACATTGCCTCCACCGAGCAGCACAACACCCAGCAGCAACGCGATATTGACCAGCGAAGGCACGATAAGACCCCAGCCGGCGCCGCGGCGGATCAGCAGCCAGGGTGTCAGTGTCAGCTGCAACGCGGCACCAAGTAGATTGGTCGCCAGATCCAGATCGTTGTAGAACGCGGTGCGCGCCACATTGCCGACCAGATGCGCCTTGGCGTAGTCCGCCATCAACGCATAGGCCAGCGTGCCGATGCCGTCGCCGAACACCATCAGCAAGGCCATATAACGCAGGAACGGGCGCGACCAAAGTTCTCTGATTCCGGCCCACAACGAACCACCGATCACTTCGCCACCGTGACTGCCCGGCTGTCGATCGTGCTGCGCGGAAATCCGCAGCAACAACATCAGCGCGAGCCCCAACGCCACCGCCGACACCACCAGCAGCGGCGCCACGCCAATCACCTGCACCAGCAAGCCGGTCACCAGCGGGCCGAAGATCGCGCCGCCCATGCCGCCCAGCGCGATCATCGAAAACACCCTTCTCGCCTGGCCGCTGCTGAAGATGTCCGCCATGAAACTCCAGAACAACGACACCACGAACAGGTTGAACACGCTGACCCAGACAAAGAACACCACGCCAAGCTGGCGCGCGCCGATGCGATCCTGCGCCATGAAGGCCGGCACAAACGCGAGCAGGCACAGAATGAAGAAACTGTAGCTCCAGCCAAGCAGGGGCTTGCGCGGAAAGCGCGCGACCAGCATGCCAAACACCGGTGTCAGCAACAGCATCACGGCGAATACCGCACCGTAGAACAGTGGCAGCGACTGCGATCCGACGGCGCCGCTCAGCTGATCGCGCACCGGCCGGATGATGTAGTACGAGGTCATCACGAAAAAAAACGCCAGCGCGGACAGCATCGGCGCAGCGCCTTGTTCCACTACAGCATCACGAGGCAAACTCACGGGCACATCCAGCGTGGGGCGCGGCAAGACTAGCATGCGCCTGCGTCCATCCAGCGAAGCTGAGAGCAGGCTCCAAGGGAATTCCTTTGAACAGCTATGACTATGTGATCGTTGGCGCCGGCTCGGCCGGTTGCGTGTTGGCCAACCGGCTCAGCGCGGATCCAGGCAAGCGCGTACTGCTGCTGGAGGCCGGGGCGTCCGACTGGAATCCGTTGATCCACATGCCGGCCGGCCTCGCGCGGCTCGCGACCAACCCACGACTCAACTGGAACTACCGCACCGAACCGGAGCCTGCACTCAACCAGCGCCGCTTGTGGTGGCCGCGCGGCAAGACGCTAGGCGGTTCCAGCTCGATCAACGCGATGTGCTACGTGCGCGGCGTGCCGGCCGACTACGACAGTTGGGCACAAGTCAGCGGCGATCCACGTTGGTCATGGGAACAAGTGCTGCCGTGGTTCCTGCGCAGCGAGGACAACAGCCGCGGTGCGAGTGCGCTGCACGGCGCAGGCGGCCCGCTCGGCGTCTCCGATCTGCGTCACCACAACGTGCTGTCGGCGGCCCTGGTCGACGCGGGCGTCAGTGCCGGCTATGACCGCAATGACGATTTCAACGGCGCCCGGCAGTCCGGCTTCGGGCTGTATCAGGTCACCCAGCGCAATGGCGCGCGCTGCTCATCGGCAGCGGCCTTTCTGAAACCTGTTCGAGGTCGTGAAAATCTGCACGTGCGTACGCATGCGCTGGTCGAACGCGTGCTGCTTGAACACGGCCATGCGGTGGGCGTGCAACTGCGTCGTGGGCGTCATGACGTGGAGCGGGTCGAGGCGGGTGAAGTGATCCTGGCCGCCGGCGCGATCAATACGCCGCAGCTGCTGATGCTGTCCGGACTTGGCCCGGCCGATCATCTGCTCGCGCATGATATTGGCGTGGTCGCCGACCTGCCCGATGTCGGCGGCGAGTTGCAGGATCACCTGGATATCTGCACTTTGATCGGCAGCAGGCAGGACGTCACCTACGATCATCTCAATGAACTGACGACCGGCCTGCGCTGGCTGCGTCATCGCGACGGGCCCGGCAGCTCCAACATCGCCGAAGCCGGCGGCTTCGTGCGCAGCAGGCTGGCTGACGATGCGCGCTGCGATCTGCAGTTCCATTTTGTGCCGGCGTTGCTTGATGATCACGGCCGCCATCGTCTGCCCGGCAACGGATACACGCTGCATGCGTGCTACCTGCATCCGCGCAGCCGCGGTCGCCTGCGCCTGCGCTCGGCCGATCCAGCGCAGCCGATCGCGATTCACGCCGGGTACCTGAGCGATCCCGCCGGGCAGGATCTGCAGCGGATGATCGAAGCGGCACGCTTGTCGCGCGACATCCTCGCCCAACCTGCGTTCGATGCGTATCGCGGCGACCAGGTGTTCCCCGATCGCTCACTCAGCACGGATGCCGAATACGCCGAGTTCATCCGGCGCAAGGCGGAAACCATCTACCACCCGGTCGGCAGCTGCCGCATGGGCAAGGACGACCGCGCGGTGGTCGACAGCGAACTGCGCGTGCGTGGCGTGCAGGGACTGCGCGTGGTCGACGCCTCGGTGATGCCGAGCCTGCCTACCGGGAACACCAATGCACCGACGATCATGCTGGCGGAGCGCGCAAGCGCCTTGATCCTCGGCGTGGCTTGACCCTGGCGTGACGTGACCGGTCCGTTGTGGATCGCCAGCAAGTACAAGACAATCAGATGGACTCCACGCAGCGTCATGATCCGATCCATCGACTGCTCCACCCTGAGGCGCGCTCCACGCCGGAATCAAGCCAGAATCACATGCCGTTTCGAAAGTCTTTTCTACTGATCGCAGGCGCGCTCGGGCTGGCCTGCCCGCCAGTCTTCGCGGATGCTTCCAGCACTTCCCGGCAAGCCCCGACCAACCCTACTGCTGCGACCGCGACGCAGGCCCTGCCACCAGAACGCGTCGCCAGTACCCTTGCCGACTACCAGCGCTGGTTGGATCGACTCGCTGAGCGTCAAGCCGTCGCTGGCCTGGTTACGGCCGTGGTGATCAACGACAAGGTGGTCTACGAGCATACCCTCGGTTACGCCGATGCCGCCACGCAGCAGCCCGTCACGCCAGACACGGTGTTTCGGTTGGCCTCCCTGTCCAAGGCCTTTGCCACGGCTCTCACCGGCTTGCTGGTGCAGGATGGCAAGCTGGAATGGGACACCAAGCTGGTCGATGTGTTGCCATACTTCAAGCTCAAGGATGTACAGGCCGGCGCCGAGGCCACGGTGAGCGACATCCTTGGCCAGCGCCTGGGTCTGCCGCGCAACACCTACGACAACATGCTCGAGGGCGACGTCCCCTACGAGGAGCTGGTGCGCAAGCTGGACGAGGTCAACATGGTGTGTGGCGTCGGCCAGTGCTACGGCTATCAGAATGTCGCGTTCGGAATGATCGGCGACGTGGTCTTCGCGCGAACCGGCGATTTTTTCTACCGCCAGGTCGGCCGGCGCATCTTCTATCCGTTGGGCATGAACACCGCCAGTTATGGTCTCGCTGCGCTGGAGTCGAGCCAGAGCTGGGCACGGCCGCATCGGCAGTCCGGTCATAGCTGGATCCCGTTCGAGCCGACTGAAACCTACTATCGCGTGGCGCCGGCGGCGGGGGTTAACGCCAGCCTGCGAGACATGGAGAAATGGCTGATCGCACAGATGGGCGGCCGCCAGGATGTGCTGCCGACATCGCTGCTGGACGTGCTGCACACCCCCGGGATCACGACTCCAATCGAGCTCCATGAAACGCCATGGCGCAGTGCGCGTCTGACGGCCGCGCACTATGCCTTGGGCTGGCGCGTCTACGAATACGGCGGTGAAACCCTGATCTATCACGCCGGCGCGGTGGCCGGATATCGCACGATGATCGGCTTCTTCCCGAAGTACCACGCTGGCGTGGTCACCCTGTGGAATTCAAGCGGCGCGGTTCCCAGCGGGCTGATGCCGATGGTGTTTGACGAACTGCTTGGCTTGCCGCATGTGGACTGGGCTGGCATCGAAGGTGCGGCAGCTGCCAATACGGCGCCTAAAAAGGTCAAGAAGCGCAGTCGCAGTTCGAACCGCGGTCAGTAGCTCTGGAGCACCCCCTGATCCAGTTGACGCATCCACCAGAACGCAGGCCACTGAAAGCGCGGCGGCATCGAGATCCACGATGCGCACAAAAAGGAACGGCGCATGCAAGCATGCGCCGTTCCTTTGATGTCGCCTTGAATCTATACGGTCAGAGATTGAACTCGATCTTCTGTTGACGCGTGCTGGAGACCGCCACGCCGTCCTTCATCGCTGGCGTGAAGCGATAGCGATTCACCGCATCCACCGCCGCGTGATCGAAGACAATCCGCGGCTGTGAATCCACGACTTTCACATCCCGGGGCCGTCCGTCGACGTCGATCGTAAACGCGACCACCACCCAACCGGTCTGCTGCGCCTGCAACGCTGGCCGGGGATAGTTCGGCGACACAGCCTTCACCAGCACAGCCTCGCTGCTCTGGCCACCAGTGCCCGCACTGGCACCTTCGGTCGCGGCCGGCTTGTTTGCCGCCGCGGCTTGCTGGGTTGGCGGCGGTGTCGCAGGCGCCTGCTTCGCCTTTTGCTGCTCGGTCAATTCGCGTTGCTGCTCGGCCAGCTTGTCGGCCTGCAGTTTGTCCGCAGCGGTCTTCTGTGCCGCCAGCTGCTCGGTCTTCTGCTGATCAACCGTCTGCTGCTGTTGCTTGTCGAGCAGCTTGCGCTGCGCATCCAGCTTGGAGCGCAGGATGGTCAACGTGAAGTTGGTCGGGTCGGCCTTGGCCAGCAGATCAATCTGGCGCTGCGCCTCATTGAAATCGCGCGTATTGATCGCCTGCTCCGCCGAGGTGGCAGCGAACGGGAAGGTCTCGCGCAAGGCGTCGGTAGCCACCTGGTTGCCTGGCTGTTTCTCCAGCGCTCTCAGATAGAACTCGAACGCGTTGTTGCCGGCTGGCGCCAGGTAGCGCTGCTCGTTCATCGCCGTGCGCGCCTCGGACAGCAGCTGATTGATATCCATCGCCGCCACGTTCGCCGGCGCTGCCGGGGCCGCCCGCGACTCCACGGATACTGGCGAGGACGGATGCCCACCGGTGTCGGCCAGGACCATTTCCTGATGCGGCTTGATGATCAGGAACCACGCACCAACGGCAAGCATTACGATGACGGCGATAATGGCTATCGCTACCGGCCTGACGGCCCCGCGCGCATGACGGCGCGTATGAAGTAGATATCGGGTATCCATAGTCTCTCACTGAGTGTCGACAGATACCCGCGCTTTTTCCCCCTGTAGGAGCAGTGAGTCCCCCGGACTCGCTGCGGCGCGGATGTACAAAAGGTAGCTGCAATGACGCTGCACAGCAAATCGTGGGATTCCCACGGCATGGGCACGGGCGACTCAATGGGTCGGACGGCGACGAGGTTTCGCCATAGGGCTGCTCGTCAAGGGACTGTATGCGCGGTGGCCGGAGAAATCCTGACCCCTGAAACGAAGCGTCCCGGCCAGGCCGGGACAAGTCTTTCGAAGTGCTCTCCCCGCGCTGGGCACCGCGGGGAGAGAAGTCGATTGCGTTTCTTGTTGGAGTACCGCTTGTTGCTTATTACTTCTTGGAGGTTTTGGAGGTCTTGGTGGCCTTCATTACCTTGGCCGGTGCAGCTTTCTTGGCGGCCGGCTTCTTGGCAGCCTTTTTCGCGACTTTCTTCACGGCAGCCTTCTTGACGGCCTTCTTGGCTGCCGGCTTCTTGGCAGCCTTTTTCGCCGCGACTTTCTTCACGGCAGCCTTCTTAACGGCTTTCTTGGCGGCCGGCTTCTTGGCGGCAACCTTCTTTACGGTGGATTTCTTGGCGGCCTTCTTGGCGGCCGGTTTCTTTGCAGCGGATTTCTTGGCAGTGGCCATAGTTCGTCTCAGCTCCTCATCAGTTGGCAGTGGTTGCCCAGTAAAAGCGTGCAGGAACGCTTCAACCAACAAGTCGCTGTTGGTAGCGTGCCGAAGATTGTTCACTTGACGGTGGGTGCGCAAATCAGAAAGACGCCGCAGAACATGCAGCGGAATCGAGACAGTAATCTTGCGTACTGCATTGGCCTTTTCACCGTGCTCGACATAAGGCTTGATGAATTTTGCGGTAGCCATAACGCACATTCCCCGTGATCTGATGCGAAAGCTATCCCTGAAGAATTCGGCTGTCAATTGATTTTATCCATTAAATCAAACTACTCCACCCGACCACAAGCCCTCTGAAACCCTGCCTCGGCAACACTTTGCGGGTACTGACGGCCTTCATTGTTTAGACGTCCATACGTCCAACCATTATTTTCGATAAAATCGATAAAATGGCTTAAAACCCTTGCGTGGCAACGATTTCACGATGTTTGGCGGATCGTGAAGTGAAAATGCATCGTTCTGAAAATCGTCATAAACGAGGTGGCTTGAATGAGGCCTGGCGGCGCCGTGGAGATGAACAGAACACCACTGAAAAAATTTTAATCAGTCCTCCGGCGCGGGCGCGAAAAGTTCGATATTTTGTCCCCCGGCGCCCCGACGACGTGGCGGAGCGGAAGATTCCCGATGACCCGGACACGACTCGCCGAGCACAAAACCGGCGGCGATTTTTTTCTTCGCAGGTGTTTCGACTGACTCACGCGCGCGCTCTGGAATATCAGTCGACCCGATGGAAAAAGAAAGATCGAGGGGCGCCTCGGTGCGCATCATGGACGTCTGTCGATAACGTGACGGAAGCGTGTTTCGGATGTCTTCCATGGCGACGCGATGCAAGCCTGCGAACTCTCCATTGGAGGGATTGCCACCGACGCGGCGGCCAGCAAGAAAAGCTTTTGCGCCTGAATCCTGGAGACATCCAGGCGGCCATTCCGGACTGGCAGCGCGACCGCTTTGTTCGGGTCGCGCGATGCCCGGATCACTGGGCCTTCACGCCAACGGGTCGCGATCTCGCCGGACAGATCTCGGCGTAGTCGCAGCCCACTGTCCCGGCGCGGCGCGCGAAGACCGGATGCGATGCCCTGGCCGGACGCGGCCTTCCCCAGGGCACCCCTGAAACATCGACGGCCGCAGAGGCGGCCGTCGATGTTTCAGGGGTGCCGGAAGACTCAGTGGTCTTCGCTTTCGACCAGCTCTTCGTAGGCATTCGCGTCGAGCAATTCGTCCAGCTCCGCGCGGTCACTGGGGCGCACCAGGAAGATCCAGCCCTCACCATAGGCGTCTTCGTTGATGGTTTCCGGCTTGTCGTTGAGCGACTCGTTCACCTCGACCACCTCGCCGGAAACCGGCGCGTAGATGTCCGAGGCAGCTTTCACCGACTCCACTACAGCGGCCCCGGTACCCGCCTTCACGCTGGAGCCGATTTCCGGCAGCTCCACATAGACCAGGTCGCCGAGCTGTCCTTGCGCGTGGTCGGAGATGCCCACCCGGACCAGACCGTCGTCTTCGACGCGTGCCCACTCGTGGGATTTGAGGAATTTCAGATCGCCAGGAATCTCGCTCATGATCAGGTCCAGTCGTTGGTTTCAGTCAATAGGGGAGCGGCAATTCTAGCCGCATCCGCCGTGAGGCAGGTGTGCAATGCATGGCTGTGAGTGCTTCAGATACCGTCACAAGGTTTACCGTCGCGCACAAACGGATATTTCACCAGCCGCACCGGCACTTCGCGGCCGCGGATGTCGACGCGGACCGCACCCGGCTCGCCCACCGGGATGCGCGCAAACGCGACCGCCTTCTCCAGGGTCGGCGCAAAACTGCCGGACAGGATCTCGCCCTCGCCGTTCGCGGTCAGCACCTTCTGACCATGGCGCAGTACGCCCTTGTCGTCCAGTACCAGGCCAACCATGACCCGCTTCACGCCGGCAGCCTTCTGCGCTTCCAGCGCAGGGCGGCCCATGAACGCACGGCCCTCGTCCAGCGTGATGGTCCAGCCCAGGTTTGCCTCCCATGGTGAGATGTCCTCTTCCATGTCCTGGCCGTACAGGTTCATGCCGGCCTCCAGCCTCAGCGTATCGCGCGCACCCAGTCCTGCCGGTGCCACGCCCGCATCGGCGAGCGCCGCCCATAGTGCGACGGCATGATCGGCCGGCACGATGATCTCGAAACCATCCTCGCCGGTGTAGCCGGTGCGCGCGACGAACAGCGGCATACCGTGCGGCCCCTGCGCGGCGGCGGCAGAAAACTTGCCAAGCTTCTCGATGCGCGAGCGATCGACCTCGTGCAACAGATCAAGCACTTTCGCGCGAGCATTCGGGCCCTGCACGGCGATCATCGCGAACTCGGGGCGCTCCTTCACCTGCACGTCGAACGCGACGGCCTGCTTTTCGATCCAGGCCAGATCCTTCTCGCGGGTGCTGGCGTTGACCACCAGCCGGAAAAATTCCTCGCCGAGGTAGTACACGATCAGGTCGTCGATGACCCCACCCTGCTCGTTCAACATGCACGAATACAGCGCCTTGCCATGCACCTTCAGCTTGTCGATGCTGTTGGCCAGCAGATGGCGCAGAAATTCGCGGGTCCGTGCGCCATGCAGGTCGATCACCGTCATGTGCGACACGTCGAACATGCCGGCGTCCCGGCGCACGGCGTGATGCTCCTCGATCTGCGAACCGTAGCTGATCGGCATGTCCCAGCCGCCAAAGTCGACCATGCGCGCGCCAAGGGCACGATGGGTGGCGTTGAGTACGGTCTTTTCGGTCATCACGGCGAGGCCTTGCAGGGGAGTTCTCCATTATCGCTGCCGGCCCAGGGCATTCCAAGCGCTGATGCAATCCGGGCGACGACGCAATCCAGGCGACGACGCGCCACCGGATGGTCAGCGGCATCAGCTATCGCGCCGATTCACCCAACGAAAGGTGAGATTGAGTCGTGCGCCGGCCACGGCGCGAGTTTTTGGCAAGTCGTGCCGGTATAGCCGCTGGGTCTGGCCAGCCATGCGCAACAGGCTGCCATGCGGCAACGGCAGACGAATAGTGTCATCCGGCGCCGCTGGCACTCCGCGCGGCAGCTTGCGACGCAGACGAAAACCGCGTTCGGCGCCCAGGCTCAGCGACGCAATCAGCGGCTGATCGCCCAGCTCCGGCTCGTCATCGCTGTGCCAGCCCATCGAGTCGTTACCGTCGCGATAGAGATTTGCCAGCACGCTGTTGAAACGTGCCTCGCAAGCGGTCTCGACGCGGCTGCGCAACGCCGTCAGAGCCGCCGGCCATAGTCGCGGCTCGAAGTCGGTTTTCGAATAGGTATAGCCGGTGCCGGGATCGCCGATCCAGCAGCTAAGCCGCGGCGAGGCGACGTCGCGACCGAACAGGCGGATGTGGTGGGTTTCCCACGGAATCGTTGCCAGCAGCGCGCCAAGCAACGCATCCGCCTCTTCCGTTGCCAGCCACCGTGGCTGCAACACCACATCGGCGCCGGGGAGGCAGATACGTTGCCAGTCGGGCGTCAGCACGAAGGTCATGGTGCATCCGTCATCAGCTATGCCGGTAGTCTCGAAACGCCGACGGCGTTCGACCCGTCACGCTATTCGCACTTGAATAGCGAAGACGGGTGGGCCGCGTCGTTCACGCGTCGATGGCGCCGTCATCCAGCTCCGCCTCGCCGTGCGGAGCAGCAATCACCGGAAGCAACTGCCTGGTCAGCTGCTCGGCCAGCTGCTCGGCGTGCTGTCCTCCCGCCAGCAGATGTACATCGGGCGATTCGGGGCGCTCGTAGGGGGCGTCGATGCCGGTGAAGTTGCGGATCGTTCCGGCGCGCGCCTTTTTGTAAAGACCCTTGGGATCGCGCCTTTCGCACTCCTCCAGCGGCGTATCCACGAACACTTCCATGAACTCGCCCTGCGCGAACAGCTCGCGTGCCGACCGGCGCTCGCTGCGATAGGGCGAGATCACGCTGACCAGCACAATCAGGCCGGCGTCCACCATCAGATGGGCCACCTCGGCGATTCGGCGGATATTCTCGACGCGGGCCTCGGGCGTGAAGCCGAGATCCTTGTTGATGCCATGGCGTACGTTGTCGCCATCCAGCAGGTAGGTGTGATAACCCAGCGCGTGCAGCCGGCGCTCAACCAGATTCGCAATCGTCGACTTGCCCGCGCCCGACAGACCGGTAAACCAGAGGCACAGCGGATGCTGTCCCTTGCTGGTAGCGCGCACTGTCTTGTCGATATCGACATGCTGCCAGTTCACGTTGGAAGAGCGCCCCAGCGCATAGTCCAGCATGCCGCAGGCTACGGTGGCATTGTTCTGGCGGTCGATCAGGATGAATCCGCCCAGCGTGCGGTTGGTCGCGTAGGCCTCGAAGGCAATCGCATCGTCCAGGCCGATCGTGCAATAGCCGACTTCGTTGAGCTCGAGGTGTCGCGCGGCGAGTCTCGCCTGGCTGTTGACGTCCACCTTGTACTTGATCGACATCACCCGGGCATTCACCGTGCGGGTGCCGATCTTGAGCCAGTAGGTGCGGTTGGGCAGCAGCACGGTGTCGCCCATCCACACCAGATGGGCATTGAACTGGTCAGCGACCGGCGCCGGACGCAAGGCGTCGGCAATCACGTCGCCACGACTCGCGTCGATCTCGCGATCCAGGCACAGCGTCACGGCCTGACCGTCCGCAGCGTTCTGCAAATCGCCATTGGCGGTCACGATGCGTTCGACGCGGGCACGCTGTGCCCCAGGCTGCACGACGATCTCGTCACCGCAAGCCACGCGACCGCCACAGATGGTGCCGGCATACCCGCGGAATGACTGATCCGGACGATTCACCCACTGCACCGGCATGCGGAAATCGGCAGGGCGGGCAACCGATACATCGGCCGACTCCAGCAGCTCAAGCAGGGAGGGGCCCTCGTACCAGCTCATGCGCGACGAACGTGCGCCGACGTTGTCGCCGGTGGGAGCGACCACCGGCAGGCACTCCACGTGCGCTATGCCCAGGTCTTTCGCGAGCGCGCGGTACTCTTCGGCAATTGCCGCATAGACGGCCGGGTCATAACCGACCAGATCCATCTTGTTGACGGCCAGCACCACTTGTCGGATACCCAGCAGTCCACAGATATAGGTATGCCGGCGAGTCTGTGGCAGCAGACCCTTGCGCGCATCGACCAGCACCACGGCCAACTCGGCGTTGGATGCACCGGTCGCCATGTTGCGGGTGTACTGCTCATGCCCCGGGCAGTCGGCGACAATAAAACTGCGCCGCAAGGTATGAAAGTAGCGATACGCCACGTCGATGGTAATGCCCTGCTCGCGCTCAGCATCCAGACCATCGGTCAGCAGGGCGAAATCGAGCGCATCGCCAGCGTCGTCATGCTGCCGGCGACTGTCACGAGCCAGGGCAGCCAGCTGGTCGTCAGGCACCATCCCGACGTCATACAGCAGGCGTCCGAGCAAGGTGCTCTTGCCATCATCCACGCTGCCGCAGGTAATGAAGCGCAGCAGCCCCTTCGCGGGCAACGCGCCGGGCGTTTCAGTAGCCGGCTCAGTCGGAGTCATCGTTTTCGGGGCCGTCGTCATCAGAAATAGCCTTCCTGTTTCTTGCGCTCCATCGACGCCGAGGGATCCTGGTCGATCACCCGACCTTGCCGTTCCGAACTGCTCGATCCGGCCATTTCCTCGATGATCCTGGCCAGCGAGTCGGCCGAGGACTCCACCGCGCCCGTGAGCGGGTAACAGCCCAGAGTGCGGAAGCGCACTTCACGCAATTGCACGGTTTCACCATCGCGCAAGGTGAAGCGATCGTCATCAACCATGATCAGTGCGCCATCGCGCTCAACCACCGGGCGCGGCTTGGCGAAATACAAAGGCACCACCGGAATGTTTTCGCGCTGAATGTAAAGCCACACGTCCATTTCGGTCCAGTTCGACAGCGGAAAAACCCGCACGCTTTCACCCTTGCGGATACGCGTGTTGTACGTGTGCCAGAACTCCGGACGCTGATTCTTCGGGTCCCAACGGTGCTGCGCATTGCGGAACGAAAAGATGCGCTCCTTGGCGCGCGACTTTTCCTCGTCGCGCCGGGCCCCGCCAATGGCCGCATCGAAACCGTACTTGTCCAGCGCCTGCTTGAGCGCGACGGTCTTCATGACGTCGGTATGCACGGTGGCCCCATGGGTCAACGGCGAAATTCCCTGTCGCACACCGTCTTCGTTGATATGCACCAGAACTTCCACATCACCGGTCGCCGCCACCTGTTCGCGAAACTCGATCATTTCGCGAAATTTCCACGTGGTATCGACATGCAGCAGCGGTATCGGCGACCGCGCCGGATAGAACGCCTTGCGCAGAAGATGCAGCAGGACCGAGGAATCCTTGCCGATGGAATACAACATCACCGGATGCTGAAAACTGGCCAGCACTTCGCGAAAGATGTAAATGCTTTCGGCCTCGAGGTCATCGAGATGGGAGTGCGGCGGCAAAGAAAGTGTGGTCATGGGGTGGGAGATTCTTCATGTTGTTTGTCGCAACCAAGAGCCATTGCGCCGATCGGCGTCGCACCTGATTGGATATCTTACGTAATAATCAGGCGATGACCGGATATGTCGGCTCGACATCCAGTGTCGCCGCGCAGACCGATGCCAGTTCCAGCAGACGCAGATCCGAGCCGCGCGCACCGACGAGCTGCAGACCGATCGGCAGGCCGTTCGGCAACGTACCCATCGGCAGACTGACCGCCGGGCAGCCGGCCAGGCTGGCGAAGCTGGTCAGGTCGGCTTGCGAAGCGGGTGCCGGACCGTCCAGCGGGAACGCCCCCTGCGGAGTCGTGGGCAACACCAGCACATCGACCTGGGCGAACAGCCGGCGCATCTTCAAGGTAGCCGCATCGAGTACGCGATCGGCCACGGCATAATCGGCCGCACTCTTGTTGGCCGCAAAGTCGAGCATGTTGCGGAAGTGGCTGGACACCGGGTGCTGGGTGTTCGCCAGGTCCTCGGCAAAGGTGCTGAGCATCTCCGCCTCCATCAACAGCAGGCCGGCACGACGGGTACGACTGAAATTCCAGTCGGCGAAATCGACCGTGCGTCGATCGCCCAGCGCATGCGGCAATTTCGCCAGCGCTGCCTCGAACACGTCGATGACTTCCGGCTGCACCCCGATGGCCGCCAGGTCGGGCAACAGCCCGGTGCGCAGGTTGCCCGGCTCCCAGTCCGGCAACGCAAACGCGACGCGGCGCCGGCGCGAGCGCGCATCGTCGGCGTCGTAACCGGCCAGCACCTGCAGCAGTACGGTGAGATCGTCTGCGCTGCGCGCGAGCAGCCCCACCGCATCGAGCCGCCGCGCCGCGGGGACCAGGCCGCGCGCGGAGATCTCGCCGTGCGTCGGCTTCAGTGCGTAGACACCGCAATAGCTGGCCGGGATGCGGATCGAACCCAGGCTGTCCGAACCCACCGCCGCCACCGCCAACCCCGCCGCGACCGCCGCTGCCGCGCCGCCCGACGAGCCGCCAGCGGTATAGCCATGCCGATGGGGATTGTGGGTGGCGCCAGAATGCGGATTGTCGGTCACCGTGCCCAGCGCGCCTTCATCCATATTGGTCTTGCCGACCAGCACCGCGCCGGACGCACGCAGCCGTGCCACCACATGCGCATCGCCCAACACGGGTCGTTCGCGTCCCGGCAGGCCGGCGCGGGTCGGCCAGCCAGCCATGTCGAAGTTGTCCTTCAGTGCCAGCGGAATGCCGTCAAGCCGTCCGATCACACCGTCGCGACGGCGCCGGTCCGCCATATGGGCCTGATCCTGCAGCAGGGCCGTGCGCAGGTCGACGTAGGCATTGAGCTGTGGATTGATCCGTTCGATCGCCGCCTGGTAAGCGTCAGCCAGCGCCTGCGGCTGAACCCGGCCCACCGCCAACCAGTGCAGCAATTGGCACAACGAGGCTCGACGCAGGTCAAGATCAGTGATCGGCGGCATCTGGTTCATGGGCCTTCCTTCAATTTAGGTCCCGACTATCCGCTGGGGTGATGATTGACTGATCGTCGTCCGGGATCGGCCTGCCCTCTTCTATTCTGCACGAACGAGGAGGTGTCCATAAGGGCCGCGGGTTGCGTTTGCCGCGCCGTGCGCGAAACAGGACAATAGGGATCCACGTCATCCTGGCGCCGCCGCGCCGCGGATACACCACGATCTGCCTACCGAAGGAAGTCCGCCATGAGCGAACGCGAAACGATGGAATACGACGTCATTGTCGTCGGTGCCGGACCGGCCGGACTGTCGTTTGCGATCCGCCTCAAGCAGCTCAAGCCCGAGGTCAGCGTATGCGTGATCGAGAAAGCCTCGACGATCGGCGCGCAGATACTCTCCGGCGCGGTGATCGAGCCGCAGCCGCTGGATGCCCTGCTGCCCGGCTGGCGTGACAACCCGCCACCGATCTGCGTACCGGCTGGCGAAGATGAGTTCTGGCTGTTGAACAAAACTGGCGGCCGCAAACTGCCGGTACCGCCGGGGATGAAGAACCACGGCAACTTCATTGTCTCGCTGGGCGCCATGTGCGCATGGCTCGCGCCGCAGGCCGAGGCACTCGGGGTGGATGTATTCCCCGGCTTCGCCGCCGCCGACACTATCCATAACGACGATGGTTCGGTCGCCGGCGTGCGCATCGGCGACATGGGCGTGGCGAAAGACGGCTCGCACAAGCCGGGCTACACCGAAGGCATCGACATCAAGGCCAAGGTCACCGTGCTCGCCGAAGGCGCACGTGGCAGCCTCACCAAGCAGCTGATCAAGCGCTTCAAGCTCGACCAGGACAGCGACCCGCAGGGTTACTCGATCGGCATCAAGGAACTGTGGCAGGTACCGGCCGGACGCGTGACGCCGGGCAAGATCGTGCACAGCTTCGGCTGGCCGGCGGACAGCCACAGCTACGGCGGCAGCTTCCTGTATCACCTGGACAAGGATCGCATCGCGCTCGGTTACGTCAGCGGCCTCGACTACAGCGACCCGAACTACCAGCCGTGGGAAGCGTTCCAGCAATGGAAGAACCACCCGCTGATCAAGCCACTGCTTGAAGACGGCACGATCCTCTCCGCCGGCGCGCGCGCCATCGTCACCGGCGGTTACCAGTCGCTGCCGAAAGTGGATATGCCCGGTGCGCTGCTGATCGGCGACACCGCCGGCCTGCTCAACGTGCCGAAGGTGAAGGGTACGCACCAGGCAATCAAGAGCGGCATGCTCGCCGCCGAACACCTCGTCGCCAATGACCTGAAGTCCGCCGGCTTCGACGCGAAGCTGCGCGGCTCCGACGTGATGGCTGAGCTGAAGCAAGTGCGCAACATCAAGCCCGCATTCAAGAAGGGCCTGTGGTTTGGCCTGCTCAACGCCGCCTGGGAAACCGTTCTCCGCGGCGCCTCGCCGTGGACGCTGAAGAACAAGCCCGATTGGTCATCGCTGCACAAGCTGGGCGCGCAAGAGGAGCCAAAGCGCGACTACCTGCAGCGCACACTGGCGCCCCGCGATCGCCTTGCCGGCGTCTACTTCGCGGCCACCGAACACGACGAAGACCAGCCGATCCACCTGCACGTGGCCGACACCTCGATCTGCATCGACCAGTGCACGACCGAGTACGGCAACCCGTGCACCCGCTTCTGCCCCGCGAACGTCTACGAGATGGTGGAGGACGCTGGCGGTCGTCGGCTGCAGATCAACGCGGCGAACTGCGTGCACTGCAAGACGTGCGACATCAAGGATCCGTACGAGATCATCACCTGGGTCACACCGGAAGGCGGTTCGGGGCCGAACTACCAGAACCTGTAGGCGAGGTATTGATTCGGCCCACAAATACCATGTCTGTGCCGTTCACCTTGAGCGTCACGTCTATCCCGTTCGCCCTGAGCGTCACGTCTGTCCGTTCGCGCTGAGCGTCACCTCTGTCCCGTTCGCGCTGAGCGTCACCTCAGTACCGTTCGCCCTGAGCGTAGCGCAGCGAAGTCGAAGGGCATCGCACAGAACTATTTGCGGATCGGATCAACCGTGGAAATCGAGAGCCCTGCATAGCGGATTGATCCGCTAGCCAGAGTCGGATCCAGATCCTGGCAGCAGATCGCTCGGGCACGCGCCCTGCCGACCACGGAGCCCATCCCACAAGCCACGCAACATGCAGCGCAGATTGCGCGCGCGCGGCCCGATCAGAACGCCGAACAGCAACAGCTTGACCAGCACCCGTGGCAGATCCTGGGCAACCCAGACCCACGGCGTATGCGGCATCGCATACAAACGCAGACGATTGCGCATCATGTAGTACAGCCGCACCGGCCCGTGCACAACGACCTGGCCGAGACCGAACGGAAGCTCGCGGCGGCTATCCCCCAGTCGGTGATCCATCGTTGCAGTGCACACGCCGTAGAGCGCATAGCCTTGCGCGCGCGCGCGGAAACCCCACTCCAGATCCACATTGTCGATAAACAGCCCCGCATCCATCGGGCCGACCCGATCCAGCACATCCATCGGGATCAAGGCCCCCGAACTGATCAGGAAATCGCAGGCGATGGGCTGACTGTCGATTCCACACCAGAACTTGCGATTCACTGGAAAGTGAATACGCACGAACGGTGCATCCCGATCCTCGCGCCGGTCGTGGAAGCGCGGCCCGACGGCGGCGACCTTGTGTGTAGTCGATAGCGTTTGCAGTGCCGACAGCAACGACACCACGATGCCGGCACCAGGCTCGCTGTCCTGGTCCAGCAGCAGTACATGACGGTAGCCGTTCGATCGCGCCCATTCGATGCCGAGGTTCTGGGCAGCGGCCAAGCCTATGTTGTGCGTCTGACGCAAGAGTGCACCGCCGGCCGACGACATTTTGTCGTCCAGTGGTTGCTGCCAATCACCCTCGCTGGCGTTGTCGACAACTACTACCGCGCCGACCTGGGGCAGCAGCCCATCGACGAGGCTCAGCAAGGCCGCAGGCTCGGGGTGATAGCTCACGATCACCGCACAGACGGTCGTCGCGGAGTGGTCAGTCATGGCGCAAAAGATCCCGCAACATGGAGCGGCCTCCCGTTCCATAGCGCCGATAAGAGCCCGCACGGGCTTCGCGCAGGATCGGCAGCAAACGCCGGTATCGCGGCAACCGGCCGATCGCCACACGCTGCTCGAAATGGGTCCGCCGGTGCCGTGCCTGCGCGGCGAGATTGGAATTGCCGCCGGCTTGCCCGAGGAAATCCTCCAGCCGCTGCCATCGCTTCGCCTCGGCGATCAGCATCTGACCACGTGAAAGCAGCAGATCATGCCATTTCATCATCAGTGTGCGCCTGCGCATGCCAATCTGGTTGGCATCATGCTGGCGGTAATCGATGAGCGGCTCGTCGATGAAGTCCACCAGGCCGAATGCGGCCGCGACGGCGGTCAGCCATTCGTCGTGAATCCAGTCACGCGCTACCGGCAACGCCATCTCGACAAGCTCGCGGCGCAGCGCCGCGGTGGCACCGGTCACGAAGCTGCGGCGCAGCACGATGTCGAATGCGCGGCCGTCATGGATGGCTTGTTTCTCATCCGACGTCAGCCGCAGCGCGTCGAACAGCGAGCACTGCAGGGAATCACCTTGTGCATCCACCAGTCGCGCATCGCTATGCAACAACAGCAGCTTCGGGTCACTGTCGAAACGCGCGACCATCAGGGCCAGCTTGTCGGGACGCCAGACATCGTCCTGATCACACAGAAACAGCACGTCACCGGTGGCCTGTTGCAGTGCCTTTGAGAAATTCTCGACGTAACCGAGATTGTTGGGGTTGCTCCACAGCTGCACCGCGATGCCCAACCCGCGTGCCCGCTCAGCAAACGCCTGCAGGATGGGCTGACTGGCGTCCGTCGAGCCGTCGTCACTCATCACAATTTCATCCGGCAGGCACGTCTGCGCCAGCAAGCTGTCGAGCTGCTGCTGCAGGTAGGCAGCCCCGTTGTAGGTGCACATGACGATGGAAAGACGGAGTCGCGTCATGCTCATACGGTGCCGTGGATGGCGATGCCAGCGCCAGGTAGACGCAATGAACCCACCGACAGGGACGCAGGTCGATGCTTGCCCATGCCCACCAGAATCAGGCGCATGCGTATACCTTCATGTCCCACCCCTATGGCGAACAACCGCGCATCATACCCAAACGGCTGCCTGACAGCCCTGAATTCAGCCCGCGCAGAGTGCATCCGGGCTACTCCGGACCACAACACCGGCTCAGGTTAGAATAGTCCATTGTTTCATTACCGCCGGCGTCCCCCTGGATGCCCGTAGAAGGAATCACTGATGAAAATTCTGGTCGGCTACAAGCGCGTCGTGGATTACAACGTGCGTATCCAGGTGAAACCCGACGGCAGCGGCGTGGTGACCGACGGCGTCAAGCTGTCCGCCAACCCGTTCGACGACATTGCGCTGGAAGAGGCACTGCGCCTGCGCGAGAAAGGCGTTGCCGAGGAAGTGATCGTGGTCGGCATTGGCCCGGCTGATCTCACCTCACACCTGCGCAACGGCCTGGCCATGGGCGCCAACCGCGCGATCCACGTCCTCACCAGCGAGGCAGTGCAGCCGCTGACCGCGGCACGCATCTTCCTCAAGCTGATCGAGAAGGAACAGCCGGGACTGGTGATCCTCGGCAAACAGGCGATCGACGACGACGCCAACCAGACCGGCCAGATGCTCGCCGCGCTGTGGGACCGCCCACAGGCCACGTTCGCCGGGAAGGTCGAGATCGCCGATGGCAAGGCCACGGTGACCCGCGAAGTCGACGCCGGCCTTGAAGTGATCGAGGCCGAATTGCCGGCCGTGATCACCACCGACCTGCGCCTCAACGAGCCGCGCTTCATCAAGCTGCCGGACATCATGAAGGCAAAGTCCAAGCCGATCGACAGCATCGAGTTCAGCTCGCTCGGCGTCGACACGCACGACCATCTCAAGACCACGCACTATGCCGCGCCGGCCAAGCGCAGCAAGGGCGTGATGGTGAAGGACGCGGCCGAACTGGTCGCGGCGCTGAAGCAGAAAGGTCTGCTGTAACCCTTCTTCCGTAGGAGCCCACCCTGTGGGCGACGCCTTTCCGCCCTGCCACCGAGGAGCATCGCCCACAGGGTGGGCTCCTACAGGAAACACCGGAGACAACCATGAGCAAGATTCTCGTCATCGCCGAACATCTGGGCGGCAAACTGAACCCCTCCACCGCACGCGCGGTCAGCGCTGCGGCGGCCGTGAAACCCGAGGCCATCGATGTGCTGGTGCTGGCTGACGCGCCCGACGCAATCGCCGCCGAAGCGGCGAAGATCGACGGCGTGAGCCGCGTGCTCACGGTCACCCGCGCAGAGAACGCGCATCCGCTGGCCGCCGTACTGGCGCCACAGATTGCCAAGGCTGCCACGGGCTACAGCCATGTGTTCGCACCCTCAACCACGTTCGGCAAGGACGTCGCCCCGCGCGTCGCCGCCCTGCTCGGCGTGGCACAGGTCAGCGACGTGATGAGCGTGGAAGCTGCACATACCTTCAAACGCCCGATCTATGCCGGCAACGCGATCATCACGGTCGAGGCCGACGCCAATCACACGGTCGTCGCCACCATTCGCACCGCATCATGGCCAGCCGCCGCAAGTGGCGCCAACAGCGCACCGATCGAAGCGTTGACCATCGACGCGGCGTTGCCCACGCATACGCGCTTCATCGAGCTCAAGCAGGGCAGCAGCGATCGTCCCGACCTTCAAAGCGCGAGCAAGGTCGTCTCCGGTGGCCGCGGCGTCGGCTCGAAAGAAAACTTCGACATCATCTACAAATTCGCCGACAAGATCGGCGCCGCCGTGGGCGCCTCGCGCGCCGCGGTCGATGCCGGCTACGTGCCGAACGAAATGCAGGTAGGACAGACCGGCAAGATCATCGCCCCCGAGCTGTACATGGCGATCGGCATCTCCGGCGCGATCCAGCACCTCACCGGCATCAAGGACGCCGGCACCATCGTCGCCATCAACAAGGACGGTGAAGCGCCGATCTTCGAGATCGCCGACTTCGGTCTGGTGGGGGATCTGTTCAAGCTGATTCCGGAGCTGGAGCAAGCACTCGGCTGAGCGCCCTGCCGGCATCGGTGGAAGCACTAGTGGCCCCGCGTTCGCGGGGCGACGGCTCCATCGTTCCCTCCACGTCCTGGACTCGCCGGGGTGCCATTGATTCACTATGGATTTTAAGGGGACGGAGCAGCTATCGGTTCGCACCCGTCACTTCGTTCCGCCCGCAGGGAATCCGTGCATGCTGACAACCACCAGCCAAAAAACGCCGCAGAGCCTGACGGATGGAGTCCCGTCGCTCAGTGTGGTGACCTCGGTATACCGGTCCGAGCGATTTCTCGCGACCTTCATCGATGAGATGATTCTCGCCGTCGACAAGTCGGGCATCAGTGACTACGAGCTGATTTTCGTCAATGACGGATCGCCCGATGAATCGCTGCCGCTTTTAATGCAGGCGCGTGCGGACAATCCGCGGATCAAGATCGTCGACCTGTCGCGGAACTTTGGTCATCACAAGGCCATGCTGGCTGGGTTGTCTCATGGGAAAGGCGATCTGACGTTCATCATTGACTGCGACCTGGAAGTGCGTCCAGGAGTACTCCAACGCTTTCTGGATACCCTGCGCGAGACCCATGCAGACGTTGTGTACGGGGTGCAGGCACAGCGCAAGGGTGCACTGGTGGAGCGTGCCGGTGGCGCCCTGTTCTGGCGGCTGTTCAACATGCTGAGCGAGACGCAGATCCCGGAAAACGTATTGAGCGAACGATTGATGAAGCGCCGCTATGTCGAGGCGCTGCTGTCGCTGGGCGATCGCAACGTCTTTCTCGGCGGCATGATGTATTGGTCGGGTTTCCGGCAGGTAGGTACCGTAGTGGAGAAAACCCAGCGCGAAGGCGCCTCCACTTATTCCTTCCGCAAGCGGCTCTCGTTGTTGATCGAAGCGGTCACTTCGTTTTCTACCGTGCCACTGAAACTGGTACTGGCCATCGGGCTGGGCTTCACGTTGTTGGCCACCACGGCGGCCATCGCCCTGCTTGTCCGAAAGCTGCTATATCCAGCGACGGTGCTGCAGGGTTTCACCTCGCTTATGCTGGTGATGATTGGCCTGGCCGGCTTGATCATTACGGTACTCGGTGTAGTCGGGCTCTATATTGCGCGCATCTATACGCAGACACAGAATCGTCCGCTGTTCATCGTTCGCAATTTTCATGATTGAGGTTGATAGATGAAGGAAGATCTCAACGCCTACCAGGCCGCTTACACCACGCAGTTTCCCTATCACTGGGATGAGGAACTGCTGCTCAAGGCCTATGCGCGCAAGATCGTCGAGCAACTGAGCGACCGCAAGTCACTCAAGCTGCTCAGCCTTGGCATCGGAGGGCAACGGGTCAGTCGCACGATACTTGAGCAACTCGATGTAGCCGAGTACCACATACTCGAGGGCTCGCAGGACATCATCGAACGTTATCGCGCGGAAACCTCGCCGCCGTCGCACGTCACGATCCATCACATGTATTTCGAGAAGGCGCATTTCGAGCCGATTTTCGATGCCATTGAAATGGGGTTCGTGCTGGAGCATGTCGATGATCCGGGCCTGATCCTGCGCCGGTTTCTACCCTTCCTGAAGTCGGATGGCGTGCTGTTCGCTTCGGTTCCGAATGCGCGTTCGCTGCATCGGCTGCTTGGCCATGCCGCAGGATTCATGCAGGACCTCCATTCCCTGAGCCCATCCGATCTAGAGCTTGGCCACAAGCGCTATTTCGACAGCCAATCCATCACGCGACTTGTCGAGGACTCTGGTTATGTCGTGGTGGACAAGGTGGGCCTGGTGATGAAGCCGTTGACGACCTCCCAGCTGCACCAGCTGTCGCTGGATGAGCGTGTCGAGGAGGCCTTCATCGAGGTCGGTTACGGGCATCCCGATATCGCCAACGGGATCCTGCTGACCGCTCGCCCTGCATGAAGACCGCTTTGCTGGTCAGCGGCGGCGGCTTTCAGGGCCTGACCCTGATCCGAGCGCTGCAGGAGTTGCCCGATGTGCGGGTGATCGTCTGCGATCTGTACCCGGAAAATATCGCCCGTTACATTTGTCACGACTATGTGGTCGTTCCGCCACTTTCAGACGCCGACGCCTTTACCCGTGCCCTGCTGGAAATCGTGGACCGCGAAAAGGTGGACGTGGTCTTCCCATCCACCGCGCTCGAGCTGATGGCGCTATCGCAATTGAAGGCAAAGCTGGAGGCACACGGAGCACAGGTCGCCGTCTCTGACAAAAAGGTGCTCGGTCAACTACTCGACAAACTGTCCACGCACGAGTTTTTATGCGCAGCCGGCCTGCCCGTGCCCGCACTGGTCGATCCACTCGCGTTCGACTATGCCCTACCGCTGTTCGGTCGTCCCCGTCACGGTTGGGGTGGCCGCGAAACTATCCTTCTGTACGGCGCTGACGAAGCGCGCGGATACCACGGCGACCTGTCGACGCATGTATGGACGCCCTGGTTGGCGCAATTCGAGGAGTTCTCCGCGGATTTTGCGATCGGTGTAAATGGCGACGTCTCGCCGATCGTACTGCGCCGGCGGCTACGTACGTCCGGGGGATTCGCTGTGATTTCCGAGTCGGTAGCGGATGCAACGCTGGCGGACATGGCGCAGCGCACGGCCGCCTGCATCAGCCACGCGGGTGGCTGTGGCCTGTTCAACGTGCAGATGCTGCGGCCGGCTACCGGCACACCGTTCATCTCGGACGTCAATCCGCGCGTCGGTACCTCCGCGAACCACGCGCTCACCGAAGGAGTCAACCTGCCGGGCTTTTTCATGGATTGCCAGGCGGCATCGAGTGACGCCGGGCCTACGATCCGCAGGATGGGCAAGACGATCAGGGTGCTGAAAGACATCGCGATACCCTATCTGGCGCAGCCGCCGAAGGGCATTGTCTTCGATCTTGACGATACCCTGGTTGATCATAAGCTGTGGATGCTGCGAAAGCTGGAGGCGATCTACGCGGAAACTTTTTCCCGCCATGTCGACGAGGCAGCTTTCCTCATGGGTGCAGCGCAATTGATTGATGAGGGTGAGCGTGCGCTGCTCATCGACCGCCTGTTGGCGACGCTGTCGCTCCCGGCCACACTGCGCGACAGTGCCATCGCTGCCTATCGTGCGGCCATCGTGTCCGATACGCCGCTGTTTGCCGACGTAGCTCCGTCGCTCGCCGCATTCAAAGCAGCCGGCCTCCCCGTGGCGATCCTCACTGACAATCCGCCCGCCACGCAGAAGGCCAAACTTCAGCATGCCCCCGCATTGCATGGCGTGAACGCGGTGGTCTATGCACGCGAATACGGTATCGAGAAGCCTGCACCTACGGGCTTTCTTCAAGCTGCGCGCGCACTCAACATCGATCCACGACAGCTCGTGATGATCGGTGACAACTATTTCCGCGATGGCGCAGGTGCGGTGCAGGCCGGATACATGCACGCACTGATCGTGCGGCGCGAAGGCGGATTCCTGAGCCCCCATGCTGGCATCGCGGCGCGAGTCGCTACGCAGGCGAACAACCGTATCCACATGGTGGACAGCCTGCTGTCCGCCTGCCATGCCTGTCACGCACTATGAGTAGACACAGCGTCGCCATCATTCAGTCGTCGTATATCCCGTGGAAGGGATATTTCGACATCATCCACGAAGTGGACGAATTCATCTTCCTGGATGACGTGCAGTACACCGTGCGCGACTGGCGTACAAGAAATCGCATACAGACCGCCAACGGCCCCATCTGGCTGACTGTCCCGGCCGGAGCAAATCGCAACCGCCTGCTGGAGGATGTCGCGCTGGAGGATGCCAGCTGGCAAGCGAAACACTGGAAGTCGATCTGTCACAGCTACGCCCGCGCCCCGTATTTCCGCACTTACTCAGCTTTCTTTGAGGAGCTGTACCTCGGCAAGACATGGACGAACCTTTCACAAATGAACCAGTCGATGACGCAACGGATTGCCCATGAGTTGCTCGGCATCGAGACCACCTTCACGGCGTCGAGCAGCTATGCGGCGCAGGGTACCAGGCTGGATCGTATACTCGACCTGCTCCGCCTGAGCGGGGCTAGCAGCTATCTGTCTGGACCAACAGCAGCCGACTATCTCAGTCAGGATAAATTTAATGCAGTGGGCGTTGAGCTCAGACTCAAGGACTATTCCGATTATCCGGCGTACCCGCAAATGTATCCGCCATTCGAACACGCCGTCAGTGTGATCGATCTCCTCTTCAATACCGGGCCACAAGCGCCGGCTTACATCTGGGGCCATCGCGGCAACCCTGCGTAGGCGCTCTGCGCTATCGGATGAATGACGCGCTTGCGCACACTCATCCAAAGTTTGATTGCCTGCAAGGCTGATTCTTTCATGAGATCCGAATGAACATTCCTTTCAATCGCCCGTATCTCACCGGTCACGAGCTGGAATACATCGCGCAAGCGCACGCCAACGGTCAGCTTTCAGGCGACGGCGCGTTCACCCGACGCTGCCATGTCTGGCTGGAGCAACGCACTGGCGCGCGTAAGGCACTGCTCACGCACTCCTGCACAGCCGCGCTGGAAATGGCAGCCATCCTGCTCGACCTGCAGCCTGGTGATGAGGTGATCATGCCCTCGTTTACCTTCGTCACGACCGCCAACGCGTTCGTGCTGCGTGGTGCAGTGCCGGTGTTCGTGGACATCCGTCCTGACACTTTGAACATTGACGAGTCGTTGATCGAGCAGGCCATCACCCCCCGTACCCGCGCTGTCTGTGTAGTGCACTACGCCGGCGTCGCATGCGAGATGGATACCATCATGGCGATCGCCGCCAAACATGGCCTCAAGGTAGTTGAAGATGCAGCCCAGGGGATTTTCTCCACCTACAAGGGGCGAGAGCTTGGCAGCATTGGTGATCTGGCCGCACTGAGTTTTCACGAAACCAAGAATGTGATCTCGGGGGAAGGTGGTGCATTGCTCATCAATGACCAGGATCTGGTCGAGCGCGCGGAAGTCATCCGCGAGAAAGGCACCAATCGCAGCAAGTTCTTCCGCGGTCATGTTGACAAGTACACCTGGGTCGACATCGGCTCGTCTTATCTCCCCAGCGAGCTGATCGCGGCTTTCCTGGCCGCGCAGCTTGAGGAAGCGTCCGCCATCACTGGCCGCCGTCTCGCCATCTGGAATCGTTATCATGAATGGGCCGCAGCGCTCGAATCGGGCGGACGACTACGTCGCCCGATCATTCCCACCGAATGCGCGCACAACGCACACATGTATTACCTGCTGCTCGGCAACCTTGCTGATCGCACGCACTTTATCGATGCAATGAAGGCCGCCGGCATCGGCACGGTCTTCCATTACATCCCGTTGCACAGCTCTCCAGCCGGTCAGCGCTATGCGCGCACCAACGGCACACTGCACCACACCGACGCAACCAGCGACCGCCTCGTCCGCCTGCCGTTGTGGATCGGGCTGGAGGATCATCAGGATCATGTCATGCAGGTTGCCCGGGATATTCTCATCAAGTCGATGGAATCCTGATCCATGTCTCCGCTCAGACCATTCGTCATTCCCAGGCTGAAACATCCTGGTTGCCGAAAAGTGTTGATCGCATAGTCCATGCGCTTTCCAGATACCGCCGGGATTCTGAAGTTTCGCTACCTGCGTCACCTGCTGGTACTGCTTATCCTGGTCGTTTGCGTGAGCGCAACGATCAGGCTATTCGACTGGCACAGGGTGGCGTATGCCCTGCGGCATATGGATGTGGGCATCCTGCTCGGCGGCGGGTTTCCCATGCTGACGATCATTTTCGCGGTGCGTGGCTGGCGTTGGCTGATCGTGCTGGGAATCAAGCCGAATCGCGATCGCTTCTGGCAGTCGCTTTGCGCCAACGGCGCAGCAGCAGGCCTGGCTTCGCTGACACCGTTCCAACTTGGCGAAATCGTCAAGATCAGATTGATCCCTGATCATCACGGCAGTGCCTGGCGACTGGGCGTTTCCGGGTTCTTCGTGGAACGCGTGCTGGATCTGGCCGGTGTGCTCGGCGTCGGGCTGTGCGGTCTGGCCATGCACTTCGCCTGGCCATGGCTGGCTCCCGTCGCACTGCTGTTCCCGTTGCTCGGCGGACTGTTCCTCTGCCTGTTGTCCGCTCATGTCCGGCGTCTGCCGCAACGCCTGCAGCCTTATGCGGAGGCGTTGCGCCATGTACGTCGCATCGCGTTCGCGAGTCTGCTGACAATCATCATCTGGCTGCTCTACTGCGGACTGTGGTGGATCGCCGCCCGGTCCATGCATATACATCTGGGTCTCAGTCAAGTAACTCTTCTAGTTGGCAGTGTCATGTTGGTCACTGTCGCCAGCATGACGCCCGGCGGACTTGGCGTGTCCGAACTGGGCAGTCGCGGCATCATGCTATGGCTGGGCGCTTCCGCGACCGACGCGGAAACGACAGCCATTGCGTTACGCCTGCTCACGCCACTGATCGCACTTACCGGACTGGCGTGCCTGTTGATGCTGCTGCGCTATCGGCGCAGGTAAGCGCGCGCCGCAACTGCGATGTCACTCTACTGCAGCGGGAAGGTATACCTTTAGCTGAGGCTCGCGATCTGGAGAGCCGATCTGATGATAGTGCGTGTTGATGTACTTCCAGATACCTGAATGCGTATGCGCATAGCGCAACTCTTCGCGTCCATCCAGTGCGACATCGTTGACGAGGACCATTTGCGGATGCGCCTGCTTTAGCTGGGCAATCTCCTGGTCCTGGAATTCATCGTTGCGTGGAAACAATGGATAGATTTCGTACACGGGCGACCTGACGCCAAGCAATGCATAGGCACTGGGCCAGACCGGTGCTGAAAGGATCGTGCCGCCGATGCTGACGTAGCGGCTCGCAAGCTTTTCGATATCTTCGACAGACGTGGCTGTATCCGCACTCATCCACACCCGATCGCCACGCACGTCGACGGATTTCCAATCGGGATGGGTTCGCATGGCATAACCCGGATGCATCGGCAGCATGACCCACAGCGTGGTGATAACAAGACCGAGAAGGCTAAGTGCCTGCATGGTCGCGCGGCTCCGGCTCGGCCAAGGGCAGACCAGGAAGCCGATCAGACACGGAAGGATCGCCTGCGCGAGATGTTGAACGTCGGCTCGTGAAAATGCCACGTTGAGGTAGGGTATGGCGGTTGCCACGCATGCGACGAAAACCGGATTCGCGATCCTCCGTTCACGACACACCTGCTGCAGAACTACGGCAGCACCGCTCGCGCAGAAAAGCAGCAACGCCGCGAAGAAGCATCCGACCAGCCACGGTCCAAGCAGCGCAGACAATGGCCCTTGTGCGGGAACAGTCCAGGGCCACGGCACGGGCAAGGGCAGATTGGTACCCTTGTACTCAAACAGCACGAAGCGGATGCTCTCCCAGAACATGACCGCAAAGCGATGATCGCGAACAAGACCGATCAGGATGGGCGCGAAGCCCAGCACGACACCGGCCATCCATGCAGGGATACAGCGCAGCCAGACAGGCCTGTCCGCGCCGAGCATCAGCACTGGAGTCACCAGCAGGCAAGCGGTCACGCCGTAGAGACCATGATTGCGCCCCAACATGGCGGCCAGACCGATCACGATGCCGTGGACAAAGAAGCGCCGTGCAGACGGATACACCAGCACTCGCGCCAAACTGGCCGTCAAGATGACCGATATCGCGGCGTCATAGCCCTTCCAGCGCGGAATCATCCACAACAGGCACAACAGCATCGCGAATACGCAGAGGCCCAGACGCGCGGCGATTCGGCCAGGAGCCCCACGCAAGACGAGTATCCCTGTAACGACAACACCCAAGGTAGCGAATGCCGCCGTGGCAGCCCGCACTGCGATGATGCCGTTTGCATGAAAGAGCCATAGCAGACCCGCCGCCCAGTAGTATCGCGCCGGATCGTAGGACATGAAATCTCTGACAGGAACCTCGCCATGCAGCACCCGCTGCACTCCGTACCAGAGGTAACCCTCGTCTCCCAGATTGAAACCGGTATGCCCCTCCAGCAGGAATACACCCAGGCTGGCGACCATGCCAAACAACACGACGCCGGACAATATTGTCCAGTGCAGTCGGCTTCGACTTGCTTCAGGATGCTGCATTGAGGAACCTATCAGGGATGAGGCTTATCAGCATCGGACGATCACGCTGGCTCATCATCTTGCATCAGCCATGCGCGTGCCAAGCTGCCATTACGCGGCAGAAATCTCTCGTAGCCATGCTGTCGGACGAACCGGCGAAAATAGCGGTGGTCTTCGAACAGCACCTGCAGCTGCTCAAGATCCAATGACTGGAAAAAGTTGCCAAGCACCACGTCGGTTTCCGAAATCGCATCATCACGCAGTTGCTCGAACGTGTTCGCCCCGTGCAAGCGATAGCTATACAGACGCTCGGCTACGCAACCCACTTTTGCAATCGCAAGAGCGCGCAGCAGGAAGTCCCAGTCATGACACAACTTCAATGCCGCGAGGCCACCGAGCCGGTCGTACAAGCGGCGGCGCAACATGAAGTTGCCAGTGGATACTGCGACATTCGAGTCGAGGCATGCATACACCAATGCCGGATACTCCAGGGATGCGTTCAGTTTTTCACGGAGTGACATCACCACTTCGTGCTCGGACTCCGCACTCGGTCGGCCTTCCTCATCAATGAAATCGACGCCACTGAATGTCAGCTCAAGCCCATCGTGCAGCATGCACTCGAGCAACCTACCGATTCTCGATGACGCATAGCAGTCATCCGAGTTCAGGAACGCAATGAACTCACCATTCGCATGCGCCACGCCCTTCGCAATGGCGGTATGACTTCCGCCATTTTCCTTTCGGACGATTTCAATGGGGTGATCCGGATTTCGCTCGCCGTAGCGCCTTACCGCCGCGGCTGAGTCATCCGTGGAGCCATCATCCACGACAATAACTTCAATGTTCGTGTAGCTCTGCGCAAACACCGACGCTAGCGCATCTCCAATGTAGCGGGCGTGGTTGTAAAGCGGGATGATGACACTCACCAGCGGACTCTCATTCTGCAGCCGATGATCCGCCAACACATCGCCGAGCGCCTCGAGATAGGCGTAGCCGTGGCGCCGGTCCGGTTCGAGATGCGCACCCTCGCCCCACTCATTCCACGCGTTGACAAAAATCATCGGCGCGTTTACCGAAGACTCTGCGCGACTGCCCTCGGCAATATTCCTTAACCACTCACCAAACCATGCGGGCGACGAGGCGTGAAATACGTGACCGCGACCTGGTTTTCGCGCTGAATTGTCCCAACTCGGAAAGGCGCATCGGTAAAGCTTGTAGTCCGGTGCTACCGCATCTCGCTGGTGCCTGACCACGTCCGCGTAGCGGAAGATGCGTCCTCTGAACAACGCATTGAACACGAGTTGATCGGAGGAAATTTCCTCAGGTTCGATATGGTGTGGCGGAAATTCGACCGCCGCATCGAAGCCATAGTCGCGCGGGTCCCGGATGCCAAAAGTCTGCGCCGCAATGAGATGAATCTCTCCGACACCTTGCTGTCGGCAGTAGTCTCTCCAACGTTGCGCCGTTGCATGCGGATCGGGAAGCAGCGCCACCCGATAGACAATCAGCAAAGCCGCCCCGTCAATGCGGATGTAACGAGAGTCTCGCAAGGCAGGCAGGATATCGGCGATGAACGCCAGATCATCTTCCGGCGAATGCTCTTGCGAGATGAGCACATCATGTTCGGCACCATCCCAACGCCGAGTCCAGTTCTCGTTCGCCCAGCACAAACAGAATGATAGCTCCATGGATGGATCCGCGAGCACATGATTGAACGGCGCCTCCATCAGACGCTTGCCGGCAAACCAGTAGTGATGAAAGCAGAAGCCGTGAATGCCGTACAGTCGCGCCAACTGCTGCTGGCGCCGCAAGACATCCTTGACCCGCAGGTCATAGAAACCCAGCTCCCCGGGCAATCTGGGTTGCAGGTGTCCAGCGAATTGGGGCACCGATTTTGAAACGTTCGTCCACTCTGTAAATCCGCGACCCCACCACTCGTCATTTTCGGGGAACGCGTGAAACTGCGGCAGATAGAATGCAATGACGTTGAATCCAGACGTCGTTACCGGCAGCTCACGGATGGGTCGATAGTAAGCACTGCGCTGCGAACTCGCCTCGAAGATTTCATCGAAATGCTGCGGCAAGAGCGCAACGTGGCGTTCGCCGCCGCGCGAGCGCAACGCTGCATCCGTCGCCTGATCGCGTCGCTCAATCTGCCAATAGCGATAGCTCTGAGTATTTTTTATCAAAGGGGCCATGACCCGGTACACGCCATCCTTTAACGCCTTTCTGCGCGAAGGAGCAAGCGGAAGCCGCTCGTAGAGGAAGCGAGCCATAGGCTTAAGATATTTTCGCGATGCGCTGGAACCGTCAACTTTCACAAAATGGCAATCCTGAGCATATTCCCGACATGGATTCATCATCACGGGTGATTGTGGTCGAGCAACATGGGCCGCGAGACAGCCTGAGTATCGCGGCGTCAAAGCCCCATTTTTGAGCCTCATGCTCAGCGACCGCCACTTGCACCTATCCGAGCTTTCGCCGAACAAGCGGGATGGCGGGAACCGTTGCCGTCGCGTCGCGCCAGTCTTTCAGGCCGGCACTTTTCGCAGCATGCTCACAACCATTCCCGTGTCATTCTCCGGCCTGGATAGGGGTCAACTATCTGTCTTGGCTTCGAATAGTACTGTAACATCCGTGCCGCCCTCCCAAGTTCACACGGAGGGCCTAAGCCGCTGCCCTTCGGAGCGAGCGCAGGGGGACAAGAATCCAGGAAGAGTGATGAGCCCAGAACCAATGGCTGCCGTTCAGGAGCAAGCGCACAGCCAAAACGTGCCGCTCTGCGTTGATCTGGACGGTACGTTGATCCGATCGGACCTCCTCATTGAGTCCGCACTCGCGTTGCTCGCGAAGAATCCGCTGCTCATATTCGCGATGATTGTATGGTTGCTACGTGGCAAGGCGTACCTCAAACAGGAAATCGCATGCCGCGTCGAAGTCGATGCGTCGACACTGCCGTACAACCAGGCACTGATCGAGTGGCTTCAGGATCAGCGACCACTTCGCCCCATCATCCTGTGTACCGCATCCGATTCCAGGCTTGCTCGAAGCGTGGCGGCACATGTCGGCCTTTTCAGCGATGTCCTGGCCAGCGACGGAGAGCGCAATCTTTCCGGTCGCAACAAAGCCGCAGAGCTGGTCGCACGGTATGGTGAACGCGGCTTTGACTACGTTGGCAATGCATCGGTCGACCTGGCCGTCTGGAAGCACGCGCACGCCGCCATCGTCATTGCACCGACGCTTGCGCTAGCCAAGGCCGCGGCGAAAGTGTCGACCGTGGAACGCGTTTTCCACACACCAAAGGCTAGTCTGCGCGCTTGGCTCAAGGCATTGCGCGTGCATCAATGGATCAAGAACGTACTCGTATTTCTGCCGCTACTGGCTTCACATCGAGTCCTTGATGTGATTGCCTTGAGCCACACAACCATCGCATTTCTATGCTTTGGCCTGTGTGCTTCCAGCGTTTATCTAACCAATGACCTGCTGGATCTGAGTGCCGATCGACAACATAACCGCAAGCGGAACCGCCCCTTCGCCGCAGGGACGCTGCCTTTGGCATCAGGCCCTGTTGTTGCGGCTGCCCTGCTGATCGCAGGCCTGGCCCTCGCCTGGCAGATTTCGCACATTTTCTTTGGCGTGCTGATCTCATATTTCCTACTGACCACGGCCTATTCGGTACGACTCAAACGCGTCATGATGCTCGACGTGGTCGTTCTGGCCATGTTGTACACCACCCGCATCCTTGCCGGTGCCGCAGCCTTGCACACCAGGCCCTCGTTCTGGTTGCTGGCATTCTCGATGTTCATCTTTCTCAGCCTGGCCATGATCAAGCGCTATACAGAGCTGCTGGCAGCGCAGAAAGCGGGTAAGGTCAAGGCCAGCGGTCGCGGCTATGACGTGGAGGACATCCCGCTGATTCAGTCGCTCGGCGGCTCCAGCGGTTACCTTGCCGTGCTCGTGCTGGCGCTGTACATCGACAGCACGGCTGGCGAAGCGCTCTACCGGCATCCGCATTACCTGTGGATGCTGTGCCCGTTGCTGCTGTACTGGATCAGCCGCACCTGGGCGATCGCCCATCGCGGAATCATGCACGACGATCCCGTGATTTTCGCGGTCATGGATAATGTCAGCCGGGTGCTACTCGCACTTGCTGCGATCATTGTCGCCGTGTCCATCTGATGAGCCAGGCTGGGCAATCCTGGGGCCGCTATCCGGATGCCAAGCAGTCCATCATTGCCATTTCCGATCGGCACCATGGGTTGCCGGCGACGGCCGAGACCATCCTGCCGTATGGTAACGGTCGCAGTTATGGCGATAGCTGTCTCAACGACGGCGGCGTTCTGCTCCACACAAGCCATCTCGACCGATTCATCAGACTTGATGTCGCGACCGGGGTGCTTGACTGCGAGGCGGGCGCGTTGTTCTCGGAAATACTGGATCTGATCGTACCGCAGGGCTGGTTTCTCCCTGTGACGCCAGGCACGAAGTTCGTCAGTGTCGGGGGCGCCATCGCCAACGACGTGCATGGCAAAAACCATCATCGTGCGGGCACCTTCGGACGTCATGTGCTGGAACTGGAGCTGCTGCGCTCCGATGGCAGCCGACGAGTGTGCAGTGCCACCCAATATCCGGAATGGTTTGCCGCCACCATCGGCGGACTCGGCCTCACCGGCTTGATCACCCGAGCCAGCATCCAGCTCCGCCGCATTGCCAGCCCCTGGATGAGCACCGAGGTTCATCGCTTTGACGATCTCGCCGGCTTCTTCCAGCTGTCAGAAAGCTCCGATCGTGACTACGAATACACCGTGGCCTGGATTGACTGCGCAGCCAAAGGACGCGCATTGGGGCGCGGTCTTTTCACACGTGCCGATCATGCGCCCGCGTGTCCGGACCGCCGACCTTCTGCTCCAGCGCGGCACCTACGCGTCCCATTCGTACCCCCGATATCTTTGATCAACCCGTTTACCCTGCGCGCCTTCAATGCCTTGTACTACCACCGGCAGCGCCAGCCGATAGTGCGTGCCACGACGCACTACGAACCGCAGTTCTACCCCCTGGACGGCATCCGAGACTGGAACCGCATTTATGGCCCGCGCGGCTTCATGCAATACCAGTGTGTGGTGCCACCAACCGCGGCCGAAGATTGCATCGTCCGTTTGGCCCGGATCATTGGGTCGGCGGGTGGTGGGTCGTTTCTGGCTGTTCTCAAGCAATTCGGCGCACTACCCTCGCCGGGGATGCTGTCCTTCCCACGCGCCGGCGCCACTTTGGCGCTGGATTTTCCCAATAATGGCAACCGGACACTGCGCCTGCTCAACGAACTCGACGACGTCGTGGCTGCCTCCGGCGGCGCGGTTTACCCGGCCAAGGACGCACGTATGTCCGGGCACCGCTTCCGGCAATACTTCCCGGCTTGGGAATCCTTCAGTCAGTTTATCGATCCGCGCTTCTCGTCCAGTTTCTGGCGCAGGGTCATGGAGTAGACATGCTTAGAGTACTTATCATCGGCGCGACCTCCGCCATCGCCGAAGCCACCGCACGATGCTATGCCGCCCGTGGAGCACGCATCTTCCTGGTGGCGCGCGACACCACCCGGCTGATAGACATTGCCGAGGACCTGCGAATCCGCGGTGCCACCAACGTCGACCATGCAATGCTTGATGTCAACAATCAGCCCGCTCACGCAGGCGTACTTGAACAGGCCTGGCAAAAGCTGGGCGGCATTGACGTGGCACTCATCGCCCACGGCACACTCCCGGATCAGTCAGCGTGCGAAAGCTCGGTGGAAACGGCTTTGGCCGAGTTCGCCACCAACGGCACATCCACCATCGCGTTGCTGACAGCGCTAGCTCCCGGCATGGAGGCTCAAGGTCGTGGCGTGCTAGCGATCATCTCTTCTGTCGCCGGCGATCGCGGCCGTCAGAGCAACTATCTTTACGGTGCCGCCAAGGCTGCAGTCAGCACCTTTGCCAGTGGCCTGCGCCAGCGCCTGGCAAAAGCCGGTGTGTCGGTAGTGACCATCAAGCCTGGCTTCGTCGACACCCCGATGACGCGCAATTTCCGCAAAGGTGCACTGTGGGCCAAACCTGATGCTGTGGCGCGCGGTATCGTCCGCGCCGCTGATCGCGGAAGCAGCGTGGTCTATCTGCCCTGGTTCTGGTTACCGATCATGCTGGTGATCAAGCACATCCCGGAATTCATCTTCAAACGTATCAAGTTGTGATCGCGCCATGACAAAGATAGACAAGCACGCCAGGGTGGTACTCACCGGAGCCGCCGGACTCGTTGGCCAGAACCTGATCGTGGAGTTGAAGGCGCAGGGATATACCGATCTCGTCGCGATCGACAAGCATGAGTACAACCTGGAGATCCTTCGCCAACTGCATCCGGATGTAACTGTGATCCGCGCCGACCTCGCCGAGGACGGTGACTGGACCGATGCCTTCGCGAACGTTGCGTGTGTCGTGCAGCTACACGCGCAGATCACGGGAAAGTTCTCCGACCTGTTCGTGCGAAACAACATCAACGCTACTCGCCGAGTATTGGACGCCATCAGCAAACATGCAGTGCCTTATTTGGTGCACATCAGCTCCTCCGTGGTGGTATCCGTCGCTGATGACGATTACACCAAGACCAAGAGGGAGCAGGAGCGCATGGTGGTCGAGAGCGGCATCGCGCATTGCGTGCTTCGCCCGACCCTGATGTTCGGCTGGTTCGACCCCAAGCATCTGGGCTGGCTCTCACGCTTCATGGCCAAGACGCCCGTCTTCCCGATTCCCGGGGACGGACGTTACATGCGCCAGCCACTATACGAACGCGATTTTTGCCGCTGTATTGCATGGTGCATCGGAAATCAGCCCGATGGCCTTGTTTACGATGTCGTGGGGGATACGCGTATCGACTACGTCGACATCATCAAGACGATTAAACGGGCGAAAAATCTGCGTACCATGATTGTCCATATTCCTTATGGATTGTTCCGCTTTCTGCTACGCGTTTACGCGATCTTCAGTGGCAAGCCTCCGTTCACCGCCGACCAGCTCGAGGCACTGACCGCAGGGGACGACTTCAAGGGCGTGGACACTTTCGCCGTGTTCGGCGTCGCGCAGACGCCATTCGTCGAGGCGGTGAGGGAAAGTTACTGCGACCCTCGCTATTCGTCGGTTGTACTGAAACGATAAGGCAGGTCCATGCATTGGTTTAAGTCTCCCTCTGACGTCACGATGACGTCCCAACCCTCCGCACTGTATACGGGGTGGAGAAGCTTTCCACTCCTGCTCGCCTGCATCGTGGTGATGGCTTACAAGTGCAACGACTTCCTCACCAACCCGCAGTTCTGGGCCGAGGACTCGACAATTTTCTTCAAGCAGCAGCTTGGCCATGCTTACCCGCTAGTACTTCAGCCGTACGCCGGCTACTTTCTTGTTCTGCCACGCATCATTGCCTGGGTCGCCTCTTGGACATCGGCCGCGAAGGCGCCAATGATCTACAACGCCAGCGCGCTCTTACTGATGGCATTGGCGATCAGCTATACCCTGGGACGTCTCCGCGCCCATTTGCCGGTAGTCGTCGTCTTCGCTGCCTTCATGCTCGTGCCGCTAAGTGGAGAGATTCTGGGCTCACTGGCTAACGCGCAATGGTTCCTTCAGTTCGCGCTCGCCGCCGCATGCTTCGGAAGCTTCCACGCCGCTTCCCGGCCAGCAACCATCTTCCGCGCATGTGTTGTCTTTGTGATCGCCGTGACAGGCCCTTTCTCCATCTTCATAGCATTCGTTGCTGGGGTGATGATCTTCACTTCTTGGACTTGCGACTGCCTAGGCTCGACGCGCTGGCACAATGCAGTCACCAACCATTGGAAAACCAGAGATTGGATTATCTTCAGCGCCACAGCCGCAGGCGCAGTCATACAAACGATCTGCGTCCTAGTGCATCCGATGAGTGTCAGCCAGGTGCAGCAAAGCACGCTGGAAATGCTGCGCATCACCTTTACCGAATTGGTGCCGGTGCATATCTTCGTTGGCAATTTCTTGACCGATAACGGCTGGATACTCTTCTATCTCTTCGGTCTGGGCGCGATAGTTTTCGGTAACGGACTGCGAGGCGAAACAAAGGTCATCATTCTGAGCTTTGCGCTGCTCGCAATTCTGGAAACGTTCGTGCCGGTGCGGCTAAAGCCCTTGGCGTTGCTCTATCAGTTCTATCCTGGCGATCGCTATTTCTATCTGATCAAAGTGGTTTTCTGGTGGACCGTTTGGTGTGCCTGTGCCAGCCGTAAGGACATCCGGCGCACGGAGGCAACCGCGATTGTTCTCATGAGCTTGTTCCTCGTCGCCGTCAGCAACCCCGCCACGTTACGTCGGCCAGCATTCCTCGACTACCACTGGAAAGTGTACGCTCACGAACTCAGTCAACCAGGACATCATGTAATACCCGTGAACCCCTCCCCCTGGACGATGACAGTCGACACCGACAAGAATGGAAACATGCGATGAACCAGCACGACAACTGCGTGATCATTGGCGCAGGCCCTATGGGCCTGATGTGCGCGATGGAGCTGCTAAAACAGGGGAAATCGGTCGACATCTATGAAACCGACGACCGCATAGGTGGTATGTCGGCGAGCTTCGACTTCGACGGACTGGACATCGAACGTTATTACCACTTCATCTGCAAGACGGATTACCCGCTGTTCGACCTATTGAAGGAGCTTGACCTAACCAGCACGCTACGCTGGACCGACACAAAAATGGGCTTCTTCTTCAACGGTCGACTGTACAAATGGGGCACGCCGCTCGCCCTGCTGAAGTTTGACGGCCTTGGCATCGTCAGCAAGATGCGGTATGCAATGCATGTGATGTACACCAAGAGCATCAAGGACTGGCGGCCGCTGGACAAGATCAATGCCACCGAGTGGCTACGCAAATGGGTCGGGGTCAAGGCCTACGATGTGCTGTGGCGCAGCCTGTTTGATCTCAAGTTCTTCGAATTCGCCGACCAGCTTTCCGCTTCGTGGATAGGTACGCGCATCAAGCGCGTCGGCTTGTCCCGCAAGAATCTGATGCAGGAACAAATGGGCTACCTGGAAGGTGGATCAAAAGTGTTGCTCGACGCCATGGAGCAATACATCCTGGCAAAAGGTGGCCGAATCCACCTTCGGTCGAAAATCGACCGTGTCGTTGTCGAAGGTGGGCGGGTCACAGCTATCGTTGTCGGCGGCGAGCAAATCAGCTGTAGCCGCGTCATTTCCACTGCACCGATCCAGTATGTCCCGCGTCTGGTACCCGACTTACCGCCAGACTTCGCAGCACGAATCGAACGTATCAAAAATATTCCCGTCGCCTGCGTAATTCTGAAGCTGCGACACCCGCTGTCGGAAAACTTCTGGATGAACATAAATGACCCAACCATTGAAATTCCCGGTGTCATTGAATATTCAAACCTCAATAAGATGTCTCCATCTGTACTTTATGCGCCGTTTTACATGCCAAAGACACATTCAAAATGGTCGCGCAGCAACGATGAGCTGATTGACGAAGTGATCGGTTACCTCGGCAAAATCAATCCCAAATTCTCGCCCGATTGGGTGCTTTCGCGATATTGTCATCGTTACGACTACGCGCAGACGATTTGCCCACCGGGTTTCTTCGACACGCTGCCACCGATGCGGACACCGGTCCATGGTCTCTTTATGGCCGACACCTCCTACTACTACCCTGAAGACCGCTCCATCAACGAAAGTATCCACGTGGCAAAATCGCTTGCAGCCCAAGTCACACACGAGATTCAGGATTAACGCGATGCAATATACGGGCAAAACTTGGGCATGATGCTTTCACATGGGAAACGGCAGTTCGTTCGTTTTATTCTGGCCGGCGGAATTGCTGCGACTGTCAACATCGCGGCCAGGTGGCTATTAAATTTGTGGATCTCTTACACAGCGGCCATCGTAGTAGCGTTCCTAATCGGCATCGTAACGGCCTTCGCTCTAAATCGAATATTTGTTTTTCGCCAGTCAAGCAACAAACTTCATCACCAATTGAGCTGGTTTGTAGCCATTAACCTTATTGCTCTCGCACAAACCTTGATAATCAGTCTCGTGCTGACAAAATGGCTTTTGCCTGTCATCAATTGGCAGTGGGAACCCGAATTGGTGGCACATGCGATAGGTGTAGGCGTGCCGTTGATCACAAGTTACATCGGACACAAAACTTTCTCGTTTCGTCAATAAACTCATATTTTAAACTTGGCATCGACGTCATGAGCCGGCTTCACTTGAAAGCCGCAGCCCGACAAATCTCCACACAGTTTATATGGAAACATATTTATGGACTTGCAATCGCTCTATCAATCACGATTTCCAGAAGCATCGCTGAAGGCGAAGAATGATATTTGGAAGGTTATTTGCGATCGCTACTTTTCCCGGTTCATCGCACCTTCGGATACCGTAGTTGATATTGGCTCCGGCTACTGTGAATTCATCAATAATATATCCGCTGCAGAAAAGATCGCAGTCGATTTAAACCCCGACGTGCGTCGCTTCGCTAATCCCGGCATCCGTATCATCAATGAAAGTTGTACGGCGATTGCATCATTGACCTCCGAGTCGGCGGACGTGGTGTTCATGAGCAACTTCCTTGAACATCTACCAAATAAACAGTTAATTCTGGACACTTTCTCGGAAGCCCATCGCATCTTGCGGCCTGGCGGTCGCATAATGGTTTTACAACCCAACATACGATTCGTTGGCGGCGAGTACTGGGATTTCTTTGATCACCATACGCCACTTACCGACCGCAGCCTCGTCGAAGCACTTGAGCTTACGGGCATGAGGATTCAGTTAGTCGTACCTCGCTTTCTCCCCTATACGACACGTAGCGCCTTGCCTCAAGCTCCTTGGCTTGTGCGACTTTACCTTGCGACTCCTTTCGTCTGGCGATTTCTTGGAAAACAGGCTTTTGTTATGGCCACAAAGAGAGCACAGTCATAGCTATCTATTCGGCGCCCATGATTTCGCCTCTGCCAATTTCATAAGATCGCAGCCGGCAGGCAGACTTGGGGGTACTTGGTTCGTGCGGAATTACGCATCTCTGAACTTCGCATCGCGTCCTTTTGAAACCGGTCCGCGCATACGTCGCCCGTCCACATTATGCCGGAAGGGCATCAGCCGCTACCCACACTCTCGAATCCGCTGCCTGCACATTTGTGTTGCAGCAACTCGCTACCAGGCACGCGAAATGAGTCGCGCGCCCAATTAGTAAGTAGCCTCGATCGGTGAATGGCGCATGCAGCCGCTCCATCTGTAGCGAAGTAAAAGGATCTTCGCCCTTGATGCCTTTCCTGGTGGGAAGATGCACTGCCAACTGTTTTGGCACCATCCTGAGTAACGAGCACCGACTCGACTAGGAGTCATCTTGATATGGTGATTCGATCAATGTCCGTACGGAACTAGCTTTCGGCTAGACTTTGCTCAGTACAAATCACACAAAGGACGAAGGAGACGACGTGGTTTCTTTAGTCAGGATGACGATCAGTAAAGATCTGGCAATTCGTACCGCGCGGAATCTGGCATGGCTCTTCAGTCTTGTCGCCACCTTGCTGCTCATGGTTCCATTTGGTCCCAAGATGCCATCTCTTGGGCTTGACTCGTCATGGGGCTACGCGGCGAACATTGCGGTCGCCGAGCACCTGCGATTTGGTCGGGACATCGTTTTTACGTTTGGTCCGCTGGCCTCGGTCTATTCGCGATTTTTTCATCCGGCTACAGACGAGCTCATGCTCTCCGGATCAGTCATCATCGCCGCGGCGATTTTTGGGGGGTTTTCTGCCCTGGCGATCAAGGAGCGCCGGATCTGGCTGCTCGCCGTCCCGCTGTACCTGAGCCAATTCAGTCGTGACGCACAGTTCACAGCGCTGCCACTGCTCATTCTCCTTGTGGCCAACGTCAAACTCGAAAGACCCTCCCGCGGCACATTACCACTTCTACTCCTCGCGATCGCCTGTGGTTTGCTTCCGCTTATCAAGGCCAGCTTTACCTTAGCGGTCATCGTGTGCACGATTTTGGCTGTAGCCATGCTTTATCGCAGAGCTACCATGCTCGCGATCGCGATCATTCTCATAGAGATCTTTGTGGTACCGGTAGCCTGGGTGGCAAGCGGCCAGGCTATCGGAGATTTGGGTCATTATTTTGTTTCGCAGGGTCCAATCATTTCCGGTTACACCGAAGCAATGTCACAGCCCGGGAACTCCAGTGAGATTTATGTTTATCTGCTGGTCGCCGCTTGCCTGATGATCTCCGGGTGGCACACTTGGCGTTCCTCACGTGGCTGGAGGATATTGGGGCTCGCCGTCATCTTTTTTCTAAGCTTCAAGGCTGGATTCGTTCGTCACGACGGCCATGCCACGCTGGCAGCCGCTATCTTGGCGTTGGTCAGTCTGGCCTTGCTGGTTGAACGACCACGTGGCGGCTATCTCATGCTAACTCTGAGTCTGGTCGCATGGGGATACATCTCCATTAGCTATCGGCCCATCAACCCGATTTCGATCGCCCGCAGTTTCAGCAATACCATTGAGCGGGCTTCAAATTCTTTGTGGGGTCGAGTCACCGACCGCGGCCGTCTTGATCGGTCTTTTGCCATCGCAAACGACCAAATTCGTCGATCGACACTACTGCCGCCCTACTATGGTACTGCCGACCTGTATCCATGGGATCTCTCCGCACTTCTTGCGAGTACCGCGACATGGTCACCTCGCCCGGCTTTCCAGAGCTATTTCGCTTACACCCCCGGGTTAGCGATAGAGAACCGCCAACACCTGGATGCGGGAGGGCCTTCGAGGATCTACTTTCAGATCAATCCAGTCGACAAGCGATATCCGTCACTCGATGACGGAACCAGCTGGCCCGATTTGATCGCAAACTACAGAATTAGCGGGTACGCAGACGAATATTTGATCCTAGATAAGAGAGTTGTTAAGCCAGCAATCGACATAGGGCCGCAACTATTTTCCCGCCAGATGAATTTTGGGGCGGAAGTCTCGATGCCACCGACGACGAAGCCAATCTGGGCGCTCATTGCGATAAAGCCGACCTTGCTCGGTAGGCTCGTCTCGGCCGCACTAAAGTTACCGACGCTTGACATCTTAGTTCGTTACTTAGATGGCACGGCGAAGACTTTTCGCTTCATTCCAGGAATGGCCGAAACTGGCTTTTTGTTATCACCAACCGTCGCCAGCTCCACAGATTTCGCTGCGCTGGAATCGACGCTTGCACCCGAGATCCTCGCGGGAAAATATGTCAAATCCTTTGAGATTGTTGGCGCAAGTGGTTCGCGTCTTCTCTGGGGGAAGGATTTTACAGCCACCCTTTCTACGTTGAACGTTGCTTCCGACAAAAACGTTGATCGAGTACTGCTGAATCCATCCGTAGTCGGCACCCCCATAGATAGTTTGCCTGATGGCGGTGAGTGCATGATCGATACACTCAACGACGTCGACGTCGCCGGACGTGCAATGACCATTACGGGAAACTTGCTCGAGATACGGGGTTGGGCTCTTGTATCGGGTGCACTTGGAAGGGAGAACAACAGCGTCGCACTTGCCTTGGTCGGGAAAGATGGTTCGGTGAGAATGCAGTCACTCCGCAAAGTGAAACGTCCCGACGTTGCCGACTATTTTGGCAAACCGGGTCTCATTGCAGGATTCGAGGCGCTGGTCGACACGCGACCATTGGAGGGAACGTATGACGCTTACGTTATCCAGACCTTTCATGGCGAGCGATTGGCATGCAGGAAAAATAGCCTGCGCGTAACTTTCGCTCACCCGAACCCTCCTAGTTGACATTGCAGGGGCGGAACCTGGCTATCTGCCAGGCGGTGGCATCCTTCGCTGCCGATCCCGTCCGCCAACAACTGCTCTCTACGGTGCAATAGGTGTGAGGACCTGGGTTCGGCAGCGAATAGTCAGCTTGCCGGGTCGGTATGACACGCGCTCTTTGCCATGCCACTAATGGGCCTCAAAGGCTACGGTATTGGCCAGCGGGCAAAATTTTCCCTCTGTATACAAGTAGGCGCTAACTGTCCCGACAGAATGAACGACGTAGCCACGCCAACCGGCGTGCCACGATGCCCCGGTGATGGCGGCTTGTACGTCGGGCCTTGCTTCGCCGACCACGCCGTAACCTACCGTTCTATTCTCGCTGTCTGTAAACACGACGAATGACTTACGCACAGGCACGGTGGGTACAGCCCAACCACGCAGCCGGTATCCATTGGGAACAGTCTCTGCCGAGTCGAAGGCACCGCGGCAAAGCGCAGGGTCTACATCATGCGGGTTGAATCGCAATGACCCGAGTTCCGCGACCCAGCTGCGCCCATACATCGACAGCTTCTCTCGCTGGATGTAGGCCATGTCATCGAGAAGCTTGCTCCGCCCCTCTTTGGGGTAAAGACTATTCAGGTATGCATCGTCATGCACACCCATCGTCACGCCGATCACAGCAACATCACGCTCGTAATCTGCAGAGCGATAGCCGGCCACGTCGCGCTGGCTCCACAGGGCAAGCGGCATGATGGTCACTGCCATCAGCCCGACGAGACGCCAGAAATTCCTCGGCTCTACCATGTCCGCATAAAGTAAAAAGACCGACAACCAGGCAATAAGGGCGGGCGTCGTGTATCGACTGCTCGCGGCCGTGTCGATGCCCAGATCGAAACGTCCAACGCCGGCAAGCAACGCAGTCAGAATTACGAACACAGACGCCGCTGCGAGAAAGGCGCGGTAAGCGGAAAAAGCGCGCGCGCGCTGCAGGAGTATCAGCATCACCGCCGCCGCGATCACAAGCAGACCACCAAAAACCGCTGCCGCACCTAAACACGCTTCCGTACCTAAATGTATATGTGAACCCAGGAACGTCACTGGAGAGCCGAGAAACACCAGCGTGTAGTGCAGCACCCCCGGCAAGTGGTGCTGTGCGCCATTAATCGGATCGGAATGGAGAACCGGACGCTGGTAACCCGTGAAATAAATACCCCAGGCGACGCAGGTGACAATGGTGGCCAATAGCAGTCGCCGCCACGAGAAAGCCAGAACTAGACCGATCACTACGAGCAGCGGCAAGCTGAGCAGGCCGTTGGCCATGCTCAACATGGATGCTGTCGCAAGAATGAAGGCCAGTGTCTGCCGCAAGATGCCGTGCCGCGCGCTGCTCAAGGCGTAGCAGAGAAACGACGACATCGCGAACAAGTACACCAGCATGAACTGGCTTTGGAAGCCCCAATTGAAGTTGTCGTCTTGCATCCAGGCCATGCAGGCAAGCAACGCAACCCCGACGACTGCAGGCACTGACACCCGTCTGACCGCATAGCGGGTGTAGGCGAGCACGAACACCCCTGCAATGGCTAGGTGCAGAACGACATTCATGGCAATAGTGAAGACATTCACACCGCCAAACCATTTCATGTCGATCCAAAACAACACCCGAGACATGACGATCCGGTGCTCGTTATGCTGGATCCACCATGCACCGTAATTGCCGCTTTGTATCATCCGCCAAAAGCTGATTATTCCGTCCCACTGGTCCATGTACGGAATGGGCGAGTAATTGCGAACAACCCCATAAATCGTGCTTAGAGCAACGAGGAGGCCAACCAGAACACACCAAACCGCTAATACAACACGGCCCGTTGAGAACCCCTGCGGCGGTTCGGCGCTGAGTTGCTCTGGGCGGGTGAAGATGGATGAATCATTCGCTTGCTTGCTTGCCATACGTCGTCCTGTTTGCGCAACAACCGCGTCCATGCGGACTACGGGTGAATCACGCGCAATGTCAATTCTGCGACCCTACCCGGATATTGCGTCGCGAAGCTTACGCAAAATACGGGCTGGGAGTGCCTGCTTTTTGCGCACGATAAAGAAGCCTTGTTCGAGTACCTCCGGCTCGTCGAAGAATCGTATTGATCGGGCAACATGCCCGATCTCTCGCTTCACAAACGCTGGAGGCATCGCGGCCCAACCATAGCTGTCGGCATCCAGTACCGCTGCGTTGCCCGATGCCGCTGCATACACATGTTCGCCTTGACGATAACGCTCCCTCGCCAAAACCGGCTCGGCAAACATCCGAGCGTAGTTCTCTTCGTAGGAGTTGCGTCCTTCAGTTTTGAGCGAACAGGCCAGGCACAGATTAAGAAACCTGTCGGTCGTGGTGGTAAGCACAAGCGTGCCGCCGGGCTTAAGGACGCGCATCAGCTCGCCGAGCCAGTGGCTGGCCGAATCTTTGGAGATGTGGGAAAAAACCGAAAACGCGTACACGACGTCGAAATGATTGTCGGGGAATTCGAGTCGATCGCTCTTGCCGATCAGGCCGAGCTGTCCTTCGACACCTATGGACTTGGCTTCATTGAGGATATCGCCATCGACGTCAACACCATACAAGCCGCTGGGATCTACCTCGCGCGTGAAGAAGCGAATGATCCGCCCCCAACCCACTCCAAAGTCCAGAACTCGCGAGTTTCGCGTCAATGGAAAACTGCTGTTCTTAACGATCTTGTAGAACGTGAACGCCTCCTCCAAAGCCTTCTCATTTGACCTGCCGACGAACACTTCCTGAAGGTAAGTCGAAGGAAAGCCGGGCAATCCCAGATTCCGATCATGCAGCGAACTAAGGATTCTCTCGAACCATCGCTGATCATTCATTGGTTCATGTCCGTCGGTCGTTAGTGTCATTGTTGGTCAAGGTCACGAAGGAAGCACGGTAACACCCTGAGTCGCATACCGCTCATGGATGAGGGCCGAAGTGGGATCACGCGTGGATACGACAAAGTATCCTGCCTCTTGCACGCAAAGTGTCACGATACGCTCGATGACGTGTGCGAGCGTCGCATCGCGCTGCCCGTCCTCCGGATCGAACTCTTCAAGCCGCAAATTGCGCTTGCGTAGGCAGGCCAATGCTGCCGGGCGCACCCAGAACATGGTTCCAGCAAAGAAGCCGAGACGGATAGACGCCTGATCGATACCGACCTCATCGGCCAGTGTACGCAGGCGCATCTCGTTGCCACCCCAGAATCGAGCATCACTTACATAGGCGCTGTCCGGGCCAACGATGCCGCAATTTTCAAATCGTCGAAAAGCTTCAATGATCCTCAGAACGGATTGTGACGATCCAAGCAGAGGCTTCAGCAGTTCGTCCCGCCAGGCATCTCCCTTTGTATGGTAGGCGCTTTTCTTCGAATGAATTTTGCAAACAGTCACGTAGCGGTCCAGAAGCCCGCTGTTCAGGAGGCTGATGAATGGACCCACGTCGCGACCGATATTGGGATGGAGGTAAACAAATACCTCGGTGCCACGTTGCGCAAAATATTCGCTGACGACCCGATAATCGGCTTCACTCTTGACCGAGACAAAAATGTCGCAGGTGCAGATAACGTTGCGGATGTACGCATAAATATCGTCGAGAAGGTCCACATGGAACATGTGCAACACGACGGCCACTTCGCCACGTAGACGTTGGGGATCTATCGCAGCGAGTGAAAACACCCTCATCAAGACAGGGTTGGCTGCATCGTCGATGGGTGCATCCAATTTTTCAGTTGGGCGTCGCGTGCGCCGCATGCGCTCGACCTCGTGCACGACCTCATCCAACGCTACACGATCTACTACCAGCTGTTTCAGCTGCTCGCCAAGCACACCATTGGGGTCGTCACGCAGGACTTCGCTCTTGATGAAGCCGAAACGAGCATACAAAGCGTCCCATAGATAGTGCACGGGGTTGGCAGCGACGACCTGCTCAGCGTCCGGCACTGTGCCATATTGAGCTTTAAGACGCGAACACACTGTCTTCAACTCGGCGGCATTCGGCACGAACGCCGCCGCAATGCGAACGTCGTGCGCCAGTAGCCACTGAGTCAGTCCGACCTCGTAGGACAGGATGATTTCCCACTTATTGTGAAGCACGCGCACACCAGTCCAGAAGTCCTGGAAATGCTTGGTGAAGAAAGCGCCTTTGCGAAAAACCATGAAGTACGATTGCAGGTGACGCGTAACCTGCCAAGACTCCGTCATGCTCCACACATCACAGTTGGTATTCGCCATTTGGGCGAAAGCACGCGAGATGCCCCCCGAACCAACGGTAAGCACACTGTCGTTCGCGATCACCAGTTCGTCGTACGCGTAGAGGTCTTCGATAGCGAACACGCCCGTACGAAACGAGTAGAAATCGTAGCCGACGTTTTCCCGCACGATAACGCGTATTCGTTGATCCAGCGCGTCAATCTCTGTCGCATGCAAGCACGTGGATACGAGCACGATACGCTCTACGCTCAACAGTAGTTCGTCGAGCAGACGACGGACGAAAGGCGTCAACTTGCCCTGCGCGTCGAAGTGAGCAACGACCGCAATGCGCCGGGGTGACTTTAGCGAGTCCATTTGAGATGGACCCGCACGGCAAGTCGATATAGCGGCGGGAAGCGCCTCAGGATCTTTTTGGCCATCCGCCGCAACAACGAACGTTGCGGGACCGGAGGCATTCCCGGATTCAATGCTCTATGTCTTAACTCGGCCGACAACAGCACGACGTCGCGAGCTAGATTGTCCTTCTCATCAAGGAGGCGGCTTATACGCTCCTTCCCGATCGCTCTAAGCAGATCCGAATCCGCGAGCAGCGCTTCGAGGCGTGCGTCCTCGTTGACCACAGCTGCGTAAGTCTCTTCCAGGTAGGCTAGCCCATGCTCTTGGTCGGGCTCCAGATGGCAACCCTCACCCCATTCGTTCCACGCGTTGATGAAGATCAATTGATCTTCCGGCGCGTTGTTTGCACGCGTGTAACGAACCAGCCACTTCAACCAATACCCATACAACCCAGGAGACGAATCGACCATGATGTGCGACGTGTGCTGGCGACGGGCAGTGTTGTCCCATGAGGGAACGATCGCGCGATACCAGCGATAGTCAGGTTTGGTGCGTCCAATCGACTGAGCGATGACCTTGCGATAGTCGACGAGGCCGCCTCGGAAGTGCGGATTGGTCATTTCCAAATGCCGGTGCACACGGTTCTCGGAGCCGATGAAAGTATGCGGTGGAAACTCGACCGCGGCATCGAAACCCCAATCGCGCGGGTCGACAATGCCGTAGAACTGCACAGCTACAAGATGCAACTCGCCGATACCGTGCTCACGCGCAACTTCGCGCCAGAGCGCGACGGTCTGCTTTGAATCGGGAAACAAATCGGCGCGATAGACCAGCAGAATCGGCTTGCCGTCAACACGGATTGCGCGTGGATCCTTCAGCAACGGCACCAAATCCTCAAGGAAACGGCGATCCTCGTCAGGACCATGCTTCTGCTCAAGCAATACATCCTTCTCCAGGCCGTCCCAGGTACGAGTCCAGTTCTCGTTTGCCCAACAAACGCAGAACGGAAAGTCGATGTCGCTTTTGAGGTAGTTATCTATTGGCAACTCGAGAATGCGACGTCCATTGAACCAGTAGTAATAGAAGCAAAATCCCTCGATGCCATACAGGCGCGCCAGATCCGCCTGTGCACGCATATTGTCGATCAGTCGAAGATCGTAGAAGCCAAGTTCGCGCGGAACATGTGGCTGGTAATGGCCAACAAAGTTCGGCTTTCCCCTGGCAACGTTAGTCCACTCGGTGAACCCCGGGCCCCACCACTCGGAGTTTTCCTCTACCGGGTGATACTGTGGAAGATAGAACGCAATGGGTTTCACGCTAGACATCGGAACCTCTTGATAAGCCAACTTCCATCAATATTCGACAACACCGGTTATCCCCCAAGGCGCGCCCGTCAGCGCCCGAACAATTTTGCCAGCAACCATCGCTTGCGCATGGTATTGGCGCGCAACTGGTCCAGCTCCGCCGCGGCTGCGTTGAGACGCTCCGAAGTATCCTGCAGCTCCCCCGTCATCACGTTCAGCTCCAGCTCTTTCACTGCTAGCTCATCACGAGTCGCTGCGTGGCCTGCCTGACTGGCCGCCAAGTCGGTTTTTACTGCCGTAAGCTTCATGTTGGCATTTGCTATTTCTTCTTGGAGCTTTGCCTGAACAGAGCGAGCTTCAGCCTCCCAAATATTCACATCTCTGTGTAACTGGTCGACCAGTCCTTCGCTAGCATCGAGCTTTTTCCGCACAGAACGTGCTTCAGCTTCCCAGATATGCACGTCGCCATGTAACTGGTCGATCAGTCCTTCATTATCAGCAATCGGCAACGCGAACAGGTCCTTGGCGCGTTGGTATTCGTTCTGGAATTGCTGGAATACGCTCCAATCGGTCCTGCCCGCTTCCACATTGAGGCACGTTGCGTAAAGTGAGTCGACAAACACCGAACCGACGTGTCGACTTGTGTTGGCCGGCACGTCCCTGTGCCGGTGATGACGCAGGTTGTTCGGATCGATGAATCGGTCCACCTCAAGCGAAACATCCGAGATCGCGTGCGGCCAGACGATGTTCAGTTCGTCGGCGACCCGCGCCATCGAGCCACGCCAGTCGGATACTAGGCCGTCATAGCTGACTATGGAACGCGGCAAACTTCGAGTAAAACGCTCCGCTTCCAGCAGGTGCTGTACCCACATCAGGTGCGAATGGCCGGCCAGCATTCCTTCGCGACTGCGTAGCGACTCGGCTACTTCGAGGGGGCTGCGACTGACAAACAGGGCTCTTGCACGACAGTCGACTCGATCGAGCGCAGCAAGCCAGAGCGGCACCAGACGACACATTCGCGGATCTTTGACCGCCCAGAGGGATACCCCAGCGAACTCGCTACGGCAAAGCTCAGCCAGCTCCTCGATGGCGACCTGCGCAGCAGGGAGTTCAAGCCAGCCCTCCGGCATTTCGCTGACGCTGGACCAGGTGCGATCCAGTTCCTTCAGTAGGCGCTCATGGATTTCATACGCGCCAAGATGCTCCCAAAAGCCGGCAGGATTGTCGGCAGCTGGTTGCAGAAAACTCGAGCCGAGTTCCGCGCCGAGCATATTGATGACCCGCGTGCAGGCGGAAGTACCGCTGCGATGCATGCCAAGCACCAGAATGGCTGTCGACCCTCGCACATCGGCATTTTTCATCTACTGCTTGTCCTTGTCCAATCGCCAAATGCCGGTCAGGCCGACATATGACCAAGGTTGGCAACGGAAGAGCGAATGTCAAAGTCCACCATGCCGGTGGCGATTCGGTCGGAATCGGGAGCGACCCGGAACATGGCGATGTCGACCACACGATCGAGAAAGGTTTCCTCCTGATCGATCCGTCCGCGGACGCCCGCATTGAGGAAATAGGTACCGGGTGCAAGCAGACAACGGAACCGAAATTTGGCCCGGCGACGCTCGCCAGCCTCGACGATCTCGATTGCCGCATGCGCGGGCGCCGACACACCTCCACCTAGCTCAACACCAGACACTGTCTTGATCAGCATGCCGAACTGCACGCCAGCAGCAGTGCGATCAAAATCCACATCGTAAACGTAGACGTACTCTTCCCCCGGGCGTAGCACGTTGACGCGCTCGCCACTGATGGTCTGCAAGTGTGCGTCCTTGATCTCGGCACCGCTGCGCACGTATCTAAGCGTGCTTTGTGGAAGCAGGTGATCATCATGCCAAGCCAGATCGTAGGCACTGGCCGACTCTGATGGATTGGGCGAGCTGGATTCGGCGGCCTTGGCATCCGGGGCATCGGGCGTATCTTTGCCTCCAACCTTGTTCATCACGGTCGTCAACTGCTCAGCTGCTGTCGATTCGCGTATTTCCTCCCGGATGGCTGCCACACGCTCAGCTGGCGCATACAGCATTTTCTGGTAGTGCGAGATGGTTCGTTTCGGCGACCCCGAATAAAGCATCTCGCCGCGATCAAGCAAGATGGCGCGATTGCAAAGTTCCAAAACCGTGCCTGCCGAATGCGAGACGAACAACACCGTCGCGCCCTCGCGTCGTATTTTCTCGATGCGGGCAAAACACTTTCTCTGAAAAGCCTCGTCGCCTACCGCAAGTGCTTCGTCAACAACCAAGATATCCGGCGTGACATGGATGGCGACGGAGAAAGCCAGCCGCACATACATGCCGCTCGAATAGCTCTTGACCGGCTGCTCGATGAATTCACCGATGTCGGCAAATGCTGCAATATCGTCGAAGCGATCCTCAATCTGCTGGCGCGTCAGGCCCAGTACTGTACCGTTGAGGAATACATTTTCGCGACCGGTGAAATCTGGGTTGAAACCCGCGCCAAGCTCCAACAATGCGGCTATGCGGCCATTGACCTGTAGATCGCCTGCTGTCGGCGTGAGCGTACCGCAGATGATCTGCAGCAAGGTCGACTTGCCCGAACCATTTCGTCCAACAATGCCAACGGTTTCACCTTTTTTTACTTCGAAACTGATGTCTCGCAATGCCGTGAATTCGCGATACCAACGATGCTTTGCCGAACGCGACGACATCATCTGAAGAAGCCGGTGGTGCGGCTTTTCATAGACAGGAAAGACCTTGTCGATCGAATTGGCGTAGATGGAGACTTCAGATGACATCAGCGAACCCTCTGCGGGTTGCCATGAACCACGTAAATCCAACAAGGGCGACCAACATTGCCAATAGCATGTATAGCCCCAGCCCCTCCCAATTCGGCATTGTATCCCACAGTGCGATGTTGCGACTTTGATCGATGATAAAAGTAATCGGATTGATCATGAACAACGGGCGCAGCGAGGGGCTGACAGAACTAATCGGCATTACCGCCGATGAGGTAAACAATAGCGCTGTTGAAAGCACGCTGGTGATCTGAGTAACGTCGCGAAAATAAACTCCCAGAGCAGCCAGCAGCCAGGACACTCCAAAAGCCAGCACCACGAGAGGCAGGATGATTATTGGAAATAAGATAGCTCTGGCGTCTATGTGCCCCTCAAGCACCAATCGAAGGGCTAGAAATACAAGAAAATTTGCCAGCAGGTGGAAAAGAGCTGAGAGAATCATCGGCCAAGGCAGAATGTCGAGCGGAAAAATAATCCGTTTAACATAGCTTGGATTGCCCGTGATGAGCATCGGGCCGCGCATGATCACCTCAGAAAAAAAGCCATGCACGATGAGACCAATAAAAAGAATCAGAGTAAAGCTGTGCTGATCCGCACCCTGATCCCCACCCTGAGGCCAACGCCCTTTCATCACGCTACCGAACGCGAACGAATAGACGCCAAGCAAGAGGAATGGGCTGATCAACGACCATAGGAGACCAAAGCTGGCGCCGCGGTAGCGTCCCAGCACCTCTCGCTTGGTCAGCTCCCATATCAGTGAACGGTGCGCCAGTGGAGCGACTACAGGAGCTGCGACCAGGCGAAGCAATCGCGTTGTAGGCATTAAATGAATATCCGACAGTAAATCATGATCAACCCAGTGCGAGGGCAAGTTCGGCGCGAAGATCTTCCACATTCTCAACGCCTACCGATAGGCGGATCAGGCCATCGCTGATGCCAAGGCGTTTACGCGTAACGACTGGGATCGAGGCATGCGTCATGATCGCCGGGTGTTCGATCAGACTTTCTACGCCGCCAAGTGATTCGGCCAGCGCAAACAGTTCGCAACGTTCCAGCATGCGCTTGGCCTTCTTCAGGCCGCCCTTCACTTCGATGGTGATGATGCCGCCGAAACCATCCATCTGACGCTTGGCCAGCGCGTGTTGCGGATGGCTCTTGAGTCCCGGATAGATCACCCGCTCGATGGCGGGGTGCTTTTCCAGCCAACGGGCCAGTTCAAGTGCGCTCTCACAATGAGCCTTCATACGCAGGTGTAGGGTCTTCAGGCCCCGCAAGGCGAGGAACGAGTCAAATGGACCGGCGACGGCACCGACCGAGTTCTGCAAAAAGCCCATCTGCTCAGACAGTTCCTTGCTGCCGGCGACGACGATACCGCCGACCATGTCGGAGTGCCCATTCAAGTACTTGGTGGCCGAATGCAGCACCAGATCCGCACCGAACTCCAAGGGGCGCTGCAGCATGGGCGAACAGAATGTGTTGTCCACCACCAGGATCAAGCCGTGCTTCTTCGCGAACGCGGCGACCTTGGTCAGGTCCACCAGTTTGAGCATCGGGTTGGTCGGGGTTTCGGCCCAGATCATTCGGGTGTTGGGCTTCAACGCGGCTTTCAGTGCATTGCCGTCATTGAGATCAATAAAGGTGAAGTCCAGCCCAGCGGAACGGCGGCGTACGCGCTCAAACAGACGATAGCTGCCACCGTAGAGGTCATCCATGGCGATGACGTGGCTGCCCGAATCCAAAAGATCCAGTACCGTGGCTGCCGCAGCCAGACCCGAAGCAAACGCAAAACCGGCTGTCCCGCCTTCCAGTGCCGCCACGCAACGCTCATACGCCATCCGGGTAGGGTTCTGTGTGCGCGAGTATTCGTACCCTTTGTGCTTGCCCGGGCTCTCCTGGACATAGGTCGAGGTGGCGTAGATCGGCGTCATGATGGCGCCGGTGGTCGGATCGGGTTGCTGTCCGGCATGGATGGCCAATGTCCCCATGCCCAGCTTGTTCCGTTTCGCAGCAGTCTTCATCAATGCACCCTTGTCCCGCAGTGCGGGCCGCTTTATCTGGTTCAAAACGGACATCTTACCCTTCGGGTTCGGGATTTCCGACACGGGCTGCAGTGTTCGTTCATGAAAGCCTGCCATTTCGGTGGTTTTGGGAACCACTTTCGCGCCATAAACCCGGGCCTTGGCTTGGTCAGCGCGCAAAGTGCGGGCATTATATGGGCTCTTTGGCACCAAACAGCTCCCAGCGGCAATCTTTGGCCCCCATCCCCCGAAGCAGGAAGACGACGGACTTGATCAACAATCCAACCACAGGGTCGAGGACCCTTCTTGTCACTGGCGGTGCAGGTTTCATTGGTGCCAATTTCGTGCTGCAGGCCATCGCCGATGGGCTGCGCGTGATCAACCTCGACAAGCTCACCTATGCGGGCAACCTGGACACGTTGGCCTCGCTGAAAGACCGCGATGAGCACGTGTTTGTGCATGGTGATATCGGCGACCGTGCGTTGGTCGCGCGACTGCTGGCTGACTATCAGCCTGATGCGATAGTGAACTTCGCCGCCGAATCGCATGTGGACCGCTCGATCGATGGCCCCGCCGAATTCGTGCAGACCAACGTGGTCGGGACGCTTGGACTCCTGGAATGCACGCGCGACTATTGGCGCGGACTGGAAGGTACGAGTCGTGAGGCCTTCCGCTTCCTGCACGTATCCACCGACGAGGTTTACGGCTCGCTGGGTGCCGAGGGCAAGTTCACGGAGGAAACCCCGTACGCGCCGAACTCGCCGTACTCGGCGTCCAAAGCGGCATCAGACCATCTGGTGCGCGCATTCCATCACACCTACGGCCTGCCAGTACTGACCACCAACTGCTCGAACAACTACGGCCCGTATCAGTTTCCGGAAAAACTCATCCCGCTGATCATCCAGAAGGCGCTGGCCGGCGAGCCGCTGCCGGTCTATGGCGATGGCCTGAACATCCGCGACTGGTTGTTCGTGGGCGATCACTGCTCTGCGATCCGGCGCGTGCTCGAAGCGGGCCGCCTGGGTGAGACGTACAACGTGGGTGGCAATGCAGAGCGCGAGAACATCACGGTGGTGAAGGTCATCTGCGCCCTGCTCGATAAGCGCCATCCGCTGGCCGATGGCCGCAAGCGCGAGTCGCTTATCACCTATGTGAAGGATCGCCCCGGTCACGATCGCCGCTATGCGATCGACTCCAGCAAGCTTCAGAACGAGCTGCGCTGGCGCCCGTCGCAGACATTCGAAACCGGCATCGGGCAAACCGTGGACTGGTACCTCGCCAATCAACCGTGGAGCCAGCGCGTGCTCGACGGCAGCTATCGTATGGAGCGCCTGGGGTCATGAAGGATGGGGTCATGAGCACGACGCAGAAAGGCATCATCCTCGCCGGCGGTTCCGGCACCCGGCTGTATCCGATCACCCGCTCAGTGAGCAAGCAGCTGCTGCCGGTGTACGACAAGCCTATGATCTACTACCCATTGGCCACGCTGATGCTGGCCGGCATCCGCCAAGTGCTGATGATCAATACGCCGCATGAGCAGGAAATGTTCCAGCGTCTGCTGGGCGACGGCTCGCAGTGGGGCATCGACATCCAGTACGCGGTGCAGCCGTCGCCGGATGGTCTGGCGCAGGCGTTCACCATCGGTCGAAATTTTGTCGACGGCAAACGTAGCTGCCTGGTGCTGGGCGACAACATTTTCTATGGTGTAGGCCTGACCGAACGACTCAAGCGCGCCGCCTCGCGCGAACACGGCGCCACCGTGTTCGGCTACTGGGTGAAGGATCCCGAGCGCTACGGCGTGGCTGAATTCGACGCTGCCGGCCGGGTGATCGGGCTCGAGGAAAAGCCAGCGCAACCGAAGTCCCACTACGCGGTCACTGGCCTATATTTCTATGACGGCCGGGTGTGCGATTACGCGGCGGCATTAAAACCGTCTTCGCGTGGTGAACTGGAAATCACCGACCTCAACCGCTGCTACCTCGACGATGATTCGCTGCATCTGGAACAGCTCGGACGCGGCTTCGCCTGGCTCGATACCGGCACCCACGATTCGCTGATGGAAGCGGGCAATTACATTCAGACTATTGAAAATCGGCAGGGCCTCAAGGTTTGCTGTCCGGAAGAAATCGCCTACCTCAATGGCTGGATCGACGCCGAGCAGGTACTGCAACTCGCTGCTCCATTGGCCAAGACCGGCTACGGCCAATATCTGCAGCAACTGACCCGACAGGAACACGCGCGATGAAAGTGATCGAAACCTCGCTACCGGGCGCCCTGATCCTCGAACCGCAAGTGTTCGGCGACGCCCGTGGCTTCTTCTATGAGAGTTACAACAAGGCAAGCTATCGCGAAGCAGGCATCACCGCCGACTTCATCCAGTCCAACGTCTCGCGCTCGGCCAAGGGTGTATTGCGTGGCTTGCACTATCAATGGCCGAACCCACAGGGAAAGCTGGTCAGCGTGCTCGAGGGCGAGGTCTATGACGTCGCCGTGGATATCCGCCGCGGCTCACCCACGTTCGGGCAATCCTACGGCGTGATGCTCACCGCGGAAAATCACCGCCATTTCTGGGTTCCGGAAGGCTTTGCGCATGGTTTCTGTGTGCTTTCCGAATTCGCCACGTTCACTTATCAGTGCACGGCGCTATACGATCGGGAGGCCGACGCCGGGATCCGCTGGAACGACGCCGATCTCGGGATTGACTGGCCACTGAGCGCCCCGCTGCTTTCCGACAAGGACGGCAAGACACCGTTGCTGAAAGACGTAGCGCCCGAGCGACTGCCGATTTTCGTGCCATGAAGATCCTGCTGCTTGGCGCCAACGGTCAGCTTGGCCGCACATTTCTCGATCAGGGTGACTTGGCCGCACGTGGTGACCTCGTCGCCGCCAGCCGGGACGGTGTGCTGACGGATGGCCGCCGCGGTGAAATCGCCGACCTTGCAGCGCCGGCCAGCCTGGCCGCCCTTCTCGATCGCGTACAGCCGGATGTGATCATCAACGCTGCCGCCTATACGGCCGTCGATCGCGCCGAACAAGAGCCTGATCTGGCTACCCGCGTCAATGGCGAGGCCGTCGCCGTTCTTGGCGCCTGGGCAAAAGCGCATGCGGCGCTGGTGGTCCATTATTCGACTGACTATGTTTTTGATGGCGGCCAGTCGCAACCATACGCCGTTGATGCACCGACCGCGCCGCTGGGCGCCTACGGCCGCAGCAAGTTGGCCGGCGAACAGGCCTTGCGAGATAGCGGTGCCGATCACCTGATCCTGCGCACGGCGTGGGTCTATGCCGCGCACGGTCAGAACTTCCTGCGCACCATGCTGCGCCTGGGCAGCGAACGCGACGAGCTGCGCGTAGTCGCCGACCAGCACGGCGCACCGACAGACACTGCGTTGATCGTCCGCGCCAGTCTCGCAGCACTGGATCGCTGGCAGCAGGCTGACAGCCCGCAGCGTCGACGGCTGAGCGGCACGCATCATCTGGTCGCCAGCGGCGCCACTACCTGGCACGGTTTTGCCAGTGCCATTTTCGAGCAGGCAGCGGCACGTGGTTTGATCACGCGGATACCTCGAGTGATCCCGATTGTCAGCGCCGACTTCCCCACACCGGCCGTACGCCCGGCGTGGTCGCTGCTGGACAACCACGATTTTCAGCAGCACTTTGGATTCCCGCTGCCCGATTGGCAGCAGGGCCTGGACGAAGTCATGCACCAGCTCGCCGCACCCGGACATTGACCCCGTGTTGATCCCACTCATACTCAGCGGCGGTAGCGGAACTCGCTTATGGCCGGTATCGCGCAAGAACCTGCCCAAGCAGTTTCTGAATCTGGCGGGTGAAGGTACGCTGTTTCAACAAACGATTACCCGCACTCGGCAGCTGCCGGGCGTGGCTTCGCCAATCGTGGTGGCCAGCGAGGATCACCGCTTTCTCGCCGCTGAGCAGTTGCTGGAAGTCGGTATTCGGGACGCCACTATCGTTCTGGAACCGCTAGCGCGAAATACCGCTCCAGCAATCGCGCTGGGCGCTTTGCAGGCGCAGCAACGCGATTCTGATGCACTGTTACTTGTGTTGCCGGCCGATCATTTGATCGGCGATACGGCAGCCTTTGTCGCGGCGGTGACGCAGGCAATACCTTTGGCCGAGCAGGGTTGGCTGGTGACGTTTGGCATTCGCCCGGATCGGCCGGAAACCGGTTTCGGCTATATCCGTCGTGCGGAAGCGATTGGCAATGAAGGTTACCGAGTGGAGCAGTTCGTCGAAAAGCCTGACCTGCTCACCGCCGAATCCTATCTCGCCGATGGCGGCTACGACTGGAATTCCGGCATGTTCCTGTTCAAGGCGTCGCGCTATCTGGAAGAGCTGGCCGTACACGCGCCGGCGATGCTGGCTGCCGTGCGCGAGGCCCACGCGAATGCATCGGCCGATCTGGATTTCGTACGGATCGATCACGACACTTTCGCCCGGGTACCCGACAACTCGATTGACTACGCGGTCATGGAGAAAACCCAGCATGCCGCGGTGATTCCGGTCGACTGCACCTGGAGCGACATCGGTTCGTGGTCGGCGCTGTGGCTGACCGGCGACAAGGATGCCGAAGGCAACCTGCGTGAGGGCGACACGCTCAGCATCGACAGCCGCAACTCACTGCTGCGTTCGCATGATCGCCACCTGCTGGCGACCGTCGGCATCGACGACCTGATCGTGGTTACCACGCCGGATGCCACCCTGGTCGCCCATCGCGATGCCGCACAGGACGTGAAGAAGATCGTCGAGCAGCTCAAGGCCTCCGGCCGCAGCGAGCACTCGCTGCACCGTGTCGTGCACCGGCCGTGGGGCAGCTACGATTCGCTGGAAGCCGGCGACCGGTTCCAGGTCAAGCGCATCGTGGTCAAACCGGGCGCATCGCTCAGCCTGCAGAAACATCATCACCGCGCCGAACACTGGATCGTGGTCTCCGGCACTGCGGAGGTCACCTGCGACGAAAAAGTGTTTCTGCTTGGCGAAAACCAGAGCACCTTCATTCCGCTCGGCAGCCAGCACCGACTGCGCAACCCCGGCAAGGTGCCGTTGGAATTGATCGAGGTGCAATCGGGTAGTTATCTCGGTGAGGACGACATCGTTCGCTACGATGACGTGTACGGCCGCGCTTGAATCGCTTCTCAGTTGGATAGCTGGCAAAAATCGCATCAAACAAGAACGCCTCCCGGCATGCCGGGAGGCGTCATGCTATTGCAGTGACGGATGACTAACCGCGCGCCGATCCGATTGGAGGTATTCATCGACCCCATACCGGCGGCGAAGTCCCAACCCGTACCCCTCGAACAAGCCGGATCGTAAGCCGAACGCTTTGCGAGTGGTCAGTTTGATTTCGTGTAGAACACGTAGGTCGCTGAATACGGCACACCCACTTTCGTGCCAACCCGGGTTGGCGACTTGGCAGGTGCAACGCCACCTTGCGTGGATATCCGCTGCACGTAGACGACCTTGTTCAATACACCAGCCGCAGGATCGGCCGTAACCTTTACGAGTAGCCAGGGAATGTCGGTAGAGGCTCGTTTCGCAGGCACCGTTGTCACCGGCGTATCCGTATCACGGGTGACCCTGCTTCCATCGGCAGCCTCCCAGGAGGGGCCTGCATAGTGATGGATAACGCCCTTGCGCCCGCTCAACTCAGCCAAGGGTGCCTCGAACACCCATTTCAGCGCTGTTCCGCTATCAGCTGCGCTCGTATAGATCTGGACGCCCGCGGCCTTTGCTGTGAAAGCGACGTTGTATCCGGCGGGCGGCTGAAGCGCGGCCGGTACGGCCTCCGCTGCTCGCGCAACCTTCGCGCCCGCGACGAGTAGGACAACGGTCGCTAGCAAGGTGGTGACTTTCCGTCCGATCATCGATCTATCCTCGCTGGGTGAACGAACGGCTATACGCTTCCACTGAAAACGAGTGACAACACACGCTACCGGCACGACCTAAAAGAGCTGCCAACAGGGGCCGCGCAGCTGCGCGGCCCCTGTTGGAAAACGTCACCAAAAGCGCGCGAAATAGATTCCAACAAGCACATCGTGAGTGCGAAAAGGACGGTCGGCGAAACAATATAAATTCCAACAGCTTGCATGGAACCCGAGCGCTTGATTTGGTAGCGGCTTGCCAGCAACAACAGCCGGAGCTCTGCACTCTACACCGATGTTGTAACCCTACTGAGCTTCATCGAGGGTGCCGTCGTAGGGCACCACCTTGTCCATCTCGGCCAGGAACACATCCCGCCGTGTTGGCTTGCGATGGGCTTCGAAATCACCGTCCGCTTGTGTCGCCATGGTCAGCTGCTCGGTATCTTCCACGCTCTGTCGGTGACGGCTTTCCTTCGAGCACGAGGAAAAATCAGAGTTTCACTAGAAACGCCTGTCAGGTAAAGGGCCCCTGATTTTATTCAGCCATTTATCTGCCTAGGCCGACATTTGAGCCGCCACGCGCTGCATTGATGACCTGAGCTCCAGTTCATGCTCGCGATAGAAGTGTGGTCGAGGATACTGCCGCTTAAGGGCGGCATCACATGGGCACGGATGCGGGGAAAAAAGCCTTCCTTGGCCTCTGCCCGGGTGCCCGTAAAGCGCCACCTGTTTCAAAGGTGAAACACAGGAATTGAGCCAATTGCAAAGCGGACCCAACGGAGCGTATAAGCGGGCAGAGGATATCGATCCAGACCTGTGCCATGTACGCAAGAGGTCCGCGGCCGTCAGCGATGATCGCCTGGTTTTGGCTATTTTTCCGAACGCAGTGGAATATCTCTTGCCAAAATAGAAGACAGGAATCCAAAGACACGGAAAGGCATTGCATCGAATCCAAGCGGATGTTTACGCGAGCACTTGGAGGTATCTACGATGAAACTGCATTTCTTAACCATTGCACTGATAGCCGCGGGCATCGCCATCACCGGTCAAGTCGTCGCCGGCCAGAACGCCGCAGAATCTGCGCAAAAATCGGATGTGACTCAGGCCACCGCAAAGAGCGGCCACCCCGTGAAACAAGAGATCCGTATCAAGCGGATCACACCCGAATATTGGCGCGTGACCCTGGACAATCCGCCGTTCAATATCTTCGGGCCCGAAACCATTCCACAATTGAACGACGTCGTCACGCAGCTTGAGACGGATCCCAAAGTCAAAGTAGTCGTGTTCGACAGTGCGGTTCCAGGTTTTTTCCTGACGCACTACAACTTCATTCCGCCGTTTTCAGAGACGACAAGTCTGCCGCCCGGCCGAACCGGCCTGCCCGCCTTGCCCGACATACTGGTCCGCCTGAGCCGCGCTCCGGCGGTATCCATTGTCGAGATTCGCGGCCGCGCCACCGGCGTTGGCAGCGAATTGTCCCTGGCGAGCGACATGCGTTTCGCCAGCCGCGAGAAGGCTGTTCTGTCGCAATTCGAGATCGGTGCCGGCTTCACCCCCGGCGGTGGCCCGATGGCGCGTCTTCCTCGCTTGATCGGACGCGGCCGCGCACTTGAAGTCCTGCTGAGCGGTGATGATATCGACGGCGATCTCGCCGAGCGATACGGATACGTCAATCGTTCATTTCCCGATGCGGAACTGGACAAATTCGTGGATACGCTTGCCCGGCGGATTGCCACATTCGACAAGCAGGCAATCATCGACATCAAACACCAGGTTGACATTGCCAGCCTGCCTCCGGATGCGGACCTAGGCACAGAGTGGGCTACGTTTCTTCGGTCGGTGCAACGTCCGGCAGCACAACAGCGGATCACAAAGCTCATGAAACTGGGCCTTCAGGTGGATCCCGATGTAGAGAAACATCTCCCCCACTACACGGGTTTGGTTGGCGAGGGGCAACCCTAGACCCAGCCACTTTCGGGCATAACAGCGCCCCAGATCATTTCAGGGAATTCATGACCCCAATCGAGGTGAAACCATGTTGTTGCTGCTGTCGCGTTTGGAACTTGAATCAGAGGCCTCGCGTGGCCGAGGTGGCCGCGCGAAATTCTGCCACGCCTAGGCACACTGTCCGATAGCACCCACGAAAACACGGTATTCCTTCTTCCTGAAAGCTGCCTTACGAAAAGCATCTTCGAGCTTCTTCTCAACCGCCGCTCTGGCTTGCAGCGCGAGTGCACCATAGTTGTCAGTTGCTCCGAATGCTGGATGTAGAGCGGTCCCGCGCCAAAGCTTTCCAGGGCTGGCGATCTGGGACCCGGCGGGAGTACGGTGGCCAATAGGTCGGACGGAGAAGCTAATCATGAAGCTGTTCAATACTACGATTGTCGGCATGGCCGGATCGGTGGTCGCTCTTGCAATGACCGCTCTTGCGTTCGCCGCCTCCGGACCAACGGGCTCAGACTCAGTTCCTGCCACTGGTCGGATGAAGGTCGATACCGCGGTCGACCGCTTCGGAAAGCTGCATGTGCCCGATAAACTATCGAACGACATACCAGTTCTTGGGGACCTGGGCAGTTGCCAAAGACCACGGCGCGGGATCGGAAGAGATGCACGTCCTCTACGCATCACCCGGCACCATCGAGGCCTATCGCAAGGACGGGCATTTCCCGGATGGCGCGATACTCGTGAAAGAGGTCTATCGCGCAGCTACCGGGGCGATGACGACCGGCACAGTCAGTCATGTCGACAGTCTAAGGGGCTGGTTCATCATGGTGAGGGACCGCAACGGCCACCATCCCGCGAGTGATGTGTGGGGTGATGGCTGGGGTTGGTCGTGGTTTGACGCCGCCAACCCGTCGGCGGCCTCACGCAATCTCCCCATGAAGGATGGGATCGTGCGTCCGACGTTCGACTACAAGGAGAACTGCAAGGGCTGCCATGCACCGGCAGTAGCGACAGAGTGGATCTATATAGAAGGCTATCCTCCGCTGAAGCACTAACCCCCGGGCGAAATATCGCGCAGTCGTACGACAGCGCAGAAGGAAACAGATGCCCCCCCCCCGCTGTGCTGATTTAGACCGAATTGATCCATATAAGCGGTGCGCCCTTGTCCGCCTGCTGGTTTGAGCTAAAACGTGTAAAGCTCGCTGGCGATCTTCCAGCGGTCACCAACCTTCACCAGGGATCGTTTGATCATCCCGCTTTCTTGACGGCAATGATCGTGCCCTCTCTCGCTTCGCGATCACTGACGGATATTTACTCGGTCAGCTCGTACTCCGGTTGTGCAGCGCGCTGCGTCAGACGCCTTACCTCCTAGGAGCGACGATCGGCGCTGGAGCGCGCAGCAACATGTAAGTCTGCCTCATCAAATCCACCACCCGCAGCTAGCATCAACTTGGCGGAATCGACGAGCCGCTGCGCCTGCGCCTGCACGACACCCAGTTCTGCCTGCTGCTCCAGACGCTGAGCATCCAGAACCTGGATATAACCCGCATTGCCGGCACGGTAACCTTGGAGCGTCAGGTTCAGTGAGGACGAGGCAGACACCAAAGCCCGCTTTTGCGTCGATAGTGCATCGGCATCATTCGATAAAGCGTGCATGGCGTCTGCGACTTGCCGGAAAGCCACAATCACCGTTTGCTGGTAATCGGCAAAACTGGCCTGGTATTCATGCTGGGTCGCGCCTTGTTCTGCACGGAGCGCTCCGCCATGAAATAGCGGGGCGCTTATACCGCCCAGCAGCGTCCAGGCCAATTCCGAAGGGCCATGACTTAGCAAACCCTGCTCGCCAAGTTGCGCATTGAGCGTGACATGCGGATAGAGGTTTGCGGTAGCGATGCCGACAGCGGCGCTGGCCGAGTGTAGGTTTGCCTCAGCTGCGACAATGTCTGGGCGCTTGTGAACCAGCTGGGAGGGAACCGCAATTGGCAACGCGGCGGGCAACGCAAAGTCCTCGAGCTTGATGTCCGGCGGTTGCCAGTTACCGGCACTCTCACCGACGAGAGCCGCGATCTCGTCCCTGGATTCATCAAACTGCTCATGCAGCGCAGGCAGCAAGGTTCGATCGTGGTCAAGCTGACTCTGGGCGCTGAGCACATCCACGTCGGATACACCACCAGCCTGACGTGCCGCTTTGACGAGATCAAGATTTCGCTCGTCTGAGCTGATGATTTTTCCGACGACATCCATTTGCGACTTGATGGACGCAGCCGTGATCGTCTGGATCACGATGTTGCCGCTCACAGTTAACGAAACCGCCGAAGTCTCGGCAGCCTGATACTGCGCTTTCGCCTTGGCATCATCGATGCGATGACGCGTTCCCCCAAAGATGTCCAGATCGTAGCTAACGCTTGGCCCTGCCGAGTAGGCCGAAAATATTGGGAAATCTTTTGCGTCCGGGCCAAATGCGGTGGCGCCGAGGCGGGCCCGTTGCGCGCCCGCCGAGAAATCCACCTGTGGCTTAAGGCCGGCCTGGGCAACGGCGATACGCGAGTGGGCGGCCATCAGGCGGTCTCGGGCGGACGCCAGGGACTGATTGCCGAGCAAACCTTTTCTTACAAGGCCATTTAACTGCGGCAGCTGAAACGCAGTCCACCATTGGGTGGGCAAGGATGCCCCGAGAGAGATCGTTTGCGGCGTGTTTGATTCGATGCCTGCTTTCTCGGGCTGAACATAGCGTTCCAACTTGGGAGCCTGCGGCGCCTGATAAAGCGGCACCACCGCGCAGCCCGCCGACAACGCGATGGATAGACCCAGAGCCGAGCGAACCGTCATCGCCAAAAGGCGAGGCAGCACAGAGGGGGCAACGCCCGACGAGTAAGTCGCGCAGAAATTGTCAGTGATCTTGTTCATGTGAGTGTCCAAAGCAAGGGAGAACGAGCCGAGCATCTGTCAATGAGAATCGACGACGCCGCCTGAAGGTTTTCCCGCCTTTTTTAAGAGAATGACAAACAAAAGCGCCGCCACGAGCAACACGCTCTGCATGATGAAGGTGTCGCTAAACCCCATGAAAAACGATTGCCGGCGAATGGCCCTTCCTATGCCCACAATCGCTTCATGCCGCGCGTACGCGAGATCACTCACACCATGAGAAAGAAAGTAGTGGGTCAGCGAATCAATGCGTCTTTGCGTGTACTCGTTGATCAGTGTGGCGTTCTCGGTAAGCATGTTCGAGTGAAACTGCTCGCGCTTCGTCAGGAACGTCTGAAGAACCGCAATACCCACGGCACCGCCAAGGTTTCGCATCATGTTGAAAAGGGCGGATGCCGATGGCGCGAATTCATGCTCGATGCCGGCAATGGCGACAGCCGACAAAGGCGCCATGACCAGGGCCTGGGCAACTGCGCGCATCAGGCTTGAGCCTAGAAATTGCGGCCCGGAAAAATTCGCTGAGGTCCAGCCAGCGAGCATGCTTCCCACGATGAACATGACGAAGCCTGCGGTTGCCAGCGTGCGCCCATCGAAATAGCGCATCAGTTTCGGTGTGAACGGAATAATCACTAACTGAGGCAGGCCGATCCAGATCAATACGCCACCGATTTGCTGGGCGTCGTAACCCTGCAAGCTGGACAGATACTGGGGTACCAAATAGATCCATCCATACATCGAAAAGCCGAAGATGAAGTTAGCGACGGTTCCAAGTCCAAAATTGCGGCGCGCAAGCAGGCGAAGGTGGAGCAGCGGATGCGAAGTCCTCAGTTCGTTGATCACGAAGCCGACGAGACAAACGACCGCCACGATAGCCAGGCGAAGAATGAAGCTGGAGCCGAACCAATCGTCCTTGTTGCCTTCCTCCAACACCGTTTCCAGTGAGCCCAGTCCAACTGCCATCAGGGCAATTCCCGTCCAATCACCCTTGCGTAGCAATTCGAACTGGCGAGGCGAGCGGTCGAGCGCGTACCACAACATGCCAAACATCAAAATGCCGGGCGGTACGCTGATGAAGAAGATCGACTGCCAACCGAAGTTATCGTTGAAATAGCCGCCCAATACCGGACCAATGGATGGCGCAAAGACGACCGAAACCGAGTAGATCGCCATCCCGACCGTATGCAGTGACCGAGGAAGACGCGTCATGATGATCGAGAATGCCAGCGGTATTAGCACGCCTCCGGCGATGCCTTGTAGCGCGCGCAAGACAATCATCTGATCGAGGTTCTGCGCAAAGGCGCAGGCCGCGGACAGAATGACGAAGAGCACGATGTTGGTGAGCAGATAGGTCCGCAAAGAAAACACCTTCGCCAGCCATCCACTGAGTGGAATGATGATGATTTCGGCCACCAGGTACGCCGTGGTGATCCAACCACCCTCATCGGTGCCGGTCCCGATGGCTCCCTGAATGTCTGCGAGTGAGGCGCCGACTACCTGGATATTCAGAATCGCGAGGAAGGCGCCCAGTGTCGAACCGATCACCGCGATCCATGTCCGAAATGGGACCTTCTCAACGGGGCTGGAGTACATCGATTCTGTGTTGACCGGTGGAACGGTTTGCGTGATTCCCTCGCTCGGGATCGGCGGACTCGGCAATGCGCTTGACGCTGAAGCACTCATGATCGATCTTTCCGGATTGGGCCGTGGACGACTAGCGAACCGCAACCACTTGCGACTGCGCGGAAGACGACGGCTCTTGCTGCGGCGTGCCGCCACGTGTGTCGATCGTCGCTTCGACCGACATGCCAGGCCGCAGGTTGCCCAATTTCGCTTGGCCTGCATCGAGCACAATCTTCACTGGGATGCGCTGCACGATCTTGGTGAAATTGCCCGTGGCGTTGTCGGGCGGAAGCAAACTGAACTCCAGACCGCTCGCGGGAGCCAGACTGTCCACGTGGCCATGGAGGTCGACGTCAGGGAAGGTATCCACGTGCAGATGCACGGGCTCGCCAGCGTGCACGCGCTCCAATTGGGTTTCCTTGAAATTGGCGACGAGGTAGATCTGCTTCAGCGGCACAACCGCCATCATCTGCGTGCCAGCCTGCACGTATTGGCCAACACGCAGCGTGCGTGCGCCAACGGTTCCGTCGATCGGAGCGATGACCGTCGTATCATCAACATCGAGCTGAGCGCGATGCGCGACGGCCTGAGCATGCTCCAGCTGCGCCTGCGCCAGAGTGCGCTGAGTGCCCAGAACATTCACCTGGCGTTGAGCAGCGAGCAAAGCCGCGCGCTGGCGACTGACCTCGGCATCGCTTTCGCGTAGATGCGAGGACGCCTGCTGCGATTGTTGCTCGGACCCATAACCGACATGCGCCATCTTGGTGTAGCGGACCTGATCCAGGCGCGCGAGGCCCAACGATGCTTCGGATGCGGCAACCGCTGCCTGTGCCTGGGAGATAACCGCTTCCTGCTCCGCAAGTTGTGCATCCAGGTGACTGACATTTGCAGCCTCTGCCTTTGCGCTGGCTTTGGCCTGCTCAAGCACGGCTTCGTAGTCGCGCGCATCGATCCGTACGAGCGGTTGACCCGCTTGAACATTCTGGTTGTCGTCAACCAACAGTTGCGAGACATAGCCGGACACCTTGGGTGCGATGGTGGTCGAATCGGCTTTTAGATACGCATCGTCGGTCGACTCCATGAAGCGGCCGACGGTGTAGTAGTGCGCTGTTCCCGCTACAACCACGGCAACTGCGGCAGCTATGGCGGCGTAAATCAGGGCGGTGCGAATTCTGCGACTTTGGATCAAGGCCGGAGAGGTTGCTTCACCGGCGGAATTCATGGAGCTGGACATATCGTTCTCGAAGGGTCCCATCGCCCAGTTGCGACCGGCGCATTCCACCATCGCCCTCGGTGTTCAACCAGACGCCTGCGGGAGATGTATGCTTCCACTTTTAGGAATCATGCGATGGCCGACGACATCAGCGACCTGCGTCTCCTAACCCAGATTGTCGCCGCGGGGTCCCTGACCGCGGCCGCGGAGCGCTTGGAGAGCTCACTCCCGGCGGTCAGCCGTCGGCTCGCCAGCCTGGAGAGGCGTCTGGGGGTACGCCTTATCGATCGACATGCCAGGAAGTTCCAATTAACGGAAGAAGGGGGACTGCTCCACGATCGAGCACTTCGGATTGTCGCCGACGTGGATGAAGCCGAGGCGGAAGCCAGTTCCAGTTCCAGCGAGGCCGCCGGAACACTGCGCATCGGTGCCCCTCTTCAAATTGGCCGGGAGCGGATCGCACCATTGATCGCCCAATTTGCGCTCACGCACCCCAAGGTGCACATCGATCTCATCCTGACGGACGCTGACATGGATGTATTCGAAGAAGATCTCGACATCATGCTTCGCTTGCGGATGCCCAGGGCTCCGAATGTGGTTGTGCGAAAAATTCTTTCAGGGCGCCGCGTGGTCTGCGCATCGCCGGCCTATTTGGCGCGTCACGGCGAACCAAAGCGCCCGGAAGATCTGCATGATCACAACTGCCTCACCCTGATTCGCGGCAGGCGTAAGCATGATGACTGGCAGTTTGTGGAAAACGGAGAGCCTCGCGAGATCCGTGTGCAGGGAAATATGTCCACGACGAGCAGTGACGTGATCTATGCGTGGATGCTGGCAGGTCATGGACTGGGACTGAAGGTTCTCTGGGATATTGAAGAAGATCTACGGCAAGGCCGCCTGCTCGAGTGCTTGGCCGCGTACGCGTGCGACGTGAGCGATCTTTATGCGAGCTACGCATTCCGGCGCTATGTGCCGTCGCGCATGAGAGTCTTCCTTGATTTCATCGCTGAGAATTTGAATCCGCGCTAGGAACCATCTTGCCTGGCGTCAGGAAGCAGCGCGTCGCACGAACATGCAACAGGGGTCTCCATGTGATCTCAATTTGCGCGGCTTATGTCTGGTTTGCTTGAAAGCGGTCCTTGCGCACCTGACGGCCAGACAGCGATCTGGGCATGTGGCTCCTGGCCTGGAGCCGTCGTAGACAAGGCAGACGCCCGTCACGGAACGCCTGAAGTTCCGGGAGCACCGCGCATCACTCGAAGTACACGCGAGTTTGACTACGCTCCCAAGCCATTCTTCTCCTTGGGCCGCTTCGATGTCTGCCTACAGCGTTGGAAGTTATCTGGCTGCGCGTCTGGCGCAGATCGGACTTAAGCATCACTTCGTGGTGCCAGGCGATTACAACTTGGTGCTTCTCGACAAGTTGCTCGAGCAGAAGGAAATGGAGCAGGTGGGCTCATGCAACGAGCTGAATGCTTCGTTTTCGGCCGAAGGATACGCGCGCGCCCACGGCGTCGGCGCCTGTGTGGTGACTTTCAGCGTCGGCGCGCTATCAGCACTCAACGGGATCGGCGGCGCCTATGCAGAAAGCCTTCCGGTGATCCTGGTGTCGGGCTCCCCCAATAGCAATGACCCAGGCTCGCACCACCTGCTGCACCATACGACGGGGACCTACGATTTCAGCTATGTCCGGCAGATGGCTGAGCACGTCACCTGCTGCGCAGTCGCCATCGACGACGCCGAAGAGGCGCCGTACCTGATCGACAAAGCGATCCGCGCCGCGCTGCTGCAGAAGAAGCCGGTCTATATCGAAATCCCCTGCAATCTTGCAGACGCACCCTGCGCGGCACCCGGGCCGGTCAGTGCGCTGACTCGGCCCGAGATGAGCGACCCGGCCACACTGCAGGCGGCTGTCGATGCAACGATCCAGTTCCTCGGAGCGCGCAAGAAGCCGATATTGCTGGGTGGCAGCATGCTGCGTTCGGCGGACGCCGAGGGCGCTTTCCGAAAGCTGGCCGATGCACTGGGCTGCGCGGTATCCCTGCAGCCGGCAGCAAAGGGCATGTTTCCGGAAACCCACGCCGGCTTTGCCGGCATCGCGCTGGGCGAGGTCAGCAGTCCTGGCTGCAACGATATCCTCAATTGGGCCGATGGCACGTTTTGCGTCGGCACGCTATTCACCGATTACAGCACCGTCGGCTGGACCGCACAGCCGGACGCACTGCAGTCGGTACAGGCCGGGCCCGATCGCGTGCAGGGACCGGGCTTCGATTTCAGTGGCATCGTGCTCTCGGAATTCCTGATCGCGTTGGCCGCGAAGGTCAAGGCAAACCCAACGACCCTGCATGAATTCCAGCGCATCAAACCATCGTTGAAGCCGACCCAGGCCCCGTCGGCCGATACGCCGCTGGATCGTGCTGAGATTGCTCGTCAGGTGCAGCAGCTGCTGAGCGCCGATTCCACCTTGCTGGTGGAGACCGGCGATGCCTGGTTCAACGGCATGTATCTGGATCTCCCGGAAGGCGCACGCTTCGAGATCGAAATGCAGTGGGGCAGCATCGGCTGGTCCATCCCGGCCGCGTTCGGTTACGCCGTGGGTGCGCCGCAGCGCAAGCTGATCGCCATGGTCGGCGACGGATCGTTCCAGCTGACCGCGCAGGAAGTCGCCCAGATGATCCGTCGTGGCCTGCCAGTGCTGATCTTCCTCATCAACAATCGCGGCTACACCATCGAGGTCGAGATCCACGACGGCCCCTACAACAACATCAAGAACTGGAACTACGCAGCGCTGATGCAAGCATTCAACGCGGAGGATGGCGCTGGCCTTGGACTGCAGGTTGGTACCACCAGGGAGCTGGCCGAGGCCATCATCAAGGCTGCTCAGAACCGCAAGGGCCCGACACTGATCGAATGCAACATCGAGCGCGACGATTGCACGCATCAGCTGATCACCTGGGGTCGCCGTGTCGCCACAGCCAATGCGCGGCCGCCGGTGCGACGCTGAGGCATCGGATTAGCTGGCGGGCTCCATCCGCGCCGTCGGCGCCACGGCGGAGTCGGCACTGAACGTGATTGTGCGTGGCTCGGGGCTCTCGTCCACACTTTCCAAGCTGGCTGTAAATCGAAGCTCTACCGCACCCTCCATAAACTCCGTCAAGAGGCCCCCCACGACTTGCCGTGGACCGAGTGGAAGCGGCGCCCAGTCTTTACCCAACGATTCGGCGTCCCGATCCGCTCGCATGACAATGCCGTTGCTACCCATTTGCCTCCCCAAACGCAGTGACTTTCTTGAAGCTGATGTCAGCTTCACGCCCTGAGCCGTTCAGTCAACTATGTGACGAAGCCTGACTGGCGAGCAAGGGCGAGCCACGGCGCTGCAGGGCCTTTGCTTCCCATTCGACACCTTCGTCCAATTGAAACGTTGATGCTCAGTCAGTACACTTTTTCCAGATCCCGCTCCTATCCTCATGCGAGCTCTGCCTGGATCAGATTTCCGAAAATCTCAGGTAAGCGACCTCAAGGACGAGGAGGTACAGGCATTTTTTAAGCCAGATCATTAAATGGAAATTGTTCACGCCACGCAGCTGCTACAACATGGGCTTGGCTTCGTGCCGGTCGCCCTCGCGATCAACCGGGCCACCGTCGGCACGTTCTTCACCCTTTCCGGCTATCAAAAGCTATTCAAACGCAGTCGGCACGATGAACTGGTGAGCACACTACACGCTGACGACGTGCACCAAATCCGCATCATGCAATGGCTCATTCCCTCCGCCGAGTTTGCGGGTGGACTGGCACTCGTGTCGGGCACGCTATCCGTGATCGCCGCGCTCGGACTCATGGTCATTATGGGCGGCGCACTTTGCCTTGACGGCATCAAACGCATCGCCGCCTGGAAGCCACTCGACCGCATCGACTGGCTCGACGATCTGCTCTACTTGCCGGAAGCGCCTTATCTGCTAGCGCTGCTGCTTGTCGTGCTCGCTGGTCCCGGAGCGCTGGCAGTCGATTCGCTGCTGTAACACGGGCTGGGTGCATAACGTGGGAGAAGGCTCATGCGGCTCCCTATATCCGCCGAACCTCGGGTCGAGCTCGTTGACACAGCCACGTCCTCTTCGCCGAAGTTGCCATGCGAGCACGCGAGTGGCACTGAAAGACAGCTCACCAACATCCTTGATCCAAATGGACTTGCCCGGCTCTCCTAGACACTTCGGCCCTATGATTACGAGCAATGGTTTGCCGCTGAAGTGAAGAGGTCAATTAATGACCATCGGCCTTCAATTTCACATGAGGATGTGGAGCGAACATTCCACGCTAAGCGAGAAGCAGCACGCCGTCGATATCGCGATTCAGCCGAGGGTGGGTACCCACAAGGCACAACAGATAGCGGTCTACGACGGAGTTGGAACCTCTATTACTTTGAAACCAATCGAGCTGCCGTAAAAATAGGAAACTCAATTACGGAGTTGGAACTTCTATTAGGTCTTACCAACTACTGGTATGACCTAAAAGAACTTCCAACTGGGGCCGCGCAGGTGTGCGACCCCAGTTGGCAAACTTCGCGAAAACTCGCCAAATAGATTCCAACAGGCGCATCGTGCGTGCGAAGAAGGCAGCTGGTGAAACAATAAAGATTCCAACAACTTACCTGGCAAGCCAGCGATTGATTCGGTAGCGATCGTTGCCGCAGGTTGACGTTATTAACATCATTTTGCACGATAACGTTGGCAATGTTATCGCGCTTCTGGGCCCGCCCGCGCTGATCGGAACGCAAGCTGCTACCCCACCCGTGTCACCGCCAAATCGCCAGCGAACACTGCACACCGTTACACCTCGCCACGCGAACGTCGCTGCCCCACATTGGCTCACCGAGGTGTTTGGCAGCAGCATCCACCGACCTCCCGTCTGTACCAACGATGGTCCCCCAGCCGGCCTGCTTATAGGGCGCAAGGCTTGATGGGTGACCGTGGCTGTTGCTCCGCCCCGCCGAGTAAACCGCGGCGCCCCCCTTGCACACGGTCGGGTGCTGGCACATTGCTTGGCGCCTTGCGCGCGAGTAGACCACCGTGGTGCGCAACGACGAGAGTCTTCAGGGCCTGCTCTTGGTACCGAGCCACGACAGAGGGATCAATGAACTTGTAGCCGGCATCGCCAAGTAGCAGCGAGAGCCGTCCGTCGGCGGACTCGAGCAACAACACTAGCCCGCTGATCATACTTTTCAGGCATGGGCGCAGGCCTGAAAGGTATTTCTCCAGACCACGGGAAAGCTGGACCATACATCTCAAAAGCAGTGAAGTTGAGGGATGCATGGCAGCAATACTGATTGAGCCTGAATCGTCAACGGGACCTTCTTTCGGATCGTCCATGAAAAGCGTTGAGGTGAGAGAGTCAGCCCCAGACGTTTGGATGATTTACGTGGTGCTTCGTGGCGAGGTGAGTACGGATGGGGAAACGTATTGTTCCGTCCACGCTGCGCTTGCGGTTGCACGGCGAGAACACACCGACGCAAAAATCGCTGTGATGAGTCTGGCTTCCGCGTGACCTCTAGCGATTTATTGAACCGGTCGAAATCGAATGGGTCGGGGGGGAATCACTCGTCTCGACAGATCGGCCATGGCGGGAGATTCCTATTGAATCTCCGCCTTGTGAGATGACCCGATCCCTAACCAAGATACGTATGGAAAAGCGAAATGATGCTCTCTTGTAACGATGGGTCGCCCGTGCTCAGGAAGGTATGGAACCGCATTGCTCTGGGTCTAATAATGTCCTTTGTCGGCCCAGGTGTTGCTGTACTTTCCGCACCTGCCGCCGCGCTAACAGCTCCGTCGGCCGGTACCTCCGGCATTGACGAAAGTGGCATGGATCGAAGCGTCGCTCCCGGCAATGACTTCTACCGTTTTGCCAACGGGCGATGGCTCGACACGGCATCTATCCCCCGGGACAAGACGGATATCGGTGTTTTCGATCAGGTTCATGACGTAATTAGCAGGCGCAACTACGACATCCTCGAGCAAGCGAAGAGGGATCCTTCCTCGAAGATCGGAGCCTTCTATGCAAGCTTCATGGACGAGGCTGCGGCTAATGCCAACGGGATCAAGCCTATACAGCCGACGCTCAACGCAATTCTCCAGGCAAAGGACAAGCGAGAGCTAGCAGTGGTTATGGCTGGGCTTCAGCACCTGGGCGTTGACGGCCTCATCAATCTTGGCATCGAGATAGATGATGCCCATCCTAAAGCCTATACCGTAACGCTGGCACAGCCGGCTCTTGGCCTTCCTAGCAAGGATTACTACTTGCTCCCGGATGCTCGTCTGAAGCAGACACGCGATGCCTACCGCGCATATCTCTCACGGCTGCTTGTCCTCGCGGGCCAACCGAATGCTCAGCCCCGAGCGCAATCGGTATTCGAGCTGGAAAAGTCGATGGCGTCGCCCGAGCTGGATCGAGCAGCTGCTCATGAAGCGACAGCAATCTATCATCCGGTCACACCGGCACAGCTCCCCCAAAACGCGCCGGGAATGGATTGGCGTGTTTATTTGGACGCACTAGGTGTGGGGGCCGAGACACGGTTCGTGGTTCGTCATCCTGCGCCTGTTGCCGCCATGGCCAAGCTTTGGAATAGCGCACCACTTCCGATCCTCAAGGACTGGCTCTATGTCCACACGCTGGACCATTACGCACCTTTCCTCTCCAGTCCGTTTGTCGACGCTCAATTCGATTTCTCAGGAAGGGCGCTTAGCGGCGCACAAGAGCTTCGTCCCCGCTGGCAACGTGGCGTGTCGTTGATTTCGCATCGCATGGGTGATGCGCTCGGGAAGGTCTATGTAGCTCGCTATTTTCCGCCATCGGCTAAGGCCGAAGGCGAGCAGTTGGCCGCGTCGATTCTTGCAGCATATCGGGTGCGGATTGAGAAGAACGTTTGGATGGCTCCAGACACGAAAGCGAAGGCACTTCAAAAGCTCTCATCACTCAAGCCCATGGTCGGCTATCCCGACAAATGGCGTGACTACTCGGGGCTAGTCGTTAAACGCGGTGATCTGACCGGCAACGTCGATCGGGCAGAGAGCTTCGACTACGACCACGAGCTCGCCAAACTGGGGACGATAGTCGACCGCGGTGAATGGATGCTTCCGCCAACCACCCCCGGTGGATGGGCAAATCCGGTGTCGCGAGTCATCGTTTTTCCGGCCGCCTCGTTGCAGCAGCCGATCTTCGATCCCGATGCAGATCCCGCCGTCAATTACGGTGCGCTCGGGGTCATCATGGGACATGAGTTCTCCCATCAATTCGATGACAACGGACGGCACTACGACGCCAACGGGAAACTCGCCGACTGGTGGACAAAGGACGATTCATTGCGATTCAACGCAGCAGCAGACCGGCTGGTGGCGCAGTATGACCATTATGAGCCGCTGCCTGGTGTGCATGCCAAGGGCCGCGCCACCCTCAATGAAAACATTGCCGATCTGGGCGGTCTGGTGATCAGCCATGACGCCTATATCCAGTCACTCGCCGGCAAACCTGCACCTCTCATTGGTGGCCTTACGGGTGAGCAGCGATTCTTCCTTAGCTATGCGCAGATGTCGCGATCGAAGGGTCATGATGACGCGCTTCGCCAGCAAATCCTTGGCGACGAACATTCCATTGATCCACTTCGCGTATACAGCATGCGGAACATCGATGCGTGGTATTCGGCGTTCTCGGTGAATCCTGGGCAGAAACTCTATCTGCGACCGATCGACCGAGTGAATATCTGGTAGGGAGGCCGGCAGGAATCGACAATCCAGAAAGCCTGTCTGGGTCGCCTTAAAGGCAATCGCAAAACACACGCGTCGAGCTATCGACAAGTCGCGCAAGCTGTAGATTTTACGAGTCTATGAAGCCACGCCGCTGCGCAATGGTCACCGCATGAGTTCGATCCGACGCTCCGAGCTTTACGAGGATGCTCTTCATGTGGGTCTTCACCGTCTCATCGGAAATAAACAGGGACTCAGCGATAAGCCGATTAGACATGCCTTCTTTCACGAGACGAAGGATGCCTAACTCGCGCACCGTGAGCACAGCCATGCCCTGATGGGCGGCCAATTCATCGCTGATTTCCGAGGCAATGACTTGGTGCCCGAAAGATGCGGAACGAATTGCGTCGATGATTTCTTCGCGGCTCGCGGATTTGAGCAGATAAGAGGTGGCGCCAAGCGTCAGGGCCTGCGTTACCCTTACATCCCCTGGGTAGCTCGTAAAAACCACTACACGCGCGTCTGGTTTTACCTTGCGGATGCCTGTCAGCGCTTGAAGCCCGTCTACATGGGGCATTTGGAGATCAAGCAGCGTCACGTCAGGGCACAAGGTCTCGAACAACTCGATGGCCTGTGCTCCGTCGGCGGCCTCGCCAACCACTCCCATGTCCGTTTCAAGCTCAATAGTTGAACGTAGGCCATCCCGCACAATGGGATGATCGTCGACCACAAGCACCCGAATGGGATTGTCCCTTCCCATGACTGCCTACTTTGAAATGGTCATGACAGTGGCCCATCGGTTTCGCTGGTAACCATTTGGCTTGCCCCTCCATTCAATTGCAATCACCCTTCTGGGGGATATTGCATGTCGTCCACGACTGCGCGCACACATCGTAGTACGCGCTTACCCGGGCTGGTCAAATGACCATGCGGGCCGCTCTCGGGATCAGTGATCGCCTTTTGTGGTGCAGGCTCCCGTTGAATAACGCTTGTCATGACAACGGCTGCGTTCACTCCGATTCTTCAGGCGGTCCGATGTTGGGCCGTCATGCCCCCCGAGAGGCCGGAGTTACGGCTATTGGGCCTTTTGCGTTGGCGACGCCTGTCGCAGCGCGCCAGCACAAGCGATGGGGCGAGCTACACGCGATCTGGCGATATGCCGTCTCTCACGCTATCGCCTGCAATGAGATCCCATAGGCCATCGATATCGCCGTCAGCAAGAGCCTGATAGGCTGTTCGTCCGTCAAGGCAGCGCTGAGATGCGCACATCCAGCTCGCCGCGCGCTTCCGGTCACCGAACTGGGTCAAGAGGATGTCAGCGACCTCGGGATCATGCTGTTCGAGAACGGAAAATGCTTCCGCAACGGCCGCTTTCCGAATCTCATCAATACGCGTCAAGTTCTGGGCGACAGCGGCAAAAACTGAATTATTACGCCTCATGGCGCATTCCTGGTTGAACCCGCACACCGCGGACTACCGTCAGCGCCCATGGTGTCAGAGCGGCCGTACGGAAACGTAAAACATAGCCTCTTTGGCACTCTGTGCTCCCTCCAACGTGGCCTCGAGGCCATGGCGCCGGCACCACGCAGCGAAATCTGACCAAACCGCGTGATATGGATGCTCAGGCGAGCGGATATCAAACCCGCCCTTCCATCGAAACGTCTGCAGCGTCGTCGCAACGCGTTCGTGACATCCTCGCCCGATGACGACGGGCCGAGGAAGTATGTCCGCCGCTATCGCGGTGGCGAAAGCAAGGGCTGCGTCGCGAAAGAAAAGTTCGACCAGAGTGAAGTCTTCTACTGCGCAAGGCCCCTTCACTGTAGCGAGCCGGTGCAGCTCAGACGCACCCTCTGATCCGGTTCCAGCTTCCAACAGGGCAAGCGACTCTCCGAGTGACGGGCTACGCATGTGGCATCTCCTGTTAGCAGTGGTCAGTTCTTCGAAATGGCGGTCGAAAGAGAAGTCTGATCGTTCGTCATGCGTATCTGCGGCACCTGCTGTTTCGCCTGGCTTTGCGGATTGGGTATGCCCCATCCCCCGCCCAGTGCTCGGATCAACTGCACGGTGAACGTGGCCTGTTCGCCCTGGAGCTGAATGGCGCGACGCCTCGTCTCGAGTAGAGTGCGTTCCGTCTCGATCACGTCCAGGTAATTTACCTGCCCATCTTCGTACTGGGTCCGTGACAATTGTGCCGCCCGCGCCGATGCTTGGACGGCAGCGTCCTCAACCTGTGTTTGATCGCGAAGAATGCGCACGTTGACCAATCCATCTTCGACCTCACGAAACGCCACGAGTACTGTCTGGCGATAGACAGCGACGTCTTCCCGATACTCGGCCGTTGCGCGAGCGAGGTTACCTCGACGCTGACCGCCGTCAAATATTGGAGCAACTAGAGGCGTACCGACCAGCGGCCCAAGAAGAAACGCACGATTGGACCATTTGAACAAGTCACTTAAAGAGCTTGATTCGTAACCGCCCGTCCCGGTCAGCGTCAGCGACGGGAAAAAGGCCGACCGAGCGATGCCGACACGCGCGTTGGCTGCCGCCATGGCACGTTCCGCTGCTGCGATGTCTGGCCGCCGTTCCAACAGCGCGGACGGCATGTCCGCGGGAATGTTGATGGAGACAGGCGCTATCGGATTCGTCGGCATCGGCACTTGCGCGGGTGCCTCGCCAAGCAGCACGGCCAAAGCGTGTTCGCTAGTCGCGCGCTCCCGATCAAGGGTCATGGCATCGGACAGCGCAGTTTGGACTTCGGTACGCGCCTGCGCGACGTCCAGCTCGCTCACGTCGCCAGCGTCGAAACGATGTTGGATGAAATCCAGCTGCGCGTGGCGCAACTCCACCGTTCGTTTGAGTACGCCGAGCTCAGCATCCGACTCGCGAAGCAAGAAATACGTCTGCGCGACATCCGCCTGTAGAGCAAGTTGCGCGGATTTGTAGAGCGCCTCACTTTGTTGGGTATCAGCTGCTGCAGCATGATTAGTCGCCGCGATCCTGCCAAAGAGATCCAGCTCGTAGGAAACCGAGAGCTGCGCCCTCCATACCGTTTGTGGTGTCGGGTTCGTTCCAGGCGTGATGCCGAGAGACTCCGGGGCGTTTAATTGTCGGGACGGGCCAAAGCCCGCACCGACTTGAGGAAGCCACTCCGAATGCGCCACCCGCTGCAGAGCTCGGGCCTCCTCAACACGCGCGGCGGCTGCCTTGATATCTTGGTTGGCGGTCGCCGCCTGGGCCTCCAGTTCATTCAGTCGCTTATCGCCGAATACCACCCACCACTCGCCGCGCGGCTGGCCTTCGGCCGGCAGGGCTGCGCGCCAGTTGCCCAGTTCTTCCTGTGTTTTGGCGGTGACTTCCTCATAGGCAGAGAACGACGGTGTCTCCGGCACCTTGTAAGCAGGCTCCATGGAACAGGCGCCCGTAAGGCATGCTCCGGCCAGGATCGTGTTGCGCAAGGTAAAGGTCGCCATGTCATTCGCCCTCTATAGGCCAGCTTCTTCGATACCCAGCACTCGTGGATTGTGCCCATGCCTATCCACCATCTGTTTGCTCCCGGCGAGCGTGCGAAGTAGCACGTAGAAGACTGGCGTCAACATCAGCCCAAACAAGGTCACGCCGAGCATGCCGAAGAACACGGCCACGCCCATCGCCCTTCGTGTCTCGGCGCCCGCTCCAGAGGAGAGGACGAGGGGCAGCACACCCATGACAAACGCTATCGATGTCATCAAGATCGGGCGCAGACGCAAGCGACTGGCCTCAACCGCCGCGGCCACGATGCTGCGCCCCTGGATTTCCAGTTCACGCGCAAATTCGACAATCAGAATGGCGTTCTTGGAGGCCAGGCCTACGAGAATCATCAGGCCGACCTGGGTAAAGATATTGTTGTCCCCCTGGGTCAGCCAAACGCCGAGCAGCGCACACAACAGGCTCATGGGAACGATCAGGATGACCGCAAGAGGGAGCACGAGGCTTTCGTACAGGGCGGCAAGAGTCAGAAAGACAAGTAGCACGCTGATAGGGAAGACCACCAGCGACGCATTGCCGACCAGCATTTGCTGATATGCAAGGTCAGTCCACTCCAGCTTGAATCCCCGCGGCAGTGTCTCTGCGGCAATACGCTCAACCGCTGCTTGTGCCTGCCCCGTCGAATAGCCAGGCGCCGGGCCTCCGCTAACATCCGCCGCAGTGAAGCCGTTGTATCGAACCACGGTTTCCGGCCCGTAGGTCTGTGCAACCTGCACCAGGGAAGACAGCGGGATCATCTCTCCCGAGGCATTTCGCGTTTTGAGAAGACCGATATCCTCGATGTGCGCCCGGAAAGGTGAGTCCGCCTGCACCCGCACCTGGTACACGCGCCCGAAGCGGTTGAAGTCATTGACGTATTGCGATCCCAGATAGATCTGCAGTGTGCTGAAGACGTCGGTCACGGATACACCAAGTTGCTTCGCTTTGAGCCGATCCAGGTCGACCTGGATCTGAGGAACATTGATCTGGTACGCGGAGAACGCGGGACCAAGTTCAGGTGCCTGCGCGGCTTTTTTCAGAAAGGCCTGAAGCACGTCGTCGAGAGCGGCGTAGCCTCTTGCGGCTTGATCCTCTATCTCAAACTTAAAGCCACCGAGATTCCCCAGACCGAGGATGGGCGGTGGCGGAAATACGGCCACATACGCGCCTTTGATGGCCGAGTATTTCTCGTTGAGCGTCTTGGCGATAGCAGCCGCCGTTTGCTCTTTGCCGTGGCGCATCTCAAATGGCAGAAGCTTGATGAAGACGACGGCTGCGCTCGACGAGTTGTTGAAACCGTTGATGGACAGCCCGGGGTGTTGCACGGCAGCCTCGACGCCGGGCTGCTTCATCGCGAGGGCGCCCAATTCACGTACGACCTTCTCGGTTCGGTCCAGCGATGAACCGTTCGGAAGCTGCACCACCGAAATGAGGTATTCCTTGTCCTGTGAAGGGATAAATCCACTGGGTACGATCCGAGCCATAAGTACGGCAGCCCCGAGCAAAACCAGGTACAGAAGAATCATTCGCCCTTTGTGCGCGATAACCCGCTCCACACCGTGACCATAAGCTTCCGATCCGTGATGAAATACCCGATTAAAACGATTGAAGAACGGACCTAGCCAACGATCCATCCATAGCGTGAGCCAGTCTTTCGGATCGTTGTGGCCCTTTAGGAGTAACGCGGCGAGAGCCGGCGACAACGTGAGAGAGTTGAACGCGGAAATCACCGTGGATATCGCGATAGTCATGGCAAATTGCTTATAGAACTGTCCCGTCAGCCCCGACATGAAAGCGAGAGGAACGAACACGGCAACCAGTGTCAGCGCGATAGCGACGATCGGACCACTCACCTCGCGCATTGCCTGATGCGTGGCATCCCTTGCGGGCAGACCAGACTGAATGTTTCGCTCCACATTTTCCACCACGACGATGGCGTCGTCTACGACGATATGGCCGGGACGTCTAGAGCATGTGCTCCGCAGCCAGCAGCTTCCGATTTGCGCCACGGCGACGCGGTACCGCAGAAATTTGGAAGCGCCATGGTAGTTGCTACGGGCATGCCTCAAAGGCATGGGGCCAAGCTTACAAAGTCTTTTGCAAACCTGCCAAGAATCCGTAAATTTGGCTCCCCGGCGCAAACGGCGATCCCCGAGCGATGGCTGTCACAGCCAGCTGTTTCGGCCTATCTATCAGGGAGATCATTGCTATGACAACCCACACTCAACTCACTGCACCAATCCGGTCCGTCGAAGCGAATGGCGTTCGCTTCGAATGGGCCTGATGTCGCGTGCGAACATGTTATCCACGGGACTGACTCTTTACCACTCGCCGTACTCGCCGCACTCGCGGCGAGGACGAATATTCATTGCCGAGAAAGGCCTTGAGGTCAAACACATTGAGGTTGACCTCGCGCGCGGAGAGCAACACGAAGAGGCCTATCGCCGCATCAACCCACGACGCGTTGTGCCTGCGCTAGTTCTCGCTGACGGCACCTCTATTGCAGAGGTTACCGCGATCTGGCGTTACCTCGAGGGGCGGTATCCGGAAACCCCGATGCTTGGGGCGTCGATCCGGGAAGCAGCCATGGTCACCATGTGGGAGCGGCGCGCCGAACTCGATGGATTGTTACCGGCGGTTGAGGCTATCCGCAACGTTGTAACCGGCGCGCCCGGCCGCGCGCTCGCCGGCCCTCACGACTACTTGCGGATCCCGGCGCTGGCGATCCGCAGCCGGGAGCGGGTTGAAAACTTCTACGCCGACATCAATGCACGCCTTGCACAACAAGAATATGTGGCGGGCGACTACTACTCTGCAGCAGACATCACATGCCTGGTAACGCTGGACTTTGCCAAGCGGGCACTGGGAATGACGATCAGTGAAGACTTCACGGCTCTCAAACGCTGGCACGGCGCCGTGTCTTCACGACCTGGCGCCGTAGCCTAGAGCCGGCAAACACCGAGGAGACCAACATGCTTGGTTCGCAACGATCCAACCGACTGGAGATGGCTCCGGTCAACCATTTCGTGCTGCAGCTGGATCCGGACGCGCGCGCTATTCTGGAGCGCTTCCAAGCGGTCCGCAATGACACGGAAATCCTGATCGCTCCTTTGAACGCGGAGGATATGGCGTTGCAGTCGATGCCAGACGCCAGTCCGGCAAAGTGGCATCTAGCCCATACCACATGGTTCTTTGAAACATTTGTACTCTCGGCGTTCAAGCCCGGGTATCGAAGTTTCGACCCTGGTTACGCATATCTATTCAACTCCTACTATCAGGCCGCCGGACCGCGCCATCCTCGACCGCAGCGCGGCCTTATCAGTCGCCCAACGCTCGACGGCGTTCTGGCTTATCGGCAACATGTGGACGACCACATGCTCGAGCTGCTGCAGTTGCCGCTGACAGAGTCGGCAGCATCCATCGTTGAGCTGGGTATCGCGCACGAGCAGCAGCACCAAGAGCTCCTGGTCATGGACATCCTCCATCTGTTCGCCCAATCACCGTTGCGGCCAGCCTACGATCGAAGTGCTCGTTTCAAAGACAAAGCTTCGCGCGTTGGACGCTTTCAAGCTGTGCCGGGTGGACTGGTGACGACGGGGATGCAGGGCAAGGACTTCTCGTATGACAACGAGAGCCCGGCACACCGCGTGTGGCTTGAACCCTACGGGATCGCCGATCGTCTGGTGACAAACGGAGAGTGGCTTGAGTTTATCGGTGCCGGTGGCTACGAACAGTCACAGTGGTGGCTGTCTGACGGCTGGGATATGGCGCAAAACGAAGAATGGCGCGCGCCACTCTACTGGGAGCACGATGGCCGCGAGTGGCGATACATGACCCTCCAGGGCATGCGGCGCATAGAAATGAGCGCGCCCGTCAAACACGTCAGCTACTACGAAGCTGACGCCTTCGCTCGCTGGAGAGGAGCTCGCTTGCCGACCGAGGCCGAATGGGAGCATGCGGCACGCGAAGGACATCTAGAACAGCTTTACGATGTCGCGTGGCAGTGGACTAGCAGCAGCTACGACGCCTATCCCGGTTACGTAGCGGCTGCCGACGTCTTGGGTGAATACAACGGCAAGTTCATGTCTGGTCAAATGGTGCTGCGCGGCGCCTCACAAGCCACACCGGCGGATCACGTTCGCGCGTCGTACCGAAACTTCTATCGTCCCGAGAAGCGTTGGATGTTTTCGGGGGTGCGGTTAGCGCGCGACAACGTGGCTTCAAAGAAGGCGACGGACCATGAGCGGGAGTTTGCGAAGGACGCAATTGCGGGCCTTGGGGCCCACACAAAGGTCATCTCGCCGAAATACTTCTACGACGCAGCAGGCTCAGAGCTGTTTGAACAAATCTGTCTGACGCCGGAGTACTACCCAACCCGTACTGAGTTGGCGTTACTTGCGATGATTGCGCCCTCTTTGGCTGACGGTATTCCTGAAGCTGCGACGTTGGTCGAACTTGGAAGCGGTGCCAGCGAAAAAACGCGCCTACTGCTCGATAGCGCGCCACAAATTTCTTCTTATGTGCCAGTTGACATTAGTTCTGACGCGTTGGAGCAGGCTCGCCTGCGGTTAGCGGTGGATTACGAGCGTCTAGAGATCTTGCCGCTGGTGGCGGATTTCACCAAGTCCCTAGTATTGCCGAGGCAGACCAAGGGCGCTCCGGTCGTTGGCTTTTTCCCGGGCTCGACCATTGGGAACTTCGAGCCAGACGAGGCCACCCAGCTCCTTCGAAAGCTCCGATTGGAGCTGGGGGACAATTCACAACTGATCGTGGGCGTCGACCTCGTCAAAGACACCAGTACCCTGCTGAAAGCCTATGACGATGCCAGCGGAGTAACCGCACGTTTCAACAAAAACCTACTTGTACGCTTCAACCGCGAGCTGGATGCAGATATCGACCTGGACCTGTTCGAACATCGAGCCGTGTGGAACACGGCTAAGGAGCGCATCGAGATGCATTTGGTGAGCCTGATTGATCAGGATGTAACCGTGGCGGGCACGACATTCCACTTTCGCGCAGGTGAGTCGATTCATACGGAGAACTCCCATAAGTTCACGCCGGCCTCCTTTGGCTCGCTGGTGCATGGAACGGGCTGGCTCGTGACCAAGGCATGGACCAGTGACGTCCAGCCCTTCGGAGTTTTCAGGCTGGTGGCGGATGCATAGTGGTCGCTCGCGATCGGCTGTCCTTGCCGACACGCACCTTCGGATTTTTGATTTCGACCGGATGGACAACGATTTACACACTGATTCAAGGACGACGTAGTAGGCCTACTTCAGCGCGCTGCGGCTAGTTTGGTGGCGCGTCTTCTTTGCAAACCTCCCTCCCGGGGACTTCATGTTTCACGTCATAGCCAATAACGAGGACGGCGTGTCAAGCGACCATGAGGCCCGCGTTTCTTTCAGCATTGCACCCGCCTACTATCAAACCTGGTGGTTTCGGATCGGATGCGCCGTTGCCGTCGCCTTATTGCTTTGGTTATTTTTCAGATTGCCCCTCCACGTCAGGATAGTTGTCGCCTCGTTTGATTTCTTAAATCAGAATGGAAGGCGGCAGCGAGCGAGTGGATGAAATGGGTACCTTCGACACCAATGTTCTTGGCGTCTTGCTCAGCATGAAACATGAACTTCGGATCATGCTCGCCCAAGGGTCTGGAAGCATCGTCAATGTGTCATCGACGTTCGGTCAGCGTGGAGGCATAGGGGCGTCCATTTATGCCGCCAGCAAACACGCTGTCGAGGGCATGTCCAAGGCGGCGGCGCTCGAGACTGCGGCATCTGGTGTGCGCGTGAATGTGGTCGCACCTGGTCCCGTAGATACCGACCTATTGGATCAATTCAGTGGAACCGCTGAACGAAAGGCTGCATTGACGGCCGGCGTGCCCATGAAGCGGCTAGGTACGCCAGCGGAAATTGCGGAAAGCATTGTTTTTATCGCGTCAAATAAAGCTGCATTTATCACGGGCGCCATCCTGTCAGTTAATGGCGGTAAAACCGCGATGTGAGATGCCGCTGAAACATTAATGGCATGCAATATCAGTCACTTGATTCCCGTCCCCATCGGGCATAAGTGACGTACTACCGAAGTTTCAATCCATAGTTTTAACCCCCAACAAGCAGGACAAAATCATGAGCAAGCTAAAAGGTAAGGTCGCCGTCGTTACCGGCGCATCCAAGGGTATCGGCGCCGCTATCGCCAAGGCTCTCGCCGCCGATGGTGCCTCCGTTGTCGTCAACTACGCTACCAGCAAGGCCGGCGCTGATGCGGTCGTAGCCGAGATCACGAAGGCTGGCGGCAAGGCAGTCGCCGTGGGTGGTGATGTCTCTAAGGCGTCTGGTGCCCAAGGGATCATTGACGCAGCAGTCAAGGCATATGGACGTCTCGACGTACTGGTCAATAACTCAGGAGTCTACGAGTTCGGTCCGCTCGAAAGTGTTACCGAAGAGAGCTTCCACAAGCATTTCAACGTGAACGTGCTGGGGCTTCTGTTGACGACGCAGGCCGCTGCGAAGCACCTGGGCGAAGGTGGCAGCATTATCAATATCGGCTCGCTCGTAACGCGCGTAACCCCGCCGGGCAGCGCTATCTATACGGCATCTAAGGGCGCAGTAGACGCGATCACCGGCGTGCTGTCGCGCGAGCTCGGACCGCGCAAGATTCGTGTCAACTCTATCAATCCGAGCCTGACGGAAACCGAAGGCGCACAGTCGGCCGGATTCATTGGTTCCGACTTCCACAACGAACTCGTCGCACAGACCCCGCTTGGCCGCCTTGGCCAGCCCGAGGATATCGCGTCGATTGCCGTTTTCCTGGCGTCCGACGATTCGCACTGGTTGACGGGTGAACAACTGTTGGCAGGCGGCGGCATGCGCTGATTCGATTCGGGGCACGGTCGTGAGACCGTGCCCCTCAGGGCATCCGTACCGAACCCTGCTGGTGGACATCTATGGTTGAGCGGTCGACTGGAGAAAGACCTCTCCCTCTATCCGTGCTGACCTGTTTTGCACCATTTCGACAAGTCACAGCTAACGTGGAGAACATGATGAACGATTACGTCTCAATCAAAGGTAGGGATGGCGTATTTGGTGCGTATGTCGCACGCCCAAAGGTTGAGCCCGCGTCTACGGTCGTCGTTTTGCAGGAGTTATTCGGGGTCAATCAGGACATCCGCAGAACCTGCGAGGAATTGGCCGAAGAAGGTTTCATTGCGGTAGCCCCTGACCTGTTTTGGCGACTGGAACCGGGTGTCGACCTCAGTGTTAAGTCTGAAGAAGACTGGAACCACGGCCTTCGCCTCTATCAAGCCTACGATCGCGACGATGGCGTCCGAGATATTGAGGACACCATCACGTACGCGAGCACGATGTCTGGGTCCAATGGCAAGGTCGCTGTGCTTGGCTATTGCCTTGGCGCGCTCATGGCTTTCATGACAGCCGTGCGCACTGACGTTGATGCGGCGGTCGCTTATCATGGTAGCGACACAGAAAAATATCTGGGTGAGACCGCCAAGCTCCATGCCCCCCTTCTCATGCATCTGGGCGAAGAAGACGAGTTCATTCCAAAGACTGCGCAGGCCGCGATCAAAGAGGCCCTCGCCAAGAAACCGAACGCGACGGTCTACAGCTATCCGGGGCAAAGGCACGCCTTCTCCCGGCACGGCGGAGCGCACTACGACGCCGCGTCAGCAGCATTGGCCCATGAGCGGACCTACAAATTTTTGCATCAACAACTCGGATAATCGTTGATCGCAAACCTCACCAGAGCTTACCGCTGGTGCGACAGGCTCACCGTGCGTTGGGTTGAAGTTCGGCAATGAACCAGCGCCGGAGCCATGTGAAAGAGGTCACTTGGCGAAACGTCGCTTCCGTGGGGAGGGAGGCGTCTTGGGCTGCTGGTTCCGATACATCATAAACGCACTGCTCAATCCGATGTTCACCACCTGCCCCGGGGAACCGGCCAACTGGACCGCGGGGCTCATTGTTGCGGGCGGGTGGCATTAGTATCGACCCGCTATACGCCAAGAGCTCCGCGCGCAGAGGCAATCAAGCTACCTTAGCTTCACCTTGCGCAGCGCAGTCTCCGCCCCATCTTTCATGCATCGACAGCAGGAGCCCGACCCATGGCCACGCAAGTCAAACGCAAGCCGACAGCGAGCAAAGAAGTCGCTGCCAAACCGGCAAAGAAAGTTGCCGCCCCAAAAAGACCAGCCAAGAAAGTCATCGCCAGGAAAAGCGCCACCAAGAAAGGCGCGGCGACGAACGGCAAGGGCGTGATTGGTGTCGTCGGCATGGCCGTGATGGGCCGAAACCTGGCGCTGAACATCGAAAGCCGTGGCCATGTAGTGTCGATCTTCAACCGCAGCCGTGAGAAGACCGATGAGGTCATCAAGGACAACCCCACTGCCAAGTTCGTACCCAGCTATACCATCGAAAAGTTTGTCGCCTCGCTGGAAAAGCCGCGACGCATCCTGCTGATGGTGCAAGCGGGCGCCGGCACCGATGCAGTGATTGCGGAGCTCAAGCCGCTGCTGAGCAAGGGCGATGTCCTGATCGACGGCGGCAATACCCATTTCAAGGACACCATCCGGCGCAACCAAGAGCTGGCTAAGGCTGGCCTGCACTTCATCGGCACTGGCGTATCCGGGGGTGAGGAAGGTGCCCTGCATGGTCCGTCGATCATGCCCGGTGGCCCGCGCGATGCGTATGACCTGGTCGAACCGATCCTTACGGAGATCGCCGCGAAAGCGCCTGACGGCGAACCTTGCGTGGCCTATATGGGCGATGACGGTGCCGGTCACTACGTCAAGATGGTGCACAACGGTATCGAATACGGCGACATGCAGCTGATCGCCGAAAGCTACTCGGTACTGAAGCATGTTCTTGGCCTTACCAACAAGGAACTGACCAGGGTCTACCGCAAATGGAACGAGGGCGAACTCGACAGCTACCTGATCGAGATCACCACCACCATTTTCCAGAAGAAGGATGAGGAAACCGGCAAGGATCTGGTCGACGTGATTCTCGACCGCGCCGCGCAGAAGGGCACAGGCAAGTGGACCAGTCAGAGTGCACTCGATCTCGGTGTGCCGCTACCCCTCATCACTGAGGCAGTTTTCGCGCGAGTGCTGTCCTCGCTGAAAGACGAACGTGTCGCCGCCAGCCGCTATCTGCACGGACCGAAGACCAAGGTGTTCAAAGGCGATCGCAAGGCGTTCATCGAATCCGTGCGCCGCGCCTTGTACCTGAGCAAGATCGTCTCGTACGCGCAGGGCTTCGCGCAGCTGCGCGCTGCTGCCGAGGAATACCAGTGGAAGCTGGACTACGGCACCATCGCCAAGATCTGGCGCGGCGGCTGCATCATCCGCGCACGCTTCCTGCAGGACATCACCGACGCTTACAAGCACGACGACAAGCTGGCCAACCTGCTGCTGGCACCGATCTTCGGCAAAGTCGCGCAGAAGTACCAGGAGGCGCTGCGTGAGGTGGTGGCCACGGCGGTGCGCCTCGGCGTGCCGGTACCCGGTTTCAGCTCCGCGATCGCCTATTACGATGGCTACCGTTCCGAGCGTCTGCCGGCCAACTTGATCCAGGCGCAACGTGATCTGTTTGGTGCGCATACCTTCGAACGTATCGACAAGCTGGGCAGCTTCCACGCCAACTGGAACTGACGACACATGCCTGAACTGCCCGAAGTCGAAACCACCCGACGCGGTATCAAGCCGCACCTGGCCGGCCGACGCATCGCGGTAGTGATCTTGCGCAGAGCCGACCTGCGCTGGCCGATTCCCTGGGAAGTCAGCGAGCTGCCTCTCGGGCAGCTCGTCCAATTCGGGATCCGCCGCGTACCGTTACCCTGTGGCACCGCCGGCAACGGACTCGATAGTCGATTACCGCTTGAGCCTTCGAGCTCATCACGAGCGCATCCGGCGTCTGCCAGTCAAAGTCACCGAGTGGTTCATTCATGAACCAAAGGATGGCTCGGTTTCGATCGCCCTGTGCCACGTCCTCGGCCGCTGCCAGAATCTTTACGACGACGTGAAGATAGCGCTGGAGGCATTCGTCCTGCGGCCGTCGCCGCGCTACCCGAGGACTCACTCGCGCTCGCTTGGCCACACTTTCGATCTGCACACCCAATGCGTCAGCAATGAGTTGAGGAGACAGGTAGGCATGACCCGGTTCGCTATAGATATCGAGCAGGCTACTGAAGCTTGAGGTAAGTGGAGGCATAGAGGATCTGCGTGACCTTGGTCAAGCCATGTGCTGACGCTCATCGTGGAGTAGTCTCGTTCATCATAGGGTTGGATTTACCCGATGCCTCCCCGAGGTTCTTTCTCAATCCTCGCGGTTCTTCGCTCCATCTCGAAGATGACTCAGCGGACGGTATCGTCCCTTGAGGTTTGGAACGGCATCGGCATGAAGCTGTCGTATAGCAAGCTCGAGGACAACCGCCGGCGAGGTGCCAAGATATCTGCTTGTCGCTTGCAACGACTTCTTGGCTATCGGCGATATCGTGAACGTGGCGTTGGGCGCTCCCATGCCCTCTTCCGATACACGATACATCCATCTAAAGAGGGTTATCAGCGGAGCAAAGAAGCTTCGCGGGGCCTCCCGGAGGCCCTCCATGGCGCCGCTCCAGAACGCCTCCATATTTTGACGTATGGCCATCGTTAAAGCTCTCTCAATGCGTTTCTGCGAAAACAGAGACTAGTACCAAATGCGGAGAAATTGCATGTTGCAGAAGAGCGTCCGGCGCAGCAGGGTGGCCACGAATGCGCTACTTCGGCACGGTCACGTACAACGGCGTTACCGGTGCTTTCGCGTGGAGGGGCGCTGGAGATGGGCTGGCCGTCGGCTCAGCGCCGGTGTACGAATTCCCGCTGTGGGAACGCATCCGGCTGCAGGCCATCATTGGGTTCGAAAACCCGCCAGGCAAAGAGCTGGCACCGCATTTCGCAACGGACATGCCAGGTGGCCTCCGACGAGAGTAGATAGGGCCTTCCATAAACCCTTCCGGGTGCGATTTCAGCCATGCGAAGCCCCACGTTTCGAATCCTGCTTGGGTGGTTCTGGTATCTGCATGCCCAATTTAGCGTAAAGGTTGTCCTCGACTAGCGCTCGAACGCCTTTGCACGCGATTTCGAGATCGACATTCGTATATCCGTCGGGAAAGCGGCTAGACAGATGGGCCGTTCCTTTGTTGGCGAGCTCGAACATTGCCACCAGGGCATGCTCGCCGCGCTCCCTTGGTCCACCCGTATATGCGTCGAGCGCCGAGGACGGTGACACTTTTTTGAGGTGCACCCCGCTTACGTCGAAGTGTTCAATGGTGATGTCATCTTGAAACCGGCCCGACCTCTCGACAAGCCTTCCATCCTTGGCTGCAAGGCCCAGAAACTCCAACAGAGAGCGTGCATAAATAAACCCCACTTCGAGCATGGGATTCAGTATCGCGCTGGCGTCACCCTGTAAGATTTTTGTTCCATTGACAAAGACTTCCATCCTCCTTGGCGAAGCCAGGTCATACAGCTGATTGTATGCCCACAGCATTGTCTCGATCCCTTGAAGCCGATAGGGGATCCATACGTTGAGCACTTCTGTCTTATCCACGGGCATAACCACCAGGGGGAGAGACCAGTGCAGCCACCTGCCATCGACCGTATTCCGTGCTATCGAACCTCGCTTGGAGTTCCTGGCGATCTGCAATGTCCACGGTCACAGCAAAGAACTTGGGATTGGTGGGCTTTCGACGGGGAACTGTTCTGTCTGCATATTCAGCGCGGGAAAAGTTTTGGGCTTCCACACCGAGACCGAAGACCCACCCTCCGGCCTGTTGGATCGCAGTTTCGAGCGGCAAAGCGGCATCGTTGAATTGGTCCACCGTTCCTTGCGTCACAGCCTTTGCATTGAGCAGCGTCGGTCGTCCTGAGTGGTCTGTGCCATCCATCGGTACCTGACGGAACAAATCGACTGCTGCTGACACCCGCTTCGGAAAGATGCTGGACCGTTTCAGTAAGATATCGATGCGATTTAGTCACATCGGAAATTCGAACCCAACCGATCCCGGACCGCTCATCGAACCACATTGGGCTATCGATGGGACGCGGACTCGCTCCACGCGAAATCCGTTGCGCAGTTTTCGAGAGCGGGACTACATTCCAATCTTCGGGAATAACTCCAACGTCCGTCTGCTTGTATCCTGGCCTCACGTCCATGAAGCGCCCATCCGCTTGAGGTGATTCTCTACACGAGCAGCGAGCACCGCCACCTCATCGGTGAGCTGCGGCAGCGGCGTGGCATAACGAACGGCGAGCTCACGGATGCGCCCAGTTAAGGTCTGCGAGACGCGTTCCAGTTCGCCCTGAACGGCCGCCTCAAGGTGGGCCATCCACCTGTCGTCTATCACCATGCTCTGGATCTCTGACTTGCTAAGCATGACGTAGCGGTCATGGGCCTGTTGGTCGAGTGCTGCCTCGGCTTCCTTGACATACTTCTTCAGCACAGTGATTTGCTGGCTGTTCTTCTGCCACCGTGTCAGCACCTCTAGCTCGTCCAAGTTATCGGCATCGTTGCCGATTTCGCGAATGCGTTCCTTTACGGCAGCGGCGTTGATGACGTCAAAGCCAGAGAACGCCGCGTCATCACCACCGTGCTCCTCCTCTAGTTCAGCGAGGCTAGCGCTGGCGGCTTGGAGCTCGTCGTGTGCCGCCCCGATAGCAGATTGTTCGCTTGCGAAGTAGCGGGTAACGATGAAGGGTTTGGGGATCAGGTCGCAGCTCCAGCCCTTGTCCTTGGCTCTGCCCTTTTTGTCTATCTCCATGATTCGTGTTGGCCTAGCCACCCAGCCGTCGGCGGCGATCAGATAGATGTCGTCCTGCATGGTCTCGGCCCAATAGTCCATCAGGCGTTGGTAGATTTCGTAGGCATCTACCAACGGCGCCGCCTGGAAAGCTGCGAGCAACACCTCGGAAACGGTTTCGATCAACGCCTTGGGATGACCACCCCGGTCGAATCCAGTGAGGCGAGGAGTGATGGCTTTGCGCCATTTGGCAAATAGCTTCGTGACCATCTGGTTGAATGTTGTGAACTCCGCGTGGCCGAGAATGGCGGACTTTACTTCGGCGATGGGCAACCTGAGCCGCGCGTAGCCTACGCGACCGGCAGACTCGAACAAGATGGCGCGCACGCCGGGAAGTATTTGCCAGTCGGCGGCGAATGCATCGAGGTCGCGCTCTGGAATGCCGCCTCGGAGGTGGCCGTCGATGTCCTGCAAGTCTTCTGGCTCATTACTATCGATGTAGCGCGGCAGATTGAGGTTGAAGTCATTCTTCGGATCGGCGATCTCGGCGAACGGCACCATGCGGGCGTAACGCGGTATGCCGATCTGTCTGGTAAAGGTGTCCACGATCTTGTGGATATCGCGCTCGCGCAATCGGTTCTTGTTGCCGTCTTTGGTGAAGTCTTTGCTGGCATCGAGCATGAAGACACCTTTACGCGAGGCGGCGTTTTCCTTGTCTAGCACCAGAATGCAGGCAGGAATGCCAGTGCCGTAAAACAGATTGACCGGCAGGCCGATGATGCCCTTCAACATGCCGGAACGGATCAGCTGCTGACGGATCACGGCCTCCGCGTTACCTCGAAACAACACACCATGAGGCAGGATACAGGCGCCTTTGCCTTTGCTCTTCATCGAACGAATGATATGAAGGAGATAGGCGTAGTCACCCTGCTTAGTTGGTGGCTCTCCCCAGGCGAAGCGCTGATGGGGGTCGTTCGACGGCGTGAGGCCGGTACTCCAGGTCTTATCGGAGAAGGGCGGATTGGCAACCACGTAATCGTAGGTGCGCAGTTGTTCACCATCCTTGAACTTGGGCGCAGCCAACGTATTACCCTGCAGGATGCTGGCCGTGGGAAAGTTATGCAGGATCATGTTCATGCGGGCCAGGCCCGCAGTGGTCACGTCCATCTCTTGCCCTTCCAACGTGATGTGCTTGCCAGCTTGGGCGGCCACCTTCAGAAGTAGCGATCCCGAACCGCATGTAGGGTCATACGCCGTAGTGGAGGCTTTCGCGTTCCTCGGAGAAATGTCGATCACCTTGGCGATAATACGACTGACTTCTGACGGGGTATAGAACTGGCCTTTGCTCTTTCCGCTTTCGGTTGCGAAGTGCCGCATCAGGTATTCGTAGGCGTCGCCGAGGATGTCGTCATGCTCGGCGCGATTCTGCGAGAAATCCAGCTCGGGCTTTTGGAAGATGCCGACGAGATTGGTCAGGCGCTCGACCATCGCTTGACCTTCGCCGAGCTTGTTCGGGTCGTTAAAGTCGGGAAAGTCGCTGCGGGCGAGGCGCGTGTTGGCGTCGATCAGCGGCTGGATGATTTGGGTGTTGATCTTATCGCCGATATCGGGCTTGCCCTTCAGCGCAATCATGTCCTTGAAGCTGGCGCCCTTTGGGATTGTGACCGGGGGGGCGAAGTCATCGCTATCACCATACTTGTCGGTGATGTATTTGATGAACAGCATGAACAAGACGTAGTCCTTGTACTGACTGGCGTCCATGCCGCCACGAAGTTCATCACACGAGGCCCAAAGCGAAGAGTAGAGGTCGGATTTCTTGATGGCCATGTGTTCTGTGGATTACCTGGATTTCAAAATACTTCGGATATCAGATGCACTCTCGGCACGACAACACTCAAGTCGTTCAGTGAATGGAAGCTTTCGATGCGTAAACTTTGACGAGATGTACTCAGCGATACGGTGATTCTTGACAACTAACTGAAATTTCTTGAATTTATTATTCCCTTCAACTCAAGACACCTGCTTCGCCCACCTTACGTCCCAGCCAGCACTATCAGCGCCAGCTGCCGGCCCGTGGCGCAGTGTGCAGCCGAACTGTCGCACCCCATGATACCCGTCCGGTCCCGGATTCGGTCGGGCCCGTCTTCGGAATATGTACGGGATTCAAAACCACCCAGAGGCGGAGTGGTGCAAGCTACTGGATCGGTTGGCGCTAAACGTTATGGTCGCCACTAAACGCAATCGGGCCGACACATTGTGTCGACCCGATGCGTGTGGCTGCGGCACTCCCGCTCTTACTAGCAGTCGACTTTAGAGTCCGCGTGGCATTACAGACTTTATTTCGTGTTACAGACTTTATTCATCTCGATCAGAAAGTCATCGATCTCTACCCCGTGTGGTGGTCCGCCGCACGGCTTGACGTGTCATGGCACAACCTCTCTACATGAGCCCGCGTGTGGTGTGTCCGCGGCACATCCTACGAATTGAGTGGACGAGAGTCTGGAGTCGAATCTCAAGCGCACACTTTTCATCAGATGGCTAAACAGAGGCCACGATCGGACCGACATGGCCAAATTATGGCTTTACGCACACACGGCCCAAGAGCGCAGTTGGGATCTTTATTAGTTCGAGACCAGCGCAGTTTCCTAAAAAGTTGGAAGCTCTATTACGGAGTTGGAATCTCTATTAGGTCTTACCAACTGGTAAGACCTAATACAACTGCCAACCGGGGCCGCATAGCTGCGCGGTCCCGGCTGGCAAACATCAGCAAAAACTCGCCAAATAGATTCCAACAAGCACATCGTGCGTGCGAAAAAGACGGTCGACGAAACAATATAAATTCCAACAGCTTGCATGGAACCCAAGAGCTTGATTTGGCAGCGGCTTGCCAGCAAGAACAGCCGGAGTTCTGCACTGTACACCGATGTTGTAACCCTACTGAGCTTCATCGAGGGTACCGTCGTAAACGAGAGCGATTTAGTGAAGCCAATTGGCCTTAGATCGTCGGCGTTCAAAGCGTCGCTCGCCAACAGCGACATCTATTGGCAAGTCTGCGAATTGCTGAGGTTTGATCCGTGACACAGGCCCCGCCGCGCTGAACCTATTCGCCGCAGGTAGCGATCAATGCTACGGCACGTTCGATGTCGTTGTGCGTCGTGGGGGCGCCGACGGACAAACGTAGCGCACCCACGGTGGCGGTACGCCCCACGCAACTCCGGAACGCCTCGATGCTGAAGCTGACTTCGAGTTTGTCGAAGCAGTGTTCCACTCCTAGGGCATCGAATCCGAATGCCTTTTCGGCGGCTCCGGGATTGCAGAAGCAACCACCTCGGATGGCGACACCATGCTCGCGCGCCAGCCACTCGACACGCTCGTAGGGTAGGACACAACCATCGTTCTTCAGCACGTTGAAGGCGACGACACCGCCCCGCCGCTCCATATCCCGAGGGCCATGCAAACGCACCAGCGGCGCTCCATTGCGATGTCGCAGTTTCGCTGCCAGTGCCAGGAAATGCTGCGTATGGGACTGAATATGGGCCAGCAGGCCAGTACGCGGCATGCGGGCGAGGAAGGCAAATCCGGACTCGATGGCGGCGAGGTCGAGAAAGTTGGGGGTTCCGTCCTCGAATCCCTCGTGGCCCGTCCTGAGGGCGTGCCGCCCGTGCGCAACGGACACGAACTCCACGGTTCCGCCCGAAAACCAAGGCCTTCGAAGGCGGCCCAAGGCCGACTTTTTCGCTATCAATGCCCCGACGCCGGTCGGCAAGCCGAATAGCTTGTAGAACGAACACACGACGAAGTCTGCGGAGTGCTCCCTCAGGCTGAGCCCGCCGGATGGGCCGGCCGCTGCTGCATCGACCAGGACATCGTATCCGAGGGCCCTGGCTTCTTCGATGAGCGACAGATCGTGACGTACTCCGGAAAAGTTGGACTGCTGCGGGAAGGCGAACAAACCCCCGCCCTGTTGCTCGACGCTCGCCCGCAGGCTCGCAGATCCCTGATCGAGCCGGAGTTCCGTATCCAGTGGCAGCACGCTGACGGGCGCCTGTGCTCGCCTGGCAAACTCCCGAATGCCGTTGACAGAATTGTGGTTGTCGGCCGAAAGAATGAGTCCGCGGTGCAACGAAAATCGGTAGCTCTCGGCGACGAGCTTGATGGCTGCCGTCGCGTTGGCGGTGAAGCAGACATCATGGATGTCCGGATCGGCATCGAAGAAAGCGAGCGTCGCGGCACGGGCGGCGGCCTGCGCGGCCGCGCTATGGCGGGACGCTAGATGCTCCGAGTGGGGATTGCCGAAAATCCCGTGCGCCAGCCGGTCACCATGCGCTCGTGCCTGCGAGGCGCCGTACAGCGCGCTCGCCGCGTAATCGAGATAGGCGATGCCGGCGGTATCGAGACGCGCGAATTCGCTAGCGCGAAGAGCGGCGAAGTCGAATCCATCGGTCGCATCGGTGGGCTCCATTGCACGCCCTAACATCCACGCCTCCGTGAGCGTTGCCCAGTCTGGGCGGCACCCGCAATTTCGCCGTCCTGCGTTCCCTCGACACGGGGAGCGCCGCCGAAGTAGTGGCTCAAATCCGCGATCCGCGCCCGCTCCGCGGGCGAGGCATTCGCCGGCAGCAGCGGACTCAGGACCTCCTCGCGCCAGTCGGCGAGGCCCCCCGGCACGAACACCGCCTGGGTCACACCGAGCGAGCGCAGCATGACCCAGGCCTGGCCGGCATGCGCCCCTTCCTGGGAATAAAGGACGATGTTCTGGTCGGGGGCAAAGCGCGACTTCGCCAACTGGTCGATTGGCATGTTCTCCGCCGTCGGGATGGCGTCGTCGTGGAACTCGGCAGGCGAGCGCACGTCGATGACGCGCAGTCCCGGTCGGCGATCGCGTATCCACTCCGCAAGCTGGCGCGCGCTGACATGGTCGGAACCCTCGTCGATCGCACGGGCGATCGAATCTAGATCAAGCCCCCGCTGCTGCGTGCGAGTGGGGCTGCCTGTGAAAGGCGCCACCAGGCCCAATGCAAGCGCGCCGATGCCCAGCCCACGCACAAGTCTCATCGTGCGGCCTCCCGCTTCGCGATCCACGCCAACATCGAAACGCCGATTACCGTGACCAACGCGACCACGATCCCGTAAGGCAGGCCCGTGAGGCGTTGGAGTGTCAGCGTGCCATGTGGCGTCGACCGGTAGAAAGGTTCGATCTCGGGGAAGGCCAAGCCGACGAGCAGCACGCCAACGAAAAGCCCGAGCATCGTCGCGGCACCTTCGACGCGGCCGCTGGCCAGCGCCACACAGGATGTGCCCGGACACAGGCCGCTCAGCACGAAACCAAGTCCGAAGACCAGACCGCCGACAAGTTGCGGAAGCAGATACGTTTCGGGCACATAGAGCGCATTGGGATCAAGCATGCCCAGTCGCCCGCCCCAGAAGACACCGAGCATCGCGGTCAGCATCGCGCTCAACATCACCTTGAGAACGGTGAAATCCCGCAGGTAGAACTGGCCGGCGAGCTTTGGTGGATCGCCCAAGCCGGCGCATTCGAGTGCCCAGCCGAACGCCACGCCGATGCCTCCCGCGATTAGCAGATCGTTCATGGCCAGAGCCTGCGCAGGAGCGGCGCGGCGAGGAAGCCGGCGAGGAACAGTGCCACCATGAAGATCCAGGCGCCGACGCTGAGCAGAGCACCACCACTCAATGCGAGGCCGCTGGTGCAGCCGCGCGCCAGTGCTGCCCCGACGCCCATCAATATGCCGCCTGCGAGACCAGCGAACAGCCTGCCGCCGGACGGACGGACGGCGCGGACGAACGTCAGTCGTGTTCGTCCTGCCAGAGCAGCCGACGCGGCGGCGCCGACCAGCACGCCCATGATTTCGACGACGAGCCAGGCAGTCCACGGCGAACCGTCCTGGAGATAGCTCCGGAAGTAGGCGCTGTGCGCGGCAGTTTCCGGCGAAACTGCGGCGATGACACCACTCGCCACGCTCGCGAAAGCACCGGATGCTCCCAGCCCCTGCCCGGTCAGCGCGAAGCAGGCGAGCAGCACCAGGCCCAGGCAAACGCCGGTCGCATGAGGTTCGGCATAGGAACGGAGTGGGCGCATCGTCAGAGCTCGACCGGCAGATTGCGCATCGTCCAGTCTTCGAATGAACCGTCGTACAGCACGGCACCGATCCCCACGGCACGCGCCGCGAACAGCACCGCCGTTGCCTGCTGGCCGATGTGGCAGTAGGCGATCACCCGATCGCCCGGCTTGACGCCGGCCTTGCGAAACAAGGCCAGCAGTTCGGTTGGATTCTTCAGGGTCAGATCGTCGTTGGTGATGGCGGTGAAGGGCAGGCTGTGCGCATCGGGAATATGGCCGCGGCGGGGGTGACCATCCGCGCCGCTCTCTTCGAGGCCGTCGTAGTACATCGCGGCACGCGCATCAATGAGCACGTAATCCGGTTGCCGGGCGTGCGCGCGCACGAACCCGACATCGACGATGGTTGGCTGAAGGTTGAAGGGCGTCAGCGTTCCCGGCTGTGTGGCGGCGATGGCCCGGTCAGTCACGGCGCGGCCCTCGCGGCGCCACTTCGGCATACCGCCGTCGAGCAGGTCGGCATGCGCTCCCAGCCCGGCCGATTGCAGCGTGAACAATATCCGCGTCGCCACGGAGACCTGATCGTTTCCGAAGTACACCACGACGCGGGAACCGTCGGAGATGCCGAGGCGCTGCAGTCGCTGGCGCAGTTCCGACGCTGTCGGCATTTCCAGCGAAAGCTCGCCCGACGTGGCGGCGACGTCGGCAAGACGGACGAAACGCGCGCCGGGAATGTGCGCGGACTTGTACTGCGACTCTTCGCCGACCTGCAGCAGCACGAGGTTCGGGTCGTGCAGGTGACTTTCCAGCCACGCTGTGGATACCCATGGCTCGGCTTGCGCTGTGGCCTGGGCATTCGTGCGGTACGGCATCGTCGCGGACCCGACGAGGATCCCAAACGCAACGGCCGCCTTCGCCAGAATCTTGATCTGCATGGTTTCTCCCGATGTCGTGTGTGCGACAGATATAGGACACGCGGGAGCGCAGCGGGATGGGCATGCGACGGAACCGGTCGGCAATGTGACGAAACGGTTCATGCGCGGATGGTTCGTGTGCGTGATCGCGCGTGCTTTGCTAACGTGTCACGCATGGATTTTCCCAACGACGACTTGCATGCCCGACTGCCGCGAAGCGTGTTGTCGGATCTCGGCAGCTGGACGCTCTACCAGAGCTTTCGCACCTTCACCTGGTCCTGGTTGCTGCGCCGGGGAATCGTGTTGTGGCCGCTGGCGGTCCTCGCCGGTTGCACGTATGCCACCTGGCACGCGTCGGGGATGGATGCATGGGGGGACTGGCCGGGGCTCGCGCTCCGGGCTTGCCTCGCGTCGCTGATCGCAGTCTCGACGGGCCCCTTGCTCGCCACATTGATTCGGCACTGGCATCTGCCGCTGGTGTTGGAGCGCGCGCTGGTACTGTTGGCTATCCTGTTCGGGCTCTGGATCGGCGTCATCGCCCTGGACTGGGCGGGCACCTATCACGCACATCTCATGCAGGCCTATGCCGGGCGCCCCATGGGACCCAACCTGCTCGGCCAAGCCGTTTCAAACTTTCTCGCTGCCACCATCAACGCGTCCGTCTTTGTACTGATCGTCGCGGGCGGAGGCTTCTCAGCAATCTATTATCTCGGCGAACAGCGACGCCTTGCCCAGTACGCAGCGGGTCGCCAGATCGAAAGCCTGCGCGCGGAACGAAACGCAGCCGACATGCGATTGGCCATCCTGCAGGCGCAGGTCGAACCCCATTTCCTCTTCAATACGCTGGCTTCGGTACGGTCACTGATCGCCAGCGAACCCGAGCGCGCTGCAAGAACCATCGACGCGCTTGCGGCGTATCTGCGCGTCGCGTTGCCACGCATCCGCACAACCGGCATCGAGGAAGCCACACTCGGTCGCCAGATCGATCTCTGCCTGGGCTATCTCGAGATCATGAATGTCCGTACGGCCGGCCGCATCGAGGTTCACGTCGATGCTAGCGACGATGTCCGGGCGCTGCCGTTCCCCCCATTGATCCTGCTAACGCTGGTAGAGAACGCGATGACCCACGGCATCGAGCCGAAGCCGGGCCTCGGCGTGATCGCGATCATCGCCGGCACCGCGGATGGATTCCTGAGCGTGAGCGTCGAGGACGATGGCCGGGGATTGCAGCCCGGCACCACGCCCGGCCTGGGCCTCGCGAATGTTCGCGCCCAGCTCCACGATCGTTTCGGAACGCGCGCGCGTTTCGACATCGCATCACGAGCCGCAGGCGGAGTGACCGCACGCATCCACATTCCGCTCACGGTCCCATGACCGCACCCATAACGGCCCTCATCGCCGAAGACGAGGAACCGCAGCGAACGGAGCTGCGCGGCATGCTGGCAACCCTGTGGCCGGAACTGATCGTCGTCGCGGAATGCGATGATGGCATCAGCGCGCTTGATGCGTGGACATCGAAGAAACCGGACGTTGCCTTCCTCGACATCCGCATGCCGGGACTTGGTGGCCTCGAGGTGGCACAACAGGCAGGAAGTCCAGCCCAGGTCGTCTTCATCACCGCTCACGACGAATTCGCGGTGAAGGCCTTCGACGCTGGCGCCATCGACTACCTACTGAAACCGATCCGCACCGATCGCCTCACCGAGACGGTGGCACGTTTGCGCAGCCGCCAGCCCGCAACGCAAGTCGATCTGACGGCATTGATCGACGGCCTCGCCGGCCGGCTGACGCGAGCGGAGACGATCACCTGGATCACTGCCAGCATCGGCGATACCGTCCGGATGATTCCCATAGAAGACGTCGTTTTTTTCCAGTCCGAGGAAAAATACACCCGCGTAGCGACCGCCAACGATGCCGCATTCATCCGGACGCCGCTGAAGGATCTGATGCTCAAGCTCGATCCGGAAGTGTTCTGGAGGGTTCATCGCAATGCCATCGTTCGCGTGTCGGCGATCCGGCAGGTCAAGCCGGACGGGGATGGTCGCTTGCTGGTCTGGCTACATGGCATTGCCGAGCCGCTTCGCGTGAGCGACGCGTTCCGCCATCGTTTCCGCGCCATGTGATGTGGAATGCAGAACTGTGATCGGCAGTCCGCTGGATTGGTGGTTGGATGGCGATGTCGACCCCACTGGAGCAGCAAACACCGCGCCAGGGGCTTGCGCCTGAAAGTCCCGAGCAATGCTGTTCTCGCATAGGGTCTGCACGGTATGGCGTCCCACCCACGCTCCGGGCCTCTTGCCCGTGAGCAGGGCAAAGAGGCCTGGTTGACGTCGCAGCGTCAGTCGGTTCTGTGGGTGACTAGTTCTCCCTTTGAGTTCTCAATGGTTTCAATCTTGTCCCAGAGAGGCTGCGGTGTGGAGCCGTAGTCCCAGTACCAGTGCGTGTGCAACGGTGGGCCTTGCGGAGGCCCTCCTCCTCCGCTGGCGCCCCAGTAGCCGGCGAAGGTGGTAACTAGCGCGACATCGGGTGGGGTTATGAGATTTGTGACGCCTCGAATACTGACCTGATGATCGATGACGAGATCAGTGGGTGCGCTGCCGAAGTAGGAATATTGACCGCTGCCGTTATGCTTGTTCGCTCCGTAGTACGCCCAATCGGCTGTGGGCCAGAACTCGTGGCCGCCCCATTCGACGTATACGACGGGGTGCTGATAGGAGACGGTGCCTGTACCTTGGGGAATAGCCCCAGCCCGGCCCAGCTTAGGAATTCCTTGGGCGGCTAGCTGGACTACGGAGTTCTGCGCGGCGCCGACTTCGATCGCCATGCCGAGTCCGTTGCTTGGATACAACACGCCTGCCACGGTGACGGGAAACTCGATCTTTACGCCTGAACCGGGTCCGAGGAATTCTTCTGCGAAGTAGACGTCGCCTTTGACGTTCGGGAGCCGAGTCGGAACGGTGATCTTCGTCGCAGGGGCAACCACAGTGCCCATGTCAAAGCCAACTTGTATGCCGTGCAGGTAGTGATAGACGGCGAGGATGGCTTTGTCTGGGCGTGGTGACGCCCACCAACCTGCGTCGACGTAGAGTTGTACTGAACACCAATCACCGCTGTGATCTGTTTCTGAATCGACGCCTGCCTGCGCCGGGCCTTCGTAGTCGTGGCTGTAACCGAAAAATTGCCAGTATTCGATTTTGACGATCTGTGCCGCGCAGGCTTTCGAGACGGTGCAGCCATAGCGCGAGGCGAGCCGTTGTGGGAGGTTGTCGGTGTCTGGCGGACGCTTGTCGTCGGCGATGGTCGTAGCGAAGCTGATCGGATCGATGAGTGTGACGTGACCATACAGGCCGACGTTTGGACTCTGCTTCATAACGGTGCCCCAGTCGGCACCGCTTTCAGCTGCAGATGACGGGGAGACGTAGAGTGCCACCGGCATCATTGGCTGCGCAGCTGTGATCGTGCCGGCCAGGGGATTGGATGCGGGCGAGGGATCCAGTATGACCTGTGGGTTCGAGGCGAGAGCCGAGTTCGGCTGCCTGAAGTTACCGGTGAGGCTAGAGCCTTTTACGTACGGTAAGACATCACTCGGCCGGTATAACTCATCGCTGGAGTGATCGTAGGAGAACAGCAGGAGTGGAGCGTAGTCCGTCATAAGTTGACGGCGGACGGCGGCGGTGAGTCCATTGTCCAAGCGGCTGGTGTGAGCCATTACAGTCCAGCTGACGTTACCACTTGCGGCAATCGATACGGGGGACGATTCACCGTGCCCCGTGGATGGGACGGTTTCTGTCGGCTGCTGGCCGAACTCGGTTGGCTTGAGCTTGGGCGCAGTGGATGTAGGAAATGCGGCACCATGTGTGTCAAGAAGTACCACGCTGAACTGATTGATTCCGGGGACGGGGTCGAATGTAAACGTCCCGCTTTCGGGCGGGGGCGGCTGCGCTTGCGCACCGTTGCTGGAGTTCAAGGGCGTAAGGGGATAGCCATTCAGATAGTAGACGATGGCGCCGCTTAGCTGCACTTTCGCGTTGTTGACTAGCTTCCAGGAGATGCTGATGGGCACGCCGGCCGTCGGCGTACCTGAAGTCTTTGTAATGATGATATTGGCAGGTACGGGTAAGGGCGCTGCCAGAGCCGGCGCGCTGAGTAGTTTTAGCGCTAGGACTATGGCGAGTGCCAAGAGGATTCCAACGCGACTGCAGACGTGTCGGAGGGGGATCCGGGGGGGAGACAAACCTAATGATCGAAGTGACATATAGCCTCCTCGCAAGGTCATGCCGCAGAACCCGCTTGGGTACTATATGCCGGCATTCATCATTGGCAGCGATCCGGATCCGAAAACCCGGACCCTTCTTTTGCAGCTGCCTCCTCCCGTCGCCCCAGAGAACCCGGATCGTTCGCACATCCTGAAGGCTGTGCAACCATCAAATTCATTTTCAGAACAACGCGGCTCTTGTAGCGTTTGCGACCGATGAGGGGACAAAAAAAGGCTCAGGTGATTCGGGGCCTTTCACTTCTTGGCAGTGAAGTTACATTTTCAGCCTTGCACTTTCAGCAACCGATTGTGGAATTCAGCCATTGCGTCTGCGTCAACTTTCTCGATGCCGTATTCCGCCATGGGATCGACTCTTTCGGTCAAGCCGACGCAGCTCTTTGGATCACCAATCAACCAGTCGCCATCAATTACCACGACGTAGACTAGAAGATCGCTACTTTGCTCCTGGATCACGAAAATCTTGCGCGGGTACACACACTCCGCCAAGGAAGCGTTTCGATGTGGGGAAGTCAATCAAGTGAGAAGGAAATCGGATTTCGCATTTCCTCGAACCAACTCGCGCGACCGACCCTCATGCATCGCTCCCGGCAGCGAGCCAGGTTCCCTACCAACAATCGATCTGTTTTCGAATAGTTCGTCGCTCTCGACCAGTATCTGTATCGTCGCCATCGGCGTTCCACAATGGACATTTGGTCGGTGAACGTTTTACTTGAAATTGCGGGTCCTGGTAACTGTAAAAAATTACAGCTCCCGCGATGCTCGATGTCCTCTCCAAGGGGCGCAAGGCACCCCCATGGTCGTCGACCGATTCTACGAAAGCGTCTATCTCCACGACTTGCAGCAGCGACCACTGGTTCCCGGCGAGCGCGAGCAGAGCGTCGAGATCATGTTCACGCCGCAGACTGGTCAATATCTCTTCGTTGCCTGTCTCTGGACGTACGTCGAACCTGCCGGCGACGATCCTGGCTTCTACACATTTGCGGCGATCACCGATGATCCGCCGCTGGAAGTCGTTGAGGCGGGCCATGACCGGTGTCCCATTCCGATCAAGGAGGAGAACATCGACGCTTGGCTAAATCCAGATCCCGGCAACCTGGCCGCCGAGTATGCGATTCTCGATGATCGCGTGCGGCCGTTTTACGAACACCAGCTCGCCAAGCAGGATGCCTAATGCTTCCCGATCGCGACCACCTGAAGCGAATGCTGGCCAGCGTGGACGCTGCGATCGCCAGCGCGGTGAGATGCCCACCGGATGAAGACGACTTCCACACAACGCTGCGTACGCTCGTTCGACTGTTGATGCCTGAAGCGAGCGAGGCAGACCGCGACTGGGTGAAGGGTCAACTCGAAGAGATGCTAGCGCGTCATGATCTGAAGGACTTCGAGCTGTGATTCCGGTGCTACGAGCCACGCCGCATGAACGGGTGATGGTGCGATGGACGCGCGCGATCGGTTATGGCCAGCCGATCGATCGATGGTTCGCAAGCGTGTGCCAGCCGCGAGAGACAGAGGGATTTGCTCAGATCGAACGCGTCGACGGCGAGTGGTGGTTGATCGTGTTTCCCCCTTGGTCAGCGCAAAGGCGACCAGGGCTCAGGACCAAGAAGGTGCGCTACGTGCACCCCAAGACCGCAAAAAAACATTTGGAGGCCTGGGCACGCGTGAACTGGCCGATGCTCGAGCGCCTGGTGTCCCTGCGCGCGGATGAGAAGGCGCCGATGCCCAGTGAGGCTGGTAAGCCCGCGACGTAGCCTGATGTGTGCATGCATCGACCCGATGCACGCGCGGGTGCCTGCCATCGGGTATCCACGACATCTGCGCCGCGGAAACATTTAGCTACATTGAGGGTGACGGCAACGGCGGCGCGCGCAGTGCGCCCCTGTCCCCGATTCAAGCGGCTTACTAGCCTGCCCGGCCCGGACGAAGTTAAGTTTTGTTAGGTTCCATGTAGATCGTCACTCGATACATCAATGCTAATAAGCTGAACGACATGCACCCTGAGACCGCTTGCGCTGTTCAAGAATCCCCACGATGATGCATCAAAGCACTGCAGGAAGGGGAATTCGTGACCCCATCCCCAAATACGTAGCGCCTTAAAGTAGAGCTATCGGTAGTTTGGGAGTCTTGCAAAAGGCCTTCGCGAACTGAGCTGGGGGGATATCTGCCAGCGATGAATGTGGGCGGAAATCATTATAGTCCGCCCTCCAAGATTCAATCTTTTCCTTGGCATCTGCAAGTGTCAAAAACCAGTGCGTGTTCAGACATTCGTCGCGAAACGAGCCATTGAAAGACTCGATGAAAGGGTTGTCCGTTGGCTTGCCAGGGCGAGAGTAGTCGAGCGTGATGCCGTGCTCGTACGCATAGCGGTCCAATGCCATCGAGATAAATTCAGGACCGTTGTCGACCTGTATACGACACGGCAGGTCGCGACATTGCCGCAGGCCTTCCAGCGCGGTCACCACGTCCTCGCCGCGCAGACTGGGAGCGACGTCGATAGCCAGGCATTCTCGTGTGAAGTTGTCGACGATCGTCAGTGCGCGAAAGCGGCGACTGTCGAACAGTGCATCGGAAACAAAGTCCATGCTCCATAACTGGTTGGGCCCCGTCAGCACGGGCCGATCAAGCCGTGTCGCTGCCGCTTTACGCCGGCGGGGTCTCTTGGAACGCAGGCTAAGCCCTGCTTGCACGTAAATTCGATGTACCCGTTTGTGATTCACAGCCCATCCCTCGCGACGAAGCAAGATGTGTATGCGGCGCGCTCCGTAGCGAACGCGAACCTCAGCGATCTCGCGCATTCGTGTGAGTAGCGGAGCGTCGAGAAGCAGACGAGTGTGTCGGTAGTACCAACACGTCAACGACAGCCGCATGAGCGAACACGAGCCACGAATGCTTATGCCGTAGGTGTGCTGAAGCTTGCCGGCCAGCGCTTTGCGCTGGGCCGGCCTCAGAGCTTTTTTTGCAGAACATCCTGCAACATGGCTTTATCTAGGCTGAGATCCGCGACCAGCTGTTTAAGCTTCCGATTTTCCTCATCCAGCTGCCGGAGGCGTCGGAGCTCGGACACGCCGAGGCCACCGCACTTCTTCTTCCAGTTGAAATAGGTCGCTTCACAGATACCCATTTTTCGGCAAACGTCAGCGACACTCGTACCGCTCTCGGCTTGGCGCAGGGCAAAGGCAATCTGTTCTTCGGTGTACTTGGTTTTCTTCATGGCAAAACAGTCTCCTCGGGAGGGGCGGTTTTACCGAAAAACTCTACTTCCAAACGCTACAACTGGCAGGGAGGAGGTCAGCCGCGGAGGTGTGCGACCCCAGTTGGCAAACTTCACGAAAAACTCGCCAAATAGATTCCAACAGGCGCATCGTGTGTGCGAAGAAGGCAGCTGGTGAAACAATAAAGATTCCAACAACTTACCTGGCAAGCCAGCGGTTGATTCGGTAGCGCTCGTTGCCGCAGGTTGACGTTATTAACATCATTTTGCACGATAACGTTGGCAATGTTATCGCGCTTCTGGGCCCGCCCGCGCTGATCGGAACGCAAGCTGCTACCCCACCCGTGTCACCGCCAAATCGCCAGCGAACACTGCACACCGTTACACCTCGCCACGCGAACGTCGCTGCCCCACATTGGCTCACCGAGGTGTTTGGCAGCAGCACCCACCGACCTCCCGTCTGTACCAACGATGGTCCCCCAGCCGGCCTGCTTATAGGGCGCAAGGCTTGATGGGTGACCGTGGCTGTTGCTCCGCCCCGCCGAGTAAACCGCGGCGCCCCCTTGCATACGGTCGGGTGCTGGCACATTGCTTGGCGCCTTGCGCGCGAGTAGACCACCGTGGTGCGCAACGACGAGAGTCTTCAGGCCCTGCTCTTGGTACCGAGCCACGACAGAGGGATCAATGAACTTGTAGCCGGCATCGCCAGGTAGCAGCGAGAGCCGTCCGTCGGCGGACTCGAGCAACAACACGAGCCCGCTGTCGTTGTGCTCTACCCCTGAGGCGCGTCCAAGGCTAATACAGCCCGTACTCACGGTCGGTAACCCGCTCGGCCATATTATGAGTCGGCCGCCGCCGGCGACGATTCTGGCTTGGAGCTGTTTACTTTTTGCACCAACCTGCTGGTCCGGGGCAATCCACGTTTGCCTAAGTGCGGCGCGCACTTCGGCTTCCGTCCCGTAGATTGCTCCAGCGTAGTGATCACGGTGCCAGTGGGACAGAATGATCGGTGGGGATTGGGTGAAACACCACCGAACACCGTCGGCAGGCCACGTGTGTTGGTTGCCCGACTCCCCGCCGCCAATGTCGAAATATAGCAATGGCCAACGAGCGCCTGATGGATTCAGACATGCTGCTGCGCCCTGGCCCACATCGAGCACTGCCACTTCAAGATCAGACCGGCCAGCTCGGTCCAGAACTTGCGCGATAAGATCGGCGGTCGCGGTCTCTCCGACGGGCTGCAGCAGTGCCGCCCGGACGTCGCCAGGTAACTCCTGTCGGCCCTGCACTTGGTACGTCGCGCCTTCCGCGTCCCCAAGGTCCCGCAACAGACTGATGGCAGGACCCGCACCAGCCCCACGACTCAAGGCGAAGGTCCGCTGCGCACCCTCGAGTTCGTCGACCGTGCCAACGCCCCAGAGATCCAACACATCCGGGATCTGAGCCACCTGGTACGCGTACGAGCAGGCTAGTCCCCCGAAGAAGTCAACTTGCTCTCGCCCAGAGCGGCCCGCCAACGACCAGTCGGCGGCGCTCTCGGCAACCTCGATGCGCAATGTCGCCTGTTGGTTGGCGATCGACACGTCGGATACGAAGGCATGGACATCTAGCGCCTTCCTTTCCTCCCAGAACGGTGCGCCGAAGATCGCGCGGTACCCTGTTGTAATAACCGGCATGCCTGGTCAGTCCTCAGTTGGTCGGTGGACAGTCTGTCCACGGCACGCGACGCGCGCAACATGCCTGGCGATTGGGAGGCCCACATCACACCAAATTCCCGGCACAAAAAAGCGCCCGGGATGCCCGGGCGCTTCGCTACTTCTGTCAGACGCTCTTCAGCGCGAACTCACCGAAATGACCCCTTCTTTGCTAACTACACTCTTTAAGATTAAGAGATTCCACCTTCCAGATCGCATCTTTGAAGAACTCGGGACAGGGAGTCAAAGCCTGACGACTTAAACAACTCTTCTCTCAGCGCGGCGCATGTCCGCCGTCTCGGCTCCGTGAAAGGGGGCATTCCTCAAATGGGCAATCCATTGCCGTCAGTGTTTAGAGACTGGGTAGAGAACTTCCCCAAGTATGCCGAAAGCGTGCCGTCTTGTAGCAGAGCGAAGACCGCGCCATCTTGCCAGATACCGTCCAAGGACTGTTTGTCTCCCGGTGGATCGCCTTGATTGCAGTGGACATCGTGCACACCATTTCCGCTCGTATAGGGCGCGCCGAAGGCGTACAACTTGGTCGAATTGCCAAGCAAGCTCACCAGTGCATTGCCAGCCTCGTCCCCTGTCACATTCGTCCAAGTCTGGAGGTTGGAGCGAAAAATTGCGTCGAAGATTACAAAAAATACTGAGAGACAGCCAAGGGGCCTCTGGAGAATTGGGCTTCGAGCATAGTCAATCGCGCCGGACATCGCGTTCGAGGCAAGATGATGATACCCATCAGGCAGGCTCGATATTGCGGTAAAGAGGGAGCTATCAAGTTTATTGAACACTTGGTACTGGAACAGCCCATTAGGCTCGTTAACATCGACCGCAGCTTGATACACGCTCTTTGCCGCATTGATATTCAGGTCGACGTGCAGCCACTGCCCCTGATTCTTCGTGTAGTTCTGATAGGTCCCGATTACAACCCCATAGCTCGGTAACATAGGCACCTCCACAACTAAGTCTTTTCATCGTCCGCGCGGGCCGCCGCCTCCACACCAGTCACGACAAGCTGGACGAGGGTACGCAAACCCCACCCATGCGCCATTTAGCTGTCTGCGCCCTGTTTTTAGTGACCGCAATATCCGTTTTGGACGGAAAGCAGATGCTTCTTTCCCTAGCCTAACCCAGGATTTATGTCAGCCATACAGTTCGCCCAACAGTTGAGCTTAAAGTCACCGACGGAACAGCTTCGAACGGCGAGAAACATCAGTTTATGCACCTCCGTCATATAGCCAATTCACCGAGCATTATCCTCCGTTCTGGAATGTCGGCAATGGAGAGGGCATCCCATACTGAGGTAACTGTAACTTTTTACAGTTACCGTGATGCCGAATATCGAGTAAGACGTGGATCGGCAAAAGTTTCGCCGCGGAACGTCATGTTCCGCGTGATTGTTTGTCGTGGGGAATCGTGGGCGCAGTTCGGAATAGCGACGCGAGCTTTTTTCGGAAGTGTCGTTGCGTGCCCCAACTAGCCCACTTGATAGGCATCGTTTTAACCATGCAGGAGAGCCCCATGGTTTCAGCAAAGCGAAATTGGTTCCTAGTCTGCGCCACTTGTCTTCTGCTCGGAGGATGCTGCGAGCAGCCGACGCGACCGCCGCCCCAAGTACACATTGAAGACGTGCTCAATGCGGCGAGACAACAGTTCAACGACATCCAGACCTACGAGATTGGCGCGCCTGCCTCAGCTGGATCTGCTGGCATGTCATGTCCTGTGCACCTAGTTACGCAGCCTGCGACCATTACGATTACCCTCAAAGTAACCGGTTCAAATGAGGTAAAGGCGGTAGTGGGGCCCAGCATCGGGGTCGCGAGCCTCGACTACACTTATGACTACAACCGAGGCGACACCAATCAATTGGGGATCACGTGGCAGGCCAAGCCAATCAAGGTTGACTCGCCACTCTCGGGCACTTGGTCGACTTTCACAAAAAAAGGAGGCAGCGGCACTTGGACCGCAACCAATACTGGAGTCCTACCTACTTCGCCTGGAAAGGAGCTCCCGCCTGATCCGGGTATCTCCGGCGTGCATGACCTCAACTCGGCGTTGGTCCATGCACTTCGCGCGATGTTAGATTCAAGTCACGCTCCTCCCTGCGTCTACCCGACGGCCTTAGAGATCCATCAAGGATTTGAAGTTCAAGCGTCGAGTCAACTTGACCCATCTTTCAAATCAATCATTTGGAATGCGAATGTGTCTCTGGCAAACAAGTCTGACGCCGTCCAAGACTTTGATTTGAAAGTTCCTTTTACTTCCGATTCCGAGTTACTCCGATATCAATAGAGCAAAATATTACTAAGCTCTGCTAATTGTGGGCTACACAAGATTTGCTCTGAAGCTCACGCCAAAAAGCAACTACGGGACAGGACATGCGCAGACGATCGTTGCCTCTGTGATGAGGCTGGATCCTGCACAGAGGTTGCTAACATCATGACCAAGCTCCCAACTGTAGCCATTGGACTCATGTGCAGCTCAATTGCGGCCGCTATGCCACTTGGCAACTGCGATTCTCTTTTTAAGGGCAGAGAGGTATCGGTGACGCTTCAGGAATATATCATCTCAGCAAGGTCGCTTTCACCGCATGCCCTTTCCAGTACGAAGTCGATGCTGGTGACCTTCGGTAGCGCTCAACTATCCCGCGTAACTCCGCTCTTTCCTCAGCTTGAGCCCTTTGGGGAAACCCAAGAGTGGTTTGGTGTAGCAAGGTTCAGCAAGGCTTTCGGAATCTATGGCGTGTCAAAGATCGAAGCACGAATGACCATTCACTCGATAGGAGGCATGTTTGTGAAGGTCGACCTGGAAGACACAAGGCTCACCAGAGGTGGCCAGCCACGCCCCAGAACTGGCTTTCTGAGTGAACACTTTAATGGCAGCTGCGACAACTTGGCAGTGAGCGCCGATGCCGGAAACCTTGCATGGAGATTAAACATCTCTCCGCCAACAGCAGACCCTTAGAACTGAGAACGTTTTGCGAGTTCCCCGATCGATGTGAACACACCCGCGGACTGTCGAGTTTGTGTCCGCAGCAGCGGCAAGACTGGGCCTGATCTCCGATGCAAACGGACCACTATCCAGTCCGACCTAACGCTTATTGTGCACGGCTAGGCAACCTTCCGGCCGCGCGCACGAAGCCTGGTGACTGACCTTCAATCTTATGCCTCAAGTTTGCGACTAAGGGGACGATTCCATCATTGCACTTTCCTGATTCCCGCTCGCGGAGGCCTGCAATGACGGCTATAGCCCTACTAGACATCGACAATGACCCACATCTTGTCGCAGATACACTTTTGTCAGCGCAGGGGAAAGACCCAAAATCCCCGAGACGGGTCTGGTTGCCCGCATTGGGGCACGTTCCTTCGGAATATGCATCTCCAGAAGGGTGTTGGCATATATCCAGGCTTGGACGGAAGACTTTCTTCCTACCCAACAACGCCGGGATTCTAGCCTTCGCAGGAGATTGCCACGCAGCATTCGAATTTTGGGCTGAGCTATCTGCAAAGTTTCTGGCGAGGGTTGCTTACGAGCCTTCCTTTCGAATCGACAATGCATTTGTCGACCAAGCAGTTCATCAGACAGGCCCATCCAGGGCTTCGTTCTCTCTGCTCGGCATGTTCATCGACGCCACAGGAAGAAGGACCGCGTACACCCACAATCAACACATACGTATATCAACGAAAAATTTCGGGACTTGCTACGTAAGCGGGTCGGGCACCCATCTTGTCGCGAAGGTCATCAAAGACTCTGATGCTGCGCTCAGCTTGAATGGAGGCTGGCGTTCAACCTATTCGACATCTGCCACCGAAGACCTCGCTGAGCACATCAGTTCAGGCATGCTTTACCTAGACAGCGATAGCCGAAATGGCACTGTATCCAATTCACCTCTTTCGCACTTCAGTGGTGGATTCTATGAGTGGTACGGAGTCGGATCCGCCGGGATTCGCTCGATGTCACCCAGAGTCGACATCAATGTCCAGTTTCACAACGATCGCGTCACCATCACACGCGCCTACTATATCGAGCAGTTGGAAAAGCGCCACGAGGGGCTAAGTCACAGTGACGCTAGGGAGTTTCCGATCTGCGTCATGAACCTTCTTCTTGAGCCATACGAAATAGATGTGAGCGATTTGCGTGAGTCCGGCTGTGCGATCAAGCTCTCAAACATTCACGGCGTTCTCGCTCCATCGACACTGCGTAGCTACGACGCTCCAGAGAGCGACCGCGTGCATCTAGCAGGCCCCATCTACCCCGAGATGCTTCAGGAGCTGTTCTCCCGAAAGCACCCTGTGCATCGCGTGAGGGTAATAGCGATTGTGGGTGGGCGAAGTAAAGCTAGGCGCTTTACTACTCACGAGCACGGAGCGCCGGATGCCACCCTGCATTTTCAGGGCGGCATTTTGTCACTTTGGTTGAGCGCGCGGACGCTATCGACCATTGCTCATCGCCCACTCCATCTTCCTGCTTGATGGCGAGGAACAGTTCCATTGGGAATGATCTGAAACTGCATCTTCGCTTCCTTCTTCTGGTTGTCGCACCAAGCCTACGTGTCTTCGTCTTTCGGCTTGTCCGCTGTGGATTTGACAACGTGCATGGATCCGCCAACGGCACCTACCGTCAGCCCACCACTACCGACTGACTTAACCACCACGGAACTCACTACGGACCGGGTGACCTGACGCTCGTAGTCTCGTACGTAAATGCCAGATCGTACGTGTTCAGATACTTGCTGCGTCACTTTTACCTTGCTGGTGCTTGCGACCCAGTTCGTTTGAAATACGCTACGCACGCCTTCGATAATGGCGCAGAGCGACAGGATGATTAGGCCAATCGATCCACCTAGGAGCGCTAAGCGCGCCAAAGCCTCCTTGAGCGGCGAGGCGGAAATGACCCAAGAATGGATGGCAGCAATGCCAAGGAATCCAACATCAAGGAGCGACACAGCCCCTTCGTATTTGTCCCCCAAGCTGGGTCCCACCACTAGCAAGGGACGGAGGATGGCAAACACTTGGGGACCTAAAGCCGTGCCCCACGCCATTGGAAATAGGAGAACAAATGCCACGCCACTCAGCAGCGCCGAAGGTATTAGCGAGACGATCGATTGAACCGTGGCAACAACGTTGTAGAGAACCCAGAGCAGCAAAAGTATTCCCAAGATCGGAAGGATCGCGGTCATCCCCATCAGCACCAGTGAAATGACCAGGGACCCTAGGATCTCGTCGTACAATTTCTCGGAAATGATGTAGTACACGAGGTAAACGAAGGCCACCACAGTTACGATGCACAGGAAGGCCAGAAAGTCAGAAACTCCTTGGCCACCGATTCGATGACGCAGTAAATCAATCAGCGCCCAGACCAAAAAGCACGTGCCAGCGCGAAGCACCCTTAGACCAAACATCCACCACTCCCCTGAAATAAAAGAAAGTCCCGTCACCAATTTGGCGATTGCGCCGTCATCATCAACCTCGGCTTCTCAACATGAACTAGGAAGAAAAGGCGGCACGCGACTTTTAGCGCAAACCAGAAAGAACTAAACCTTCAACGCGAAGTAACGATAGCGGCCGCTCGGCCCGCATGATGGCGACCGCATTCTGATCCGTCCCGGATGTCCCTCGGTCACGGCCCCTACGGGCTTGATGACAGTAGATCATGCGCGCAACTAAAACGCTCACCTCCTTCAGCCGCGCCACCTCAACAAAGGAATGTCGATGCACCTGCCAAATGAGAGGATCCACCGCGAAATGTATTCGGAGGACGCGTCTCTATGGTTCACCCTGGCCAACGATGGGGCCGCGGAAGCGATCCTTCTTAAGGCGCCTACTACGGCCATCAAGGCGATCATGCAAGGCTGCGAGCTGCACATAGTGGTGCGCCGGGTAGGCGATCACGTGTGCTGGGGCGCGCGAATCTTCGATGTGCCAGAGAGAGCGCTGACGATCTCGGGCGTCATCCGCCACCACGACGAACATCAGGCGCTGGACCGGGTTCTTGCAAAAGGCTCTGCGCCACTGTTTCTTTACAATGAGATGGAGTTTTGCGTGGCGTGGACAGATGCGAGTTTTGATTTGTCCGACGCAGCGGCGGTTCGCGGAATGCTCCAAGGACATCCCGCGCCGGCGGTTGGTCCTTTCGACAAGCCTACCTCGCTTGCCCTTGATGACTTTGACCGCATCCTCAACGGAGAATTGGGGGAAGGTGAGGTTGCGGCGGGATCCGCCGGCGAATTGAAGGTTACTGTCGGAGCCTGGACGGCGGCGAAAATCGCAGTCACCGGCGTCAATGACCACAAGCACATCGACATCAGCAATGTGGACGAAGGATCTGTCCTTGAGGCACTGACCTGGTCAGCGCTCGAGTCGGTTTTTCCGCTGACGCTGCACCATAGTCCCGTCGTCACTGAGGGACTGAAGGACCGGGAGCTCATTGATGTCGTCTCTACGCACGAGTACGGCAGCTTCCTCATCGAGGCGAAGGATCTTTCAGTGCTTAGGGCAAAGCCCCAGAGATCCCATGAGAGGCGCATATCCACGCTAAAATCCCATATCGGAAAGGCATTCGGGCAGCTCCGGGGCGCGGCGAAGGCCGTAATGCAGGGAACGCAAGTCCGCACCCGCGACGGCCAGGTCATCGCACTGAACCTCGGCCACCCTCTCCACTGCATTGTCTTGGTCACAGAGTTCATCGAGGATGCCGAATGGGATGACGAATTCGCTGAACTTTGCCAATTGGCTGCTGAGCTTGAATGCTTCGTTCATGTTCTCGACTTTCGTGAACTCGTGACGCTCCTGAAGATTGGTCGAGGTAGTGCGTCGCGCCTTGATTACATGCTGATGGAACGCGCGAAGGTGTGTGTCGGGCATGGGGCGCTGCATGTGAGGAGCCGGCTCCGGGCAGCCGAGATGACATAGGCGATGAGGGTGTCTTCGAGCCCGGGCTGGCCGTCTGCGGTCGGTGCGCAACCAGCCGCAGCCCGCAGCAGCTTCATGGGTCCAGGGAGCCTGCCGGAAGTCGATGCAGCACCAACTCGTTCAAATTGAAACCGTATCGGGAAGCGGCTCAACGGGGAGGCGGTGGTTGGTATCTCGACGAGCGCACGCCACTGTTGCCTGAACGGGCAAAGGAGAGACCGCCCTCGTAAACATTGGCCTTAACGGTGTAGCGAGATAGCCAGGGTCAGTGGATTTCTATCGCAAACCCTGCGCCGTGGGGCCTAATTGGTGTGGCTGCTGACGTGCTTTAATCGTCTGCTGAAGTTCGTATCGTATCCACCTCGAAGTCGTCATCATCATCTTCATGCTCGGTGTCGCTCATCTCGAGAAAGGCCGCCAGCTGGTGCGTGGTCGGCTCGTCGAAATGATTGGCACGCGAAAGCGCCTGAATTTCGGCGCCTTTGGAGTAGAAGACCCGCGTATATGTATGACGACCGCCAAACCCTTCGCCCTGCGGCTTTCCATAGGCGTTCTTTTCGCCTGCTACCGCCCAGATTGCGACCAGCCCTTCACGCGCCAGCAAGTCGAGAAAGGCAGCCCGCTCGATCAACGCCGCGCTTCGGCCGGCGCGAGCGACGGAAGGATCCATGAACACAACTTCGTCGGCGTCGTTGCGATATTCGATCGAACGGCCATCGGAAAGTCGGAGTCCGAGCGCCTTCATTAACCACCCAGCGGGCAGGTTTAGGTTGATGGTCCGTTCGATCGAATAGTCGTATCCGCCTGTTTCGGCCATGTACTCAGCGGTTGGTGGACGCACGGGTATTCCCGGCGTGTCCCAAAGCAGCCCGCGCGGCCGCCAATTGACGATCCACCCGTCTGTCTCCTCCGGGTCTGGCCATGCCCAAGGATGCTCGCCCAAATGCATGTGGAATCCGCCACCGGCCGCGATTGGCATGGCGTGATGCTCTATCATCTGAAGTCCGCCCAGCAGCGATAGCAGCGAGTCGCGATCGGTTGCACGAACAACTACGCATCCGACCCTGCGCCACGCGTCACATCGCGCGTGTTCGGGGCCACCCCGCCAGTTCTCGAAGCCAGTCAGCACCAGCCATCGTTGCCCGTCGTCGCCGTTAGTGACTTCGACATTCTCCACGCCGTCGAGGATCGCATCGCTCGAATGAAGCCAGGCCAGCGTTTCCGCGGGAGATTGCGCTTCGAGCTTAGGGCTCGGCGCAATCCAGAAACTTGCCTCATTGAATTGCCGCCAACCATCGTCCTCGGTACGCTCGCGCAGCATCGACGGGTCTATGTTGCGCAGTCGCTCGGGGCCGTCTTCCCGCTCGTCCAGAAGCGGCTCGAGATTGTCGCCCATCCGTGCCACCAACTCGTATAGCGCCAGCCACTGGTACTTTTTCCCGATACGTTCGATACCGTGGTCGGTACGGCCGCTGCGCAGACCGCGGTCAAACTCACCATGCAGTGTCTGCGACCAGCCGAGGTCATGCGCACGCCACGCGACCCATCGCCGTGCCCAAGCCAGATTGAACTCGGCCGGACCCCGCCGCGCCATCGACTGATACATGCCGTCGTCGCGCCAATATTCAGCGCGGGCGCGCCAGTCTTCGAAGATTTCCGATCCAACCACCTCACCAAAGACATCCTTCGCTACCTGCAGTTTGTCCTTTGCCTCGCCGTATATCGGCCGGGCGCCATGGATAGCGGCTACGGCGGCGACCAACGTATCGTATGCTTCCAGCGCTTCGACCGAGGCGACATTGGTGAAATCCGCATACCATGCGTTTCGCAAGTCCGCGTAAGTTGGCAATGGCTGGGTCCCCCGTAGGGCCGGGCTCCACTTTTGAACGGCGTAGTCGAGCACGTAGCGCGCGAAGTCGCCGTCGTCGCATGAACTCGCGATTTCGTCGGGGTAGAGCGCGCCGTCGTTTCCATACATGCGCGTGAACGTAGCGACCGTATCGTCCGAAACATATTCGATCGGCCAAGGGCTCGCATATGGCGGCTGCGTGCTCGAAATGTCGAACTCGGCGGGCAGCACGCCGCGCATCGCCGCACAACGGATAAGGCCAGCGGCGTGATCGCGCAGCAGGACGTTAGTGGGCGGCGCGCCCGCGGCGAAGAGCGTCGAGCGCAGCATCTGCGAGGCGGCATGCAAGTCAGCGTCGCTCCAGCGTCCCTGCAGCGCTGCGCCATACAGCGCGGCGGCGATCCGTTCGGTCACGTATCCATCATCGATGGTGCTGAAGTGGAGCCAAATTTTCTGCGCGAGCGCCGGCCGATCAGCCAATAGCGTAACCAGCGCCTTGGTGGCCTTATCGCGTAGCACGCGGTTAGTCGAGGTGAGGAACCAGGCAAGCTGGATTGCGGTCAGCTCCGCCCGCTGCAGTGGGACCGCTGCCTGGTCCGCCGAGCGGACCCAGTCGATCAATAGAGAAGGCTCTTCGCGCTTGCGCGCGAGGTACGTCGACCAAACAGCATCCCGCTCGGGCATGCCCAAACCGCGAAGCTCAGCGTCTAGATGACGGACATTAAACGGGTGATTGGGCTCGGTCGCGAGCGCGATCAACGTGCCGTATCGCAGGTCGCTACCGCCGACCTCGTTGACTAGCTCCCAGGTGCGCTCGCCGATCGCCTCGATGCGGCGTGTCTGCAGACTTTCTCTAAAAGCGCGCTCGATCGGAACGTCAGACGGAACTCCCGACAAGTCGGGAAGTTCCAAGCCAAAGCGCTCGGGCAATTGAATTGCAAGCGCCTCCAGCAGGCCAAATAAAATTTGGCTGTCGTCCATATAGAGTGCGGCGTGCAGGGGCGTTTCGGGTATGCACAACCCGCTGGGATCGTGCGAAAAGCTGCGGTCAATCAGATTCTGTGCGATCGCATGATCCCCGATCCGCTCGAAGGTGAAGCGGACCGCCTGCACGGTCTCGCCGTACATGGGCTCGGTCGCCAGTAGACCTTCGCTTTCCAGCTGAAATAGCAGGTCGTGCACAAGTTCGGGACCATCGTGGATTGCGCGGACTATTTCATCGGCGCGCTCGTAAGGAATCTCGGCGCGCCCGGTGTCCGCCATCTCGCCCGCCAGCGCGGCAAGCGCGTTATGTGCGAGCCGGCGGTTTGGCGCGACGCCCATTTCGCGATGAACCTTGCGCACAACGGCGTCCGAGTAGGCCCGAAAGATATCGGTAACGCTGCCCAATCCCCGCGCGAGGAGTGCCTCACCCTCGATCTCAAGAGCGTCGCAGTAAATGCGCAGAAACAAGGGGGTCCGGAGCTCGTCAGCTTGGAGGGGTGCTTCGGGCAAAGTGACGCCGCGTTGCTTTAGGTAGCTGCGCACCGCACCAATCGAAAAGCCGCGATGCTCGATTCTCGGCAGCTTCGTCGCGTCGAGCGATTGGGGGATGACGACCTCGAGATAGGTAGTACGGCAGGAAAGAACGACAGCAATCCACGGAAACTGCTCGGTGTCGTGGAGCACCTCCGCCAGGCGATCCGGCCAGATCGTCTGGCCGTTCTTCTCGTTGAGGGCGTCTATGGCGATCAAAATGCACACGCGCGCCGCCTCTCCCGCTGCATTGAGCGCACCCAAGAACTGCTTAATCTGCAGATGCCGCGGCAAATCGAGGTCGTTCAGAATTTGGCCCCAGGGCTCCGCATCAGCGAGCTTGCCGCCGAGTACCATCAGAGCCGGCCTGTCGCGCGCCAGTTGGTAGGCACAGGCGTCGGCGAGAAGATGCGACTTACCGCTACCCGCATCTCCGGAAATCAGCAATGACTTGGCGCCGAGCAGATCCCAGTGCGGCTGCCGCAACCTGCCAAGAACTTCGCGCAACCGGCCAAGCAGGTTCGAAACGACGCGCGAGTTGCCGCTCGGCTCGCGAGTTCCGTCAGCTTCGCGCAAAATTCCGTGCCAGTTAAGTGCTGCTGTCGCTGCTATCTCAACGGCACGACGCAGCGTCTCGGCTCGGAGCGGCATCGGGCTCGCTGCGGCGGCTCTTAATGCCTGCGCCGCAGTTGCGCAAGCCTGTCGGGTGCCCATGTCGTCTGAGACGTTGGCGGGAACAGCCTCCGCAATCGCATTGGCAAATTGGCCCAACTCTTCGAAAAACGCCGGCTCCAGCGTTGTCGCCAGAATCGCGCGCCGGATCGGAAGATCTACATGTGTTTCCGGATCGTATCGGTTGCCCAGGGCCGCCTTCGTCCGTTCGAACGCGGCCTCGAACCACGCTGGTGTCAGAAGTTCGCAGTCGAACCAGAACGCGATCCGACCTGCCGCGCGCGGTTTGTCGGTCGTGAGCCTCTGCTTGAGCTCGTGCGCCCCCCAGCGCTCAATCTCGATCGTGCGACCTTCGCCGGCCGCCTTGTCTGTCCATTTCTGACACCACTCGTTCCACTTGGTCAGCGCGGACGCCGTTTTTTTCTTGCGAGCGTCGGCTAAATCGAATGGAAAACACGCTACGAAGCGCGTCATGTTCGGGTGCTTCGCGAGCGCGATGTCAAGAGATCCGTCTAACGAGCGCAACATGCTGTCGACGTCCCAGTAGTATTTGACCTGCCAGCCGGTCTCCGAGCCGTCCCTCAGTGTCTCGAAACATTCGGCGCCCGCGTCGCCGCCGCGACCCTTGCGGTCGAATCCCACCCGATTTACCGAAGGCTCGTCGGACGCCAGCTGGCAACACAGTTCCTCGAATGCGTCCGCTTGCGAACCATGGAGACGGATGTTTTTGAAGTCGATGTTTGGTAGGGACATTGCCTGGCTTTTCGACTCTAGTGAACGTTCAATTTAAGGCAACGAGAAGGAAGCGCAACCAATTCCGTCCTGCATTTGGCGTAAATTTTGTCCGTACCTGCCAGAACTCCTTGATAAAGATCAAGGCAAAAATGGACAGTGAAATGGTCTTTCGGTCTCTCCTGGTAGGCCCGGCACCGAGCCGGGCCTGGCTGTCGCACGCGACACCGCCCTCCCTACCGATGACCCATGAGCATTCGGTGCAGGCCTTTTGATACTTCGTAAACGGGAACACCCACTCATTTACCCCGCGCTAGTCTTCCACCGCTGGTGAAAACAGCACGGTATTTCTCGTCGGTGAGTAGAGGGCGCCTTGCCGTGCGGCAAGTTCGAGTTGTTCTCGTTCCCAACCGGATTTGGAGAGCTGTGCGATGACATCGGGGGTGAGCGCTACTGCATCTTCCTGACCGAACACATCCCCGATTTTGCGTGCGATCGGTCTCAATGCCTCCAAAAACGGACGCAGCTGATCTAGCGGAAACCCGGCGATGGCTCGCGAACCAATTTCCGGGTGCTCGGTTTCGACGACGAAAAATTGCCCGCGCAGTTCGAAAGTTCCGTCCCACATGATTTCGATGCGCGACGGGAGATCCCGGACCTGTGGGGACTGGCGCTTGCCTCGCCAGACCAAACAGACGGCCCGGTCATGTAGGGGTTCGAGCATCCACGCATCGCCAATGCCCGTTGAGAACAATACAAAAGGCTGGGTCCTCGTTGCTTCTGGGCCCGTGCGAACGATCCGCACTTCGCCGGCTAACTCGGCTATAACGATCGCTTCGATCTCGGCGATGATTCCCCGAACGGACACGGTTTTCTCGGTCTCGTCCAGACACTGGATGACATGGTTCCAATGGTCATAGCCCGCACTCTGAGCAATACGATCGAGTAGCGCAACATGGGACCCGGCACCCTCACGCTGAAGGCGCTTAGCTTGCTTCTTAAGGGTTTTGACTTTGGATGGGTAGGTCGGGATGAACTTCATGACTGACTCCTTCTGCGGGCAAACGCCAGGTGCTCACTGCCCAGATTCGCCACAGGGAGGGAATCAGACGAAGTCAGGATGTATATCGTCCCGCGAGGGTTTGCCAGGGTGAGCAGCAGGCGCCGATCCCGCCTGAACGAAATATACCAAAGCAACGCCTAATGTCTATGGTGCTGAGCACACGGAGGGGCCCTATTTGATCGACAGCTCGTCCAATTCGGGGTCCGCCGCGTACCGTTAGTCGAAGCCGGGGGGAGATAGATGAAGTTTGATGATCTTCAAAAGGCCGCAGTTGGCAACTGCTTGGTTCGCATCCGTAGCGTGCACGTTGAGCTTTCGGGCGTCGCAGGTCGGATTGGTTCGTGGGAGATCTACCGATTGCCTTGGCACCAGAGAAAGCTACCGGTGCACATGGGTGAAACCGACGTGCAGACGAGTGAGAGCCTCGCAGCTGGAACAGCGCGGACTATTGCAACATTATTTGCAGTGGCATTCTGAAACCGTCGAACAAGTACAGATGCCGCCGATGCCGCCCACAGCTATCTCGAGTGACGAATCAGTCAGCATGCCAACTGTCCCCCAGAGCTTTTGCTGGCACGCCTCGGTGCTCTCACGCCGAGAGTGATGCCGTACCGAGCATCAACCAAACGGTGAGATGCCGTTCGTTAGGGCTGTCTTAATCCTTGAGACCCCGCCGTGGTTAACTTTCCGCGCCTAGGTGATCGCTTGCCGGCCGGAACTCACGCGCGCTGCATACCTGGGCTACAGACAGCGCTCGCTAGACGAATGCTGCTGCGAGACGGCGACCAACTGCAACGCGGGTACGCAGATGAATACTCAGCCCATCATTCTATTTCTAGAGCTCGAATGCGTGGTCTATAGCGACCTTGGGTTACGCCGGATCGACGCACATGAGCGAGAGTCCGCGCCTTCTTTCGGGAAGAGCGCCGTATTCTCCAACGCAGAAGTGTTCGCCGAGATCATCGCGCCTTACTCTGATCGCATGGAGATCGTGATCACCGATTGGGCTGCGGTGCACTCGCCGCTGGCGGATTTCTGCCGACGCCTTCCCGAGTCCGTCGCGGCACGGGTTGTCGATTCTCTTTATCTGGAAGAGTTAACCGACTCCTCCTGGAGTGACTATCACTCTGCGCTCGCCACGCGCTATGCGTGCATCCAATTGTGGCTGGCTCGTCGTCGACCTAACCGCAGGCATGACTGGCTCGCCCTTGACATGGGACGTCAGCTGGATGATTGGCCGAATGAGGAGATGAGGCATTTGGTCTGTGGATCGCTGTCCTATCCGAACATTCGGCAGCAGCTTGCTGACTCGCTCAGGGAGCAATGTAGGGCCTGATCCCTTTGCCAACCGTTAGATAACAGATGCCTTCGGTGCTGCCCAGCACCCCGTAATGACCTTAAATCTTTCCAGGAGCTATGCCGATGACCTCCGACCCTCCAAAACTGGACCTGCTCGACTGCGGCTTGTACATCAGCTACATGAACTACTTCGCGACGGGCGAAGGAGCCACATCGTGCGTCGCCGTGGGAAGTTCTCGCAGGCACGCGGAAGTCGTGCTCAAGAAGCGCATAGACGAATACTTCCATCGAGGGGTAGAAACAGCGCCCATCGATCGGGAAATGGATGAGGACGCCCGTAGAATGCTCGCCCGTGTTCCCGACGATGTGAAAGACTCTCTACGGCTAATGCCTCGTGGCGCGGGGCACTATTTCTCGGAGTTTTACTACAACTTATCGTGATACAGGCTCAGTGCGAACGCCTTGGATCTGACCCAGACGCGGATTGATACAGGTCGATCAGCTGATAGATCTCTTCCACCTGCGCCGTTAAGTCCCTCGCCAATTTTTTCACGTTCGGATTAGTGTCCCACGGGTTTTCTGCATGAACCGACGCATGCTTACTCTTACTGGACACGGGTGGTCGCAGCGGATGCAGACGATGCCATGGCCATAGCCAGGGGCGGTAAGGGGTGGTGCCATTGAGATCGCCGAGTGAGAGGCCTTTTCTTCGTACGTGGCCGACCACCAGTTCGATTTACCACTAAAGATCGCTTGGCTGATTCTAGCAATAGAAAATCCAACACAATGTCACGCTCAAATCGTGGTTTACTAGTAGCCCGGTATCTTATTTAGATCGCGAAATGCGCGAACTCCTAGGTTGGATGCATGCTACACAACCTGCCAAACCTCGCTCACGACCAGACGTTGTATAGCTGGTGCGGACTGGTGCACGCGTGGAATGGGTTGAGCGCAATAGCCACCAGCCAAGAGCTGTTTGGTTCGAGCTTCGCGGCCCTCATGCACGACTTCCCGGCTAACCTCGCAGCGCTCAACACGCGTACAGGAGGGCACCTAGGATCTCCGCGCAGACTTGCTCTGAACCACACGCTTCTCGGCTATTTTTTGCCGCTCGTTCACGTTGACCTGGCAGCGGCAGTACTGAGGCGCACCCGTGAAGGAGCGATGCCAGAACTGAAGATGAAGCTGGGAATTACTGCCAGCCGCATAGGCGGGCATCATCCCCTCAAGGGATGCCCTGCCTGCTTCGATGAAGACGAGGCAGCCACTGGCTTTGCCTATTGGCATGTGCCACACCAATTCCCTTCGGTGATGGTTTGCCAAAGACACCAACGTCCTCTGGTGATTGCTTGGGATCCGGTCACTCCCGTACACCGGCGTGGCTGGCTCCTGCCGAGAGGAGGACTGGCCAGACATTGGATCGATATCCCTGTCGACGGCAGTATGCAAATGGAGCGCCTGATGCGTTTGGCCGCATTCTCGGGCGCCTTCAGCACGCTGCCTCCGGGCTCCATTGAGAGCGCTCTCTTGGCAAAAACCTACCAAGGCGCTTTGCGCGGGAGAGGTATAGCAACTGCAAACGGCAGCCTCAGGCTCTCTGCACTGATCCAACTAACACGATCGCACTACTCTGGCGTCGAGACCGTACCGGGATTTGAGGCGCTTCAGGCGGTAACTCCCGACTGGCCCGGCTTGGCCGGGGCACTCACACGGCGCAAGCCGCGGCCAGGTCACCCGCTCAAGCATCTATTGTTGATTTCTATGCTGTTCGAAAGCTGGGATGACTTTCTTTCCGCCTACGATGAAAGCAGGACCTCTACCGAACCGCCTGCCAGCCCCGCCGCCGAAGAGCCCGACCCATCCCGGACTGAAGCGTTCTACAAACTCGTTTCGAATGGGAAGTCCATCCGCTGTGCTTCGACCGAACTGGGTATCGACACTTCGACGGGAGTGAAGTGGGCGCAGCGACTCGGCCTCCAGTATGTGACCCGTACTAAAACTTTCTCCGAGGATAAGAAAGCCACGGCCAGAAAAATGCTGCGCGCCGGAAACGATGCGATCGTCGTGTGCGAAGCATTGGGTCTATCACGCGCCACGATCGATCGATTGCTTACCTCTGAAAGCGATCTTCTCTACGCATGGAAAGTCGCTCGCTTCGTCGCTCGCCGCAAAGCAGCCCGACGCCGATTCAAACAGGTCGTAAAACAGAACCCAGGGCTCGTGACCGGGCAGATCCGGCGGCTACCTGACAACTGCTATATGTGGCTGTACCGGAACGATCGGGACTGGTTACGCGAGCAGCTGCCGGCGATCTGGCGAGAGAGCCCCATGAACATCGCCTGCGCTGCCCGCTCATGACCGCTATCGGTTACATGCCCCTGCTGAAGGCAGGCGCGACTCTATACAGTGCGGTAGTGATCCATAGTCGGATGTTTCAATCATCCAGCTTTACCTCTTCCCTTCACGCGATATATGGCCAGGATATAAAGAACCACGCAATGAGTCTTCTTGGATCTGGAGTTGGCGAGGCCGCTAAACGTATATTCGGGCCTACGGCTTCCCAGCGGCAGGTGCTCGAACAGCACACTCTTTTTGGTGCCTACTCGCGCGCAATGGCGCCTCAGGTCGCAAGCACCTTGGCTGGACAGCTAATCGCGGGCAACGGTGGGAAATTCCGCTCGGCCTTCCGCGGCCATAGGGGACGGCAGATCCCGAGACTCGCGACCACGTGCATGCGATCGTGCGAAAAATGCATTGCAGAAGACATTAGCCTGCAAGGCTTTGCGTCATGGCACGTGCTTCATTTACTGCCATCCATAGGACACTGCCCCTATCATGGCGAGCCGCTTCGTGATGAAGCCAAGAGAGAGCGCGCTGGTGGACTTTTGCCTTTATCTCTCCCGGGAGAGCGACCCTCAACGGTAACCAGCATTGAGGCGATGAACCTTCCGGTTTCGGATGGATACGCCGCCTACTTGCGGCTCTGGATCGAAGCCTTCGAGGGAAATCTGACAGGCATAGCTCCTGATCTGTGGATGCTGGTCATGGACGCCGTCGTCCGTCGCTTCGGCACCATCGCTCATGCTTCTGAGAAAATATCTGGAACCATCCAGAAGTCGTGGGGCGTGCCGCTCGTTGAGGTCGCCAGCGCCCTGGGGATTGCTGATGGCCCACTTTTCGTTCAGGCCGAGCTGGAGCAACGAGTTCAGGCGAGCTATGTCGCCTCTCGCCTTGTTATCTGCGGAGCCCTTGATGAACTGAAAATCAGTCCGCCGAGATGCGATAGCTCGCCCTGGCACTCTCCCTTAGAACTGGCGCCGGTTGCGCCATTTGGCTCTTGGCTGACGCCTCAAACACAAGCCGAATTGCGCAGGCTCGTTATAGATGCCAACTTTCCACCGGCGCTGTTTCGAACGATGACTGAAGATTTGGACATCCACGAAGTTGACGAGCGATTGCATCTGAATCATTTAGTCCTCGGAAAGTTCTTTCAGACCCTCCCTGATGAACTTCTCGACCGGATGTCCAAGGAGCAGAGTTGGGACCGATCGTCGTGGCTAAAAAAAGAGATCCGGCGCCGGGAAGTGGCTTGGTCGCTTAGTGAGCGGCAATGAACTCCAGGGGGACCCTCGACCGAATCAGCGCAGCTTCGGCGGAGCGCGCCCACCACTCGTTAGAAGGGGCTCTTGCGCCCCCTCAAATCCAGCGTATATCTCCATTTTAAGTTCGTAGGCTCTCAGGTCGTCAGGGTTTAAGTGGTTTGCCTTTTCCATTCTTTTCGCCGCAGCCTTCTCCTTCGCTTTCATGTCTCTCTCAAGTTTTGCCCGTATCGGATCCATTTGCTCCGACACCCCCCTCTCACCCTCAGCCGAAGCCTTTGGCCCCGCCGCGTTAGGCTCGCCTGACTCAGATCGGCAAACGGCCACTTTCGCGGGAATGTCGATGAAGCGTTGAAGCGATGTCGCGCCAGAAATCTGGGAAGCAATAGCGAGAAGCCCTTTACCTCGCGACGTCGTGCCTGCCGCCAACAAATCGGCATGAGTCACGCACGTACGATCGCCTCCCCGACGCAGAGCGATGCGCTGAGCTTCGACCCATATCGGACCAAATAGCCCTGGAACACCGGCCGACATCCCGAAAGTGGCCTCGATAATTTCAGTCATCGGCGGGGCTTCGTCACAAAGCATGAACTGACACATCTTAGGAACATAGTCTTTGGACCACCAGTCTTCGCCGGAAGAGGCCGCAGGTATCAGCTCGTAGTAACCGACTGTGGAGAAACGTCGCACGTTTTGGGACACCGTTTCCAGCCGAACGAATGCCTGCGGGTTTCCCAGAAGCATTACAGGAATACCTAGATTCATGACGCTTAGAAAAAATAGGATAAAGCTGCGCTGCCACACACTTTGATCAAAGTTATCCTGCTGGTTCTCATCGATGACCAACATCCCGACACGATGATTCGAGAGGGTCTTGTGAACAAGCAAGAGCGCCGCATCCAGGTTACGGAGCTTGCGAAGCGTTTCGGAGTAGTCCGTTCCCAGCAGCGCATCCAAGCCCTCGACGATGCGCGCAAGCAACCCTCCCGGGGTACCGTTGAAAGGCGCGTCGATGACCAAATAGAGAACTTGTGTCAGGGATGACCATCCGCATACTTCGCTTTTGCTGTGAACGACCACCTGCTGGGGAGCAATGGCTTCTAATATTCTTTCCGACCCGACTGACTTTCCCATGCCCGTGATAGCCGAGAGAATCCCACCGCCGGCCCGCTTACGGAGCGACTGAAGGTGCACCTTTTCCATATTATCTGCCAAAGCCAGAGCGTTAATCCGACACTGCTCGGCCACCGATAGCGGATTGCGGGCCATCAGTCCACCTCGAAGCATGCTTTGAACGCTATCGGCGAAGTCGAGAATGAGTCGGCTTGGGCAGTAGTGTTGATCGGCTTGACTGAGCAAAGTGGTACGGTACTCCGGAGGGAGCGAACGCCAATCTATGGCCTTCAAGGGCTCATGCTTCAGAGCGGCTGGTAACTTGGCGAATGTCAGAAAAGGCGCCGCTGCCTCTAGGAGGGGGTTGGGACCATTGATCAGCTCAGGATGAACAAGGTTTAGCGCACTCATCGTTCGCTTCCTTCGTGGAAAGTATCCATGGCTCGATTTGCAGCCTCCGCCGCTTCTTGACTCAAGCTGACGCCTTCATGCAACGCGGTTTCGTTGGTCTTATGGAAGACGGAGGGATTCATATGCGCCATTTCGTCAGCCTTATTTTGCCGCAGCCCTGTCGCTTGATTTTTTCTGCTGGGCTTTTTCGGAAGCTGCGCTTCCTCTGCGCGCTTTTCGGTCGCAGCCTTGCGTGAGGTCTGCCCCCTCCGATTCAGCGTGTCCAAATCACCCTGATCACGAGCGTCTCGTCCTTGGTCTTTTCGAAGATCTTCATCTTCTATATGTTGAACCCAGTCCGTGAGGGTTATGCCCTCCAGAAGGATTTGCTCTGCCTGCACATTGGCAATTCGCAAGAGTCCGGCTGCCGTAGGTAGCCAAATGTGACTTAGGTCCTGCGCATCGAGCTTTACGGTCAACTTAACGACACTATGGCTCGCGGCTGCCTTCTGCCAGCGAACGTCGCGAGTCAGTGCTTCGGTGAAATAACGATGACCGGACAGTTGTCTTATCCCATCGTCCATTAGCAAGTAAATGCCTTCCCTACGAATTACTGCACAGCGATCGGGAAGGGTGAAAGCCCTCAACTGGTCAAGACTGCATGGAATGTCAGCACGCGCGTGGTGATCACGCAGCCACCGAAAGACGTTCGCCCGAGTCGGCGGCACACCCGCGAGCTTCATATCTGTTGGCGCGCGGTCAGGAACTTCCTGTTTGCTATGGTGGAGGGCAGCAAGAATGAACTCATGCATGTACTCCTGATAGTTCCACAGTGCCAGTTTCGAGGGCGGGGTTTCGCCACGCTTGCGCTGCCTGCCACGGGTGGTTCCGGGAAGCTTGTGGTCCAGGGCTTTGTGATCGGTGTGATGCTGATTCTCGACCTGGCTCTTACTTTGGCCGCTATAGGCTCGGACGTACTCCACTCCGAATCGGAATTGTCGTTCTGCCTCCATCAGGGCGGCCGACTTCATCTCTCCGTTGTCAGCCAGGTAGAGGCGATGCAACATTCCTGGCCACTCATCATCTTCGAGGTCGATCCCGAATCTCGCCGCGATCTCTCGCTTGTCGCTAGCGGCGCAGAAAATGGCCTGCAGGGATGTCGCCGAACTGGGATCTTCCCACCCAAGATAGAACCCCACCATCATCGTCGATCTCACATCGACGATGATGGTCCGGTGCATCGGCGGCAGAACTTTGAGCCGCGACAGTACCGAGGTGAGGTAGACATCCGTAGATGTCGAATCGATCATGCCCATCTGCCCGATGACATGGACCTGGTCTTGCGCACTTCCCGCGACGGCCAGTGTGGATGTGGCCCACCGATCTGAACCCATGAGCTGGCGGCGTAGCGGGTCGCCGTAAAGCTGCCTACCCCAGTACTCGAACTGTACTTGTGTGGGGCGTTGAAGTTCAGGCAGCATTTCGCGCCGAAGATACCCATGCTCGTTCTGGTTCGTCGTGGACCAAAAGGCATCCATGGTATGCAGATACGCGTCGTGAACCGTCAGTGAGGGCTTCACCAGCGCGTATCCGCAAGCGAGACGCTCACCGTCGCCACTCTTCAGGACGTAGCCTTCGGTTGCTATGAGACCTGCCTTAAAGAGCCGTGACTTGCGCCCCAGTCGGCGCACCGACTGCTTCTTTCTCTTCCCGGGATTTCCGCAGTAATTGGTGTTGGGAAGTAGGCTGTTGAGACAACTGCCCCCCGCCCAGAATCGATGAATCCAGCTATATATTGTGGGGATGCTTACGTGATGAGCTTTGGCTTGAGCTTCGATCTCCCTTCGAAGAAGGTATACCACGGGCACGATATCCTGAGCCCTTTGCGTCCCTACAATGGGCTCGATCACGTTCCAGCGCGCGTCCCTCTTTTGGAGTCGTCTCTCTCTAAGTTTTCTCTCGCTTTCACTGGCCGCCTCTTGCGCGTAGTCCGTGTCGGTCATCTGCCAAATTCCCGGCAGGGGAACATCCTCCATGACGAGCATTCCCTGCTCGATCGCGTCGGATATTGCTGAGAGGCGATATCGTCGAGGAGCGAGCACGTGGTGCTTCTTGACGCCTTCGATTGCTAATTCTCGCGGGAGGCAAATAAGCCAGACAGCGTCGCCAGGCACGGATACCGCCAGCACGCGCTGAGCCCCCGAGAGCAATGACTCTCCCACGCCCGCGCGAATGATGTAGCCAAGGAGAAGAGTCATGAATGCTCTCCAAGCCATTTGCGTTGAAGCTGCTCTCTCAGCGCGATACCGCCCGGTCTCAGGGGACGTGTTGTGTGCACTGGCTGTAGGAGGTCAACATCCAGATGTTGGTACCAAATCGCGATCTCCAGCGCACGTCTGTCTTCTCCCTCAGACCACCCCGCTGCCATCCCTGCGCTTCGCGAGGCCGCACAAGCAGGCATTGCATATGCCGTCGCTCCCATCATTTCCAAATAGATCTGATAGCTTTCGGAACCAATGAATTGCTTGAGTTGTGGCCATGGCTCGATGGGAGCGAGCCAGTGCAACTGAACTACCAATGTCTTGGAGATCTGTTCGGGGTGGATGAGGTGATGCCGCATATGAGCAGCAATGCAGTAGCGCCGATCCAGTTCTAAGCGTTCTCGCAACCAATCCCTTGGCCCGGCGCTCCTGAACAAATCCAACGGTTTGCAACTGAAACCCACCAACCGGCTTGGTCCCAAAGCAGGGGGGACAGTAGCGATGAGATCAATGGATAGGACGACGGGGACACGCAGTCCGAGATAATTGTTCAGCTTTATTCCGGCCTCTTTTGCCACCCAGGCCATTCCTGGATGCTTAGCCATCTTTGGCTCTACGCCACTGATCTGATCGAGGGGCTGCCGATGAGCCCATGGCCAGAGCGGATACTGCTCACGCACATCCTCGGCACCAATCCACCAGAGAAGCAATCCAAACTCACGCTCGCCCCGCGACAGAAAGTGAGTTAGCCGAATGAGATGAGGCACCGGAATGAGATTGAGGTTTGAGCGGGGCGATGAGCGGCGCCGAGTGATTTGCTCCCAAGGCTGGTACTTGTCGCCCACCCCCAGCCCACGCCCTTCCAGAATCATCTCCTCTAGCTTTTTGAAAGTCATCTTCATGCTGCCCCCCATCGCCCACGCTCTGTCCCTGTGGGCCGCGCTAGCCGCCACCCAGCAATCCACAGCCAACCTGCATGCTTCGTTCGCACACACGCCTCCCGCCGCCTCGTTGCGGCGCTGAATGTCTGATAGACCGGAGGCTTGACTTCGAATATGGGCAGGGAACACACTGCCGCTCAGGCGACTCAAGCTTGAGCAATCAAGTCACGCCAGAAAGCCACCCCGCCACAGGGTGGCTTTTCTTTTTCCCGGAAATTGTCGTTACGCCGAGTTCACCTCTCGGCCACACCCTCCCCACGCTGCAAAGCTGCCTCAGAGACGGCTTCCTCAGTTGCAAATGGGTCGATGACGTTTGGACCTACGGTCTGCTCGAGCCAAGCGGCCACTGCGGCCGTCGAGGCGAACCAGCCACGTCGGCCCTTGATAGGGAACATCGGAATGGGCAAACGGTGACGTATTCTCGCCTGCCGCAGTGCGTCGGTGCCGCTGAACCCCAAGATCCTCGCAGCGACGGCAGCGGGCAAGAGCGGGCCGTGCATTTGCATCAGCCATCGCGCCGTGGATGAATCATGGTCGACGTTGCGGTCTGTCACGTTTCGTACGTCCCGGGGAGGGTCTGCGTCGACCGTACTCTCTCAAACAACGTCAGTCAACCCATTGATTTTGTTGCGCTTCCTAGTAAGTTTCCCGCAAATCCGGATCACTCTGCATTGATAGCCATAACCCCGTGGTGCGTGCGCCACGCATTCCGCGGCTAACCAGCCCTTCCCAACTTGGCTGTATGCCAGCCATCGTCTAATAGGTGGACCATGCCGTTCGACGGAGGCTCCCGTGCAGTAGTTCGAATGGCGCTACGAGCGCTCTTGGGGAACTAGCCTGGGCAATTGAATGCTGATATTCAGCGGTCCAGGCAATATCGGAATTGATGAACTGATACCTTGGTGAACAATGGCGGATCTCAACAGGACTTCCTCAAAGCGTGGACAATCTTATTAGAGTGCTCCGCGAAGCGCGGGGCTTATCGCTTGACGAGCTGGCTGCCGGAACCGGCACCACCAACCAGCAAATTAGCCTCCTTGAGAACGGGAAGCGTCGTCTAACGGTCGAATGGTTGATTCGCCTTTCAAAGGCGCTGGCTTGCCACCCTTGGGAGTTGGTCGCCGGAAATCTGCCCGAACCCCTGCGCCCACGAGATATCCGTTTACTGGATCGGTTTCGAGGGCTGGGAGAGCACCAGCAAGACGCGCTACTGCAATTCTTGGAGACGCTGTCGACATCCGCTCCTCGTCGTCGCAAGACCGCCCCATCTAAGTAGCAACTTCTACAAATGTTGGAATAGCTTGACAATATCCAACAGATTGCCTAATCATCGCAGTCCACTACGGCAATGGGATCCGTCCCAGGCACCAAAATGGGCCGGCGAGGAAGCACTCCGCGTCAGAGCAACGATGGACAACCAATGCGCGTTGCCCAGTACGTCCGTATGTCTACCGATCACCAGCGCTACTCAACCGAGAACCAGCGCGAAACCATCGGTAAATACGCGGCTCAGCGCGGAATGGTCATCGTCCAGACCTACGCTGATGAGGGCAAGAGCGGACTCAGCCTCGAGGGACGCGCTGCCCTGAAGCAATTGATTCAGGATGTTCAGTCGGGCCGTCCCAACTTCGACGCCATCCTGGTCTATGACATCAGTCGCTGGGGGCGATTCCAGGACGCCGACGAGAGCGCTTACTACGAATACTTATGCCGTCGCTCCGGCATCCAAGTGCGTTACTGCACCGAGCCCTTCGAAAACGATGGAAGCCCCATGGCGACCATCATGAAGAGCGTCAAGCGGGCAATGGCCGGCGAATACAGCCGTGAGCTCTCCAACAAGGTCTTCCAGGGGCAGTGTCGTCTCATTGAACTGGGCTTCCGGCAAGGGGGTGCGCCGGGTTTTGGGCTCCGTCGCATGTTGTTGGATGAATACCGGATGCCAAAAGGCGCATTGCGGCATGGCGAGAAGAAGAGCCTGCAAACCGATCGTGTAGTGCTTGTCCCTGGCCCTGAGGACGAAGTGGCTACCGTCCGATACATCTACAGAGAGTTCCTGGAGTCGGGAAAACCGGAGCGGACCATTGCCGACGCGTTGAACGCAGCCGGCCAGCAGACGAACCAGGAGCGTGCCTGGACACGGGGCACGGTTCACCAAATCCTGACCAACGAAAAATATATTGGCAACAACGTCTACAACCGCACCTCGTTCAAGCTCAAGCAGCGCCGGGTACGCAACAACCCGGACATGTGGATTCGGCGGGACGGCGCGTTCGACCCCGTAATCCCAGTGGAATGGTTTGCCCGGGCGCAGGAAGCGATTGCGGCCAGATCACAGCGCATGGACGACGCTTCCATGCTGCAGCTCCTTCAATCGCTCTATGCGCAAACCGGCGTCCTGTCGGGACTGTTGATTGATGAACAGGAAGGGATGCCATCGAGCAGCGCCTATCGAGCGCGTTTCGGCGGACTGGTCCGCGCCTACTCACTGATTGGCTTCCGGCCGCGCCGCGACTATCGCTACCTGGAGATCAACCAAGCGCTGCGGGCCATGGTGCCGAACATCATCGCGGAAGTCGTCACGGGGCTGAAGGGTTTGGACGCGTCTGTATCTCTTGATGAGGGAACTGGCCTTCTCTTAGTCAATGACGAATTCACGCTTTCCGTTGTCATCGCACGGTGTCTGCAATTGCCTAGCGGAACCTTCCGGTGGCGACTGCGCTTTGATACCAGCCTCGCACCGGACATCACCGTGGTGGTTCGCATGGCTGCCGATCAGCACACCGTCCTCGACTACTACCTGTTTCCACAAATCGATCTGCCATTGCGACCGCTCCGTCTGGCCGAGGAAAACAACGAAGTCACCCTCGATGCCTATCGGTTCGATGTACTCGATGCGCTTTACCAACTGGCCGCTCGGCGGCCCCTGAGCAACGTGGCCTAGTGTGGAGGCATGCTATGCGACCCATCGAAATGATTCCGATTGACCGGATCCAGGTGCTCAATCCGCGGGCCCGCAACCAGCGCCAGTATCGGGAGATCGTGGATAACATTGACACGATCGGATTGAAGCGGCCCATCACCGTCAGCCGCCGGGAAAAGCCGGAAGGAGATATGGAGTTTGACCTGGTCTGTGGGCAAGGGCGACTTGAGGCCTACCGAACGCTTGGCTGGGAAAGCATCCCAGCGATCGTCGTTTCAGCCAGGGAAGAAGACTGCCTGGTGATGAGCTTGGTGGAGAACATTGCCAGACGACAACATCCTGCGATTGAGCTAATGCGGGAGATCGAAAGTCTGCATAAGCGTGGATACAACGAAACCGAGATCGGACTGAAGCTGGGCGTCACAAACTCGTGGGTCGGTATGCTGCTCGGGCTACTTGAACATGGCGAGGAACGGCTCGTCGCCGCCGTCGAGACGGGGCTGATTCCGATTTACTTGGCGGTAACTATCGCCCGTAGTGACGATGCGGGTATTCAAGAGGCCCTTGCCGACGCTTATACCCAAGGCGTGGTCAAGGGAAAGAAGCTCACGTTGCTGCGTCGGTTACTGGAGCAACGGGCGGTGCGTGGAAAAATTGAACGGCCTTCGGTTTTTGGCCGGAAGGGTAGTCGAAGGCTCAACGCCGAAAACCTTCGGCGCATTTTCCAGCGGGAAGTCGGCAAACAACAGTTGCTCATAAAAAAGGCTGACTTCACCCAGAAGCGCCTGCTATTTGTCATTCAGGCACTTCAGACGCTCCTCCAAAACGCAGATTTCGTCTCGCTTCTGCGCAAAGAAGGGATGGAAACCATCCCCGGCCCGCTGGAGCACAGGATGACGCGAGGTACTGCTCAGTGAACATGCCAAGAAAGCCAACCAAGGGAACACGGGCCGGATTCGAGTCCGAGACGCGTGTTATTCCTATATCCGCAATTCTTCCGTTGAAAGTCCTTCGACCAACAACAAAGCAGAGCCAGAAGTACAGACAAATCGTAGCCTCGATTCGTGCGATTGGATTAGTGGAATGCCTGGTAGTCGTACCCAACACCAAGAAACGTGACACATACCTTTTGCTGGATGGCCTGATGCGGCTAGAGGCGATCACGGAGCTCGGCTGGTCAGAGGTCGAATGTCTTATCTCAACCGATGACGAGGCCTATACCTACAACAAGCGCATCAGCCGTCTCGCTTCCGTGCAGGAGCATCGGATGATTGTTCGCGCCGTGGAGCACGGCGTTCCGGAAGAAAAGATCGCAGAGGCACTGGACCTGGAAGTGGGCGCCATTCGTCGTCGTTTCCGGCTGCTCGACGGCATTTGCAAGGAAGCGGTTGAGCAATTGGCGGATAAACCATGCCCCAAATTAATGTTCGAGTTGCTCAAGCGCATGAAGCCCATGCGTCAGATGGAAGCAACCGAGCTGATGGTGGGGCAGAAGAACTATTCATCGCCCTTCATCAGAACCATTCTGGCAGCGACACCGGATGAACTATTGGTCGCGCCCCGATTGGGAAAGAAAGACCGGGATGTTTCACGCGAGCAGATCGCCCGACTCGAACGCGAACTGGCGGTGGCCCAGAGTCGTACAAAGTATGTCGAGGACACATACGGCGAAGACAACTTACAGCTGACGATCGCCAAGACCTATCTTGCGAAGCTATTGAAGAAGCAAGCCATTGTGCGCTGGCTGGAGGTCCATCAGCCGGAGTACCTGGCCGAATTTCAGGAGATTGCAGAGATCGTCTCGTTGGTTGCGAATGATGAAAAAATGACGTCCTAAATTTCGGCAAACGGAACGGGGCAGTATCACCGCGTGATCGCAATTCATACACATCTTGAAACGTCAAACGGAACGATCGATTGACCTTCCTGGCCACCTACATTTCCACTGGCTTCGTCGTGGATTTGGGGCCGTAACGCCACATACATTGCTCACGCGGAACTGCACACATATTTTTCTCAAGAACGGAAAATTGTAGGAAGCAATGATCACAACATTTGTGTGGCAGACGCGAGTACCGCGTCAACGACTTCAGCAACGCTGGCAGCCGCGCGCCCTTGCAAAACCACCCCCATCTCCATTGAATACTCGAGCGAGCCAGCAGTGACGTTCGATGATCCAAGATAAGCGGCATCTCTGTCACAAAGCACAACCTTTGCATGGAAGGTTTCGCGACCACCACCAACCACCCGCGGAATCGAGTAGTTGAATACTCGGAATTCTTCAGTCTTAAGCCAGGGACCGATGGCATCGAATCCAGTTGGGTAGTCCTTTCGAGCGGAATCTTCCAGGCTTCTGAGAATCAGGATGCGTTCAACCCCTGGTGCTACATATGAGAGAAGTTCTTGTAGCCACGATGCTCCCCTGGTGTCAAAAAATGGCGTCATGACCACCACCCGGCGCCGCGCTGACCGAACCATCCCCTGGAAGGCGTGATCCGTTGGCTCAAGATCTGCAGTTCTCCAGCCCAATGCGGACAGCTTTTGCTCCAGAATGCTCGGCCGCGGCGGCTTCGTTAGCACGATCTTGGCCAGCGTGGCATCGCGATGCACATCGCAGACGTAGTAATCGATGGCGTTTAGCGCAAATGCCAGTCGTCGAAACCTACTGTGACTATTTCCCCGAGCCTGAAATCCCGTCGGCACAGCGTCAACAAGACCAAGACCAACAGAGAGATCGAGCAGCTCCCTTGTTGCACTTTCTTCTGTGATGCCAAGCTGTGCATCGTCAATCAAGGATCGAACGGATTGCACCGAATCATGTGGCACGTTGGCCCAAGCATCGAACAGCGCAGCCGCCAGGCCAGCCTTGCAAGCAAGACCAGCCACGATTTTACGCTCAAACGCCGTCAGCTTTTGCTCGGACATCAGCGTGCTCCAAGCAGTTGATCGTGTCCAGGTAACCTGATATCGGCCCCACACGCTTGTCCAGGCGCGGGCGCCCACCAATGGAACGAAGCACTGCGCGACTGAGCAATTTGTTGCCTGCAATGCATGCCGTTTCCGGCATCATGATGCAATCCGGACAGGCTGCGCCACGATGAGTGCAGAGCGATCCGGTCCCGCACAGAGTCGCTTTCGAGCCCAACATCGCGGTCAACATGGCGGTACCTGAGTTGCGCCAAAGGGCAGATAGGTTGCCCAAATCCATCGTGGTACCGTTTCTGTAGACGACGAAAGCCAAATCCGCCGGAAAGATATATTCGCCCAAGGAGCCAAGATCAAGGCCAGAATATTCCGATAGATGCTTCATCAAAAGATGGGAGTAGCTATGGAGAAGTGTGTACAAGTAGAAGTAAGCAGGAGGGTTGGTCGTCTCAGGAAGCTTATTCAAAAATGGGTCCATCGACTGAGCAGCGCCTAGCAGGCCAGCACCTACCCTTTCGCCGGGATTTAGCGAGAACATATCTTGGCATCCCAACTCCTTCATCCAACTCAGCACCAGCTCTTCATTGAGTCGAACGTAGATCGCCTCATTGCCCTGCTGTACAACGTAAACGGGGTACTTCGTGCTGTCGTTTTGTCGAACTGGCGGGAAGAGGTTCAAACGAACGGGCATATCCATTCCTCGCTTGTCGCGAAGGATGGGCGATGACTCCATGCGAGAGTAGCCGAAGCTAAATCGACATAAATCAAACTCGCGGATGAGCCCCATATCCTCGATGCCAAGTTTGTCTAGTAGGCCCCGAGTATTCACCTGCGCCTGATCGGTCTGCTCCCGATCTTCGGGGGCCAGGTCCTCGTCCAACCGTGTAAAGGACACATAGGGTCTCTTGCCGTTGGTCGTATTCTCTACATCGAGCCGACTACTTCTGAGTGTCGCGTGTTCAATAGACAGTCGAAACGGGTCAAATTTCGAAGCGAATTTCGACTGCCGGTCACGAATGTTGGAGACAACGGCGACGGGTAAATCGACTTTAGGGATTAGTATTCTGCGCTGACGAAGATCATCGATGATGCGCCCGCGATTTCCATACGCCTGATCCAAGAGTCCCTTAAACGCCGACAAGAATGCTTCGGGTACATTGACTAGCTGCGACTCAGCAACATGAATCTGATTTATGGCGGCCAAGTAATCTGCCAGATCCCTTGCGCATTCGGACTTTCCATCGCATGCGTTCCGCACGTCTTCGTCCGAAATCGGCTGCACATCGAAACCATACTGCTTGGAAACAAAGTCTTTGAGTTCATCTTCGCGACCCGGGCGTAAGCGCAGCAGTAGTTGTTGGCCCCCATCTTTAAAATCGATGAAGAGATCAGACTTGACGTAGTAAGCGCTCGATGCTCGATAGGGGGACGCTTGCATACGTACTTCCGTCAACCGGTCTGGTCTCATCTCTGGACCAAGAATACGAAGTGTGTCTCGGTCGTTTTGGAGCCACTTCGGAGACAAGGGCTTGTCGCATTCCGCACATTCAAAAAACCAATCACCAATTCCAGCCGAGCGCCGGTTCAGCTTGAACAGCTGACTGCCACATACGCAGCTATCGCGACGTTTGACAACTTTGTTATCACGATCACTCCAGTGCCACTGACCGGGAAACGCGGCTTCCCAATGACCCGACCAGTGAACAAAAATTACGTCCAGTTGCTCCCAATCGCATCGGCCCACCTGTTTCGGATTCAGGCAATTCGCTGAAGAAAGTCTGTCCAGGTTTCTGTCTAGCTCGCTTAGAGTTTCGTAGTCCCTAAAAATACCGCAAGTACGGCATACGAAGGTCAACGGCGCGGGCGTGTACTCCATGTGCGATGGACGACAAAGATAAATGCGGTCTTGGCCGGGCAGCTGAAACTCGGTTCGCGTTGAGTCGAGTAAGACTTGATCCAGACACTGGGCTGGAACTATACGTGGCCTGTTGGGGTCGCCGTCTCTTGCCGACATGGCAGCACCGAACCAAGCGCGCCCTAGCTCGTTCATTCGCTCGAATATTAGATCCTTCGTCGATTCGGAAAGCTGTAAGGACTCACCCACTGACGAGCGCGCTATGCAAGCACCCAAACCGCCTTCAAAGGTGAAAAAGCTTTCGGGCGCGTATGCTGTCGCAAGTTGATTGCGAGAGCGATTCATGATCTTAGCCTTTGCCATCTTTCCAATCCCCTAGTCAGTCTCGCGCTTCAGTCGCTGCGTCCGTTGAATCGATATCAGCACCTGATCCTCTGCGAATGAATGTCATTGTCCTTGCGGTCACACCCTCGCTGACTCGCTTGAATGACGCATCAACGCCCGATTCGCGAATTAATCCAGGTTGATCGACATCCCGAAGCGATGTCATAGGGCGCAGCGAGCTGTTGCGGGCCGCAAAAAACTGGACTAGGCGAGTAGCGTTCACCAGTCGGTCAACTCCAAGGTCTTGTTGGTATAGCGTCAGTTGATCTTTTAGTAAGGATCGATAGTAATTTTTCCCCTCAGGAGACGGCGAAAAAGCTAAACCGAGCGCCTTTTGCATAAATGCATCCGTTGCCTTTAGGTTGACTGGAAAGGCCAAAAAATCACGAACATCGGCAGCCATAGAAAGCATTGGACAATTGCGCTTCTGGTCATCGTTAGCTGCGCACAACGCCTCGATAGCATGCATTCCGCAGACGTACTCTTGGAAAAAGCTCGGCATCACCCGTGCTAGCGCCTTTTCGGCCCACCGATCGACGGCAGCAGGAAGGATCATCCGCTCCAGGAATCGGTGAAATATGTCGTGGATTTCGAGTACAAAGCGATCTCGATATCGCTGCGGCACTGGAACAAGGAGCGAAAACCCAACGTGCGTGCGGCCAACTCGTGACGAGGCCTGAATGTATTCGGCGATGTCCGATGGAATGCCTGCAAAGAACATCGCGTTAAACTCTTCGACATCGACACCGTGCGAAATCGCCGATGTCGCAATAATCGATCGAAGTGTTTCGCTAAGATCAGGAAACGGCTTTTGAACACCAACACGTGCTTCCGCGCGGCGAACGATGTCTTGAATTTCCGCTGCGGACACCGCTCCCGATAGAAGCTCCGAATTTAGTACATGTCCTACATAGCCCTCAGCCTGATGGAGTTTCTCGAACTGCATCTTCTCTGTATCAATGACTTGGTCACCGCCCTTCTTATTTGTTACGTAAGTCAGTGATATTCGATGCAAGTCTACGAGAGTTAGCAATGTCGCCGCATCGGCTTGATTGAGAAGGCGTATGAACTGCGCCTGCGTGGGGCCCGGAGAGGTCCAGCGGACTAGCTCACTGCGCATAGCCTCCACTTGGATGGGATCTCCGCTTCTGAGGCCTTCATAGAGTCCAGTTATCATCAGGTGGTAGTGGCCAAGAACGGACGCCATTGCCACGGTATGGCGGTGTCCGTTCGTGAGAACCGATGCATAGACACGTGCCCAGTGACTTCGCAGATCTGCGTCACTCGGTTGCATGCTCGCCCGCTCAAGATCATCCAACGAGTCGTCAGGCTTCATGGGCGTCGCATAGAACGACTCGTAAAGGGACGGGCCGGGATAGGGAAATTGAACAGTGTTATCCCTTTGATAGAGGTTTCGCATCTGCCGTTGCGGTTCGCTGACCGTTGCCGATGCGGCGATGACCTTGATTTTTCGGCGCACAATCGAGTCCGGCTCATAGGATAGATAGCCCTTCAACAGCGGGGCAAGTTGGTCGAGCGCAGCCTCCAGAGCAGACTCGAACAGACCGGAGAATGTGCCTAGAGATTCATCGAGTAGGTGAGCCTCGTCTTGAATCAACAACGCTGGAAACGGGTCAAAGAATCTCTTCTCACCGGAAGCAAATGACGGGAAGAGCGCACGTGAGTCGGCCCCTGGATGATTGTCCCAATCCCGGAATTTCACGGGTACCAGTAGACGCTCACTACCATTTTCGATCAGTGGTGCAAAGCCGAACATGCCGAAAAATTTCCGAATTGTGCCCTGCGACTGCCCAATTGCTGCGAGCTTGTCTACGGTACCCAGGAGGACAGAGGGCGCAAGGTCGTATATATCCTCGTCTACTATGTAGAACGGCAGTGGCATGGGTGTCGCAAAGCGGGCATTCCATGAACACTGCTCCTTAAGAGCTGTGCAGAAATGACCTAATGCATTCGCACCGGATCCAGAATGTCGCCTTAGCGCGAGCTGGCTACCGTCCTTGTTTCCGCAGAACGGGCACGCAGAAAGTTTTAGCCAGCGCTCCCTGGCGCTTTTATAGGGCTGTATATTCTTATGCTGCGCCTCAGCGCCGGGAGGAACCTCAGACTCAGTGGGAACCTCCTTGTACCCGTCTTCGGAATGCCAATTTGGAGTGTTGCTTCCTCCTACCCAGAAGCCAAGTGAAAAGGCATCGCCCGGATGTCCTCGGGCATGGCGTACTTCCTCAGCGGCCCCCATGACAGAAAAAGTGCGTCGTGCTTGCTGCAGGGTCAGAAGGCGCAAAGGGTATCGCATCAAGGCAGAAACGCCCCGGTGCTTACCGCGCAAGCGATCGAGAAAGAGGACGAACGAAAGAAGACCTAAGAAGGCTTCCGATTTGCCGCCGCCAGTCGCAAAATACAGCAGGGTGACTGAGTTGGCGTACTGCGCGACCTCTGCAGTGTAAAAGTCGTGGAAGTCGGGAATTCTTGTTGCGAACGCTGGGATAGATGCCAGGATAAACGCGAGCTGGAACAATCGCCATTCGTCGTATCCTTTGGCTTTCGCAACCCTCGCCATGGCAGTGTTCATTGAGATCCAAGCCTCGAATGGAATTCCCATGGGGGATTTCTGAATTCCTGGTCCGCTCCAATGCGCGCGTGACACCGTGAGGATCTCGATGCCACAGCGAATGGAAGATAGCTCAGCTCTCCAAGCCGTTAAGTCCTTAAGGAACTTGCCTCTCTCTGCCGCCTCCTCAACACTGGCATTTGGTCCATCCGGGCCTCGATCGATAGGTGACTTCTCGAGTGCGGCCAGCCATGCCTCATAGGCGCCAATGAGCGGCTGCAACCCCAAGAGGCAGTCCGGTTGAGCAAGCTTCTCAATGTTGCTCTCGACGGCGCCCTCAGTGGGAACAATTCGGGGGAGTACGTACCGAGGCGACCAAGTGGTGGTGAGACGATTCGTGTTGCCCTCCCGCCTAAGGATCACTCCACCGTTGAAGCCAATCGCCGGGTACTTGAGGTGATCGTTATAGCGATAGGAAGGCTTAACACGGTCGAGGCGCAAAAATCGATGTAGGTCTGCCGGAACTGTGGTGGTGACCGACACGTGAAATAGGGCTGGCTCGAGCTCTTTGAAATTCGATTGGGTCAGCGGCGGCGTCCAATTTTCCAGGGCCACGTGAATCGTCAGGCGACCAAGATCGACGGGATCTGGCAGCGCTTGGATGACCCACCGCATTTCGATATTCGGAACTACTACTGCAAGGTTCGATGCGCGAATCGACTCGAGGTATTGCTGCCAATTGCGTATGTCCGATGGCCGTACTGGGCGACCGCGACGATAACCCCACGACTGGCCGCCAAAGTTTGGCTCACTACTAGCAGCCCATTCTTGGAGCTGTTGCGCGATTGCTGCGTTAAGAGCATCTGTTGCCGCCCTAGCATCCCTTTCGGCATTAGCCGGGGTGAATCGAAACGAAGGAAGGCTGAGTTCCAGTCGAAGCCATTTGGCAGGCGGGGGGATGTGTTCAGCTAAGGCATCCGGAGTCCCCGTGTCCACGGGGACCTCTTGGGTAGCGCGTGATTCACCTTCACCATCAAACGCATTCTCGTCGTGTTCATCCGTGGCTACGTCTTCGTCTGCGCTAGAAGTTCGATCAAGGTGATTGTCGAAAGGAAGTTTCATCCCTTCGTAGACGTACTTACGAGCCTCGTAACTTTTGGTCTGCCACTCGGGATGCGATTTACCCCCTGGCAAAGCGGATGCGAGTTTCGCTAGCGCCTCACGAACCTTTCCACGGATTTCTACTCGCGCCTCTCGAGTGAGCGGAAATGTAGCCTCAAGGCGCCCACCAGGCATCACTTCATCTTGCGTGGGCAGGATTCGCACATAGACCGTGCCAGTTACCGAGACTTCTAGCTCCGTGTACCCCGCACTTGAACAAATCTGAAAATCCAGCCCATGCGCACTAATGCGAATCGGGTCTGCCTCCTCATCCCCTTCACGCTCCTCGAAAGGCATCGGGACGACGAACTCCGACATAAGAGTAGCGCTTGGTTTTGCGCCGTATATAACCTTGTAGAAATCTCCTCGACCAGCAAGTCGCGCGGATAAGCCGTTTAAGAGGCTGTCAACCACAGCCTCTTTATAGGCTGGATGGATTTCGCGCGGATTCCTACTCAGGACGGGCATGTTCATTATCCTAGATGTTTGGAGTCAGGCCAAGACGTGCCCGGCAGGCGGACCGACCTTCTCTACGCGATACACGCAATACAAAGCGTCCTGTTGCAACTGCCGAATGACTTCCTCAGGCACCTTACGGTAAGTCGCAGCACTCTCGGGCTGGAACAAGATTTCAGCGTAGCGCGCCACCAGCTCCCGACCCATATATTGGCTAATACGGCGGGCGTTGCGAATGAACCCCCAGTGGCGCTTGGCGCTCTCATCGCTGATATCTAGAGCCTTGCAAAATACTTTGAAAGACTTTTCATCCTTCGATGCATGAGGCCGCGTGTCACCTTCTGGTTTCAACGCCAGCCAGTAGTACACGCGTGCTGGACTGCAATTTGCAGCCCACGGATCAATTTCTATCATCTTCGCGTGGATAGCACGTGCGAGAAATGAGCGTTTTGTCTCCTTGAACAGAAGGTCACAGCGCGTTTGGACATCATCGTGATAGAGCTTGAGCAGCATGCGCACGGGGTCCACAACTGAACTGAAGCCATCACCATTGAGTCTCAGAGAAGATTCGATCTTCGCCCGAAGCTCATCACTCATATCGAATATGAAATCGCCGGAATGAATAGCACCGGCCGGAGCTCGTCGGAATGGAGGGTCCTCATCAAGATCGAAGCGGTAAACCCACCCCGATGCATAAGCGTGGCCACCGTTTTCCAACTCATACTTGTAGTAGGTCTGCTCACTACCCGCGCTAAGTTGTCCGTCACTATGGAATTTAAATGTCATCGACATCTCATAGAGTTTCCCGATGGCAATCGGATTCGGGACGTCTTTGAGCCGACGTTCTAACTCCTGAGCTAACAGGCCAATGCGTCCTCGATAAGGCTTGAATGCCTCGAGCCCCTTCATATCTTCGAGGGTCTTCAATGTCGACTCAGCTTGACGATAGGCAACTAGAATTGCTGTACCGTGCGGCGCGTCTGGATGTGTAAGAAGAACTCGCAGCACGTCGGGACTCATGCCAATAAAAATGAAGTGTTTCCCCTTCTGGTCCTCGGTTAAGGTCTCGGCCACCGACGACAAGGTATGCCATTCCAAACTCGCCTCCACTACAGGCCAGTCAGCGCCAAGCTTCCGCTGTAGGAAGCGGTGCACCAACAATACGTAGTTTTTACCAGGCAGGACGAGAGATATCGACTGGCGCCTGACCACCGCATGTTTTTGTATCTCTGCGAGCAATCGAGAGGCCATGGGTGTTGCATCACTCCAGTCATCAATAAGCTCCTCGGCCCGACGTATCCCTTTCTCTAATTGGGCGCGCGCATTGTTGAGCTCGCCGGTAGCAAGGACTTGCTTCAGAGCCAGGCTGACCGGGGTCCAGGCGTTCAACTGACTGCTGAAGTCGGCACCACCGGCTTCGGTCGAAGCCGCTGTGAGATCCGAATAACCTGCTGGCATGTTTGATAACCGAAGGATATACCTGCATGCGTCGATCAATGCCTGGTACGCGGGACTTTCCTCGCCGCCGGTCAACGCCGTCAACCCTTGGAACGCGAGGGCGACCTGGGAAGCATCCCTGTCTACAATGCTGACTTTGAAATTCGAATTGCTACGTTGGTCAGCCCTCCAGGCTTCGTCTACAGGATTTGCGGACAGAAGCGAATCTTGTGCTTCCGCAAGCCATACCTTGGTAACGGGGGGCAGTTTGAGGCCAAGCAATCGTGCTCGCAGCACGAAAAATGTCTTTGGGTCATCTGTCACAATCACTGCGCCAACGTCGCTAAGGCCGTTCTGGAACGAAGCCTGCAAAAAATCAGGAATGCGGCTGACAGCGTTGTAATTAGTTTGCAATGCAGTGTGAGTCGCGTCCAACAGCAGTATTTCTGGGCGACCTGAATTACGTAGGCCCGGCGCGCCGAGGGCGGTTTGCCAAGCCTCTTTATTCGCCGTGTGGTGAAGCACCATGAGTGCTCCGGGTGCCCTTTCGGGCGTACCCCACTCTTGACCAACCTTTTGCTTCAGGTTTCGTCGATTTGAAGGACCGTCCACCTTGCGCAACGTGCGCTCAAGTGGATGCTCGACTGTCGTGGTCCAGAGCTGCTTCCTTGGGTCGAAGACGAAAGTTGGAACCAATTCCGCGAGGGACGGATTGGGTAATTCTGGATGCTGAAAGTGGAGGTCGTTCAGAGCTTCAAGGGCCGCCAAAAATGCGGGCGACGAAGTGCACGCAGTAGACTCGGTTTGCCCGTTTTGCCGAGCCCAAAGGGAGCGAAAAAAGACACTCAATTGCACCCTATCTGCCAGCACACCGTTTAACGCAGCTTTGGACGAATGTGTACCTGGCCATAAGAGAGTCCGCATGCCCCGAAGGTCCTTGGCAAAAATGCGCTCTAGGTTTGCCATCGCGTGCAGTAGTGTCAGTGAGGTCAACTTTGCCGGCCAAACGAGGCAGAGAGTCACACCCCCAAGGTCCGCCGCCTCCAGTAGTGTGCTCACTAGACTTTTCGTCCAGGGCTGGAGAAATACTTTCTCGTTTGTCGTTCGTGAGTTGAGTTCGAGCTGTGCACTCCCGGCCCGGACCAACGCCCACGGACGCCTCATTCGTATTGTTGGTTCGGGCGGAGCCGGCGGTGCGGACACAACTTTTGCCGCCTTTTTCTTGGCGGGCAATTGCGTCGAATTGACTGGGCGGGCCGCGAGCTTCCGGGCTCGCTCAACAAGCTTTTCACGAGATTTCGCTTGGTCGGCTTGACGATCGGTGAACGATTTGAATGGTCGCATCTGTCAAGCCCGAGCTGGGCCGCCTCCTGAGTTCAACGTCCGTTAGCAACGCCAAAAGACTGGGCTGCAGCTTCTTCCATAGAATTGCCCTTGGCCAGGGCCACTTTCAGATCGCGCGGGTTTGGCAGTGCCAATTGATTGAGCTCGAAGACCGAAACGTTCGTCGCGCCCGAGATGCATCTGAAATAGCGATCAATTGCATGCGTACTGAGGAGCTTGGCAAGCTTGCTAGGTGATAGCTCGGGATTGTCGACCACTTGCTCGACTATAACGACATGGTTTTCTCCGATGAACCCTCCAAACGTTGCAAGAACGCTCGGGGAGACAGCCGCTGCGACCAATCTGCGGGGCTGGTCGTTTGAAGTGACCCGCTGTATGACCACACTTGGAGCAGTCACCACCGAGGAATGCGTTTTCTGGCCAACGTCGATGAAGCTCGGCTCTCCCTGAGTTGCATTCGCCCCCCCCAGTTGCACGGTACGAGCGACGGAAATATCCCGCGACCATAGTAAAGGGATCGGAGCGTGCGCTTTGGCCTTCTTGGCTTTCTTTAAAGATTCGTACTTTGGCCGCCTGTCTCTGTTCCAGACGTATGCACCAATTCGTACTCTGTAACCGTAGTCCGAAAGCCTGAATTCTGAGAGTGTGGCGACCTTAAGGAGCTCAACGTCGCCCACAGATCGTGGGATGGGCCAGACTTTACCTGCATTGGGAAGAACACATTCCCCTACATTCTTGTACTTGCCAGTCCCCGAGACGACGGAGACGTTGGCACGCGTAGTGGCGCGGTCCTCTTCGACACGTCGCCGCAATATCGTTAGCGCCGTCTCCTGCTCGACGTCTATGAAGACGCCAAATCGGTCACTTACCATTCCGACGTGGGCGATATCGGTGTGGCGCATAAGAAACCTACGTAACCGACCGAATTGCTTTCCGGACAAGAAGCTTGTGGGCGTAACCATCGCTGCGTAGCCACCAATGCGAAGCAGGTTGACGCAAAGTGCGATGAAGAGACCGTAAAGATTCGGCTGGGCATCAATCACTTCTCCGTAGGCAACACGAAGCGGCCGAAGCTCTTCAGCTGACATCTTTCGGTAGGGAGGATTACAGACGACCACGTCAATCTTGCCCAGCCGAGACCCAAGGTTTGTCAGAGAATTGACATGTTGAATCTTGAAGGTTGGCGCGTAGCCCGTCTTCTTGATTTCATCGTTTAATGCCATGCACAGGAAATGCCGGGATAGCTCACATAGCGTCTTATTCAAATCCGTGCCGTAGAGGTTCGCCTCGATGTGCTTCAGCAATCGGATAGGCGTTGCACCTTTGGCCAGCAGCGCGCTCCGCATGCGCAACGCGATAGGCGCAAGAAAAGCTGCGCCCCCACACGCTGGATCAAAGAAGGACTGGCTTCCGAAATCGACGCCCTGTTCACCTAAGTCATCCAGCAATCCCTTGGTCAGAGATGTTGGTGTGAAGAACATCGCCAGCTCTTTGCGATACGCATCTTCCGACAACATTGCGTAGACTGAGCTGAGCCAATAAGTTGCCTCTAGAAAATCAAGCTGACAAAGTAGCTTGACGAAGGCTATGGCCTCGGGATCTGCGGCGAACGCTTTAGAGAAGGGCAGACTAAGAGGTCGAACTGATGAGTAAGCAATGTCACACCACGCTTTTAACAGCGTTCCTACAGCACAAGATGCACTGCACTTTCGGCGCCTAGCTGCTTCCCCGAGCATCCGAATGCGCCGCTTGATCGCAAGTTTTGAGTGCGATGTTGTCAAGACGCCGCTCGATCGCTACCCGGCTCGGACGGCACATAGATAGCTGATATCCATTCTTCGACCATCGGGCGCCTTCCTGGTGGGCCTCTGCGGGAGCAGTGGGTGCCATCCTAAGCTATTTCTATCGACTTCTCGAACTCTAGCCCAGCATTGTTTGCCTTTGGGCTGAGGGCACGCATTCACGACCTGCGTGCGGACAGGAAGAAGTGCCGCCATCGCAAACAGCACGTCCTTTCGCCTGCGGACGTTACAGAACTCCATTCCTAAATCCTCGCTAGAAAGACGAACTTCGCCAGATCACCTCAAGCGGCTGGATCTGTCCAGAGTTTGTAGATTGCGCGAGACTCTAAAGGGTCGCCCGACTGAGACGCCGAAAGGCAGATTGCCCCATTTTCGGCTGTAACTATCTTTAGCTTTCCTAAACCATAGATCCGTTCCAAGTAGAGCGGGTCATCACGTCCGTGCAGAAGTATTTTGACACTCCACGGTCTAGGGCCGCGACAAAGCGAAGCATCTGGTCTAACCGGTCCCGGAGATCCGCAACACTGAAGCCGGGCGGCACCTTACCTTCATGCGCTATGTTCGTCCGAAGGTCGTTCAATGACGTGAGAATCAATTCACTATTCATCTTGCCGGCGGCACTCACCACTGCCCAAATTTTCTTCACGCCTAGCCTTTTAAAGAGTTGTGGCAGATTCTTGGGGGAAGGATACTTTTTCTTCTCAAGGAAATCAGCGGTGTCAACGACTGTTGTTATCGGACCACCAGCACCCCAAGCAGCAATCTTTCGTGCCGTTTGTGCAACCCTCTCTAAGATGGCCCCCTCATCCTCGCTAGTGCTGAACTTCCGATAATCAGCACCTAAATTTTCACCTTTGTGCAGAAGATAGGCCAACATGAGGTCTGGCCATTTATCGAACGTCGGACTTGATGCGTTTACTGCAGAGAGTGAATCTTCCACGAAACTCTTGATATAGACCTCAAGTTGGCTGAAGGCAAATACATAGTAAGCGCCCAGTAAGCGCGTACCACCTGCACCACCATTTTTTTTAGCAAATTTGTACAGAGGTACAAGCTCTTTAAGTGCTTGGTCGATCTGTAATTCAAATTCTCGGCGAGCACGGCTGCGCTGGTAGGTCATATGCTTTTAAGAAGACTGGCAACCTTATGGATGCGCCCCTGAAGAGCTGCTTTATCGCTAGTTGCCAATGTGACACTTCTCCCGAATTCGGCGTTTTCCTGCAGCTCTTCATACTTGGCTCGAACTTTTTCCTTGTTGGCGAGGAGTGTGTTGAACCTCGTTGGCGTGAGTTTGGAGCACGCCACCATCTGCGCGTCGAAAACTGCGGCGTTGAAACGCGACCTGCCGTCTCTTGAGAACGTGAACGTATAAGGACCAAAGAGTTGAACGGCGCGCTTGTGAGCGCGTCGAATGTTTTCGCTCAGCTCTTTAAGATCAGCCTCATCGGGATTCCGGTTCGTTTCCGCATAGTTCGAAATGAAGGAAGCGAGCGGCTTCTCGTACGCCCCGATGCTCTCGCTCAAGGCCCAGTAACGGACGACTAGCTCCTCAGCCTTCATGCGCTTGTCCTTGCGGGCACTGAAGTGACCATCGAGCTTGAGTTCCTTAGCAACGGCAGAAGCTGCTTTAAGGAGGGTCCCATAATAGAGACCATGCCTTAGCTCTTGCCGTGTCAATGCAACCGCGCCAGAGTTCAAACGTTCGAACACGTCGAATTTGACCTGAGGGTGGGTCTCCTTGAGGATGACAGTGCAGCGCAGAGCTCTATTACCAATATGCCGCTGAAATCGCTTGTCGAGCTGAGAGTATTTGAGCCCGGCTAGTTCTGGATAACTTGTGAGACCGGACAGAGGAAATGCATCTTCAACAAACCGCTTAAGGCTGTTGAGCCTCTGGTTGCCGTCGATGACTGAGAACGTCTCATCGCGCTCTTGGTTCATATAGATGACGGGAATAGGGCATTGGATAATGAGAGATTCAACAAGCCTTGAAGCTTGACGGTCGCTCCAAACGTAGCGCCGCTGAAACTCAGGGATGGTGACCTCTTTTTTATCCATCATACCAACCAGTGTCGACACCGAAAAATCGTACTGCTCAGTGCGTAGGATGCGCCTTTCGGGAGGAATTGAAAGAATGGCCTCTTCAAACTCATCCTCAAGTTCGACAGGGAACAATGCGTCTGCAAGGGACTCTTGATCTTGACTCAAAATCTTCTTGGTGGCCATACCACTCCTCTCGCCGTGCAGTGTGACGGAAATATCTCAAACCTAAGCAGATTAGCGCACAGCTAAAAATCCCGGTTCGCCTGAACATGCCACCAAACGCAATAGCTCCGAATGAGCAATACGCGTCGCTTTCAGCAAAGCTGCAATTTAGCACGACTCCAGGGCGGGTCTCCGCCGAAGTGCACAAGGCGCTTGTTGGTTTGCTTTTTCCGCATCGATGCAGCGGAGACTGCTCAGTAGGTGCATTTCACGGCTAACGAGCCGACGTGATAGATGGTGACACTAGATCTGCCCCACTGACCGCACCAGGTGACGTGCGCACGCAGGTGCGTGCACGGATGCACAGAAATGAATCCCCCCAAGAAGGAGCGCTATCTGCGGGCCGATACAGTGAAAACGCCTTAGTTGGACCCTAATGAACTATTCGGGCAGCCTTCGCGGCCAAAGTCATGAAAAGCCCACCACTGGAATCCAGTTGAGAGTAACGGTGCAGTTGGGATCACTATTATTTGCGACCTAGACAAATTTCTAGGCCAGTTGGAACTTCTATTACGGAGTTGGCATCTCTATTAGGTCTCACCACCAACTACGCTTTCATTTGGTCGGGGTCACTCCACCGTCACCGATTTGGCGAGATTGCGTGGCTGGTCGACGTCGGTGCCGCGCAGCACGGCGACGTGGTAGGCGAGCAACTGCAGCGGCACGGTGAACACGGCCGGGGCGATGAAACTGCCGCCGGACTCCACTCGCAGCATGGTGCCGTAGTGGGCCATGTCATCCATGCCGGCGGCACCGTCTGCGAACACGATGAGGCGACCGCCGCGGGCGCGAACTTCCTGCAGATTGGATTTGAGCTTGTCCAGCAGCGGGCCGTTCGGGGCTACTGCCACGACGGGCATGTCTTCATCGACCAACGCCAGCGGCCCATGTTTGAGCTCACCGGCCGGATACGCCTCAGCGTGGATGTAGGAGATTTCCTTGAGCTTGAGCGAACCTTCCAGTGCCACCGGATAATGTGCGCCGCGGCCGAGGAATAGTGCGTGCTGGCGATGGATGAACTCGGCCGCCAGTTCGATGATCGCTGGCTCCAGTTTCAATGCATTCTCGATGGCGCGCGGCAGGTGCTGCAACTCCTCGCACAGCGCGGCGTAGCGTTGCGGATCAAGGCCATTGGAACGCGCCAGCTCCAGCGTCAGCAGTGCCAGGCCGGCCAGCTGGGTGGTGAATGCCTTGGTCGAAGCGACGCCGATCTCCGGGCCGGCACGGGTCATCAGTTTCAGATCCGCCTCACGCACCAGCGAGGATTCCGGCACGTTGCAGATCGCCAGCGTGCCGAGATAACCGCGGCGACGCGATTCGCGCAACGCCGCCAGCGTGTCGGCCGTTTCGCCCGACTGAGAAATCGCGACGAACAGCGTGTCCGTAGGCACTACCGCTTCGCGGTAACGGTACTCGCTGGCCACTTCCACGCTGACCGGCAAGCGCGCGTATTCCTCGATCCAGTACTTCGCAACGAGACCCGCGTGATAGCTGGTGCCGCAGGCAATGATGTGCAGGGCACGCGTGCGCTGCAGCAGGACATGGCTGTCGATACCGAAGATATTCGGCAGCACGCCGTGCGGCCCGATGCGCGCTTCCAGAGTATTGGCGACGGCGTGCGGCTGCTCGAAAATTTCCTTCTGCATGTAGTGCCGATATTCGCCACGCTCGACGGCATCGGAGGAAAGTTCGCTCTCGTGCACGGCGCGCTCGACCGGATGGCCATCGAGGCCATACACGTGCACGCTGTCGCGGGTAATCTCGACGACGTCGCCTTCGTCGAGATAAATCATTTTGTTGGTGACCTGGATCAGCGCTTGCGCATCCGAGCCGAGGAAGTTTTCACCAATGCCCACGCCGACCAGAAGCGGAGCACCGCGGCGCGCACCCACCACACGGCCCGGTTCGTCGCGGCTGATCACGGCGATGGCGTAGGCCCCTTCCAGTTCGCGCACGGTGGCCAGCACCGCCTCGCGCAGCTTCAGGCCCTGGCCGATACGCTCGTCAATCAGCGCCGCCATGACCTCGGTGTCGGTTTCGGAGGTAAAGACGTAGCCACGTGCCTGTAGCTCGGCGCGCAGGCTGGCGTGATTTTCGATGATGCCGTTGTGCACGATCGCCACGCGGCCTGCTACATGCGGATGTGCGTTTGCTTCGTTCGGCACGCCGTGCGTGGCCCAGCGAGTGTGCGCAATACCGGTGCCACCGGGGAACGGGTCGGCGAGGTAGAGCGCCTCCATTTCCCGCACCTTGCCCTTGGCCCGCACGCGCTGGATCACGCCGTGATTGAGCACGGCCACGCCGGACGAATCATAGCCGCGGTATTCCAGTGCCTTGAGACCGACAATCAGCAGCGGCGCGACATCCCGCTGAGCGGTGGCAGCAACAATTCCACACATTGGCAGAGCTCCTCATGATGGAGGCGGAGCTCCAGGCTCCGTCACAGACGGTGATCTTGCCGAACCTGCATTACTGCAGGCTTTCATGGACTGGCAGTTCGCGTTCGCGACCGACGCGACCGGAATGTGCTGCTTAGTTCACCTTGCGGCGCAAATAGTTCAACAGATCAATGCGGGTGATCAGGCCAAGGAACTGCTCGCCATCAACCACGATCGCCACATGTCCGCGCTCGAACACCGGCAGCAGCGCCTCGATCGGCTCGCTCACCGAGAGCATCTGCAGGTTGCTCATCATGGCGGTGGAAACGGGGTCGCGGAAGCGCGTCTCGTCGGCATGCACATGCATCAGCACATCGGACTCATCGACAATGCCGACCAGCTTGTGGCCATCGATCACCGGCAGCTGCGAAACGTCATAGAGTTTCATGCGCGTATACGCGGTGATCAGCAATTCGTTCGGACCGATTACCACGGTGTCGCGTTGGGCGAACGGACGCAGCAGCAGATCACGCAAGTCACCGTGCGGTTCGCGTTCGAGGAAGCCGTTGTCGAGCATCCAGTAGTCGTTGTACATCTTGGACAGATATTTATTGCCGGTGTCGCAGACCAGCGTCACGACGCGTTTGGGACTGGTTTGTTCACGACAGTATTTCAGCGCCGCCGCCACCAGCGTGCCGGTGGACGAACCACCCAGCATGCCCTCTTTCGCCAGCAGCTCGCGGGCGGTGAGGAAGCTCTCCTTGTCGGAGATTGCGTAGGCTTTCTTCACTCGCGAGAAGTCGCTGATGCTGGGCAGGAAATCCTCGCCGATACCTTCGACCATCCAGCTCGCGGACTTGGTCGAGAGCGTGCCCTCGTTGATGTACTGGGTGAGGATAGAACCGACGGGATCGGCCAGTACGATCTCGGTCGCCGGCGAGTGCTCGGCGAAATACTGCGACAGTCCGGTCATGGTGCCGGAGGAGCCACAGCCGACCACGATCGCGTCGACCTTGCCGTCCATCTGCTCGAGGATTTCCGGCCCGGTGGTGGCGATGTGCGCGGCCGGGTTGTCCGGGTTGCCGAACTGGTTGATGAAATAGGCGCCCGGCGTTTCCCGCGCAATGCGCTCGGCCATGTCCTGGTAGTACTCCGGGTGCCCCTTCGCAACGTCTGAGCGGGTCAGCACGACCTCGGCGCCCATCGCCTTGAGGTTGAAGATCTTCTCGCGGCTCATCTTGTCGGGCACCACCAGGATCAGGCGGTAGCCTTTCTGCTGCGCGACCAGCGCCAGGCCCAGGCCGGTGTTGCCGGCGGTGCCTTCAACCAGGGTATCGCCCGGCTTGATCTTGCCGACCTTCTCGGCACCCTCGATCATCGAAAGCCCGATGCGGTCCTTGATCGAACCACCGGGGTTGGCGCTCTCGAGCTTGAGAAACAACTCGCACAGCCCGGTATCGAGACGCTGCGCGCGTACCATCGGGGTACGTCCGATCAGTTCAAGAACACTCTGGTGGACCGTCATGGTGACTCCGTTGGATGGGACGCAAGTGATGCCTGCACCGCATCACCTGACTAGAGCGCCATGATAGCCGAGCCATCCAGCTACCGGTTCTGCAGGTGCTTACCCGAATAATTCAGGGCCGAACGTGCTGCGGCCCCGGCTCCCCTCCGATGAAGACAGGAAGGGGCCGGGGCCGCCATTCACATGAAACCGCAGCTTCAGTGGGTGCGATGCGCCCGATCCGCCCACATGCGTTCCAATCGCGCTTTGGCGACCAGCTTCTCTTTCTTCATGCTGGCCAGGGTCATATCGTCGATGGGAAGCACGCCGATGTCGGCGTCGTGCACTTTGCTGTCGAGTTGCTTGTGATGTTGATAGAGCCGGCGGAATTCGGCATCGGCATTCATCAATGCCTCGACATCCTCGCGCTGCTGGTTTTCAAACATGATCGGACCTCCTCGCAGTTGAACTTGCGGGCGCCGTGACATCGGTCACCCGCACACAGTTGAACGCATGCACACACCCACGACCCACGCCCGAATCTCGGTACGCAGGTGGGGAAAGTAAACGTGGGAATGGGGCATGGTTCAGATCAATGACCCACGAAGCAGGAATGCCTCGTGGGGCTTTGACGCTACTCCGCCGATCAGAGTGGTGCAAGTCCGTTGAAGGCTCTTTTCCGTGTGAGTGAAACACCGGTTAAAAACCTGTCAAAACAGTATTTTAGATTGCCGCCAGCGAATCCACGACATCGCCGCTGGAACCACGGCGATCGATGCGTGGCGCCGGCTGCGGCTTGTGTCGGCATCGGTCGGGGCACCGTCGCCGATGCCTCGCACATGGATGGACTTCAGTGTCCGTTGCCGGGTGTCAGTGCCCAGACGATGTCGAGCTGCCGTCCTGCATCTGTGACCGCATGGCCTTGGCAGCTTTCGCGGCCAGCGCTGCCTCTTGACGGGCAGCCTTGGCTACCTTGGCCTGGGCTGCTGCCAGCTTCTTCGCCTGGTCTGCTTCGGCACGTGCCTGGTCGGTCGCCAGCTGCCCCTCTTGCTGCAGGCGTGCGGCTTCCTCTTGCGCCATCTGGTTCTGCAGGCGCTGGCGCTCGAGTTGCAGTTGCGCCATTTGAGTGTCACGCCGGCTGTTTTCGAGCAGGATCTGATCGTGCTCGCGGTCGAGCTGGGTCAGCTTGACCTGGGCATCCTGCAGTTGCGCGGCGGTCTTGGCCAGATCCACCCGCCTTTCGGCCAGATACAGATCCAGCTCACGATCATGCTTGCTTGCCTGCGCCAACCGGTTGATGGCGTCGCGTGCGCGCGCCTGCTCCGCCTGCGCATAGCTGCCCAGGACAGGGTCGCTGGCGAGCTGGTCGAGGCTACTGGTCAGGCGGCTGATGTCGATATCGTCTTTGCGCGCATGCGCGGTTCCGACAACGCCCAGCGCCAGTGCGATCGCGGCGAAAGTGACAGTGAATCGCTTCATGGCTGGCCCCCCTGGGTGCTTGAGCTGGAGGTTGGCTGCTGATTGTTTTCAGGTACGGTCTCGAAGCCACCACCACCCGGCGGCGGGGCGGACAAGGTGGACGAAGCCGGTGCCGGCATGTCCTGCGTGGGCTGTGCCGGTTGCGCACTGGAAGACGCGCTCGGCGGAACCGCTGGCTGTTGCTGCAACTGCTGCAGCGCCGCCTCAGCCTGCTCGCCCTGTTCTCGCAACTGCCCATTGTCCCGCAGCCGGCCCTGGATCTGCGCTCGCGCAGCACCGAGTCGGGCCTTGGACTGCGCCAGTTCGGCGTCCGCGCGCGACTCCTCGGCCAAATCAGACGCATCGGCATACTTGCGATCAGCCATCGCCGCCTGCGCCTGCTGGAACTTGTCCTGCGCGAAGCCCAGGTCGACCGGCGCGTAGTCCGCCGCCCCGGCATCGCGCGCCGCCTGCAGCTGGGCCTGCGCCAGATTCATCGAGGCATCGGGCGGGGGCACCGTGGCGCAGCCGCCAAGCGCCAAGGTCAGGGCCACTACCAGCCCCAAAGTGGCCGTAGCCATACGGATGCGACCAAAAGAGCTGGTCAGCGGCGAAAAGATGTGCACCATCACATTCCTCATAGAGTGTCGCGACGTATTGTGGGCGGGCATAATCCATCATTGCAACGTGCATCGAAACTGGGGACACACGTGGACATCGGTTACTTCCTCAAGCTTATGGTAGACAAAGGCGCGTCGGACATGTTCCTGACGACCGGCGCCCCGGTAAACATCAAGGTCGAGGGCAAGCTATATCCACTGGGCAACACTGGCCTCCCCGGTGGCATGGTCAAAAAGATCGCCTACTCGCTGATGGACGAAGGCCAGGTACCGCAGTTCGAGCGCAACCTCGAACTCAACATGGCACTCGCCGTGAAGGAAACCGGCCGCTTCCGCATCAACGTGTTCAAGCAGCGCGGCGAAGTGGGCATGGTGATCCGCGCGATCAAGAGCGAGATCCCCAGTATCGAGCAATTGCAGCTGCCCACCATCTTCCGCGATCTGATCATGGAGCCTCGCGGGCTGATCCTGGTAGTGGGCGCCACCGGCTCGGGCAAGTCGACCACGCTGGCGGCGATGATCGACCAGCGCAATCGCCACACGGCTGGCCATATCCTCACCATCGAGGATCCGATCGAATACCTGCACCGGCACAAGAAGTCGATCGTCAACCAGCGCGAGGTGGGGCTGGACACGCACAGTTATCACGAGGCGCTGAAAAACGCGATGCGCGAGGCGCCGGACGTGATCATGATCGGCGAAATCCGCGACACCGACACGATGGAGGCGGCAATCGCGTTCTCCGAAACCGGCCATCTATGCCTGGCCACGCTGCACTCCAACAATTCCGATCAGACGCTGGAGCGCATCCTCAACTTCTTCCCGGAATCGGCGCACAAGAACGTGCTGATGAACCTGGCACTGAACCTGCGCGCGGTGATCAGCCAGCGCCTGGTGATCGGCAAGGACGGTCGCCGCATTCCCGCGGCCGAAGTGCTGCTGAATACCCCGCTGATTCGCGACATGATCCGCCGCGGGCAGATCCACGAGATCAAGGAAGCGATGGATCGCAGCCTGCAGGAAGGCATGCAGACGTTCGACCAGTCACTGTACCGGCTGTACAAGGATGGCCGCGTGGAACTGGAAGAAGCACTCAGCAAGTCCGACTCGCGCGACGGCCTGGCCTTGAAGATCCGGCTTGCCGAAGGCGGCTCCGATGACCAGGAACTGGTCGCCGACCCGTACGGCATAGGCTTCTAGTTTCACGACTGGCGCCCCGAAGGAGCGCGGCCCTGGATCAAGTCAGGGGCAGGCTCGGTGCGCGATGCTCTTGTGGGAGCGACTTCAGTCGCGATGCTTTTGATGTGGTGCTACGGGAAAGCATCGCGACTGAAGTCGCTTGTATGTTTGACGGCGGCGAGTCAGAAAGGGCTTGCCGGGGTGGAGGGACCTTAGCCGCATCTGGCCGTAGGCA
>NZ_JACHCN010000006.1 GCF_014205795.1 Rhodanobacter sp. MP7CTX1
GCTGACGTTGTTCGCGCTCTCGAACCTGTGGATGGCGCGACGAACCTTGCTGGCTTCTGCAAGTGAGGTGCGTCTGTGAGGCGGGAAATGGCTTGATCAGAAGCAGATCAGCGGCCCTGCCATAAGAAACGGCCGGTCAAATCGTCATTTTGGCGCAGCCATGCCGAAGTTTCCGCACGGCATATGGACGGCCGTTTCAGCCTCAATAGATCAGAGCATCCTTAAGGCTACCCGCGCCCACGCAATCGGTATGGCTTGAGATGGACAGAAGACACTCCAAGGCAGCCTGGGGATCGAAACATGCGCGCGCGGGACGAGCCGCGCGCGTCATGGAAACTTTTTATGCGACTACGAGTAGAGCGTGTCGAGTGATGCATGGAGCTTCTACGACAAGGGCGACGACGCAGCGTTCCGTCACAACTTCGATATATACGCCCCGCCACCCCCACTCTCCGCCTTCTTGATGGCCTGGTCGAGCTCGCCGCAGGTGGTCACCCGTGCCGTAAACCAGCCGTCGCATCCCAAGGCTTCGGGTTCTCCTTCGTAGTTGAATCCGCCCGGCAACGGATACGTATTCGCGGGCAAAGTCAGCGTTGATAGTGTCCCAAAGGATGGGCAGGATATTGCACCTGAGTCGATCGCCAAACTAATCCATTGCATCGTTGCCTCAAGTGGACTATACCCCACGGTAAATCCCACTCTATTTTCAGGCAGAAGGAGCCTTCCATGCAGCGCATTTATCGGGCCGCGCTATGCATGGGTGCGGCGTGCCGTGACCGCTTCCGGCGATACCATCATCCTCTAGCAGGCTGCTGAAATACTGTCTCTTCGCTCCGAAATTGGTGTTTTCTTCGCCATTTCAGCGGCCAGGTGAACGAACTATCAATCACTTGCGCCTGCTTCTATGGTCGCGTATCAATTTTCTTGGACCTGTCAAACAGTATTTCAGCAGCCTGCTAAACCTGCTTCGCTTGCCACCAGGCCTTGGGGAAAGATCACGACTTCGTCATTACTCGGTTTGCCCACTGAGCTGGGCCACGTCAGCGTATCTTTTCAAGATGCGCCAATTTCGATTAGGAGATGTCATGTCCAACGAAACCGATCCGCAACGACGCAACTTCTTGGGCGCTGCCGTTATGACGATGGCCGCGGCTCCATTCATCACATTGGGTTCTGCAGTGGCGAGCTCCGCCATGGCAACGTCACCAGCCAATGTGCCAGCCATCAAGCCGGGAACGAACACCTCGTTTGCCTCAATCAAGCAGATCAACGCAGGACTGCTGAATGTGGGGTACGCAGAAGACGGTCCGGCGGACGGCCCTGCGGTTATTCTGTTGCACGGATGGCCCTACGACATACACAGCTTCGTCGACGTTGCGCCACTGCTGGCGTCCAAGGGCTATCGCGTTATCGTCCCGTATTTTCGCGGCTACGGCACGACGCGCTTCCTGGCAAGCGACACACTCCGCAATGCTCAGCAATCCGCAGTCGGCCTCGACATCATCGCGTTGATGGATGCGCTCAAGATCCAGACAGCAACCGTCGCCGGCTTTGACTGGGGCGCGCGCACGGCGGACGTCATGGCAACCCTCTGGCCGGAACGGTGCAGGGGAATCGTTTCCGTCAGCGGCTATCTGATCAGCAGCCCGGCGGGCAACCAGGCGCCGTTGCCACCCGAACCTGCGTTCCTGTTTTGGTACCAATACTATTTCGCTACCCCGGTCGGCAAGGCCGGCTATGAGAAATACCTCGGCCAGTTCAATAAGTTCATCTGGCATCAGGCTTCGCCAAAGTGGAATTTCGACGATGCTACGTACGAGCGCACAGCGGCGTCCTTCAAAAACCCGGACCACGTTGACATCGTGATGCACGACTATCGCTGGCGGCTTGGCCTGGCCGACGGCGAGCGGCAATATGACGATCTGGAAAAGCGGCTGGCTGCACTTTCTCCCATCACCGTGCCCACGATCACCATGGAAGGCGACGCCAACGGCGCAATCCACGCGCCCGCTGCCGCGTACCGCGCGAAGTTCTCCGGCAAATATGAGCATCGGGATCTAACCGGTGGCGTCGGTCACAATCTGCCCCAGGAAGCTCCGCAGGCCTTTGCCCAAGCTGTCGTCGACGTCGACCGTTTTTGATCAAAATGGAGAAGTCTTCGAACAGCTATAAGCCATAGTCCCAGTACCACCCATCTCCCATTAGGGATTTGGGTGTGTTTGGTACAGACAGTCCTCGCGCTCGCTGTATCCGCTTCGAATCGAAAAGCGAATTTCGCTGAGTTCAGAGAATCTGGTGACAAGACCTCATTCTTGTCGCCGCTCGAATGCCAACCCCTGGAGATCAAAGGGAGTCCAAGGAACACCCTTCGTCTGGCGCAAAAGCGCCGATGCCATCCTTACTTCCGTAGCACGTGCCGCTGCTAAACTTATTTAAACTTATTTGTGAGACACCACACTAGACGTAGTGCGCAGTTTTGGCCCGTAGGGTGAGTGGGTTCGGAAGTCCACGCAACCATCACCAGTGATCGTGATGGGGGGTGATGTTGAAAATGATCGGTGGTTTGTACACGTTCATTTCGAGGTAGCCGCCGGCTCCGTCGAAACCCATCGTCACGCCATTGGCCGTCACCTGCATGGCGATCGTGGTATTGGACAAAAGGCCCAATGGAGATCGATTGGACGATGGCATTGTTGATGCTTTAGGTATTTGCTGCGTTGCGCGAACAGAGTTTACCGGCTGATTGCGGTACCACTGCGATCGCCATGAGAGCAACTTTCGATGTTCAGAAGGGCGCCAATGCATGGTCGCCTCGTTTTGAATGCAGCGTCGGCACGACCCCGAATTTAGCTCAGCACTGATTTGAGGAGAGTCGGCAAAGTCCGCGGTAAGAACAAGGCCGGGCATCGCTGCCCGGCCTTGTTTCAGTACCACGACCCATCAAGCATCGCTATGGGGTCGTAAGAGGCTTTACTGCGCAGGAGGGGCTACGCCGCCCGAAGCTGCCGTGCCTTGCAGACGAATGGGCTGCACCTTCGCACCGGCCGGGATCACGATCGGCGCGCCGGTGGTGTCAGTAACGCGGAACGACTGGAAGCCGCTACCGTTGCTCTGCCACTCATACACGTCGCCGGCCGGGCCAACCCACAGGATGTCGGCCAGGCCGTCGCCGTCGTAGTCGGCGATGCTGGACATCGTATAGCCTGGAGCCACGCTGCGGGTTTGCTGATCGACCACATTGAAGCCATTCATGATCCACCAGCTCATCTGGTTCGTGGTCGGGTTGGTCCAGATCAGGTCGGTCTTGCCGTCGCCATTGATATCGCCGGCACCGTACAGGGTGAAACCCGGCGGATGGTCGGCGATCTGATGGCGTACGAAGTCACCTGCCTGGTTGTTGATCCAGACATAGACGCTGTTGTTGTTAGGGTTGGTCCACACGATATCGGCGTAGCCGTCACCGTTGACGTCCACGATGGTGGGCACGTAGCCGGATGCGGCACTCATAATCGGCGAGACGTTATTGGAGAAATTGATTTCAGCCGCATGCTGCCGGAAGTCGAGGCCTACGTTCAGCTGCCACCAGCCGATCTGACCGGTGCTGTCGTTTCGCCAGAGCAAGTCAGACCTAGTGACACCCGTGCCGTCTGGCCCATTGAAGTCGCCTGCACCCACGAGTGTCCAGCCCGCCGGATAGGGACTGCCGACCGCATGCCGCAGGTAACCAGTCTTGCCACCATCGCCATCGGAGAGCCACACATAGAGCTGATTGTCCGGGCCGGTCCAGGCAAGGCTGGCCAGATTGAAGGCCGTCAAAGCCAGCGACGATTCGGTGCCACCGGGATTGTCGATGTGCGGATAAAAGAAGCTGAGGGCGCCGATCGTGTAGCCCTTCGCAATCGTCTGTGTCCCGGTGCGTACCGCGATGCTGCCTTTCATGGCGATGTCGGTGAAGATGCCCTGCACGGGATCGACCACGGCGATATCGCTATGCCCATCGGTGCCCGGAAAGTACGAGGACAGGTAGTCGCCCGGTGCCGCATACCCACGCTTGGCCGCCTGGTTGTATTTGACCATCGCGTTGACCAGGTTGGCCGCGTTGATGCTGCCCAGGCCGGTTGCATAGTCGTAGCCTACGTTCGTCTGCCATGCCGGTGCGAGCGTGACATCGCCGCCATGGCTCACGACGCCGAAATGATTACCCAGCGCACCCGAGTAGCAGTCGGAGGTGCCTGCATAACAGGGCTCATTGTTGTCACCCTGGGTGACGTCGTTGAACACGCAGGTGCTGCCGATCGCCGCGCCGCTGGATGAATTGCACGCATTCAACGAGGCCAGATTCGGCGACTCGTTGGTGCCGTATTCCTTTGAGGCGAAGTCATACAGCGCCGGCGTGATCAGACCGTTGCTCTGACCGGTTGCCTGGTTGATCAGCGCCTGGATGCCCGCCATGGCAGGTGCGGCGAAGGACGTGCCACCGGCACTGTTGTACAGCACGTTGTCCGGATTGCTGTAATCGCAGGTTGTGCCGCCAGCGTTCGGATCGGACATGCAGTACACCAGCGCATGACCGTACAGACCATTGGCCGCAAACAGGGCCAGATCCGGCTGCACACGGGTGGCGTTGGTCGGCACACCGTAGATGCCGGTCTGCCAGGAAGGCTGCGTCCAAAGGATGCTGGGACCACCGCTACCGCCTGCCGTATTCATGAACTCCTGGCCGGCCGCCGTGTTGCACGCGGTCACTCCGTCGCTGAGTTTCAACACCGCATCGAGCTTACTGCTGGCGCAGGAGTCGTTCCAGGTCTGCTCCGGAATATAGCCGATCGCCGACAGGCCACCGGGCAGGTTGGTCGACGTCCAATAGTTACTCTGCTTGCCAAAATCGTCGAAGTCGGTGCCGCCCACGGAAACGTTCCATGGCGTGGAGGACATCGCGTTGACGTTGATGCCGAACGACGCTGCACTTTGATTCTGATCGCAACCGGCCGAGCCGGCGTCACCCGAAGCCACAAACACCGTGACGCCTTCGGACGCGGCCAGCTCCCAGAGATCGCCGACGGAACCGACCACGTCGGTCGTACTGAAGACTTCGCATTCGCCGTAGCTGAGGCTGAACACCGGTGGAGGTGGGGTGCCGTCTGGGCTGTTGAGCAAGTTGATCGCCGCGGTGAACGGACCGAATTCCGGGCTGTTGCTGTCGTCGCACGAGGCGAAGAGGATGTTGGCGTCCGGCGCTGCCGCGCCGATCCATTCGGCATCCAGTGCCGCCTCGGGCTCGTCGCCGTTCAGGCCCGGATCCGAGCAGGTCGTGTCGTCCTGAATCCCTGGCACGTCCACGGGCGGACTCGCAAGTTCGCTCGGCGGATTCACGTAGCTGACGACGCCTTGGGCATCAGCCGGCAGGAACGCACTACGGAACGTTGCAATATCGGCCGGTTGCACATCGGTGCGCTCCAGCACCGCGACCGTCTGACCGGCGCCGCGGATCGGCGTGGGCTTGGCCCACAACGGCTCGACGTTATAGATCTTGTTGAAGTCCGCCGGAACCACGTCATAGGCCGTTTGGGCGTCCTGCGGAAGGCCGCCTGGTGGCACAGTGAAGCCTGGGCTGGTGGACACCTGCTTCCACTTCCCGCTCTGCTTGTCCTTGCTGACCACACCGACATTGCGGTATTGCGGTTTCGGGAAAAAATTGTCCAGCGAGGCGACGCCCTTCACCACCGGGGCGAGCGCGGCCGGGATCTGCTGCTCGCTTACGTTGGCGAAGTGCGACTCGCCGTTGGTCTTGAAGCTGTGCATTTGGGTATGAAAGGCGCGGCTCACCACGGAAGGCGTGCCAGAGAAACTGATCATCGTGCCCGAGGGATAAACGCGATTTACGGTCAGGCCCTGTGAGCTCAGCCATGTCGTCACCTGGTCGACGTCCGATTGCGCCGGACCAAACATGCTGCCGACCTGCTTGGCCGTCAGCCACTTGTGATAGTTCGGCGAGGCAGGGTTGTGCAGCTGGTTGACGTACGCGTCGAAGCGGCCCTGCTTGTCCGCGCTGCGCTTTAGCACCAGGCTCATGTTGCGGATCGGCTTGCTATCCGGCAGCACGCCGGCATCGGTCGCGGTCAGCGTCCGCAGCGGCCGGCTGCCTTGCACGGTGACCAGGCGGCTATTGTCGACCGCCTCGATGATCCGCGCCGTATCCGGAGCGAAGGCTGGTATAGCCGACGCGGCGGCCGCGTGCGCGCCCAACGGCACCCCAACGCAAAGCAACAGGAAACCTGTGGCGAGCAAGCCGCCACGACAAGAAAACGACATGTTTGTTCTCTCCCCAGAATAGAGAATTAGAGTGTCTACCCAGCCATTGGGTCAACCATTAAAAGCGGAACGCTTACTTCAAGAATTCCTTGCCGCCGTCACTGACGCGCTTATGGGTCATCAAGTCGCCTACACGACGAATACGATATTTTTATGATAGGCAGCGATCATTAGTAAGTCACTCACTGGTTAGTCACGCAGCTCTCACCAATATATCGTCAGCCAAGCCGATGAGCACAGACTTTCAACCCGTTGTGCAGCCACACTGAGTATGGATAGTCTTGAAATAGGTTTTTCCACTACGCCCCAAGCTGGGCTGATCGCCTACATTGCTATCCAAACAGATGGCCGATTGCTGTCCGTTAGCCGCCGAATCACCAAATTCCAGACAAGCCAAATATCGACGCGGATTGCGTGAAATGTTAGTGCTAATTCCTTGAAAACCTCACCTTAATGTTCGCACGCAAACAACAAAAGCGATTCACATGACGATTAATGACTAAGCTAACGGAATTCTCATCTACGTATTTTGCACATCTCACAGAGATATTCATTATTTAGATCGTTGGCGTATTGATAAAAAACACCATGCACATGGTCTTTTCATATAACAGTAAATCATATGGACGTCCATATGGTGCGACGCAACTTGCAAAGAAGTTAATGGTGGAACATTTTAAATAACGGCCTGCGCACAAATGACACGTAGCCGCCGTTATACGTATGCATTTATCTGAAACTTCTTCTTGAAAGATGGGGAAAACATGATACGCAAATCAAACGCCTGGCTCGCCATGGCGGGTCTGCTCATGGGTGGAATACTCCCACTCGCAACAGATGCCGCAAGCGCGGCCCAGCAAGCGCCGGGCTATTACCCGAACTTCGCGCCGGACACAGCACGCATCATCACATCCATCGACAACTCTGCGTTGGTCGCGGTGAAAGGCAGCGAGCTCAGCCAGGGTCTGGCCAAGTATGACAGCGGCGCCTTGTTGGTCACGAAGCAGCTCGGAAATATGACGCTGCTACTCAAGCGCAGTGCCGAGAAGCAGGCTCAATTCACCAGCTACCTCAACGAGCTGACCAGCCCGAACTCGCCGTACTTCCATCATTGGCTGACAGCCAAGCAAGTCGGCACGATGTTCGGTCCGTCGTCGGCTGATCTTGCCAAGGTGACGCAGTGGCTAACCTCGCAGGGGCTGAGCGTCAAGCAGATCAGCGCAGATGGCATGACCATCTCCTTTTCAGGCACGACGGGGGCCGTCAATCAGGCCTTCCACGTGCAGCTACACACCTTCAACGAGAATGGCGAATCGCATTTCGGCAATCCGACCGCACAACAGATTCCCGCAGCACTGGCGCCGGTGGTGGATCGCGTGGCTTCGTTGGGCAACTTCTTTCCGAAGCCAATGCATGTCGACGTCGGCGTAGTCAACCGGAACAAAACGACTGGGAAGTGGCACACCGTATCCAGGGTGGCTGGCGCGACGCCACAATTGACGGTACCCGGTGGCTCGGTCGATCCCGATACGAGCTATGACGTGGCGCCGGCTGATTTCAACCAAATCTACAACGTCAACCCATTGTGGAATCAAGGCACACCCAAGCGCGGCGCGGGTCAGACGATCGTGGTGCTGGAACGCACCGATGTGAATCCTGCGGACATTGCTGCGTTTCGCGCAGCATTCCTGCCAGGGGATGCACAAGGCAGCTTCACCATCGTTCACCCGACGGCGGGTGGTGACGTTCCCTGCACCGATCCCGGCATCAACGGAGACGAAAGCGAAGCCGCGCTCGATGCCGAGTGGGCCGGTGCCGCTGCTCCGGATGCCAACATTGTGCTCGCCTCTTGCGCCGATACCAGCAACGATTTCGGAGCATTTCAGGCGGCAATTGCATTGGAGGATTCGGGGACAAATGGCTTACCCGGCTTGCCACCGGCGTCCATCTGGAGCCTGAGCTACGGCGCCTGCGAACTCGAGGACGCCGGTGACACCGGCTTTGCGAACATCTTGTGGTCCGGGGCAGCGGCCCAGGGCATCACCGTATTCGTGGCTTCGGGCGATGGCGGTGCAGCGGCTTGCGCTCAAGGTCAGCCGTACTATGGCGCCATCTACGGCTCGGCAGTCAACGGCATGGCCTCCTCTATTTGGGACATCGCTGTTGGTGGAACCGATTTCAACGACTTTAAGAACTACAACCAGTATTGGACGCCAACCAATCTGGCGCTGGGCCAGTCGGCTATTGGCTATATCCCGGAGCAAACCTGGAACGACTCCTGCGCTAGCAGCCAGCTCTATACCTTGATGGGCTTCTCTGACGGCCTCACAGCCTGTAACAGCTCTGCGGGATTGTCCTTCCTCACGGTCATCGGCGGCGGCGGTGGCGCAAGCATGGACAGTCCGCAGCCCGCATGGCAGCTTGGCGTCTACGGCTCGGTGAATTACAGCTCCCGCACGTTGCCCGACGTTTCGCTCTTTGCGGCAAACGGCCTGTATGGACACGCGCTGGTCTACTGCATGTCGGATACGAACGAAGGCGGTACTGCCTGCGATTACAGCAACCCTGACGATGTCTTTTACAACAGCGCGGGCGGTACTTCGTTCGCGGCGCCCGCCATGGCGGGTATACAGGCCTTGATCAATCAGGCCACGGGCGGCCCCAATGGTCTTATATCGCCGGCCTTGTACCATATCGCTACGACGGAATACGGTACGAATGGTTCACCGAGCACGGCCTTGCTGACCAGCTGCAACTCGTCCAATGGTGCGAATATCGGCAGCCAATGCGTGTTCAATAACGTCGGGGTAGGCGGTATCGTTGAGCCTTGCCTCGAAGGTAGCCTCAATTGCCAATCGGGCGTTGGCGATTCGGTTGGTGTGACGATGGGCAGCACCAACAACTCATCGATCTTGCTGCCGGCCTGGCAATCCAATGCAGGCTATAACATGGCCACGGGCCTGGGCAGCGTCAATGTGGCGAATCTGGTAGCGGCCGTGCAAAAGTACCTGCAACCTCTACACCCTGGCTACTCTGCGCCATACGATTTCCTGGGTAGCGTATTCCAGGCCTCTGGGTTCAGCGATATCGCCCTGGTCGATCCTATCAAGGGAATATTGACGCCGATCGACATGGTGGGCAGTGTGATTTCGTCAAACTATCCGACAACGTCGATCGCCAAGGGTTACTCAATCGGCGCTGTGGGCAACCTCGTTCCCCAGTGGGCAGCCTTGGGCCTGCAATCAAACGAACTCGCGTGGACGGGAGCGGACAATCGTCTCTACATCTGGATGTCCGAAGGAACCGGTGGTTTCTTCCCGAACGCCACCGCCGTCGGCCCTGCCTATGCGGCTGGCTGGCAGTTGATTGGATCAGGTGTGAACGACAGCAGCGGTCAGCAACAACTGTTCTGGTTCAACGCCAAAACCTCTCAGTTCGGCTGGTGGAAACTGGGTCTCGACGCTAACTACAACGTCATTGCCCAAACCATCTCTACGTTGACTACCGTGGCGCAGGGTTACGTGCCGACCCTGGCTGATGTTAATGGCGACGGCTATACCGACATCGTGTGGACCAGCACCAGCAACAACAGTGTCTACGTGTGGATCAACAATCAGAACGGTGGTTTTATTGCTCATCGAATCGCCGACCATCCGGCTGACTTCAGCTTGTTCGGTGCGGGCGATATCAATGGCGATGGCAAAACGGATCTGATCTGGACCAATCCCTCGACGAACCAGATGGCATGGTGGCTGATGGATGGCTTCGCCGTGACCGATCAGGAAATCCGCGGGGTGTCGCCGGGCTACACGATGGCCAGTATTGCTGACTACAACAATGACGGCTTGGCCGACATTCTGTGGATGGGCAAGGCCGGCGATGCCTACGAGTGGCAGAGCGCCGGCAACGGCTTTCAGTCGCTACGGGTGGCCGATCCTTTGGGCAATCCGCTGGTGATACCGGCTGGCGCACTGGTGCAAGTCAATCGCCTGCAGGGCTCTACGTTTGTGTCGAGTCCCTAATACAGCCGAAACCCGACAGGATGACTTGAGGGTTTGAATCGGGGCCGGGCAGCGATGCCCGGCCTTGTTCGTCAGCGGCCCATTTGTTTGACGGGCTTGCGTGATAAGTCCTGCTGGAGGGCCATCGCGTCGATCACGTCCGAGATTTAGTGCGCCACCTTCAGGACTACGCGCGCCCTCGTCGGTCAACACCGCGATCCGGTCGCCGATGATCGAGTTCGACAGCGTGCGGCCCAGCCTCGCGTTCTCATGTTCCGAATCACTCAAGCGCGTGGCTTGTCCGATTCATTTTGGTCCACATGGGGCGGGTTAGGCGGGAGCTAGCGTCTCGGCAGATTCAGTGCAGTCCATTTTGGCGCTCCACTGCACATGGTCCATCCATCCGCGTTCTTTGCCGAAAGCCTGTTCAATTTCGCGAGCGATCCGATCCCCGATGTGCGTGCTGGGCTTTTCGGCCGCGAAACGGCTGACTTGGGCTGCCGACTTGCCGAGCATCTCGGCCAGCATGACCAAACCGCCGGTGCGCTTTCTGCCACGACTTGCATCACGCTCGAGTCCCCTAACCAGAGTGCGGACATTACGATGTCGAATCTGTTTGATGTCCATCTGTTCAATCCACTGGCGCCGTCGGGCCTCGCTCTGAGCCAAGGCCTGCTCCGACTTTTTACGGTCGGTAATGTCCATGACGATACCGACATAACGGCGGACACCGCCGTCCAGCAAGATCGCTTCACCGCGGCGCGCGATCCATCGGATTTCGCCGGTTACCGGATCAACCCGCCGGAACTCCAGATAAGCGATGGGATTGGGTGGCCCGGAGGGCTGCGGCCTCAACGCGTGCTGGTCATCAGGGTGCACAAGACTGATCAACAGAGTATCTGTGAGGACCACATCGGCACTCACGCCCCATACGCGCCGATATTGGTCGGAACCTTCAAGGCGACCGGAGTCTGGATACCATTCAAACGTGCCCACCCTGCCAGCCTCCTGGGCAAAGCGCAGGCGCTGTTCGGCTTGAAATCGCTCAGTGGCGTTATTGAGGATCGTCAGCACGCCGACGGGAGTCCCGGTTTCATTGACGAGCGGGCTGTAGTTGATGTCGAGCCAGATGTCTTCAAACTCGCCATTGCGTAGCAAGACCATATGTTTGTCACGGTAATTGACCGTGTTTCCGTCGAGCACCTGCTTCACCACCAGCGCTCTGAAATCGGCAATTTCCGACCAGCTATCGTGAACCGTCTGACCAAGCAAACCGGGATGACGAGCACCGGCGATATTGCAGTAGGCATCGTTGTAGAGCAGCCAGCCCTGGATTCCCCACTGGATGGTCATCGGCACATCGGAACGCAGGATCAGTGACGTGGCAGCCCGCAGACATGCAGGCCACTGACTTAGCTCCCCCAGCGAGGTCTTCTTCCAGTCGAAGGCTCGAATCAGTTTGCCGGTTTTGGAGCTGCCTAGAAATGGAAAGAGGTCCAACTTACTCATGTCAGTCATACAAGATCTAAGTGAAGGGGTAGTGGCACGTGATCGCAGGAGAGCGATGGAAGCACTCGGCGGGCCGAGGGTTCTCCATTCGATTGGCGCTGCGCGCTATAAGCGATCTGACTCGCGCGTTTTAAAAATGGCGGCTGCGCGTCTCAATCATGCCCACCAACGATGGTCGGGGAACTATCTGATGAGGCGTTATCGGCCAATACAATTCATCACTTGAGATATCAAGTTGATCGATTGCATTGCACAAGATCTTAAGAAAGCTGTCGATAAACGCCTTTGAGCGGTATGGCGTTGTCACCACGCATTTTCGATACAGCCATCCATACCATGAAGCACGGTCACCGCCCTTTGCAGGAGGCGCCTCTTTGCGTTTCCTCGAATGATCGGCATGGGCCTTTCGACAGATGCTGAGGCCCGGGCAGCGATGCCCGACCTCACCGTCACCAGCTTGCGGTTGTCGACGGCGTCGAGGATCCGGGCCGTGTCTGGCGCATAGTTTGGATAGTAGTTGGCCGCCTGGGTGCTTGCCGCGTGCGCACTTAGCGGCAACGACGAAGCGAAGACCAAAGCTGCTCCTGTGGACCATGGTCCGATTCTGCTTTTTGACATGGAATCTGCCCATAGGACTACTGTTTCTGGAATGATGCTGTTCTTTGGCCAGCCAGCTACCGCGTCTCTCTCGGTCCTGCGAATAAATGGGCTAGCCCGATGACGGTATCCATGTTGCGTCGCGTTCGTCACGCACAGAAAAATGTCAATAAGATCATTGAAAACTCACCGTCTGCTCGAGCTGGCATAGCTAAGCGGTACCCACGAGGCATCCATCCCTCACTCTCACCGTGAGAGCGGGGAAAAGGGCCATTTGAGTGGCGCTTGCAAAACCACCTGTGCCTGACAAGGGAAGCACGATGTTTCAGCGCCTTTTAGCGCGAATCAACCAGGTTCACGTCGCCGATCCCGTCGATCGGCGCAATGCCGTTTTCATGCAATGGCTGCTGTTGTTCGAGGGCTTGCGGACCCCTCTGAACAAGATTTATTTGCTGGTATTTGACTGGCCCTTTCTGCAAAAAGGCTTTTACGACAAAGCCCGCCCCGGACCCACTCTGGCTATCGGTGTCGATCTGGGGACGGACCTGGCGATGACCGTCGCGGCTTGGTTTGGGCTGTACCTGATCCGTAAGGGCAAGTTCCGGCCCGCCGTCACGCAATACCTGGCCGTGCTGCTTGGTTCCGCTGCGCTGGCCTATGCCGCCTTCGGTTATCAGGCGATGGGCGCCAATTTGACAATGGTCAAGATCCTGGCCTTGAGCGGCTTGATGCTCGGACGGCGCGCATTGTGGATGACGTACTTCACCGAAATACTGATCTTCGCGATGAGCATGGTGACGGACCGGCTGTTCCACGCCGGCCTCATGCTGAGGGAAGTCCTGGAGGGTTTCGCGGCGCTGCCGATTTCCGCAGTCGGCTACTTGCTGATCACCATCATCCTGGACCGCAGTATCAATGCACTACGCGAGAGCCTGACCGAATCCAATGCCCATCGGCAGCAGCTGCAGTTGGAGATTGCCGAGCGCGAACGCACCCAGGAGCAACTGCTGCACGCCCAGAAGATGGACGCCGTTGGCAAGCTCGCCAGCGGCATCGCGCACGACATCAACAATGTGCTGGGCATCATTCTGGGCTTCACGATGGAGCGTGATCGGGTGGAGCGGGGCGACTACGTGCCCAACCAGGATTCGCAGGCCTTGGCCGATGCGCTGGACGGTGTCGAGCTTGCGGCCCGCCGCGGCGCCGCTGTCTGTCGCAAGCTTCTGAACTTCAGTCGCCGCGATATCACCCATACGGAAACCTTCGATGCGGCCGAGACATTGCGCGAACTGAGACCACTCTTGCGGAAGTTGTTGCCGACCAACGTTGATCTGACCATCAACACGCCACCGACGCCACTGTCCATCCACTTCGACCGCAGCCAGTTTGAGCTGGCACTGCTCAATCTCACCTCCAACGCCCGCGACGCGATGCCTGATGGCGGCACGTTTACGCTATCGCTGGCTCAAGACGATTCGTCGAACGTCGCGCTGACCATTCAGGACACCGGCTTGGGCATGTCCGCTGAAGTCAGGCAACATTTGTTCGAGCCGTTCTTCACGACCAAGCCCACCGGAAGCGGCACCGGTCTGGGGCTTAGCGTCGTTTACGGCCTGGTTCGACGCGCAGGCGGCACTATCGCCGTGGACAGCTCGCCTGGCAACGGTACGACCTTTGATATTCTTTTGCCGATGACCGCCGGCAGCATGGCGGGCGCAGTGTTGCCACTGCCAGGAGAGCGCATTCGCGTGATGCTGATCGATGACGACGATGATCTGCGCGGCGTGCTCAGCTCGGCGTTGGAAAGCGGTGGCTGCGAAGTCAGCGAGGCGGCCAGCGGTGCCGAAGCTGGGCGCGTGCTTCAGCAGATGACCACGCCACCGGATGTGCTGATCTGCGATCACCGTATGCCCGATACGGATGGCAGCACGTTGCTGCGCAAACTACGTCTGCAGTTGCCTACAGTGCCGGCGATCCTCATTTCCGCCTATCACGAGACCGACGGCTCGTCCCACGGGCTCGCCGATGCGTTTAGCGAGCGGTTGCTCAAACCATTTGCTCCCAGCGTGCTGCTCGCACGTGTCCGCACGGCGGCGCGGCGCGGCCAAGGCGTCGATGAGGTCGTAGATGACGTAACGCAGAATCAGCTCATCGCCAACAGGTAACCCGCACCGTGAATGGCATCGAGAGGCAACGGTTCACCGGCGGTCGCGAGGGTCTTTCTACGCAGGCGATGGATCAGCGAGTCGAGCCGATGGGGATCGAAGGCTAGAGCGTTGTCGGTCAGGAGGGCAATGAGGGCGCCGCGCGATATGACTCGATCCGGATTTTGCATGAGCACTGCAAGCAAACGTCTCTCTGTCTTACTTAGCTTTACACGAACACCCGCGGGAGAAATCAGCAGCCAGCCATCCGAATCGAGACGCCAGGGTTGGTGGATTGAAGCAGAAGCCCTGGCAGGCATAAGTCGGCGCGCAACGCTGTACAAGGTCGCAACCAGGACATCGATGTCGACCGGTTTGGCGAGATAGGCGTCGGCCCCTTCGCTCAGGCCTCGCACACGATCAATATTTTCCGACCGCCCGGTCAGCATCACGATGCCTGTTTCGGGAAGTTCGGCACGCAGACTGCGAGCCACTTCGAAACCGTCGCTTTCTGGAAGGCCAATATCCAGCAATACAATATCCGGCCTCTTCTTATCCAGCACCATCGTCAGTTCGGCGACGCAGCCGATTGCTGTGACCTCAAAGCCAAACTGTCGCAGTCGGGGCACGAGAACGCGATCGCGCAACAACTCATCGTCTTCCAGCAGAAGAACGCACAGGGGCTTGAGCATTTCGGCTGGCTGGGATAAATCGATTGGTGCAATCATGATGCATGAACCCCGAGGCAGGGCGCCCCTTCCGTACTGATTTCATATGACTGAACTGCTGGGTTAGCCGAACCTAATGCTCGACTCTCGATCACGCACGCCAATGAGCATCAAGGTTTGAGAGTCAGGTCGATACGCGAGGTTGGTGACACCAATGCTGGACCGACTAACTAGACTAACGTCATCAGGTGGCCGAGGGAACGGGTATTTTTTTACCTGCGAGGGCGTGCAACTACTTGATATCGGTGCCACCTTGCGCACGGATTGTTTCGTCGTGATTTTGAGGCGACATTCAAGTGAGAACCGCAGAAGTGGAGGCGAGGTTTGCTCATTTCGATGATCGCTGGCTCACGCCTTCGATGGAATCCAGTGCTTTATCGAGGAGATCCTGTTGACGATCTCGGCCATGGAGGATGCGTTGTACGAGATCGAGTCGATGTGTTGCTTCTCCGGCAGACGGTATTTGTTGATACAGATCGATACAAATCGATGCCTTTGTGGACACACTCAAGACAACGTGCGAGCCTCTAAGGATGCCCTGATCTATTGAGGCTGAAACGGCCGTCCATATGCCGTGCAGAAACTTCGGCATGGCTGCGCCAAAATGACGATTTGACCGGCCGTTTCTTATGGCAGGGCCGCTGATCTGCTTCTGATCAAGCCATTTCCCGCCTCACAGACGCACCTCACTTGCAGAAGCCAGCAAGGTTCGTCGCGCCATCCACAGGTTCGAGAGCGCGAACAACGTCAGCACTTGCGCCGTGTTCTTAAGCAGGCCCCGGAAGCGCACCTTTTGATAGCCGAACTGCCGCTTGATCACGCGGAACGGGTGTTCCACCTTGGAACGTCCCGCTGCCTTGAGGTATTCCACATACTTCGTGACCTCCTTCAGTTCACCCTCCGGCATCGCCCTGACGCTGCCGCGCTTGGCCGCGATATGCCAAGTGCGGCCACGCTTGGGCGCTCGTTTCTCAGCGCCTTGATAGCCGGCGTCGGCAGACACAGTCTTCTCCTGACCATGCAGTAGCTTGTCCACTTCGGTCACGTCGCCCACGTTGGCCGGCGTCGTGGTTACCGTATGTACGAGCCCGGATTCCACATCCACCCCGATATGCGCCTTCATGCCGAAGTACCACTGCTGACCCTTCCGGGTCTGGCGCATGTCCGGGTCACGCTGCCGGTCGCGATTCTTGGTCGAGGACGGTGCCTGGATAATCGTGGCATCCACGATCGTGCCCTGACGCAGCAACAGCCCCTGCTGGCCCAAGTGCGCATTGACCGTGTCAAGGATCTCCGCCGCCAGACCGTGCTGCTCCAGGAAACGTCGAAACTTCAGGATCGTCGTCTCGTCCGGGATCGCGTCTTCGTTCAATTCCAGCCCGGCGAAGCGACGCATCGATTCGATCTCGTACAGCGCATCCTCCATCGCCGGATCGCTCAACGCGTACCACTGCTGCATGAAGTGGATCCGCAGCATCGTCGCGGCGGGCATCGGTGGGCGGCCACGACGCCCCGACCTCGGATAGCTGGGTTCGATCAACGCCAGCAGTGCTTCCCACGGCACCACCTTGTCCATATCGCCCAGGAACCGCTCGCGCCGCGTCGGCTTCTTCTTCGACTCGAAACTCAACGACGCAAACGAACGCTGTTTCGTGGGGGGGGCGCTTCCTGGAGACTGGTCGCTATGATGCCTGAGGCGAGGAATAGATCAGAGCATCCTTAGGGACCGCTCGCGCCACGTCGGCTCCTTCGACTCGAAACTCAACGCCGCAAACGAACGCCATTTCATGGAGAGAGGCGTTTCCTGGAGACTGGTCGCAATGATGCCTGAGGCGTGGAATAGATCAGAGCATCCTTAGGTATCGCCGACACGCATATTTGGACAGAACTCCAAAGTTTGTAGCCAAGGTACACACTTTGGAGAACGGCGACGTGCCCCCGGTTTTGAGTAGCACAGCGATTTGGAGTCCAATCCCTCAATGACCCCATCCCCAAATACGTAGCACCTTAAAGTAGAGCTATCGGTGGTTTGGGAGTCTTGCAAAAGGCCTTCGCGAACTGCGCTGGCGGGATATCTGCCAGCGATGAATGTGGGCGGAAATCATTATAGTCCGCCCTCCAAGATTCAATCTTTTCCTTGGCATCCGCAAGTGTCAGAAACCAGTGCGTGTTCAGACATTCGTCGCGAAGCGAGCCATTGAAAGACTCGATGAAAGGGTTGTCCGTTGGCTTGCCAGGGCGAGAGTAGTCGAGCGTGATGCCGTGCTCGTACGCGTAGCGGTCCAATGCCATCGAGATAAATTCAGGACCGTTGTCGACCTGTATACGACACGGCTGGTCGCGACATTGCCGCAGGCCTTCCAGCGCGGTCACCACGTCCTCGCCGCGCAGACTGGGAGCGACGTCGATAGCCAGGCATTCTCGTGTGAAGTTGTCGACGATCGTCAGTGCGCGAAAGCGGCGACCGTCGAACAGTGCATCGGAAACAAAGTCCATGCTCCATAACTGGTTCGGCCCCGTCAGCACGGGCCGATCAAGCCGTGTCGCTGCCGCTTTACGCCGGCGGGGTCTCTTGGAACGCAGGCTAAGCCCTGCTTGCACGTAAATTCGATGTACCCGTTTGTGATTCACAGCCCATCCCTCGCGACGAAGCAAGATGTGTATGCGGCGCGCTCCGTAGCGAACGCGAACTTCAGCGATCTCGCGCATTCGTGTGAGTAGCGGAGCGTCGAGAAGCAGACGAGTGTGTCGGTAGTACCAACCCGTCAACGACAGCCGCATGAGCGAACATGAGCGACGAATGCTTATGCCGTAGGTGTGCTGAAGCTTGCCGGCCAGCGCTTTGCGCTGGGCCGGCCTCAGAGCTTTTTTTGCAGAACATCCTGCAACATGGCTTTATCTAGGCTGAGATCCGCGACCAGCTGTTTAAGCTTGCGATTTTCCTCTTCCAGCTGCCGGAGGCGTCGGAGCTCGGACACGCCGAGGCCACCGTACTTCTTCTTGCAGTTGAAATAGGTCGCTTCACAGATTCCCATTTTTCGGCAAACGTCAGCGACACTCGTACCGCTCTCGGCTTGGCGCAGGGCGAAAGCAATCTGTTCTTCGGTGTACTTGGTTTTCTTCATGGCAAAACAGTCTCCTCGGGAGGGGCGGTTTTACCGAAAAACTCTACTTCCAAACGCTACAACTGGCAGGGAGGAGGTCATCAACCCAAGGAGATTGGACGTGAAGAAGCGGTTTACCGAAGAACAGATCATAGGCTTCCTGCGTGAAGCGGAAGCCGGCATGCCGGTGAAGGAGCTGTGCCGCCGGCACGGCTTCAGCGAGGCCTCGTACTACCTGTGGCGCAGCAAGTTCGGCGGGATGACGCAGGCTGACGGTTTTGCCGAACGCGAAGCGGCCAAGGTGATGATCAACGATGCTGTGCAAGCGGCCGCCGAAGGCGCGCAGGTCACGGTGGGCGCGGACAAGGGCTATGACGCTGCCGAGTTTGTGCAGGCGTTGCATGAACTGAAGGTCATTCCCCATGTGGCACAGAACACGAGTAACCGTCGCTCGGCCATGCCTGACGACATCGCTGCGACCGAGGGCTATGGCCTCTCCCAGCGCAAGCGCAAGCGGTATGTATTCGGCAGAAGACCAATCGAGCTCAGTCGGTGGCTCCCTTCTTCCTGTTTCGCGCTTCGATCCGCCGCGGAGCTGGGTTAGACCAGCAGACGACAAGGGAATTGAAGGTTGCGCTTTGCCGAAGAGCTTTGAAAAGAACCCAGGCATCCATTACCTCCGGTCTACGTATAAGCAACGACGCGGGTCCAATCACTTTGTTGTTGCATTGGACATTTTTGTTTGTATCCAACTGTATCCGTCGCGTCGATCCTGCGCTTCGCTTACAAATTCATCCTGATTAGCACATATGGACGATACATGGCGCCATCTAAATAGCGCTATCGGTTCAGGGGATGCAACGTTAATGATCCGTCCCTGGGCTTCCATGATTCTCGGCCGAATCCCTGTTTAGTAGGACACAAAGGAACCCGCGCGATGACCGAAATCAAAAACGTGCTGTACACAGCCAAAACGCACACCGCTGGCGGCCGGGACGGCGTCTCTCGAAGCTCTGATGGCCGCTTAGACATCAAGCTGTCATCTCCCGGCACCGCTGGTATCGGTACTAATCCGGAGCAGCTGTTCGCCGCTGGTTGGTCAGCTTGCTTCGAAGGGGCGATGGGGATTGCGGCAAAAAAAATGAAGGTGACTCTACCGGCTGACCTGGCTATCGACGCGGAAGTGGACCTTTGCCTGACCGACGGCGCTTACTTTCTTCAGGCTCGCCTGAATGTCAGCCTACCGGGTTTGGAGCGCGAAGTGGCCCTGGACCTGGCGAATGCGGCGCACCAAGCATGTCCGTATTCCAAAGCCATAAGCGGCAATGTCAACGTTGTAATTAACGTGGTTTGAGCTGGGCCTACCTCGGTGCCTCCGGCCTGGGCCTATCAGGTAGGGCGCGCTAACACCAAACTTGCTTCTAAATAACAGGAACGATCATGTCCAAAACATCGATATGCCCCCCTCAGCGAACCTTGTTTGCTGCCGCGGCCATCGTAACCATAGCGATTGCTGGCGTCGTGGGGTTTTTGCCAGAGAAGCTACTCGCAGCGACAACCGACGACACCGCTATCCGCCCGTTCCACATCCATGTGCCGCAAGCGAAGCTGGATGACTTGCACAGGCGCATTGCGGCGACGCGTTGGCCCGACAAGGAAACGGTTAATGACGAAACCCAGGGCATCACGCTGGCGGAGATGCAGGCGCTGGTGCAGTACTGGGGCAAGGGCTACGACTGGCGCAAAGGCGAGGCGAAGTTGAATGCGCTGCCGGAGTTCATAACCAAAATCGATGGAGTGGACATCCAGTTCATCCATGTGCGATCGCGCGAACCGAACGCGCTACCGCTGATCCTCACCCACGGCTGGCCCGGCTCGCCGATCGAGCTCCTGAAGGTGATAGGTCCACTCACTGACCCAGTCGCCTACGGCGGACGGGCGCAGGACGCCTTCGACGTTGTGATCCCCGCTATCCCTGGCTATGGCTTCTCGGGCAAGCCGACCGAACTCGGTTGGAATCCGGACCGCGTCGCGCGAGCTTGGGACGTTCTTATGAAGCGCCTGGGTTACGCCCGTTACGTGGCCCAAGGCGGCGACCACGGCTCGGTCATCTCTGACGCTATGGCGCGCCAGGCCCCGGCTGGACTGCTCGGTATCGATATCACCATGCCGGCCACCATTCCCGCAAACCTGGTGCAGGGCATCAACAGCGGCACTCCGGCGCCTGCCGGGCTGAGCGCCTCGGAGCTGCTGGCATACAACACCCTTAGTACTTTCTTCGGAAGAAACGCAGCCTACGGCGGAATGATGGTGACTCGTCCGCAGACCATCGGCTACTCGCTCGCCGATTCGCCCAGTGGCCTGGCTGCCTTTACGTACGAAAAGATCGCCGAGTGGACTGACAGCGACGGCCACCCCGAACGCGAGATCAGTCGCGACGACATACTCGACGACATCTCGCTGTATTGGTTCACCAACATCGGTGCCTCTGCATCGCGCTTCTATTGGGAAAACAACAACAACAACTTCAGCGCCGCTGCGCAGAAGACCAATCAGATCAAAGTGCCGGTGGCCATCTCGGTGTTCCCGCATGAGATCTACCGCGCGCCGGAAAGCTGGTCACGGCAGGCCTATCCATCACTGTACTACTACCATGAAGTTGGCAAGGGCGGCCACTTCGCCGCCTGGGAGCAGCCACAGCTTTTCACTGAAGAAATGCGTGCGGCGTTCAAGTCACTACGTTGATAATAACGCGCATATGCCTACGCACAGCCACGAGCCTATGAAAACCATCAAGACCTACACGACGCAACTCAAAGCGGAACTGGCCAAACTATCGCTGGAACACGCAGGCATTCCCTCGATGATCGTCGGTATTGATGTGGGCGTGGAGGGTGGCGCGTCTGGCGTGCAACTCCTAGTACCTGGGGACTGCGCGAAGGCGGCGCAGAAATTGCTCGACAGTGCATGAGGTCTCTCTCATTGTTCGTGTGACGGACTATTGATCGAGGCTGTGCGAAACACAACGCTGATGTTCGATAAAGATCGTTCCCTAAGCGATATTTTGCTTTGACGGCAAGCTGCGATCATCGATCGCAGCTTGCCGTCAAGCGAAGGTCGCCTGTAAGGGCAGCCTCATCCCGATGATCTTCATCCGTGTGACGCCGCATGCCAGTACACGGGAGCGCATCAGCTTAGTTACGTCCGACGACGCTCGCATGGAGAAATGCGGCGAGCTAACCTATATCAGTGGAAGGCAATCATCATGAAAAAAAACCAGCGCTTGCTGTTCACGATACTTATCAGCGCCATCGGTGCCCTGGTCGTGGCCCATGCCGAGGATAGAGGCATGCTGCAATCGACGACGCCTGCGGAGATTCAACTGCCCATTCAAGGCGATTTACCTTCTCTTGGTAGTGCCACGGAATGGCTCAATTCGCCACCGCTAACGGCAGCCGGCTTGCGCGGGAAAGTCGTCCTCGTCAACTTCTGGACCTATTCCTGCATCAATTCACTGCGCCAACTTCCTTATGTCCGCGCGTGGGCCAAGAAATACAGGGATCAGGGGCTGGTTGTGATCGGTGTGCACGCGCCGGAGTTCGGCTTTGAGGAAAACGTCGATAACGTTCGTCAAGCGCTTAAAGACGTGAAGGTCGCCTACCCTATCGCGATCGACAACAACCATGCGATATGGAACGCATTCGACAACCAATACTGGCCAGCGCTCTATTTCGTCGATGCACAGGGGCATGTCCGACATCAGCAATTCGGCGAAGGTCACTACGAACAGTCGGAACTGATCATTCAACAATTGCTAGCCGAGGCTGGCGCCAAGAGCATCGATCACGCATTGGCCTCGGTTGATGCAACTGGTGCTGAAGCTGCCGCCGACTGGGACGACTTGCACTCTCAGGAAAACTACGTGGGATATGAGCGCACCGAGAACTTTGTGTCTCCTGAGGGTGCTGCATCGGATTCGCACCGCGTCTATACAGCTCCCGCACAGCTGGAACTGGACCACTGGGCTCTTTCAGGCGACTGGACGATGGGCAAACAGGCCACAGTGCTGAACGAGGCGGGTGGGCGCATCGTGTACCGCTTTCATGCCCGCGATCTGCATCTCGTGATGGGACCGGTGGCGCGAGGGAGGCCCCTGCGATTTCGGGTTCTCATCGACGGAAAGCCACCGGGCGCTGCACACGGCACGGACGTTGACGCCCAAGGCAACGGCACGCTGACCGAGCAGCGCATGTATCAGCTGATTCGGCAACCGAAACCCATTGTAGATCGACAGTTCGAGATCGAGTTTATCGATCCAGGCGTAGAGACGTTTGCCTTCACGTTCGGCTAATTTTTCACTGAAAGATGATCGCCCGATTACCCCAATGGGAAGTAGGCTGACGAGGCACAGCACAGAGCCTGCTTCGCCTGTCGTCAGGCCAACGTGAAAAATCACGAAAAGGTCTTTACTCGATATGCCCCCTGTTACGCACAATGGCCCTGATCTGTCACTGACAAAGTGCTTTCCGAATCAGGGGCGCACCTTATCCATCGTCGTGATCATCGCTCGCTGCACCGTTCGTAGCTTCATGCATGCCTGGCGAATTCAATTCTGAAGTGCACCACCCCAAACGGTAGAGCGGCTCAGGCGCGGTAGCCAGTACAGCTTCACCGGCAAGTGGAACTGCACATGAGCTACACACACCTGAGCCAAGACGAACGCTACCAGATTCAGCACCTTCACAGCGGCGGCTTCTCGGCCGGCGAGATCGGTGCGCAGATACAGCGTGCGAGGACAACGATCAGCCGCGAGCTTCGGCGTAACGCGAGCGATGAGGGCACGTATCGAGCGCGACCGGCGTAAGCGTCCGGCGAGGACACATTGAATGGTTCAGCCGCCCTGTATCACACGATGAAGCAAGGTGTAGCCGACACGCCATTGCATCGTTTCCGATTGCAGCGTGACGGTCTTGTCGTTGAGCCGCAGGATGGTGCCCTGACGCGGACGGCTGTCGCGATCCTGGAAGCCCACGACATCGCCGACGCGGACCTCGTGACGACCGAGTCCTTGCCTGGGTTGCTCCCGGATATCGGCATCCACGCCGTCGAGATTGATCGAGGCGTACTCGACCAAGATGCGGTTTCCCGTCGGCAGTTGCAGCACCACGTGCTTGCGACGGAGTTCGGCAACGATGCCCGAGTGCATGACGTTGTCACGTGGATCGTAAAAGTCCACCGTCTGTCCCAGATGCACACGGGCGTGTACCGCCAGGATCCAGCGCGGATCATCCAACTGACGGTCGATCGCCCAGCGCAGTCGATACAGGTCAAACGCCGAGGCCTGGCGCAAGGCCGTGATGATCGCGCTGTAGTCCATCAGGGGGTGTTCCGCAGGGGCAGTAACGTGTCGATGTCGCGATCCTTCGTGGTGGGCAGTCGCGTGAGCACGTCAGTGAGCCATGCCTGTGGCTCATGCCCGTTCGCTTTGGCGGTGGCCAGCAGGCTCATGATCGCCGCGGCGCGTTGGCCGGCCGTTTCGGAGCCGGCAAAAAGCCAATTTTTGCGGCCCAGGGCGATCGGCCGGATCGCGTTCTCGATCGGGTTGTTGTCGATCGGGAAGGCACCGTCATCGGCATAGCGTGCCAGCGCGGGCCAGCGGCGCAAGGTGTAGTCGATCGCGTTGGCGGTGCCGCTGTTGCCGGCCACTTGGGGCCGCAGGTCGTCTAACCAGGTCTTAATGGCCTGCAGCGCCGGGACGGCATGCTTCTGGCGGTAGGCATCACGGTCGTCGATCGACATGCTCTTCGCTTCGGCCTCGATGCGGTACAGCACCGCGATGCGCTCGATGGCTTCGCGGGCGATGGGGTTGCCGCTGGCCTTGTGCTGGTCGACAAACTTGCGCCGCGCATGCGCCCAGCAACCAAGCTCAGTCATGCCGGCGGCAAACATCGCCTTGTAGCCGACGTAGTCGTCGACCATCAGCGCGCCCTGATAATCGCCGAGGAAGCGACGGGCGTGCTGGCCGCTGCGGCTGGTGCAGAAGTCGAACACGGTGATCGGCGGCCCGATGCCGCTGCGGTAGGCAAATAGGTAACTGCGATGGGTCTTGCCCTTGCCGGGCTCGAGCATGCCCACCGACGTCTCGTCGGCGTGCAGTACCGGCAGCGACAGCAGCGCGTCGCGCATCCGATCCACCAGCGGCTGCAGCACCACCCCGCAGGCGCCGATCCACTCGGCCAGGGTCGAGCGGGGGATCGCGATGCCGCTGCGAGCGTAGATCGCCTCCTGCCGGTACAGCGGCAGGTGATCCACATACTTGGCTACCAGCACCTGGGCCAGCAGATCGGGCGCCGCGATGCCGCGATCGATCACCGTCGGCGCCACCGGTACCGCCGTGATCGTCTCGCAGCCGCGGCAGGCGTACTGCGGATAGACGTCGCGACGCACGAAGAATTGCAGCGGCTTGCACGACAGCTTCTCGCTGACGTGGTCGCCGATGTGCACCAGCTCGCCGCCGCACTGCCCGCAGGTGCAGGTGCTCGGCTCATGCCGGGTCTCGACGCGCTCCAGGTCCTCCGGCAGCGGACGGCGCTTGGGTGCCTGACGTGGATGATCCTTGGCCCGTTCATCGGCCGCTGGCGACTGCAGCGCTTCGAGCTCGGCTTCCACTGCGGCGATATCCGCCGCCATGGTCTCTTCGAACAGCGCGCGCTGGGCCGGATCCATCTTCTCTGAGTGGGCGGCGAACTGCGCGCGGCGCAACCGCGCGATCTCGGCCGTCAGGACGCTGATGCGCGCTTCGCGCTCGGTGATCGTGCGCTCATGACCCGTGATTACGGCAGCCTGCTGCGCGATCTGCATGTCGCGCTCGGCAATCACCTGCATCTGCTCGGCGACCAACGCGCGTAGCGTCTGGACGTCCATATCAGCGGTGGAATGCGCGTGATCCATAGCCACGCAGCGTAGCGATTTATACGCGTGGCGCAAGCCTTTTTTTCGGACTCAAGCATCGCCAGTCGACACCGGCACACAGCCATCCAAACTGCTCGGGGTCGAGTGACCAGGTGCTCGCACCGGCAGAGGGCCAGATGAAGCGACCGTCCTGCAATCGGCGCACTGCCAACCATGTCCCCTGTGCATCACAGCACAGTACCTTGATGCGTGTGGCCGCGCGATTGCGGAATACGTACGCGGCGCCGTCGAACGGGTTGCGGTCGAGGATCTCGCGTACGTGCACCAGCAACCGATCCATACCGCAGCGCAGATCGATCGGTGCCGTCACCAACCACCAGCCGGTCGGGCTCAACATGCCATCAGCGCCCGGATCATCGGCACCCACTGCGTTGCATCGCTACCGACCGACAGGCGCACCTGCAGCCCGTTGGGCAGCTCCACCTCGATACGATCAATCGATGTGGACACCTCCGGAACCACGATCGGCAACAGCGCATGGGTCGATGGCGGCGGCACTATGCTCAGCTTGCCCCGCCAGTAACCAAAGCACGGCAGGCTCAAGTCTTCTTGGCGGCAGTACGCCGCCTGACTCTGGCCGCTGTCGCGCCACGCGGCCAGATGCCGCCTCCAGAATGCAGCCTTGCTACCCATGCGCTTGCTCCTGCGAAAACAGGCGCGTATCGCAACAGCTGCCGACGGCTCAGTACAGGTGAGGTGGCCGGCCGCTTACCGACCGGCACATCGCCAGAGCGTGAAACGTCGGCGTGCCGCGAGCACGCTGGCGAGGATCGATCCGGACCGATGGCTGGCGGTGGACGCGCGCTTGGCTGAGGACTGGAGCCCCGAGCAGATCACTGCCGAAGCGCTCATCAGCCACGAACGCATCTATCAACACATCGCTGCCGACCGTCAGCGTGGTGGCGAGCTCTGGCAGCAACTGCGCTGTCGCAAGCAACGGCGCCGCCGCCATCGTTGCGGCACACCACGGCAGCGGCAGCGCTTTCGTGGACGGCGCATTGCTGAGCGACCGGCCATCGTGGAAAGCCGCCAACGGGTGGGCGACTGGGAGGGCGACACCATCGTGGGTAAGGGGCTCTCGCGGATCGTCACACTGGTCGACCGCAAGTCCGGCCTGCTGCGGATGCGCCGTGTACCCAACGGCGAGGCGGACACGGTTATGCGCGCAGTCGTCCACGCCCTGCATTTCCTGCAGGCTCGAGTGCATACCCTGACCTGGGACAAAGGCAGTGAATTCGCCGAGCACGCGGTGATCGATATCGCCCTGCGCGCCAAAAGCTACTTCGCCGAACCCTACTCATCCTGGCAGCGCGGTACGAATGAAAATACCAACGGCTTGGTCCGGCAGTACCTGCCCAAGCGCTGCGATCTCGGCGCTTACTCCGACGCCGATATCCAGGCGATTGAAGACAAGCTCAACCAGCGACCGCGCAAGCGGTTAGGATTCCGCACACCACAGCAAGTTTTCGATGCTTCCTTCAACCGCGGTGCACTTCGTAGTTGAATCCGCCACTGAGCGTATCGCGGAGTGACAAAATCGTAATATCTCGCCAGCGATTGGTAACAGGAAAGCACACTTTATGCTCCGCCCATGAAGTCGATTTACCGTGAAACGATCAAATTCCCAGCCGCCAGTGGCGGCATATTTTCTTCAAGCCCGTCACCGTGAACGGGACTGTCGTCGCTTACCCAGGAAAGCTGGCTGTCGTAAAGAACGTCGACAGCACGCGCTTCCAGACCACCATTCGCCGGAATGTTCCATTTGAGCGACCATACACCTGTGGTGCTGGAATCGGTACGAATCTACGAGGGGAAGCGTAAGATCGAGTCGATGAGGTGGCCCGATAGAGCGTGGGGAGACGCTGAACGCACTTCTTGATTCCGAGGCGGCCCAGGTCTACTGAAGTGAGCGCTACGAGCGATGTCGGCAAGAGACATCCTTTAGTTCTTGCGAACAGCCGAGCGTCGGAAAACATGGATTGGCCGCACCCGTAAGGCATAGATGAGCCATGCGTCATTCAAGACAAGATCACGGTCGCGACCAGCCCGCCATTCTTGCGATTAGCCAGGGTGAAACTTCCGCCAATCGCGCGTGTAAGTTGTACAGCGATGGCGAGCCCGAGGCCCGTGCCGCCGGTGTCGCGGTTGCGTGATGCTTCCAACCGGTAGAAGGGCTGAAGTACCTGCTCCAATTCTTCGTCGGGAATGCCCGGCCCACGATCCGATACGGTGATGCACAGTGCATTCTGTGCATTGCGCGAAGCGCCGACTTCGGCAGCACCGCCGTATTTGATGGCATTGTCGATCACGTTACATAGCACGCGGCGGAGCGCCTGCTGACGGACCATCGCTATGCCGCTGATGGTGCCGGACAGCGTAACCGGTCGACCGACATCCTGATAATCGAACACGAGGCTTTCGAGAAACGCTCCCACGTTCACGCGCATGGGTGTCTCCGCACCGCCGTACGCGCTGCGGGCGTAGGTCACGCCTTCTCGTACCAGGTGCTCCATTTCGCACAGATCGCTGAGAATTTTTCTTTGTTCTTCACCTTCATCGAGATTTTCGGCTCGGAGCCGCATCCGTGTAAGCGGAGTTTGTAAATCGTGCGAGATCGAAGCCAAGATGTGCAAGCGTTCCTTCATATGACGAGCGATGCGCTCCTGCATCGTGTTGAAGGCTATGGCGGCTTGCGCAACCTCGGTGGGCCCTTCCTCGCTCATGCGCGGCCCATCGGCAGTGGGCGTCATCGATTCGGCGGCTAGTGCTAGCTGGGTCAACGGTCGCGTGGCCAGCCGAACTGCCAACCACGTGCATACGAGTAGAAGAAGCAGTTGCAGCATCAGCACGACGGGAAGCCAGAGCGCCACCGGCATCACATATGGTGTCATTTCCAGTGTAAGGGGCGAACCATCGTGCAAGGTGAAGTGCAGCTGGTAGCGTTCCGGCTTTGTCGAAACGATGTCGGCGTCTACACGGTAGGCGGGGCCAAGCTCCTTCACAATGCGACGCGTCAACTCAAGCGAACGTTCGGAGACCAGAGGCTTGCCAGGCTGTCCCGCGCCCAGGAGGTAGCGGTAGTTGTCGCGTTGCAAACGGCCAAGCCAGTTGGGGCGCTCCTGCGCGGGCAGACGATCCAGTATGGCGACAGACGTGCCGACGTCGTGTTCGACGGTATTGAGCATCACCGACATGGCGCTTTCGTAACGCTCGTAGAACTGCATCACGGCGGAGAGACCTTCCGCCAGCAGCAGGCCGCAGAGGATGATCACGTAAAGGCGCGACGCCATGCTGCGCGGTAGCCAGCGCGTCGGCGCCATCGATGCGGAGCGGCTCATATGACGTTCCCGTGCAGGTGGATCCAACCAGGAAGTGCGACGCTTGAAGGAAGCAAAAAACACCTCGCACAGTGTCTTGAATCGTAACGTTTTTCGAGGGCGATAGTTGAGCTTCTCCTCGAAGACTTGCGACTGCTTTTCGGTGGACGCGTCGATGTGTGAATGTCCCGGCGAATCAACCCGTTCGTCCCAAGAGGGGTATCCCCATTTTTCTCCCTCGTGTCCCGCTGTCACGGACTGTGCGGTTCGGCAGAAGAGGCATTGGTATCCAGAACCCAGTCGACTAGAGCGTCCTCGTCCAACTGATTGCCACTGTCATAGGTGGGCGCCTGGAAGCGGCATCGAAGCGAATGCAGGGCAGCGATGATCAGCCGCACCGGCTTTGCCATCGGGCACACGCCGCAGTTTGAGGTAACGCTACTTGCGTTCGACCAAGCTGATGATGCGCACGGCGCCCGGACCATCCACGCTGCAGCTTCCCGGTGGCCACCTGCTTGCGGTGCTCCACGGCGGCTGCACGCTCGTCGATGCGGCGACCATGAAACCCCGGCAGTGTCGCGCGGCTCCGAAGCGGCAGCGTCGTCGTCGCCGGCGATATGTCCACAGATCGCCGCCACGCTATTGGTCCGGGGCGATGCGCTAGTAAATGCGTTCAGGACTCACATTGGCAATGTCACGCCTAGCGATCTGCTGCGGGCTCCGCTCTTCGCCCAGATGCAGCTTCGATTTGTGCCCGGGTGGATACGACACTTGGGGTACTTCAACGCCGCATGGTTGTCTCACTCCACAGTTAAATCTGCCGCACGGTCAGCGGCATGCTGAATACATAACCCTCACTGCGCACTGTTTTGATGTAGACCTGCTCCTTCGCGTTGTCGTCAAGGCGGGTTCTTAGGCGACTCACCAAAAGGTCGATCGAACGGTCGAAATGCTCCGCATCCCTGCCTTGCGTGAGGTTAAGTAACTGGTCCCGCGACAATACCCGCTGCGGGTGGTCGAGGAACACACGCAACAAGCGAAATTCGGCACCGCTCAGCGCAACGATGGTGCCGTCCTGATCGACCAGCTGGCGCGCGCGAATATCCAGCCGCCAGCTGCCGAAGGACAATGTGTCGACAGCCTCCGTGCTGCGAAGGTTGGGCGGCAGCATGCGCGTGCGTCGGATCACCGCTTTGATGCGAGCCAGCAGTTCGCGTGGCGAGAACGGTTTCACGACATAGTCGTCGGCACCCATCTCTAGGCCAATGATGCGGTCGGTTTCACCATCGCGTGCGGTGAGAAGGAGAATTGGCAAGGCACGATGCTTGCCGCCGCACAGGGTGCGGCAGAGCACTAGACCGTCGTCGCCCGGCATCATGATGTCGAGCACGATCAGATCGAATACTGAGGTATCGAGCTTTGCAAACATATCGCGACCGTCGATAGCCGCGCTGGCACGCAAGCCGTTCTTGCGAAGATAGTCCGCGACACCGGTGCGAATGTCGCGATCGTCATCGACGACGAGGATGTGATCGATGTGATCCATATCATTGTTTATCCCAGAGTCTGCATTCTATTGCGTCCTGTTATTTCTTGCTAAGCAGCTGACGCACATGCTGTTTGGCTTGGTCGTAGCCTACTTTACCGATGTGACTACATCACGTGACCATTCTGATCGATGAGATAGAAGGTCGGCCACAAGCGGTCTCCGTAGGCATTCCAGATACGGTAGTCATCATCCACCGCTACCGGCCAAGTGATCTGGTATCGATGGATGGCTGACTGGAGCGCCGCCGGGTCGTGCTCTTCGTCGTATTCGGGTGTGTGGACCCCTACCACCACCAAACCGTCCTTTGCGTACTTGTCATAAAACGCCTTCGTGTGCGGCAGCACATGAGGGTAGTCGAAGCATTCGGGTGTCCAGAACTCGACCCGCACCACCATGAACGACGGCAGGGTACGTGTCACTACACCCGAGAAAATGACCAAGGTGGCCGTCTGCACCTCGTGTGATTCATAGGACGCAGTTATGCCAGCGTCACCGAAAGGGACATTTTTAACACCCTGTTAGTCAACTGACATAGATCTGAAAAGAAATTCTTGCGATAGCCAAGTAACCAAAAATACGTAACTCGCGTATGGCGACGCAAAGAACTGACCGCTGCGCCGATACAATTGCACACCATATGCCCGACAGGCGCTCTGAATGCTCGCGACCAGTGATGTCGCAATGACAGAGTTGGTCCCGTTCAGAACCCAAGTGTGGGGTACGACAATCACGCCGTATCACGCGTGGCCTTGGGCTTTACTAGCCACCGTACTGCGATCACCCCCAACTCATAAAGCAAACACATCGGGACCGCCAGCAGGATCATCGATGTGATGTCCGGTGGCGTGATGAAAGCAGAGACGGCAAAGGCACCGACGAAAGCGTAGCGACGAGCGTTGCGAAGCCTGGTGAGGTCGACAACGCCCACCGCAGCGAGAATCACCACGGCCACCGGAACCTCAAAGCACAGGCCGAAAGCGAAGAACATCAGCATCACGAAATCCAAGTAATGCGTGATGTCAGTCATCATCTCTACACCCTGTGGCGTCATCGCCGTCAGGAAGCGAAACGTTGCCGGCAGCACCAGGAAATACGCAAACGCGCAACCCAGGTAGAACAGCATCAGTGCGGCGGCGAGCAACACTCGTGCGAGTCGCCTCTCCTGTTGGTACAGCCCGGAGCTGACGAACGCCCATAGCTGGTACAAGATCATCGGCATGCTGATGAAAAGCGAAGCATAGAACGTCAACTTCAATGGCGTGACAAACGGACTGGCCACTTCGGTGGCAATCAAATGTGCGCCTTGTGGCAATCGAGCCACCAGCGGCGCCGCCAGTTCGCTGTAAAGCCTGTTTGCGAACGGCACCAGTGCCAGCAGCACAAGCAGCACGGTGCAGACCGCCGTGAGCAATCGCGAGCGCAGCTCGAGTAGATGTGAAAACAAGCCCCGCTGAATATCGACGTCGAGTTCAGACACCGCCATGCATGTATTCCTTCGCCGCTATGTGATTCAAGTCGACGCGATCCGATACGAGGTGGGCCGGCTCGACGAAATTGAGCTCGACACGATCCACAGTGGCTTGGCTGCCTGGCATTTCCTTCGACGCATCGGCGAGCTCACCTTCTTCGGATCGCAATGAGGCAATCGATGCCACGATTGCTCCGGGAGCGACCTCGGCGGCACCTTGCGCGAACGGCGCGCGTACATCGTCAACTACGGACTTCACATCGCCTTGCACCGCTTCGGCCCGCATGGCTGCCTCGCGCGCGGCGCGTTTGAGTTCTTCGATCTGCAACTCGCGCTCCACCTCGGCGCGCACACCATCCCAGCCGTTACGCACGCGACGCAGCAGCGCGCCGGTGGTACGCGCCGCACCAGGTAGTTTTTCCGGCCCCAGCACGATTAACGCCACAAGTGCGAGCAGCACCAACTTGCCGAAGCCGATCTCGATCATTGCGTGGACGGTCCTTCCGTGTTTATGTGGACTCGTGCGAGTCGTGCTGCTGTTGCGTCGCGTTGGAAGAAGTCGCCGATGCGGCCAGAGGTGGGTCAGCCTTAAGCTGCTCCTGCTCTTTCCGCTTGACGTCTTCATCGTCACCCTGCATGGCCTTCTTGAAGCCACGCACGGCGTTGCCGATATCGGGACCGATCTTGCTCAACTTGCCGGTGCCAAACACCACCAAGACAACGACAAGCAGAATGGCCCAATGCCAAAAACTATCCAGACCCATATCCACTCCTACATGGCCGGTGTCGGAGGCCGGCTAAGAACCCAGCCCCGACCATCCGTAAATCAATGTCAGATGCACTTCCCATGACAGTCCGCGAAGCGGCCACGACGACCCGACCTCGGATAGCTTGGTTCGATCAACGCCAGCACTGCTTCCCACGGCGCAACCTTAGCCATCTCGCCAGGAACCGCTCGCGCCGCGTCGGCCTCCTCTTCGACTCGAAACTCAACGACGCAAACGAACGCTGTCTCATGGAGGGAGGCGCTTCCTGGAGCCTGGTCGCTATGATGCCTATTGCGCGGAACAGATCAGAGCACCCCTAAGCCGCGGCGGTAGCAACGCAACATTTGTCGCGATCGCCGCGGCTGTTCTGCAGAGGCTATCGATCAGAAACGATCGACGTCAACGATTGCCTGGGCAAACTCCTGCGGCGCCTCTTGCGGCAGGTTATGACCGACACCACCACCGATGTCTCGATGTGCGTATTTGCCGGTGAATTTCTTCGCATAGGCTGCGGCGGGCGGGTGCGCGGCGCCGTTATCACTACCTTCAAGCGTGATTGTCGGTACGGCAATATTGGGCGCTGCAGCTAAACGCTGCTCAAGAGCATCGTATTGCGGTTCGCCTTTGGAGAGCCCAAGGAACCAGCGATAATGATTAATCGTGATTTCGGCGAAGTCAGGATTTTCAAACGATACGGCGCTGCGCTCATAGGTGGCGTCGTCGAAGTTCCACTTTGGCGAAGCGGTCGTCCAAATGAGCCTGTTAAAGTCCTTCCAATTCTTCTCGTAGCCGAGCTTGCCGCGGTCTGTAGCGAAATACCACACGTACCACCATTGTTGCTCGATCTTAGGCGGCAGCGGCACTGCGAAGAGAGGTTGGCCAGCGACGATGTAGCCGCTTACGGAGACCAACGCCTTGCAGCGCTCCGGCCAGAGCGCGGCGATTTGGCAAGCGCAATTCGCACCCCAGTCAAAACCACCAAAAACTGCACTCTTGATCTTCAGCGCATCCATCAACGCAATGATGTCGATCGCATTTCTCACCTGCTGCCCATTTCTGTACGTATCGGCTGAAAGAAAGCGCGTCGTACCATAGCCGCGGAAATGAGGAATGATCACTCGATAGCCTTGCGCTGCGAGCAAGGGTGCCACGTCCACGAAACTATGGATGTCGTAAGGCCAGCCGTGCAGGAGTATGACGACGGGACCGTCGGCAGGACCGGCCTCTGCATATCCCATATTCAGCTCACCAGCATTGATCTGCTTGATCGGGCCGAACGACGCGTTGCTACCTGGCGTTGCCGGTGGAATGGTTACTGGTGATTTTGACATGCCGGATTTCGCAAAGGCGTTTCCCATCGAAATGAACGGGGCCGCTGCCATCGTCAGGGCGGCTACGCCGAGAAAATTGCGTCGTTGAGGATCGGTTTCATTAGTCATGGCTTCTCTCTCGTCAAAGTTGTGTAGTTGCAGAAAGGCAAGAATCACCGTGACCTAACGCATGCGCAGGCTTCGCTTGATGCTTAACGCTCACTGCGCGTATCGCGTAATGACGAAATCGTGATCTTTCGCCAGCGATTGGTGACAGGCAAAGCAGGTTTTATGCTCCGCCAATGAGGTCGGTTTACCATTTACGAAGCGACCAAATCCCCAGCCGTCTGTGGCGGCATATTTCTTCGAGTCTTTTACCATAAACTGGACTGTCGTCGCTTGCCCAGGAAAGCTGGCTGTCGTAGAGAACGTCGACGGCACGCGCTTCCAGGCCACCTTCGCCAGAATGGTTCCATCGGGAAATGGCAATGTACCTTCGCGAAATGCCTGGAAGCCGGCGGGATTGCCTAAGATGATGCGTAGCTCGTCAAGCGGTGGCGCTTCAAGAGAGGGCGCGATCGCCTGCCACTCCCGATAGCCCGAAGGAATGGTGACACCATAGATAGGAGATGCATTTCCATTCGCCGCGCTGTTTGTGGTCGGCGTAATTCCGATTTCGTTGGAAGAAGACACGGCTAGCGCGCCTATTCCTAATAGGCTTCCCGAGAGAGCAATTGCGGCGCCCGTAACAAGCGGGCCTTTGGGTATGCGATTCATCGGGATGGACACTTCTCGTGCTTTGTCAGCAGGTCGAGCCCATTAGAGACTCGTACCTTGTCTTGGATGTGTCTGCAAAGGCACCGATTTGTATCGATTTGTATCGACAAATGCCGTCTACCGGAGAAGCAACGCATCGATTCGATCTCGAACAGCGCATCCTCCATAGCCGAGCCGCTCAACGCGTGCTACTGCTGTATGAATGGCAGAATTCGCCTGCGCCGCTACTTCGTCGACGCGATAGTTGAGGGGGCTGAGCCGAATTTCGTTGCTCGTTGACGAAGAGAGCCATGCGGCTATTTCGCGATAGGCCCCCTCCGAGTCCGACGATAAACGCGGGAGCGCAGAAGGGGGCATTCTGGCGAAAGCGGATGTGACAGGACATGCAATTTTCCGAGGCTGCCGTGCGTCGCTCAAGGCAAGGTCACGGTCGCCACCAGCCCACCATCCTTGCGGTTGGCCAGTGTGAAACTTCCGCCGATTGCGCATGTAAGTTGTGCAGCGATAGCGAGCCCAAGGCCCGCGCCACCGGTATCGTGGTTGCGCGATGCCTCCAACCGGTAGAAGGGCTGAAGTACCTGCTCCAACTCGTCTTCAGGAATGCCCGGCCCACGATCTGATACGGTAATGCACAGTGCATTCCGTGCATTGCGCGATGCGGCGACTTCGGCGGCACCGCCATATTTGATGGCATTGTCGATCAGGTTGCCCAGTACACGTCGCAGGGCCTGCTGACGGACCATCGCTGTGCCGGTGATGGTGCCGGCCAGCGTGACCGGCCGGCCAACATCCCGGTAATCGGACACCAGGCTTTCGAGAAACACTCTCGCATTCATGCGTACTAGTGTTTCTGCGCCGCCGTGCGAACTGCGGGCGTAGGCCACACCTTCTCGCATCAGGTGCTCCATCTCGCGCAGGTCGTTGAGGTTTTTCTTTTGCTCTTCGCTTCCTTCCAATTTCTCGGCACGTAGCCGCATGCGCGTAATAGGCGTTTGCAGATCGTGGGAGATCGAGGCCAGGATGTGCAGCCTTTCCTTCAGATGACGACCAATGCGTTCTTGCATCAAGTTGAAGGCAATGGCGGCTTGCGCCACTTCGGTGGGCCCTTCCTCGCTCATGCGTGGCCCGTCGGTGGTCGGCGTCATCGATTCGGCGGCTCGCGCCAGCTGTGTCAGCGGCCGCGTGACCAGCCGTACTGCCAGCCAGGTGCAGACGAGTAGAAGAAGCAATTGCAGCGTCAGCACGATGGGAAGCCAGAGCGCTACTGGTGACACATGCGGAGTGATTTCCAGTGTAAGGAGCGAACCATCGTGCAAGGTGAAGTGCGCCTGATATCGTTCGGGCTTTGTCGAAACGATGTCTGCGTTTACCCGATAGGCGGGGCCGAGCTCCTTCGCAATGCGGCGCGTCAACTCGCGCGAGCGTTCGGAATCCAGAGGTTTACCAGGCTGTCCCGCGCCCAGGAGGTAGCGGTAGTTGTCGCGTCGCAAACGGTCAAGCCAGTTGGGGCGCTCCTGCGCGGGCAGACGATCGAGCATGGCGACCGACGTGCCGACGTCGTGCTCGACGGTATTGAGCATCACCGACAGGGCGCTTTCGTAACGCTCGTAGTACTGCAGCGCCGTGGAAAGACCTTGCGCCAGCAAGAGGCCGGCCAGGATAATCAGATAGAGGCGCGACGCCATACTGCGCGGTAGCCATCGCCGTGGCGTTATAAGTGCGATGCGGTTCAAGTGTGCACCGTCACCGGCTTGCTGAATACATAACCCTTACTGCGCACCGTCTTGATATACGCTTGCTCCTTCGCGTTGTCGTCAAGGAGGGCTCTCAAGCGGCTCACCAAGAGATCGATCGATCGATCGAAAAACTCGGTATCCCTGCCTTGCGAGAGGTTGAGTAACTGATTCCGCGACAACACCCGCTGCGGATTGTCGAGAAACACACGCAACAGCCGAAATTCGGCACCGCTCAGCGCAATGATAGTGCCCTCCTGATCGATCAGATGGCGTGCGCGAGCATCCAGACGCCAACTGCCGAAGGACATTGCGTTGACAGTCTCCGTGCTGCGAAGGTTGGGCGGAAGCATGCGCGAGCGTCGGATCACGGCTGTGATACGAGCGAGCAGTTCGCGTGGCGAGAACGGTTTCACGACATAGTCGTCCGCACCCATCTCCAGGCCAATAATGCGGTCGGTTTCATCATCGCGCGCGGTGAGCAAGAGAATCGGCACGGCGCGATGCTTCCCGCAGCGAAGCGTACGGCATAGCATCAGGCCGTCGTCGCCCGGCATCATGATGTCGAGCACGATCAAATCGAACGCCGAGGCGTCGAGTTGCGCGAACATTCCGCGCCCATCGACAGTCGCACTGGCGCGCAAGCCGTTCTTGCGCAGGTAGTCCACCACATCGGTGCGAATGTCGTGATCGTCGTCGACGACGAGGATATGGTTGACGTGATCCATGTCGTTCATTCCAAAGCTTGGCTTGCTGTTGTGTCTGATGGCGCCTTGCCAAGAAGTTCGCGCACATGCTGTTCCGTCTGGTCGTAATCCCCCTCACCAATGTGGCTATACACCACGCGACCATTCTGATCGATGAGATAGAGGGCCGGCCAGAAGCTGTTTCCGTAGGCGTTCCAGATACGGTAGTCATTATCGACCGCTACCGGCCAGGTGATCTGATATCGATGGATAGCTGACTGGAGCGCTGCCGGGTCGTGCTCTTCGTCGTATTCGGGCGTGTGGACGCCTACGACCACCAAACCGTCCTTTGCGTACTTGTCATATAGCGCCTTCGTGTGCGGCAGCACATGAAGGCAATTGATGCATTCGCGTGTCCAGAACTCGACCAGTACCACCTTGCCGTGAAGTCCGCTCAGGGTCAGCGGTTGAGAGTTGTACCAGCGATCCGCACCAGTGAAGTCCGGCGCCGGTGCGTGGAGTTCCTGTGCGCTGGCCGTGGTCCACGCGTCGGGCCAGTAGATCAGGAGCGCCGAGCCAAGGGCGGCGACGGCGACGGCAATGGCGATACGCGAGAAAGTCATGGGGTCTGCCTCGTAAATAGTGGGGGCGATGCCAACGCGTACCGCCTCAACCGCTATTGGACCGGATCCAGTTGTCTCGGTCGTGTCCACGCACCCTGCTTTTTGTATCTGTTTGTACAACGGCATCGCGAAGTGAGGTGCCCGCGATCGGCGGGTTTGTATCGAAACGTGTCCATTGCCGCCCGGGACACACTTTGATGCTATTGGGTGCTTCACGTGACATACCCGGGATACGTCGTTGCGGTTTCCTATGCGCGCCGGCCGAATTCTCGCCGCCCATTCAGGGCAAACGGCCTTTCTATCTCGGAACGCAACCATGTCTCACAACGGCACCATCCTTTATACCGGCAAGACATTCACTACCGGTGATCGCGAGCGTCAGTCGCGGAGCAGTGACAATCGCTTGGACATTGAGCTTTCGCCTCCCGGTTCCGCGGGCATGGGAACCAATCCAGAGCAGCTGTTGGCTGCAGGCTGGTCTGCCTGCTTCATTGGCGCAATGGGAAGCGCCGCGCGGGAATAGGGCGTTCGTCTTCCTGCCGACGCCTGGGTTGCCGCCGAAGTGGATCTGATCAACGACCCTGAAGAAGGCTTCTTTTTACAGGCCCGCCTGCAGGTGAGCCTGCCGGGACTCGATCTCACGCTCGCGCAGTCTATCGCCGATCGCGCGCATCAACTTTGCCCGTATTCCAAGGCAACGCGCGGAAACATTCAGGTCCTCATTACCGCCCTATAAGCAGCGCTCGCACCTGGTCTCACTCATTCACGGTGATATTCATGGGAGCACCGATGCAATCCTAGCGGCCACACTGGCCTTTTCACTGGCGATACCAACACCTGTGCATAGCAAACCTCCAGCTCGGCAAAGTCGGCGGTGGAGAAATGCCACGGCGTGGCACTCGCCGGCAAAAATGATTGCGCCGCCGCCCCCGGTACAACCTGCGCCGGCACCGGCCAGGCTAATGACCAGGGCAACGCCTAGATTCTCGTGACCAAAGACTCCCGGTAGGCGAGGTGCAGACGCATCTTTGTATCAAGGGTTTGAGCGAACTGTGATGGCTAAATGTAAGACGTCTGTTGGGTCAGTAGCGCCAAGCGGGGACAGATGATCGGAACGTAAAGGACTTGGTGCGACCCAGGAATTCGGTAGTTAGCAAGTGTTTCAGTGGATGCCTCATCGGCGGAAAATGGGCGGTGTCGACAGGGAAGGAAGAGCAGGACGCCAATGGCACGTACGCCAGGCACGTAAGAAAGGGCATCAAGGGAATACCAAAGAATTAGGAATTGGCGGTCAAGCCAGAGTTGAAAGAACTCAGGCCGTGGAGACCGGCTTGACCGCCAAGATGTACACCACTTACTCCCCTAGAGTGGTCATGGAGAGTCACCTCGCAGGATGCGAAATAGCCTGATGCCGCGATTTCGATCGTAAGCGCCAGGCGAAAAGCAGGTCGCTCCTCCCCCAGCGCCTGTTTGCCACGTCGTGAGATGAAGCATGTCGAAGGTCCGCGAGGACTGCGGAGAAAGTTTAAGGCCCAAGGATAGGGCCTTTCGGCATTTACACGTATTTAGCCGCTCGTTACGCCGGACACTGCGGCAAGCGATGCGTGAGAAAGGGTTCGCTGTTGCAGATTCATGCCAATATGACGCCGTGCTCCACAACATAGCGCTCGATCGACCTGCCGCTGTCTTCCACCACTCGGTAGATCGGCGCCCATACGCCCATTTGATAAGTTCTTCAGCCTGCTCCGGGATTCAATCAAGCTTGGCTTTCTCGGCCGAACATCGCATCCATGAAAGCTCAGGTTTTGTACCTGATCGTATCCCGCACCGACTGCTACACATTTCGATGTCATTTGGCGCGTCCGGCGACACATCCGGGATACGTCGCTACGGTTTCCTATGCACACCGGCCGTTCTCTCCATTTCTGGCGAATGGCCGTCCATCAGGGAGCGCCAAACATGTCTTCCAGCCTTAACGTTATCTACACACCAAAATCCTCACTAGTGGCGGACGCGAAGGTAGATCGTACAGTCATGACAATCGACTTCTCGACGCGACGGACTACCCAAGTGTGAACGATCTAACCTGTATCGCTATTTATCAATCCGCCATGGTAGTGAAGGCTGCCATGAAGATTGATCCAGACCTTGGAATGGTTCTGGATTGATTCGAGAATGACGTCATCGCCGAGTTTGGCGGAACAGCGCTAAGCATGGTCCTTCAGGGAAGGTACGTGCAGGTCATTGTGTTCCTTGATCGTTGCACTCGCATGGAGTCATCAATTTACTTCACGCCCACCGCCACCGCCACCGCCACCGGGAACGGGAACGGGAACGGGAACGGGTCAAAAATATTGGGTCGAGAGCCCACAAGCGTGCGCTAAATGGCAAAAATCAAATAGCCTAAACCCCAATCCCTTATTACAAGCACACTGGCTTTTCACAGAGCCATACTGGCTCATAGGAGCTACTCCCCGGGTGTTGGAGAAACGACCATGCGGAACAACGACTTGAAATATCGGTCACCCTCAATGCCCATCGCAGGATTCCTCATCATCTCAATTGCAACAGTTGCGGCACAGCAGTTGGCGTCAGCCTCCGGACCCGGAGGGCCCACAATCGAAGCTCAATACCTCGCGCGAAACACCATCGCCATGAACAAAATGATGGTAGGCATGGCCGACAAGCTCAGCGGTAATGTGGATCATGACTTTGTGGCAACGATGATTCCGCACCATCAGGGTGCGATCGATATGGCGCAAATCGAACTTGTCTTCGGTCATAACGAGCAACTAACGCGCCTCGCTCATGAGATCATCGTCGAGCAACTTCAGGAAATCTCTGCGATGCATTCGGCAATTGATGAATCGCCATTGCCAAAGCCTGGTAAAAATAGGGAGTTGGCCGGTTCACGTGGCAACACTGCGCCAAGCGCAAGCCTCGCCAATGAATCATTGTTTCTGGCGGAGAACAAGACCGCAATGGATATCATGATGGCTGGCATGCAGGCCCCGCCTACGGGTGATGTAGATCATGACTTTGTTGCGACGATGGTGCCGCACCATCGTGGCGCAGTCGACATGGCCCAACTTGAAATGCGTTATGGAAGCGACGCCGCGCTGAAACGAATCGCGCAGGAAATTATCACTGACCAGCCCCAGGAAATAGCAATGATGAGATTGGCGTTGGGCGAAACACTTTCACCCTCGCTTTCATCCCCTTCGCAATCCGCGCAGCAAGCGCGGGGCACTGTCGCTGTCGCGCCAAATTCCAACCAAATGTCGCCTGCAATACACGTAGCTTCGGCTATGCAGATGCCAAGCACGAAAAATATTGAACAGCCGCCAAGTTCAACGGGCAACTAAAATACACATAGTGGAAATTCATCATGAAGCTCAGATTGCTCACCGTTGTGTTGCTGGCTGGTATTGTTCTTGGCAGCACATCGCTCTCGTTCGCCGGGCAAGCGCATTACGCAAGTATGGCGTCCGATTTTCCCATCAGCCATCGCGATCGCGTATACACAGGAGACCAGTTCTCCAATACGGTTTCCGTCGTCGACCCATTCACCAATAAAACCCTTGGCGTTATCCGGCTGGGTGAACCGGCTCCTGCTAACTTCAGCCCCCTGTATACGGGCCAGGTACTCGTCCATGGCATGGGCTTCTCGCCTGACCATCGCACCATTGGCGTCGTTTCCATCGGCTCAAATTCAGTCACATTTATCGAAACCGCGACCAACACCATAGTGCACACGAGCTATGTCGGTCGTTCACCACATGAGGCGTTCTGGACGCCAGATGGTAACGAGGTATGGGTAACCGTTCGGGGGGAAAATTATGTTGCGGTGTTGGATGCCAAAACTTTCAAGGAGAAGACCCGAATTGTCACCATGTCCGGGCCAGGCATGCAGATTTTCTCGCCGGACGGAAAATATGGCTATGTGTGTTCCTCATTCAATCCAGTCACCGATGTGGTTGATGTCGCCTCTCACGAGATTATCGCAACGGTAAAGCAGGCGAGTCCATTTTGCCCAAATATCGCTGCAACCCCTGATGGTGATCAGGTTTGGCTGACCTTGAAGGATTCTGGCAAGACCGAAGTGTTCAATGCGCGCCCGCCATTCAATGTACTGAAAATTATCGACACGGGGCCGCTCACCAATCACGTCAATATTGTGCATAACTCCAATGGCACGTTCGCCTATGTCACGATCGGCGGCTTGAACGAGGTCAAGGTTTTTCGGACGAACGACTTCGTGCTCACAGCGACTATACCTGTTGGCACCCTGCCCCACGGTATCTGGCCATCGGGCGATGGCACGCGAGTGTACGTTGGGCTCGAGAACGAGGATGCGGTGACAGCGATCGATACGCTCAGCAACAAGGTTATTGCGACGACAGTCATAGGCCAAGCGCCTCAGGGCTTGGCCTATGTGCCAGATGCTGTCCCCACTGGCGACGGATTGAAGAATCTAGTGCCGATGGGCGTTGCTGGAAATGCCTACCATCTCGCCATGGCACCCGCCGGTGGGGCGGTTAACGCACCCACGACCATCACCTTATTTGATCAGGGACTGATACAGGTTCTGCAAGCTGCAGTGACCGGGCTCAGCCCAAAACACCCCTATGTGCTTGCGCTGGCGAGCCAGCCGGATGGTGGTGGCATCCTGCAACCGCTTCAAAACTTTACGACAAACCTGGCGGGCGCCGCCATCGTCAACACGATTGGGCCTATCCGACAAATCGTGCACAACGACATTGCTGCCGAACACCGGTACCTGGTTATCGTGTCAGGCACGACGGACAACCTCGGCGCTCCTGTGCAAACTCAGGTTGCCGCCTCTAGCCCTTAGAATTAGTTCACACGTGGCACGGCGCGTTTCTCCTTTCCACCCGCTGAACTTGCTAGCGGGTGCTTGGGGCTAATGGACATCGTGCCGTTTTCGCGGGTTCGGCAGCATATTTTGCTGCAGATATGCGTCTAGATCACGGCATGAGATAGCGCAACCCTGACATATGGTTCGCCTCGGCAACGGCACGCCCTGCCTTCTACCTCAACTGAGTAATGGGGCATGCAGCTATGCATTGCTTCGCTAGCTCCCTTCCGCGAAGGCTTGCCAGACGATCTGACGGAATGAGGGATTCGCCGTAGTGCAATCCGGCCATCATCCCCACTAACGCCATCGGAATTCGCAAGTCAGGACTTGGCGCCGTGGCGAAATCGATCGCTCGTTCAAACGTCCTCGTGATCTGAAGCGCTTGACGCACGTGAGCTAGCAAGTAAAGCATGCGATGGGTCTGCGCATGAGCAGTGTCCCCCGGTGGGGTTCCAATGACTGTCCCTACATCTGCGCAAGCAATGCCGATGTTCGCTGACAACCGAAGGAGATTATTCGCAGCATATTCCCAGGCATCCGCCTGGTCGTCCAGATAGGCCTTAGCCAACATACAACCCATGACGAGCGTGGCTTTGTCGATGTCGTCCCGCATCGCTTCGCGCCCGAGGATGAGCCCTTGATGGGCAAGAACCGAGGGGTCCTCGCTTCCATTCCACAAGAGCGGTAATGAAAACAGGAGTGCGCATTGCTCAATCGCGTGTTGCCGGTAGCATTCCAGCGCGGCGTAGCTTTGACCTAACAGGGTCGGGCTCGACAAAGGGCCCTCGAGTTCGGCGAATCGATATTCGCTGTCAGGATAGCAAATGCCTAGTCGAGCGCTCTGAATAGCGTGGCCCGCCATGGCTTCAAAGGGCACATCTTTTTTCTGCAGCCCCATCAACAAACACAAGATCTGGGCTCCTTCCAATCCCCACGACGCTCCTGGAAGGCGGTCGCGAATGCTACCTGTTGCTGGCGGATCCTTCAGCCACGTGGCTCGAACCTCACCAAAAGCGCTCCCGATGAGTAGTCCCCAAAGGCCGCCTACCAACCGGTCTCTCCGCTTAAGCATGTTTTCAGAATCTTTCACGAGTTTCTCCGATGTGGATGTCGCCAGTTATTCCACATCGACAATGTCTCTTCCGTTGGGACGCACCCACGATTTTGAAGTCGGTAAATGAGAGCGACTATGCAGCCACTGCGGTCAACTTGCCCAACAGACTTTTGCGCAATTGATCCGCAGAATGCGGCGGGGAAGAAATCACATAAACCTTGTCGCCACGTGAAGGAGTTTGCTTAACCCTGTCGCTTATAGCTTTCGTGTCTCCGTGCAAAAATATAAAGGCCATACAAACCAATCAGTTGTATGCGATGACAAGGTTAGGTATCGCCGACATATGTCGTGGACAGAACTCCAAAGTTTGTACGTCAAACACAAACTTTGGAGAACGGGCCGCCTACAAACCTTGGAGTTTGGGCAGCAACCGAGATACCTCAGTGCAGGCTCCCGAGCACTGTTCCTAGTCGGGTTCGGCATTCCGTTGCGGGCCGCAGTCATGAGCCGCAGATAGGGCTACAACAAGCTCAGTGGCCGGACCGCAGACGCGTTAGAGGGCACACGCGGGCAAATAGTGTTCCGGCGATCACACCGAATGCTCATGGATTGCTAAGAGGTGTTGCCAGATTTGAGCCACCGTAGCTTGGTTCGATCAATGCCAGCAGTGCTTCCCACAACGCAATCTTGTCCATCTCGCAAAGGAACCGCTCGCGCCGCGGCGGCGTCTTCTTCGACTCGAAAATCGGCGACGCAAACGAACGCTGTTTCATGGAGGGATGCGTTTCCTGGAGACTGGTCGCAATGATTCCCAAGGCGCGGAACAGATCAGAGCACCCTAAGCCGCGGCGGTAGCAACGCAACATTTGTCGCGATCGCCGCGGCTGTTCTACAGAAGTTATCGATCAGAAGCGATCAACGTCAACGATTGCCTGGGCGAAGTCCTGCGGCGCCTCTTGGGGCAGGTTGTGACCGACACCACCACCGATGTCTCGATGTGCGTATTTGCCGGTGAATTTCTTCGCATAGGCTGCGGCGGGTGGGTGCGGGGCGCCGTTGTCACTACCTTCAAGCGTGATTGTCGGTACAGTAATATTGGGCGCGGCAGCTAAACGCTGCTCAAGAGCATCGTATTGCGGTTCGCCTTTGGAGAGCCCCAGGAACCAGCGATAATGATTAATCGTGATTTCGGCGAAGTCAGGGTTTTCAAACGATACGGCGCTGCGCTCATAGGTGGCGTCGTCGAAGTTCCACTTTGGCGAAGCGGTCGTCCAAATGAGCCTGTTGAAGTCCTTCCAATTCTTCTCGTAACCAAGCTTTCCGCGGTCAGTAGCGAAATACCACACGTACCACCATTGTTGCTCGATCTTAGGCGGCAACGGATGTGCGAAGAGAGGTTGGCTAGCGACGATGTAGCCGCTTACAGAGACTAATGCCTTGCAACGCTCCGGCCAGAGCGCCGCGATTTGGCAAGCGCAATTCGCACCCCAGTCAAAGGCACCAAAGACCGCGCTCTTGATCTTCAGCGCATCCATCAGCGCAATAATGTCGATCGCATTTCTCACCTGCTGCCCATTTCTGTACGTATCGGCTGAAAGAAAGCGCGTCGTACCATAGCCGCGGAAATGGGGAATGATCACTCGATAGCCTTGCGATGCGAGCAATGGGGCAACGTCCACGAAACTATGGATATCGTAAGGCCAACCGTGCAGGAGTATGACGACGGGACCGTCAGCAGGACCGGCTTCCGCATATCCCATATTCAGGACACCGGCATTGATTTGCTTAATCACGCCGAACGACGAGTTGCCACCTGGCTTGACCGGCGGAATGGTTACCGGCGATTTCGACAAGCCGGATTTCGCGAAGGCGTCCCCCATCGAAATGAACGGGGCCGCTGCCATCGTCAGGGCAGCTAAGCCGAGAAAAGTGCGTCGTTGAGGGTCGGTTTCACTGGTCATGGCTTCTCTCTCGTCAAGGTTGTGTAGTTGCAGAAAGGCAAGAATCCCCGTGACCTAACGCATGCGTAGGCCTGATGTCGCTTGAGGTTTACGCTCACTGAGCGTATCGCGTAGTGACGAAATCGTGATTTTTCGCCAGCGATTGGTGACAGGCGAAGCACGTTTTATGCTCCGCCAATGGGGTCGGTTTACCATTTACGAAGCGACCAAACCCCCAGCCGCCAGTGGCGGCATATTTCTTCGAGTCTTTCACCATAAACTGGACCGTCGTCGCTTGCTCTGGAAAGCTAGCTGTCGCAAAGAACGTCTGCGGCACGCGCTTCCAAGCCACCTTTGCCAGAACGGTTCCATCAGGAAATGGCAATGTACCTTCGCGAAATGCTTGGAAGCCGGTGGGATTACGCCCCGAATTCCATTGTATGGCTTTGTCCCGACGGATTTTATCGCGCTGCGGGATCATATATCCCATCCACGCCCTATGACATTAGTCAGGAAGCGGAGAACTCCGGACCAAGTATTCTCCAGCCCGGGCAATTCGCTACGTATCTCCCACACAGGCTCTCCAAGAGTGAATCAACATGAGAATCCTTCTGTGCGTGCCTTTTCTTATATTTCTTGCGACCGCGGTTGCTCAGCAAGCGCCAATGTCGACGTGGATGACGCATCAGGCGGAGATTAACGGGAATGAAGGCGTTGCACTAACAGATAAGCAGGTTGCAGCGAACTCAGAGCAGTCCTCGCCCAGAGTCAGAAGCAGGAAGGGCGCCGAGGCGTGCCAGCAGAAACTCTGGGGGCACTTGGCATGCCAGGAGACTGTCTGGAACTCCCCATGCCCCAAACCCTAACACTCCGGTCACTGGCTTCTCACGCTCGATCACCCATCCTCCAACCGTCAGTCATCGACTGATCCAACAGGGCCGCGTTTCCCGTTTTCCGGAACGCAAGCGCTTGTGCAACAGCACCAAGTGGGGTTTCCAACCCACAATCCTTTAAGCTCGGAGTGATAGTTGTGTCACTGATCTATCGCTCGCAAGGGGGAAGCATGCCCAAAAGATCGGCTCATCGATTTGGCGCGTCACACGACCCGGCGAATTTCGTCTATCACTATCCCGACTGTGCACCCGTGGAGGTCGGCTCTCATGAACCCACGGAGGAGGTGTTTGTGATCCAACTCGCCGAGCGCGTGTGGGATGTCAAGTTCAAGGTGGACTCTGCCACCTTCAAGCCGGTGATCGCTGTCATGGTGGCAAACGGTGCTGACTTGGGCGAGCACGATCGGGAAGCCATGCGCATGGCTGACCGACATGGCGTCGCCATCGTTCGTGCCTGTAGTGAGTTCTGCGAGCTCAACCTCCTCGTCTCGCCGCCATCCGCCGGCACACACTGATCGAGCAATCCTCACCGGCTCGTCAAGCGCTCGTCAAGCGCTTGTCGAGGCAATCCTATGGTCTGCACATCTTGGGGCAACGACCTCATCTCGAGCGATGTTGAGAGCATGACGCGTCACGAAAAAAGAGCCTTCGATCGCTCAAGTCGTCGGCTTCCGCCCAATGGTGATGAAGCCCTGGCAGCGATAAGCCGGTGGCCGTCTCGCGCTCGATCCCACGCACGAGACGGCTGTGACGTTCTTAGTCCCGCTTGGTAAACAGTGCGTCGAACACGAAGCCCACTGCGCCCGCGAACAACGTGGTTCCCATAGGATTGCTCGCACCGATATCGAGAGCGCTCGTCAACGCCTGGCCAGCCTTCCCCTGGACGCTCCCCGCTACTTCGCGTGCTTTCCCTTTCACTTCTTGGACCGTGTCACCAGTTAGCGCACCCGCGGCGCCGTGGATCTTGCCGGGAACGTTATCTACTGCACCTCTAATTTCTTGCTCATTCATGGGTATGACCTCCCGAGCAGGGCGAATGACAGCAACCAATGCGCGGGACTCCGCTCATCGTTGGCCGAGGTATCGCTCCTGGAATGAGCAGTCACAACCGGACTACAAACAAAGTGTTTCGAATACCGAGAAAAAGTCTCGTTGCGCTTACACCGAGTTCGGGCCTTCAAAGGTCTCCAGTGCGTAGCGGGTGGCGAGATACAAGCCAACCTCGCCGGCATCTGTGCTTCTTGTCGCACGTATAGCCGCGATCAGCTGCCAATGACTGCAGGAGAAATTTCCGCACCATTGCGTTCGACTCAGTCGGCTGAAGGGGTTGATTTGTTCAGACATGTTCAACGTGTCCTCATAACGATGTCCGCATATTCCAGTCGGCGGCGTGTTCGTACTGTCTTCGAGTACCTGCAGATGACGCCCGTAACTGAACGCGATGCGGACAGCTCTCTTCTCAGGGTGAGAGGCCCTACGGATGGGCACGCGCGACGTTAGGCGCTAACGTTCTAGTCCACCCAATCGGACCCCCAGTCCTTCGCATGCGCCACGGCCGCCTCTTCGAAAAGGAAGGCCAGTTTCTCAGGCGTGGCGGCCACCACGGTGTCACCTGTTTGGTCGGCTCGGCATACCACTGCCTTCGCACGATACCCGCCGCCTGCTCACCGGGTTGGGTCGCACATCAACAAGCACCCACGGTAGTGAAAGCCGCGTTCGTCAATATCCAGAAGTGTCTCCGGGTGAGCATGCTGACTTGCCGCCATGCAGCACTTTACACAACCCCTCTTGCCGCGTGGTCGAACATGCGCCAATGGCCGTCGATGCCTTCGACGGCGACTAATGCACTCTGGCCGTCCTGCACCGACGTCAGCGCAGCCCGGATCGCGAATCGCAACGCGTCGACACGGTTCTTGAACTGGGGACAACCATATTGGCCAGCGTCCACCGACCATACGCCGGGGAACATGGGGGCATAAAAGAGTTTGTACATAATTTCAGGGATGGCGATGGCCGTTTTTGGTTTACGAAGAGAATCCTAGGCGCGTCTCCGTGAGCCTGGCGTACACCAGTCAGCAACTTGGAATGTGGTAGAAGTTCTTCGCTGAACATCGCTTAGGCCGCGATACCGAGGTGGTACTCGAGTACATGCCAATCGACTTCGCGGGCGTTTGACTGAGCCAGAGGAAAGCGATGCGAGCGGTCATGATGGTTACTGGAAAAGTCGTTCTCTGGAGCAGATAGCAGCATGCGATTGGCACAGTTCATTACAGTCCACCGGGAGGCGATCCTGAAAGAATGGGACAATTTCGCCCGTACCTTGCAGCCTGGTACTCGTGTGATGGGTGGCGGGGAACTGCGCGATCACGCCGAGCAAATATTGGTCGAAATCGCCGCTGACATCAGCACCCCACAATCGACCCAGCAAGGCGTCGAGAAATCCCGCGGCGAGGGACCTAGAAGCGTTGTGGATACAGCATCGGAGGTTCATGCCGGAAGGCGCCTACGTTCGGGCTTCAGTATCGATCAGCTGGTGGCCGAATACCGTGCGCTGAGCGCCAGCGTACTACTGCTGTGGTCGCAGCAGCCTGATCGCGACCCCGAGTTTCGCGAGCAGGATACGCTACGTTTCAACGAGGCGATCGACAAAGGATTAGCCGAATCGGTGTCGCGCTACTCGCAGGCGGTGAACGAATCGCAAGACGTTTTCCTTGGTGTGCTCGGACATGATCTCCGCTCGCCGCTCGCCGTCATTTTGCTTTCGGCCGAGTTCTTTCTAAACGCCGATGAGTTGGGCAGTCGTTATGCCAAGATCGCTGCCAGCGTCTATTCAAGCGTGCGCCGCGCCGAGAAGATTGTAGAGAACCTGCTCGACTTCGCGCGTGCGCGCGTTGGTAGCGGCATCCCGGTGGATCGCGTCGAAGACAACCTCACTGCAACGTGCGAGGGCATCGTGCGCGAAGTGCGTCTGCTGCATCCCGATCGTGCTGTAGTGTTCCAGCCGGACGACCGCATCGGTGGCAGATTTGATAGTTCGCGCATGGGACAGGTTTTCAGCAACCTGATCGAAAACGCCATCAAACACGGTTTGAGTACTTCACCGGTAACTGTCAGCCAGCAGTTGGACGGTGATTACGCGGTGTTCTCGATCCACAACGAAGGCGAACCCATCGCAGCTGAAGACACGGTACACATTTTCAATCCGATGATGCGACATTCGCAGTTTGCCGCCGGAGAGCGGGGGTCACGGGCGGGCTTGGGGCTCGGCTTGTTCATCGCGCAGGAAATCATCACCGCCCACGGTGGCACTATCAAGGTCACCTCTTCGGCGGCGAGTGGGACAACGTTTCGCGTGAGGTTGCCTTTGTGCACCTGAGCGCCACCGATCGGCTTGCCAGGCGTCGAGCCGGCCTCGGGCGGAAGCGGACTTCGCACACTGAACGCTCGCAAGGCGGTCTCTACGTAGCAGGACTAACGGCAATCTCTACGTGCATTACTTGATGCTCTGCCATGCCTGCCTCCTCGTCGCGGAAGCGATCTGCAATTTGCAGAATTTCAGCTTCAATCGTGAAGAAAGCATCCAGCACGGTCGGATCAAACGTCGTCTCGCGTAAACCGCGCATGAGGGCCTTCGCACGATCATGGAGAAAGGCATCCTTGTAGCAGCGTCGGCTTATCAACGCGTCGTAAATGTCGGCGACCGCCATGATTCGGCCGGACAGCGGAATATCCTCACCGCGCAATCCGCTCGGATAGCCGGTCCCATCCCATTTTTCGTGGTGCGTAGCGGCGATCTCTCCGGCGATCAGGAGAAAATTCTCGCCTTCGATATGCTCCGCCATGCTGTAGATGATCTTCCGACCAAATTCAGCATGCCGCCTCATGACTATCAGCTCTTCTGGGGTCAGCGGCCCTGGCTTAAGCAGGATGTGGTCCGGCACCCCGACCTTGCCAATATCATGCAGTGGCGCAGAGAGGAATAAGAGTTCGATGTATTCCCTGGTCAGGGTCTGCGCGTGCTTTTTGCTCCGCTGCAATTGCTCTGCGATCGCGCGCACGTAGTGTTGGGTGCGTTTGATATGGCCACCTGTCTCAGGGTCGCGGGTTTCGGCGACCGCAGCCATGGACTCGATGGCCACCTGACGTGCGTTCTCAAGTTGGCGGTGCCACCGCTGTGCACGGCGGTGGTTGAAGGCAAAGCGAACTACGAAGCACAGTACCAACAGCGTACCCAAGACCACTAAGGGCGCAGCCGTCGGAATGAAGAGGCCTGTGCGCACAAAGACTTCTATATCAATCCCAATCAGTGCGGCACCGGACAATACGGCGAAGACGGCCAGGATGGTCATGCCGCGGCCGGCAACGAACATGGTGGAAAACACGAGGGCCACCAGCAGCCCGAGTAGCAGTGCGGCCATGCTGCCCCACACCGGGATACGCACCGCATTGTCATCCAGAATGTTTTGCGACATTACCGACTGGATTTTCAAGCCCGAAAAATCCCGGTCCACAGCGGTCGGATGCACATCGTGCAGTCCGACTGCCGAGGAGCCAATGAAGACTATCTTGCCACGCAGATCCGCTGGTTGAGTCCGACCGCCCAGCACGTCCACTGCAGAGAGGCTGTCATACCGCTGCGACGGACCATTGAAGCGTAAGAGCGCGTAGCTGCCCTGGTCTATGGGAATCCGGTGGGTCCCGACCCGGATCGACAATCCGTCGACGCCTGATTCCACACGCCCCGTCCCAACGCCGAGTGACCGCATTATGGCGGCCAAGGCGAGGCTGGGGTAGACGACTCCACCGTATTCGATCAGCAAGGGCAATCGCCGCAAGACGCCGTCGGCATCGAGACGACTGTTGACGAAGCCTCTTCTCCTAGTTTGCGAGGCGATCGCGTCGACGCTATCCAGAACCCCCGGCGCCCGGTCAAGCGACAGTAGGTCGACACGGCCGACGAAGCCAACACCGGGGCGCATCGGATGGTCGGTACGGCTCGTGTGGTCGAAGTAGAAATAGGTTGCGCCGACCGCATCGCTACGCGCCATCATTTGGCCAAGATAGCCGTCGTTGTTCAGCAAGCCGGGGGGAACGCCGTTGAACGATACGTCAAGGCCGAAGTCGTGCTTGAAGGTTTGCTGGATGTCGGCCAGAGAGGTGCGATCGGATTCGGGAAATACGATGTCCATCGCGATGGCCGCCGGATGTTCGTTGGCGATTCGCTCGATCAGCTGCGCCACGCGATAGCGTGGCCATGGCCATTGACCCAGAGCAGACAGGCTGACTTCATCGATATCCACCACAACCGTGCCGGGCGCGGGAGCTCCCGATGCGGTCCGTACCAGCAAGGTGTCGAGGTCGAACTGATCAAGGGCCGCGACCGGCTTGAAGTTGAACAGTCCGCCGAACCCGATAGCCAAGGCAATCGATAGCCCACCGAGGAGAATGAAGACGGCTTGGCGCCGCGACAGCCGAACGGATGAAGTGGCAGAGGTCATGACCGAGGCATCACAGGATCACGATTTCGGCCCGCCGGTTTTGCGGCTCCGGAACGCCGGGCGGCGATCGCACCAGCGGCGCCTTGTCGCCGAAATACCGCACATCCATCTGCAGTTTTGGGTCGATCTGTTTCAACAAGTGGGCCACAACCTGGGCGCGCTCCGCCGACAATGCCATGTTGTAGGCCGCCGTTCCCGACGAATCTGCGTAACCGAATACGGTGATCTCGGTCGGACTCCGATCGCGCACGACCCGCATGACCTCCGGCAACATTTTCTTCGAATCCGGTGTCAGCTCCATGCTGTCAAACAGAAAGTTCAGACCAAAACTCCGCGGCGGGGTCGGTTGCGCATCGAGCAGTGCGCGATGCGCCGTTTCGAAGGCCTGGCGATCAATCGCGCGGGGCGCCCCGGGCGCTGAAGTCTGTTCAACTGCAACGGTATTGAAAGCCTGGTCGATACGTTGCTGACCCTGCCCATTGGACACCGTGACTGCGCCAACGTGACCGCTATGATCAGGAAGCAACGTGACGCGAGTCGTTGCGCAACCGGACAGCACGCTGACGACCAGCAGGACAACTGAGAACATCTGGATGCTCATGATTGAATCGCCGTGGCCCTTCAGTTCGTTTCAATCAGAAAGCGGGTACCACGTACGCCCACCGTCGCCTTGGGCGTTTCAATCTTCACCGATTGCGGGGATAGCTTACCGATCTTGCCAGATTCGTAGATCGCAGACCCCTTCGTCAGGTACAGCGAGAAAGCGAATTTGTCGTCCTTCGGAGCGAACACATAGTCACGCACCTGAATGTCAGACCCCGAGCCCAGTGTCAGGAGGGTGCCGTCCCTGAAAACGATAGCGGCCGAGGCGCCGGCCGCCGTAACTACGCGATCGGAAATCCGCAGCGTCGCGCCTCCGGTCGCTCCAAACGTATCGTGTAGGCGGGTAATCTTGACGTCACCGGTAATACTTTTTACCAATGCGACATGATCTTCGTCGGCATGAGCAAGCACCGTCAGGCAGGCAAGGCAAACAAGCACCAGTAAGCACAGATGTCGCTTCATCGGATCCTCCTGTCGGGTCAGGCCAACATGGCAAGTGTTCATCACGATCGACGACTAATTATTTTTCTTCCCAGCACCGGTGCCAGATGTTTTTGCCGCTTCACGCCCACCGATACTCACGCCATAAGGTCCTCTCCACCCAACCTGCGCTGTTGCACTGGTCACCCCGTTTTTCACGTTTAACGGACCAAGAGCTGCCCTGAGTTGTGATGCAAATAAATAAGAACGCGAAGGTGCATTTCGACTTCCGTTTCATTTCCCCTTCACGTTTCCAATGATCTGCGACTGTCCCATTGTCGCGAGTAATGACCTTTTGCGTCACTTGCTATAAGTCTGATTGCGGCACTCTAGTTCGTAGAGTTTGACCATTAGGCCGTCATTCGAAAGCGGCACTTCGGCGCTCCAGACACGTTGACTGACCAAATGTCGACATCGCGGCTAGCGCCGCAATCATGACCCTAGATCTTCATTTACTAATACGGTGCAAGTCGGGTGCCAAGTTTTTGACACATTGGTTCTGATTCGATCTAAGCGGACATGAGGCTGGGCTCTTGGTGACGCGTGAAACTTGCGTGAAAGGAATTAATCCTTTTGCGCAATCGAGAATGACCCCTAAGTTCAGTCGCCCAACCCCTTACATGCATAGAAAGCGATCAATGTGAGCAGAAAGCCCAATCCCTCGCTGCCCACACCGATTCGCCACTTGACCCAGGCTGAGGCCCGTCGGTATCTGTACTTGTTCGTCGATGTCAGAATGCGACCGCAAAAGCTGTTGCAATAGTCCGCGCTATTCCTGCTGCGAGGCTTTCACTCATCTGCAGGTCGGCTTCACCCGTGTGCATCGCTAGCTTTCTGGTGTGCCAAAGCAACCGGAATATTTCACACGAACCTACACAACCCGAAACTCCGGGAAGGTCGACGCGCACGCTGCAGATGCGAACTAAGCAGTTGCCGAACGCTGCCTCTTGAAGAGCATCGAACTTTATCTCTCTCCCCGGCCATCGACCAACTTACGTCGGCTTTCGGCGTCGATCTCAACCGGTCGTTGCATTACCCATAGACTGCTGCGGCCGGTGGCTGTTGCAACGACCTACTGCATCCTCACAACAGAGGGAAGATCAGGTTGTCGCCCTCAACTCGGCGATCAACACCGTCTTGCGGGCGGCCATCTTTTCCCCCAGAGCCAGCAGCTCTTCCTTACTCAACAGTGTTTTCGCTCGTGGAAACATATCCTTCTCTTCTTCGTCGGCATGATGCGTTACTAGCTCTTTGAGCACCTTTGCGCGACCCGAGAACTGCTCACTGTCGACGGCGGTACCGAGCAAATCCGGAAGTACCAAATCACCCGCAGCACGGTGCTCCTCCAAGGCTTCGAAATACATTTTGTCGTCGTCGCCCTTCTTTCCATGCGATTGGAAAGCCGGATAGAAAATCTCCTCTTCAATCGTGGTGTGCGCTTTAAGCTCGACCCTGATCTTCGCGAGCAGGTCTGCGCGGGCCTTCAAGGCCCGGGGCGTCGTGGCTTCCAAGTCATCCAGGTAGCCGCGCACAGTCTTGTGATCTTCGGTCAGCAGCTTGATGGCGTCCATGAATAGCTCGTACGTCGGAAGGGGCAATAACTATGCCGCGATCCAGATGACGGATACGTGGAGTTTCTGGCACGGCGAGGCGAACGTGTTCGTCGGCGCGATATATACGCTGACCACGAAGAATCTATTGGCAATTTCCCTGATAAGCCGCAGCTGAATCGAAGCTCTGCGCGTCCTTCGCGCTGCACGACGCGTTCACCATTTCCCTGCGTAAATGTCGCGGACGCTGACCTCGCTGTCGAGGTATAGAGCGCGTCTTCATCCTCTGAGAGAAACCACTATGACCAGGTCAAAAACAGGAATTTGCGCAGCTGCATGCGCATCGCTGTTCGTCTTTGCAGCGCCACTCATTGCGCAACAAACGGCGCCAGCCGCGGCGGCATCGTCTGCTTCTGCCGACAACACGAGCATGAATCAACGTGATCGGTCATCGCAGACGATGAAGCCGACCGATCAGCCCAACGATCGCACCGACATCAAAGTTGCAGCCGCTGTTCGCCGGGCGATCCTCAACGATAAGTCGCTATCGACCATGGCCCACAACGTGAAGTTGGTCGCAGCCAACGGCGTGGTGACGCTTCGCGGCCCGGTCTCGAACGCTGATGAGAAAGCGAAAGTAGAAGCAACCACCGCTGCGGTCGCGGGTGTCACCCACGTCGACAACCAACTTGATATCAAACACTAACCTGAGGAATACCGCATGAAAGCTTCTGTGTATTGCACTACCAAAACTGTTGAGCAGGCCGACCACATCATCGCCGAACTTAAGGCCGCCGGTTTCCAAAATAACGACATCTCAGCCTTGCTACCGGACAAGCGTGGGACCAAGGATTTCGCGCATGAGCACAATACAAAAGCGCCCGAAGGGGCAACGACGGGCGGCGTCGCCGGCCTGGGCGTCGGTGCCGCACTGGGCTGGCTCGCCGGCATTGGCGCACTCGCCATTCCAGGCGTGGGGCCGTTCATTGCCGCCGGTCCGATCATGGCGGCACTGGGTGGCGCGGCTGTGGGAACAGCTACCGGTGGAGTGATCGGCGCGTTAGTTGGAATGGGCATTCCTGAGTTCGAAGCCAAACGATATGACGCGAAAGTGCGCGATGGAAACATACTGATTTCCGTGCACACCGAAGATGGTAAGCAACGCGATGTGGCCAAAGATATCTTCAAGCGTGGCAACGCCGAAGATATCTCAACGGGATCCGAAGCGAACCCCAAGTAAGTCTTTCATGCGCCCATGCCGGAGTGTGATCTCCGGCATGGGCGCAATCGAATTTTGCAAAGCCTCACCAGGAAGGCGAAACCGACAGCCGCAATGAACCATGAAGAATTGAGCGCCGGCGAACACCTCGCTTTGAGCTACATCTGTTGGCCCCAAACGCACATAGCCGCTTCAGAGATTGAACAGGATTTGCAACAGTTGGCGGCGAGACGATTGGTGTCCCGGAACCCGGACGGAACATGGGTGCCCACAGCACGTGGCCGCTTTTTGCTTGCCTGCCTTGCTATTGGAATCACACCGCCAGATAAGTAGCCCGAACTGCCTAAGCCATGGCAGGGGCACACCGAAGTACGAAATCACATCCAAAGGGCGGCGCCGCGTGCATTCGTTCTCGAAACGCAGAGGGCAACTGACCCTGATACGCCTATGGGTTTGCTGACACTCGTTAGGAAAAGGGCGGCGCACTCGTAGCGACGTTTGCACTCAGCGACATGAATTTCCGGCACATCATGCACTGTGCCGATAACGCAGGGCTCACTTATGAACCATCCAGCATCGCCAAGTGTATTTTCCGAGGGGCTGGATCCTGCCGCTCCGAGCGTCGCTGACCCATCGGCTACGCCTCCGGTCATAGAAAGTGACATGCCGCTGCCGCAGGATCCCCGGGTGGTCTTCCAAGGTGGACTTTTCTTTCTCGCCCTCCTCGCCTGCGCCTATTTTTCCAAGCCCGTCATTCTGCCCATTGTGCTGGCTTTCATTTTGAAATTGCTGTTGCAACCGGTCATGAGGTTGCTCGAACGCGTAAGAGTTCCCAGGGTGCTGGCGTCTCTCGCCGTGATCATTCTTCTTCTCGGGCTACTTTACGGATTTGGACGGATGCTGAGCGGGCCAGCCGCCGATTGGGCAAAGCGACTTCCGGAAGGGTTGCCGCGTCTACAGCAGCGCGTCCGGGTCGTAAGTGCGCCCATTGATTCGTTGAACCATTGGATTTCGCATGCCAAAACACTGGTCGGCCCCACGGCAGCGCCACCCGCCAGCGGCGCGTCCCCGAACGCGCCACCGCCCTCCACGGGTGTCGAGGCAACGGCAGGGGACTTGCAGACTTCCCTACTCAGCGGCATTCAGACCTTCGCGTCCGAATTCTTCACCACCTTTCTTGTCCTGTTCTTCCTTCTGATGTCGGGAGACACCTTTCTTCGCCGGCTCGTTGAGGTTATGCCGAGATTCCGAGATAAGCGACAAGCTGTTGATATTTCGCAACAGGTCGAGGCCGACATCTCATCCTACCTCGTGACGATTACGATCATGAACGCACTGGTGGGGATGGCGACCGGCTTGGCGATGTGGTCGCTGGGACTGGAAAACGCCGTGCTATGGGGCTGCGTTGCGTTTGTCCTCAACTACGTGCCAATCCTTGGACCATTGACCGGCCTCGTCATATTCCTGGCTGTAGGCATGTTGAGCTTGGACCCGCTTTGGAAGGCGTTCATGCCGATGACGCTCTATGCGGTCATTCACGTGCTCGAGGGCGAAACCTTCACTCCGATGCTTCTGGCCAGGCGGTTCACCCTTAACCCAGTATTGGTCATTGTCGCCCTACTTTTCTGGGATTGGATGTGGGGCATACCAGGTGCCATCCTGGCGGTACCCATGCTGGCGATAACCAAGATTGTCTGCGACCGTATTCGCCCGCTTGCCGCCTTCGGCCACTTTTTAGAAGGTGAAAAGCAGTCGCTCGAACCGTAGCGACTATGGAAAACGTCCCGAGCATTGCGCTGCCGAACCGAAATGAATTCCATTGGAGAAATACTGTGAGCAAGAAGAAAACATCTAAAAAAGATAAGGCCAAGAAACTAGATTTATTCTCAGCGATGATGGCCCAGAGCTCATTATTCCGAGACATGGTGGCCCGATTCCAGGCCGCGATCGGATTTCCTACAGCCCCAACCGAGGCTTCGCCTACGGCCAGTCGCCCGGGCACCAAGCCCGCTGAGAAAGCTTCACGATCCACGACGGTTAAGCGTTCAAAGTCGTCGACCAAGGCACCAGCAAAAAAGGCCGCTCTTGCTAGCCCTAAAAAAAAATCCGCGATGAAACAGAATGCGACCTCAAAAAAGGTGGCAGCAACTGCAAAAAAGCCCGCGACGAAGTCAACAAAGAAGGCGTCCCCGTGAAAGTCATCTCCCGGCAAATAGTCCGCTCGCCTGGAGTAGCCAGCCGTCCTGTCCGCCCGTCTTTGGCTTGCCACTAAAATAGGTCCGTCACCATACGAAATGAGGACTTGCGATTCGTCAACGGCGCTCCAACTTCCTGTCGCGGTGCGGGCCGTCGGCATCGACGGGGTGCTCGCATGAATCCTTCGAGCATTTATCCTTGCTGAGTGCATAGTCGTGAGGGATTCCTTTAGTCTCGGCCTGACATATATCCGGCCACTCACGCTCGGCGAGCGAGATGGCCTTCTCAAATGCTTCGTTGGGACCATCGGCTGAGACGAGGCCGCTTAGCTCGAACCCCAGCGTCTTTCCGCCACGAACAAATCCTTCTCCCTGCCCTGGAACCTGCCAGATTTTCATCGAGCACCTATCGTTTGGGCCATTGGAGGAATGTCCGCTACGGGTGGCGGTTTCAGCCGTCATCAACCTTAACTCAACTGTCCGCGAAAACGGGGTGGAGCCCCCCCACCACTGTTTCATCTGCGGCACCAGGATAGATGACCGTGCCATCGGGTTGAACGATGGCGCCGCGCGTAAGCTGCGCCGGTTCAATACGGCCACCTCCCATGATGTGAAAAACCTCTTCACCGCCTGTCATGAGGTAGTCGGCGACAATGCGTCGATGGCAGCGCCACCACACCGCTTTCGAACACATCATCGCGCACCGCCGTTTGCGCCCGTCTTCAATCAGTTGTCCCAGCCCCTCGCGAAATTCTGGGGACAATGCGTAGTCTGCATAGTTGTGGAAACTGCGATTTGTCCAGAAGTCATTGATCTCGCGCGAAATGGACTGCGTTTTTTTTCGTAAGCCACCCAGTGCAGCGATATGTTCGTATGAGATACCAAACGATGTCAGCGAGGCGGGGAGCGCATCCTCGTTGAATTGAGGATGCGTTCGCGATCGAGGCATCTTACGAATATCGACCACAAGGGTTACCCCAGCTTCGATCAGCAGCTCGGCGAACACCTCGAGACTCCGGTCGGAATGGCCAATGGTGAAGAACGGGAGTTTTATACTTGCTGCCGTCATAGCACAGGTTTGAGCACACCACCCTTATGCGTGGCGATATGGTCAGTCGTGTCGCTCTTGATCTCGAACTGCGGATCATCTTCCGTGGCGTGGTGCACGTAGTCCTTATAGACGAAGTCTTTGGTATGGATCGCGATGATGTGACCGGACACGTGTCCGGCTTCTGAGTTCCAGATCACGTGATCGCCGATATTGAAGGGATGGCTCATGGCAGCTACCTCTAGGAAGGGCCTGACGGGCCGCCCAATGGCGAACGCATGAAACCTTCGCGCAATCCAAGTACGTCCGCGCAGGCAGCGGTAATGAGTCCGCCGGGACGTTCTTCGCCGTCAAGAACGTCATCAATAAAGTACCCCTGTTTCACTCTTCCCAGGCAGTCGCTCTCCGTCGAGGCGAACCCGGTCCGCTGCGGGCCGGGAGCCGTCCATAGCATCACCCAAGTGGCACCTTGCTCGCGCTGCAATGCTCCCGCCAACCGGGTCCATTTGCGTGGAAGGGCCCGACCGGGCCCGGATCCTACGGTTAACTCCACACACTACGGAGCTAAGTCGGACCAAATTTCCGACTTTACGCAACAGGTGACCCATTGATCTGAAAGAGAGCGCACAGACTATGCCTATTAACTGACGTCATAGTCTGTGTCGGCGTGCGGTCCCGAGCACAAACTATGGGGCGTAAAAGTGCACAGACTTTGGGGTTCTGTCCAGATTCATGAAAGGGTACATTGCTGGAGAGGAAGGTCGGGATAACACATCCGCTCAGCGCTGCCCGTATTCCGTGAAAACGTAATCTCTATTCTTCACTATCGTGTGGCACGCGAAGCCGCACTTGGCGTCATTCGCTTGCGGGGGCTTGGAAGATGAGTCGGAAGGCCTGAACATTTCGGTCGCGGCGTCATAATCGAACGAGGCCCATCCCCATCCGCCGCTGTCCGCGAAGCGCTTGCTGTCCTTTACCATGAAGTCCACGTTTGTCAGGGCGCCTGGCACCGTCGTCGGACCTGGGGCCGTTGCGCTCTTTTTCGGCTCCCAGTGGATTTTCGCCATCCTGGCACCATCAGGGAAAGGCTTGCCATTGCCGGGGATGCCGGACTGGTAGGCTTTGATCATTGCAGGATTACCGAGGATCACCGCGATCGCTGTGTCATTGTGACTGACGGCGATTGTTTGCCAGCCTTCGTATCCCCTGAACTCAGAGAACCCGAGCCCGCCGGGCACTTTCACGGTGTACTTGTCGTGGCCGGCGGTTGCCGAGGAAACCGCGCCGAAGGCGATGGAGATGGCCAGAACGGCGCAGCCGCTTAACGCAAAGTATTTCATGGCGGAGTGCATGACGAACTCCCAGATGAGGACTAGTTGAATGAAAGGGTCCGCAATGGAGACGATCGGGAGGGCCGAACTTGCTACAAGCCGATTCGATCGTTGTTCCTGTAGCGCATCTTCTGCCCTCGCTACGCCGGACACAGTTTCTTTACATCAACTCCCGATAAAGCGACGTGAAGGCATCGCTCACGCGTGATCCAGGCCGCCGATCTTATTGCAGGATTTTGGGATAGAGCTTGTGCCAGAACCGGCACTGGTGCGCGGTATCGGCATCGAATGGCCCCAGTTTTCCCGGCTCCAGGCGCATGACGTCGCGGCTTGAGCGGAACGGCGTCCAGACGGGCATTCCTGGCACCTGTGGTTTGCCGGTGGAGGCGAAGCTCGTCCAATACCCCATCATTTGCCTCGCGAGTACCTGTGATGCGGGCGCCAGGTCGGGGCCATCGAGCTTCGTGGTGTTCGAGAAATGCGGGAACTGATAGGGCAATTCGGCGGAGTGAACAGCGCCCATCTCGAATCCGGGATCCGCTGTGACAGGTGGGGCGTTGCGGTCTGCAAACTCATACTCGTAGACCTCCACGAACTTCGAGGCGAACCTGGCCGTCTGCAGGTAAATGCAGTTGTTCAACCCGTTTCCTGGAGTGAAATCCGACATCACCGTACCCAGCGCTGCGGGTGCGGAAGAGAATGCCGACAACGGATATTTTTTCGCGACCTGTTCAGCGTTGTCGCCATAGACCGCTTTCAAGTGACCCAGATAATTGGCGGCCGTCACCGGCTGACCAGCCTGGACGGCGTAGGCGACATACAACCTGAGCTCGTCCCGATTACCGCCATTGATGATGGGTACGCGGACGAACCGGCCCGACTGCAACGCTTCCGCACCCTGCAGGGGAATGGCCTTGGTACCGACGCTTGGTGCAAACGTCATGACATCACCGTTCGATACCTTGGCCGCGGCTTCAACCAGGTCTTTGACCGGTTTGGCGCGCAAGCAGGCGAGTGCCGCGGCGCCCGCCGGGCAACCCACGACCGTCGCCACCTGCGCGCCGATCGTGTCGCTCTCCGCAACCGTTCGCATGTGTTGAACGCAGCCGGCGGATTGAACGATCGCCTTCTGGAACAAGCCCGTGGTTTCCTCTGGCGCAATGATCTGCATGCACACCGCGGCGGCTCCCGCCGACTCGCCGGCGATCGTCACGTTGTGCGGATCGCCGCCAAACACGGCTATGTTTCGCTGTACCCAGCGCAGTGCGGCACGTTGATCTTCGATCCCGTAGCTGCCGTCGTATGCTGCTTCGAAAGCAGGGTGGGACATGAAACCGAAGACGCCAAGACGGTAGTTGAACGATACGACAACAACGTCACCACTTGTCGCCATGTGTGCAAGTGGGTAGAGCGCACTCGATCCGCCGACGAAGGCGCCGCCGTAGATCCAGACAATGACCGGGCGTTTGTTGTGCGCAGGTGCTGCCGGCGCGACCACGTTGATGAAAAGGCAATCCTCGTTGTATCCCGCTTCGGTCAAGCCGTAACGCGCCACCTGCGGACAGCCGTTGCGAAAAGCGGTGGCATCGAGCGTCGTCACCCAAGGCTTCGCAGGCTGAGGAAGCGCCCAGCGCAGCTTGCCCATCGGCGGAGCGGCATAGGGAATGCCAAGGAACTCGCGTGTGGCATTTCGGACGGTGCCTCGGACCGGCCCATTATCCGTTTGCACGATCGGAGCAGCGGCGGACTCGGCCGCCGCTGACTGACCGCGTGCGAAATCCATGATCAGGGTATTTGAGGCAAGAACCGCCACACCCAACGCAAACACGAACTTCGACATGGCGCGGGTCATCAGGCGTTCTCGCTCTACAGAGGTAACGACCTATACCATATAAGCATCATGCGGATGTCTCGACCGGTTGGGCCGAAGTCTGATCGCTGCAGCTTGAAGTTTTCTCGTTTATCCAATTCACCCGGAAATGGATGAGCGACTATTGCCAGCGATCTCGCCGCCCGCCACTTGATTCCTATCGGGTAGGGGAACGATCCTCATGCGATGCGGAAAAGGCAGACCTCGACGGCACACTGCAGTGTCAATAAGTACTAATGTCGGCCGATACCAAGCTGGTGACCGCATGGCATCGGCGGCCTAGAACTATCAAGCTGCTGGATGACGAGCAAGAAAAACAGGGGAAGCACGTGCCAGACACGATTGAAATGCAGGATGCCATCGGTAGGGACGCCTCGCTGCGTAAGGCATCGGTAGCGGAACTGACAAACATACTCGATCGGGCACAGGCGTCCGCGGCCCTCACTGCTGTGGGGACGTCCGCAGACAGCTCGCGGCTATCCGAAAAGTTTGGGCACAAGCCCATGCATGCGCCTCAAATTTCCCTGGCTCCCGGTCACGAGGACGACGAGTCGGGGCATGATGACGGCGATGAGCCGCACCATCCCTTGGCGCCCGATCACGGCAAGTCGTCTCAGCGATAGACGAAGTCCATTGCCTCGGCTGTCGAATCGCTTCTGGCCATGGCCCACACTTGCGGGCATGGCTTGCTGCGCGCTCTTGCAGGCGGGCCATGCCGCCACACCGGTTACGGATCCCGCAGCCTTCCTCGACCAGACCGAGAGTCTGCGCACGAAAGATCACCCGCGGTTCGTCCAGATGCTGGAGCAGATCCGTCGTGAGGCCCCCCGCCTGACCTCGGGCGAGCAGTGGCATCTGCGTTATCTCGATGCATGGGAGATCATGTTCGAAGGTGATTACGCCAAGTCCGAGACCCAGTTTCACGATGTCATCGATCACTCCGGTGACGTGACCCTCGCCGCCAAGGCATCGGGGCTGCTGTTGAGCAATCTCGCCGCCAATCGGCGCTACGAAGAGGCCTTTGCGCAGGCCAATCGCCTGACAACCGCCCTGCCTGAGGTCAAGGACCCGCAGGCTCGCTTCATGCTCTTGTTGAATCTGTCGCAGATGCTGAATTTTGCCGGCCAAACCGATCTCGCCATCAAGTACGCCGCGATGATGGAGAACGCGATTCCTCCCGGAGAGACCCTGTGTCAGCCGCTCTCCCTGCAAGTCGCGGCGCTCGACGACGGCAAACGGCTGACATCCTCGAGCCCGGAACTGCAACGAGCTATCGATACCTGCGTAGCCGACCGACAGCCGGTCTTTGCCAACACCATGCGGCTCGTCATGGGCAGCCTCTACCTGGAGGAAGAGCAACCCGGCAAGGCGTTGGCGCTGCTTGACCGGATGGGCCCCAGCATCCGCATCAACCATTACTTCCCCCACATACTGTCGGCACAGGTGCAGCGGGCACAGGCCTACGCAAAACTGGGCAACGACAACGATGCCAGGAATGCTGCCCTCGCTGCCGTGGCCATGAGCCGCCCGGACGACATCAACGACTGGCTGAAGGATACCTATGAAGTGCTCTACCGGATCGAGGAAAAGCGGGGTAACACCGCCGCCGCATTCTCGTACTACAAGCACTTCGTCACCCAGGACAAGGGCTATCTCGACGACGTCAGTGCCAGGGCTCTGGCCTACGACGTGGCCCAGCAGCACATGCTTGTGCAAAAACTCGGGGCGGAAGGGCTAAGCAAGCAGAACAATATCCTGCGGTTGCAGCAGGCACTGGACAACAAGGCTGTCGAGACCGGCCGGCTTTATATCGTCCTGTTGCTCATGTCCCTGGTATCCATCGCGTTCTGGCTGTTCCGGCTCAAGCGTTCGCAGCTTCGTTTCAAAAAGCTGTCCTTTCATGACGGACTTACCGGCATCTTCAACCACCAGCACTTTATCGGCGAGGCTGATCGCGCTCTGCGCCTGCTGGAAAAAAAGCACGGCTCCGCCTGCCTGATATCCATGGACCTGGACCACTTCAAGCAAGTCAACGATAGCCATGGTCACGCCATGGGAGATGCCGTACTGAGGCATACCGTTGCCATCTGCCAACAGCAATTGCGTCCAACCGACTTGTTCGGCCGCCTGGGCGGTGAGGAATTCGGCATCCTGCTGCTCGAGTGCTCGCGCGACCAGGGTATGGCTATCGCCGATCGTATCCGGACGGCCATTGAAGCAACACCGGTGGATGGAGACGGGAGTGTCGTATGGTTTTCCGCCAGCGTCGGCCTGGCCTCCACCGACACGTCCGGCTACGGATTGCCGCGGCTGTGTCGGGAAGCGGACGCCGCGCTTTATCGGGCCAAGCGCTCCGGGCGCAATCGCGTCATCGCCGGTTCCGATGACGAGAGTCTGGTCGAAGCTTGAGTACCGGAAAGCGGGGCGAACTCCCTTTGAAAACTCATGTTGTTGAACTTTCCCCATCACGTCGCGGACGCTTCCACGGAAAGTTGGGCTAAGGCGAGCGGTTCGACCCCGTCATCGCCGGAGCGAAGCGAACCTGACTACTGACCGCTGGTCCTGGCTCCGCCAGCCGTAGCCGAATAGCCGTCGTTCAAGGTTTTCAGAAACGCGCTCAGGTCGTGGATCTCGGCGGCGTTCAATGCGGGTCTACCTGCAAAGGGGCGATCCAGGGGTGCATCAGTGCGGTCGATGTTGTCGCGGTATCGCAGCGGCAGGTCGTCGAATTCATTGAGCACGCCGGCCACCATCGGATACCACTTCCGCGGATGGGTGTCGCGCTCGACATAGAAATGCAGCGCATCTTCCAGACGGTGGAACCGGCCGTTATGGAAGAACACCGTGCGTGTCGCAACATTGCGCAGGGTCGGTGTCTTGAACATGCCGCAATACGCGGTCTCGCGCGCCAGATCGATACGGAACGGCCCGCACAGCCCAAGATCGAAATAACCGGAATCACGATTGGCGAGTATCTCCGGGTTTCGTGGCACACCCAGCGCGGCAAACGAATAATCGGTGAACGCGGCCGGTCGTCCACTCGGGCCGGGCGTGTCGGTGTGACACTTCGCACAGTTGCCTTTGCGCGGATTGTTGAACAGCGCATAGCCACGGATCTCCTGGAGCGTGAGCTTTTCATGGCCGGACATCACTGCATCGAATTTGCTCGTATACGGATGAAAACTGGCGTCCTCGGTCTGGAATGCTTCGAGTGCCAGGCCGATATCTTCGAAGGCCTGGTCCGGACGGCTGAAGATGCTCGTCCCGAATACCTGCGCAAAGTCCTGTGCGTACGCCCCGTGCTGAACTTTGGCGACAACCGTCTTCTCATCCGAATTGGCCATCTCGTTCGCATGCAGCAAGGGCACCGCGGCCTGCTGATGCAACGAGGCCACTGAGCCATCCCGGGTAAAGCCTCCGGTCGGACCTTCGTCCTCGCTATCTTCGGATGCAGGCGTATAGAAATGGCGGCTGAAGAGCGGCGTGGACGTCAGGTACCTCAGCGATGGCACGGAACGCGTTCCCGCCTGCTGCAGGTCCGCTCCGCCTTGCTGTACCGCAAGACCATTCGGCGGCCCATAGGCATGCTGCGGGCTATGGCAGCTCGAGCAGGACATCCGCCCCGAGGCTGACAGTGACGGGTCGAAGAAAATCTTTTTGCCCAGAGCAGCCTGTGCGCTCAGGTGCGTCGGCACCGACGGATAGCGCACCCACATCTGCATTGATCCGTTTGCTGCTGCGCCCGAGTGGGGTTCGGTATGTACGGAAGGTATCGGCCAAGCTTCGACCGACAGCGAAAGCCATAGGCTGATCGCCGAAAACAGTACTGGGCCGGCGCAGGCCGCCGACCTGATACCGCTGCGTGTCATCCATCCAGAACGCATCACACCGCTCAGCCAGGGATCGAATGGAAGCTAGCCATCATATGAGGCCTTCGCTGCATTCAGAACGCGAACATCGACATCAGGTCACCCACGGCCGGCGTATTGATCGGCTGATAGGGATTCCCCGCAAGAGTCACCGTATTCGGCAAGCTGTCGCGGCTGCGTGTCGACAGCGGTGGCAGGCGCCAGTTGCGCTCGATGAATTTCAGCACCGAGGCATGATCGTAGTACGTATGCTCGACCGTGCCTCGGCGCGCATAAGGCGACACCACCAGCATCGGAATACGCGGGCCGTCGCCAAAGAAATCCAGAGTCTGGATATAACCGGTGTCGAAGTGGCCGCCGCCTTCGTCGGTGGTTATCAGGATCGCCGTATGCGCCCATAGCGTCGGGTCGGCTTGCACTTTGGCCAAAATCGTTCGCAGGAAGGCCTCATAGCTTGCCGGTGCCGAATAGCCGGGGTGTCCGCTATCGAAATTCTTCGGGACGACGAACGAAACCGCTGGTAACGTGTGATTCGTCACGTCGTCAAAGAACGCGGTGAGTCCCGCAAGCCTTGCTTTCAAGGCTGCATCCGCCATCACGTCGGCCGACCCCACCAGCGGATCGCCGATGTTGTTGTACTGCTGCTTTTGCGCCACCGCCGCCGGCAGATGCATGACAGCGGCGTCCGTCGTGAGATCCGCCGGATCGCGCCCGCCGGTATACCACTTCCACGTCACGCCCTTGCGCGCTAGCGCCTGCGCAATGGTGGGCACGGTCTGCGGCGGATAGTTGTAATTGTTCGGACCGATCGGCTGGACCTTGCCATCCAGGTCATAGCCAGGGTCGTAGTTGTTCACCAGGTAATACGCGCCGGGCGCACACTTGCTCTCGATGTGCTTCGCGCGCAGGAATGCCAGGATGCTGCCGACGCCCGGCTGCGCGGGGTCGGAACAATTTACGTACGAGCCGCCTTCATACCCATCCTGGACATAGAAATTCGCGGTGCCAGCCATCGGGCTCGGATTTTCTATCTGGTTCGGCGGCGGCGCAGCGATCACTCCGTCCTTGTTGAAATAAGGCATGTCGGCCGTGGCCAGCGAGAAGAAATTATCGCCGGTGCCGCCCATCACGGACTGATGGTAGTTGTCGCTCAGGGCGAACGTCTGCGCCAGTGTATGGAACAGCGGAGCATCACCCGTCGACATATTCATGAAACCCATCAGCTCGCCGCCCTGCGATGGATTGGCTGGCGTGACGCCCCTGGTGTCGCCGCCCATTCCGGTCGTGGCAGACACCCAGGTGAACATGTCGTGCCTGCGGTTATCGCCTCCCGTCTGCTGCCACATCTGGAAGAAACGGTGCACCGGATCTCCGGTCACGACGGCCGCGCCCGTCGTGCTGTACGGCACATATCGGGTGATCTGGAACGGGCCGTTGGGCAGCGTCGCGGGAAAACGCTTGTCGGGAAGCCCGCCAGCGATCTGAAACGTGACGGGATCCAGCTCGCCGATCGTCTTCGGTTGCGGCAACGTACGGTAGGCGCCGTCGCGAACGGGGTCGATGGTGTAGTTGGTTTGAAGCGCACCCTCGCTCTGCGTCGCCAGACTGAAGTTGGACCCTGGCGTGCCGTCAGCCTTGATGATGCCTTCGGACAACAAATTTCTGATCGTCTGGCCGGGCGGCGGGACATAGCCGCCGAACAGACCGTCCAGACTCTGGTTCTCGCCGATGATGACGATCACGTGCTGGATGGGCGTTGTCGTCGGGCCCTCGGCCAGCGCCACAGCTGACGCAACCGCCCTGGCTGGTACGGCGGCGGGCAATGCGCCGCTCGCAGGAATCGAGACAACCGCGCGGTCGGCATCGCTGCCGACAGCAACCGTGCCGTCGTGCACATTGAAGCGCGTGAGCGCGAACAGATTGCCTAGCGGATCATCCGCATTCGCTTGGTAAGACGGCTCACCGATCGGACCCGCAACAGAATGCACGGGTAGTTTCAATGCCGTGAACAGCGGCTGCAGGACGCCATCCAGGTCCTTGTTGGCCTGGGCAATGCGCTCGGCGGAGATTCCGGCAGCGGTCATTTGTGCCGCGCCAGGCGCGTCGTGAAGCACCGCTCCCAGCACACGCTGCGTCAGCAACGTGGTCAGCGGATTCAGGTTCACCACGTCGTGTGGCATCGCTCCGTCAGGTGGCAGAACAATGACGGCTGACAACGTAGTCGGCGTGCCATCGCTATCGTTGAACGGCGCCGTCAGCACAAAGGGTCCCGTACCCTTCAACTCGATCGTGTAGCGGCCGTGTGAGTCAGTCACGCTCGATTGCGTGCGATTTCCAGCGCTGTCCGTGGCTGTCACCGGCACGCCGACAAGTGGCGAACTGCTGCCTGCAATACCGCTCACGCGATAGTTCGCATGACCTGTCGTGGTATGTGCGCCATCGCAACCCGCCAAGGACATGAGTGCAGCTAAGCCGACCAGTACCCATAAAAGATGTTTCATCAAGTATCCCGGTAGTCAGTTCTTGAACTGTCCACGGACCTCTCGCGGCTCAGGTCATCCAGCATCTCTGAAGATGTTTGCATGTTAGAGATGACAACTTTGATTCTGGCGCGGCTTGCGGCCGATGTGGGGCTCATGTCACTTCATCTTGGTCGTGAGCCATCAGCGATAGCGCACGAGCGCATCACCGAGGGCGTCCTTCAAAGGACCCAGCCATGGCCCGTAGTTCCTCCACTGATCGACCCCGTCACGGAAGATCGGCTGACGGACCTGCTCCGAGCTGGCCGTACGCACGCTGCGTGCCGTCTTGTAGAACTCAAGGCAGGACGACTCGAATGGAAGTCCACAAAAATCCAGAATCCGCCGCACGTTGCTCTCGAGATCATCGACGACATCCTCATGATGAACACGCAGTACGCGACCCGGCAGTACCTCGTTCCAGTGTTGCATGACATCGAGATAGGTCCGGTAGTAACGCGCAATGTCATCGACGCTGTAGCTGAATTCCTGGCCGGTGGCAAAGAGCTGCTTCAGATTGCTGAAGCAACAGGCAATCGGCTCGCGTCGGACGTCGATGATCTTTGCGTTGGGCAGGATCAGATGGATCAGCCCGATATGCCGGAAGTTGTTCGGCATCTTGTCGATGAAGTATGGCTGGTTGCCGCGATAGATTTGGGTATCGCCCAGGTACTTTTCACCGAGCCGCCGAAAATCCTCCGGAGTGAGCTCGGCCAGGGCGCCCGGATAACGCGGATTATCGAGGTCCGGTTGCCGCCCCTGCAGATCAAGCACGATGCGCGGAATCTCGCCCAATTCATGGGTGCCTTCGACTCGCGAATGGGATGCCAGTATCTGCTCGATCAACGTAGAGCCGGCGCGCGGCAGCCCGACGATAAAAATCGGATCCGGCCGCTGAGCCCCAGCGCCTGCGCGGCTTGCGAAGAACTCACGCGTGCACACCTCGATCTGCTTGCGCGTGTTGATTTCGATAATCTCGGCGCGATAGCGACTCTCGGATCGTTTGAGCGCGTTCCCCTGGCTGTAATAACGCCACGATCCAGCATAATCACCGCGATCTTCGAACGCTTTGCCGAGCGCGAAGCACAGATGGTAGCGATCGACGGTTTGCGAAGTCGGCGCTGCTTCCGCAGCGCGCATTCGGGCGATCTCCTCATCGGAGAAGCGATACGTTTTCAGGTTCGCGAGGCTCCAGAAAGCATCGCCAAAATCCGGGCGGACGGTAGCGGCAGTACGATAGGCCACAACCGATTCCGCCTGCCGTCCCTGCGTTTTCAGCGAATGCGCGAGCGACAGATGCAGATCGGCCGCGCCGGGCACCACTTGCAGAAGCTCCTTGTACAGCGTGATCGCGCGATCGTGTTCGCCCAGGCCGACGCTCGCCCTGGCGTATAGCGCCCGGTAATCGAGATGATCGGGATCGATGGCAAGCAGCTTTTCGGCCCCCTCGCAGGCACGCATGTACAGGTGGCGCTCGAGTAGTACGCACGCATAGTCGTAGCGTGCGGCACGATAATCCGGCGCAATTTTCAGCACGGCTTCGAGCAGTGTTTCGGCATCGTCAAGCGCGTCGCGCGTCACGCCGATACGGGCGAGTAGGCGCATCGCCTCTACATCGTTGCCGGCCTTGAGGAGATAGGCGCGGATGATCTGTTCGGCGGGATCCAGTTCGCCGTCGGAGAAATGGCTGGTGGCGCGCACGACATCGGGCGCCAACAGCTTGAGCGTGGCAACGTGCGAGGCGGCGGTTGCCGCGTTGGCGGCATCGCCCGTCATGCGGTAGAGGCCTTCGAGAAGATTCCAGCTCGAAGGCAGCGCCGGGTTTATGTTGACCGCAAGCAGCAACGCGTCGATCGCGCGCGGCGCATCGCGCAGCACCACGTAACAGTGGCCGCGCTCCTCGTGCATGCGGCTGTAAGGGGGACGTTGCTGTTCCATGCGCGCCAGGGTTTTCAGGGCGGCTTCAATCTGTCCCAGGTAGCGCTGGCTGCGAGCTGCAAGATAGAGCGTCTCGTAGTGGCCGGGTGCTTCGATCAACAACGCTTCGGCTGCCTGCAAGGCTTGCGCGTGCTGCCCGTCCACGTGCAGCTGGCGGATGCGCTCGAGGTGAAGCTCCAGCGGCGAGAGGGTTGGGGCGGTTGCTGTAGCGTTCATGGGAATTGAGAAAACCATCAAAGAGGGGGCGGGCTTCCTGCCCGCCCCATTCTATTTGCATCGACCTGTTTGCATCGACTACAGGCGAGGTTGGCCGTTTAGAACTTGAAGCCGACCTTCACACCTATCACGCGCGGACGCACCGGTACCTGAGACTCAATAAACTGGGCCGAGGAAGTGAACACGCTGGCATGACTGTTGTTGAGGTTGGTGCCGTAAAGCGACACGTTCCAGTTGTCCTTGGCCACGCCCAGCGATGCGTCGACGGTGGTATACGCAGCCTGCAGGTAACGCAGCTCCACCGTGGTGACGTCCGTCACGCCCGCGCCGCTCGGATAGGTTGCCGGCTGGTTGTACATCGAACCGGTCCGATTTGCGCCAACCTGCCAGAACGCCTTGTAGGCATCCCCGAACGTCCAGTCGTAGCGCAGGCGCACATTGAACTGCGAGCGGGGCGAGAATGCCGGCGTGCTACCCACTTCGCCGAAAGGATTGGCGAACGACGCCAGGGCCCCAATGGTTCCGGTTTCGACAATGCAGGCGCCGAAGTTGGCCGACGCCGGAATATTGTTGACCAGGCATGGGGAGTTGGTCTGTTTGGCATGATTGAGCGAACCCGAGCTCATGATCGACAGGCCATCGGTGATCCGCGCCTGGAATTGCAGTTCCAGGCCATCCACCTTGTAGTTCGGACCGTTGACCGCGAAGGTGGTGTTACCCAGCACCAACGGGTTGAAGAATTGCATCTGCACGTTGTCCCACCGCATGTCATACACCGAGGCGTTGAACAGCATGCGGTCATCGAAGAACGTGGTTTTGAAGCCGACCTCGTTATTGGTCAGCGTGTCGGGCGCGTAGCTGGTCGGCTTCTGGTACTGCGGCTGGCCATCAAGCTTCGCCACCTGAGAAGTGGTGCGGTTGAAACCGCCCGGACGGAAGCCTTGCGAGAAGGTGTAGTACACCATCGTGTTCGGTGCAATGTGCCACAGCAGGTTCGCACGGCTTTTGAAGCCATGGTACGTGGTGTGGTAATTCATCGTCGTGTCATCGCCCACGTAGGTGCCGTTGGGTACGTTCACCTGGCTGGCGGTGGTATAGAACTCCGTACCGGTCTGCCATTCGGAGTAGTGGTAATAACGCGTGCCGGCGGTCGCGGTCAGGACATCCGGAATGATGTCATACGACGCCGAGCCGAACAGTGCTTCCTGCTTGTAGCCGCGCTGTTCGACTTCGCCGAAGGCCGTGTTGTCGGGGAGCATGACGCCCGGCGAGGACATCGCGTTGGCCACGCAGGGCGCACCGTCGGCGAGCGCGCTGGCGAGGTTCTGCGGCGTACAGGACGGTATGGTCTTGTAGTTGAAGTCCATGTGATCGTCGATGTTGAAGTCTTCATAGAACAGACCGCCGATGGCACGGAAGCGGTAGTCTTCCGGTGTGCTGAATCGCAGCTCATGGCTCTGGTGGGTGCTGGCCACCTGGTCGTTCCAATAACCGATCGGCGAATAGCAGATCGGCTTGCCGGCGCTGGACAGACCCGCCGAGGTACCGGTGCAGCTGTAATACATGCCACCGGCACTGCGCGAATAGTTGGTGTAGTCCTGCTGCTCGCTGATGTGACGATTGGTGAAGCCGCCGGCATACACCAGCGAGAGATCGCCAATCTGGCCATTCAACGTCCAGGCGCTGTTGGTGTAATGGTCGTTGTTCCAGGCCGGCACGAACGCGGTGATCTGATTGGTGCCGAGCGTCTGGCCGTCCGAACCCACCGGGTACGTCGAGGACTGGCCCTTGGCATCCAGGTTCTGATAGCTCTCGGCGATCAGCAGGTTCCAGTCGTCGTTGATCTTCCACAGCCCGGAAAGGCGAGCGCCTTGGTAGTCGACGGGATTCCAGTCCTTCTGCGCCACGTCAAAATTATTGGCAACCGATGTACCACCGGCGGCCACGTAAGGCGCCATCGCACCGCCGCCGTCCGTCGGCTGGCGAGTGAAGGTGCTCGGCACGTTGTCGATGTAACCACCCTGATGATCGTTGAAGATCACGCCACGCACCGCGAACGTACCGGGAATGATCGGCAGGTTCAGCTCCGCGTTGGCTGAATTGTTCGGGCCGCCGCCGGCAGTGACGCCGGCGCTGGCTTCGACATTGCCGCCGAACTTGTCGAGATTCGGCTTGTTGGTGATGTAGCGCACGGCACCGGCTTCGGCGCCACCGCCGAACAGCGTGCCCTGCGGACCTTCGAGCACTTCGACGCGCTCCATGTCCACCATATAGACATCGAGATTACGCGCCGGGAATTGCATCGACTGGTCGTCCAGATAGACGGCCACGTTCGGGAACGGTGCAATGGATGCGCTGGACTGGTTGCCGAGAAAGCCGGTGCTCAGGCCGCGCATGTAGATGTTGCCCTGGCCCGGACCGTTCGCGGCAAAGGTCACGTTTGGCAGGTATTTGATCAGGTCATTGAATGACGAGACGTTCAACTGCTGCAACGTCGTGCCGGTGAATGCCTGAATCGTGATCGGCACGTCCTGGATGTCCTGGACGGTGTGCTGAGCTGTGACGGCAACCGTCTGCAGCGTGGTGGCACCGGACGACGCAGCGGGCGACGCGGCAACGGCGGTTGCGGCGGCCGCGGGTGTGCTCGCGGCCGGTGCGTTGTTGATGGGTGCGGTGTTGTCTTCAGCGGCATAGGACACGCGGCATGCAACTAGCGCAGTCAGCACCGCGAAGGCGATCTTATTGGCTTTCAAGTGTCTCTCCAGATGGTCTTTAGCTGAGTGTCACAACGACGCGGCATCAGCCGTCAGCGACGCGAGTGGCGCCGCTGACGGCATGGGCGGTTGTGGAGTCATTGGATTTCGCGGGCAACAGTTGCGACAGGTCGCACAAGGCATCGTCGAGTGCGGTGCAACGCCGTTAAGCACCCTCAAGGTGAGTAAAAAAGTTCAAGCGTTCCCCTAGGCATGCCTTGCGGATGACGGCACGTCGTATTTCAGCTGAGTCTCATTGCATGCGTGTTGTGCGGGTATTGCGCCGCGACGTCGCGGATGCGACATCCTGGGCTAGTCATCTAGATCGGCTTGTCTAAATGAAGCACGACGAGTGGCGCGAGCGCGACCACTCCTGGCGCACTCCCCACGGCTGGTCGCACAACGCAAGAAGTTTCAGTCATTGGTCAATGGCGCAGCTGACTGCAGACAGGAGACGCGCTCCGCGCAAATTTTTCCGGTGACTGCACGTGCGGTCTTTCTCTGTTCCGTAGATTCGAGCTACGCCAGATCCGCCTTCCGGCCTAGACAACGCCACGACGCTGTCATGTGCTGGCCACAACATGCCGGACACTCCGCAAAGGGTTGTCGGTATGCGTTTCGCTTCCTGGCTGTCTGGCCAACATCGTCATCGAATGGCGATCAATCTGCTTGCTGGCGGCGCCGCATTTCTCGCGTACGCCTCGATGTATGCGTTCCGCAAGCCATTTACGGCCGCCGAGTTTGCCGGCCTGCATTTCGCCGGCGTTGACTACAAGGTGTGGCTGGTCATCGCCCAGGTGTTCGGTTACATGCTCAGCAAGGTTCGGGGGATTACCTGGATCGCCGAGATGCAACGCCAGAATCGCGCCCAGGCATTGGCCGGACTCATCGGCTTTTCCTGGCTGGCGCTGCTTGGCTTTGCATTGATTCCGGCTCCGTGGAACATCGCCTGCCTGTTCCTCAACGGATTGCCACTCGGCATGGTGTGGGGGGTGATCTTCGGTTACCTGGAGGGCCGGCGCGCTACGGAACTCATGGGCGCCTTCATGTGTGCCAGCTTCATTGTCGCTTCTGGCGTGGTGAAAACAGTGGGCAAGTACCTGATGGTCAGGTACGGAGTCAGCGAGTTCTGGATGCCGTTTGTCACCGGCATGGTGTTCGTGCCACCGCTATGTCTAGCGACGTGGGTGCTCGAACGCCTGCCGCCGCCGAGTGCCGACGACATGGCCGCGCGCAGTGCGCGCATGCCGATGGATGCGCGAAGTCGCAGCGCCTTCCTGGCACGCTTTCTGCCCGGCATAGTCATGATTGCGATGGCGTATGTCGCTCTGACGGTGATGCGCGATTTCCGCGACAACTTTGCGGCCGAGATCTGGGCCGACCTCGGCCTTGGCAGCAGCGCCGCCGTGTTCACCCAGACCGAGGTGCCGATTGCCATCGCCGTGCTACTGATCACCGCCTGCACAATGCTGGTGCGTGACAACTTCAAGGCGCTGATGCTGAACCATGTGATGATCTTCAGCGGCTTTGCCCTCGCCGTGATCGCCACCTGGCTGCACAGTCGTGGAATGATCGACCCGGTATGGTGGGTCGGCGGCAGCGGCTTTGGTTTGTACCTCGCTTACGTGCCGTACAACTGCACGTTTTTCGAACGCCTGCTGGCGACGTTCCGGGTGGGCGGCAACGTCGGCTTCATCATGTATATCTCGGACGCCAGCGGATATATGGGCAGCGTCGCCATCATTCTGTTCAAGGAATTCGGCGGCATGCACCTGTCTTGGTCGGCGTTTTATGCCAGTACTGTGGTTGCGCTCTCCGGCATCGGCATGCTGATCACCCTCAGTTCGGCCTTCTACTTCCACGCCAAGGCCCGGCGTGTCGAGATGCCGGCCGCGATGCCGACACTCGCCTGAGTCATTGCATCGGGAGGAAGCCGCCGACGATTCCTTTTCGACTCAGCGAGACTGCGTTATGGCTTTCAACAAGGTGTCGCCGGCGTCGTTGAGGCTGCCGTCGTTGTGAATCACCAGCGCACCGCACGGCGCCTGATAGGCATCGTGGCGCGCGATTCGTGCGGCAATATCCGCGTCGCTCTCGCGACCCCGCGCAGCGAGGCGGGCGGCGATGGTTTCGCTACTGGCGGTGATCACCACTGGTTGCAGCGCGGGGAAGCGATCGCGCGCCTGCGGGTAGGCATCGCGCGAACCATTCACCAGGACCGTCACTCCGTGATCCAGCCAGTGCTCGATTTCGCGACCAATACCGTAGTGCAGACCATGGGCTTGCCAGGTCAACGCGAACAGGCCGCGATGGGCACGAGATAGGAACTCCGCCTCGCTCAAAGCCACATGGTTTTCGCCACCTGCATCCGCCGGTCGGGTGATGTAGCGGTGTGCGCAGAGTACGTCGTGGGATACACCATGCGCCCGCACCCAGCCAAGTACGCTGTCCTTGCCCACACCCGATGGACCCATCACGTAGTACAAGCGTCCTTCACTCATGGCGTGTACTCCATGTCTGGTGCGCACAAGGGAATCCGCTCAACCAGCTCGAACGCGCCGTCCGGCATGACTTCACGACAGATGGACAGCGCATCCACTCGCGTCGACGGAAGCTCGGCCACACGTGGTGCCAACCATTGGCGCATGGCTTGTTCTTCAAACTCGGTGGCGGGCGCTGACAACGTAAGGTGAAAGCGGTAGCGATCCAGTACATAGGGATAGCCATAGTCTCGAAGCAAGGCGATTTCATCCGCATCGAGACCGACGCTGCGACGATCCATCACCACGTTCGACAAAGGGGCACACAAGGGCAGCAATGCCTTCAGGCAGGTTGCAGCCAGCTGCCTGGGCGCGAGGCCGTCAACACAGGGGCGCAGAGCAAGAAAGCCGGCTAGCCGATGAATGTGCATCGGGAATTCAAACGATGCGCGAGCGTGCGCAACCGAGGTGATTGCACGACGCACATCGGCGTAGGTGACGTTGCCCATCGGCGTGAAAGGGGCGCGGATCGTCGCATGCCAACCGTAGCGACGTACCTTGACCAGTAACGCATTTCGTCGTTCTGCGCTGATGCCTGGCAGTTCCGGCGCATCGGTCGACGACGCCAGCCAGTCATGACCCAGGCGCCCCAGCGCGCCGTCGCCGGTGGGGCAGAAATAAATCGCATAACGCATCAATCACCCGCCATCAGCACGAGCTGCACCCAGTCACCCGAAAAGCGCGTGATGCCATATTGCACCGGCATGCCACGCGGATCCGCATTGATCGATTGCACATGCAGTATGGGGCGGTTGGCGGGCTGCTTCATCAGCCGCGCGGTGTGGGCGTCCGGTAGGCGCGCCGAAACGCGGGTGTGCTTGCGCACGTAGTCGGTGATGCCGAATTCGTTCAGCGTCTGGGTGACTGACTGCGTACGCCGATAGATCGCTGGTAGTCCGGGAAAACGCGCCGCCGGAAAATACGCCGTGCTGTGATCGACGATGTGGCCATCGGCCCGGCTCATCGTTTCGATGCGATAGACATACTCGTTGCGCCCAAGGCCCAGCGCTTCTGCCACCTGCGTCGGCGGTAGCTCGCGGGCGTCTTCCAGGATCTCGGTGTCCGTGTCGACATTGAGGTTGCGCATGTTCTGGTTGAAGCGAGTGCGCCGGCTGATTGGGTAGTCCAGCGCCTGCTCTTGCACGAACGTACCGCGCCCCTGTTCGGTGCGCACCAGATTGCGCTGCTCCAGCGTCGCCATGGCTCGACGCACGGTGTGGCGGTTGACGTCGAAACGGGTAGCCAACTCCTGCGCCGAGGGCAACATCTGGCCCTGCGGCAACCTTCCCTTAAGGATGTCGTCGGCGAGGATGTCGCCTATCTGGCTCCATAGCGCCACGCCACGCCCGCGCTCGATTTCGCTCATACCACTTCACCCGCCTGTCTATTCACCGTCATGGCAGCGGCACGCTGGCCTGCTGGAATGCATTGCGTCGGGTCAGTACGACCCGGTCTGTCTAGATAACTAGACATTTGTGACAAGCGAAGGAATCCCCATGGACACCCCCCCACACCTGGCGCGTGCGCAATGGATGTCACTGCTCGCGCAAGCCGAGCCAGCCGAGCTGGCACAGGCCATGGAAGCGTTTGCGCCACCTGCCGATGCCACCACCTGGCTGCGACCGCCGCAGACCGGCCTTTACATGTTGCGAGGCCGGATTGGCGGCACCGGACCGCAGTTCAATCTTGGAGAGGTCAGCGTGACCCGCTGTAGCGTGCAGATCGGCGAGCGCATCGGCCACGCGTGGGTGCGCGGCAGCAACGCTCGTCACGCCGAACTGGCCGCTTGCGCCGATGCGTTGATGCAGGACGCCGATCAACACCCACATTTGCACGCACAGGTATTGGAGCCCTTGCGCCAGTCCCTGCATGGACGCCGCGCGACCGCCAGTCGAAAGGCGGCAGCGAGCAAGGTGGAGTTCTTCACCGTGGTGCGGGGCGAATGATGCTTGCCGCCTTTGCCCACCCCGTATTCGATAGCCAGCGCAACTTTCGCGAGCTGCTGCAGGCCATGGCCCGACCCGCTGTTCCGCGCCTGGTGCCGACGCCGGCCGCGGCGCCTGCCCCGATCTTGCCGGCAACCATGGCCGTCTTGCTGACCTTGTGTGACGCCGATACGGCACTTTGGCTGCAACAGCCCAACGAAGAGGTGGCATCGCACCTGCGCTTCCACGCCGGTGTGCGGCTGGTGCAGGAGCCAGCCGATGCTGATTTTGCGCTGATCACCGAACCGTCCTCGATGCCGCCGCTGGCCCGGTTCGCCCATGGCGAGCTGCGCTATCCGGACCGTTCGGCCAGCCTGATCGTGCAGGTCGAAGGCTTTGACGGCAACGCCGGCAGGCGCTTCGCGGGCCCCGGCATCAACGACGTCGAACAGCTGGCGATCGCAGGCTTGCCGGCCGAGTTCTGGCAACAGCGTGCCGCGATGAGCGCGCAATTGCCGCTGGGTGTTGACCTGATCTTTATTTCCGGGGAGCGCATGGTCGCGCTGCCACGTACGACCCGCGTTTTGGAGGATTGAATGTACGTTGCCGTCAAAGGCGGCGAGCAGGCCATTACCCGCTCGCTGCAACTGCTCGCCGAAGCGCGTCGAGGCGATCTGGCCACACCCGAGTTGACGCTGGATCAGATTCGCCAGCAGTTGCGCCTGGGTGTTGCCCGGGTCATGCAGGAAGGTTCTCTGTACGACGAGGAGCTGGCGGCGATGGCGATCCGCCAGGCCGCTGGAGACATGCTGGAGGCGATCTTTTTACTGCGCGCCTATCGCACCACGCTGCGCCGCTTCGGCTACACCCAACCTCTGGATACCAATGCGATGCGCGTGCATCGTCGCGTTTCGGGCACCTTCAAGGATGTGCCCGGCGGTCAGGTGCTTGGCCCAACCTACGACTACACCCAGCGCTTGCTTGAGTTTGAATCCGCTGCGACGAGTGAGCCGGTAGAGGCAGCGGAGCCGCTGCCGGATGCAATGCCCCGCGTGCTCGACCTGCTGGATGCCGAAGCCTTGATCGAGCGCATCGATGCCGGCACCGACCCCGAACCTGCCGACCTTACCCGTGAGCCGTTGATGTTTCCGGCCGATCGCGCCACCCGCCTGCAAAACCTTGCGCGCGGTGATGAGGGCTTCCTGCTTGGGATGGCCTATTCCACCCAGCGTGGCTATGCCGAAACCCATCCCTTCGCGGGCGAAATCCGTATGGGCGAAGTCGATGTGCTGATCTGCCCGGAGGAGCTTGGCTTCACCATCGAGATCGGCTCGATCACTTTGACCGAGTGCCAGATGATCAACCAGTTCCATGGTGGCAACGGCCTGCCCCCACAGTTCACGCGCGGCTATGGCCTGTGCATGGGCGAAGGCGAGCGAAAGGCGATGTCGATGGCGCTGGTCGACCGCACGCTTCGTTGCGACGAACTCGGCGAACCGTCGTATGCGCCGGCACAAAACCATGAGTTCGTTTTGTCGCATTCGGACAGCGTGGAAGCCTCCGGCTTTGTGCAGCACCTGAAATTGCCACATTACGTGGACTTCCAGGCGGAACTGTCGCTGCTGCGCACGTTGAGTGCGCAGCATGCGCAGCGTGCCAGGGACGAGGAAGTCACCACGCAGGAGACCTCGTCATGACGTCGAACTACAACTTCGCGTTCCTCGACGAGAACACCAAGCGCATGTTGCGCCGCGCCCTGCTCAAGGCGGTGGCGATTCCCGGCTACCAGGTGCCGTTCGGTAGTCGTGAGATGCCACTGCCGTATGGCTGGGGTACCGGCGGTATCCAGCTCACCGCTGCGCTGCTGGGGCCGGATGATGTGCTGAAAGTGATCGACCAGGGCGCCGACGACACGACCAACGCGGTGAATATCCGCCGCTTTTTCGCCCGCGTAGCCGGAGTGGCGACGACCGAACGTACGATTGAAGCAAGCGTGATCCAGACTCGCCATCGCATTCCTGAAACACCACTGCGGGAAGATCAGATCCTGGTGTTTCAGGTACCCGAGCCGGAACCTCTGCGCACGCTCGAGCCACGCGAGGCGGAAACCCGCACCCTGCACGCGCTGGCCGACTACGGATTGATGCACGTGAAGCTGTATGAAGACATCGCCCAGTACGGGCACATCGCCACCAGTTACGACTACCCGGTGCTGGTCGACGGCCGCTTTCTTACCTCGCCGTCACCGATACCGAAATTCGACAATCCCAAACTGGATCATTCGCCGGCGCTGATGCTGTTCGGTGCAGGTCGTGAGAAGCGGTTGTACGCGATTCCTCCCTACACGCGGGTCGAAAGCCTCGCCTTCGAGGATCACCCCTTCGAGATCCAGCGCTGGGAACACCAGTGCGAACTGTGTGGCGCGGATGAAAGCTATCTGGACGAAGTCGTCGTGGACGATCTTGGCTCACGCATGTTCGTGTGCTCCGATACCGACTACTGCGGCCAGCGCCGCGCGGAGCAAGCCGCATGAGCGCCCTGCTGCAAGTGCGCGGACTGAGCCACAACTACGGCCAACGCATCGGCTGTCAGGACGTGAGCTTCGATCTGCATCCGGGCGAACTGCTGTGCATCGTCGGCGAATCAGGCTCGGGTAAATCGACCCTGCTGAAAACTGCGGCGGCACAACTCACTGCAAGTTCGGGTTCGGTGCGCTACCACCAGCGCGATGGCGCCTGGCTGGATCTGGATGAGCTGAGCGAGGCCGACCGTCGTCGCCTGGCTCGCGAGGAATGGGGTTTCGTTACGCAGAACCCTCGCGACGGATTGCGCCTCAACGTCAGTGCGGGTGCCAACGTGGCCGAACGCTTGATGGCGCTGGGCATGCGCAATTATGGCCAGCTGCGCGAAATCGCCAGGGGTTGGCTGGAACGGGTCGAGATCGATCCATCGCGAATCGACGATCCGCCGACGGCCTTCTCTGGCGGCATGCAACAGCGCCTGCAGATCGCCCGCACGCTGGTCACCCAGCCCAGACTGGTGTTCATGGACGAGCCGACGGCCGGCCTCGATGTATCGGTGCAGGCGCGCATTCTCGACCTGCTGCGCCGGCTGGTGAATGAACTCGGGCTGGCCGCGGTGATGGTCACCCACGATCTCGCCGTTGCACGCCTGCTGGCCGCGCGTACGATGGTGATGCAGGGCGGTCGCGTCGTCGAAACCGGGCTCACCGATCAGATTCTCGACGACCCGCAGCACCCCTACACCCAATTGCTCGTTTCCTCGGTGCTGACCACATGACCGCTTCCACCTCTGCACCCTCAACGTCAGCGATGCTCCAACTTCGCGGCCTCGGGAAATCGTTTGAACTGCATCACCAGCACGGTGCCCGTCTCGATGTCCTCGACGAAGTGGAGCTGACTCTCCACGCTGGCGAATGCGTGGTGCTGTCCGGCCCCTCCGGCGTGGGCAAGAGCAGCCTGCTGCGGGTGATCTACGCAAACTACCGACCCAGCCGTGGCGTGGTCCGCGTGCGCCACGATGGCGACTGGCTCGACCTGGCCGAGGCCACGCCGCATCAGGTGCTCGAGGTGCGGCGGCGCACGCTGGGCTATGTCAGCCAGTTCCTGCGGGTGATTCCGCGCGTGCCGGCGCTGGACATCGTTGCCGAACCGCTGCTCGAAACGGGCTTGTCCACGCAGGAAGCGCGGCAGCGCGCCGGTACCCTGCTGCATCGTCTGAATGTCCCCGAGCGACTTTGGCTACTGCCGCCGGGCACATTCTCCGGCGGCGAACAGCAGCGCGTGAACATCGCCCGCGGCTTGATCGTGTCGCGGCCCTTGCTGTTGTTGGACGAGCCGACCGCCTCGCTCGATGCCGACAACCGCGTCGTTGTCGCCGAACTGCTGGAAGAAGCACGCGCGGCCGGCTCCGCTGTGCTCGGCATCTTCCACGACGAGGACATGCGCGACCGCGTCGCCACCCGTCTGTTTCCGATGCGCCCCTTCCAGATCACCTAATCTCAACTCATCGGCTCCCCTATGAATGACTTCGTTCTGACCAACGCCCGCATCGTACTCGACGATCGCGTCATACACGGCACCTTGATTGCCCGAAACGGCTTCATCCGACTCGTGGACGAAGGACTGACTCAAGCGCCCGGCGCCATCGATTGTGATGGCGACTACGTGATCCCCGGCCTGATCGAACTGCATACCGACAACCTGGAAAAGCACCTGATGCCACGCGCCGGGGTGCTCTGGCCGGCGCTCCCGGCCGTGCTCACCCATGACGCGCAAGTCGTAGCCGCCGGCATCACCACCGTCTTCGACGCGTTGTCGGTGGGTGACCTGGAAGAGGAAAGCGTGCGCATCGAGACCCTGCAAGGGACATACGATGCCATCCTCGCCGGCCAGGCCAGCGGCGCGCTGCGCGCCGATCACTGGATCCACCTGCGCTGCGAGCTGGCCTATCCGCGCCTGCTCGAGGCCCTGGAACCACTGATGAACCACAGCAGCGTGCGCCTGCTGTCGTTGATGGATCACACACCCGGTCAGCGCCAGTACCGCGACATCCAGCAGTACCGCAAGTACTACAGCAAGAACCACATGAGCTGGACAGAAGACGAGTTCGCCGACATGGTGAGCCGCCGGATTGATCAGCAGGCCACCTACAGCAAGCATCATGAGAGCGCGGTGCTATCGATGGCGCTGGGCAAGGAAATCGTGCTGGCCAGCCATGACGATACCGATGCCCAGCAGGTGGAGTATGCGCATCGCATCGGCGTGACCATCTCCGAATTTCCCACCACCCACGAAGCCGCGGAGGCGGCGCGGAAGCATGGACTGGCCACGGTCATGGGCGCTCCCAACGTGGTACGCGGCGGCTCACACTCTGGCAATGTCGCCGCACTGGAGCTGGCCCAGGCCGATCGTCTGGACCTGTTGTCCTCCGACTATGTGCCGGCGAGTCTGCTGCACGGCGCCTTCATGCTGCACACCCAGGCTGGCTGGTCCATGCCACGCGCCATAGCCACGGTGGCAGGCAATCCTGCAAAGGTGCTTGGCCTCGATGATCGTGGCCAGCTCAAACCCGGCTATCGTGCAGACGTGGTGCGTATGCGCGTTGCGGATGGTTTACCGATCGTGCGCAATGTCTGGGTACGCGGCGAGCGCTCTTTCTGAGTAACGTTGGGCATTGTCGGATCGCCATCCGCTTCAGTTTCGCCGCGTGAATGAAGTTCTGTCCGAAAAAAGCCCGGCATACGCCGGGCTCCTTTATCAACCAGTGGCAAGAATCAGAAGCTGGCGCGCACGCCCACGCTGTAGGTCTGGCTGCTGTTGTTGTTCACCGTCAGGCCGCCATGCAGAGCCCAGACCGGGCTGAAGCTGTAGACCGCACCAAAGTCCGCGTAGAAGCCTTGGACACTGTGATCGCCATCGTGGTAACCGAGGTATGCGTTGAGCGTCAGATCATCGGTGACGCGACCCATCACGCCGGTGGTGACGAAGTAGGTGTTGGCATTGGCGTGCGCGCGGTACGTGGTGTTGCAGTTGAAGTCAGCGCAGACGTCGGCGTGCACGCCGTCGTGGCTATAGGCCACCCGGGAGACCCAGTCGACTTTTGAACCGATGGCATTGGCGAAGCCGAAGCCAAGCGTCCACGGCTTGTTGCTGAGGCTGTAGTGCTGGGCGGAGAAATCGCTGTAGCTGCCAAAGACGTGGAAGTTGTCAGCGAACTGCCAGGAGCCGCTCAGGATGCCGCCGTCCTGCTGGTTCTCGCGGTAGTGCGAGCCTACGTAGGCGTAGTCCAGCTGTACATAGGTGTAGCCGATGCCATTGGCCTGCGTTGCGTTGGCGGCGATCGGGGTGGCGATCGAAGCGATGGAGGCGACAAGCGCCAGAGCCAGAAGTGTCTTCTTCATAGGGATAAAACGTTCCTTGTGGGATAAAAATTGGAGCCCGGGCGGCTTCCGTATTTGGCCCGGCACAGGGAACAGGGGCTATAAGAATTTTCTGAAAAATGTACTTTTTTGTAATCGATCAGCGCGTTCGCATGCGGCTGCGGCCTGCATCGCTGAACGCGACGTCAGTGAAATTACGTACGACGTCACGGCGGATGGCATGCGCCAGATCGCCCACACGCAGCTGCTGAGCCTCGCTACGGCGTCGCCAGCCACCAGGTTAATCCACAGGCAAGCGCAGCCGCTCCGCAACCCATCGGCGCGCGTGGACATGGAAGAAAGGTAGGCACAGCCAGTGCCCAGCTGGCGGCGCGCTACTCCCAGACGCCGCTGCATCCGTGGCCGGCTTGCCGTTACATCGTCTGCTTGCCGTAACGGTATTCGGCCAGCAGCCACAGCTTGCGCTGGCTGACGGTGAAGCTGTCGGCGCGGTAGTCGCCGTATTGCAGTTCCAGGCTGAAGCGTGCGGTAAGGCTCGCGCGTACGCCGAAGTCGATTTCGTCACCGTAGCGCGCGCCGGGACCGGTGGCGGGCTGGAAGTCGTGGTAGGTCAGCTGCCAGGCCAGGTCGTGCCACGGCAACTCGCCGTGCAAGCCGCCATAGGTGTCGACCAAACCGTGCGGAGGAATGCTGAAGACGCCGACCCAGCCGTCGAAGCTGTGACCGGAACCGTAAGCGATGTTGAACGCCGTATGGCCGTTGCCACCAAGCGATTCCTGACCCGCGCGCGCAGCCAGGTAGGGCAAGCCGTAGCTGAGCTCGAACAGGTGATAAGGCAGACTGAAGCGCTGCGGATTGTTGGCGTAGTTGTATTGCTGGGCCCCCTCCAACGTCCAGGCCAACTTGGTCTGATCGCCCAGCAAAGACGCACTGCCGGTCCAGCGTGCGCCTTCGGTACGCACGGAATCGGCCGCAATGGTCAGGTTTTTCACGAAGTAGCCGTACGCGGTCAACGTGCCCAGCGGCAGCACCTGATCCAGGTGCAGCAACTTTCCGTCGAGCTTCCAGCGGCGCTGGTTGACGTCGAAGAAGTCCTCTCCCACGGTGCGGTTGACCTGGTTGATCCAGTCGGCGCTCAGTGTGGTGCCGCTGCCCAGCTTCAGGTATGTGGTGATGCCGTCAAACGATTGCGGATTCTGCCGCCAGAAATTGGTGCTGAAGAAGCGCCTGTCGTCAATGTTCAGATACTGGCGACCGACGCGGATCCCGGCCTGACCATTGTCGTAACCCAACCAGGCACTGCTGAGTTCGGTCGACGGTGGATCGGGTTCTGCTGGGTAGGGCGTGCGTCGACCGGTATTGTCGTTATATTGCCGGCCGAACAGCGACGACACCTTGGTGCCCTCCGCATACGCGGCAAGATGCGGCGTCAAAGCCCACAGATAGCCCAGTTGAAGGCGTAGCGTATGGGCATGCCCGGTGTCCGCCATATTGTCCTGATGCAGCGTACTGTCTCGATAACGCAGGCCAATATACGGCGTGTTGACATAGGTATTGTCGTCGGCGTGCACGACCTGCGCCAGCAGCAACACGGCAAGCAGGCCATATTTAAAACGAGTCATTTCGAATCCCAGGGGGTGGCTCTAAGGTGAATCCAGTTTGGGCACGGGCCGCTGATCCGGAAAAATGAAGCGTTGACATATGGATATGCCGACAAATATGTTTCTGTAAACAGGTCGAAGCGAATTTGGCCACCGAGATGTAAAGACGTCCAAATGAACCACAGATAGGAAGGCTACAGGACCGAGTAACGTTCTCCGTGTCTTTTACCTCGTCTTCGCTCGGGCCCTGACGCAATCGCAACCACATTCAAGGTAGACGGAAAAATCGACAACCAGCGGCGCAGAGCGGTGATGCCTTTGCGAGGCCGCGGTCCGACGGACATAAGCAAATGGATTTTGACAATTTCGCGGCAGACGCCGTAGCGAATAGGCTGACCGTTCTATCCGGCATAGGGAGACGGCTATGAAGAAGTTCCTGTTGATGCTTGGCCTGCTGAGTGCATTGTTCGCCGCAGCGGCGCCGGCCAAGGACGTCACGTTGTTGAACGTGTCTTATGATCCCACTCGCGAGCTGTACCGCGACATCAACGCGGCATTTGTTGCTCAGTGGAAAGCGCAGCACGGAGATGCCGTGACGATCAACATGTCGCATGGTGGATCGGGCAAACAGGCGCGCTCCGTCGTCGATGGGCTGCCCGCCGATGTCGTCACGCTCGCGCTGGCGAATGACATCGACGCCGTAGCCAGCCGCGGATTGATCGCCAAGGATTGGCAGAAGCGCCTGCCGGACAACGCTTCGCCGTATACATCCACCATCGTTTTCCTGGTGCGTAAAGGCAACCCGAAAAGCATCAAGGATTGGCCCGACCTGATCAAGCCGAATATCCAGGTGATCACTCCCAATCCGAAGACCTCCGGTGGCGCTCGCTGGAATTTCCTTGCCGCATGGGGCTATGCGCTAAAGCAGCACGGTGGCAACGAGACAAAAGCAAGAGCCTACGTGCAGGCGCTCTACCAGCACGTGCCGGTGCTGGATACCGGCGCCCGCGGCGCGACCAACACTTTCGCGCAGCGAGGAGTCGGCGACGTGCTGGTAGCGTGGGAAAGCGAGGCGCTGCTGGCACAGCGTGAATTGGGCAAAGATACGTTTGACATCGTCGTACCCTCCATCAGCATTCTGGCCGAGCCACCGGTTGCCGTGGTCGACAAAAATGTCGACAAGCACGATACACGCGCCGTCGCGGAAGCCTACGTAAAGTTTCTCTACTCGCCACAGGCCCAGGCGATTGAAGCGAAAAATTTCTATCGACCACGTTTGTCGGCGGTGTCGGCCCAATTCGCCGCGCAGTTTCCCAAGGTGAACACCTTCACCATCAACGATGTATTCGGTGACTGGCATCAGGCACAAGCGAAGTTCTTTGCCGATGGCGCCATTTTCGATCAGATCGGTCCCGGGCACTGAAGGGCATCATGCGTCGACGCATCCTGCCCGGTTTTGGGCTCAGCCTCGGATACGCGCTGACGTATCTGGGACTGATCGTGCTACTGCCGCTGGTGGCACTGGCATGGAAGGCGTCCGGCATCGGTGTGGGCGGCATGCTGCATCTGCTGAGTTCACCGCGTACGCTGGCGGCGCTCAAACTGAGTTTCGGTGGCGCCATCCTGGCGGCCATCATCAATGTCTGCTTCGGCCTGCTGGTTGCCTGGGTGCTGGTCCGTTATCGATTCCCCGGACGCCGCCTGTTCGACGCCCTGGTCGATCTGCCATTCGCGCTGCCCACAGCCGTCGCTGGTATTGCGCTGACGGCGCTCTATGCGCCCAACGGCTGGCTGGGTCACTGGCTCAAACACTACGGTATCCAGATTGCCTATGCGCCGCCGGGCGTAATTCTCGCGATGGTCTTTGTCGGCTTTCCGTTTGTCGTACGCACGCTTCAACCGGTGCTCGAATCGTTGGATCGCGATGTGGAGGAAGCCGCTGAAAGCTTGGGCGCCAGCCACGCACAGACGTTTTTCCGCGTCATCCTTCCGATGCTTGTGCCGACATTGCTGACGGGTTTCGCGCTGGCGCTGGCCAGGGCGGTGGGTGAATACGGGTCGGTGATTTTCATCGCGGGCAACATTCCCATGCGCTCGGAGATCGCACCACTACTTATCGTCGAGAAGCTTGAGGAGTTCGACTATGCGGGGGCTGCTGCATTGGGCACCGTCATGCTTATCGCCTCGTTTGCATTGCTGATCCTGATTGCCGTGCTGCAACGCTGGAGCGGTCGCTGGGCGGAGCAGCTTCAATGAACAGACCAAGACGGCGACCGCACTGGTCACGACGGATCGGCCACGTGCTGCTGGTGTTGGCGGCGACGGCCTTCCTGACCATTTTTTTGGCGCTGCCGCTGGCCGTGGTTTTTGTGGAAGCTTTCAGGCAGGGTCTGCGTGCCTATCTATCGGCGATTGGACAACACGAAGCGCTGATGGCCATCCGCCTGACCTTGCTGGTGGCAGCGATTTCCGTACCGTTGAATGTTGTGTTCGGCGTGGCGGCGGCTTGGGCGATGGCCCGCTTCGAGTTCCGCGGCAAAGCACTACTCGGTGCCTTCATCGATTTGCCGTTTTCAGTTTCACCGGTGATCTCCGGCCTGGTCTATGTGCTGCTGTTTGGAGCGCAAGGCTGGTTCGGTCGCTGGCTTGAGCTACACGACGTCAAGATTATTTTTGCGATACCTGGCCTGGTACTGGCAACGATTTTCATTACGCTGCCATTCGTCGCGCGCGAGCTGATCCCCCTGATGCAGTCACAGGGCTCCGATGAAGAAGAAGCCGCCCGTGTGCTGGGCGCTGGCGGATGGCAGATGTTTTTCCGGGTGACCCTGCCGAATATTCGCTGGGCACTGCTGTATGGCGTGCTGCTGTGCAACGCCCGCGCGATGGGCGAATTTGGTGCCGTGTCGGTCGTATCCGGGCATATCCGCGGGCTCACCACGACCATGCCACTGGAGGTGGAGATGCTCTACAACGAATACAACTACGTCGGCGCGTTTGCCGTCGCAACGTTGCTCGCACTACTGGCGCTGGCGACGTTGTCGATCAAGGCGCTGCTGGAATGGCGATATGGTGACGAGATCGCCGCTCATGCACCGGGCGGCCATTGAGATGGGACATAAAGACCACCGATGACTTTGGAACTCTCCCATCTGAGCCGCCGGTTCACTGACTATCCCGCGCTGGATGATGTCAGCCTGGTCATTGCGCCCGGCGAATTTCTCGCCTTGCTCGGACCGTCCGGATCGGGAAAGACCACGCTGCTGCGCATCCTGGCGGGGCTGGACTACCCGGATGCGGGAACCGTGCAGCTGGACGGCGATGATTTTCTGGCGGCGCAAGCGCACAAGCGCAAAGTTGGGCTGGTATTCCAGCACTACGCATTGTTTCGGCACCTCACCGTGGCGGAGAACGTGGCCTTCGGGCTGCGCGTGCGATCGCGCAAAGCACGACCGTCGCGCGCGCAGATCGCCGAACGCGTGCAGCAGTTGTTGAAACGCGTGCAACTGGACGACCACGGTCATCGCTACCCGTCGCAGCTGTCCGGTGGCCAACGCCAACGGGTGGCGTTGGCGCGTGCACTGGCGGTCGAGCCTGATCTGCTTTTGCTCGATGAACCTTTTGGCGCGCTGGATGCGCAGGTAAGGGTCACGCTGCGTCGCTGGTTGCGTGAACTGCATGAGGATCTGCAGCTCACCACCGTCTTCGTCACGCACGATCAGGAAGAAGCCCTGGAGCTCGCCGACCGTATCGCGGTAATGAATCGCGGCCGAATTGAACAGGTCGGTTCACCCGAGGTGATCTATCGGCAGCCGGCAACACCCTTCGTCTGCGAATTCATCGGCAAAGTGAACAAGATTCCGTTGACGTACGCGAACCAGCGACTGAGCGCAGGTGAATGGGTGCTCGAAGGGCACCCCTGGAATGGACGCCATGCGAATGTCGTCGCCTACGTACGCCCGGAACATCTGTCGCTCGGCGGTACCGACACCCAGCCGGGCTGGACGGCCCGGCTTCGACATGTCTATCTGGCAGGTAGCGTGGCCCATCTGGAACTCTATGTTCCCTCGATTGACCAGACGCTGGAGGCCGATGTAGCAGGCGAGGACGTGGCTCGACTGGGACTTCAGAGCGGTGCGGAACTACGTGTCGCACCACGCAACGCCATCGTGTTCACCCTGAGCGAACAAGCGGGCGAAACATCCGCCGAGGGACGCTGGGTCTGGCAGGCTTGAAAGCACCGGACGGATCGTTCGTCCTACACGTTAGGCAACGGAAGCTCAGTAGAACGCCTTCACCACATTGTTCAAACCAAGCCCGAGTACGGCCGTGGCCGCAAGCAGCGTTGCTGCACGCGGCGATACCTTGCGTGCGAACAGCGCTCCGAGTGGCGCCGCGGTCACGCCACCGCAGATGAGGCCCAATACCGCGGTGCCGTGGGGTGCGCCCATATGCAGCAGGAAGCTGACGCTGGCGGCGGCACTGACCACACACTTTGCCAGATGCACGGTGCCGATAACCATGCGCGGCGTGGCGCCACGAGCGACCAGAGTGGTGACGGTAAGCGCGCTCCAGCCGCCGCCGCCCATGGCGTCGGCGAAACCGGCTACCAGCCCCAGCGGCGGCGGGCTGCGTGGCGCGTCGTTGCTGGGACGACCGCCGCCACGAAAGTTGCGTAGCAGCAAAAAAATTCCGGTGCCAAGCAAATAGGGTGTCAGCACCAACCGCATCCACGTCGCGGGTACATGGCTAACCACATAGGCACCGATTACCGCGCCGATCACGCCAGGTATCACCAGGCTCCAGAAAAGCCGTCGACGCACGTTGCCAGCCAACAGATGGCTGATGCCCGACGCACCGCAAGTGAAGGTTTCCGCGTAATGCACGCTGGCGCTGGCCAACGCAGGTGGCAAGCCCAGCCCCAGCAGCATGGCGGCCGAAACCACGCCATAAGCCATGCCGAGCGCGCCGTCGACCAGTTGGGCGAACACGCCGACCGCGGCAAAGGTAAGGAATTCGGGAAGCGGTGCCATGACCATCGCAATGCAGGGAGTGGGGCGAGTATTGGCAGCCCACCTCGTCCGAGGAAATAAGGCCTTGGCATATGCACATGCCGATACTTCCTTTCACATGGCGTTAAGTAAAGATTAATTTCAGACGCCAAGAAGTCTAGACGTCCAAAGGACAAGTACGTGAACGCCGTCGTTGCTCCCGAATTTCTGCCTACTCCGTTGAATACCGACAAGAGCGCCTTGCTGGCCCGGCTTGTCGAGGGTCTGCAGCCTGCCGAGCTTTACTGGGTGGCCGCGTGGAGCGCGTCACTGGCAGCACAGGCACCATCGCAAAGTAGCGCTCCACTAGCCGTGCCATCGCCGGTCAAGGCGGTCGGCGAACGCCTCACGATTGTCTACGGCAGCCAGACCGGTAATGCGAAGCGCATCGCCGAGCAGCTGGCCGAACGTAGCGAGGCAGCGGGCCTGCCGGTGCGCTTGGTACGCGCCAATGCCTATCCGCATCGCGAGCTGGCGCAGGAACGCTACCTCGCGGTGGTGATCAGCACGCAAGGCGAAGGCGAGCCGCCGGATGATGCCCGCGGCTTCGTGGAGTTTATTGCTGGCAAGCGGGCGCCGAAGCTGCCGTCACTGCAGTTTGCCGTACTTGGCCTTGGCGACTCGAGCTACCCACAATTCTGCGTGATCGGTCGCCAGCTCGACGCGCGGCTGGCCGAACTCGGCGGCGCCCGTTTCGCGCCGTTCGGCGAAACGGATGTCGATGTGGAAGCGGTCGCCAAACCGTGGCTGGACAAGACGCTCGAGCAGGCCCGCGACGTGCTGAAGAGCATCGCGCCAGCTGCGCGCATCAGTCCGCTGCACGCCGTGTCGAACCGGTCCACCTACTCGCGCGAGCGGCCGTTTGCGGCCACCGTGCTGGCGAACCAGCGCATCGTGGCGCGCGACAACGCGCGCGACGTGCGACATGTCGAGCTGTCGCTCGCAGGCTCGGGGCTGCAATACGCACCGGGTGATGCGCTGGGGATCTGGCCGAGCAACCCGTCGGTGCTGGTCGAGCAATGGCTGGCCGCCCTGCAACTCGACGGCGCGCTGGACGTGACCCATGAAGCCCGCACGCTAACGCTGACGCAATGGCTCACTCGCGAGCGCGAGATCACCCGACTCAATCGCAGCTTCGTCGCGACACTGGCTGCCACCAGCGGACACGCCGAGCTGATACGGGTGCTGCAGGTGGAGAACGCGGCGGACTTTTCGGCACTGCTAGCCAGTGACCAGCCGATCGATCTGCTGCGCCGCTACCCGGCAATATGGAAGCCCGAGGCACTCGTCGCTGCTTTGCGCCCCCTGACCCCGCGCCTGTATTCGATCGCGTCCAGTCCCCAGTTGGTAGGCGACGAGGTGCACCTGACCGTGGCGGTGGTCGATTACGAGGCCCACGGCAGCCCGCACTTTGGTGCCGCATCCGCTTTCCTGGCGGCGACCGACGAAGACGGCAAGGTACCGGTGTTCATCGAGTCGAACGAGCGCTTCCACCTGCCGGCCGACAGTACCCGCGACATCATCATGATCGGACCAGGTACCGGCGTGGCACCGTTCCGCGCATTCGTGCAGGAGCGGCAGGAAAGTGGTGCCAGTGGCCGCAACTGGCTGTTCTTCGGCAATCGCCATTTTGCGCAGGACTTCCTCTATCAGGTCGAGTGGCAGGAGGCATTGAAACAAGGCGCACTGCATCGCCTCGACCTTGCGTTTTCGCGCGACCAATCGTCCAAGACCTATGTCCAGGACCGTCTGCGCGAACAGGGCGCCGAGCTGTACGCCTGGCTGCAAAACGGCGCTCATCTTTACGTCTGTGGCGATTCCGCGCATATGGCGAAGGACGTACACGCCGCCCTGATTGAAGTGATCACCATCCACGGCAAGCAGTCACCCGACGACGCGAAAGCCTGGCTCAACGAACTCCTGCAGCAGGGCCGCTACGCCCGCGACGTGTACTGACATGACAACCGCACTCTCCGATTTCGAACGTATCAAAGCCGGCAGCAACTATCTGCGCGGCACGATTGCCGAAGGCTTGGCCGATCCAGTCACCGGCGCAATCAGCGACGACGACAACAAGTTGCTGAAGTTTCACGGCAGCTACCTGCAGGATGATCGCGACCTGCGCGAGGAGCGTCGCCAGCAAAAGCTCGAGCCCGCGTATGCGTTCATGCTGCGTGCGCGATTGCCCGGTGGCGTAGTGACACCGGCGCAATGGCTGGTGTTTGATCAGATCGCACGGGACTACGCGAACGGCACGTTGCGCATCACCACGCGGCAGACGTTTCAGTGGCACGGCATCATCAAGCGCAAGCTCAAGCCCACCATTGCCGCGATCCACCACGCCCTGGCCAGCACGATCGCAGCCTGCGGCGACGTGGTGCGCAACGTCGTGAGCACCTCGAATCCGATGGAATCGGAAGCGCATGCGGAGGCCTATGCCTGGGCCGTGCGCCTGTCCGACGATCTGGCGCCACAGACGCGCGCATACCATGAGATCTGGCTCGATGGCGTCAGGCTTGACGACAAAGCGTTGGCTGGCGAATCGAAGCCGCTCGTGACGGAACAGGAGCCGCTTTATGGCGCCACCTACCTTCCCCGCAAGTTCAAGATTGGCCTGGCGATTCCACCGCTCAACGATGTCGATGTGTTCGCACAGGATTTGGGCCTGATCGCGATCATCGAGGCAGGCACGCTGCGCGGTTTCAACGTGGCGATTGGCGGCGGCATGGGCGCGACGCAGGGCGACGCGAGTACCTATCCACGCCTGGCCAGCGTCATCGGCTTCGTGACGCCGCAGCGATTGTTCGCCGTTGCCGAAACAGTAGTTCGTGTCCAGCGTGACTGGGGTAACCGCAGCGAGCGCAAGCACGCGCGGCTGAAGTACACCCTCGATCACCGCGGCCTCGAGGCATTCAAGGAGGAACTGGAGTCGCGTCTTGGCTTCGAGCTAGAACCGGCACGCGCCTATCACTTCGAGCACAACGGCGACCGTTTCGGTTGGGTCGAAGGCCACGACGGATGCTGGCACCTGACCTTGCACATCGAATCCGGTCGCCTCGCTGACGTCGGTGCCCACCGGTGGCTCACCGGTTTGCGCGAGCTGGCTCAGGTGCACACCGGCGACTTCCGCATGACCTGCAACCAAAACGTGATCGTGGCCAATGTTGCCGCAGCCGATCGCGAACGCATCGATTCCATCGTGCAAGAACACGGTCTGGACGGCTATCTCAAGCAGAGTGGCATTCGTCGCCACGCCGTCGCCTGCGTCGCCCTGCCCACGTGCGGGCTGGCGATGGCTGAGAGCGAGCGCTATCTCCCAGGGCTGCTGCCGAAACTCGAACAGCTGCTCGATCGGCATGGTCTCGCCGACGCGCCGATCCTGCTGCGCCTGTCCGGCTGCCCGAATGGCTGCTCACGGCCGTACCTCGGTGAGATCGCGCTGGTCGGTCGCGGGCCGGGGCGCTACGACTTGCGGCTTGGCGCTGACTTCAGCGGGCAGCGGCTCAACACCATTTATCGGGAGAATGTGGACGAGGCGGCGATCCTCGCCGCACTCGATCCACTGTTCGAACGCTATGCGGCGGAACGAGGGCCCGGCGAAGGCTTCGGCGATTTCTTGCTCGGCAATGACCTGTTGCGCACCGAGCCGAATCACTCCAGGCAGATTCCCGTGCAGGTGCTGGCATGAGCGCGCTGGACCTTCCACCAAAGACCGACGACCCGCGCGCGCTCAAGGCGCTGAACACTGCGCTGGCAAAATTGGGCGCGGAAGAACGGGTGGCCTGGGCGCTTGAGCACACGCCAGGTCAGCACGTGCTGTCGTCGAGCTTCGGCGCACAGTCCGCGGTTTCACTGCATCTCGTCACACGGCAGCAGCCGGACATTCCGGTGGTGCTGATCGATACCGGCTATCTGTTTCCGGAGACGTATCGGTTTATCGACGAACTGTCCGAACGCTTTGCGCTGAACCTCAAGGTGTATCGACCGCGCATCGGCATCAGCTGGATGGAGGCGCGGTACGGTCGGCTATGGGAACAAGGTCTCGAAGGCCTGGATCGCTACAACAGCATCCGCAAGGTCGAGCCGATGCAGCGCGCGCTGGACGAACTTGGCGCCACCGGCTGGTTCGCCGGGCTGCGCCGGAGCCAGTCCCGCAGTCGCTCTGACATCGCGTTCGTCGAATGCAGAAATGACCGCTGGAAATTCCATCCGCTCGCCGACTGGAGCGACCGCGACGTGGGCATGTATCTGCAGCGCCACGGCCTGCCCTACCACCCGCTGTGGGAAAAGGGCTACGTGTCGATCGGCGATATCCACACGAGCCGCCGCTGGGAGCCTGGCATGGACCCGGAAGACACCCGCTTCTTCGGACTCAAGCGCGAATGCGGATTGCACAGCATCGCGTGACCCCGCATGCCGTCGCGTGGCGATGGCCTGCCCTTTCTAATGTTCACCCCGATCGGAAACACACCATGAGTCACGCTGCAGTTGCTCCTGCTCCAAACCGGAAACTCGTTCCGGACAATGAGCTGATCGCCCCGCACGGCGGGGTACTGAAAGACCTGTATCTGCCGCATGCCGAAGCCGAAGCGCTGAAGCAGCGCAGTGGCAGCTTGCCGGGCGTCGATCTGAATATTCGCCAGCTATGCGATCTGGAGCTGTTGCTGAGCGGCGCGTTCTCCCCTTTGGAGGGTTTTCTCGGACGCCACGACTACGACCGCGTCGTCGAAGAACTGCGCCTCGCTGATGGCACGCTGTGGCCGATCCCGATCACGCTGGACGTGAGCGAAGCATTCGCCGCGAAGCTCGCGTCCGGCAGCGAGGTCGCGTTGCGCGATAGTCAGGGCGTGCCGCTCGCGGTCCTGGAAGTGCAGGACATCTACTGGCCGGATCGGCTGCATGAGGCGAAGCGTGTGTTCGGCAGTACCGACCGCCTGCATCCTGGTGTGGCCGAACTGCTTGAGCACACGCAGCCGGTGGCGCTTGGTGGCCGAGTGCGCGGCATTCAGCCACCGGCGCACTACGACTTTGACGAGTTGCGCGATTCGCCGCGCAGCCTTCGTGCATGGTTCGCCGAAAACGGCTGGACGCGCATCGTCGCGTTCCAGACGCGCAATCCGATGCATTGCGCGCACCGCGAGCTGACCCTGCGCGCCGCGCAGCAGGTCGGCGCGAAGTTGCTGATTCAGCCATCCGTAGGCCGTACCAAGCCGGGCGACGTCGATCACTACACGCGTGTGCGTTGCTACCGCGCGCTTCTGCCGCAGTACCCGCAGGACAGCGCGAAGCTGTCGTTGCTGCCGCTCGCGATGCGCATGGGCGGCCCACGTGAGGCGCTGTGGCACGCGATCATCCGCAAGAACTACGGAGCCAGCCATTTCATCGTCGGGCGCGACCATGCCGGCCCGGGCAAGGATTCCCGCGGCCAGCCGTTCTACGGCCCGTTCGACGCACAACTGCTGCTGGAGCAATACCAGGACGAGCTCGGCATCCAGATCGTGCCGTTTCCGGCAATGGTCTACGCAGCGAATCGCGACGCTTACCTGCCGTCCACGGAGGTCACGCATGCCGATACGGTGCGCGACATTTCCGGCACCGAACTGCGCAGGCATTTGCACGAGGGCACCGAGATCCCTGCGTGGTTCAGTTTCCCGGACGTGGTGAAGATTCTGCGCGACCGCCATCCGGTGCACGCGCCTCGTGGCTTTGCGCTGTTCTTCACCGGTCTGTCCGGAGCCGGGAAGTCGACCATCGCACAGGCGTTGATTGCGCAGCTGCTGGAACACACCAGCCGCCCTGTCACCGTGCTCGATGGCGACGAGGTGCGCAAGCATCTGTCTCGCGGACTGGGCTTTTCACGCGAGGATCGCGCCGCCAACGTCACCCGTATCGGTTATGTCGCCAGCGAGATCGTGCGCCATGGCGGTATCGCGATCTGCGCACCGATCGCGCCATTTGCCGATGCCCGCAACGAAGCCCGGGCGCTGGTCGAAGCACACGGCACGTTCGTCGAGATCCACGTCGCCACCGCACTGGACGTCTGCGAGGCACGCGATCGCAAAGGTCTCTATGCCCAGGCACGCGCCGGCAAGATCACCCACTTCACCGGCATCAGCGACCCCTACGAGGTACCGGAAAATCCGGAGTTGCGCCTGGACGGAAACTCGGCCGAGCCCGCGGTGCTCGCACGGCAGATTCTCGCGCTGTTGCGCAACGAGGGACTGATCGACGGCTGATGCCCGAGTGCCTGCTCAAATATCCCTTTGCCCGCGCAGGTCACGCGCGGGACGTGGTTTGTGGGAGCGTACCTTGTGCGCGAAGCCTGCGGGGAAACCTTGTGGGAGTGACTTCAGTCGCGATGCTCTTGATGTGCTGTGGAGAAGCATCGCGACTGAAGTCGCTCCCACAAGAGATTTACGCACTCAGGCCACGTCGAGCAACGACGCCTGTCGCTCCCGCCAATGCGGCACGGCAGGCCAATCGGTAAGCGGCGGATCGCTGGCCAGTGCGCGCACGACGTCACGGCGGTCCAGATGCGGCGCGAATTGGCTGATGAACTCCAGCACGTAGTCGCGTTGCACACTCTCCCGACGCAACACGATCCAGGTCGTGCACTGCGGGAACAAATGGTCGGCCGGTAGTGCCTGCAAATCGGTGTCGCTGGGCAACACCGCCATCTCGGCCAGCACACCGATACCCAGACCCGTGCGCACGTAGGTTTTGATCAAGTCGGCATCACCGGCCGTCATGGCGATCTGCGGGCGTAGACCCGCAGCGTCAAACGCGCGGCGCAGCGATGATTCGGCCTTCAGTGAGGATTCGTAGCTGACCAGCGGCAGCTTGGCCAATTCGTCCAGCGTTGGCAGCTTTTTGCGCTTGGTCAGCGGATGGCCTTGCGGCGCCAGGATCACCCGCTGCCATCGATAGGCCGGCAGCGCGATTCCGACGGCTGGCGGCGCGCCGGCACTGCTGACCACCGCCAGATCGACGCGACGGGCTTCCAGCTGCGCCAGCACTTCGGCGTCGCGGCCGGGCTGCAGATGCACGCTGACCTGCGGATAGCGCTGATTGAGCGCGCCGATCGCCGGAGGCAGCGCAAAGCGTGCCTGGGTATGGGTGGTTGCGATGCGCAGCTCGCCGCACGCCTCGTTGCGCAGATTCGCGGCGATCGAACGGATATTTGCCGCCTCGGCAAGGATCGTGCGGGCGCGCTCGAGCACGTGCTGGCCGGCATGGGTTACCGCATCGAGGCTCTTGCCCTTGCGCACAAACAGCTGGAAGCCGAGCTCGTCCTCAAGCTGCCGGAGCTGCTTGCTCAGACCTGGCTGGGTGGCATGCACCCGTTCGGCGGCGAGCGTGATGTTGAGGCCGGAGTCGGCGATGGCAATGAGGTAGCGCAGCTGGGTAAGCGTCATGGCGGATGGCTCGTGAGCGGTCGGGGTCAATGGATTGATACGCGAACGGGGCACGGGGACATCGCATGGAACGAACCGGCATCGCGCAGGACATGCTGGTATGGACGGCCATGTGGTCGTCGCGAGGGGGCATGCCGTGGTGGTGATTACCGAACATAGTTAGACGTCTATACGTCCAATCGTTGAAACTGTCAAGTTTTTGTTACCTTGAGCAGTCTCATAACGTGGCGGCATATGTGTGACGGTATAAATCATTTGCCGCACGTAACAGCGGCCCCGTAGCGTGACTTTCCCCTCGTTGTATGTCCCGTAGGTTCACGCCATGAAGCTCTATCCGATATTCGCCGACCTCACCCACCGTGCTGTTCTGGTGGTGGGCGGCGGTGCCGTGGCCGAACGCAAGATCGCCGCACTGCTCGGTGCCCAAGCGCAGATCACGGTAAACGCCGACGCGTTGACTCCACAGCTGCGGCGCTGGGTGAACGAGGGTCGCATCGCCTATCGCGCCGATGCATTTCAGGACGGTTGGCTCGACCGGATCTGGCTGGTGATTGCTGCCACTTCCGACCGCGAGCTGAATCGACAGATTGCAGCATTCGCCGAATTGCGGCGCATCTTCGTCAACGTGGTGGATGACGCTGCGTTGTCGAGCTTTCATGTGCCGGCCGTGGTCGATCGAGCGCCGCTGACCATCGCCATCTCCAGCGGCGGTGAGTCGCCCATGCTGGCGCGATTGCTGCGCGAACGGCTGGAAACGCTCCTCGATCATTCGCTCGGCGCGCTGGCTACGTTGACGGCACGTCTGCGCAAGCGCATTCGCCTGCGTCATCCGCAGATGGCCGCGCGTCGACGCTTCTACGAGGGCCTGTTTGCCGGCCAAGCAGCCACGCTGCTGCGCCAGGGTCGGCCAAGGGCGGCGCTGGCAGCGGCCGAAGATGCCTTGGCGACGGCATCAATGGAGTTGTCCGGCTCGGTGGTCCTGGTCGGCGCAGGCCCCGGCGATCCGGGCCTGCTCACGCTGCGTGCGTTGCGTGCGTTGAACGAGGCCGATGTGATCCTGCACGACCGCCTGGTCAGCGCCGAAGTATTGGAACTGGCGCGGCGCGATGCCGAGCGCATCGAGGTCGGCAAACAGGCCGGCAATCACCACACCACGCAGGACGACATCCACTCGTTGCTGCTGGAACATGCGCGGGCCGGCAAGCGCGTGGTTCGCCTCAAGGGCGGCGATCCGTTCGTGTTCGGCCGCGGCGGCGAAGAACTGGAATTCCTGCGCGGGCACGCCATCCCCTATGAAGTGGTGCCTGGCATCACCGCTGCGGTGGCCTGCGCCGCCTATGCCGGTGTGCCACTGACGCATCGTGACTACGCGCAGTCGGTGCGCTTCGTCACCGCCCACTGCCGATCGTCGCTGGACACGCTGGACTGGGTTGCGCTTGCACAGGAGCGACAGACTCTCGCGGTGTACATGGGCGTGGGTGAGCTGGGCGTGCTGCAGGCTCGGCTGATTCAGCATGGGCGTGCCGCATCGACGCCGTTCGCGCTGATCGAGAACGGCTCGCGGGCCGAGCAGCGCGTGGTCACCGGCACGCTGGCGCAGTTGGCCGAACGCGCGGCCGGCCACGCGGTGCGCTCACCCGCCTTGCTGATCCTGGGCGAGGTGGCCGCACTGGCCACCTCGCTGGCGTGGTTTGGCCAGCACCCGCTGGGCGCGGCAGTGCACGATATCCGCGATGCAGCGCAGCTCAAACCCTCGTCTGACCGGCTTTCAACTGAGCCCGGGCGGCACGCGAAACCGCAGGCCCACGCCGATCTCCTGGTAGCAATCCATCGCGCCTGATCCAAATTTTTTACATGCGCGGACGCATCATGTCCCGCGCTGTTCCACCTAGGCCCCATGGAGTAACCCATGATCTACGACAGCATCCTCGACACCATCGGCAATACACCGATCGTCAAACTCCATCGGCTCGCGCCGAAACACGTGGAGATTTACGTGAAGGTGGAGGCGTTCAACCCCGCCGGCTCGGTGAAAGATCGTCTCGCCCTGGCGATCATCCTCGACGCGGAACAGAGCGGCACGCTCAAGCCCGGCCAGACCGTGGTGGAAGCAACCTCCGGCAATACCGGCGTCGCCCTGGCAGCGGTTTGCGCGGCGCGCGGCTATCCGTTCGTGGCGGTGATGAGCGAAACCTTCTCGATCGAACGGCGCAAACTGATTCGCGCCTACGGCGGCAAGGTGTTGCTGACGCCGGCGGCGGCACGTGGCAGCGGCATGGTGCAGAAAGCGGCGGAGCTGGCGGAAAAGCATGGCTGGTTCCTCGCGCGCCAGTTCGAGAATCCGGCCAATCCGGCCTATCACCGCAACACCACCGCACCGGAAATCCTGCGCGATTTTGCCGGTCGCCGGCTGGATTACTTCGTTACCGGCTGGGGCACTGGCGGCACGCTTACCGGCGTTGGCGAAGTGCTGAAGGTGGCGCGGCCAGAGGTGAAGATCATTGCCACCGAACCGGCTGGCGCAGCACTGCTGTCCGGGAAGGAGTGGCAGCCGCACAAGATCCAGGGCTGGACCCCGGATTTCGTGCCCGCCGTGCTCAACCGCAAGGTCGCCGATGAGATCATCCTGATCGACGACGTGCTCGCCCGCGACACCTCGCGCGAACTGGCGCAGAAGGAAGGCATCTTCGTGGGCATCTCCTCCGGCGCCACGTTGGCGGCCGCACTGAAGGTGGCCGCGGATGCACCGAAGGGCTCGGTCCTGCTGGCGATGCTGCCGGACACCGGTGAGCGGTATCTGTCGACATTCCTGTTCGAGGGTGTCAACGAGGGTTCCGACGAAGTCGAGTAGCGTCGCGGGTCAGGCTAATTGCGCCCTTTGCTCGTCATTCCTGCGAAGGCAGGGACGACGAGGTGGGGTGAGGTGCCGGCGTGTTGTGGCTCTCTCAAATCACGGCTGCGTCAGTTGCGCACCAGAGCAGCCATCAATGTAAGTTGTCCAGAAGGTTTGCAGCCGGAGCCGTAGCACGGGGGCGTGCCCGCTCACCTGGCTTGCGGCCTCCGGCTGCAAGCCTTCTGAACATCTCGGGTTTTGAGTTGAGTCACGCCATACGATGCGGTGCATCGGCGAAGCGCATCAACCACCAGTCTCTAAAACTCAACGCACCACAATGTCAGTCGATAAGTTGGCTATAGCGTCTTGGCCTGATGGCCCATCTCGACGACGGCACATACTGCCGCCTCTGCATCAGGCAGATGCTCAGATACAACGAGCTCAACGCCAGACCGGGCCAGATGCCGACCTTGCCGCCGGCGCCAAGAACAAGCTCGGTCACTGAGAACAGGAAGAGCAATCCTGTTGCAATCAGACAGAGCCTCCGTACGAGGCGTTCGCGAGCCAGGTGTTTGGAAGAAGTCTTCATGCAACCATTGTGCGGCGGCGTTCCATAAAGTTGCGATATGGCAAAATCTGTTCGCCATATAGATAACGTAAAGACTTTCCGTTGCTGTCCATTGGCATCTGCTTACCGCTGGGTTCGCTGCCAACGGGCTCGCTCGGAATGGTTGAATCCACGGCCAGAGCGGACGTTTCGACTGCGCCGCACCAGCCTCCCGCCTTGAACTCCGCTTTAGAAGCGCAGGATGCTGGCGAACTGGCGAGACCCTTGAGAAAGCGTTCAGCTGTCACCAAGCGCGGAGGCTCCCATCAGCTGGCCCGGCGCCCATTCAACCATTTCCATTCCATATCTCTAAAATATCCATACATATCTGTACGAAATGATAGGCCGCTCCTAAACTGCGCCCCACTACCGCAGCCCCGGGCATCGGGCTGGTAGAGCTCAAGCCGCTCAATCCCCCGTTCAGGAGCAGCCACATGGGCGCGCAGCCCACAGAGATGAACGTTCGTGTGCCTGATGGGCGCACCGACGTTCAATACACCCGAGAGCACTCGCAGCGCTGGTTAGCGCTCGCTGTGCTGCTCACGGGTGCGTTTCTGCCGCCCCTCGATTTCAATGTGGTCAACCTGGCGCTGCCGGTGATCCGGCTGAATCTCCACGCCACGTCCAGCGCGGTGCAGTTCACCATGTCGGCCTACGCCGCCACATACGCGGTGTTTCTGATCACGGGCGGGCGGCTCGGCGATCTGTTCGGCCGCAAGCGGATGTTCATGCTTGGCGTGGCGGGTTTCACCATCGCGTCCGTATTGTGTGGAACGGCGTGGTCGCCGAACGTGCTGATTGCCGGCCGCATCCTGCAAGGGTTGATGGCGACTGCCATGGCGCCGCAGGTTCTGGCCTCGATCCGGGTGTTGTTTCCGCCGGCTGAGCAGGGCCGCGCGCTTGCGCTGTATGGGGCGACCTTTGGCCTCGCCAATATCTGCGGTCAGTTGCTTGGCGGCGTGCTGGTTTCAGCGCATCCGTTCGGGCTCCCCTGGCAGGCGATCTTCCTGATCAATGTACCGATCGGCATTGCCGCCCTCATCGGCAGTGTGTTTTTCCTGAGCGACTCGCGGGAGGAACATGCGCCGGGACTCGACCTTGGTGGCGTCGTGCTGCTTTCGGCAACGCTGGGCTTGCTGGTCTACCCGCTGGTCGAAGGTCGCGAGAACGGATGGCCGCTGTGGATCATCGCGATGCTCGCGGCGTCGCCAGTCGCACTGCTCGCTTTCATCGGGTTCGAGAAGCGGCTTGCGGATCGTGGCGGCTCTGCACTCGTGGATCTCTCGCTATTCCGCAACCACAGTTTCGTCGTGGGCATCGCGATGGCCGTGGCGTTCTATATGCAGTCTTCGTTTTTCCTGACCCTTTCCGTGTACCTGCAGAACGGACTCCACATGACGCCGCTCGACGCCGGTGTCGCGACGCTGCCCTACGTCGGTGGCGGCTTCTTCGCGTCGCTGGCCTCGTCGCACCTCATGCATCGTCTTGGCGTGCGCGCTCTGACACTGGGTTTTGCGCTTCAGGTGCTCGGCTTCGCGATCGTCATGCTGGCGGTCAGCCATATGCTTCCCGGAAGCCTGAAGATCGGCCTGGCCTGCGCAGGGCTGGGCTTCGGCACGGTGATGCCTTCGGTCATCAAGGCCGTCATCGGCGGTATTGATTCACGCCATGCCGGATTGGCTTCGGGAGTTGCGATCTCTGCCTTGCAGATTGGTGCTTCGCTGGGCGTTGCGATTGTCGGCGGCGTTTTCTACAGCGCGCTCGGCACCGGACAGGATCTCAACGCCTACGCCCACGCCTTTACGTTGGCCTTGGGGTGCAACGTTGCGCTGCTCGCGCTCGGTGGCCTGTTGTCGCTGTGGCTGCCCAGCGAAAAGCGCACCACCGAAAAACTTTTATTGCTTGCCAGTAGTCCTGAAACATGAGCCAAAGAAATGCTTCGTCCTGCAACAAAACTTCGAGCAAAGGAACATGTCATCGTTTCGCGAACGGGTGTAGTGGGCGCGGGATTGATTCAAGCCTGCCTCGCGTATGCATCCGATCATCAGATTCGTCGCACTGTTTCGATCCTGACGAACTCAACGGTCAACTTGCATAGGTTATTTGCGTTGCCTGTGCGAGTCAGCCGATCCATCTGCCATCCCCAGCAAGTTCGCATGCGTATGCGTCCCGAGCAGGCAGATATAAACACCGGCCATGGCGGTGACCACGGCGAGACATCGTGGATGTCATCGACACCACGCACAGTCTGCAATGCCGTTTCACCCCCACGCCGTTTTACCCCCTGGAGTACGTTTAAATGTTGAGGATCGTGCGGCTGGCGCTAGACCGGCCCTATACCTTCGTCGTCCTCGCGATGTTGATCATGATCATCGGCCCGCTCGCGGCGCTGCGTACACCGACCGACATCTTCCCGGACATCCGCATCCCGGTGATCGCCGTGGTGTGGCAGTACACGGGCTTGCCGCCCGATCAGATGGCGGGACGCATTGCCTCTCCGTTCGAGCGCGTGCTGACCACCACCGTCAATGACGTCGAGCACATCGAGGCCAAGTCGATCGGTGGCTTCGGCATCATCAAGATCTTCTTCCAGCCGACGGTCAACATCGCCACCGCCAATGCGCAGGTCACCGCGGTATCGCAGACCCTGCTCAAGCAACTGCCGCCGGGTATCACGCCGCCGCTGATCCTCAACTACAACGCCTCGACCGTGCCGATCCTGCAGTTGGCACTTTCGGGCAAGGGTTTGAGCGAACAGAACCTGGGCGATCTTGGCCTGAACATCCTGCGCCCGCAGCTGGTGTCGGTGGCGGGCGCCGCGATTCCCTACCCGTATGGCGGCAAGAGCCGCCAGGTGCAGATCGATGTCGATCCGGCGGCGCTGCAGGCGCGCGGCTTGTCCGCGCAGGACGTCGCCAACGCACTGGCCGCCCAGAACCTGATCGTGCCGATCGGTACGCAGAAGGTCGGCACGTTCGAATACACGCTGCAACTCAACAATGCGCCGTCGGACATCAATGCGCTGGGCGATTTGCCGGTCAAGACGGTCAACGGCACCACGGTGTATATCCGCGACGTGGCTCATGTGCTGGATGGCAGTCCGCCGCAAACCAACATCGTTCACGTCGACGGACATCGCTCGGTGCTGCTCAGCGTTTTGAAGAACGGCTCGGCCTCGACGCTGGCCATCGTGAGCGGAGTGAAGCAACGCCTCGCCGACAGCAAGGGCATCCTGCCGGACAATCTGAAGGTGGCGCCGATCGGCGACCAGTCGTTGTTCGTACGTGCGGCGATCAGTGGCGTGGCGCGCGAAGGTGTGATCGCCGCGGCGCTGACGAGCCTGATGATCCTGTTGTTCCTGGGTAGCTGGCGCTCGACGGTGATCATCGCGATCTCGATCCCGCTGGCCATTCTTGGCGCCATCATCCTGCTGTCGGTGTTCGGCGAAACGCTCAACATCATGACGCTGGGCGGTCTGGCGCTGGCGGTCGGCATCCTGGTCGACGATGCCACGGTGACCATCGAAAACATCAACTGGCATCTGGAGCACGGCAAGGATACGGAGACGGCGATCATGGACGGCGCGCGGCAGATCGTGACTCCGGCGTTCGTGTCGTTGCTGTGCATCTGCATCGTGTTCGTGCCGATGTTCTTCCTGGACGGCGTGGCGCGCTTCCTGTTCGTGCCGATGGCCGAAGCGGTGATGTTCGCGATGATCTGCTCGTTCATCCTGTCGCGCACCCTGGTGCCGACGATGGCGAAGTACTTGCTGAAGCCGCATGTGGCGCATACCGACGAACATGGCATGAGCGCCACGTTGCCGCCGTCGCGTAATCCGCTGGTGCGCTTCCAGCGTGCGTTCGAGGCGCGCTTCGAGAAGATTCGCGGTGCCTATCACGCACTGCTCGAGCTGGCGCTGGGCCACCGCAAGCCCTTCGTCATTGGCTTTCTCGCCTTCGTCGGCGTCTCGTTGCTGCTGGTGCCATTTCTGGGGCGCAACTTCTTCCCTGATGTGGATGGTGGCCAGATTCTGATGCACGTGCGTGCCCAGATCGGCACCCGCATGGAAGACACTTCCACGTTGTTCGCGAGCATCGAGCAAAGCGTCAAACAGGTGGTTCCTGCCGACGAGTTGGGCACGGTGGTCGACAACATCGGCCTGTCGAACAGCGGCATCAACACCACCTACAACAACACCGGCTTGATCGGTGAACAGGATGGCGATATCCAGATCGCACTCAACGAAGGCCATCGCCCCACGGCCGAATACGTGCGCACGTTGCGCGAGCGGTTGCCGCGCGAATTCCCCGGTGTCACGTTCTCCTTCCCGCCGGCGGACATCGTGAGCCAGATCCTCAATTTCGGCGCACCGGCACCGATCGATCTTCAGGTGCGCGGCCCAAACCTTGCCGCCAACTTCGCCTATGCCAACAAGCTGCTCGCTCAGATCAGGCACGTTTCCGGTGTGGTCGATGCACGCATCCAGGAATCGCAAGCCAATCCGGGCTTCGACATCAACGTGGATCGCACCCAGGCGCAGCTGCTGGGGATTACCGAACGCGACGTCACCAACAGCCTGGTGGTGAATCTGGCCGGCTCCAGTCAGGTGGCGCCGACGTTCTGGCTGAATCCGACCAACGGAGTGTCCTATCCGATCGTGATGCAGACGCCGCAGTACAACCTCGATACGTTGGCCGCCTTGCGCAACCTGCCGATCAATGGTGCCGGCGGCCAGGCGCAGGTCCTGGGTGGACTGGTCACACTGAAGCGGCAGGCCAGCAACGCGGTGGCCGATCAGTACGACATTCAGTCGGTAGTGCAGATCTACGCCGCCACCCAGGATCGCGATCTCGGTGCGGTGGCCGGTGACGTGCAGAGGATCATCGACAGTAATGCCAGCAGCGTACCCAAGGGCTCGCACGTGGTGCTGCTGGGTCAGGTGCAGACGATGAACAGTGCGTTTTCCGGCTTGTTGTTTGGTCTGCTCGGCGCGGTCGTGCTGATCTATCTGCTGATCGTGGTGAACTTCCAGTCGTGGAGTGATCCGTTCGTGATCATCACCGCGCTGCCTGCTGCGCTTGCCGGCATCGTGTGGATGCTGTTCGCCACCCATACGCCGCTGTCGGTACCCGCATTGACCGGCGCGATCATGTGCATGGGCGTGGCGACGGCGAACTCGATTCTGGTGGTGAGCTTCTGCCGCGAGCGACTGGCCGAGCACGGCGACGCCGCGATGGCCGCGCTGGAAGCCGGCTTTACCCGTTTCCGCCCGGTCTGCATGACGGCACTGGCGATGATCATCGGTATGGCCCCGATGGCGCTCGGTCTTGGCGAGGGCGGCGAACAGAACGCCCCGCTGGGCCGCGCCGTGATCGGCGGTCTGCTGTTCGCCACCGGCGCCACCCTACTTTTCGTGCCCGTGGTGTTCAGCATGATTCATGCACGTCACAGCCATGCCCCCAGCCCGGCCGATGCTTCTGGAGAACCCGCTTATGTCGTCTGAAATCCCAACCACTGCTGCTTCCTCTGCACCACTATCCCGGCGCGGCCTGCGCCTGGCGGGACTCGTCACGGTCATTGTTTTGCTCGCCATCGTGGCGATCGGCTTGATCACCCGCGTAACACAGGCGCGCAGTCTGAAGACATGGACCGAAACCCAGGCGGTTCCCACCGTCAGCGTCGTGTCGCCCGAGCGCAGTGCAGCCGATGCCGTGCTGGATCTGCCCGGACGTATGGAAGCCTATACGCGAGCACCGATCTACGCGCAGGTCAGCGGCTATCTCAAGAACTGGAACGTCGATATCGGCGCACCGGTGAAGGCCGGCCAGTTGCTCGCCGAAATCCAGACCCCGGAAATCGATCAGCAACTGCTGCAAGCCCGTGCCGATCTGGCCAGCAGCAAGGCCAACGCGGAACTCGCCGGCATCACTGCAAAGCGCTGGCAGGCGATGCTCGGCAGTGACTCGGTGGCACAGCAGGACGTTGACGTGAAGACCGGTGACTACGCCGCGAAGGCTGCGCTGATGAATGCCGCGCAAGCCAATGTCGATCGCCTGCTGGCCACCAAGGCTTTCGCCCGCATCGTGTCGCCGTTCGATGGTGTGGTGACGGCGCGCGATACCGACGTCGGTGCGTTGATCAACGCCGGTGCCGGTAGCGCATCGGAGCTGTTCGTGGTCTCCGATATCCGCAAGCTGCGCGTCTACGTACAAGTGCCGCAGAGCTACGGCCCGGCGATTCGCCCGGGTAGCCGTGCGGCGCTGGAAGTGCCGGAGTACCCCGGTCACGATTTCAACGCGCAGGTCGTCGCGTTGGCCAATGCGGTCAATGCCAGCTCCGGCACGACCCTGGTGCAGTTGATGGTGGACAACACCGACGGCAAGCTGATGCCGGGCAGCTTTGCGCACGTGCGTTTCCCCTTGCCCTCCGACACCGCAGCGCTGCGCATACCTGCCAATACGCTGATCTTCGACAACAACGGATTGCGCGTGGCGACGGTCGGCAGCGACGACAAGATCACCTTCAAGACGATCAGCATCCAGCACGACTATGGCAAGACGGTGGAAATCGGTTCCGGCCTGTCGGCGAATGATCGCGTCGTCGCCAGTCCGCCCGATGGCATCAACAATGGCGATACCGTGAAGATCGCCAGCAGCGAGACGACGACCAAGCCCAGCGAGGGTAGTGTCGTGAAGGTCGCAAAAGCCTCATGAAAACGCGTGAATTCCTGCTCTCCCTCAGCATCGCCCTGGCGCTTGGCGGCTGCTCGCTGGCCCCGGTCTACAAACCGCCGGTGACGCCGCCGGCAGCGCCATACCAGGATGTGGGTCCGTGGATTGCCGCGCAGCCGTCCGATCAACTGCCGCGAGATCAATGGTGGCAGCTCTATGGCGACGCGCAGCTGGATCAGTTGCAAACGCGCCTGCTGGCCAACAACACCGACCTGGCGGTCGCACTGGCGCACTACACCCAGGCGCAGGCCTTCAGTGCCGAAGCGCGCTCGGGACTGTTTCCGTCTGTCGGTCTCGGCGCCAATGCGCAGCGCGATCGACAGTCGGCTACCGCACCATTGCGTAGCCCGACTGCACCGGCCGATTACCACTCGTATACCGTGGGCGTCGAAGCCAGCTACGAAGTTGACCTGTGGGGTCGTGTACGCAACACGGTCGAAGCGGGACGTGACGACGCGCTGGCAGCGGCAGCCGACCTCGCTTCGGCCCAGCTCAGCCTGCAAGCGCAGCTCGCGGATGACTACGTCCAGTTGCGCGGCCTCGATCAACAGATCGCCTTGCTGCAACAGACCATCGAGGCGTATCAGAAGGCGCTACAGCTGACCCACAACCTGCATGCCGGTGGCATCGTTTCCGGCCTGGACGTGTCGCGTGCGCAGACGCAGCTTTCGGATGCACGCTCGCAATGGTCGCAAACCATCGCACAGCGTACGTTGATGCAGGACGCCATCGCTGTCCTGGTCGGCGAGAACGCCTCGAGCTTCAGCTTGCCAGCGCAGACAGCATCGATCCCGGTACCGGTCGTGCCGACCGGCGTGCAGTCCACCTTGTTGCAGCGTCGTCCGGATATCGCTGCCGCCGAACGCCGAGTGGCCGCAGCCAACGCACGCATCGGTGTGGCACGCGCGGCATGGTTTCCTTCGCTCACGCTGAATGCCCAGGGTGGCTATCAAAGTACCGGCTGGGCCAACCTGCTTACCGCGCCCAATCGTATCTGGGCGATCGGTCCATCACTGTTGCTCGACGTGTTCGACGGCGGCTATCGAAAGGCCACCATCGCCGCCGCCAGAGCACAGACCGATGCAGCGGGTGCGACGTATCGTGGCGTCGTGCTGGGCGCATTCCAGCAGGTGCAGGACAACCTCAACCTGCTCGATCATCTGGGTACCGCAGGCAACGACCAGAAGGAAGCTTCCGATGCCGCCCAACACGCGCTGGATCTGGCGATGGACCAGTACAAGCATGGCGCCGTGAGCTATCTCGACGTAGTGCAGGCGCAGACCGTCGCCTTGCAGGAGCAGCGTGGCCTGCTCAGCCTTGACACGCAGCGTCTGCGCGCCAGCGTGCAACTGATCCGCGCACTCGGCGGCGGCTGGACACCGCAGCAGCTGGCCCGTAATTAACGGGCCAGCAAGTAACAGACACTATTGATCCGGCCTGCTTATAGCTTTCCGCAAAAAAGCCATTCGCTCCCGGATCGGGTCTGGGGCAGACTCCGAGCCTGGCGCACTAGATGGATATGTATGAACCGTTCGCCCTGAGCGTGGCGCAGCGAAGTCGAAGGGTGTTCGGGAAACCATATGCAAACCGGATCAGTATTAAGGGGCAGCCACTAAGACGACGTGGTCGCCCGCAGCGCAGCGACCAAAATGCGGATGGCCTCCCGCGTACGTGGCTCGGTCGTGCGCGTATACAACGCGATTTCAATCGGTGGTATCTCCGGCAAACCCAGCCGCGCACCCACGTCCACCGCCGAAGGAGGACACGTACGACGCGTGAGCGGAGACACGGCGAGTCCAGCCGATACCGCCGCACTGACCGCCGGAATGCCACCCCCAACGAACACCTCGCTCCACGCAACCCCAGCTTCTTCCAGCGCCTTGAGCGCAAGTCCGCGCACCGTGCAAGGTGAGGCCAGCGAGGCCAGTCGAAGCGGCTCGCCGGGAGACTGCTCCCAACCGGAAACGGCATACCAGTGGTGCGGCTCGATAAAGAGCGTCTCGCCGTCGGGTCGTTCGGTATCGCGACAGACGATCACGGCGTCCAGTTCGTTGCTGTCGTAAGCGGCCAGCAAGCTGCGGGACGAGCCAATACGCACTTCAAAGTGCAGCGAGCGATCGTAGGCGCCGACCTTGGCCAGCAGCGTCGGCAGTTGCGTGCCGGCGGCCTGATCACCAATGCCGATGCGCAAACTCATGCGTGCGCTGACATGGCTGCTCAATGCACGCTCATGCGCGCTGAGCAGTTCACGCGCGGCGTCGAGAAACGTCACCCCCTCCGCCGACAGCCGCACCCGCCGCGGCGTACGTTCAAGCAAGCGACGACCAAGCCGCCCCTCCAGCCGCTTCAGCTTGAGGCTTACCGCCGACTGCGTGGTATCCAGCGCCTCCGCAGCCCGCGTAAAACTCGCGAGATCGGCCACCAGCACAAACGCCTGCACAGCATCCAGATCGAGCGGCCGTAGCGCCAATCCATTTTCAATGATCATGACTGAGACGCGTATTGATGAGTTTTGTCATTCTATGGCAACTACAGGCTGCGGGCCACACCAACCTGGCGACGAGACCATCACGACTCGTGCTCGCTCCGGACGCATCTTGGCCACCCACCGCTAACCACGCCCAGATGGGTACGTTTTGCATAGAAGTACGGGTAGCGCCCCTCGAACCCGAGCGCAATCGCGAGAATTGCCCTTGTCGAGGATGTCTGCATTCGGCCAAAAGCGGACCTTCCCGAAAAGCGCCTGCTGCAAGCCGGAACGCCTCCCGCAACGCCATTACCATCGAGGATAAGGTCTTCCGTGAAGCCCCAAGTGACCGGAGAAAAGGCGGCCCGCTGTTACGTTACCTGCGGAAATCTTATCTGCAAAAATATCAAGACAAAAAAAATCACAGCCGGCGAGCAGAAGAAGCCGTAACGAAAAATACGATACTCTGATGTTCCAAGGCTCACGTCACTGAGAATTCTTGAAGCACGGGGCATAAAAAGAAACAGCAACGCGATAGCGATGCACCAACCACCTATAAAAACTACGGTTCGCCCGTGCCACCCCAGACTTGAAAGTACGCCCGTATAATTAAGTAATGCCACTACATCAACCCAGTAAAATAATGCAGTAAAACACATCATGGTGGTCGCATTTACCGCGGTCTGCTGCTTGCCACTAAACATTTTATGCGCAGCAACGAAGCATGAATCAAATGCTCTAACAATTTGCATGAAAAATTAGTTCCCTAAAGAAGCTATTTAGTCACAACTGGCGCATTGCCTTCGTTCAGCTTCATCATCGCAGTCATGTCTGCTTAGGGTGGCGGAGGGCTACACCTCCCTGAGGTAGGACGAGCCCGGCGCGGTCCAATAGATGCCGGTAATCGGCCCTACCACCAAAGCCTCACTTCGCATCAACTTAAAGACGTCAGCCGGCGTCCATCCCGGGCCGGCATTCAGAAATGGAACCCCAAGGCTTTGGAGCCATGTAAGCACTCTAGCGAGATCTGATCGATCAGCAACGGGCACCAACGCAACATCTCCTATGAGCACTCCGGCTAGTGCCAATTCCTTGCGGAGCAAGGGAGATTCGCACTGAATCCGTACTTCATCGGATTGAATATCCCTCACGTAATCCATCGACTTGTCCTTGATCGCTGACGTCTGCTACGGGTCGAATGCAGACGTGCCGCAGAATACATCTCACGCGAGGCCGTTAGTCAGCTTGGTAGCGTTCCACCCCGCAATGTGGGCAGCTACGTCCGTTGGTCAAGCGCAGTGTGGTGCTGATATGAAACCGGCGAGCGCAGTTAGGGCACCGAAAGAAAACGAAGTGTGCGCTCGCCCAAATCGTTGCGCACATTAGGGTGGCGGCCGGCACCATAACTAGCTTGTCTGAGTCGGTCACTTGTTCGACCCCCAGCGCCATCAGGAAAGCCAACGGAAGGAATCCGATAAATAGAAGCCCTGCAAGCCACTGTCGCCGTCGGTAGTCTGCCCAGCCGCGAACAAGACGCTGAATCCTTTGGCCTGAGCTCACTGTGCTGTCCAAGACTGTCCCCTTGATGCGTTACGAAGGGTCTGTTGTGGGTCGTAAGCCGCCCTTAGCAGCGTGCCATCCGCTTGAGCTTCGCGCAACTTTCGCTCGCGGCCACAAGCGGACGTTCTTTTGTGAAAACCAATCATTTGCATGGGTGTTTTTTTTTAGCATTTCGATCAACGTAGGCGCAGCGATCTTCGGCCCCAACTTAATATCAATGTGCCATGCCGTCGCGGCACTTCCGATTCATCAATTGACGATGACAATGGAAGCGCAAGAAAGCTTTTTGATTTCTCCGCTCTTCTTCATCAGGTAGCAGTCCTTTGCCTCAAGCTTCTCTCCAGTCCCATCCCTTTCAAAGCGCCCATTGAGCACCTTGAACACCAGCTCACCGGACAACGTGCGGACCACTTCTTCCGGCGCCCCCTGGAGCGCCCGAAAGGGTGCGACCACTGGAATGGATCCGGGCGAAGCGGTGACGAGGTAGGTTCCACCCACCTTGCTGCGCATGTGCGCTAGGCCAGTGAAAACAACTACACCAAATGGCATCTGGAAAATGCCATGCACATTTCTCTTCATGAGCAGACGCGTAGACCCTTGCTGGTCGCGAAACATCAACTCGCCACCAAATTCGCCGCGATCGTCGCCCATCAATTGACCGCCAAAGGCGTCCAGTCGATATGATGGAATCACATCAATCACGTGGACCACCGGCCCGTTCTCACCAAGGCCCTCGGTTTGGGTCTGATAGCCGAATGACGACGCTCGGTCCGCAACGTGAGACATAGCGGTCGTGGCCGCGCGCTGCGCATCCGCGCGACGCACCTCGACTTTTTCTTCCTGATCGTGGCAAGCGACAACAACAAGCAGCACGATCAACGGCAGCACGCGACGGACGACCCGTTGGGGCAATGGTTGCCACTGAATCACTTTTTTAACCATTGATCCCTCCCCTGAGGACGTCGGCCCCCGTACCCTTTTATATCCGCTTCGGGTGGCGATTTCAGCCGGTCAACGCAACACACTCCTGCTGCCTGCGCAGTCTTCAGTGTGTTGCGTTGACCGGCTGAAATCGCCGTCGTAAAGCGGACCTTGTTGATCGATCGTTAGTGGTTCAAACAACGTTGTCTATGTCGAGGCCTAAGGTGATGACATCGATGTTGCCGCAGCAGGCGGCGCGGCCGTGGTTGCGCCGGCGGGCTTCGCGGGTTGTGTGTCCCCAGAAGCGTACTGCCCGACCTGCAGGGCGAACTGTGCTTTTTGACCGGACGGCATCGTCGCTGGATCGACGTACACCTGAATCACGTAAGTCGTCGCTGCCGCGACCGACTCGGACCAGGTGTTCGCCCCGGTCGTGCTGGTGTCGACCAGCTTCTTGTCATGGGTCTGGTCATTCACCTTGAAGTGCAACCCGGGATTGCTCGAGACGAGATTGACCTTGACTGTCATGCCTGCCGCGATTGCAACGGTGAAGTTGTGTGCGGTAGCGCCGGAGGCCAGCGTCCCATCTTGTTCCGACCATGGTTTGTTAGCTTCGAATGTCACTTCGGTCGTCGGCGGCTGCATGTCTTCGGCCCCGTATTGCCCGATCTGCAACGCGTATTTCGCGGTATCGCCGGACTGTATCGCGGCAGGGTCAATATAGACTCGGATCGCATACGTGGTGGCTGTCACGTTCGGCGATGACCAAGTGGATTCACCCGTCGTGAGGGTGTCCAGCAGTAGTTTGTCGTGGCTCTGGTCATTCACTTTGAAATGGATGTTGGGATTACGGCTGAGGAGGTTGAGCTGCAATGTCTTGCCTGCCGCGATCGCAACCGTGTAATCGAGCGAGCTGTCGGAATGGTTTAGGTTGCCGATTTCCTGCGCCCAGACACTGTTTGCCGCGAAGGTTACTGCGACCGGCGTGGCGGCGAGGGCGGGCAGCGACATGCAGGCAGCAGCCAGCCCGAGACTCGCACCCAGGGCGCTGCGGAGAAAATGGAAACGTGACATGTGTGGAATCCTTGCGTGATGTGGAGTTCGCTTGTGAATGCTCGCCGATTCCCAGCCTTGCATCGTCGCAGTCGCGTCCGATGCCGCCTTCCTTGTGCATGGCGATGCCTCACCCCTGAGTCAGCCGGTGTGCGGACCATACGCCTACTTCGCGTGGCTCGCCATATCGGGAATAAAGCGGAAAGCCGCGGGTATCCCGGTGGATCTCTTGGTGCACATTCCGTTCGCTCACGCCATGCGGGACATATCCACTCGAAGGCTTTTCGCAAATCGCACGGCGCCGCGGTCACGCGGCCTATCCCAGGCGCTGCTCGCAGTTGCCAGTGCAGCGCACCATAAGCTCTCACTCCATGCATCCAGAACAGATTCGGTCCAGCCTAAAACAGCGGAGCTCTGCGGAGGCTGTCGCCGATGGAAGCAATTTTGTTATCGCCAACGCCCACCCCCATCTTGCGGAGGCCACGCTTCGGGCAGTGTTTGAAAGTGCGACACCTGCTATTCACCAAGTGTCCGCATTGGGTGGTGGTTTCAGCAGGTCAATGCAACACCCTGATGACTGCTTGGGCAACGGGATTGTTGCATTTGAGGCATCGGACCTTGGCGCTCAACATTGCAAAATCGCCTGACCAATCAAAATTCATAGCGAATTTGGCTGAGGGGGGAAACCAAACGTAGCGCACCTGGAGAATCTTGTGCTGCACGATCTGCTTGTGTGGCGCGATGCCCGCTTCGAGCGCGCAGACCTTGGTTGTTGGCGCACGTCTGTTGGTGATGAAGTAGATTTCGTGAGTGAGGCGGCGGCAAACTGCGGCCGCTCGAAGTGAAGTCGACGTATCGTCACAGCGGTGAACTCACCCGTTTAGGCCGCGATCTACGCAGGAATGTCCCGCACCACCTCGATCAACTTGTCGGAACTGATTTCGTAGAAGAAGCCGAAGAGCTTGATGTGCTTCGGCACAGCCGGGCTCGAACGAAGCAACGCGATGTCATGCTTGATCGACATCTCGAAATCCATGATGGCAAGGCTGTCGTGATCAAACATCGTCGCGATATCAGCGTGATAATGATCATGGAACTCCTCGATGAGCAGCTCGGGCGTCAGAGTCGTCGTGCCGCAGAACGAGTGGTGAACCACGACGACATTCTGAACGCCGAATATGTAGTCCATCGCGGCCACGGACTCTAGAGCAAAGGCGGCGCGTCCGCCCGCATTGGTCTCGGTAAATAGTGTCCGGGTGTGGCCAACCCGATTGCCCGATTCGTCGAGAATGTTTTCTCCCGGATAGACCTCGTCCCCAAAATACTTGGCGACAGCCTGTGGGATTTCGGCCGCCCGAGGGTCAAAGCAGTAGATCACAAGTGTCTTCATCGGGATCGCCTGATTCGCGCCCTCGAAGGTATTCATATCGAACCCGGGTTGCTTCCTGTACTCGTAATCGCTGAACTTGCCCATTTTCCTTCTCCACAGGCGTTTGGCTGCACGCAGAGCCACCAGCTCGGAGAATTGCTGATCTCGGAAAGGCATTGAGCTACTGGGCCCGGTTGACGCGCTCGAATGATACCCCCGCCGAACTTCATGTTCCCGCAGATACGCATCGGCGCTGAAGTGACTCCGTGAGTTCTCCGGTATTCGATACAAGAACCCCCGTGCCCTCAAGAACTGCTCGCACCACGCGAGCCGCTGTTGGCTTCCCCAAGCGTCCTGCCGCCGAATTAGCCACTTTCGTAAGTCCGTTTCGGTTCGCGAGTGGACCTCTGGTTATTCGCCACACCGACAAAGCGGCGCGCAGATGCTGTCCAACCTCCCTTCTGCACGACGGCGGCCCAAGCTATCCTGAAGACCCTGGAGTGGAGATTTTCCATGGCAAAGCTTGTCTTCGGATTGAACCAGTCCCTGGATGGCTACGTGGACCACCTGGAATTTGCGCCCGGTCCGTCGCTCTTTCGTCACTTTATAGAGCAAGTGCGCAACCTGACGGGCAGTGTGTACGGTCGGCGCATGTATGAGGTCATGCGTTATTGGGATGAAGACTCTCCTGAGTGGGGCACGGAGGAACGCGACTTCGCGGTGGCGTGGCGGAGCCAACCGAAGTGGGTCGTGTCGCGCTCGCTGAAGTCAGTCGGCCCGAACGCTACCCTTGTCACCGATGACATCGAGGCGGTGATACGGGAGCTGAAGGCCGAGCTCGCCGGGGAGATCGAAGTCGCCGGACCGGACCTGGCGCGAAGCCTGACCGACCTTGGTCTCATCGATGAGTATCGAATCTACCTTCACCCCGTTGTGCTTGGTCGCGGCAAGCCGTTCTTCGCGGGCCCTCGGCCGCCGCTCCGCCTCGTGGCCAGCGAGTTAATGGGCGAGGACGTGATTAGGTTGACGTACGTTCCTGCCTAATTGCGCGACGCGCCCGACAGACAACGCATCAGGTCCGGATGGACTAAGCGGACCTCCCGCATCTGAATGTCTGCTATCGGGATAGCAGACAGATCCAGCATGGCGGCTACGCTCCACCGCAACCTCGCGGAGCAGTTCGACAATGGAAAACATGTGCCGAAGGCTGATCTCGTGCGACGCGGGCAAGATGGCAATTTGGTCACGTCACGGTCTTAGGACGCCTCGCACCCCGCGCTGTTGGATGGGCTCGCCTTCTCTGTGCAAATTCGATTCCGATTTGCATTGAAAAAGCAGGCCGCCGCGCCCGACCGGACTTCTCTACGCGGCGGCGCTGAAATATTTACTTCTACTGCTCGGGGTTCGGGATGAGAGTAACGACGAGGTCGTTTGCGACGTCGTCGATTGCCGCGTAGTTGAATGCCGGATTCTGAGCCGAAAGTACCGTAGCCAAGCCGAATGCGCCGCCCTGTGAAGCATCGACATTGACCTCTACTACGTAGCGGCCTGTGCGGGTAAATTCCACGATTTCACTGGGATGCAGGGGATCTGCGTTGACGGCATCACCGTTGGCAGTTAGCAGATGCCCATTCGGAGCAAATGCCAACGCCAGGGGACCGCGCAAATGGGGGTCCACAAAGACAACGTGGCCTTTGTTCACGGCCGTGTTGCGCTCGCCCGCGTTGGGCACCGCGAAGATCGCATTGTCCGCGGTAGAGGCGACGAACAGCGTGTCTGAGGTCCCGTCATAAGCCAGCCCCGTTGGTCCCAAGACTAGCGCCGCCGCGTTGGGTTGAGTTGAATACCCAATGGCAATCTGTACTTTCCTGGTGACCACGAGCCCCAGGGTGCCAATACTGACATCCAGTCGCGACACCGTCCCACTGAGCACGTTGGAGACAAATATTTGCGCACGATTGCCCTGATCGTTGATGGCCAGATCCCAGGGGCTATCCAGGTACGTGCTATCGGACAGCGTAGTCACCAGCTTGCCACGGCCGTCGACGACCTGAAGCGACCCTTGCGATATCGTGTTCAACGTTCCATCTGTCGTAGGCACGTTTCCAACGATGACGAAACCACGGCCAAGTACACCCAGTGCAGTTGTCAGACCAGCAAGGTGACTTTGAAAAAAGGTCGCGGCGTTACCGGGAGTACCCGCTGCGACACCTGGCGCCAAATCACCGGTCGGCGTCAACTTGACGATCGTTGTTCCGGTGCCCTGCAGATTGTTGACGTTGTTGAAATTCGACACCAGCACGTCGCCCGGAGCTATGGATCCGCCACGAGGGAAGTTCTGGGGCACGAATGCCACGCCGTATGGGTTCAAGTCGCCGTTGGCCGGAATCGTCGACGATGTGATGCTGCGCGGCAGGAACGCGTCTTGCGAATCTGTCGCTTGCGCAATATTGATGGAGCAAAGGAATAGATACGCGAGCCCGATCGCGGATGCGCGGGTCACCCTTCGAATATTCACGCTCATGGTTGTCTCCTGCTTCAGTCGGGATACCAGGACCTCTCCACTCCCCTGAAACGTGTGGCCCGGGTGTGGGGCACGCCGAGGCGCCGCCCAAGGTCGGTTGGGCGGCGGTGACGGGCACAGCCAAGAGTGAGTCCCTCCGACCATGCGCGATGATTCATCGGCAATGGAGAGGGATTTAGATTTCGTTCATCCGGCTTGACGCGCCGCGCATCAATCAATCCCGGCGGGGGCGACATGCAGTCGCTTTGCGCCACTCTGGAAAACCGGCCGCGACAGTAACTCGAGCGCGGATTGGCGGTGAGCTGCAGCCGACATCAACGCCACCTCCGGCCAGATGTGCTTGCCGGTCGACACGGCCTGCCTGCGAGTATTGGCAGCTCGATGCAAGCCGCTTTTCGATGTCAGGGTCAGCAGCCGTCATCCCGAGATGGCCGCTTGGCCGTCCGCTGCATAAGGGCCGTTCGCAGCCAAAGCCGGACGGTGCCGTACGTCAGAGCGTCTCTACATTCAACGGCGATTGCTGCCTCATTGAGCTATTCGCTTCAGTTCCCTTTGTGCGTATTCATTTCCTTCGCTCGCAGACTTCTCAAGCCAAAAAACTGCTCTAGCTTTGTTCTCACTTGAATCCGCAAGAATCATGGAGCCGTAGTTAAATTCGCCGCTGGCGTTACCATCTTCAGCGGAAATTCGAAACCAGTACTCAGCCATTTTTCTGTCCCCTCGCGCTACCAGGAAATGTACCCCCAGTTTATTCGCCGCAGCACCTGACCCTCGCAACGCGTTCGCTGAGTAGGTCGTCAATTGTGCATCGCCCAACGCCACGTCTTCCGCTCCCGTATCTGCAAACATGGAAATGGCGTTCTGCTGCCCCCATGCATGGCTCGATATGAATACGATGAGAAACCCAAAAAAAAAGCCTTTCATATGCAAGCGCCGATCCTTTTCGAAGAAGAACATCGTCTAGCCTTTAGCGTCGGCTAAGGGTCGCAAACGGACGTTAGCTGAGTCTGATCGAACTAGCAGCAACGGTGCTACTACTGTGTCAAGTAGATCCCCGTTACCTTCGCATCAGATTGTGATAGGTCTATCTCAACTCCCCCGCCAAGGGCGCCCTTTGGCAGCTTCTCGACGACGTGCCAGATTCCGTTTTGCAAACTGGCTACCATGCCCGTTTGCCATGCTTCGTCACTGCTGCCGCGTAGATCAGGGTTCATTGAAAGCCAAATCAACCGAGCGATTGAAATGGCAGCCTTCCCATCCCGAATCACCCCTTCCTTTGGTGGGCTCCAATGCGGCCAGTCATATGCAGTGGCCATACCCGGGTTCGTCAGAGCGGCGAAAAGAAGCGGTAGCGAAAAGCAGACTCTCGAAAGTTTCATGACGCTAAAGCTCCTGGCACCACAACATAGCTTTCCAACGCAAAAAGTAGAGCCATCCGAGGGCTCGTCGCGCTTCTTCTAACGTCTGCTACGGGTCGAAAACGGACATTATGAATCGGCATCCAACTGCCCAATCAAGCCAGCGCAGCCAATAATCTCTGAGCTCGGACTCTTGCTTGAACAACAGCATTATTCGGGCTTTTACGTACGTACGCCTCATCGTCAGAAGTGGAGTTCTCGACGATGGCCGCGAGTCGGGCTCTGATCTCGGGGGAGTCATATCCGGCGTCTTGGATCGCCCAAATGGCGTCGTACCGTACCCAAGGCTCAGGGTCGGTTAGCCTCTCCGTCAGCGCATGCTCAAGGCCCGCGACTTCAAACGTCTTCGCCCGTCTGCAAGCATTTACTGCGATACGACGAACATGCATGTTCTCGTTGTTGAACAGCTCATGCACAAGTCGCGTTACAACTTCGACACGATCTGGAAGCTCTGCAAAAGCAGACGCAATTTGCATCTCTTCTATTGGCATGATCACCGGGCGCTGACCGAGCGCTATCGACGCGTGGGCGAGAGTCTCAAAATTGATGTCCATCCGCTCTCCGCCTCTCAATGTCCAAATTTTTCTGATCCGTTGCAGTGTCCGCTCCGGGTCGAGAGCGGACGGTTCGATTAGCCTAACGCCCTGAGCGCCTCATCGGCGTATGGATGGCCCGCAACGAGCTCCGCTTGAATCAGTTCACGAAGGGAAATGGCTGTCGGACCAAGCATCCTGACGGTGACGAGGGCGCAGTCGACCGGCATACCTAGGCGCCGATACGGCACTCCGTATCGGTTGACCGCCGACCCGTCGAGAATTGCCCGAAGAAGCGGCACTGCTCCCTCACCATACGAGGCTAGCTCATTGGTCGCCCAGCCTCTTTTGCTCGGTGTCAGGAAGGCTTCGGGAAAGAAGTCGTTTCCGGGCTCTGCCAGGTGCACGTCACAGGTCTCCGTCAAAGTAGGGATGGGCGTGAAAGGGCTGCAATGGGTCGAAAACGGACCTCGCCGCGCAGCTCTGAAAATTTTCATCGCTACTTCACACCATAAAAATCGGCGGCTGCTTTAGGGGCGTCTATCGCACTAGAGGTCTGTCCAAGTAAGCGTGGAAACCGAAAAACAGGTTGGGGAACGACATGTCCGCCACCATGCACGGCATTGAGTTCAGCGACGACCACGCCATGCTGCAACCAAGTCATGTGTTCAACCCAGGTGGGGTCGTCATGCCTGGCCGGATCCAGCCTGATTATTGTGGGTGATGAAGTGGCTCCGTCACCCTCTGCGATGACTTGCAGTGACTGAATGGCCGACTGTGACCGGCCACGGCTAGCGAAACCAAACAGCGATACCGTGCCGCCATCGAATGGATTAATTGGGTCGCTCGTTCCATCGATCACCATCATGGGCGAAGCGCGCCTACCGCTAGGACACGACGAGTCCTCCGGCACAGGCAAGCTCACCGAGACCCCCGCGATGGCGGCGACCTCATCAGGATGCTCCAGTGCCATGCGGATCGCCATGCTCCCACCATTTGAGTAGCCGAATATGTAGACCCGCTTTGGATCAATTCCCCCCTCCTTCTTTAGATGGGCGATCAATGCCTGAAGAAAGCCAACATCGTCGACATTTTCAAGCTTTGCGGGATACGTAGCCTTCTTTCGACAGTCATTCCAGTTTTGCTTGTAGCCGTCAGGATAAAGGACAACAAATTTTCGTTCGTCGGCAAGGCGATCAAATTCATAGCCGGTCCAACGTCTCATCAAGTTGCCATCCATGAGCGAGCCGTGGAGAACGATCACCAAGGGCGATGCGGGCGGCAAATTTGATGGCGTATACGTCAGAAAGCTTCGTTCACGGCCGCCCACATTTATCGTCTCGCGGTGTATCGATTCACTCAGCCGAGGCTCGATTGGAAGCGGGCTATAAAGGAAATAGAAGCCTGCCGTCATGACAATCGCGATGAACACCAGCAGCATAAGTCCGCCAACGCGTAAAACCTTGCTCATGCAAGACCTCCCTGTCCAATGTGCCTGACTCGGACACCATGTCCGCTTCGGGTGAAAACAGACTTAACCAGATTGCCGATTGGCCGTCCGCTGCGCAAGGGCCGTTCGCGGCCACAAGCAGACGATCAGCACAGTAGCCCGCCTTCAACGGCTGAGCGACTTAGCTGCGGGACCTACCACGGTGCCTTAAGCCAATAGAAGCAGTTAGGGCAAAAGTCGACGTCCAAAGGTGACCTTCCCTCGAAAGGACTGACTGGAGTCTGCGAGCAGTGTGGGCAGACTAGGCTGACTCTCTCGGCGACGCGAGCGACCATGAGGCTAAGAAACAATACGAAGAACAGCGCGAATGCATAGATGTTGTGCAGGTAGATGCCGACAACTATAGATACCACCGCCACAAGGCCTATGGATGGCTGCACAAGTTTGTATCGCTTTCTGTACGTCGCTGTCGTTTGCGCCCAAGCGGCAATTACTTGTGGATCGCTTACGGCTCGAATTGGCATAGGGCCTAACTACCTAACACGCGGACCTGTCGGTTCGGTTATACGGAATATTGATCTTTGCTGCTACTCGTGAGGTCCGCTCTGGGTCGAAAGCCGCCCTTAGCAGCGTGCCAGCCGCTCGCCCTTCGCGCAACTTCCGCTCGCGGCCAGAAGCCGACGGTAGCAGCGGCGGCCATCCGAGCAACATACCGCGCTTAGTGGCAGCATTTGAGCAAGAAAAATCCACGCATCTGCTTACAGTCGCTTCTAACCAGCCCAACCCGACTCGAAGTTGGACCACGCCAGCGAGTGCGCACCTTGGCTAGCGACCTAAGTCGCTCGATGCAACAGACGAATGCCCTAGTTACTTCTTTCCCGCCCGAATGAATTTCACTAGATTGGCCAACACAAACAATTGCAAAATGCTGAGCCACAAGTAGAAAAAGTACCGCGCCTGATCGGGGACATTATAGATAGCAATAAGAGAGGCGCTCATTGCGGCCGCCGCTAAGGCTGCGCCAACTTCATTAACCACGATTGTTTTGAGAAATTTGTTCATTGGGACTCATCATCCGTGGTCCGGCACACCTTGAGGTCTGCTCAGGGTCGAAAGCCGTCCTTAGCAGCGTGCCATCCGTTCGACCTTCGCGCAACTTCCGCTCGCGGCCAAAAGCCGGCGTTTCCGCCACCGCAATCCGCATGCCAACGGCTACTTCGCCAGGGCACACATCGTGCCTCTAACCTTGCCCAGATCGTCAAAGTGGGACGACAGTTCCGGAAATCCACCCCCCGCCTCTAAAGGTGACGGACTGCCGATGGTATAGGTCCAGTACTGAGGGACGCGTTGTGCGAAATCGGCCGCCGGCTGTTCTGAATCAGGCTGCCCGAGGAAACTCCGTAGCTGCACTTCCGAAAGGCCAACCAGTTGATCTGTATCTTTCGGACATTCGAAGGTTGTCCGCGTACCGGGGGGAAGCGATCGGACGTACTTTAGTTCTGACGAAATGGCTGCGAGCAACGAATCGTGGCCTGTCCCAACCGGTCGTGTGGTCGGCGCAGCCAGCGTGAGCCGGCTTTGAGCTGCGGCATCCATTTTGCTGAGCTGCTCATTGAGCTTGTTGAGCTTGCTCTGTCGGCATTCTTTATCGCAAGTCGGGTCAGGTGGTGTTCCCGCAAGGTCCTGACCGATCGCAAGTGAAAGCGAGAGCGCAACGAGTGCGATCGAGAAAACCTGGGGCACAAGATTTCCCATACAGGTCCTTTCTCGGTAGTCCACCGACGCAATTTCGCGGTTGCCCTAACGTCTCTTATGGGTCGCAAGCAGCCCTCCCGAGATTGCCGATTGGCCGTCCGCTGCGCAAGGGTCGTTCGCGGCCATAAGCTGACGTTCAAGGCACTCGCTCGCCCGGCGAACGAAGGGCAAGTCTGTCGGCCAGAGCACCCTGTTAGCAGCCATGGGGCACCTCAACTTGGCCTGTTACACCCATTGCAACCTGCTCGACGTCGGCTGGTTCAACGGTGGCCTCACTCGAAACGTAATCTCTTGAGTCACATTCCACTGATGCCGGGTCATTGTGCAAAATGACCCTTACCGCCTTACTTAAAAAAGGCTCTCTGCCGTGGGCGAGGCGCATGGCTTCCTCCTTTCCAAACCCAGCCTCCAATGCAGCTTGCGCTGGTTCGAGTGATACGTACCTCACTGCCCCAGGGTAAAAGCCTGCGAGGACTGCCGGAAGCCGCGAGGCAGATGGCGCATCGGGGACAAACTTTGCAAAGTTGACACCATCGGCACGCTCAGGAGCGGCCATATCGAACTCAATGAACAAAGTGCCCGTTACTGTGATGTTGCCACTGAATTGCGCAGTGGAAGCCTTCTGGTCAAAAGAAGTGAGCTTCAGCGCCTTGCTGAATTTGGAAAACACAACGGATTGATCTTGAGCTAACGCTGTCATTGTCACCAGCACTGCAATAAATAGCGCAAGACGCCTCATAGCCATTGCCTACCTATGGACGGAAATTGATGTCCAGTTATGGAAATGGTCCGCTATGGGTGGTGGCCATTGGCAGCGTGCGAGCTCGCCCGCATCGGCCCAACGTTTGCCGGCGGCTGTGGACTAAGGCCCCGCCGCAGTCAAGCCATACTTGATGGCACGGCTTTCGATTTGAGGATCGAGCGTGCGGGCGGCGACCAGGTCGGCGTTGCCCGCGTCCGTCTGGCCACTGCGGATTCTCGCCAGGCCAAGGCCATAGCGCGACCACGCGGAACGCGGCCTTTGCGCGACGGCCTGTTCGTAGGCCTTGATCGACTCGGGATAGTGTCCCAGTCGCAACTCAACCAAGCCAAGACTGTCGAGGTAGGTCGGGTTTTCGCCATCGCGCTTGATCGCCTTGCGGCAATCCTTCAGGGCATCATCAAGCATCTGATTGCTCAGGCCGCGCGCCCAACAGCGCTCGTTGAGCGCCGAACCAAGCATGGCGTCGTCGTTATGCAGGCGAATCCAATCGTCGAGCATCGGTAACGCCGCAGTGGGTTGATCGAGTTCGATGTAGAGGGAGGCGATGGAATGCGCCCGCGTTGAGCCCACGGGTGTCACAGCGCTGGCCGCCGCCACATCGGATGCCGCGCCCGTGTGGTCCTTGTGAGCGAAGCGAAGTTCGGCGCGCATCAGCAACGCATCGCCGTTCTTCGGGTCAAGGCTCAAGGACTTGTCCAGATCGGTGAGCGCGGCATCGGACTGTTTGTCGGCCTCATAGGCCCTCGCACGGGCGACGTAGAAAGCGGCTTGATCGGGCGCCATGCGGATCGCCTCGTCCAGATCGCCTACGGCTGCCTTCGGTTCACCGCGAGACAAGTGCGCCTGACCCAATAAAGCGTAATCGTCCGCGGTCCTGGCCGCTGGGCCGTTCTCGTCTGTAGCTGTGCCGGCGTCGGATCTGTCGCTGTCGCCCGGTGCTGTAGCGAAGGTAAAAACGCGCCCACCGTTATAGGTGAAATAGGCTTTTCTCTTGCTGTTGGCAATGAACATATGATGGGCGAGCAGAAAATCCACGCCGAGCAACATGTCGGTTCTGTCGCCAATTCTTCCGTCAATAACCTGCATCTGACTGTGCTGGATCGTTTCCGAACCGACCGAGAACGAATCAATATTCACCGTCCATGTCTTGACCGGCCTAGCGCCAATACCTATGCCGCTACTGCCAACCTTGACATCTGGCGCATTGAAGTCGATGCCGGCGCGCTCGGCGGCGTCACGAGTCAGTACGGTGGCAGACGCCCCCGAATCGAGCACCGCTCGCGCCTTCTTGCCATTTATCGTCACAGTGAAAAAGGTGCGTCGGTCGAACTGGTTGTCGGCCGGTTCGATATCGGCGACGTTGTACTTGCCATCCTTTACCCAGTACGCCAGCGACTCCTTATCGCAGTGGTCCACTTTGAACAGCGTCAGTTTTCCGTGTGCAAGATCGATCTCCAGATCGGCGAAATCGAGCAGGTTGGCGCCGAGCAATCCGTTGCCGGCATCGGTACCGCCGACAATGAAGTCCACATTTTTGAGCGTCATATCGAGGATGCCGAATTCCTTGACGTGCGCTTGCTGGACACTCGCCGCACCTCCAATGCCACTGACGCGATAACCGAATGGCGCAGATTGCAGCTTGAGTCCAAGTGACGACGCGTTGGCACTCGACATGATGTTGAAGAAAGCCCCTGTATCGAGAATGAAGCGCGTATTGTTCCCATTGATCTTCACCATGGTTGTGGCTCGACTGCCGACCATTTCTACAGGCAACGTGCCGTAATTCTCCAAACGGCAGTCGTCCGCCCAAGCCTGGCCTGCAAGCAAGAGGCCCATGCCAAGGCAGAAAAAACGCAACATCCTCATCACTCCCCCATGTTTGCCATCGCTGCAGAATGTTTTTGCGACAATGAGTAGTGCAACGAACATAGCCACCCGACAAAGTTGGCGCTCATTGCTGTCTGCAAGACGTCTGCCTCGGGTGGCGTCCGCCTTCGAATACAGACGCTATGTCGAACCAATACCTACCTATGGATCTAGATCTTTGGATCACCCTCCTGCTTGTCCTGTTTGCAGATCAGAGTCTGTTGACCTAACGCGATCAGCGTACGCTCCTTGGCGGTCACGGCGAATACTTCAAGCTGACAGATGGTCAAGGTCCGTCCCGAACGCACCACCGTGCCGATGGCTTCCAGATAGTCGCCTCGCGCGGGAGCCAGCAGGTTGATCTTGAACTCGATCGTCAGGACTGAGCTATTCGGGGGGAACAGAGTGAATCCGGCGTAGCCTCCCGCCGAGTCGGCGATCGCGCTGGTGCTGCCGGCGTGGAAGTACCCATTTTGTTGCGTGAGTTCCTCGCGGAATGGCAGCTTGATGCTGACTCGCCCTGGCCGAACGTCCGTGAGCACAGCACCCAGGTGGCGCATCAGACCTTGCCGGGAAAAGCTGGTGCGGACACGCGCCTCACTTTCTGCGCTCAGTTCACGAGTCGAGGATGTCGGTTGCTCATTCATGGCACCTCTCCTTGGGAGTTGGCGTTGCGAGGTCTTCTGTATGACCTTGGGAAAAGCAACCGTCGGGATGCCCGAAATGACTTCGGATCAAGGTCCGCTTCGAATGGCAGACCTTAGCAGCCTGTGAGCCGCTCCATCATCACGCAACGTCCATCACCGGTGACGCAGACGTCCCCATTGAAGAGCGAAGTAAAGCACCGCTTCGTTATCGATAATGCGTCGCTGGCGAAAAGTCAGGTGACTTTTCGACGCGGCATGACCACTTATTGACCACCGCTGTGGATAGCGTGGCTCGAAGCCACGCACTGTCCTTGGGGCAGGGTCGCCGCTTACGCTCGCCGACTTTGCTGGCTGCGACTAGAGGCAGGCACAGCTTGTTCTGATCCCCGCGAAGACTTGAGAACCCGGCAATTCGAATGGCTATCTTGCTCGCGACAATCGCCTTCGACCGATGGTGAACATCCAGGAAGTCGATTCAAGATCGGGATACTCGTGGAAGTGTCGCATGCAAATGCGGCGTTACCGATCACGCGTGACTTCCGTCGGCGCTGTATCCCCGGCTTGCTGTGCCAGTGGCAACGCATCGGTCACCAGGTGCATCAAGAACCGGCCCGGTTGTTCCTGCATGATCATGTGTGCGGAGTCGGCAAACATCACCAGCCGCTTCGACGGTGCCTGGATATCCCCGAACCACTTTTCCGTCAGCTCGTGCGCCGTGGTGTAGTCGTGCTGCCCCACGAACACGATCACCGGGCAATCGAAATGTGTCGTGTGGTCGAAATCGACAGCCAGCAGCGGTTGCAGCAGATGATTCAATGAAAACAGGCTGCCCTTGCCGATCGCGGCGAGATCGGCCTTGCTGTAATCGGGCGACAGCGATTCGGCATCGTCCTCGAACTGATAGTCCTGCCGACCATAGGCGAGGCCACCGTAGTACATCTCCCATTTGCTGCGCATGCCAATGTTCTCAAGAGTCAGCTTCGGCCCCGGATACGGAGCCATGGCTTTCAGTTCACGCACGGCCTGCTCGTTGCCGTGCGCCAAGGCTTCACGCAGGGCGAAAGCGTAACCGACCTCTTCGTTGTGCCGTCCATTCACGACCTGGCCCACCGAGATATAGGCGTAGAACCAGTCCGGGTGCAGCTGGGCCAGATGCACGCCGAGCACGGTGCCCCAGGAGTGTCCCAGCAGAAGTATTTTCTGCTTGCCATAGTGCTGACGCAGGTACTGCACTACCTGTGCGGCATCATCCGTCATGCCATCCACGGTCATGCCCGGCGCCATCGCCTGCTCCGAATTCACCGCATAGGTTTTGCCGGCGCCGCGCTGATCCCACTGCACCACGGTGAAGTAATCCTCCCAGGGCGTCTGGAACGTATAGGCTTCCGGCATGGCTGGCGAAGCCGGACCACCATGCAGGAACAGCAGGATCGGATTGCGCCGATCCTTGCCGCGAATCGACAGCCATTGGTCGATGCCACCGATGCGCACCTTGATCATCTCGTCGATGCCCTGGGGCGAGACGATTTTGCGATTGCTTTCGAGGATCCGGGTGACATCATCGCGCGACATCATGGGCGATTTGTCCTGAGTCGAAGTGGTTGCAGTGCTGGATACGCCAGCGGGCGCCGTGGCAAAGGAAATATTGGCCGTGGTCATTCCAGCGGCCACCGCCAGTATGAAAAGAAAATGCGTGCGAAACATAGTCAAGGAAACTCTCCTGATACGGATATCTGATAACCCACTGAGCTCAGCAGACTAAGCAAAGTGGGAATGACGGCAGCGCCCGTGCACGCAAGCGAATTCGGCACCGTTGCATCCAGGTAGAGCAAGCGTTGTGCCAGCGGTGGATTCACGACCGAAGCAAGGCAATTCAAGAACTTGCCGGCCGGCGGCGAATAGGTGCGTCGTCCGCGGACAGGTTCACGGACGTCCGGCCCATGTGCGCTGGCAGACGCCTGGATGTCCGTATATGGACTCCTTCTCATCCACAGCATCTGGGTGCCAGGCTGAAGGCGCAATCCACACAGTCAGCGGCGAGAAGAAGTCCAACCCATTGCTATCAATAGCGGACGTTCGCGGTGCTGGTGATGGTCGGCTGCTGGAGAATTGACCTTGCACGCTCTGAGTGAACACATTACTGGCGTGCTAACCCGACCGGGTCGACCCCGGTTCCCCCTTGGCGTTCTAGCGTGCAGGCATCGCAGAAACGGGCGCCAAAGTACCCTTTGCCTTCCACACATTGCGGGCTCGCCGCGATCAGTTCCTCAGTGCGACGGGTACTCGATCGGTTTGCGCCGTCGCGGCGTCGATCTGGGTGCCCTGCTATCCACGCAATTCGCGGGTGGTCTTACGACCCATTGCGAATGTCCTTCCCCCGCACCGATTCGCGGCATATTGGACTAGACTAAATAGACTTAGTCCATCGAGGTCGCGGGCGTGCTTACCGTCAATATCCACGAAGCGAAGACCCAGCTGTCGCGGCTGGTCGATCAGGCCGCCAAGGGCGAGCCGTTCGTGATCGCCAAGGCCGGCAAGCCCTTGGTCAAGGTCTTGCCACTATCTGCGCCCAGCGACGCACAAGTCCGGCGGCTCGGCTTCATGGCGGGGCAGATCGCGGTACCTGATGACTTTGACCGCATGGGCGCAAGCGTGATCGAGAAGCTTTTCGAGGGCCCGGCATGAAATACCTGCTGGACACGCACTTGTTGCTGTGGGCGGCGGGCAACCCCGCCCGGCTGCCTGCAGAGGCACGTGCCTTGATCGACGACGCGGACAACGAACTGTTTTTCAGTGCGGCCAGTCTTTGGGAAATCGCGGTCAAGCGTGGGCTCGGGCGTGATGATTTTCGGGTGGATGCGCGAGTGCTTCGGCGGGGACTGCTGGACAACGCATACGGCGAACTGCCGCTTGCCAGTGCTCACGCCGTCGCTATCGAAGGTCTTCCCCCGATCCACAGGGATCCCTTCGACCGCGTCCTGGTGGCGCAAGCGACGGTCGAAGGCATCACGTTACTGACCGCTGACACCATGGTGGGACAATATCCCGGCCCGGTAAAACTCTGTCGCTAGTGGCATGCCGGCATCACCAACAACAACGGGTGCCGTAGCGCCCGTTGTCTTTCACACTCGCGATGTCGCCGCGATCAGATGCCGTAGTACATCTGGAATTCGATCGGGTGGGTGCTGGCGCGGTAGCGGGTGACTTCCTTCATCTTCACTTCGATGTAGGCGTCGATGAAGTCGTCGGTGAAGACGCCGCCGGCCTTGAGGAAGTCGCGGTCCTTGTCCAGCGCTTCCAGTGCCTGGTCGAGGCTCGAGCAGACCTGCGGGATGTTCTTCTCTTCTTCGGGCGGCAGGTCGTACAGATCCTTGTCGGCCGGTGCGCCCGGGTCGATCTTGTTGATGATGCCGTCGAGGCCGGCCATCATCAGCGCAGTGAACACCAGGTAGCCGGAGTTCATCGGGTCGGGGAAGCGCACCTCGATGCGGCGACCCTTCGGGCTGGCCACGTACGGAATGCGGCAGCTTGCCGAACGATTGCGTGCCGAGTAGGCCAGCATCACCGGTGCTTCATAGCCCGGCACCAGACGCTTGTAGCTATTGGTGGTGGAGTTCGCGAACGCGTTGATCGCCCGGGCGTGCTTGAAGATGCCGCCGATGTACCACAGAGCGAGCTGCGACAGGCCGCCGTACAGATCACCGGCGAACAGGTTTTCGCCGTTCTTCGACAGCGACTGATGCACGTGCATGCCGCTGCCGTTGTCGCCGACGATGGGCTTGGGCATGAAGGTGGCGGTCTTGCCGTTCTGGTGCGCGACGTTCTTGATCACGTACTTCATGGTGATCAGCTCGTCGGCCTTTTTCACCAGCGTGTTGAACTTCACGCCGATCTCGCACTGGCCAGCGTTCGCCACTTCGTGGTGATGCACTTCCACTTTCTGGCCGAGCGATTCGAGCACCTTGCACATGTCGGCGCGCAGGTCGCCGAGCGAGTCCACCGGGCTGACCGGGAAATAGCCACCCTTCACGCCCGGGCGATGGCCGGTGTTGTCGCCGTCGTACTTGTAGCGCGAGCTCCATGCCGCTTCCTGCGAGCCGATCTCGTAGAACACGCGGCCCATGTCGTTCTGCCAGCGCACCGAGTCGAAGATGAAGAACTCGGGCTCCGGGCCGAAGAATGCAGTGTCGGCAATGCCGGTGGATTTCAGGAACGCTTCGCCGCGCTTGGCGATCGAGCGTGGATCGCGGCCGTAAGCCTGCATGGTGCTCGGCTCAAGCACATCGCAATGCAGGATCAGCTGGGTGTGCGAACTGAAGGGATCGAGATGGGCGGTCTCCGGATCCGGCATCAGGACCATGTCCGACTCGTTGATGCCCTTCCAGCCAGTGATCGACGAACCGTCGAACATCTTGCCGTCCTCAAACGTCGACTCGTCGATCGCGTGGGCCGGGAAGGTGACGTGGTGATGCACGCCGAGCATGTCGGCGAAGCGGAAGTCGACGAACTCGACCTCGTGTTCCTGGATCAGATCGAGCACTTTATGGGCGGACATCGGGGGAGCCTCGGGAGTGGAAGGAATGAAGCTTTATAGCAAAGCCTGTGCCATGCCATGAAACCGTTGTGGCATAGGCACTGGCGGGCATCACGGCGGGTACGAACGCCAAAGATAGCACCAAATGCCGACAGGATTTTGTGACAATTTGCACTATTATGGTGCATGTCGACGCAACTTTCCCGTGGCTATGGTGCGCCACCGGACGGCCATCTTTCGTGCGCGCAAAGCCCTTAAGCTATGGCACCTCTCGTTGGCCAGACACGCCGGCGACCGCTCAACCATCATCCGGAACTGACCTGTGACCAACCTGCTGCACGTCATCCTGCTTGGCATCATCGAAGGCGTCACCGAGTTTCTGCCGATTTCCAGCACGGGTCATCTGCTGATTGCCGAGAAATTCGGCCTCGGCGCGCGTTCGGATCTGTTCAATGTAGGCATCCAGGCGGGCGCGATTCTCGCCATCACGCTGATCTACTGGGGGCGCATCTGGCAGTTGTTCACGCAGTGGCGCGTGCCGGCCAATCGCGATTACCTGTTCAAGCTGATCGTGGCGTTCCTGATCACCTGCGTGCTTGGGCTGGTGGTCACACACTACGGCTTCAAGTTACCGGAAACCGTGACGCCGATTGCGTGGGCGCTGTTGATTGGCGGCTTCTGGATCATCGCTGCAGAGCAGCTTGCTGCCCGCCAGGTTGATCGCACCGAGGTCACCTGGCGGGTGGCGATCCTGGTCGGCATTGCGCAGATCGTGGCCGGCATTTTCCCCGGCACGTCGCGCTCGGGCGCGACGATCTTCACCGCGATGCTGGCGGGCACCAGCAATCGTGCGGCCGCCACCGAGTTTGCGTTTTTGGTCGGCATTCCGACCATGTATGCGGCCACGGGTTACGAATTGCTGAAGGTGCTGAAGGGTGGCGGCGCGGCACATGAGGACTGGACCGCGCTGATCGTCGGCTTCGTGGTGTCGCTGATCGTCGGCTTCATCGCGGTGAAGTGGTTGCTCGGCTACATCCGCACGCACCGCTTCACGGCGTTTGCGGTTTATCGCATCGTGCTCGGCGTGGCGCTGCTGTTGCTGGTGCCGGCCGGCGCATAAGGGAGTCTGGCTCGTCATTCCTGCGAAGCGAAGACCTGCGAAGACCCCCGCTATCCAGCTCGTTATCCCTGCGAAGGCAGGAATGACGGGCAAAAAACGAAGCGTTCGACGCTTATATAAGTGCCCGCATGAGCCGCATTGGCCCGCGTGCCAAGTAGGGATTTACGCCGCCACAGCCTCGCGCTCGCCCCGCTCGGCTTTTTCGGCGTTGACGCGCGCGGTGACGCGGCATTGCGGTTCGCTGGTGCGCTGGAACAGTTCGCTCACCCATTCGATGAACGCCTGCACTCGCGCCGACAAGTGGCGCTTCTGTGGATAGACGATCCACAGCGGTGAGCCGGTGGAGATCGTGTCGGTCATGACGATCTCCAGCTGGCCCTTGGCCAGCGCGTTGGCGGCGAGGCAATGCGGAATCTGGATGATACCCAGTCCGGCCACCGCGGCCTGGATCACCGACTCGGCATCGTTGATCAGCATGTGCGCGTCGATATCCAGGTCGACCCTCCCGCTCGGGGTATCGAACTGCCATTGATAGGGTTTGCCGGTACTCGGGAAGACGTAGTTGATGCAGCGGTGCTGCTTCAGGTCGTCGATGTTGCGCGGCGCGCCGTGTTTGCGCAGGTAAGCAGGCGCGGCGCACAGCACATTGTTGAAGTAGCCGAGCTTCCGCGCGATCAGGTTGGAATCTTCCAGTTCACCCATGCGGATGGCGCAGTCGTAGCCTTCTTCGTTGAGATCGAAGTGGTAGTCGCACATCGCCAGCTCCAGCCGGATATCCGGATAGCGCATTTCGAACTCCGCCAGGTTGGGGATCAGCGCGGCGCGCCCGATGGCGGAGTGTGTCGCCACCCGCAACCTGCCGACCGGATGGCTGCGGGCATGCCCCAGCGCCTCGGTGGCTTCGGTGAGATCGGCAAGGATCTCCTTGCAACGTGCATAGAACGAGGCACCATCGTCGGTTAAACGCAGCGATCGGGTCGAACGGAACAGCAATCGGGCGCCGAGCTGGGTTTCCAGTCGGGCCACGGCCCGGCTGACGCCAGAGGGGGTCATCTCAAGCTGGGCAGCCGCAGCAGCGAAACTCTTGGCCTCGACCACGCGAACGAAGGTCGAAATTGCGGAAAAGTCTTCCATAGCTTCACTTCCTGGTCGATTCGTGACTGCGGCTCACGAGTGTAATGCACAAGAAACGGATTTTCTATACCCGTTAGTTCACCTATTCTCCCGGTCCTTCGCCGGGGACGTGCGCCCGGCAACCAAGTTCTGGGAGCGCAACATGAAAAACCAATGGATGCTGGCGACGCTGGTCGCCGTCGCAATCGCGGGCAGCTGGGTTCTCTTGCACGGCAGCAACAGCCATGCACAGACCCCGACCGCCGCCGGTGCACCACCGGAAGTGACGGTGGCTCAGGCGCTAACCCGCCAAGTCAGCGACAGCGCTGAATTCACCGGCCGGCTGCAAGCTGTCGACACCGTGCAGGTACAGCCGCGGGTAGGTGGCTTCGTGGAGTCGGTGCATTTCCAGGAAGGTGCGCTGGTGCATAAGGACGATGTGCTGTTCCAGCTCGATCCGCGCCCGTATCAGGCCGAAGTCGATCGACTCAGCGCAAACCAGGCGCAGTCCCAGGCCGCGTTGAATCTGGCCATAACCAATCAGCGACGCGCAGTCATGCTGCTCGCCCAGCATGCCGTGGCACAACAGGATGCCGACAACCAGGACACCGCCGAGCAGAGTGCCCGTGCGCAACTGGCTGCCAGCACGGCTGCGCTGGCTTCAGCACGGCTCAACCTGGATTTCACCCAGGTTCGTTCGCCGATCGACGGTCGCGTCAGCAATATCCGCATCACGCCCGGCAACCTGGTCACCAGCAGCGACGTGTTGACCAGCGTGGTCACGGTGAACCCGGTCTATGTCTACTTCGACGTGGACGAACAGACCTGGCTCAAGCTCGACCATCTGCGTGCACGCGCGGTCCAGGCCGGCGGCAATGCGCGGATCGAGGCCACCATGGGTCTGGCCGACGAACCAGGTTTTCCACATGAAGGTCGCCTCGACTTCGTCGACAACCAGCTGCACATCGATTCCGGCACGATGCGGCTGCGCGCGGTGTTCGAGAACCACGATGGCCTCTACACACCGGGCCTGTATGCCCGCGTGCAATTGCAGAGCGGACAGACTCGTCCCCGTCTGCTGGTGGACGATCGCGCGATCGGTACCGATCTGGGCAACCAGTTCGTCTATGTGGTCGACAAGGACCACAAGGTGCAATACCGCAAAGTCAGTCCCGGCCCGCTGTTTGAAGGCCTGCGCGTGATCGACAGCGGCTTGGACGCGAACGACGTGGTGATCGTCAACGGCCTGCAGCACGTGCGCCCCGGCGTCGAGGTCAATCCGCAAAAAGTGGCCATGCAATACCGCCTCACCGACAGCGACAAGGCACTTGTCGATGCCAATCAGGCAACGCCGGCCTTGATCCATGACGACGAGCATATCGCCCTGGCTGTCGCGGCGGCGGCGGCCGCCGCCAGCAAGAACAAGCGTTCGCAGGACTGAGTCACACACCATGAAAAACATTGCCCAGTTTTTCGTCGATCGGCCGATCATGGCCGCCGTGCTGTCGCTGCTGTTTGTGATTTGCGGCAGCATCGCGGTGTTCAAGTTGCCGATCAGCGAATACCCCGAAGTCGTGCCGCCCACCGTGGTGGTGCACGCCAGCTATCCCGGCGCCAATCCCAAAGTCATCGCCGAAACCGTCGCCACGCCGCTGGAAGAGCAGATCAACGGCGTGGAAGGCATGCTGTACAGCTCGTCGCAGGCAACCAGCGACGGCGCAATAACGCTGACCGTGACGTTTGCGCTCGGCACCGACCTCAACACGGCACAGGTCGATGTGCAGAACCGCGTCGCGCAAGCCTTGCCCAAGCTGCCGGAGGAAGTGCAGCGCCTCGGCGTCACCACGCAGAAGAGCTCGCCTGATCTCACCATGGTGGTGCACCTGACGTCACCCGACCAGCGCTACGACATGCTGTACCTGTCGAACTACGCGCGACTGCATGTGAAGGATGTGCTGGGCCGGCTCGATGGCGTCGGCGATGTGCAGATCTTCGGCGCGGGCGAATACAGCATGCGCGTGTGGCTGGATCCGCCGAAGCTGGCCTCGCGTGGGCTTACCACCGGCGATGTGATCAACGCGATCCGCGAGCAGAACGTACAGGTCGCCGCCGGTGCGCTGAATGCGCCACCCGGCCCGACCAACTCGGCGTTCCAGCTCAACATCAATACGCGTGGCCGTTTGATCAACGAGGACGACTTCCGCAACATCATCGTGCGCACCGATGCGAACGGTGGCGTCACCCACTTACGCGACATCGCCAAGGTCGACCTGGGCGCGGACACCTATGCCTTGCGCAGCCTGCTCGACAACAAGCCGGCGGTAGCGTTGCCGATCTTCGCGCGACCAGGCTCCAACGCGATCCAGATCTCCGACGAAGTACGCGCCACCATGGCGCAGCTGAAGAAGGAGTTCCCGCAGGGCGTCGACTACAGCATCGTCTACGACCCGACCGTGTTCGTACGCGGCTCGATCGAGGCGGTGGTGCACACCTTGCTGGAAGCGATCCTGCTGGTTGTGCTGGTGGTGATCCTGTTCCTGCAGACCTGGCGCGCGTCGATCATTCCACTGGTCGCAGTGCCGGTATCGCTGATCGGCACGTTCGCCGTGATGTACGTGATCGGCTTTTCGCTCAATGCGCTATCACTTTTCGGCATGGTGCTGGCGATCGGCATCGTGGTCGATGATGCGATCGTGGTGGTGGAAAATGTGGAGCGGCACATCGAGCTCGGGCAGTCGCCGAAGGAGGCGACGCGCAAGGCGATGCACGAGGTCACTGGCCCGATCGTCGCCACAGCGCTCGTGTTGTGTGCGGTGTTCATCCCGACCGCGTTCATCAGCGGCCTCACTGGCCAGTTCTATCGCCAGTTTGCGCTGACCATCGCGATCTCGACGGTGATCTCCGCGTTCAATTCGCTGACGCTCAGCCCGGCGCTCGCAGCCATCCTGTTGAAGAGTCACGACGCACCGAAGGATCGCCTGACGCGCGGAATCGATCGCGCATTCGGCTGGTTGTTCCGGCCGTTCAACCGCATGTTCCATCGTGGTTCGGAGCGCTACGTCGGTGGCGTGAAGCGTCTGCTCGGTAAGGGTTCGATCGCGCTGGTGCTGTATGCCGGTCTGATCGGCCTGACCTGGCTCGGCTTCTCCCATGTGCCGACCGGTTTCGTGCCGGGGCAGGACAAGCAATACCTCGTGTCGTTTGCGCAGCTGCCTGATGCAGCTTCGCTCGATCGCTCCGAAGATGTCATTCGGCGGATGAGCGCGATCGCACTGAAGCAGCCTGGCGTGGAGCACGCGGTGGCGTTCCCCGGCCTGTCGATCAATGGCTTCACCAACAGCACCAACGCCGGCATCGTGTTCGTCACGCTGAAGCCATTCGAAGAGCGTCGCGATCCCTCGCTGTCGGCGGGTGCGATTGCCGCTGCGTTGAATCAGAAATACGCAGCAATCCAGGATGCCTATATCGCGGTGTTCCCGCCGCCGCCAGTGATGGGACTGGGCACGATCGGCGGCTTCCGCCTGCAGATCGAGGATCGTGGCGACCGTGGTTTCGATGAGCTGTACAAGCAGAGCCAGGGCTTGATCGCCGCCAGCCAGAAGGTGCCGGCACTGGCCGGTTTGTTCTCCAGCTTCCAGGTCAACGTGCCGCAAGTGGACGCGGACGTGGATCGCGAGAAAGCCAAGACCGAAGGCGTGAACCTGGCCGATGTCTACCAGACCATGCAGGCCTATCTGGGCTCGCTCTACGTCAATGACTTCAACCGTTTCGGCCGCACCTATCAGGTCAACGTGTCGGCCGATCCGGCGTTCCGCCATTCACCGCAGGACATCCTGCAATTGAAGACGCGCAACGCGCAGGGCCAGATGGTGCCGCTGGGTTCGTTCGTCACCGTGCAGCAGGGTGCCGGACCGGATCGCGTGCAGCACTACAACGGCTACCCGACCGCGGAGATCAACGGCGGACCGGCGCCCGGCTTCAGCTCCGGCCAGGCCCAGGCAGCGATGGAAAAACTGGCGAAGGACAACCTGCCGAACGGTTTCAGTTACGAGTGGACCGAACTGACCTATCAGCAGATTCTCGCCGGCAACACCGCGATCCTGGTGTTCCCGTTGTGCGTGCTGCTGGTGTTCCTGGTGTTGTCGTCGCTGTATGAGAGCTGGTCGCTGCCGCTGGCGGTGATCCTGATCGTGCCGATGGTGCTGTTGTCCGCGATTGCCGGCGTGTGGCTGAGTGGTGGCGACAACAACATCTTCACCCAGATCGGATTGATCGTGCTGGTGGGACTGGCGTGCAAGAACGCGATCCTGATCGTCGAGTTTGCACGCGAACGCCAACACGAAGGCATGGCTCGCCACGAGGCAGTGCTGGAAGCCGCCAGGTTGCGCCTGCGTCCGATCCTGATGACCTCGTTCGCGTTCATCATGGGCGTGGTGCCACTGGTCACTTCGCACGGCGCCGGTGCCGAGATGCGTCATGCGATGGGTGTGGCGGTGTTCTCCGGCATGCTTGGCGTGACCCTGTTCGGGCTGGTCTACACGCCGCTGTTCTACGTCCTTATTCGCGCCCTGGTGGAGCGCCGCGAAGCGCGTGCACGTAAGCATGCAGCCGCGCACGCCCCTCTGGCGCTGGAGGGTCATTGAGATGGAACCCATGCTCAAGATCGCCGCGGTCGGTGTGGCCGTGGTCTCGGACATGCTCGGTGTACCTCTTACCGGGTTGATCTACACGCCTTTGGTCTATGGCGTCATTCACGGCCTGACGGAGCGTTTCGGGTCACACGCGCACCGCTCCCGCGCTGGAGAACATTGATATGAAAACGCTACTCAAGATTGCCGCGCTGAGCGCGGCACTGATCCTCGCTGGCTGTGCCAGCGTCGGTCCGAACTATCACCGGGTGCCGCCAACGCCATCGCAGCTGCAGGGATTCGACGCCGCGCAAGAGAGCCACGCGCAGTTCCAGGCCGCCTGGTGGAAGCAGTTCAACGACCCGACGCTGGATGCACTGATCCAGCGTGCTGCGAAGAACAATCTGGATCTGCGCATCGCCGTGGCGCGATTGCATGAGTCGCGCGCGCTGCTCAGCAGTGCCAAGTCCGATCAGTTGCCGACCGTGGATACCGATCTGAACTACACACGCGCTCGCGGCCAGGAGCCCGGCTTCACCAATCAGCGCACCACGGTCACTACGTATCAGGCCGGTTTCGATGCTTCGTGGGAGCTGGATCTGTTCGGTGGTGTGCGGCGTTCCGTGGAAGCAGCGGGTGCCGACCTCGGCGCCAGCGACGCAGCGCTGCAAAATGCCCAGGTCACCCTGCTGGCCGAAGTGGCGCGCAATTATTTCGAATTGCGCGGCAGTCAGTTGCGGCTCGACATTGCCCAGCGCGACATCGAAAACCTGCAGCAAACCACGCACCTGACCGAAGTGCGCGAGCAGCTCGGTTCCGGTTCGGAACAAGACGTCGCCAGTGCGAAGGCTCGCCTCAGCGCGGTGCAGGCGCAACTGCCGGTACTGCAGACACAAGTCAGCGCCAGCGAGTTTCGACTCGCCGTGCTGCTGGGCGAGCGGCCCGGCGAACTCGACATCGATGTCTCGCCGAAGAGCTTCACCCCGATCGCGGTCAGCCTGCCGATCGGTGATGCCGGCGACGTGCTTACACGTCGGCCGGATGTACGCATTGCCGAACGCGAATATGCGGCGGCCACCGCGCGCATCGGCGTGGCCAAGGCGGATTTCTTTCCGCATATCACGCTGGGTGGTTTCCTCGGCTTCCTGGCCGGCAGCAGCAACAATTTCGGCGGCCCCGCGACGCGCGCATGGTCGCTCGCACCGAGCATCAGCTGGCCCGGCCTGAACGTCCAACGCGTTCGCGCCAACCTGCATGCCAGCGAAGCACGCGCCGATGCGGCGCAAGCGAACTATCAGCAGAGCGTGCTGCTGGCGATCGAAGATATCGACAACGCGGTCACCGGATTCAACCAGCAACGGGTGCGGGTGGATCACCTGATCGACCAGAGCACGCAGAGCACGCGCGCGGCAGATCTTGCACGAGTGCGTTATGAGGAAGGTGCCACCAGCTTCCTCGAATTGCTCGACGCCGAGCGTACCCAGCTTTCCGCCGAGGATGATCTGGCCCAGGCCGAAGCATCGATCAATACCCGCGCCGTCGCGCTGTACAAGGCGCTCGGTGGTGGCTGGCAGGCCTGCGGCGACGAGCATTGCAGTGCCGTTGCCAACGCCGCGCCCAACGCTGCGCCATGAATACGGCGGCGAAAAGCTCCACGCCGGCAATCGCCCCGGTCTACCGCGTGGCGTTGGTCAGCGGCGCCAATCGCGGCATCGGTTTCGAGGTGGCGCGTCAGCTCAGTGAGCGCGGCATGACGGTGCTGCTCGGCGCTCGCGATCTCGAAAAGGGTCGTCGCGCGGCCCGCCAGCTGGCTGGCACAACGGGTGAGGTGATTGCGGTAACGCTGGATGTGACGCGCCAGCATCAGGTCGATGCGCTAGCCCATTGGATCGGCACCTGCTACGGCCGGCTCGATGTGCTGGTGAACAATGCCGGCGGTCACTACGACCGCGAGGCCAACGCCAGCACGACTGATATTGCGCCGGCGCGTGACGCGCTCGACACCCATCTATTCGGCAGCTGGCGGCTATCCAGCGCCATGCTCCCGCTCATGCGTCGGCATGGTTATGGCCGCATCGTGAATGTTTCCAGCGGTTGTGGTGCCACCGGCTCGAACGGTAGCAACTGCGTCGCCTATCGCACGTCCAAGGCCGCACTGAACGCGTATACCCGCTCGCTCGCGACCGAACTGGAGGGCAGCGGCATCGTGGTCAACGCAGTGTGTCCGGGGTGGGTGGCGACCGAACTCGGCGGCCCTGGCGGGCGGCCGGTGGAGCGCGGCGCGGCCGGGATCGTATGGGCGGCGTGTCTACCCGCGCCGGCACCGAGCGGCCGCTTCTTCCGCGATACCGAAGTCATACCCTGGTGAACATACGGGGGTAAATCAGCGCTGCACCATCATCGCGAACCAGTGCCAGCTGCGTACGCGCTCGGCAATCAGCTTGGTGCAGGTCAGCATCGGCACCGCCAGCAAGGCGCCGGGAATGCCCCACAGCCAACCCCAGACCAGCAGCCATAACAAGATCGCGATGGGACTCAGGCGCATGCTGCGACCCTGGATCATCGGCGTGATCAGGTTGCCTTCCAGCACGGTAATGCCGGCGAAGGTCAGCACGGGCAGGAACACCGCGAAGTTCATCACGTGCGCATACAGCATGCATACCACCGCCAGCACGGCGGTGGTGGTAATCGCACCCACGTAGGGAATGAAGTTCGCGAACATCGCTACCGCGCCCCACAACAACGGGTCCGGCACTTTGTAAAACCACAGCATGCCCGCAGTGACTGCGCCCAGGCTCGCATTGATCAGCATCGCCGTCAGCAGGTAGCGCGACACTTCGGTCTGGAAGCCGCGCACGATCACCACCGCATGTCGCTTATAGGCAAAGCCTGGCGTGATCTCCACCAGCCGGCGCAGCATCGTGTCGCCGTAGATCAGGAAGAAGAACACGAGCAAGGTCACGCTGAGTACCGCCGCGAGCACCTTGGGCGTGCCCGAAACCACGTCCCACGCACTGATCGACATCGGCGCAGGCTGGGTCGCTGGCGCATGGGTGGACGGGCCGTTGACCAGGCTTGCTGTGGCGCGGTTCGCCGCTTCCAGCGGCTTGGTCAATTCCTTCAGCTTGGGCACGAAGTTTCGAACGGCGTCCGGCGCCCCATGGAACCAGCCGATCGCCGGCTGCGCCAATGCACTGACACCACTGCTGATGCCCACGATCAGTCCGATCATCAGCACGCTGGCGGTCAGCCAGCGTGGCAGGTGAATGCGTGCTCCGGCGGCGACGATCGGATTCAGTGCCAGCCCGATAAACGCGGCCAGCACCAGCGGTATCAGCAACGCCTTGGTCAAGGTGACGGTGTACATCAAGGCCAGCAACAGCAGCACGTCCAGCACGATGCGGATCGCGCGCAGATGACGACGTACGCCGCGCACCGTCTGCCCAGTGCGCACTTTGCGTCTCGGTGGGGGGTGGGGCGGTGCAACTTGATCGGCCACGAACGCGGATACCACCTCACGACTCTCGGCGTCATCCTCCGGCGGCGACAGTTGTTCGGGCTGGCTTGTCACGGCTCGCCACCCTGCCAATCGGGCGGGTCCCCACTTTGATCGGCGCGGCCCTGATCGGCAGAGTTCTGTTCATCCGGATTCCGCCGATTCGAATGTCGATCAACACCGCCCAGACCGGCGGTGCCGAGTTCGGTGATCAGGCGCGTGCCGAACGCAACGGCCTCGGCCAGCCCACCGCTGAGCAGTGGGCCCAATCCGGGTACACGCAGCGGATGCACATTGAGACTGCCCAGTACAAAGCCCGCGCCCGCAGCCGCACCCACCGTTGTGAGCGGGTGTCGATGACTGCGCACAAGCAAGGCGGCGGCAGGTGCACTCAACTCGCGCCGAGCGACGCCCATACGCGCCTGGGCCGCCTTTACCCTGGCAACGCGGTCGAAAATGTTCATGCCCGATCCCCTTCCCCGTTGGCCTGCTCGCGCTCTACTTCACGCTCGGCCTTACTCAGCGTGTCATGCATCATCGCACTCCATTCGCCGCGCGTGGCGGGCAGGCTCATCCAGTGCATGCAGCGGCGGAACAGCAGGACCGATGCGAGCAGAAACACCAGCTGCAGCACGCACAGCGCCAGTAACGCCCAGAACCACGAACCGAACCACTTGGCCAGCAGCAAACCGGTGAAGGCGAGCAAGCTCAACCCCAGCCCCACCCCGGCCACGGTCGCCGCCAGGCCCGCGACGAAGATCCATGAGATCGCGCTGCGTGCCAGCCCCAGTTCCGCGGCCAGCAGATGCAATTGCGCGCCGAACAGATGCTTGACCGCACGGCCGAGCTGGCCGATTTCCGTCAACAGCCCAGACGACAACGGCGCCGGATCCGGCGCCGCCGCTTCACGGGGTGGCTCAGCCTGGTTGTGCATTCCCTGCCCCCGCTATGGTCTGGCTCAACGCCGCAGTATGCGGCCAAGCAGCCAGCCAGCACCCAGCGCGATGGCAACTGACTGCACCGGCTTCTCGCGCACGTACTCGCGCGCCTGATCCAGCCATGCATCGGCGCGGTCCATCGTCTGGTCGTAAACCTCGCGGCCACGCTCGCTGATATCTGCCGCCTTCTCGGTGGCCCGGTTGGCGGCCTGGGCTGCCTTGTCGGTGGCGTTGTGCAAGCCTTCTTCAACGTGATCGGCAGCGCGATCCACCGCGTCCTTGGTGCTGGCTACCGCACTGGAGGTGGCCTGTTTGATGCGCTCGGCGCTCTCGTCGATGCGAGTGCTGGCAAGCGATTCGGTGGTAGGTTCCTGCTTGTTCATTGCATGCTCCGGAAAGGACTGACTATCGTGCAAACCGCGCCCAAACGCACGGCCATTAAGTGCTGCGACGGAAGAACGAGATGATCGCCAGAATCAGGAAAACGACGAACAGGATCTTTGCGATGCCGGCTGCGGCACCCGCGATGCCCCCAAAACCCAGTACCGCGGCGATGATGGCGATGACCAGAAAGACCAAGGCGTAGTGAAGCATGGCGGTGTCCTCTTGTAATGAATGGCAGGTGCGGCGACGAGGCCAAGTGTTGCCATTCACCCATAGCCCATGCCATGCGGGCGTGAAGGTTATCGGCGCCGCCGTGCACGCGGCGCCGACGTTGTTCAGCTCGACGCTACCGGCTCGAGACCGTCCGGGTTGAGGGTGTAGGTTCCGACGAGTTCCGCCTCGGCCAGCACATGGCCAGCCATCGCCGCCTGCAATTGGGGCAGTTTGAAGCCCTCGGCCAGCGCCAACGTCTCCACGTCGAGCGCGCTCACCCGGAAATGATAGTGATGCAGCAGCACATCGTTCCACGGCGGACACGGGCCGTCGTAGCCGAGATAGCTGCCGGCCATCTGATCGTCGCCCGCAAACCAGCCGGTGTAGTCATTTTCGCCCTGCACGCTGCCCGGCGGCCCAAACGGTTCGCGCTTGCCGCGCGCCGTAACTTCATTGCTGCACGCACCCGCGGCCAGCTCACCGCATTCCGCCGGAATGTTCGCCATCAACCAATGCACGAAGTCCACCCGCGGCAGATCCGCCGGCACCGTCCGACCCTTCTGGTTCACATCGTCGCCGCGACTGGGCACGTCGGTATCGATGCAGGTAAGCACGAACGAACGCGTGCCAGGCGGCGCGTCCTTCCAGGCCAGATGCGGACTCAGGTTGTCCGACAAAGCGACCGGCTCGGCGCGCTTGCCAAACGCGAACTCGGCCGGAATCGACTGGCCGTCCTTGAAGTTGTCACTACGCAGTTGCATGGATGTCTCCGGTCAAGAATCGAACTTTGATTATTTGGGGCGAACTGTCGTGCAAACAACTGCTCTCTTGCCGCTCTGCTCCCTCCCCCTGCAAGCAGGGGGAGGGAGCAGAGCAGGCCGCGAGCTCGTTGTCGCACTGCGCATCCTCTTCGCCCATCAAGGCTTCTGATACGTCACCCGATAAACCGCCCCCGCCAGATCATCACTGACCAGCAAACTGCCATCCGGTAATGGCTGCACGTCGGCTGGCCGACCCCAGGCTTTCTCGTCCTGCTGGAAGCCATCGAGCAGCGGTTGGTAGGACACGACTTTGTCGCCGTTCAAGCGCACCGTCATCACTCGATAGCCGGACTTCTTCGTACGGTTCCACGAGCCGTGCTCGGCGATGATCAGCGCACCTTTGTAACTGGCCGGGAACTGGTTGCCCTCGTAGAAGCGCAGGCCCAGGGAAGCCACATGCGCACCCAGATTCAGCACGGGCGGCGTGTAGTCCTTGCAGTTCTTGCCCTTGCCGAATTCGGGATCCAGCGTGTCGCCTTGATGACAATAGGGGTACCCGAAGTTTTCACCGATGTGCGAGAGCTTGTTCAATTTGTCGCTGGGCATGTCGTCGCCCATCAGGTCGCGGCCGTTGTCGGTGAACCACAGCTGTTGCGAACCGGGGCGCCAGGTGAAGCCGACCGTATTGCGAATGCCGACAGCGACATTCTGCATGTCGGAGCCATCGGCGTTCATGCGGGTGAGCTTGCCGTGATCCGGGCCCGGATCGCAGATGTTGCAAGGCGCGCCGATCGGTACATACAGCTTGCCGTCGGGACCGAACGCGATGAACTTCCAGCCGTGATGCATCTCGGTGGGCAATTTGTCGGTGATGACCTGTGGCTTCGGCGGGTTATCCAGGTGGTGCTCGATATCACGCAACACGAGGATCCGGCTCACCGCGGAGATGTACAGATCGCCGTTGTGGAACGCCACACCGACCGGCAGCTCCAACCCGCTGGCGATGACCTGCACCTTGTCGGCGTGGCCATCACCTTTCGTGTCGGTGAGCGCGTAGACCTTGCCGGCATCGTTGGAACCGACGAACACGATGCCATTCGTGCCCAAGGCAATTTCGCGCGCATTCGGCACCTGGTCCGAATACACCGCGACATGGAAACCCGCCGGAAGCGTGAGCTTGTCGAGTTGCGGCGCGGCAAACGCCGGCGTCGCCAGCAGGCAGAGCAACCACCACCATTTCTTGCGCATGAATCTGGCCCAGATCATTGGAGAAAGGCTGATGCTAACGCCAGCCCGATGAAATATCGGTCGACGCAGTCACTGCATGGCGGCATCGACCAAGCCAACCACGTCGCGCCATGGCGTCGGCCCCTCGTGCATCGCGTATACCGTATCCACTTGCAAATGATTGCGCACTACGGCCTGCACCACTTCACGCATCAGTTCCGGATCGTAGAGCGTGTGGTCGGCGTTGAGCGCCAACGTATCGCTGGCGTAAAGCAACTTGTGCCCGGGGAAATACACCATGAACTGGCGCTCGGTCGAGGCGCCACGCAGCGGGTAGATCACGACGCGGTTCGCGCCCGTGCCGATCTCCTGTTTACCGGAGACGACATGCCACTGCGGCGATTTCGGTGCGGTCTGCAGGCGGTCCGCTTGCAAGCGGTGCGGCGCAGTGACCAAACGGTCCAACAGCGGCTGGTTCAAATCGAGGATGTATACCGGCAGGCCCTCGGCCACCGCCTCCCGCACACCGGCCATATGCGGCCAGGAATCGGAGCTCGATAGCACGCCCTTCACCGGGATACCCGTAAACAAGCTGCGCGCCTTGGCCAGCACGCCTTGCACGTAGTGCGGCGAGATCGGTGCCTCCAGTACCAGCACACCGTCGTCCTGCTTGATCAGGGTGGCATTCCAGGAGCCGCGGTAGAGCTCGATGCCTGGAGCCAGCTCGACATGGTGCTGGTCGCTGAAATCGCGATTCCAACCCTTCGATTGCGCGACCTTGGCCGCCACCGTCGCGTCCATGGCAAACGCCTTGTCATCCAGCTTCGTATTGAGGCTGGCGTCGAGTATCAGCATCGACTGCCACCACACGCCATTGCGCTGCTCGATGCGGTTGGTCGGCAGCACGATGCCGCCCAGCAATTTCCAGTTGTCGTAGTAGATACGCTGCTCGACGTCACCCCAGGCGAACCAGAAATCCTGGAACGTCGTGGTGCGTTCAACCGCGTCCGGTAGATGATTGAACGGATTGAGCAGCACGCGCACGGGCTGGCCGTTCCAGTTGAACTCCAGCACGCTATGCGCCGTGGAACGCAGCCATTCGCCGCTCGAATAATGCAGATCGGGCGCCGCCGCCGCGGTCAGCAGCAAGCGCTCCGGTCCCAATGCCAACGTGGCACGGGTGTCGTCCAGATCGGACGGCGAACACGGCGTATCGGCATCCTTTGCGTGATACACGCAGGCCTGCGTGGTGGCGATGAGCATCAGATCACTTTCCGCCTGATGCGGATCGGCTTCCGGCCATACGCCGTGGCTTTGGTTCCGCAACCGACCCTTGTCGAAATCAAGGGTCAGCTGATCGCGTTCGTAGCTGGTGATGAACGGTGCCTGCCGGTACGACTGCTCGGTGAGTGCGGTGTGGCCGATCACGTCGAGCTGTACGTTGCTGATCGCCGCCAGTTTGTCGCGGCCGCCCATGGCGGTCAGTGCGAGGTCGAGACAGGCGCGTGCATCGAGCCGATTGCAGCCAGGATGGGCAGTGATCCCTTCGCTGGAGCCATCCGGCCGCGGCGTTGCGGTCGCATGTACCGAGACCGCACCCGCCAGAGTCAGCACGGTAAACATGGTCGTCGCGGAAGTCCTGCGCCAACGCTTACGGATGTCCATCACGTATCGCTCGATCAGGCCCGGGGGCGGATGACGCAGCCTAGGTGGTTTGGAGCGCGGTGCCCCATGAGGAAAGTCATGCCATGCGACAAGTCAGGTGCGATCGGCACGCTGCCTGTTTCCTTCTACGGCGCTCGTTTCGGCGTAATCTTGAAAGCTCACCGTCGGGAGGGTCGAACCATGTTTCGCCACACCTGCAAGTTGCTCATCCTGCTGGCCGGCACACTGCTGATACCCGTCGCCAGCGCCGCCGCCACTTCAGCCGACAGCACCACCGCGGCGCTCCAGCAGGCGGTCGGCGGCCACTGGCGTTCGGCTGCGAACCAGGCGCGCGATCAATATCGCCACCCCATCGAGACCCTGCAATTCTTCGGCATCCAGCCGAGCATGACGGTGATCGAGGTGGCCCCCGGCGGCGGCTGGTACACCGAAATTCTTGCGCCATTCCTCTACGCACATGGCCATCTGATCGAAGCCGCGCCGTCGTCGGTGAAGTTCACCGCCAAGCTCAAGGCCGACCCTGCGGTCTATGGACACATCGAAAAGATCGTCCCGTTCGCGCCACCGATGCAAGTGAACCTGGGCCCCGACAACTCCGCCGACATGGTGCTCACGTTCCGCAACACGCATGACTGGCTCAACCACAGCCCGGATACGCTCGACGCCGTGCTCAAGGCCGCCTTCAACGTACTCAAGCCCGGCGGCGTGCTCGGCCTCACCGAACACCGCGCAAAACCTTTTTCCGATGCCGAGGACAGCAGCAAGACCCTGCACCGCATCCCCGAGGATTACCTGATCGCCGTCGCCCTCAAGACCGGTTTCCGCCTGGACGGCGTATCGCAGATCAACGCGAACCCCGCGGACCCGGAAGACATCAACGTGCACCGCCTGCCACCGGATCTGGCCGGGCCCGATACCGAGCACGCGAAGATGAAAGTCATCGGTGAATCGGATCGGATGACGTTGAGGTTTGTGAAACCGTGAGGCTGAGGCGATGAATTGAATCGAGGCTGCCCGCAGTATGAAGCCGGGGCTCCACTACCAGCGGAAGTCGAATCGAAGACCGGCGGACAATACCGCCGCGAGGCCATGACCATGCTGCTTGATGTGTTGCACACACAAAGAGAGGCCATCCTTGCCGCGTGCCGCCAGTTCGGCGCTCGCCGTATCCGCGTGTTTGGCTCGGTAGCTCGCGGCGAGGAGCGACTGGATAGCGACATTGACTTCCTGGTGGATTTCCTCCGGGGCTACGACTTGTTCGCTCGGCGTCTGCCGCTCGCTGAGCGACTGGCCGAAATCACAGGTCGACGCCTCGACCTCCTACCCGAGCATGAACTCAACCGCCACCTACGCGACACCGTGTTGAACGAGGCCGTGGAGCGGGGAGCAAGGCGTGGCATGCCCATGCTCAGCATATTCCCGACGCCATCGAGAAAATTCGGCGTATTCAGCAGCGTGGCGATCCGACTGGGGACGAGATGCCATACGACGCCACCTTGCGCAACCTGCAAATCTTGTCCGAAGCCACGCAACGTTTACCCGGTGATCTCAAGCAGCCTTACCCGGCAATCCCGTGGCAACAGATCAGCGGCTTCCGCAATATTCTCGTGCACAATTATCTGGGCGAGATCGACCCCCTGACGGTACAAGCCAGGTGCAGCAGCATCTGCCACTACTGGAAGTGACCGTCCGCCGCATGCTCGCCAAGTAAACGAACTCCGGCAGGCAAGCTCTCACCTCGATACTCATGGCGGCTTGACGGCGAATGTGTCGGTCGCGAAGCTGCGTACTCTTGCTAGCGGACGCCTACATGCACGAACTGCCACCGTTCCATCTTGCCTTTCCAGTCACATCGCTGGCCAACGCGCGGGCCTTCTACGGCGAGCTGCTGGGATGCTCCGAGGGACGCTCCAGCGCCGACTGGGTGGACTTCGATTTTTACGGGCACCAGATTGTGGCGCATCTCGCGCCGGAGGAAGCGCGCGCGGTGGCGGCGCACGATGTGGATGGCGATGACGTGCCGGTGCGACACTTCGGCGTCGTGCTTTCGATGGGCGACTGGCAGACGCTGGCTACGCGGTTGCAGGCGTCAGGCACTCGCTTCGTGGTCGCGCCGCACATCCGCTTCAAGGGCCAGCCGGGTGAGCAGGCCACGATGTTTCTGCTCGATCCCTGCGGCAATGCGCTGGAATTCAAGGCGTTTGCGGATCGCTCGCAGTTGTTTGCCAAGTAACGGCGCAGGAACGATCTCGATGGAAGCAGAAGATCTGCCGAAGCTGGTAGCGGTGCGCATGCCTTACGGCAAATACCAGGGTCGCCTGATCGCCGACCTGCCAGGCGCCTACCTTGCCTGGTTTGCCCGCAAGGGATTCCCAAATGGCGAGCTTGGCCGCCTGCTGGCGCTGATGCTGGAGTTGGATCACAACGGCTTGTCGTCACTGCTTGAACCGCTGCGCAAGCGGTAGCCGCCAACACGCCCACGCAACACGTGCCGGCGTATACCGGCTTTACGCAGTATGCTGCGTCGACCCTCGCGGCTGTTCATGCTGCCGAGATGATCGCTTCCTGTGCCTGGTCGAGTCCTGCGTGCGCGCGTTGGGCAACTTCGCGTGTCCGCGCAAAACCCAGGCGACCGATGCACACCCGCTCCGATGAGTTTGAAAGTGCGACAGCCTCGCTTGCCGCGGATGGCTGGTGCGTCATCCAAGGTCTCATGTCCCCGGCAGAGACGCTCGCGTTGACGAATGAATGTCTGGCGATGCACGACGCGCAACAACTGAAGCCAGCGCGGGTCGGAGCCGATCGTGACCAAACGCTGCTGCGCGGCGACAGCACGCATTGGTTTGAATCCGATGCGCTGAGTGCACCGCAACAGGCGTTCGCCGATCGCATCGACACGCTGCGGATCGAGCTCAGTCGCTCGCTGATGCTCGGCCTCGTGGATAGCGAATCGCATTACGCGGTATATCAGCCCGGCGCCGGTTACGCGCGTCATCTCGATCAGTTGCGCAACAACGATGCGCGCGTGGTTTCCGCCGTGTTCTATCTCAACGATGCATGGCAGGAAGCGCAAGGCGGCGCGCTGCGACTGCACCTAGCCGATCACTCGCATCGCGATATCTATCCACATGCCGGCACGCTGCTGCTGTTTCTCTCGGCGCAATTCGAACACGAGGTGTTGCCGGCCACGAGAGATCGCATGAGCATCGCGTGCTGGATGCGGCAACGGGCAATCGGCGCGACTTGCTGAAATGGGTGACCGGCGCGGCAGCCGACGGGATCCGGTTTCGCGCCCGGACGCTGCTGCCAGCATCCGGGCCCATCGATAACTCCAGGTGCTACTTCGCTGGCGGCGCGGGTCCGATAAGCTCGATTTCCGCCAGGGCTCTCGCAGCTCCGCCCACAGCTTGCACAAACGTCAGCTGGTAATACGCATAGCTACCAGGCTCGCGCACACCAAATGCCCGCGTCTGGCGAGGCCACGGGAAGCTCTCGTTCTGACGCGTATCCAGCGTGCGCCAATGCTTGTTGTCGGTGGATGCCTGCAACTGCCAGCCGGACGGCGCTGCTGCGCTGGCGCCAGAGGTCAGCGTGAGCATATCCACGCGCCGTGGCTGCGGGAAATGCCAGCTCACGGTGGATGGCGCCGCGGGCAGCGTGGCTTCGGTGTTGCTGTCGTTGTCGAACAGAGCAGCCAGCTGCGGGATCACCGGGGTGCTGGTGGTTTCGCCCTGCGCTGCATCGGTGATGTCGCGCAGCGGCTGCGGCTTGCCCTGACTGCTGAGCGACGGCGGCAGCGCGGCCTCATCGCTCGCCCAGTGGGAAGGCTTCGGAACCATCACGAATGCCAGATTGGCACCCTGCGCCAGCAGCACATGTGGCAGGGTCAGCTTGTTCCATGGCTGGCCATTCACACGCAGGCTCTGCACGTAGCGGTTGGTATCACTGACCGCGGATGCATCAATCACGATGTGCTTGCCGTTCTCCAAGCGGATGTCCATGTGCGGAAAGTAAGGCGCGCCGATCACATATTCGGGCGTGCCCATGCGCAAGGGATAGAAGCCGGCGGCGCTGAACACATACCAGGCGGACATCTCACCGTTGTCCTCGTCGCCAAGATAGCCTTGGCCAATCTCGCTGCCGACATAGAGGCGCGACAGTACGTCGCGTACTTTGTCTTGCGTCTTCCACGGCTGGCCGGCGTAGTCGTACATGTAGATGATGTGGTGCGAGGGCTGGTTGCTATGGCCGTATTGGCCCATGCGCACATCACGCGCCTCGAGCATCTCGTGGATCGCTTCACCGTAGCTGCCGACATGAAAGTTGCCCGGCGTGGCGAAGAACGCATCGAGCTTCGACGCAAGGCCGGCGCGGCCACCGTACAGCGCGGCGAGGCCTGCACCGTCCTGTGGCGCGTGGAAGGCCATGTTCCAGGCATCGGTCTCGGTGTAGTCGCCGCCCCAGCGCAATGGGTCGAACGTGGCCTTGTCGTAGCGCCAGTGACCGGCGGCATCACGACCAACGAAGAAGCCGACTGCTGGATCGAACAGGTTGATGTAGCTTAGCCCGCGATTGCGGTAGTAGCGTGCATCGTCGGCGTAGTACGCAGCATACGGATCGTCCACTGCCGGTCGCGCAGCCAGCGCGCCGGCCAGGTTGCCGATCGCGAAGTCATTGATATAGCCGTCCATCGACCACGACAGTCCCTCATCGATGCCAGTGTCGGTATAGCCGTTGAAGATCGAACGCTGCAGCCCCTTGCGGCCCGTGCCCTGCAGCGGGCTAACCACGGAAGCGTCTTTCAGCGCCGACTGATAGAACGAACGCACGTCGAAATTGTGCACGCCTTTCAGCCACGCATCGGCGAACGCCACGTCGGCGCTGGTGCCGACCATCAGGTCGGCGAAACCGGGTGATGACCAGCGCGCGATCCAGCCGCCATCGCGATACTGCTGCACGAAGCCGTCGATCATCTCGCCAGCCTGGGTCGGCATGAGCAGCGTGTAGGCCGGCCACGCCGTGCGGTAGGTGTCCCAGAAACCGTTGTTGACGAACACCTTGCCGTCGACGATGCGTGCGCCGGACTGGGTGGGTGTGTCGGCGCCGGTCGGTGCGGAGAATGGGCTGGCGTAGCGATAGACGGGCTGCGCTACCGTGCCGGTGTTTTCGTAAGCTTCGTTCGGATAGAGAAACATCCGGTAGAGATTGGAATACAGCGTGGTCAGCTCATCGCGACTGGCGCCGTGCACGCTGACCATGCCAAGCAGCGCATTCCAGTGCTGCTGCGCACGTTCGTGCACTTCATCGAAGCTGTCGCCCGGCGCGATCTCCAGCGCCAGATTGTGCCGGGCCTGATCGACGCTGATCAGCGAGGTGGCAATGCGCAGGTTCACCGTCTTCTGCGTGCGGGTGTCGAAGCCGAGCCACGCGGCGACATGGTCGCGCCCTGCACCGGTGAGCTGGCCGCTGTGCTGTATCGGTTGATCGACCGAGCCATAGAAGAACAATCGCGTCGCGCCGGCGGACAACCGACTCTTCACATCCGAATAGCCGCTGAAGCTTCGCGACGCAGGGTCGAGCGTGATGCCGCCGTGGTCGTTGATGTTGTCGAACACCAGCTGCGCCTGCGGCCCGACGAAGGTGAAACGGAACATCGCCGCGTGGTCGGTCGGTGTCATCTCGGTGACGAGGCCGTTGTCGAACGCGACGCGATAGCCGTCAGCGCGGGCCGTCTCATGGTCATGGCTGAAGCTGAGTGAGCGCGCCGCGCGGTCGAGCAGCGGCACGCCATCGGGCTGCGCCTCCGGCATCAACTGCAGGGTCTGGCGATCACCCATCCAGGGGCTCGGTTCGTGCGACAGCGCGAACGCCTGCAGGCGAGGCCGATTGTCCGCACCGTTGTGCGCCTGGTACTGGTAGAGCCAGTTGCCGCTGGCATCGGTTACCGGCGTCCAGAAATTGAAGCCGTGCGGCAATGCCGTCGCGGGAAACGTATTGCCGCGGGAGAAATCGGCGTTCGCATTGCTGCCGCGCCGCGTGTCCACGAAGTCGGCTGGTTGCCGCCGTGTATCGGGCGCCTCGGCGCCGATGCGGATGTCATCGATGTAGCCTTCGAACGCGGCACCCGGCCCGTCGTGGTCAAGCACAATCTGGCGGATGTGCCGCCCCGCCGCCACGCGGCCAACGTCGATCGATACGACGTTCCACTGGTTCGGATAAAGCGTACGGCCGTCACCCTGCGCGCGCGCCGTGGCACCCATGCGGTGCTGATCGAGCGCACCGCGTGTCGACAGCCGGCTGCCGTCGTCGAGCACCAGGTCCACCACCACGTAGTTCGCCGGGTTACGCAGATCGTCTTCCACGCGCTGGGGAAAGATCACATAGGAAAGCTGGGTGTCGGCCCGCACCGGCAGATCGACATCGAACAGGCGCAGCTGCTGGCTGCCATCGGCCCGACCCCGGTAGTGCAGCGAATGCAGGCCGCTGAAGCCGACGTCGGGCTTGGCGTTGAGCGCTGCCGCCTTGCCCGGGCCCCCATCGATCTGCGCCGTAAACGCGGCACTGGCCGGTACCGCCGACGGCGTAGGTTCATCGGCTTCGAACGAGGTCTGGAAGACGCCCGGATTTGGCTGGGTCAGCGGCTCGCCACGCAGCTTGGTTGCGCTGCCGCCGAGCGCCCCGACCATCCCCGCTGCGCACAGCCACAAGGTGCGGCTCCATGGCGATGCCTTCATACCGAATCCTCTGAACTGTGCGAAAACAGCGGCCATACCCGTGACGCCATGGGTACCGTGAGAGCTGGCACCAATGGCGTATCGCCACGAATCGACCGGAAAGTCCGGGTGCTGCCATACCCGTAAGTGCTACGGAATGACACGCGGAACAATCCGATTTGAATCGATCTAAATTTGCTGTGTCAAGCCGTGCTGCAGCAACTTCCGCACTTCAGTCGACGTCGAGCACACCGTGCATGAGGGATACACAGGCGCCGCCCACCTGTGCCGTGATCACTCCGCCCGCCTTTTGTGCCGTGAGTTTCAGCTGGCTGGGTCGGCCCATCTCGACGCCCTGGGTCACCTCGAAGTGGAATTGGCCATCGGTCGCCGGATCCAGGCTCGCCAGCAGTCCGGCCAGCGCGGCGTTGGCGCTGCCGGTTGCCGCGTCTTCGGCCGCTCCCAGCAGCGGGCAGAAGGTGCGCGCACGTAGGCGCGCGTTGGTCGCCGATGCTACCCGTGCGTAGACATACATCCCGCGCGCCGGGTGTTTTTCCAGCAGCGTACAACTGGCGTCGGCGTCCAGGCGAATGCGCCCCAGCGCTTCCACGTCGGTGAGTTCCACCATCACGAAAGGCAGCCCAACCGAAGCTTCGCGGGGCGCATGCCGGTCGAGCAGGACATCGGCCGGATCCAGTCGCAGGCATGCAGCGATCGCCGCAACTTCGAACGTCTCACCCAAACGCAACGGTTCGGGCGCGGTGAGAGTGGCGCCCTTCACCACGCCCTGTTCCCTCTGGATGGACACCGGCACAATGCCGGCCAACTCTTCGAACAAGGCAGTGTCACCGATGCGTCGGCCGAACACCTCGCCCATGCGCGCCAGTACAAACGCCGTGCCGACGTTGGGATGGCCAGCAAAAGGCACCTCGCCGGCCGTGGTGAAAATGCGCACGCGTGCGGTATGGGCCCGATCGTCCGGCGGCAACACGAAGGTAGTCTCCGCGAAGTTGAACTCGCGCGTGATCGCGAGCATCTGCGCGGTCGTCAGCCCTTCGCTGTCGAGCACGACCGCGAGTTGATTGCCACCGTGCGGATGTTGGGTGAAGACGTCGGCAACGACATAGCGACGGGACGGCATGAGCGTTCTCCTGGATGACGGAAGCACCAATGGGTAGCCCGGATCGCAGGCGCCCCGTGACCGGTCAACCGGTCTGTCGTTCGGCTGACTGGTCGGCGATCGCGTTGAAGCGCTGGGCGATGTAATCGTCGGTGAAGCTGGTCATGCCGTAGCCGCGAATGAAACCGCAATGGCCGCCGTGATCGGCAATGTCGAGCTCCACGTTGGCGGGTACCCGCAGACGCTCGAACGCGTTGACCGGAATCACCGGATCGTCGCGCGCGGTCAGGATGGTAGCGGGGATCTGCATGGCCATCAGCGCGTCATCAGCCACCGAATAGCCGTCCAGGTATTGTTGCAGTGTCTTGAAGTCGGTATGCCGCAGCACCATCGCCTCGGTGAGCCCACGCAGGTTCTGCTTCAGCTCGGTCAGCTCGAAATACTCGTGCTGCGGAAACGCCGCCTGCTTGGCCTGCAGCGAGCGACGCCACTTGTGCATGAAGTAGGCCTGGTAGAACCAGGGCGCCGATTCTTCCAGCGAGAACAGTCCCTCACCGGGATCGATGATCGGGCACACCGCCAGCACGTAGCTCAGCGGAATCCCGACGCGCGAGGTCTGCAACGCGGCACGCAATGCGAAGTTGCCGCCCAGCGAAAAACCGGCCACGGCCATCGGGCGTGCCGGCCAGCGTTGCGCGATGTCGCCCAACGCATGGATCACTTCGTCGATACGGCAAGAATGGAACAGCGCCTCGTTGAGCGAATGACTGTCGCCGTGATCGCGGAAATTCAGCCGGAAGATGTCCCAGCCATCGGCGAGCAGGCGGCTGCCGGTCTGCAAGACATAGGTGGAATCGACGCTGCCTTCCCAACCATGAAACAGCACGGCAAGGCCGCGCGCCTTCGGCTGCACGGCCTGCGCGGTGTACGCGCCGGTGAGCCGCACCCCACCACCGCCGTCGACCACCACGGCCTCGGCGCCTTCCAGTACTCTCTGGGCCGCGCGTGGCAACAACATGCGACGCACGCCGCTGGAGGAGAGCATGGTCTGAATATGGCCGCTACGCAGCGGCCATGGTGGGTGGAAGTCGACCCCGCGCAGCAGACTCATGCGACAGCTTCACTCACCGTCGAGTCGCCCAGTGCGGCGGCAATGCGCTCGCGCGACTGCTCGGCCATGCGTCGACGCGCATCCGGTGCGGCCGGTACCGGCGTGAGGAAATGCACTTCGGCATCCATCGGCGCGCCGCCAAGCAGCCGCAGGATGTTTTGCGCGAAGCTTTCGTCTTCGCGGAAACCCGCGTCGATGATTCGTTGGCCGTCACGCGCAAAGCGCAGTGCGACCGGCTGCACCGGTACGTCGGCATCCAGCGCCGCCTGGAAGATGCGCGCGTGAAACACCTTGAGTACGCCGTTGTAGCCGGTGCCGCCTTCCGGGAACACGGCCACCGAACGCTTGGATCTCAGTCGCTCGACCATGACCTGCATCACCGTGGACAGCGAGTGGTTGCTACCGCGCCGATGAAAGATCGTGCCACCGTTGGCGGCCAGCCAGCCGACCAGTGGCCAGCTGGCGATCTCCGCCTTGGCCACGAAACAGGCCGCGCGCTGGCTATGCAGCAATTCGATATCGGTCCACGAGGTGTGATTGGCGACGAACAACACCGGATCGGGCAGCGGCTGGCCGATCCGCACCGAACGCAGGCCGAAGATGCGCAACAAGGTGGTTGACCACCAGCGGATCATCCGGTGCACGGTCGGCTCACGGCCATCCTTCATCACCGCGTGCTGGTTCCAGCTGAGCACCAGCGAGCACAGCAGGATGCCCAGCACGATATGCAGCAACAACAGAGGAACGCGCCAGAGATAGCGCAGCGGGCGTAACGGGTCGTGCTCGGTGGCGATGATGGTGTCGTTGCTCATTAGTCGATTAGTTTAGCGTTACTTGGCATGGACGCCATGCGCTGGCGTTTGGTGTTCAAGGCACTGGAGCTCTCAGGCAGCCGAGCGGAAAGCCGGTACTCTCATTTCTCCAGCTGTGTGAGCGGCAGCGACGGCGAGCGTTTCACCGTGCGCAGCACGAAACTCGAATTGACATCGGCAACGCCCGCGGCATTCAACAGATGGTCGAGCAGAAAGCGCGAAAAGTCCTTGAGGTCGGCCACATGGACGTGCAGCAGATAATCCATGTCGCCGGTCAACGCGTGACAGGCCACTACCTCGTCCCAGCCGTTGACGTGCTCGACGAAACGCTCGATCGCTTCCGCTTCGTGCTTGCTCAGCTGCACCCGCACGAACGCCTGAAGACCCAGGCCGACGGCTTGGGGATCGATCTGCGCGGCGTAGCCGGTGATGACCTTGTCCGCCTCCAGCCGCTGCAGCCGACGCAGGCACGCCGACGGCGACAGGCTGACCCGCTCGGCCAGCTCGGCATTGGTGATGCGGCCTTCGCTCTGCAATACGCCAAGCATGCGCAGGTCGGTACGGTCCAGCGTGGTCACGCGCAAGATACCTCTCTCAAGACACCATTATCCGCAATAAAAGTGCATCCATAGGCCAACTTACCGCAACAAAACAATCTTCGTGTGCTGGATCAGCCGTATGCTGTTGTTCTATACCCGAAGCCACACCGGAGTACGCCATGGATACCCCCCGCAAAGTCGAACACCAGCAGACCGATCGCGGTTACGTGCCGGTTTACGCCACCGGTGTGGTCGAGCAGCCATGGGCAAGCTATTCGCGTACCGACCACGAGGTGTGGGACACGTTGTTCAAGCGCCAGCGCGAGATGCTGCCCGGGCGCGCGTGCAAGGAGTTCATGGCGGGCGTCGAACGCTTCGGCCTGGGCGACGGCGGCATTCCGAAATTCGCCGACCTCAACAAGGTGCTCGGCGCCACCACCGGGTGGGAAGTCGTTGCCGTGGAAGGCCTGCTGCCGGACGACGTGTTTTTTGATCACCTCGCCCATCGCCGCTTCCCGGTCAGCTGGTGGATCCGAAAGCCGGACCAGCTCGATTACCTCAGCGAACCGGACCTGTTCCACGACCTGTTCGGCCATGTGCCGCTGCTGCTCAATCCGATCTTTGCCGACTACATGCAGGCCTACGGCCGCGGCGGCATGAAGGCATTCGCGATTGGCCCCGAAGCGCTGATGAACCTCACGCGGCTGTACTGGTACACGGTGGAGTTCGGCCTGATCAACACCGACGAAGGCATGCGCATCTACGGCGCCGGCATCGTCAGCTCCAAGGGCGAATCGATCTACTCGCTGGATTCTCCTGCGCCGAACCGCATCGGTTTCGGCCTCGAGCGCGTGATGAGCACGCGCTACCGCATCGACACTTATCAGCAGACCTACTTTGTCATCGACAGCTTCGAGCAATTGTTCGAGGCGACCCATCCGGACTTCACCCCGATCTACACGAAGCTGCACGAATTACCCGCACACGCTGCTGGCGACGTGCTCGACGACGATCGCGTGTTCACTCGCGGCACGCGCGAGGGTTGGGCGACCAACGCGGATACCTGAGCACCCTGCTTCCCGTCGATGGACTAGGGCCGGCTAATCAGCCGGCCCTTTTTATTGGGCACGCCGTCGAGATTCATTCGACCCGCGATCATTCGTGTCATGCAGTCGTCGGACAACAACTGCAAAGCGGCAGCCGGGCCTCTTGCTTAATGCGTTCAGGGAAGACCTGTCGGTGGCCGCACCAAGCCAGGGTTTTACGCCTTTTTGACCTTGCTTGCCTTCGCGCGCGGGCCCGGGGCCGCGTTCTTTTTCAATTTCGTCTGGTTGTACTCAATGGCAGCACGGACGAGGCCTTTCAGAGCGCGCTTGTTGATCTTGTCGCCCTCGAAAAAATCGATCGCCCGCCATGTGCTGCCTCCGAGCCCTGCGTTGAAGAGCTTGTCGGGATCTTCGAGCTGCGCCCCGTGAGAAAAAGTAAGCTTCACCTTACCCTTGTGCGCATTGGCGACCGCGATCATTCCGTCACGAGACCACACCGGGCTTCCCATCCACTTCCACTCTTCGACGATTTCCTTGTCGACCTCAAGGATGGCATTGCGAACGTCAGCGAACGTCTTTCCACGCCAGTCTGTGATTCCTTCAATCAGCTGGTCAACGCGTTCCAATCGATTCATGGGATTCTCCGGGCCCTTTCTGGCCATTCGATTTTCAACCGACGACGTCTTGGCTCAGCGCAGCTGCTGGATACGGATCATGTTGCCTGCGGGATCGCGAACGGCGCAGTCGCGAACCCCGTACGGCTGGTCGGTCGGCTCCTGAACGATATCGGCGTCGCGAGCCTGTAGCTGCTCGAACGTGCCCTTCAGGTCCCTCGTGGCCAGGAGCAGGATGCCGAAGGTCCCTTTGGCCATCATCTCGGCAATCGTGCGGCGTTCGTCGTCGGTGACGCCGGGGCTCGCATCCGGCGGATACAGCACGATGGAGGTGCCGGGCTGGCCCGCGGGGCCGACCGTGATCCAGCGCTTTCCGCCATATCCGACGTCGTTGCGTACCTCGAAGCCGAGGTTGTCGCGATAGAAGGCCAGGGCGGCGTCCGGGTCGTTCTGCGGCAGAAAACTCGCGTGTATGGTGATGTCCATGGTGCCTCTCTCAGCGGTGGTGAAGTCCTCGGCGGTCAGTCTAGTTCCGGCTCGGTGGGCGGCGCTTCTCGATTCCTGATCGGCCGGGTCACCTGTTTCGCCATGCAGGAGGGGATCCCCTCCGTCGCGTGCGTCTGCTGGCGCCGATAGGTCCCGGGTGACATGCCGACCAGCTCGGTGAACCGCGTGCTGAAGGTACCCAGCGACGCGCAGCCGACCTCGAAACAGACCTCGGTGACACTGAGGTCGCCACGACGAAGCATCGCCATCGCCCGTTCGACGCGCCGCGTCATCAGATAGGAGTATGGCGATTCACCGTAGGCGAGCCGGAACTGGCGGCTGAGGTGACCGGCTGACATATCCGCACCACGGGCCAGCGCCTCGACATCCAACGGCTGCGCGTACTCCCGGTCGATCCGGTCGCGAACGCGGCGCAGCCGTGCAAGGTCGCGTAAATGCTGCGCTGTGGTGGGTTTGCTGGTCACCCGCATGATCGTTTCACGTCGTGCCGGAACGCTCAAGCCCGTGACGTAGTGCTGGCAATCCCTCGTTGCGGCCCGAGATGGCTGGAGTTGCCCGTGGAGAAGATTATCGGTCTGTGTCAGACCGAATCGAAGAGCGCCCGGCGATGGCGTGACGTTCTGTTTTGAGTCGAAGACGGTTCGCGGAATGCCCGCTTCACGATGCGTGACGTTACAACCACCATCGCGGAAAGCGGTGGGTCACTTGACTGTCACGGCTCGAATCGGATCCACGGGCGATGACACCCATATTTCGTCGCCAGACTGCATTACAAACACATATCGCCCCGCTTCGACGCAATCGACTTCCAGCACTGACTGCGATGGCCCCCAAGGCCGCTCCGATGGAATGCTCACTTCGGTAACGTCTTCAAAGACGATTGAAAAAGGATGCTGTAAATCGCTACTTGGTACCCCGTGGAAGTGCAGGGTGCACCGTCGACCTGCCCAATCGAACACGATTGACGCGAGCGTCGCGTCATGCAGCCCCATCAATGCCTCGGGAACGTCACTCACACGCGCACCTCACTCGCAGCCATGCGCAGCGTACCTGTGCAACGACGATGATGGGAAGTAGCGGTTCACGCTGAATTGGCCGCATTCGACTCGGAGCGCATGGTCTGGTCGAGCATGCATCGCCTTTACATTCGCGGCGAGACCATAGCGTCGTAGAACTCCCGGCCGGCCCTCTACTCCGGCCTCTCTCTTGGGAATCTGACTATGCCAACGGCTCACACCGATCAGGGGATCGTTCGTATCCGGTCCGCACAAAACGTTCCGCAAACCATGGAGAAGCTCGAGCAGCTGTTCCGTGCCCACGGGTTGACGATCTTTGCGCGCATCGACTTCAGCGGGGACGCCGCACGTGAAGGGCTAACCATGCGCCCGGAGCAAATGCTCATCTTTGGAAATCCCAAGAGTGGGACACCGTTGATGCAACAAGCTCCGACAGTCGGGCTGGATCTCCCCTTGAAAGCACTGGTCTGGGAAGACGATCAGGGCGCTACCTGGGTGGGTTACAACACACCCGACTACATCACGCAGCGGCATGGCCTGCCCTCTGCCATGAGCGCGAACCTTGCCGGCGCTATTCCTCTCCTGCAACAAACTTCGGAATAAGTTGAGTCGGCGCAGCTAGCGAGACGCCCAGGGCATTGAGTGCCATGCAGACATTCAAAGCCGGAGCGCCGAGGAAGATCACTACATGCGCTGTCCGCAGTCGCATCGAGTGATGATCATTTGTGTTCGTGCTTCAGCATGTAGTCAACCACGGTCACGTATTCCTTGAAGTCCAGACACTGGTTCTTCTCGGTGTCAAACATCGACATCGGCGGCGCTGACGTGCCGGCGTTCTTGATCAGTGTCAGGTGGGCGTACTCCGCCGCGTTCAGGCAACCGTTCTTGTCGGTATCCATCGCCACGAATTGTTCGTGCAATCGACGCAGCTCTGCCTCCGCTTGCAGCTGATGCCAGCCGGCGCGGAATTCGGCCGGCGATAACGCGCCGTTATGATCGGTATCCCAGCGGGTAAAGAGCGCATCGGCTTCATCGGCTGGCGGCGCCGCCGCGGCTGGTGTCTTTGTCGGTGTCGCCGGGGTTGACTGCGCCTGCACCGCGTTCGCGATGAGCAGCGTCGCGATAAGACACACCGCATAACCTACCCTACTCCCACGCCTGTTCATGACGTCACACCCTCCGGCTGCAACTCCGTCTCGAACGTGATGAGTTCCCGGATCTCGGGCGTACGAAGTCCCACCATCATCGGGTTGCGCACATTCGGCAGGAAGCACAGGTCGAAGATTTCGGAGATGTCGCCCTCGAAGCGGATCCAGTGCAGCACGTCACCGTTGGTGAGCGAGATGATCTGCACACCGCACCACGGCTCAACGTCGTGCTTGGTCAGTTCTGCATCCAGCTGCAGCCCTTCGAAGCGCTGGTTTCTCGGCTTGGACAAACCCACCGCCGCAGTGTTACCGAAGATCGACAGGCCGCGCACAAACCCGGGCAGGAACGCGTGCGGTACAAACGACTTGGTCGCGAAGTCCACCCAACCCAGATGACCGGCGCCCGCATTGAGCACCCACAGCTTGCCGTTGGCCCAACGCGGCGAATGCGGCATCGACAGGCCTTCGCAGACGATCTCGTTGGTGTCGATGTCGATCACCACGCCACCGTTGTGGCGCCGGTCGCGCCAGCCATCCACCGCATCGCTCTTGCAGACCGCAGTGACGTACTTGGGCGCGCCGTCGACCATCGCCAGGCCATTGAGGTGGCAGCGATCTTCCGGTGCCAGCTTGGTAATGAAGTCCGGCTTCCAGATCGCCTTGAAGCTGTGCGTCTGGCTCAGTTCGGCGAGACAGGAATACTTGGTGTTGATGAAGACGACCTTGCCATTCTTGCGAATGCCCAGCTCATGGATATCCAGGTCACCGATCGTCTGCGCGTTGCGCGGCACATAGCATTTGTCGAACTGGCCATGGATCACCTCGTTCGAACGCAGCACGTTCTCGAAGCGCCACAGCTGGTACAGGCCGCCCAGGTAAATGCGCTGGGCATTGCCGACGATACCCATGGCGCGCTCGAACAGACGCTCGAAGAACGACACGCGGCCGAGCTTGTCGCTGCCGACCAGGTACACGCGACCGGTCTGGTAGGAGGAAATCGCCAGGGAGAGGTTGCTGCTGGCCAGCCAGGCGGCCAGTCCGCGCGAACAGCTTTTCTCGACGTTCGGCTGAGGCGGCTGGGCTACCTGTGCGGGCGCCGAGCCAGCCGGTGTGGCAACTTCGGGGACAGACGCTGGCGAGGCAGCTTCGGCACTGACGGACTGCAGACCCACGGCCATCTCGCCCTTGTCGCCGACTTCCTGCAGGTTGGTATCGGACGCTTTATCTTTACTTGCCACGGAGTTCTCCACCATCTTGTTAGGGTCACGCTTCAACAATGAATCCTGTGCGTCGCCCAAGAGTACGCCCTGGGCGTGTGACGCGTCGGTGTTGCGTGACGGGCAGCGTCATTTCTTGCGTTCGTCTGCCGCCGCAGGCTGCGGCGGTTCAACCCGCCAGATCCGCACCGAGTCGTCATCGATCTTGCGCCGTACGGTGTGAATACCCTTCAATCGCGCCCACTGCATGAGCCGCTCGGCATTGTCGGTAAGGAACGTACCGAAGTGCACGGCGAGCACAAGACTCTCGCCATCCTTCAGTTGCAGGAGTTGTTTCTGCTCGATCGAAAGCGGCTTTCTATGCCTGAGCGGAAACGGAATATCGCGCTCGATCTCACCCACCGTGTAGCCTTCAAATACGCTCTTGCCCATGTCTGTTCCTCAGACGGTACCTAGCCGCCAGATCCGGGCGGTATCCTTGTCGATCATGCGATATGCGAGCCGCACATGACGGCCCCGAGCCCAACTCGCCAGACGAGTAGCGATGTGTGCCGCATCCTGGGAGTGCGCCTTCGCAGTGACGTCTTGGTCTTCACTGATCCGGATGGTCTGCAGTACGAAGCTGTCGCCGTCCACCAGTTCGAGCACGCGTTGCTGTCCGATCGTGAGTCCCGAATCCATGCGTTGAGGAAAAGGCATGCCGGATTTGATACTTGCCACGTCATAGAGCTTGGTATCCATGGCGATCACCTCGAGGCTGTTGGCTTCCGATCCACGGCGGCGGTGCGCCGCGGTGTCCATGCGTCAATCGAACGGAGCCGCAAACTGCCCTGACGCTCCTGCTTTCCTCCGATGTAGAGAGCCCGGTGTATCGCACCACCGGGCTCGCCACTCATCCTTTCATGCAGTCACTCAGAAGGTGTAGCGCAGCCCGACCTGACCGCCGAAGAAGCTCTTCAACGCGCCACCGTCCTGCCAGTTCAACCCGCCAAACACCGCCAGCTTGCCGAGCTGCACGTTGAGGCCGGTTTCAGCCAACGCACTCGTGCCCTTGGTATCGGTCTCACCGAAGAACGTGTTGTTGACCGCGTAGCTGTTCTTCCCATCCAGCTCCTGCACCACCGACAGCGAGGCATATGGCATCCACACCGCATTGCTGCTGGCCGGCGTGTACGCCTTGCTGAACATCACACCGAAGCGAGCGCGTGAGGCATCGTCACCAGTGGACCGGAAGCCGGCCAGGCTGCCGGTCTGCGCGTTGATGTTGTCCACCTTGGTCAGCGTGTACTGGAACTGCGGTGCGATCTGCAGACCGTTCGACAGCGTCCAGGTCTTGCCCACTTCCAGGTTGAACGCATCGGCATTGCCATGGATCGAGGCGTAACCGTTCGGCGCATGCAACCGATCGTTGAAGCTCATCCAGCGGTAGGACGCATCCACGTACAAGCCGCTCGAGGCGATCCAGGTGCCGTACACACCGGCGGTGTTGCCGGTGATCTGGCTCGAGTCGGCCTGGTTACCGTCAAGCGACTGGTTCGCCCGTGATTTGGAGAACAACGCACCGGCCTTGAGTTCATCGGAGATCGCGAAGTCCAGACCCACTTCTTCACCGGTGTTGCTCTGGTCGAAGCCAAAGTTGCCGTTCTGACCGAAGTTGCCGGCCGAGTGATCCGGCGACACCGTACCGCTGTCGGCGAAGGCGCGGGTCCACAAGCTCAAACCACCCTTGATCGTCTGGCTTACGGCGCCCATGCGATCTTCCAGCGTACCGATCTGACTGTTCATCAGACTTTGCACACCGGGAGCGGCCGAGGCAGCCAGCGTGCCCAGTTCGCTCAAGCCGGTCACCGTCACGCCGACACCGACGCCGGACGGTGGTGGGGTGACCGGAGGCGGTGTCGTTACCGGTGGTGGTGTGGTTACGGGCGGCGGTGTGGTTACTGGAGGTGGCGTGGTCGCGGCGACCGCCAGCCCAAGCGAGAACGTGTTCGGGGTGCTCACGATGGCCTCGCTCAAGCCCAGGAAGCTCTTGGGCTGAGTGAACGTGCCCAGCACGAACGCGTTGGCGGCCGAGGTGCCGCTCACCAGCACCAAGGGGATCATGGTGGACGCCTTGGTCGGATCCGTCAGCAAGTTCACGTTGACCGTGTTCACGCTGCCGGCCACCACGTTGCCGTTGATTTTCAGCTGATCGCCGGTGCCGTTCGCACCGTCCACATCCATGTCGAGCTGACCATTGCCGGCAAAGTTGCCGGCGATCGTCAGTGTGTTGTTCGCCTCGCCGTTCTGGAAGTTGATCGTGCCGTTGTTGGTGAACGGGTTGGGATTGACCGGCGTGCCGGTGCCCATCGTGATGGTGTTGTTGCCCAGCACGGTGATCACGCCGGTACTGGTATTGGTGAACTGGTTGCCGGCTGGGTCGCTGCCCAGACTGATCGTGGTGGTGTTGAGATGGATCGTGCCGGTATTGGTGATGGTGTCGTCACCGGCACCGAAGTCCGAGGCACCCACCGCGTTCCAGGTGCCGGCGTTGCTCAGGGTGTCGTTGCCTGCACCGGTCTGGATCGCCCCGTTGATGATGCCACTGTTGTTGAGGATGGCGTTTGACACGCCGGTGCTCAGCACCGCGACGCTGCTGTCCGCGGCCGAGTTGGCGGTGATCGTGCCGCTGTTGATCAGCGTGACATTGGTCGGGCTGTTGAAAGCCACACCCACCGCCGAGGTCGCATTGCTCGCGAGGATATGACCGGTGTTGCTGAGGGTCACATCGCCAGCGGAGGTGATCATCGCACCGTAGGCTTTGCCGCCCACGCCGTTGAAGGTCGCCATGAGCACACCGTCATTGTTCGTGGTCAACGCGCCGGTACCGGTGTTGGTCAGTGACAGGCCGGTCGCCGTACCGCTGGTGCCGGTCACCGTGGCGTTGATGGTGCCACCCGTGTTGAGAGCCACCGCGACGCTGTAGCCGTTGGCGGAGATGCCGGTGGCGGTGGCCGTTGTGCCCGTCGCCGTGGCGTTGATGGTGCCACCGATGGTGCCAGCAGAGTTGAGGGCCACCGTCACGCTGTTGCCGCTGGCGAAGATACCCGTAGCGGTGGCAGTTGCACCCGTCGCCGTGGCGTTGATCGCGCCACCGGTCGTGCCAACGGTGTTGAGGGCCGCCGATGCAATATAGCCGCTGGCGAAGATGCCTGTAGAGCTCGCCGCGGTAGCGCTCGTGGCGTTTGCGGTGACCGTGCCCGCATTGATGACGCTGACGAAACCCTGCGCCGAACCGTTGATCGCAGACAGACCGATCGCCGTGGCCGAACCAGTGGCCACGGCGTCAGTGACTGCCTCGGCGGCAACCTGACTTTCGTTGTCGATCGTGATGCCATGGCCGGCGCTGACAAGCGATCCACCATAGCTGCCGACCTTGACCACGCCGGACAGTCCGGTTGCGAAGGTGCTACCCGCGCCGTAGGTGGTTTCCGCGCTGGCCGAAATCAATCCTGCGCTGTTGGTGATTTTGATGTCGCCCAGAGCAAGGCTGCGCACGACGGAGTTGCCCACGGTGGATGTCGCCAGGATGCCGTTGGCCGTGGTCAGACCATCGTCGGCAAAGTAGGCGGACTGAGCGGTCGCCGAAATGCTGCCCGTGTTGCTGATGCTGAAATTGCCGTAAGTACCGTCGGAATTGATGCCCGCCGCCCAGGCGCCGTGCGGCGCGTGAAAGTAGGGACTGCCATTGTTGGAACGATCGAAAGCCGTGATCGAGCCGCTATTGCTGATGACGGTATCGCCGTAGTGGGCGGCGTATCCGTTCTTGGTGTTGATGCCGACGGCGCTGCCGGTCAGCGGCGTGGTCGAGATGACGTCGGCAACGATCGAGCCGGCATTAGTGACCGTGGTGACGCCGGAGTAGTTGTACGTCTCCACACCGATGGCCTGGGCATGGTTCTGGTTGGTGTTGGGGGCATAGGCACCGCTGGTGGTTAGCGCTGCACTGATCACACCTGTGTTGTTTACGTTGATCGCATTGCCGGTGTAGGTGTAGTTGCGGGCGAAAATGCCGAAGGCACCCACTTCACCGGACACGGCCACGTCGCCTGCGTTGGTAATGTCGATCGTATTACCGCCGGTCACGCGCGCCACGAGGCCTCGCGCGTCCTGCGATCCGTAAACCTGGACGGTTCCCGTGTTGTTGATCCCAGCACTGCCAAGGCCGGTGAAATAGCCGATCCCAGTCTTGACGACGATACCGGAGCCGCCAAAGGTGTCGTTGACCACCACGTGACCTGAATTGTTGACGAGGGCGGAGCCATACTCGGCGACCGCATAGATGCCGGTGCCTTCGCGGGTGGCCGTGATACTGACATCGCCCGTATTGGTGATGTTGGTGTCTCCGGCGCCGTAATAGCCGGAGCCATAGCCCACGTTGTGGTGACGCCCGGTGTGGCCGTAGATGCCGACGACATCATTGAGGGCATAGTTGCCAGCCCCGATCAGCAATCCCGTCGTGACGGAGACTTTGCCGGAGTTGACGATGGAGACACTGCCGTACGCGCTCCCCGCGGCGATGCCGAAGTTGGACGCGCCATAGCCGGTGGTGCCCACGGAAATCGTGCCGGAGTTATTTACGGTCGCAGCATCGTTGTAGGTGATGGCGCTGATGCCATACGCGCCATGCTGAGTGGTGACAATGATGCCACCAGTGTTGTTGACCGCGACGCCACCGGCAAAGTCGGACAAGGCAGCGATGCCGACACCATCGGCAACGAAGCCGGGATTGCAGTCGCAGTCGCCAACCTGGCTGACATGGATGCTGCCGGCGTTATTGACCACGGCCTGATACGACGTGCCGTAGCCGACATCGGCAACAATGCCGACGGCTCTGAGGCCGCTGGCAAAGATCGTTCCACTGGCGGTATTGGTCACCTGGGTGTCGCCGTACAGGGAAATACCTTCCACGCCGTAGGCTTTCCAGGGGCCCGTTGCGCTGATGCTGCCGGAGTTGGTGACGGTCGTGCCGGCGTAACTCTGCGCGCCGATGCCCAGCACGCTGGTGACATGGAACGGGTAACCGAGCACCTGGTTTGAAAGAACCCTGATGATGCCGGAGTTGGTGACGGAGACATCACCGCTGGAAGAAATCGCCTGGATGCCGCGGACGTTGGCGAACAATGTGTTGAATGTCTGGATGTTTCCTGTGTTGGTAGCCGTTGCATTGCCGCCAGTAGCGCTGACATTGATGCCAATCCCCACGCCGAGGGTCGACGACACGTATACGGTGCCGTCATTGTTGGCGGTGGCATTGCCGTTGTAGGTTTTGGCCGCAATACCGGTGGCGTAGTCGGTTGCCCCGCCCGGTGTCACCACGCGCAGGTAACCGGCGGCAGTGTTGCTGGCGGTGGCGTTGCCGTCGCCGCTGGTAGCCGACACGCCTACCGCGCTGCCGCCGTAGGCTCCGGAAATTACAAAGCCGGAATTGCTTGCGTTGGCGTCGCCCACGGCTGAATAGGCCTCAATGTCGGTCGTCAGGCCACCGTGACCGATCACCTGCATGAAGCCTGAGCTCGTCGCTGAAGACTCGCCGTTGGCTGTTATCGCCGACACACCCACGGCGTCATAGCCGGAAGTGACAGTAATGCTGCTGGTATTGGTGGCGGTGGCGTTGCCGTTGACCGTCTGCGCCAGGATACCGATCGCGGTACCGGAAACCGAGGTGGCCGTGACCGAACCGAAGTTATAGACACTGCTTCCCGTCTGGCCCAACGCCTCGATGCCAATCGTCTTGCCCTGTCCACCGGTGGCCGTGACCGAGCCGGAGTTAACGACCGAGGCGTAACCATAGTTGGACGTGGCCAGTATGCCCACGGCCTGCAATGCGGCGGACGTCGCCGTGATGCTGCCGCTGTTGGTAACGCTGGCGTTGCCGTTGACGGCCTGGGCAACAATACCCCCGGCGATGCCGTAGACCGAGTTGGTTGAGCTGGCAGTGATCACACCTTCATTGGTGACGGTGGCCCCGCCGTAGGCATACGTATTGACCGCAATGGCGTTGCCATCCTGCGCGGCGGCGGTGATCGTACCGGCAGCCTGGTTGTCGACTGAGACATTGCCATTGCTTGAGTAGGCGCTGACGGCCGTCACGTCGTAGACGCCGGCGCTGTAGGCGTTGATAGGGCCGTTGTTGACCACGCTCACGTCACCGTACGCGTTGACGTCCATCGCTTTGGCACCTGATGCCGTGACGTTGGTGGTGATGCTGGCTTGGTTGTTCACCGCCGCCGTCGTCGCGCTGTTCGCAAAAATGCCATCGGCCCCTTGCGTGGTGATGTCCGCGTAACTGGTCACGCCGACGTTGCCACCCCAATTGGCATCAATCCCCATCAAGCCGTCGGCAGGAGTCACGCTGGTCGGCACGCTGTTCGCGCTGTCGCCCAGCACCAGGGTGAGGTCGGTGACAGGCGTAAAGAATGAGGGGTCAGGCAAGGTGTTTGTGAAGGCGCCCTCGCAAGTCTCTGTGGCCGGTGTCGTGAAGACGCAGCTCTGCGCCATCGCGGCACCACTGCCGCCCAGAGCCAACAAGGTGGCCGAAATCGCCAGGGCCGCGCGGATAGCGCGAGTGACCGGCGCGACCGGGAGGGCCGGAGTGAGGCGGGTCTTGTTTAGACGGCCATTTGTGCGTGTGTGCATGTCCAACCCCATCATGAAATGAAACCCCCAAGTCTTGTCATCGGTGATAGCGTGCCCCGGCTTGCGGGATCGCCATGTCGTTTGTCTTCAGATGCTTCGTGCGAAACGTCAGGTTTCGGGGAGAAGCCCGAACTCACTCGCATGTCCGCGCTTGGCGGAGCGAAGGGTTGTCGGTCGTCCCGCATGTCAGGTCTGCGGCTCGTCGCGCTCGAGGCGACGAACCGCGATAGTTGCTACTTGATCGTCACCGATGTGGTCTTGGCGATCACATAGCCGGCGGTGTCGGTTACCGTCTCGGAGACGGTGTAGGCGCCCGCTTTGGGATAGAGATGGCTGGTATTGATGGCGGTGGTCGGCGCGCCGCCGTCGCCGAAATTCCACACGTGCGAAGTGATGGTGCCGGCGCTATCGGTAGAGGTGTCGGTGAATTTGGCCACCAGCCCGGCGGCGGTCTCGCTGAAGTTGGCGACCAGCGGGCTAGGCACGCCGATCTGGCTGGCCAAGGCGCCGAGAATCACGCTGCCACGACCGCTCGCGAAGTCGTAACCCACCTTGGCCACTTCACCGCCGTTGTTGCCTACCGTAATGTCGTGGAAGTCCGCCGCTGGCAGCTGGTACAACAGAGGTGCGGCGAAACCGATGGAGGTGCCTTTGACCGCGATCATGCGTGCCCAAAGGCCGACGAAGATCGGGGAAGCCAGGCTGGTTCCGCCCCATTGCTCAAGGCCGCCATTGACGTAAACCTCTGCACCCGAATTCGGATCGGCGTCCATCGCAATATCAGGCAGGCCACGCTTGGTGCCAGGAACGAGTGCGTTCTGCCAGCTCGGCTTCGGTTCGAAGGTACTCGGGCTGCCGCCGGCATCGACCCAAACGGTTTCACTGCTCCAGGTTGTCGTCGACGCATCGAGCGTGGTGCCGCCAACGGCGACCACATACGGCGAGTCGGCAGGCCAGCTGGGCGTGGTGCCGCCGTTTTGACATTCGTCAGCGCCCCGGTCACCGGTGGCGATCGAGAAGGTCTGACCTTGCGCGACAGCGAGCTCGAAGATCTGATCCGACGCGGCTGCCGTCCCGTCGTTCTTCGTGTCGGTTTCGCAGCCGCCGATCGAGACGTTGATGACCTTGGCCACGTTGGCCGTTACTGCCGCATTGAAGTCAGCCAGCAAATCAGCGTCGGTCAAACTAGGCGCGACGTAGAGGATGAGCTGACCCACCTGGCCACCGCTAGCGCCGATGATGTCCTGGGTATCGATGCTCCATTCGTCGTTACCGCTGGTGTCACCGCTGTCCGCGCCAACGTAGATCACTTGGGTATTGACCGTCGCCAGGCTGTTGTTGGCAGTGAAAGTGTTCAGATCGGCGACCGATTGAGTCATGTCGCCTTCGGTAATAATGCCGACGGTGACGCCCGCGGCGGTCGGCACACCGCTACCGCCATAGATCGACGAGAATTGCGTCGGGTCATGCGGTGCGACGCTAGCGGCGCTGGCGCTGGTTTTCGCCTGCGCACGCTGCGCGAAAGTATGTGCCACATAGGCATTTTGCAGGCCGATCACCGACAGCACACTGTCCTGCAACGCAGCGGGCACGTGAGCATCGCTATTGTTGGCGAAAGCCTGTCGACCGTCCTTCGTCTGCACTCGCGCGAACGACGTCTGGAAGGCTGCCTGCGCGGTGGCGGCCGTGCCGTCTGCCGACACCAGCAGATGATTGGGTGAGATCACGACGTTGGTGAAACCCGTCTGGGTCAGATAAGTCGCAACCGCCTGGGCTTGCGCCTGCGTCGGCGCGTGCTCCGACGAGAACCGTGCCGGTGTCAGCGTCTGGTGCGCCACAACAAGCGCATCAAGCTCGTCGCTGTTGCGCACTTTCAGCGCGACCACGATGTGCATGGGCTGCGTGTGCGCAAGCACGCCCGTAAAGGCATCGCCGGGGTGCAGGGTGGTGCTGCTGGCCACCGCGACGCCCGCACTAGCGGGGAGGACGGTGCTGGCTTGCGCGGACATGACCGCGGCCGCAGCGAGCGCAAGCGATATGGTCATGGCCAGCGCGGGAACGGGAGAGTTGCGAAGCGTCGTGAGTTTCATTTGATCCACACAGGGTTAGTGATGCCCAAAGGCGAGGATGGTTTTGTTGAATCGCCGAGCGTTGGCGTCCGTGCCCCATGCAGCAACAAGCGCGCACGGCCAAGCCCCGTTGCTGTAGTGCGTCGGGAGTAATGTCGGTGAGGACAGGTGATCTTGAGTCGAGCGTTGCTATCGCCGCGGGCGACAGAATTTATCGGCAAACAACGATGGCAACAGGACTCTGGAACAGCAATGGATCGCGAAGCTACCAAGATCGCTACAGAGAGTGACCGCTGCTACGTCAATCAAAGGTGCTGACGACGATCAGGGTAACGGGCGTTGCAATCGAGCGTCCGGGCATCGGCGGTAGTCGGCCGGACGTACATCATGTAGCAGGTGAGAACTGCGGCCAGCCGTGGCCACAGCAGCTTGCTCTACTTGGCGTGCTCTATTTGGAGCGACCTACTTTTTGTAGTTGCGTTTGCGCAACGATGGAAACGTGTCCAACCTTGCAGCAGATCGCTGCAGCGCTGACTTCGTCATCGACTCTTCATGCAGTCGACATCAATCAGTCGCCTTCCCTATTGCGATCGAGTATCGGCGCGAGCAGGGGACGTATCAATAGAAAACACTGGTTGATCTCTCTCTTGGGAGAAATCAACCAATCGTTCATTATGTAGATGTGTGCGATGGGTGAGCACCAAAACACAGTATCGCGGTAGCTTCAGCCGCCCTTGGGCGTCTTTTTGCTTCGCGTGCTTGCGGCGGGTTGCTGCGGAAATGCATCCATCGCTGCGCGCCAACCCAACTGGAATCGCGTACGCGTGCCGAAACTCTTCATGAGTTCGCCGATGCGACGATTGAGCGTCGTGGTGGACATTCCGGCCTCATAGGCAATCGCTTTGTCGTTGAGTCCCGCAGCCAACAGCGGTATCACCTGCTCGGCAGCATCCGACAATCGCGAGTCGGGCGTTCCGGTTTTCAACTCGCCGGTTTGCGTAAATACGATCGGCGTCGAGCGCTCCCAGGTGAGCTCGAAGAGCGCATAGAGTGCGTCAAGCAGTGAGGAAGAGCGCACCAACATGACGGGCCCGCCCTGATCTTCGACATTCAACGGAATAAGGCCCACACGCCGATCGACTATCATCATCTTGATCGGCAAGGTTGGGGAAACGCGCGCCTCTTCACCCTTTTTGATGTCTTGACGCAATGAATTCAACGCGCCCGGCAACGCCAGATAGCCTGCATCCGAAATCGTTCGTATGCGCAGATCCGGTGGCATTTCGTAGGGAAATCCCTGGATCTGCAGCGTAGGTGCGCGCTGGAAACCGACAATTTCGCTCTGAACCGTCTGCAGCATCTGCACCACAATCTGCCCCAGCGCAGCGCGGCTGGTGATGAGCTCAACCAGTTGCTCGCTTTCTTGAGTGTCGTGCGAGCTTGAGATCTGCTTCTTCAGCACCGGGATTATCGAACGCGCACGTTCGATATCAGCTTGGCGCTGACTGGCCAGCGCCTCGATGGCGAGCTCCGGCGAGGCAGCGATGTATCGGCGCGGCCGCTCGGGCGAGTGGGATGCCAGCCCCTTGGACTCGATGCTGTCGAGTAGCCGCTGCGCTTTGCGCGGTGACAGGGAAAGCAGGCTGGCGATATCTTCCGTGGTCGCCAACCGGTGGGATAGAAGAGCGCTGTAGGTGCTCTCCTCCATCTCGTCAATGCCCAGTACTTCCAATGGCCTTGGTGATTGGGCTCCTGCGCGAAGTGTGTTCATTGCATCTCCTCGCACGTCGGATTTCCCGAGGCGGACTGATTTTGGCTCAGGCGTCTATCCGACAGGCCACTCGTTCCGGCTGAATATTTCGGATGGCATCGTGTTCGCGACCACGCTTCATGATCTTCCCCAGAGTAGCAAGCGCGGGCGCGCCGTGCCTCGAATGAAAGCCTGACGCGCCTCGCAAGCTGACGTGATGCCTCGTCACGTCAGCCCGCCCAAGAGGCGGCCGTGAGCGATGCAGGTCGCCCACGGCGCATCGTGGCGTCGACACCGTGACTACTTGGCCTCTCCGCTGTGCAGGTCGATCATCGGTATGGATCCAGCTCCCACGACCTGGGGCAAGATGCCGTTCCAGCGCTGCATCCCGTAGAAGTGCACGTAATCCGGGTTGGTCTTGAGGGCGTTGCCGACGGACGCGATGGCCTTTGCTTGCGCATCCGCCTGCAGCACGATGGCCTGTGCTTCGCCGTTGGCGCGTTCCACCGCGGCCTGCGCTTCGGCCGATGCCGTCACGGTCTTCTGCTGCCCCTCGAATTTCTTTTGGGCCACCGTGTTCTCGGCCTGGACGGCGAGATTCTTGGCGCGTACGGCCTCTTCGATCGACTGATCGAACACCGGCGAGTAGTGGATGCCGGTCAACTGCACGTCAATCGTCTCTACGTTGAACAGTCGCCGCAGCGCCTCGCTGACATCCTTCCTCATCTGGGCCGTGATCTGCGAGCGCTGATCGGAGATGGTCAGCGTGTTGTACTGGGCAAACGCGGCCAGTGCGCGATCCCTTACGACCGGAAGAATCGTGGCGTCGATGTCGAAGTTGCCAGCTCGTCCTACGTGATAAAGCAGGTTCATCACCGCCGCGCTGGGAATCTGGTAGATGATGCTGACGTCGATGGTGACCTTTTGATTGTCATTGGTATAGACGTCCAAAGCATTGAGCGTATAGACGGAACGACTCGTCTGGATGCGGTCGACATCCTCGAAGAATGGAACCTTGAAGTGCATCCCCGTAGTGAGCGGCGCCGCCGTCATCGGCGTGCCACCAAGCCAGCGCGTGCCTGCTTCGTCACTCGGCGAAATCACGAAGACGCTGTTCAGAAGCAGGACAACAATGGCAACGGGGACGGCGATCTTCCAGACGGACAGGCTTCCAGGGAGGCCAGTGGCTCCGCCCAGTGGGAAATTTTTCATGTGTGCTCTATTCCAGAGATGGGTTGCGGCGGTTGGGGTTGGTTTGGATCGGATACAGACATCAGTCTAGATGCAGAGTTTGTGCTTTGTTGACCCGCCCCCTGGTCGGGCAACATTCCGGAGGACGTCTCCGGCGGAACTCCCCTGAAGTCGGAGGGCATGACTTCGCGCTAGGTTTTGTCCGGCTTCGGCCGCTTGAGCTCGCTTACTTCCAGCACCTGCGCGATGCGCATGCCGTCCCAGCGGTAGATCAGGTGCTGTGCCTGCACGCAGGGGGCGACCACGTCGGGGTAGAACGCGGCGAGGCATTCGCCCCCGACATGGCGGACGCTGTCATAGACGATGCCGCTGGAGCCGGCGGCGCGCAGGTCGCGGGCGAGCGCGACGCTGGCTACATAGCTGTCCGGGTCGTGCGCCGCAGGCCAACCGCCGCGCAGATCATGCAACTTGCCGTCGACACTGCTGCGGTAGCAGCGCATTTCGATTTCGCATGCCGGCTCGGCAGTGGCGGCGAGGAATTGTTCACGGTGATACACGGTTTCTTCTACCGCCGTGGCGACGTTGTGCGCGGCATAGAACACCCCCCAGCTGCCGTCGGAAAAACGACTGCCCGCCGGGTTGAGATGGGTAAACGCGGCCATCACCGGCGTCGAGCCGGGGCCGCTGATGCGGCGTTCCTTCGGCACCAGTTTCAGTGCGCCGGCCTCTTCGCGCAGACGCGGGTTGGTCAGCGCCTCGATCGCAAAGACGGCATCGAGATCTGCCGGGCTGGCAATCCGGTCGAACACGCCCACCGGCGGAAACCGGCTCGGCACAATGCGATAGACCTGGTTCCAGCGGATGCGTTTGAGCGGTGGTAGAGCGGTCGGCATCGGGTCTCCGGTGAACTCGGGCTCCGCACTGAAGGCATCGCGCACAGGGTGCGCTCCTACAAGTGCCCGTCAATGATGATCGCAAAGGCCTGTGTCGCGGACTGCGACGGTTTTGGCCAGCGCCGTTCAGCCGCGCTGCGCGTCCAGATACTGGCGCACCACGTACAGGTCGGCGACGTTGCCCGACAGCATGCGTTCCAGTGCGGATTGACCGCCAAACAGCGATGCCTGATTCGGCTTGTGCAGCCACGCGTCGGCCTGCGGCGGATCAGGGAACAGGATCTGCAACGCCTTCCAGATGCCAAGCAGGTAGCTGATCCGCTCGATGGTGTCGCGACCAGGCAGGCCGTCCTGCTGACGCTTCCACTTGTAGAAGGTCGATTCCGGCGGATCACCGAGCAGCTTGCGCTGGTCGGCGATGCGCAGCTTCCAGTGTTCGGCCAACTGGAAGAAGGCGCGCAGTGCGGGGCCACCCAGTGCCTGGGCGGGAGTGGTTTCGGGCAGCGGGTGGGCCGACATACGAAACTCTCCTTATGAAGTCAAATGCAATTCTACTCCATATGTGTAGTTATTAATCAAATCAGGCGAGCGCCGTGTTGGCGTGGTAAAAAGGCGCCTCCAACCAGGGAGCCATTGCCATGCGCGTGCCAACCTTCGTGGTATTCGTCCTGCTCGCTATAGCGCCTGCGCTCAGCCAGGCCGCGGTGAAGCAGGCCGCCTCCGACAGTTTGTTGATCCAGGACAGCCGGGTGTTGCACGTCACTCCCACCAAGGCTTACGCAGCACTGTCCGAGGTAGCCCATTGGTGGGACAGCGAGCACACCTGGTCGGGAAACGCGGCGAATCTCAGCCTGAAGGCCGAAGCGGGCGGATGCTTCTGCGAGCGATGGAACGACAACAGCGTGCAGCACATGCAGGTATTGGGGGCGATCAAGGATCACCAGCTGCGTTTGCAGGGCGGCCTTGGGCCGCTGCAAGGGATGGCCGTGCAGGGCGTGATGACGTTCACCCTGAAGTCGGCCGGCGACGGCAGCACACTGAGCTTCGAGTACCGGGTGAATGGAGCCAGCGCCAGCGGCCTGGACAAGCTCGCCGCTGGCGTGGACTCGGTACTGATGCAACAACTCGATCGGCTGCAGCGTTATGCCGAAACCGGCAAGGCGGACGCCGCCAAGCCCTGAGCCGATCGGTATTTCACCACGCTGACCCGGACATCGCGGGCTATGGCGCGTTGCCGTCCTTTGCACCATCGGAACCGAAGTCCGGCTCCGGACCACCCTCGGCAATGAAGCGGTCGATGCGCTGTTCCAGTACCGGCAGCGGCACCGAGCCCGTGGACAACACAGTGTCGTGGAAGTGGCGGACGTCGAACTTCGGTCCGAGCGCTTTTTCCGCCTTGGCGCGCAGGTCCAGGATCTTCAGATAGCCCAGTTCATAGGACAGTGCCTGCCCCGGCCAGCTGATGTAGCGATCCACTTCGTTGGCGATCTCGCGCGAGGACAGCGCCGTATTTACGGTTAGAAAATCGATCGCCTGTTGGCGCGTCCAGCCCAGATGGTGGATGCCGGTATCGACCACCAGTCGGCAGGCGCGCCACATCTGGTAAGTGAGAAAGCCGAAGTGCTGATAGGGCGTCTGGTAGATGCCCATCTCGTTGCCGAGGTATTCCGAATAAAGGCCCCAGCCTTCGCCGTAAGCGGAGATATAGCCATTGCGGCGGAACGCGGGCTGGCTGTGATCCTCTTCGGCCAGCTCGAGCTGCAAAGCATGGCCGGGATAGGACTCATGCAAAGTCAGCGCGGGCATGTTGTACAACGGCCGCGACGGCAGGTCGTAGGTGTTGACCAGATAGACGTCCGGACCGCCGCGACCGGAGGTGTAGTACGGCGCGATGTCGGCGGATACCGGCACGATCGTGAAGCGCTCGCGCGGCAGATGACCGAACATCTTCGACAGCTGGCCATCCACTTGCTTGGCCACCCATGCGCTACGCATCAGCAACTCGTCCGGCGTCTTCGCGTAGAACTGCGGATCGCTGCGCAGGAACTGCAGGAACTCGGGGAAGCTGCCCTTGAAGCCGGTCTGCTTCATCGTGTCCAGCATTTGCGCGTGGATCTTCGTCACCTGGTCGAGGCCGATCTGGTGAATCGCGTCGGGGCTCATGTCCAGCGTGGTGTATTCGAGAATCTGCTGGCGGTAATAGGCCTTGCCATCCGGTAGCGCTTCGGCGGCCAGCGTGGTGCGCGCCTGCGGCACGTATTCATTGCGGAAGAACGTCAGCAACTTTGCATAGGCCGGAATCACGTCGTCACGAATGCGTTGCAGGGCCTGACCCTGAAACGCCTGTGCCTGATCGGCCGGAATTGACGCGGGCAGCTGCTTGAATGGCGCGTAGAAGTCGCTCTGGGTCGGATCCTTCAAATCGGCAACGGCGGCGATCGAGACATCGCGCCCCGCGAGCACCGCACGCGGAACGCTGAAACCGCGCTGGAGACCGGCGCGCATGTTCGCAATCTGCTGATCGATATAGGACGGGATCTGCTTGAGGTGATCCAGGTATTTTTTATAGTCGTCCGCGGTGCGCGGCTGATCACCCAGGTTGTCGCCGACATCCGACCAGAACGCCGAATCGCTGTTGAACGGCATCTGCCAGTTCTTGAAGCGCTGGTCGGCCACGAAATTCGCAATTTGTTCGCGATAGACGGCGTAGTTGACGCGGTTGGCCGGCGACAGCTGTGCCACATCGATGTCGCCAAGCTGTTTCAAAACGCGTTGCCAATAGTCCAGCCGTTGCTGCTGGCTGGCTGCATCGACGTCGTCGAGCCGGCCATTGTTTGGCTGCGACTCGCCCGATGCGCTGACGCCGGCCTGACCCGTGCGCCACGCCCATTCGGTGGTGTATAGCTGCTTGAAACGCGCATCCGCGTCCTGCGCTGCCCACGCCGGAGTCACCAGCATCAGTGCAGCCAAGCCCAGCCACGCGCTTCTCACCACCGCGCTATTCATTACTTTGTTCACTCCGCGGATCCTCTTGCCAATGGTGTTTTGCTGGAGGCCATGGCGGCGTCCTCCACGCTCCAGAAATTCAATGCCGACGACGGCAACTCGGGTAGTGCCACGCGCTGCAGCAACGCGCGCACGGCATCCTTCAATCGTGCCACACGCAGCGTGATGCCACGAGCAGACAACCACGTGGCGAACTCCGCCAGGGACTCAAGCGCGGTGCTGTCCAGATCGGATGACTCCTCCAGGCTAAGCACGACCACCTGGGTTCCGCCATGCTCCTGGACCCGCTGGCGCGCGAGCGTCAGGATCGACTCCGCGTTGGCAAAGAACAGCGGCTCCTCCGGTCGCAGGATCAGCATGCCGGCCAACACATGGGCGCGCGGATGTTCGGCGATGTCCACAAAATCATGGCTGCCACCCAGCTGGCCAAGCACGCTGATGCGCGGCGTGGCGAGCTGGCGCAGCAACATGGCCAAGCTGAAGGCGATCGCCACCAGCAGGCCGTTGAGAATGCCGATCGAGAGCACGGCGAGTACCGCGGCCAACGCCACCAGCCGGTCGCGCTTCCATTGCAGGTACGGCTTGAACACCGCCAGTCGCCACGACTTGCTTACCGCGTGGATCACGATTGCCGCCAGCACCGGCTCGGGTATCCGTTCGATCCAGCGCAGCAGCAGCAAGACCATCAGCAGCACGCTGGCGGCGGCGACCAGCCCAGCCAGCCGCGAGCGGGCTCCGGCCGCCTCGTTCGCTGAAGTACCCGAATAGCCCGCGCCCAGCGGCATGCCGTGCAAAAGGCCGGAGACCACATTGGCCACGCCGAGCACCAGCAGGTCACGGTTCGCACTCACCGGGTCGCCGTGCTTCAGCGCGAACGCGCGGATCGCACCGTACGACTCTGCATACAGCACCAGCAGCAACGCCGCCGCCAGCTCCATGCTGGGCAGCCACTGTCCGCTGGACGGCCATGTCGGCAGCGCCCATGCCGGCGTGAGATTGATCGCGCCGGTCAGCGTCACACCGTGCTGCGCCAACCAGCCCGAGGCCAGCACACCCAGCACAATCACCAACAGGCTACCCGGCAAACGGCGCACCCGCTCACTGAGGAAGAGCAGAAGCAAAGCGACCACACCGGCGCCCATGGTGGCTGGCTGAACGTCACCGGCAGACTTCAGCACACGCAGTAACAACAAGGGCACGAAGTCGCCGCGCAAGGGCGGCAATCCGATGAGGTTCGGCAGCTGCTTCAGCGCGATCACGCAGGCCAGCCCGAACGTGAAACCGCGCAGCACCGGTCGCGCGATCAGATTCGACAATCCGCCGAGACGCGCCGCGCCGGCCAGTAGAAAACAGCCGCCGGTAAACAGCACCAGGGTCGCCGCCACCACCGCACGTGCTGCGCCATCCGGACCGGCCAGCGCGAGCGTGCCGGCGGCAAGTACCGCGGCCGAGGAAGAGGTGGCCGAGACAATCGCGTAGCGACTGCGGCCAAGCAGTCCATAGCAGACCAGGCCGGCGAGCAGTGCCATGACACCGGCCTGCGGTGGCAGCCCGGCGATGCCCGAATACGCCACCGCCTCAGGCAGCAGCAGACCGGCGATCGACACCCCGGCGAGCACGTCGACGCCAAGGGTGGAACCCTGGGTAACCGTGGTGGCCGGGCTCGCGCTCATTCGCTCGTCCCGCTCCAGCCCGGCAGGTAGGCCGTGTCATGGCTGTGCGCCAACAACAGCGCCTGCTGCATGACCTTTGCACTGATCTTGCCGCCTGATAGCTTGAGATGGCGGCGATAAAAGTCCGCCCATGGAAATTCCGCGTATGGAATCGCGTCCTTGGCGAAACCACCCACCATGCGCACTCGCGCCGCAAGCGTGCGATAGGGGTCATCGACCATCTCGGCAAGGCCGACCGGCATCGTGTCGTAATCGATGCGATTGCCGTGCTGGTCATACGGATGTGCCCAGCGATTGAATTCCATCGTGCGCCAGAACACCGGTGGCTCCAGCCAGGAAAAGTCGCGCTGAATGACCACCGGCACGGTTTTCACGCCCTCCTCCAGCAGCGCGAGACCGAGGTGGTGACGGTCGACGATGTAGACCCTTTGCTTCGGCCCCAGCACGCCGGGAAAGCAGTGTGCCGAGAGCAGTTCCCGACGCTTCTTGCGGCCGAGCTTTTCCCACTCTGAACGCTTGGCGGCGACTTCGGTCTTGCCCACGGTGAACTGGGTCGGTCGCAGCTTGGCCGGGGCGATCGACAGCAGCGGATGAGGAACACCAGACGACATGGCTCGACCCTTAGACAGTTTCGGTGTGGTCGAGCGTACCCGAGCCTGAGCGGCGATGGGACCGTACAACGCGCAATGTCGCGCTGTACGGCTATTCCATGCCCGCGTAATAGCCGCGCATCGCCCGCAGATAGGCGTCCAGATTACGGCCCGCCAGTTCATCGAACAGCTCGCCGGTTTCGGCGACTTCGTCGATGCGGTCGGGTCGGAAATTACGAAAATTCTCGCGCAACCGGCACCACGTGCCAAGCGTCCACTTACCGCCCCAAAACGCCAGGCACAACGGCTCAACCTCGCGCGTGCTGATGTTGCCGCCCTCGTCGCGATAGGCCAGCCGCAATACTTGGCGCGTCTCGATCGCCGCATGCAGCCGATCGATCCGGGCGGCAAACGCGAGTTTGTATTCGTCGCGCCAGATTGGCGCATAGATACGAGTGCGTGCCGAACGTTCGCGCAGTTCCGGGGGCAGTACCGCCTCGATCTTCATCAACGCGGTCTGCGCGCTTTCGGCCAACTTGGTCCCGGCAAACGCGCGCACGAAGCGCGTGCCGACCACCAGAGCTTCAAGTTCGTCAGCACTGAACATCAGCGGCGGGATGTCCGAACCCTTGCGCAGTACGTAGCCAACCCCGGCCTCGCCCTCGATCGGCACGCCGGACAGCTGCAGGTCGGACACGTCGCGATAGACCGTGCGCAGGGAAACCCCCAGCGTCTCGGCCAGCTGGCGGGCCTGCAGCGCGGTGCGACGGCCGCGCAGGGCGTGGATGATGAGGAACAGTCGGTCAGCGCGGCGCATCGCGGCATCATCGCCGAGACGGGCCGTGACGACCAGCGCCGTTCGTCACGGCTTGCTCGCCTTGCAACGTCGCCCACGATCGTTGCTGCACCGATTTCACCGCGGAGGTGGCGGGAATCTGATGCGCGATAGCTCATGGCTTTCACCGAATCTCGCCGCTGTGTCGGTTACGCGGCCTGCGACGCCGCGAGTTCGGCATCCTTCTCCGCGGCCCGCTGCATGGCCGGTCGCGTGATCACGCGATCGATGTAGGCGCGGATCACCGGCAGCTCCGGCACCAGCTTGAACATGGTTGTCCAGTTGAGTGCGCTGCCCCACAGGACGTCAGCCGCGCTGAACGTGTCGCCCAGCAGGTATGGCCCCTTTTCCAACTGATCGGTCAGCGTCTTCAGCATGGTGTCGAAATCGCCATAAGGGCACGTGGACGAGGCCGCCGCTTCCCGCTTCATCGATCTGTCGATCAAGGCCGGCTCAAAGCAGGAACCGTAGAACACCAGCCAGCGCAGGTACGGCCCACGCAGCGGGTCGCCGATCGGTGGCGCCAGCTTCGCCTCGGGATACAGATCGGCCAGATACATGAACACCGCCGGCTGCTCGGTGATCAACGCATCGCCATGGCGGATCGCCGGCACCTTGCCCATCGGATTGATCGCCAGATACGCGCTCTGGCGTTGCTCGCCGGTCTTGAAGTTGAGCACGTGCAGGTCATAGTCGACACCGAGCTCTTCGAGCAGGGCCCGGGTGCCGCCGGAGCGGCTTTGCGGGGCGTGGAAAAACGTGACTTTCGGTTTCGTGGACGTGTCCATGGGTGTCTCCTCGCAAGCTCTGCGCAAACTAAAGATGCCGCGTCTCGGCGGGCGGCGACCGCCAGTTGTTCTGGCGACCGTCGGCGTAATGCACCGGTGCTTCGATCAGCGCTGCTGGTTCGACGTCATCGAGGCAGGCCAGGTTCACACTGTAGAACTCTCCGCCAAGTACATCGAGATGGTCGCGCCCGAACGGGCGCACGCCGCAGTGTCGGCAAAACAGGTGATGCATGCTGTTTGAGCCGAACTGGACATCGGAAAGCTCGCCCTCACCTGCCAGCAGACGGAACGCTTGCGGCTTCACGATCGCGCCCCACTGCCTGGTCTTGCTGCAGATCGAGCAATTGCATCTGTCGCTAACGGCGGCCAGGTCGATGATCGCTTCCAGGCGAACCGCACCGCAATGGCAACTGCCGAGATAGGTCTTGGTCATAAAACGTCTCCGGTGGACACGTTGGTGGACAGGCTTGGCAAATGCGTCCGTCGATATGAACCGCGCAGCAGCGAGCGCGCCGTCGGTGCCAAGCGCAGCGTTTCCGGCGGTCGTACGAGAAAGCGCGTCAGTGCCTCGGCTAGCGTCACCCGCCAAGCTATCGAGTGCGTCAACGCGGCAACATGACGTGCGTAGGCCGGGTGGTCCGCAAAACATGCCACGCCGACGAGGACATGCTCGCCTTCACGGACCGGCAGCGCTGGAAAACTGTTGCTGCTGTATTCGGTGACGAAGCTGGCGGCGAGCGGAGCAGCGCATTCGGCAAGCAACGGCGCGATTTGCCTGGCAAAGTAGTTCGCGAAACCTTCGATGGCTGGCGCCGCGCCATACCAGAGCGTGATCACCACCAGCTCTTCGTCGATGTCGTGAGAACCGTGCGAATGCCGGTTGTTCGCATCGGAGATAAAACCCGTCGGCACGTCGAGCGGCCTAAGCAGCAGCACATTGTCGGAATCGATCATCGTGGCGTTTGCCGCGTCGCGATGCGTCTGCCATGCCGGGCCACCGTAAAACGCGGCCAACGCCAGCGCGCGCGATGGCATGTCGGCAAAGCCGCGCAGCCAGACGAAACGATCCGGATCGTCCAGATCGCGGAACTGACCGATCAGCGTCATGCCTACGGCCTCTTGTGTCTCGACAAATTCACGTTCGAACAACTCGATCAGGATGTTGCGCTTACCGGGATGCAGTGTGTACTGGCGCAGCTCCACGATCGGGCAAAAACTTGCCGCGCAGGCTGCGGTTGCGACGGTCGCATTCATGCGGTCAACCGCTGCATGGTCATCACCCAGTTGACCTCCCAGCTATGGCCGTTATTGGTCGAGAACGCCTGCTCCCAACGCGGGTGCTCGGCGTCGGCCGTCCATAGGAAACGCACGAGGATTGGCCTGCCCTTGAATTCGTCGCGCCCATAGAACGTTCCCACGCCGTGCTCGAAACGACCCAGCACCGGTGGCTCCAGCGCCACCCGCTGGTTGTCGACCCAGTAAATGCTCCACGCGCGCGTGTTCGGATCAAACAGGCGCATCGTCATGCCGATGAAATGGCTGTCGCCGAACGCGTCGGTGACAAACTCGTCCTGGTTGCCCATGCCGCCGAGGATCGGCCGGCACTCCTGCAAGGCGTCGAACTCTTCCCACTCGGCACTGCCGGCGAGGCGCTCCTTCAGACGGCGGTTGTGCACCTTCCAGCGGCCGAAGAAGAAGTCGAAATCGTGCGAGGGTTCATGCGGTGCGGGCTTGCTCACGGGCATTCCTGTGGTGGGCTCGGCGACGGCGACGTCAAAGCGGGCGATGAGGCCGATCGCGGCGGCAGCCAAGGCGGCGATCAACACGCGCCGACGTGGATGGTTGAGGTTCCTGTTGGCGGTTGCCTCATTGCCGCAACGCTCACCCTCAAGCGAACCATGCGGCAGTCGGTACTGGCCATCCAGCAGCCGGCCACGGTGATACAGCGGCTGGTAGGCGTGCACGACGCGATGGATCAAGCGATTCATGCTGACCTCCTCAGGCCGTTGCGAGCGTTGCGCTCTCGCCGACTAAAAACGGCGGTGGAATCGCGTGTTTGTAGAGCCGGAACCAGTGCTCGCGATCGCTCGGGCCATACAAATTCAAGGTGTGGATCACCTCACGCGCGAACTCCACGCTGCCCAGGTGACTGGCGGTGATCGTGCCGCCGTCACTCACCGCCAACTCGCCGGGCTCGTAGTGCGCGGTGCCGATATAGCCAGGCACCTGGCTATCGATCTGGCCGCGCCAGTTGCCGGTATGGCGGCAATCGTCGAGCAGGCCGGCGCGCGCCAGCGCCAGCACGCCACTGTCGATGCCAGCCACCGGTGTACCCGTCGCATGCAACTGGCGAATCGCCGCCACCGCTGGCTCGCCCTCACCACGCAGCCACAGGTGACCACCGGGCACGATCAGAAACGCGGCAGTGGCGAAGTCGATCTGTGCCAGCTGCAGATCGGGCTGCACCGTGAGGCCGCCCATCGACACCACCGGCGCCATCGAAAAGCCCACGGCCTGCACCCGCCATTCGCCCGGGCGCCGGATCTCGCATAGCGCCAGCGCGGCCTGCCAGTCGGCAAAGCCGTCAAAAACCAGGAAGTAAACCGTATCGCGCATGTCGTATCCCTCCGCTATGTGAGGTACAGCATGCGCAGCCCCTGCTGCCAACGTGCTGTCAGCAGTGGGCGGTGTCGCGGCTATTTCGGGGCGGTGTCCGGGCTTCTGCCCCTACACAGCTGGCGCGGTTCAGCTGGAGTCGGGACAATGCGCCATTCATCTGTCTCGGACCCATCATGAAGCCCGCCATCAAGCCCATCTCGCTAATCCAGTTCCTGATCGAGGAACGCCGCGCCGGCCATATCAATGCCGAGCTTTCGCTGCTGATCGAAGTGGTCGCGCGCGCCTGCAAGCGCATCGCGGTGGCTACCAACAAGGGTGCGCTCGGCGGCGTGCTGGGGATGGCCGGCAGCGACGACGTGCTCAGCATGAATATCCAGGGCGAGGCGCAGAAAAAGCTGGACGTGATATCCAACGAAATCCTGCTCGAGGCGAATGCCTGGGGCGGCCATCTCGCCGCCTGCGCCTCGGAGGAAATGGAAGACCCGCAGCAGATTCCCGACGGCTATCCGAAGGGCAACCACCTGCTGTTGTTCGATCCGCTGGACGGCAGCTCGAACATCGACGTGAACATCTCGGTCGGCACGATCTTCTCGGTCCTGCGTTGCCCGGACGATGTCACCGAGCCCAAGGCCGAGCATTTTCTGCAGCCGGGCACCGAGCAGCTGGCCGCCGGCTACGTGGTCTACGGCCCGGCCACCGTGCTGGTACTCACGTTTGGCCACGGCACCCACGAGTTCACGCTGGAGCGCGAAGTCGGCAGCTTCATGCTGAGTCGGCGCGGTATCCGCATTCCCGAGGAAGCGACCGAGTTCGCCATCAACATGTCGAACCAGCGCCACTGGCAGGCTCCGATGCAGCGCTATGTGGGCGAGCTGCTGGCCGGCACGACCGGTCCTCGCGGCAAGGACTTCAACATGCGCTGGGTCGCCTCGATGGTCGCCGACGTGCACCGCATCGTGACCCGCGGCGGCGTGTTCTATTACCCGCTGGACGCGAAGATCCTGCAGCAGGGCGGCAAGTTGCGTCTGATGTACGAAGCCAATCCGATGGCGTTCATCATCGAACAGGCCGGCGGTGCGGCAACCACCGGACGCGAACGCATCATGGACATCCAGCCGTCCAGGCTGCACCAGCGCGTGCCGGTATTCCTCGGCTCGAAGAAGGAAGTGGAGATCGCCACCCACTACCACCTGGAAGCCGACGGCGCGCAGGGCTGATCTATTTGCTCCCTCCCCGGCAGGCAGGGGAGGGTTGGGTGGGGTAGCTCTTCGCACTTCGCAACAAAGATCAAAAGCTTCACCCCCTCCCAGCCTCCCCCTGCGAGCAGGGGGAGGAGCGAAGCAAGAACGCTGCCCGTCTCGCGCCCCGGTAGCGCCACGCTGCACGCATAGACTCGCTACCCAACCACCACGATCCGGGCGATACGACCGATGTCCTTCCGCCGCCAGCTCCTGCCACTGTTCGCCACGCTCGCACTGAGCGCGTGCTTTGGTGGCAGCAAACCCACGCCGCCCCCGATCACACCCGTGGTGGCACCGGAGCCGGTGAAACTGAAGATCGGCCTCGCCCTGGGCGGCGGCGCGGCGAAAGGGTTTGCGCACATCGGCGTGATCAAGATGCTGGAGGCCAGTGGCATCCATCCGGACGTGGTGGCTGGCACCAGTGCCGGCAGCGTGGTCGGCGCGCTGTATGCCAGCGGCATGGATCCGTTCCAGCTGCAGGAGCAGGCTTTTTCACTGGACGCCGCGAATATCCGCGATGTGCGGCTGTTTTCCGGCGGCCTGGTGCAGGGACGCAAATTGCAGGATTACGTCAACCAGCTGGTCGGCCAACGATCGATCGAAAGATTGAAGCTGCCGTTCGCGGCGGTGGCGACGCAGCTGGAAACCGGCCAGCGCACGGTTTTCGTGCGCGGCAATACCGGGCAGGCCGTGCGCGCCTCCAGCAGTATTCCCGGTGTATTCGAGCCCACCGAGATCAGTGGAGAGCACTATGTCGATGGTGGCGTGGTGAGCCCAGTACCGGTCGATGCGGCACGGCAACTGGGTGCCGACTTCGTCATCGCAGTGGACATCTCGACCAAGCCCAGTGGCAACAACCCGCAAGGCATGGTGAACATCGTCGGCCAGTCGATCGCGATCATGGGCCAGCAACTCGGTCGCCAGGAGATAGCGCGCGCCGACGTGGTGATTCGACCCAGCGTCGACAATATCGGCGCCACCGACTTCGAGCAGAAGAACCAGGCCATTCTCGAAGGCGAGAGAGCCGCACTGGCGGCGATTCCGTCCATCCGCGCCAAGCTTGCTGCGTTGACGGCGGCGCGGCAGGCAGCAATCGCTCCTGTTCCTTGAGATAGCGTGCGGGGACCTACTTTTTTTCTCGTCATCCCTGCGCAGGCAGGGACCCAGTGCCTCTGGCTCCAACGGCTTAAGGTCAATGGGTTGACCAGCTTCGCTGTTGAAAAGCGGCTCTGCCTCCGAAGGAATGACGGTGATTCCAGGGAATTCCCTTCAGCCGTTGACTCGACAGCTCGCACTGTCCGAGGAGCTCTGCCGTCCCTGACCGAAATGCCTTGCGAGGTGCTTCCCGTCACGGCATGCCCTCCTGCACTTGGATGACGACGAAGCAAACTGCTAGCGTGCACGTTCACTTGCATTTCGGAGTTGCTCCATGTTGAAACGCTCGCATTTGTCCACCTCCTTGCTGCTGGCCGCGTGCTGGCTGCCGAGCGCGTTTGCCGCGCCGGCCAGCGTCGATCCGCGCATCGAGCAACTGCTCGGGCAGCTGGGCAAGGTGCGCTCCGTGGAGGCTGTGGCGATCTCACCGGACGGCACGCAACTGGCTTGGGTGACCCAGCACGATGGAAAGTCGGCGATTGAGGTGGCTGCGGCCGATGGGAGCCATGCCCACAGCGTGAGCGCCGCCTCCAAGCCAGGCACTTGCGCAGAATCGGGCGTTGCCTGGGCACCCGATTCGCATCATCTGGCCTTCGTGTCCGACTGCGGCAGCGATCCGACCAGCACGAAGGTGATGCAGAACGACATCTATCTCGCCGATACCACGAACAACAACAAGCCCACCCGCCTGGCACAACTCAAAGGCTTTGCGCGCGCACTGCAATGGACCACGGATGGCAAGTCGCTCGGCTTTCTGTATGTACCCGATGCCACCCGCCACGCCAGCGCGTTGTATGCCGCCAAGCCGGCGGCCGGCGAAGTGGGTGTGGAGGGCGTGGAAGTGCAACGCGTCGCCAGTGTGGACGTCACCAGCGGCACACTGCGCGAACTCACCCCAGCCGGCATCTACGCCTACGAATTCGACTGGTCGCCTGATGGCGCGCGTATCGCCTACACCGCGGCACCACCACCGGGCGACAACAATTGGTGGGTCGCGAAACTCTATGTGCAGCCGGCGCAGGTCGATGCCAGCGCAACGATGCTGATTGATCCGGCGACCACCAGTGGATCATTGCACGGCTTGCAGATCGCGTTGCCGCGCTGGTCACCGGATGCTTCGCGGATCGCCTTCATCGGCGGCCTGATGAGCGATCAGGGTTCCACCGGCGGCGACATCTACGCGGTGTCGACCAACGGCGGGAATATTGCCGTTGATCTCACTCCAGGCATTCATGTCACGCCGGCATGGCTGACCTGGACCGACGCGCAGCAGATGCTGGTGAGCCAAGTGGCAAACGGGCAAAGCCAGGTCGCTGAATACCATGTCGACGCGCACGCGGCCACGCTGGACCACACGCTGTTCAGCGTACCGGCCAGCATCGGTGATGGCAGCGCCGACATGGGGCTGGCGTTGTCGCGCGATCATCAGCGCGTCGCCTATGTCGAGAGCTCGTACACGACCGCACCCGAGGTGTATGCCGGTACGCTCGGCAACGCCGCGCCGCCGGCCGTCACCCAGTTCAACGCCGGACTCAAGCCGGCGTGGGGCAAAGCCGAATCGGTGGAGTGGAACAACGAAGGCCTCCATGTGCAGGGTTGGCTGCTGTATCCGGCCGACTACGACGCGCAGAGCCATAAGGGAAAGAAGTACCCGATGATCGTCAGTGTGCATGGCGGCCCGTCGAGCGCGGTGATTCCACGCTGGCCAAGCGTGGGTTACGGCAGTGCGCCGTTCTCCGCGCTCGGCTATTTCGTGTTCATGCCGAGTCCGCGCGGCAGCTACGGCCAGGGCGAGAAATATGTGCAGGCGAACCGCCGCGATTTCGGCTACGGCGACCTGCGTGACGTGCTTGCAGGCGTCGATGCCGTGGAAAAGAAACTGCCTGTGGACGACAAGCGGCTCGGCCTCACCGGTTGGAGCTACGGCGGCTTCATGACGATGTTCGCAGTCACCCAGACCCAGCGCTTCCATGCCGCCGTGGCCGGCGCCGGCATCGCCAACTGGCAAAGCTATTACGGCCAGAACCTGATCGACCAGTGGATGCCGCCGTTCTTCGGCGCCAGCGTGTATGACGACCCCTCGATTTACGCAAAGAGCTCGGCGATCAGCTTCATCAAGCAGGTGAAGACACCGACCCTGGTCGTCGTCGGCGATCGCGATGCCGAATGCCCGGCGCCGCAATCGTTCGAGTTCTGGCACGCGTTGCGCGCGCAGAACGTACCGACCTCGCTGGTCGTGTACCCGAATGAGGGGCACCACTTCGTCGATCCCACACATCAGCGTGACGTGCTGCAGCGTGCGCTGGGCTGGTTCGGGAAATACCTGCCGGCGTCAGAGTAAATCGCACTGGCAACGGTCGAGCTGAAGGCATGACCACGGACCGCCGGCGCCCAGCGTCGGCGGTTTCTCAGTTCAAGGGAGAGGCTTGGGAAAGGCTCTCAAAACAAGTCCCCTTGCGGCGAGGGCTTTCGCGGCGGCACGAAGCGAGTCGTATCGAGTTGCAGTTCGCGGGTACGAACAAACCCGTGCTTGCGCGAGGCGACCTCGAAGCGACGGCGCAGCAGGTCGGCGAACACGCCTTGGCCATGCATGCGGGTGGCGAAGTTGCTGTCGTAGTCGCGTCCGCCGTTCATCTGTTGCAGCAGGCTCATCACATGTTCGGCTCGCTGCGGCGCATGCAGCGCCAGCCATTCCCGGAACAGTTGCTTCAGCTCGTACGGCAGTCGCAGTGTGGTGTAACCGGCACAACGCGCGCCGGCATCGGCCGCCTGAGCCAGCACCGCCTCCATGTCGCGATCGTTCAAGGCGGGAATGATGGGCGCCACCAGCACGCCGACCGGCACACCGGCATCAGCCAGCGTACGGATCAGCTTGAGCCGCCGGTGCGGAGCACTGGCGCGCGGCTCGAGTTTCGCGGCCAGCGGGTTGTCCAGCGAATTGACCGAGACGAACACCTGCACCAACTGCTCGCGCGCCATCGGCACCAGGATGTCGAGGTCGCGTTCGACCAGCGCGTTCTTGGTGACGATGGTGCAGGGATGGTGGCATTCGGCGAGCAGTTCCAGCGCGGCACGGGTCAGCCGCCAGCGCTTCTCGATCGGTTGATAGGGGTCGGTGTTGCTGCCGATGTTGATCGGGCTGATCACGTAGCTGGGCTTGGCCAGTTCCGCGCGCAGCACCTCGGCGAAATTGCCTTTCGCGCGCAGCTTCGTTTCGAAATCGAGTCCAGGCGAGAGGTTGAGATAGCTGTGCGAGGGACGGGCGAAACAGTAAATGCAGCCGTGTTCGCAACCTCGATACGGATTGATCGCCTGACTGAAGTGGATGTCGGGCGAGTCGTTGCGGCTGATCACGCTGCGCGCCCGCTCCTCGGTGACTTCGGTGCGCGGACGTGGTGTGTCCTCGTCGAGCAGCTCGCGCGACCAGCCATCGTCTTCGGCGAGATGATGGATGCTTTCGAAGCGCCCCTCGGGATTGGAGGCAGCGCCACGTCCCTTGATCATGCGGCTACCCGGAGCCGGATCTTCTGGGTTTGGCGGCGGCGGCGAATCGTCCATCAGAGCATTTTGCCGCGATGATGTCTCAGCCGACGCGACATCCGTTCAAACCTGGCCGCGATACCTGCAAGACCCGTCGCGGCAGGGCTATGATGCGCGCATCCGGCCACCACCGGTGGCGTGTTTTCCGTGCGTTCGAGGTCCACCATGCGTTGGCTGCTGCTTACCCTGACGGTGTTCGCGATCTTGCTGTGCTTTACCCGCCATGGCGCCGGCGCCATGGCCTGGTGGCTGTTCGTTACCCTCGTCGGCACACTCGCCACCACGCTGGCATTTGCGCAAGCAAAGATCGCCAGCAACGCCCGTAGTGACAGCCTGTCCGAATACGAACTCAAGCGGTTGCGTGAGGGCAAGGACCATCACAATCACTCCACATCGGAACGCTGACTCTACATGGGGCGCCGTTTCGGGGAAACGCCCCACTGTCCATCACCTCGGCTGACCAGGAGTTCGTCATGACTGCAACCGGCTTGATCATTTTTCTGCTTATTGGCGCCATCGCCGGCTGGCTCGCCGGCTTGATCGTGCGCGGATTCGGCTTCGGCCTGATCGGCAATATCGTGGTCGGCATCGTCGGCGCATTCCTCGCCGGCTGGTTGCTGCCGATGCTCGGCGTCGGCTTTAGCCTGGGCAGCCCAATCGTCACCAGCATCGTCTACGCGATGATCGGCGCGATTGTCCTGCTGGTGCTCATCGGTTTGGTCAGACGCGCCTGACCCTTGATCGCGTCCACCGGCGCCTGCGCCGGTGGACGCGACGATACCCAACCAACGCGTTGCTGGCAGTCCAGCGCGCGTAGTCGTGTCTGCATCGCTACGGTTGCCGAGATCGGGCTACACTCGAGCTTCGATCATCGCCGGGCACTCATTCCTCCCGCGGTTTCCCGTCGCCACTCTGGCGATTCCTTCCATGCCGAGCCCGGCCAGCAGGAGGCCACCCATGTCCAAGCTTTATCCAGTCGACCCCACGTTTGCTGCCGCCGCTCGCATCCGCCGCGACGACTACACGCGCCTGTATGCGGAATCGGTCAGCGATCCTGAGGGTTTCTGGAGCCGCATCGGACAGCGGCTGGAATGGAGCAAGCCCCCGACGAAGATCAAAGATGTTTCGTTCGATCCGAAGGACCTGCACATTCGCTGGTACGAAGACGGCCAGCTCAACGTGAGCGCCAATTGTCTCGACCGCCATCTGGCCGAGCGCGGCGACAAGATTGCGATCATCTTCGAAGGCGACGACCCGAACGACACTCGCCGTATCACCTATCGTGAACTGCATGCTGAAGTATGCAAGTTCGCCAATACGCTGAAGAACCTTGGGGTGGCCAAGGGCGATCGCGTGGCGATTTATCTGCCGATGATTCCCGAGGCGGCGGTGGCGATGCTCGCCTGCGCCCGCATCGGAGCGGTGCACTCGGTGGTGTTTGGCGGCTTTTCGCCCGATTCGCTGGCTGGCCGCATCGCCGACTCCACCGCCAAACTGGTGGTGACGGCTGACGAGGGCATGCGCGGCGGCAAGCGCATCGCGCTGAAGGCGAACGTGGATGCCGCGCTGGAGCGCCCAGGCACGAACAGCGTGGAGACCGTGATCGTGGTACGTCGCACCGGTGCCGCGGTACCGATGCAGTCGCCGCGCGATCGCTACTATCACAACCTGATGGACGGCCAGACGGCCGATTGCCCAGCCGAACCGATGGAGGCCGAGCACCCGCTGTTCATTCTCTACACCTCCGGTTCCACCGGTAAACCGAAAGGCGTGCTGCACACGTCGGGCGGCTACCTGGTCTACACCAGCTACACCCATGAGCAGGTGTTCGACTTGCGCGCGGACGACGTCTACTGGTGTACCGCCGACGTCGGCTGGGTCACCGGCCACAGCTACGTGGTCTACGGTCCGCTGGCGAACGGCGCCACCACATTGATGTTCGACGGCGTGCCTAACTATCCGGATTTCAGCCGCTTCTGGCAGGTGATCGACAAGCATCAGGTCACGCTGTTCTACACCGCGCCGACCGCAATCCGCGCGCTGATGCGCGAGGGCGAAGCGCCGGTGAAGAAGACCTCGCGCGCTTCGCTGCGCCTGCTCGGCTCGGTCGGCGAACCAATCAATCCGGAAGCCTGGGAGTGGTACTACCGCGTGATCGGCGACGCGCGCTGCCCGATCGTCGACACGTGGTGGCAGACCGAGACAGGCGGCATCCTGATCACCCCGCTGGCCGGCGCGATCGACATCAAGCCCGGCTCGGCAACGCTGCCGTTCTTCGGCGTCAAGCCCGCGATCGTCGACGCGAACGGCGAAGTGTTGGAGGGCGTCGCTGAAGGCAACCTGCTGATCACGGATTCCTGGCCGGGCCAGATGCGCACGGTATACGGCGACCACCAGCGCTTCGTCGAGACCTATTTCAGCGCTTACCCCGGCAACTATTTCACCGGTGACGGGGCGCGACGTGACGAGGACGGCTACTACTGGATCACCGGCCGCGTAGACGACGTGATCAACGTCAGCGGTCACCGGCTGGGCACGGCCGAAGTGGAGAGCGCACTGGTATCGCATCCAAAGGTGGCCGAAGCGGCTGTGGTCGGTTGTCCGCACGACATCAAGGGCCAGGGCATTTACGCCTATGTCACCCTGGTCTCCGGCGAGAACGGCAGCGACGAGTTGCGCAAGGAGCTGATCGCCTGGGTGCGAAAGGAAATCGGTCCGATCGCCACGCCGGATTATTTGCAGTGGGCGCCCGGCCTGCCAAAAACACGTTCGGGAAAAATCATGCGCCGCATCCTGCGCAAGATTGGTGAGAACCTGCCCGATCAGCTTGGCGATATCTCGACGCTGGCTGATCCCGGTGTGGTGAAGAACCTGGTCGATGAGCGCTTGGTGAAATAGCGCGGCCTGCCTGCTCGCGATGGCGACTTTTGCCTCGCGAGCGGCCGCTGATCGATCGCGCTCCGGGGATGTGCTGATTTGGACGGCGCATCTGCGCGTACTTCCCTGATTCGGGAGAGCTGCGCTCACGGCGGTCCGCTATGGTGTTGGCAGCAGGCGGAATCGGTATTGAAGTCGACTCTCTTCGACTCTCGACCGTCGCCGACCCTCTCATGGCGCTTGTGCCCAGAGCCGCCACTCCGGCAGCATGCACCCATGCAGACAACGGACGGCCAGACCGTAACAGAGATTGCCCAGCACCTGCTCGATGATGAAATTCACGTGTGGCGGCTCGGCTACCGGCGTGAACTCGGACGGGCACCGTTGCGCGCGCTGCTTGCCGCCTATGTTGGGGAGCCGCCCCAATCTCTGGTCTTGATCGATGGTGAACACGGTCGGCCGGAATTGGCCCCACCGCACGGGTCACTCGCTTTCAACTGGTCGCACAGCGGTGATCGTGCGCTGCTGGCGATTGCCCGAGGCGTTGCTCCGGGGATCGATCTCGAACGCTGGCGCGCACGCACACGTGCGCTGGAAATTGCGCAACGCTTTTTCTGTGCCGAGGAAGCAGCGGCGTTGGCCATGCTTGACGGCGCGCAACTAACAAGCGCTTTCCTGGATCTGTGGACGGCGAAAGAGGCCGTGCTGAAGGCACTTGGCCGCGGTATCGCCTTCGGCCTGGAGCGGCTGCGATTCGCCGTGCCGCCGGCAGCGTCCCGCCTGCTCTGGCTTGACGAAGACGACGCCGCGCAATGGCAACTGCGGCGACTCCCGGCCGACGGCGAATTTGTCGCCACGCTCGCCTGGCGCGGTGCGCCACGGCGTATCCGCACGTGGACACTTGCCGCCGCTGGCTGAACGCGGCACTGTGGACGGCCGACTCGTGCATCACCCGGCTTCCCACCATGACCCTGCTCAGCGTCAACCTCAACAAGATCGCCGTACTGCGCAATTCACGCGGCGGCAATGAGCCGGATATCTGCCAGGCAGCGCAGACCTGCATCGAATCCGGCTGTGGTGGCATCACGGTGCACCCACGACCGGACCTGCGTCATGTGCGGCCTGACGATGTACGCGCGCTTGCGGCGATGCTGCGCGGTCGGGTGGAATACAACATCGAGGGAAATCCGTTTGCCGGCGCACGCGGGGAATATCCCGGGCTCATCACGTTGGCCCGCGAAGTGCGGCCCAGCCAGGTGACGCTGGTGCCGGATGGCGATGGTCAGATTACCTCCGATCACGGATTTGACCTGCGGCATGACATCGAGCGGTTGAAGCCACTGGTGTCCGAGCTGCTGGAACTGGGATGCCGTGTGAGTTTGTTCGTGGATGCTGGTACCGAGGCCTTCGAACTGGCTGCTGCGATTGGCGTGCAACGCATCGAGATCTATACCGGCCCCTATGCGCAGGCATTTGCCGATGGGCAGCCTGCTGCCGCCCTTGCAGCTTGCGCCGAAACCGCTCGACGGGCGCAACAAGCCGGGCTCGCGGTGAACGCGGGCCACGATCTCAGTCAGGCCAATCTGGGCACGTTCAAGGCGGCGATACCCGGACTGGCCGAGGTCTCGATCGGCCACGCGTTGATCGGCGAAGCACTCTACGGAGGACTGGCCACAACCGTGCGCAACTACGTGCAGATCCTCCGCTAATCAATACCGACAGCAGTCTGCACCGAAGCCTGTTACCCAACGCAAAAACCCCCGCGCGAGGCGGGGGCTTTTGGGATCGTGCAATACAGCTTTCTTTGCCGAGGTCCCCGGCGCCGAAACAACGTCCGATTTACTGGACTTCGGTAAAGCCAATCTTGACGAGGTTGTAGCTTTTCGCGTCAGACAGAACGGTCGCCACGTACTGATACGCGGCCCCGTCATCGGCGGCGATCTGAATTTCCGGCTGGTCGCTCTCGCTCCGCTGGGCGATCACCGCGAGCTGTGCCTTGAGGCCCGGCTCGTCAACCGGCGTATCGTTCCAGTAAAACGCACCGGCCTGGTCGATCTTCAGATGGATCGGTTCGAGCGGGTTCGGCGGATTCACGACATTCGGATTCGGCTGCGGCAGATCAACCTTGATCTTATGCGCCAGCACCGGTGCCGTGATCATGAAGATGATCAGCAGCACCAGCATCACGTCGACGAGCGGCGTGACGTTGATATCCGACATCGGTCCACTGGAGTTGGTAGTGAAAGCCATCGTCATTGCCCCTTCGGCGCGTCAGTGGTCATGAAGCCGACATGCACCATGCCCGAATCTTTCGCATCGCCGATGATCTTTTTCACGATCTTGAACTGCGTCGCCTTGTCTGCACGAATCTGCAATTCCGGCTGCGGCACCTTCTGCGCATTGACCGCAAACTGTGCCTTCAGCTCTGGCTCCGTGATTTCATGATCGTTGAAATACAAGTTACCGTCCTGCTTGATCGCGAGATCAAGCGGTGGCACCGGCATTTCTTCGTCCTTGGCCTTCGGATTGGCGGTCGGCAGCTCGATCGTGACGGTGTGCGACATCAGCGGTGCGGTGATCATGAAGATGATCAGCAGTACCAACATCACGTCGACCAGCGGCGTGACATTGATCTCCGACATCGGGCCGCCGGAATTGCCACCGGAACTCATAGCCATGAGTCAGGCCTCTTAAGACTTAAGCGCAGGCGCGGCGCCTTCGACACGCGAACCGGTAGCGAAGAAGTCGTGCAGGTCATGCGCGAATTCATCAAACCGGGCGTAGGTCAGGCGATTCGAACGGTTGAAGAAGTTGTAAGCCAGCACGGCCGGGATAGCGGTGAACAGACCGAACGCGGTCATGATCAGCGACTCACCCACCGGGCCCGCCACCGCGTTCATCGACGCGTTGCCGGTAGCAGCAATGCCGATCAGCGAGTGGTAGATGCCCCACACGGTACCGAGCAGGCCGACGAACGGTGCGGACGAACCGACCGTGGCGAGCAAGGTCAAGCCGCCTTCCAGACGCAGGCTTTCACGCGACACGGCCTGACGCAGGGCGCGGTCGATGAACTCCGAACGGCTCAGCGATTCGGCCAGGCGACCGGTGGTGCCAGTGGTCGTCTGCTGGTGATGGGCAACCGCCGAGGCGGCGTCCAGTGCGATCTTGGAGAACGGTTCGCCCTTGGGCTGCGCTTCCAGCTCGCGGATCGCATCCTGGGTGGAGCTATTGCCCCAGAAACCGTCGATCACCCGGTCGGCGCGGCCACGCACCATCGCATTGCGAATGGCGTTGGAAACGATGAAGTACCAGGACAGGAACGACATCACCACCAGGGTCACGAACACGATCCAGCTGAGCCAGTCGAAGTTCTGGATCAAATGGCCGAAACCCATCGCTTTCATTGCTTCAGCGTTGGTATTGCCGCCAACGGCCTGAGCCGCATCGGTTGTTGCAGAAGTCTGTAGGAACATAACGCTACCCTAGGGAAGTCGAACGTGAACTGTAACTGTAATCCAATGATCCGGATTGCAGATGATTAAATGATCTTTGGGTCAGTCGAGATTGAAGTTGACTGGAATGCGTGCATAGCCTTCCACCTTCTTTCCGCCCTTGACCTCTGGATTGAAACGCCAATGTTGCACTGCATCTATCGCAGCCCGGTCAAGCTCACGGAAGCCGCTGGATTTCTCCACCGTCACCGTCTTCGGTGTGCCGTCCAGACCCACCAAAACCATCAACACCACCGTACCCGTATGATGCTCCCGCACTGCCTGCGGCGGATACTTGGGATCAGGTCGGCTGCCATAACTGAGGTCGGAACCCGCAGCGATATCCGCTGGCGCTGCCGGTGGTGCTGGCGGAGCCGGTGGAGCTGCTGCGACCGCATTAGCCGATCGCTCCTCAACCGCTGGTGGCGGTGTCGGCGGCGGCGGTGTCGGTGGCGGCTTGACCTGTTGAATGATCTTCGGCGGCGGCTGCTTGGGTGGCTCCGGCGGCGGCGGCGGCGGTGGTGGTGGTGGTGGCGGCGGTTCGATGAAGTTCACCTGGACGATGTGTTCCTTCTCGGCGTGCTTCTGGCTCGGAGGAGCCATCGGCGCTACCAACAACAGGAACGCAAATGCATGCAGCCCGATGGCAACTGCTAATGCCCAGGTGCGCTTCCAGCTAAACGGCTCGCGCCCGATTTCTTCGTTACTTGAGGCCATCTGTCACTATCTGAAGCTAGTCGATCGGAAGAGAACGTTGCCGCAGGGCGTGGCCCGAAACCGTCTATCGTTCGGACGGAACTCGCCGCTGGGGAGACGCAGGGAAAGGTTTTCAACGGTACAACAGCACATGACTTTTGTATAGCACCCAGGGGCGGATAGAGATGGACGTCTATCCGTTACCCGGGCGCCATTTACGACACTATTTCTGGGCGCCGTTCGACTTCAGCCATGCCTGGGCCTTCTCGGCCGTGTCCGGCTGCTGGGCAGCCAGCTTCATGTCGGCGATCGCGCCGGCCTTGTTCTTCAGGCCAAGCTCAGCCTTTGCCATCAGCGTGTAGGCCGTGCCCTTGGACTTCACGCCCTTGTCGAGGCCTTGCTGCAGCAGGCTCTTGGCCTGGCTGTACTTGTTGTCGCCCAACAGCAGCCGACCTGCATTCACGGCGGCCTCGCCGTCCTTCGCCATCGGGATAGCCTTGTTGTAGGCATCAAGCGCCTTGCTGTTGTTGCCTGACAGCTCGGACGCCTCACCCAGCAGCATGTAATTGTCTGCGCTTGACGTGACGATGCCCTTGCTCATGCCTTCGTTGAGCACCTGGTCGGCCTTGGTTGCGTTCGCTGTGGGGTCGTCGACGGACTGCGCCTGGATCAAATACAACTTGGCCAGATTCACATAATCCATTTCGCTCTTGAGCGTGCCGTTCGCGCGCGCCTTTTCCATCAGCTGGATCGCTTCTGGATATTTCTGCGCCTGCATGAGCACCGACAGGGAGTTGTCGAGCGCGTTCGGATCGTTCGGGTTGGCGGCCATCTGCTGCTGCGCAAGCTGCGCAGCCTTGTCGCTCTGGCCGGACTCGGAATAGCTGGCCATCAGGATCTGGTTCCAGCTCGGATCCGGCTTGTCGGTCAGCGACTGTGCTTTCTGGATCGCGGCAATCGCTTCGGGATACTTCTTCAGGCGATAGTCGGCGTTACCTTCCAGCGCATAGGAGCTCGCGGTTTCCTTCTTGCCCTCGGCACGCCATTTCGCGATCGTGTCCAGCGCCGGCTGATATTGCTCATCGGCCATCTGGAATTCCGCCATCTCGTATTCGAGCTGGAAGTAGGTGTCGTTCGGCATCACACCGTTGGCCAGCGAACGCTGCAACAGATCGATCGCGCCCTTGTAGTCGCCATCGGTGTATTTGATCGTCGCCATGCCTTGCAGCGCCAACGCCTGGGCGTACTTGCTCTTGCTGCCGCCATCGATAATCGGCTGCAGATACTGCGAGGCCTTCGCCTTGTCGCCAGCGGCGACGGCGTCCAGGCCTGCGTTGACATTCTTCTGGTCCTTGTCGCTGCTCAGATCAAGCTTGGGCGCAACACGGGTGGCGTTCGGATACTGCACTTCCTTTTTGTCTTTGGACGAGCTGCTGTCGGCTAGCGCCGGGCTGCTCGCCAGCGACAGCAACAAGACTGCACTCGCCAGCATCGTGAACGCTTTGGCATGCTTCATGGGTGGTCCTCATATCAGTCTGCGCGTATCGATTGCGCGGGGGATTACGGAGCGTAACCCGAGCGGGCGCGTCATAACAAGTCGCAGTGCCGCATAAAAGATCGTTAAAAATCAATTAGTTAACGATTTTTGCTAGCAGACCACCCAGCTATTTGCAGTTAGTGCCAATACTTTCGCCCCTGCTTGCCAGCTGTAGCAGCAAACCGGCGCGCTTTCGCTGCTGCATGCCAAACACACCAAGTCATCCCGAAAGCCCGGAACCGGCAGGGCTGCGCACGGCAGCCACCGGTTCCGTGACTTGGATCAGATGTCCAGATTGGCAACTTTCAGAGCATTCGCCTCGATGAATTCGCGGCGCGGCTCGACGGCCTCACCCATCAGCATGGAGAACATCTGATCGGCTGCGATTGCGTCCTCGATGCCGACCTGAAGCATGCGGCGGGTCTCCGGATTCACCGTGGTTTCCCACAACTGCTCCGGATTCATTTCACCCAGGCCCTTGAAGCGCTGGATGCTGCGGCCCTTCTTCGCCTCATCCAGCAACCAGTTGCGCGCCTCGACGAAACTGAGCACGCCACGCGAAGCATTGCCACGTCGTACGACGGCATCGGTCTGGATCATGCCGGCGACTTGCTGGCTGATGCTGAGAATCGCGCGGAATTCATTGCTGGCGAAGAATGTCTGCGGGAAGAACCAGGTATGGCTGAGCCCATGCTGCTCACGTATCACTTCGATGGCAGCCGGCTGTTCGCCATGCGCCGGGCGCAGCGACAGCTTGTAGCGCGGCTTGCCCAGACCGCTCGCGGCTAGCCGTTGCTCTGCCTGCTGCAGCCATGTCTGCAAGGCGGCCGGCTCGGCCCACAACGTCGCTTCAAGCGGCGTGTGCTCGAGCATCGCGGTAAGCATGGCGACGTCGAAGCGATGCGACAGCTTGGCAATCTGGTCCAGTGCCTGCTGATAGCCACGCAGCAGTTTCTCCAGCGCCTCACCAGTGATCGGCGGTGCATCGGGGCTGTACGTCAGTGTCGCGTTGTCGACCGCGCTGGAAATCAGGTAGTCGTTCAGCGCCGTGTCGTCCTTGATGTACAGCTCCTGCTTGCCCTGCTTGACCTTGTACAGCGGCGGCAACCCGATGTAGATATGGCCGCGCTCGATCAGCTCGGGCATCTGGCGATAGAAGAACGTCAGCAGCAAGGTGCGGATGTGCGAGCCGTCGACGTCCGCATCGGTCATCAGGATGATGCGGTGGTAACGCAGCTTGTCCGGGTTGTATTCGTCCTTGCCGATGCCGGTACCCAGGGCGGTGATCAGCGTGCCGACCTCGGCCGAGGCCAGCATGCGGTCGAAGCGCGCCTTCTCGACGTTGAGGATCTTGCCCTTCAACGGCAGCACGGCCTGGGTCTTGCGGTTGCGGCCCTGCTTGGCCGAGCCACCGGCGGAGTCACCCTCGACCAGGAACAGCTCGCACAGTGCCGGATCCTTCTCCTGGCAGTCGGCGAGCTTGCCCGGCAGGCCGGCGATGTCCAGTGCACCCTTGCGGCGGGTCATCTCGCGCGCCTTGCGCGCGGCCTCGCGGGCACGCGCGGCATCGACGACCTTGGACGCGATCGCTTTCGCTTCGCCGGGATGTTCCAGCAGGAATTCGCCGAGCTTCTCGTTGACGACCTGCTCCACCACCGTCTTCACCTCGGACGAAACCAGCTTGTCCTTGGTTTGCGAGGAGAACTTCGGGTCGGGCACCTTGACCGACAGCACGGCGATCATGCCTTCGCGCATATCGTCGCCGGACAACGCCACTTTCGCGGTCTTGGCCAGCCCTTCTTTCTCGATGTAGTTCTGCAGTGAACGGGTCAGCGCGGCGCGAAATCCGGTGAGATGAGCACCGCCGTCGCGTTGCGGAATGTTGTTGGTGAAACAGAACATCGACTCCTGGTAGGAATCGGTCCACTGCATCGCCACTTCAACGGTGATGCCGTCCTGCTCCGCCGTCAGGCTGATCACGTTCGGGTGCAGTGCCGTCTTCAACTGCGCCAGATGCTGCACGAACGAGCGGATGCCGCCTTCGTACGCAAAAGTGTCCTGGCGCCCTTCGCCGCGCTCATCCTTCAGCTCGATGGTGACGCCGGAGTTGAGGAACGCCAGCTCGCGCAGTCGCTTGGCGAGGATGTCGTAATGGAATTCGATGTTGTTGGTGAACGTCGCAGGGCTGGGCTGGAAACGCACCATCGTGCCGCGCTTGCTCGACGGCCCGAGCACCTTGAGCGGAAACAACGGCTCACCGAGCGAGTATTCCTGTACGTGTTCGTGGCCTTCGCGATAAATCGTCAGCCACAAGTGTTCGCTCAGCGCATTGACCACTGACACGCCCACGCCGTGCAGGCCGCCGGATACTTTGTACGAATTGGCGTCGAACTTGCCGCCGGCATGCAGCACCGTCATGACCACCTCGGCGGTGGAACGACCTTCATCCGGATGCATGTCGACGGGGATGCCGCGGCCATTGTCGATGACGCTGACCGAGCCGTCGTCATGAATCGTGACCACAACCTTGTCGCAGTAACCAGCCAGGGCTTCATCGATCGCGTTGTCGACGACTTCAAACACCATGTGGTGCAGGCCGGTGCCGTCATCGGTATCGCCGATGTACATGCCGGGGCGCTTGCGCACCGCTTCCAGGCCTTTTAGTACCTTGATGTTGCTTGAGTCGTAGTTGGATTCGTTCATGCGTTGACCGTTTCCTGGCGCCAGCGACCCGCCCGGCATGGCGCCGTGAAAGGCCGGACAAGGGTTATGCAAATATCGATGATGCAACCCTTCGATTATAGCAGGCGCGTCAGCTGGCCTTGTTCCACGTGGAACACTCGCGAGGGAAGGGTCTGTAATGCCTGCGGAACCTCGGTGCCCGTCAGCAGCACCTGAGCTTTTGCTGCACACAGTTGCGCCACAACAGCGGCTTGATGTGCTTGATCCAGCTCGGAGGCGAGGTCATCCAGACAGACGACTGGCCACTCGCCGCGGCACTCGGCGTAAAGCTCGGCCTGCGCCAGCAGGCAGGCCAGAGCGGTGAGCTTTTCCTGGCCCCGCGAAAGATGTTCGCGTAGCGGCGCCCGCTCGAACACGATGGACCAGTCGGCTCGATGCGCCCCAAGCGTGGTGTGTCCCCTAGCCAGGTCCCTGCCCCGTGTGTCGCGCAGCTGCTGGGCCAAGTCTCTGTCCTCTGCCCAGCCGCGGCGATAACGCAGTTCCACGGCGCCAAGTTCCGGAAGCAGGCCGGCGATACTCGCCTCCAGCTTCGGGCGCAACAGATCCAGATAGGACCGGCGCAGGTGATCGATCAGATGGGCTGTCTGTGCCAACTCGGCCTCCCACGGGGCAAACAGTTCATCAGTCGACGCTGTTACCGAGCGCAGCAAGCTGTTGCGCTGTTTTAATGCCCGTTGGTAGCGCCGCCAGCTCCCCAGAAAATCGTGTTCCACGTGGAACACGCCCCAGTCGAGATAACGTCGACGCTCGTCGGCGGCGCCAGCGATGAGTGCATGCGACCCAGGTTCGAAGCAGACGACGGCACAATCACTGACCAATTGCCCCATGGTGACGTTGTCGCCATCCAGCTTTGCGTCCCAGCGCGCACCCGCCCGACCCAGACCGAGCCGGAAGATCCGATCGTCGGCATGGCGAAGCTCGGCGAATATCGACAACTGCGGCGCACCACGCTGTTGTAACGCCTCCGATGCCCCACTGCGGAACGATCGGGCGTGGGAAAGCAGAAATACGGCTTCCAGCACGCTGGTCTTGCCGGCGCCATTTGCACCGACGAATACGTTGATGGCCGGATCCAACGCCATGCTGACGTCGGTCAAGCAACGCATGCCGCGGATCCGCAGCTGTTCCAGCCTCATGTTGCAAAGGCCCACAAGCAAGAACGCCGGAGTCCCTGACGGGGACCCCGGCGTTGCCGATAACAACAGCACACGGTGACAACCATGCGCGAGGTGTCAGAGCCGCAACGGCATGATCACGTGGCGAGCGTGTTCGTTGTCAAACTCCTGCACGAGGCAGCTGGATTGGGCGTCGCGCAAGCTGAGCCGGGCCTTGTCCCCGCGCAGCGCGGCCAGAGCATCGAGCAGATAACCCACGTTGAAGCCCACGGCCAGATCTGAGACGTGCGTATCCGCCTCCACTTCCTCGACAGCCTCTTCCTGCTCCGGGTTGTGCGCAACGATGCGCAGCTTGCCGGGCGACAGCTCGAGCCGAACACCGCGGTATTTCTCGTTCGAAAGAATCGCAGCACGCTGCAGCGCGCCCCGCAGCACTTCGCGATCCAGCGTGGCTGCCTTGTCGGCACCGAGCGGAATGACGGCCTCGTAATCCGGGAAACGACCGTCGATCAGCTTGGACGTGAACGTCACATCCCCACGACGTACGCGCAGATGATTGCGGCCGAACTCCAGCTCGACCTGGCCGTCGCCGGCCTCGAGCAGGCCAACCAGCTCGTTTACGCCTTTGCGCGGAATGATGATCTGCCGACGGGCGGTCACCGAACTTTGCAGCTGGGTTTCCTTCATGGCCAGGCGATGACCGTCGGTCGCCACACAACGCAGCGTGTGCTCCTGCAGATCCAGCAGCATGCCGTTCAAGTAATAGCGGACGTCCTGGTTCGCCATCGCGAACGCCGTGCGCTCCATCAAGTCGCGCAGAACCTCTTCCGGCAAGCTGACCTTTTCCACCAGCTCGATTTCGTCGACGGTGGGGAATTCGCTGGCTGGCAGCGTCGTCAACGTGAAACGGCTGCGCCCTGCGCTGAGCGCCACACGGTCGCCGTTGAGCTTCAGTTCAATCTTGGCGCCATCGGGCAAGGCCCGCACGATGTCGAACAATTTCCGTGCCGGGATGGTGATTTCACCGTCGACCAGTTTCTCGGCCTCGGTGGTGGCAACCATCTCGACTTCCAGATCGGTGCCGGTCATCGACAGTTTGCCTTGGGCAACCTTGACCAGCAGGTTGGCAAGCACTGGCAGCGTCTGGCGACGTTCAACCACGCCCACCACTTGTTGCAGTGGCTTGAGCAGAGCTTCTCGTTGGATGCTGAATTGCATGGCTTGGCTTCCCCTATACCTGCTGTTCTGTCTTTAAAAGAAGTGTAGTGGTTGTTGTAGGCTTGGTGGATAACTTTTTATTCTTTCTTTTCTAAGCAATATCAATAACTTGAAGCTTTTCTTGGCTGTGCTCTAAGACGCTTGCTGACTGTGGGTGCTTTGTGGATAACTTCAGTCGCGCATTCATCCACCTATTATCCACAGCTTGGGCCTGCGCTTATCCATAATCTTTGCGCTGCAGCCCAGTAGACCCGATTCCGTATCAACCGGTCAGGGTCCGGATCAGTTGTTCCCAGTCCTGGCGCATGCGTGCATCGGTTTCGACAAACTTGCGAATGGTTTTGCAGGCGTGCATCACGGTCGTGTGGTCGCGCCCGCCGAAGGCCTCGCCGATTTCCGGCAAGCTGTGCTCGGTGAGTTCCTTGGACAACGTCATGGCGATCTGGCGCGGTCGTGCCAGCGAACGTACGCGGCGTTTCGATAGCAGATCCTGCAGCCGCACGTTGAAGTACTCCGCCGTGATCTTTTGAATGTTCGGGATAGTGATTGCCTGGGCGTGCGTGGCCAGCAGATCGCGCAAGGTTTCCTCGGCGAAATCAGTGGTGATCGGCTTGCCGTAGAAATTCGCCCGCGCCGCCAGGGTGTTCAACGCGCCTTCGAGATCGCGGACGTTGGAACGAATGCGCTTGGCCAGCAACATCGCCACGTTTTCGTCCACGGCCACGCCTTTTTCATGCGCCTTGGCCAACAGGATCGCTGCACGGGTTTCGAAATCCGGCGGCTCGATCGCCACGCTCAAACCCCAACCCAGACGCGATTTCAGGCGCGGCTCCAGCTTGTCCACTTCTTTCGGGTAGCGGTCGCAGGTCAGGATAATTTGCTGTTTCGACTCGAACAACGCATTGAAAGTATGGAAGAATTCTTCCTGCGTCGTGTCCTTGCCGGCAAAGAACTGGATGTCGTCGATGAGCAGCGCATCGACCGAACGGAAGCGCCGCTTGAACTCGTCCATGCTCTTGGCGCGCAACGCCTCGATCATTGAACCGACGAACTGTTCCGAGCGCAGATACAGCACCTTGAAGTCCGGGTTGTGCTCGCGCATCAGGTTGCCGGCGGCATGCATCAGGTGGGTCTTGCCCAGCCCGGTGCCGCCGTACAGTAGCAGCGGGTTGTAGGCACGCCCGGGGTTCGTCGCCACCTGCATTGCGGCGGCCTTGCCCAGCTGGTTGGACTTGCCTTCGACGAAGGTCTCGAAGGTGTAGTGCGGATCCAGATTGTGGTTATGCACCGCGGCCGGCGCTGCCGTGGGCCTGGCTCGTGGCACTATCGCCGGTTTGGCCACGATCGCGGGACGGGCCGAATTGGAACCCACCTCCAGCCGCACCGGCCACGATTGTCCGGTAAGCTGCTGCAGCACAGTCTCGATGCGCTCCAGATAACGTTCGCGCACGGTGTCCAGGGTGTAGGAATTGGGCGCAAACAACTGCAGGCCGGCGGGGTCGTCGCGCGCCTGCAGCGGCATCAGCCAGGTATGCAGGTCTTCCGCGCTCAAATCGCCTTCGAGACGCTCAAGGCAGCGCCGCCACAAATCACTCATGAATAGTTTTCAGCCACAGCTTGGGGCGCTTGCGCGCGGGGTGGATAGGTAAGTCTAACAGCAGCTTCCGCGCCGCAGCCCAGAGATATCCACAAGAACATCCACAGCTTGTCATCAACACCCATTTGACAGGCGTGCCGAATACCCCACATAATTTCCAACCTTTTTATCCACATTCCCTTCGGAGTACGCCATGAAGCGGACCTTCCAGCCCAGCAAGCTCAAGCGCGCTCGCACTCACGGTTTTCGTGCCCGTATGGCCACGGCCGATGGTCGCAAGATTCTCAATGCCCGTCGCGCCAAGGGCCGCAAGCGCCTGATCCCGTAAACCGAGACCAGGCCGTGGCAACCGCTGGTCTGCCGCGCGAGGCGCGGTTACGCCGGCCGGGTGACTTCGCCGCCTTGCGAACAAGCAGCGGACGCGCAAGCGGCCGCTGTTTTCATTTGCGTTATCGCGGCAATGAACTCGGTCACGCCCGGCTCGGCCTGGCGATTTCCAAGCGCGTGTCCAAGCGCGCTGTCGAGCGCAACCGCATCAAGCGGTTGTTGCGCGAATCGTTTCGGCGCGTTCGAGATCAGCTGCCGGCGATCGACCTGATGGTAATGGCCCGCGAACAGGCCGCAGGTGTGCCGGGCCCACAATTGCTGGCGGAAATCGAGCAGCTGTGGAAGAAACTGCTGGCAAACCACACCGAAAAGTCCTCTCCGAACGCTGCCCACCATTGAAGCGAGTCGACGCGACCGCCACAATCGTGAGTTGACCTCGCCCTTTTCTCTTCCCTACCGCGGCTTTCAAGTGTCGTGGCGTTACCCGGATTTGCTACGCGATGAATCAAACGCGCACGTTTCTCATGTTCGCCCTGCTCGCGGTGGCCTACTTCCTGTTCATGGCCTGGGAGAAGGATTACGCGCCCCCGGCACCGGTGGCTGCTGTAGCCGGCGCGACCAGCAGCGCGCAAGCGGATGGCAGCGTGCCGATCGCTACCACGGAGGCGTCGACGGCAACGCCTGGTGCCACACCGGCTGGCATCCCGCCGACAGGCACCGCAAGCCAGACGACTTCGCAGCTGATCACCATCAGCACCGACGTGTTGAATCTGACGGTGGACACGCGTGGCGGCAGCGTAGTGCACGCGGATCTGCTCGACTACCCGTCACTGCCGAAGACCAGCAAGCAGCCGAATCCGCCACCGACGACCCTGCTGGATACCAGTGAGGCCACTTATTTCGTGGCGCAGAACGGACTGGTCAGCAGCAGCGATACGGCGCCGGCGGATCAGCCGAATCATCAGGCCGTATTCCAGAGCGCCAAGACCAGTTACACGTTGGCCGATGGCCAGAACGAGTTGAACGTCGACCTGACCTGGCAGGATGCCGCTGGCCTCAAGGTCACCAAGACCTACAGCTTCAAGCGCGGCAGCTATGTGATTGAGCTGAACCAACGCATCGACAACGGCGGCAGCCAGCCGTGGACTGGCAATGCCTACCAGCAGCTGCTGCGGGTTGCGCCACCGAAAGCCGGCAGCTGGTTCGAGAACTACAGCAACCCTGAGGCGTCTTTCGTTCCGGCCGCTGCCTGGTACACCGGGGAGAAATTCGAGAAGCTGGCATTCAAGAATTTCAGCGATGCCAGTGATCGGCTCGACGGCCAGTTCAAGGGTGGTTGGGCGGCGATGCTCAAGTTGTATTTCTTCGCGGCATGGATTCCGCCGGCTGGAGAGACTGACCGATACGTCACCGAGACAATCAATCCAGACAGCGCGCAACCACATTATTTGATACGTGCGATCGGTCCTGCATTGAGCGTGGCGCCGGGGCAGAATCTGAGCAGCGCCGCGCGCCTGTATTTGGGTCCGACACGGCAGGGCACGCTGGACCAGGTCGCGCCAGGTCTCGATCTGACCATCGACTACGGCATGCTCAAGCTGATCGCCGTACCGATGCATTGGGTACTGTCGCAGTTCGACCTGATCGCCCACAACTGGGGCGTGGCGATCATCCTGCTGGTGCTGCTGATCAAGGGGCTGACCTGGCATCTGACAGCCGTGCAGTACCGCTCCAGCGCCAGGATGCGCAAGCTGCAGCCGCGCATCGCGCAGCTGAAAGAGCGCTACGGCGACGACAAGGTGAAAATGCAGCAGGCCACCATGGAGCTGTATAAGAAGGAAAAGATCAATCCGATGGGCGGCTGCCTGCCGGTGCTGATCACGATGCCGGTGTTCTACGGCCTGTTCTACGTGCTGAAGTACAGCCTGGAACTTCGCCATGCGCCGTTCCTGTGGATCCCCGATCTGAGCGCGCACGATCCGCTCTACATCCTGCCGTTGATCTACGCGGCCGTGATGCTTGGTACGCAGTGGCTCAATCCGGCCGCGGCGGGCATGGATCCGGCGCAGGCGAAGATGATGAAGATCATGCCGTTGCTGTTCACGGTACTGTTCGCGTTCTTCCCCGCTGGCCTGTGTCTGTACTACGCGGTCAACGGTCTGGTCGGTCTGGGCCAGCAGTGGTGGGTCACGCATCACATCGATCGCGAGGAAACCACCAAGGCAGCCTGAGTCCGCGACGACACGGGTACCTTCACAGCCGCGATCGGGCAACCATCGCGGCTGTGTTCGTTTAGAGTCTCCATCATGCCTGACAACGCCACCGCCACCGCCATCGAAACCATCGCTGCTATCGCCAGCGCACCCGGCGCGGCCGGCGTCGGCGTGGTGCGCGTGTCCGGGCCCGCGGTGCCGTCCATCGCACAGGCTTTGCTGGGCCGGGCACCCCAACCACGGCACGCGCATTTCGCGGCGTTCCGCGATGCCGCCAGCGAACTCATCGATCGCGGCCTGCTGCTGCATTTCCCTGCCCCTGCCTCCTACACCGGCGAACACGTGCTGGAGCTGCAAGGTCATGGCAGCGCCGTCTTGCTCGATGCGCTACTGCGTCGCGTATGTGAACTCGGTGCGCGACTGGCGCGGCCGGGCGAATTCACCGAGCGCGCGTTCCTCAACGGCAAACTCGATCTGGCCCAGGCCGAAGCGGTCGCCGACCTGATTGCTGCGCGCTCGCAGGCGGGTGCGCGCGCTGCTCTGCAATCGATGGAAGGCGTGTTCTCGCGCAAGGTCGAGGCGCTGCTGCAGGGCTTGATTGCGCTACGTGTGCATATCGAGGCAGCCATCGATTTTCCGGAAGAGGAAATCGATTTTCTCGCCGACCCGGCCATCGGTCGCCAGCTTGCTGGGGTGCGCGTCGAACTGAGCGAGCTGCTACGTGAGGCTCAGCGTGGCTTGCGACTCAACGATGGCTTGCGCGTTGCGATTATTGGACGTCCAAACGCGGGCAAGTCCAGTCTGTTGAACGCACTGGCCGGTAGCGATCGCGCCATCGTCAATGCAACGGCGGGCACGACTCGCGACGTGCTGCGCGAGAGTCTGAGCCTCGATGGCATCGCACTGGAACTCGCCGACACCGCGGGCCTGCGCGAAACCGACGACGAAGTCGAACGCGAAGGCGTGCGCCGGGCGCATGGCGAACTGGCGCGCGCCGATGTGGCGTTGCTGGTGACCGACGCGCCGCACGCGCAGAACGATCTGGCGCTGCTTTCCGCGTTGCCGTCGAGCGTCGAGAAGCTGGTGCTGATCAACAAGATCGACCTCGAACATGAGGTCGAACACGCGAGCGCGCATCACGAATCCCGCGATGGCGTGACCTGGCTCTGGGCCTCCGCGAAAACCGGTGCCGGTCTCGGTGCGTTGCGCGAGCATCTGAAGGAGCTGGCCGGCGCCGGCAGTGGAGAAGGCGCGTTCAGCGCGCGCCGTCGGCATGTGCATGCTTTGCAACAGGTCAGCGTTTATCTCGATCAGGCGGCACACATGCTTGCCAGCCGCCGCGCCGGCGAACTCGCCGCCGAAGAATTGCGGCATGCCCAATACGCGCTCGGTGAAATCACCGGAAGCTACAGCAGCGACGACTTGCTCGGCGCGATCTTCGGTTCGTTCTGCATCGGGAAGTAGGGTGTTGTTCGAGGCAGTTCATCATGATTCGCGAGTCTTATTGGAAACGCTTGCTATAGCCATTCGTACGATAACCACGGCCATGACCGTCCATTGAAAATCAAGGACAGATCTACCACTCGACACGCCGTGGAAGGACGACGCAGCTGCTGTAGGACGGAGCCAGATTCACTTCCCGTGCCGACGTTAAGTTAACCTGAGCACGTTCCTGGTCTAAAAAGGTCGTGCATGAAATTCTGTCCCGTTTGTTCCAATGATTTCCCCAATTTCCTTCCGCTGCCGAACAATTTCTTTGAGATATTTCATCGGCTGCGTGTGCCGTATTCGGTGGACCAGTTCGAAACCCTCAATCTTGGTCAATATACGTGCCCGGTTTGCCAGGCATCTGACCGGGACCGCCTTTATGCCTTGTTCTTGAGGGCTTACGTGCAGCAACGCGAGGGGCATGCGCTGCGGCTGCTGGATATCGCGCCATCGCCCATGCTCTCTCGGTTTCTGAAGGCGCTGCCGGGTGTGCAATATCGCTCGGCTGACTTGATGTCGACTCTGGCGGACGACAAGGTCGATATCACCGATATGAGTTGCTACCCCTCAGGCAGTTTTGACCTGATTGTGTGCTCGCATGTATTGGAGCATGTGCCCGATGACGCCAAGGCTATCCGTGAACTGAATCGCGTCCTCGCACCGGACGGGGCGGCCATTCTCATGGTGCCGATTTTACTGGGCTTGCAGCAGACGGACGAAGATCCGGGCGTGACGGATGTCAACGAGCGCTGGCGGCGTTTTGGCCAGGATGACCACGTGAGAATGTATGCGCGCAACGATTTCCTGCAGCGGCTGCAAGCGGGTGGCTTTCAGGTGGAAAGTCTCGATGTGGCAAAGTTCGGACGCGAAATTTTTCAGCAGTGCGGAATTACAGAGCAGAGCGTGCTTTACGTCGGTCATCACTAGTGAATCATGCCGCGCACGGGAGTGTGCGTGGCATGAGTGCTCCCATGGGAGTATCCGCACCGCCGGTGCACCGGATCTGGCGGGCCTTCGGTTTCCTTCCACCCGAAGGCTCGAATCAATTCGCCGGTCTTGGAGCCGCCGCGAAGAAATGAGAAGGCCCTAAACCGGTCGGGCCAGTCATGAATGGTTTGCCCGATACGATGGGTCCGTGCTCGGGGGTTATTGCCCCTGGGCTGCCATGTGATACGTATTTCGTCCATGCGCCTTGGCCTTGTATAGCTCCGCATCGGCGAGCTGCATGACGTCGTCGGGAGACGCGATGCTCTGGCAAAACGCGATGCCGATGCTCAAAGTCATCTGTAGCCGAACGGCTCCCACGATGATTTCTGGCTGCATCGCTTCCCAGACTTTTCGGGCCAGGCCTTCCCCAACGCACGGCGAATCAACATCCTGTACGAGGACGACGAATTCATCGCCACCAATACGCGCCACCAGATCACTCTTGCGAAGGCAGGACTGAATGCGGTGACCGACCTCCTTGAGTACTTCGTCGCCAACGCTATGGCCCCATGAATCGTTGACTCGTTTGAAGTGATCCACATCGAGCATCATCAGAAGAATGGGTGCTCGATGACGATATTTGCGCAACATGACAGCCGCTATGCGTTCATCGAAATGACGCCTGTTGGCGAGACCCGTCAAAGTATCCAGACGCGCCAGCTTGATCAGCTCCTGCTCCACTTCCTTGATATGCGTGATGTCCGTAGTCAACGCATAGACGCCACGAACTACGCCCTCCTGATCGTGATCCGGCACGAAATTGGTCTGGAAATACGTGTGCTTCCCGCGGTAGTCAGCCTCGTACTCAAACGTAACTGGCTTACCGGCCAGGGCGGTCGCGATGTGTTCCTGCAGGCCGCGATAAACAAGGTCGCCGCGGACCTCGCGCATGGTTTTTCCAATCATCTGCGTCGAGTCTTGACCCGAAACTTGCTGAACGTAGGCATTGACGAAGGTGTAGTGTTCGGTGGCGTCCACATGCGCGATAACCGCCGGGACGTTATCCGCGATCGTGCGAAGCCGGCGCTCGCTGTCAGCCAGGGCCTGCTCCGTAAGCACGCGCTGGCTGACGTCCCGTGCGGAGTAGATGATCTCCATGACACCGTCTACTTCTGGACTTGGGACCAGTCGGGCCAGCGCTTCAAACCAGACGTAATGTCCATCCTTGTGACGTATGCGATACGTAGTGATCGTCGAGCCGCCCGTTTCGCGAAGATCGGTGACGACTTTGGCCACACGTTCGCGGTCATCGGGGTGGATGAGATCGGGACGTGGCTGCACGAACTCTTCGACTTCCCAGCCGAGCCGATCCTTGATGGAAGGCGATACGTAGGCTCGCTGACCGTCGGGCCGGATGCGCATCACCAGATCGCCAGCGTAGTCGGCAAGGATCCTGTAGCGCAGTTCACTCTCACGAACGCGTATCGACAATTGCCGGCGCTCGGCAAGAATCAGGGCCAGCGGCACGGCGATCAGACAGGCCGCGCCAATAAACAGCTGAGCCAGCAAAGCACGTTCGGTGCGCGATCCATCAACCACCAGTTCAAACGGTCCCGTCCCCAAAGCCGACGCGATAGTGGTAATCGTGGCAACCAACGCGATGCCCAACACCAAACCCGCAAAGCGATGCCGAAACACCACCAGGAGCAGCGGCGGATAGACCAGGAACAGCAATGGATACCGCGACTGCGCGAATACCGCGACGGTGGTGCTCGTCATCAAAGCCATATCGCGCAAAAATGGCCAGCGCTTGCCAGCTCGACCCAGCAGGCTCCATTTCTCGGTGAGGGCCACCACCGTAGTGGTTGCCACAATCACCATGCCAAGCACGTGCGCGCGGTACCAACCGTTGAGGTAGGTAAACAGCGGGGCGCCTTGTAACGAATGTGCCACGAATCCGGCGAATAGCGCAGACAGCGCACACGCGATGAGCGTGCTCGTCAGGGCGACGCGGCCCAATCCCAGAAACGGGGTATCGCTGGCGATTTCCGGGAAGCGCCGGCGGATGGCACCGCTGACGATCAGGACCTCGAGAGTGTTGGCCATCGCCAAGCCCAGCGAGACGAGCAGCGGGTCGTGAAGCAGCAGCCGCGCGCCAGCATTCCCAGCCAGGCCAAAAAGCAGATACATCCACCAGTGGCGCGTTTGCAAACGGAGCAGGCCGCCCACGAGGATACCGTTGGCTATCCACAGCGAGGTAGCGCTACCGGTTGAGTGCGCCAGGCCTAGCGAATAGATGCAACTGGCGAGTACCAGGACGGCGATCCCGGTCGCTTTCAGAAGAACGCCTGGCGGCATGGATGGAAGCAAGCGGCGCATAACCCGACCCGCGATAGCGTGAGATGAATGGATCAGTCAATGAACTCCTGAAGCGTGAAAGCAGGCCCGTCAAACAAAACCGACCCAAGAGGCACCCGAGCCACGGCGCCTTCGCTTCACACAGGAGACAGGCAATGACTATTCCAAATGGACCGAACGGTCGCCGCGATTGTCACTTTTGTGATACGCATCACACAGTCGTGTCATGTTCGGGCTCTGGACGGCGCCATCCCGTGGCCCAAAGCGCGTTGGCGCGTGAAGTATTCGTCCGCATACGTTCACGGATGAATGAGCGGACTCTGACGTAGGCCGTCGGTAAGTGTCTGCCAGGCGCGGTCAAGCAGGCTGTCTGACGTCGCTGACATTTCGCGCATGCGGCCGCTGGTGAGTTCTTCGGCCAACTGCTGCAGGCTCAACTCTTCGGAACACTGACCGCGACGGGTGACAAACAGGCTGCGTCCGGACAGCGGCGAATACCAGGCAAGCTTGCGCTGGCTGACCCGGCCACTGGCAGGGTTCACACGTTCGAACCAGCTTTCGCTGGGTAGTTTGTGAAGACGCTGGAGGGTTCGTCGTTCCTGCGGTCCGGGCTCCAGCCCGGCGTCACTTGCCATACGCTTCCTGGTGACCCGATTAGCGGAATGCTGGTGCTGTTCGGGATAGCCTGCGCTGTCGCCGGCCGGACGGACACCGGCCAGGATCAACTCTTGGGCGATCTGCGAGGCTTCCTCACCGTGCATACCTATCTGGAGAAGGCCGCTCTGCACCTTTTGCCCCAGTCGCTGGCGGTCGCCAGCAGGCAGACGACCCATGAGCTGGTCGGTGATCACCAACTGCGTGGCAAACGTCTCACTGTCCTCGCCGTGGCGCAATAGTGTCAGCGAAAGTACATCGGACCAGGTGTGATCGAGCAGCGGGCGCAGCGGGTGATCCGATGGCACATAGGCCAGGCGCTCCTCCAGCAGCGTGGCTACGCGATGACGTGCCTGTTCCAATCGCTCATGGTCCTGCACGGCTTCTACATGGCGGCGTTCCGCGACTATGGCGTTGCTCCGCCACTGAGCAACATGTTGTTCGATCTCGACGAGCAGAGTCGTATAAATACTTGTTCGTTGAGGCTCCTGATTGGCACGCTCAACCACCTTTTCAAACGAGGGGCGAAGATCATGGGCGACTTCACCACCGACCTCGTCGTCGAGCCAGTCGTGCATGGCCTGGGTCATCTTGTCGAGCAGCTGGCGCGCAGGATGTTCACGCCGGTCAAAGAATTGCTGGTCGGATACTGCCGCGCGCAGCAAAGGCAGCTGAAGGCCACTCAGCAGTGCCTTCGCATCGCCCTCATCCTGCAGCTGGCGACCAAGTTGATCGAACAGACGAGAGATGAGTTCCACCGTATCGTCCTGATCGGTACTAAGACACGTACGGGGAGTGCCGGACGCGCGGCCTGCATTGAGCTGGATGTGTAGTTCTTCACGCAGGCGTCGTGAACTAAACAGTTCGCGGCTCACGTAGTGGCTGAGCGGGCTACGTGGCTTCTGCAATAGGCGGAGCGCGTTCTGCAATTCGTCGGTGGTAGCGGGCAGATCGACACGATTGGCGCGCTGGCTGGCCAGCAGTCCGCGCAGGCCACCCACCGGTGGTGCCCTGGGGGCCGTTTCCACAAGAGGTACCTTGTCTTCGGTTGGTGGACTTTTTGGAACGGCCATCCGGGCGCGACGTGGGGCTTCACGGGGCAATGAGAACGCACGCAATCGGGGCAGGATGCCGTCGGCCAACAGATGTGCGTTGACCATCTCATAAAGCGGACCAAGTCTTTGCATGAGCGAGCTCTCGAGACTTTGCACCAGCAGCAGCTCGTGATTGCCAGGAAGACTCAAGGCCTTGCTGGCCTCGCGGAATGCCGTGGTCATGCCGTGTGGACCCAGCGGTAGCGCTGCACCTTCGAGCGGCGGTGCCCCGACGAGTACGCCCAGTCGATAGCTCAACTCAACCAGCACCTGTCCGCCGCGAGCTTCGCTGCGTGCCACCAACTGGTCCAGCGCGACGACCAGGTCATGGTCCGAGGAATCGAGCAAGCTCAATGACAGCGGAAAGCTTGTGCTGACCGGTCTCTGCTTTACACCGAGCTCGTCGAAGCCTTGGCGGAGACTGGCGATAAAGTGCTGGTCGAACATCTTGCGCCCCTGCAACAGGGATTGTCGTGTGGTGAGGTAGCGCTGCTGACTGAGGTGGCTGCGCGTATGTTCGGCCTTGTCATGCAAGCGAACATCAAAGTCGCCGAGGCACAAGCGCAGGGGCTCATGCAGCCAGCTCTCGCACAAGCTGAGGATTTCACCGATCAGTCGTTGTGCACGTGTCGACTGGTGCTCGCGGGGATGTCTGGCGCCAACGACGGCGGAAGGCCGCTGAACGGAGGGTTCAATGTCCATAGTTTTTCACCGTAAGGGCAAGTCCATGCTTGCTATATCGAGACGCAACGAGGTTCATTGCTGTCGCTGTCGTAGGGTAAGGATCCGGGGCGTCCATCGCCTGCGCAGTCTCTGACCTGCCCATCAGAGCGTCCGCACGGCGCGTAACAGAACCCAAGCCGGCCTGATCATGGGCAGCGCCTAAACACTTGAGGGATCGCATTCGAGCCAATGCTCGATCGGTGCCGGCCGACCAAGCAGATAGCCTTGCCCCATCTCACATCCCATCGCCAACAGGGCATCGCGCTGGACCTTGGTTTCGATACCTTCGGCAATCACCTGGATGTTCAAGGCGCGCGCCAGCGCAAGAATCGCCGCCACCACCGTGGTGCTGTTGGTATTGCCCAGCTTGTCCAACTCCTGCACAAAAGCCTGATCAATCTTCAGCATGCGCAATGGCAGCGAATGCAGATAGTTGAGTGAGGAGTATCCCGTACCGAAATCGTCGAGTGCGGCTCCTACCCCGCTCGTACGCAATCGCTCGAGCGTGGCCCGCACGAGATCAGGATTGTCCAGCAGGGCACCTTCGGTGACTTCGACGATCAATCGCGAGGGCGACAACCCGGCGGACTCAAGCAGACGGACCATACGTGTATCAAAATCCGCATGGCTCAGATGCAGTGCCGAGACGTTGAACGTCATGAACGCATCGTTCAGATCATGCTGCACAAGCAGGCCGCAGCAGATTTCAAACATGCGCCAGTCAATGGCTTCGATCAGCCCGCTGTCCCCAGCGATCTTGAGAAAAATCGATGGCTCAAGTAATCCGCGCCGAGGATGGTTCCACCGGATCAGCGCCTCATAGCCCACCACGTCGCCGCCATCGAGTCGACAGATCGGCTGGAAAAACGGCTCGAACTGATCGAGCTGCAAGGCCAGGCGCAACTCGCCTTCCATCGTCAGTACGTCGACCATGCCCTTCGCAAGCGTTTCATCGAACACGACAAAGCGCTTTCGACCCAATTGTTTGGCTTGATACAGCGCAATATCGGCGTCGCGCAGCATCTCGTCGGCATCGAGATAATGGACATCACCGCAAGCTATGCCCACGCTGACCGATGGTGCCAGCTCCTTGCCGGAAATATGCAACGGCATGCCCAGGGTCTGCAGCACGCGCTGGGCGACATGCGTTGCAGCGGCAGGGACATCAATATCTTCAAGCAAAATGGCGAACTCGTCGCCGGCCAGACGTGCGACCACGTCTGGCTCGCGCACACAGTGCTGGAGTCGGGTGGCAATCGCCTGGAGGAAGACATCGCCGGCAAGGTGCCCGAGGCTGTCGTTGATCAGCTTGAAGCGATCGACATCCAGATACAACAAAGCGCAGCGCCGGCCAGGCTCGTGATGGATCAGGGCCAGCACGCGGTCGATGCGCTCGCGCAGAAAGCCGCGGTTGGGCAGCCCTGTCAATGGATCGTGCATCACCTGATGTTTGAGTTGCAGCTGGATGCGTTCACGATGAACAATTTGCTGGCGTAGTTCCAGGGTGCGCTCCTCTACGCGCTGCTCCAGTCGCAGATTGGCATGGTGAAGTGAGGAGGCAGTGGAACGCCGATAAATACTGTTGGCGATCTGTAGCGCGGCAAAGCTCAGCAGCTCCTGATCGGCCAGGCTGTAAACGATGGCCTCGGTATAACTCTGCACCGCCACCAGGCCAATCACTTTATCGCCAACCAACAGCGGCACGCCAAGCCAGCACAATGCGGGCAGACCCATGACTTTGAGAGCTATCTCACCTTGCCGGTCCAGCTCCAGGATGGCTTCGAGGCCAACCCTCAATGATTGGCCTCGCCTCAACACGTACTCGGTGAGACCGCGTCCGAGCGGCCGCCATTCCACGCGCCCTTCGGTGCAATCCACGAAATATGGAAACTCGATCGTTTGTCGATCGGCCGAAAGCAGGGCAATGAAGAAGTTCTCGGCGTTGAGCAACGCGCCGACTACGGCGTGCACCTGTTTGTAGAACTCGTTTTGGTCGATATCGGCCGTGGCCAATTGCGCCAACTGGAATAGTGCAGCCTGTAGCCGCTCGGTGCGTTGAAGCTCGAGCACATTTTGTTGCAAACCACGATTGGCGGTGGCCAGCTCCCGCGTGCGTCGACGCACTCGGTCCTCAAGTCGCTCCTTGCTTTCTTTGCGCTCCAGCGCAGTGAGGATATGGCTGCCGACGAATTCAAGCAGCGCACGATCTTCACCCGAGTACACGATGCCCGCGTTATAGCTTTGCACCACCATTGCCCCAAGCACCTGACCGTTGCGCAGCATCGGCACGCCCAGCCAATCGTTGCTATGCGGGCCATAGGAGGTCAACGGCCCAGCAACCTGTTCGTGCAGCTGTTCGGCGCTACCCATCAATGGTTTGCCGCCGGTCAGCAGATACCAGGTCAACGTGTGAAGCCAATTTTCCAGCGGTTCCTCTTTCGTGACATCCGGACCCGGCTTGTCCACGATGTCGGCGTAGTAAAGGAAGCGCAACGTGCCGCGTTCCGGATCGAACCGCACGATAAAAAAGTTTTCACCGTACATCAACGTGCAGACGATTCTGTGGATGCCACGCAGCATTTCGGACATCTCCAATTCGGATCCCGCCAAATCCGAGATGGCGAAGAGCGCACTCTGCAAGTTTTCCGAATGCTCCAACTGATTGTGCGAATCGTGCAGATTGACCAGTTTTGTCGCATGACGCATATGGCGTGTGGCCAATTGCAGGCACGGCCGAATATTCACGAACAGTGTTTGTGCGGAGGCGCCTGTTCTTAGCGTCAGCAGCAACACCACCCGCTCTTTCTTCAATAGGCATAGTGCGCGCTGCTGACCCGCGGGCGACGGCTGCGCGCCGTGGGCAATCTGCAGGGAATTCTGTGCCTGAGCCAGCTGGGACGAACTAGGTGCCGTAGCCGGAACGACGTGCGTATAGCCGCCATCGGCAGTTATCCAGACGACCATCGCTTTTATACAACCAGGCTGTGCCTCGACCAGCTCCACGATGACTGCAGCCACTTGTATCGGTGTGGTGGCGTCGATCAAACGACCCAGCCACTCCATTTGCGCTCTATCGCTGAATGAGTCCGTGCGCATAGAAAATAATTTTTTCATGGCACCACAATCGCCGGAACAAGCGGTAGGCTGTACCACGGCCGGCGTGAAGCCCGCGAATAGTCATCGGTGCGAAGAGTCACTTGGCGGCGAGAGCCAGGGTCTTATCGAGCTTTTGCTCGTTCTCCATCGCTGAGGCGATCGAATCGCCTTTATGTGCCGGACGTGATTGCGCCATTCACCGAGCCAAAGCGCATCACACGCTTTGCAATGCGAGCAGTGCTTCCACTTCACTCAACTGCGGCATGCCGCCTTGCGCGCCGAACTTGGCCACGGACAACGCGGCGGCGGCGCAGGCCTTGCGCACGGCGGTGGGCAGGCCTTCGTGCAGGAACACGGCAAGCGCTGCGTTGAAGGTGTCGCCGGCACCAGTGCTGTCGACCACATCAACCCGAAAGCCGGACTGGTGGATGGGTTCGCCCTGCTCGCGGTACCACGCGCCTTCGGCCCCGCGGGTGAGTACGACGGGGCATGGTGCGCGTTGCATCAGCGCGCGGAAATCGTCGTTGGGATCAAGGCCCAACATAATTGCCAGCTCGTGCTGGTTTGGCGTGACGTAGCGGGTGAGCTTGAGCCACTCCAGTGGCAGCTTCCTCGCCGGTGCCGGATTGAGGATCACGGGCACGCCGAGACGATGACCGAGCCGCAACGTGGCTTCGACGGACTCCAGCGGAATCTCCATCTGCACCAGCACGCAGTCGGCGCAGGCGATCAGCGTGTGCGCTTGTTCGACCTGAGCCGGTGTGACCTGCATGTTGGCCCCAGGCACTACGACGATCTGGTTTTCGCCGCCGGCGACAGTGATCGAAGCGGTACCGCTGGCGTAGTCATCAAGCTGGGCGACATGCGTAAGGTCGATGCGTTCGGCGCTCAGCCCGTGGCGAAGTTGTCGGCCAAACGTGTCACCGCCGGAGGCACCCACCAGAGCCACCTCGGCGCCCAGCCGCGCCGCGGCCACCGCCTGGTTCGCGCCCTTGCCGCCCGGCACTGTAAGAAAGCGGTCGCCGAGGATGGTCTCGCCGGGGCCGGCAAAGCGGGGCGCCCGCGTGACCAGATCCATGTTGATGCTGCCGACAACTACGATGCGCGTCATGACATCCCAAGCCGATGATTCGAGGAACGGCCTTGAGGATAAGCGATGACGTCGCGCCGTGCTGCAAAGGGCGGGCTACTGCCGGCCCCTCGATGGTCGTGTCCTTGAAGATCGCTCTACTGACCGCCGGACGAATCGTCGGATGATCCCTTCTTGTCCAGGCGACGCTGCATGGCCTGCTGCTGCATCTGCTGGTATTGCTGCTTCTGGCTGTCGGTGAGTATGGACTGCAGTTGCGTGTTGCTGTCCTGCATGATCGAACGCATTTTTGCGCGGCGATCGCTTGGCGTCATGCTGGTATCCGCACGCAACTGCTGCATCTGCTGCTGACGGCTCTGCAGAATCGGCTCGAGCTTTGCTGCTTGCGCCGGCGTCAACTGAAGCTTGCGGCTGAGACGTGCCACCTGTTGCTGCGGATCGGGTGGCTGGTGTGCAGGCATCGTCGCCATTGAACCGCTGGGTGGCGTTGCGTCCTGGGACGACTGTGCAACCGCGGTTCCGGCAACGCCCAGCGCCAAGGCGAGCAAGGCAAGGTGAACAGCAAGTTTCATGGCGATACTCCAAGGATGAGTGGACAACAAGATCCTCAACGCAGAATCCGGCTCAAGCGTTGACGTGGTCTCCCAGTTCTTTCGCAAACCCTGTCGAGGCTAGAGGAAGTCGCCCCGTTGCGGTCATTCCTGCCTGCGCAGGAATGACGAGCGGGTAACACAGGCTATTCGTGGTGTGCCCGAGTCAGATTCGGAAGCAAACCCGTCGGCAGACCTTGAAACAGGTGCAGCCACCCCGATCCCCTTCAACGAGGTTACCCACTCTGGAGACAAGTAATGATCGAACTGCACTACTGGCCCACGCCCAATGGACACAAGATCACGATGTTCCTCGAAGAAGCCGGCCTGCCCTACGAGATCAAACCGGTGAACATCGGCAGGGGCGACCAGTTCAAGCCGGAGTACCTGAATATCTCGCCGAACAACAAGATGCCCGCGATCGTCGATACCGAGCCGCTTGGTGGCGGCAAGCCGCTAAGCATTTTCGAGTCGGGCGCGATCCTGTTGTACCTGGCGGAGAGGAGTGGCAAGTTCATGCCTGTTTCGACGCGCGAGCGCTACGTCGTCATGGAGTGGCTATTCTGGCAGGTCGGCGGACTCGGTCCGATGCTGGGCCAGAATCATCATTTCAATCGCTACGCGCCGGAGAAAATTCCGTACGCCATCGACCGTTACGTCAACGAAGCCCATCGGCTGTATGGTGTACTGAATAGACGTCTGGACGGCCGTGCGTTCATCGCTGGCGCGGACTACACCGTTGCCGACATGGCGGCCTATCCGTGGATCGTTCCGTACGAGGCACAAGGCATGACGCTGGAGGAGTTTCCGCACCTCGAGCGCTGGTTCGATGGCATTCGCGCGCGTCCTGCGACGCAGCGCGCGTATGCCATCGGCGAGACGATAAAAGAACAGACCGACCTGCGCACGGACGAAGAAGCGCGCAAGATCCTGTTTGGACAAAAATAGGCGGTTCGAAGGGCGGCCTGAAAACCAGGTGCCGAGATCACTCGATGCGAGTGACCGATTCCTGACCGCCCGGCTCCAGCGGCGGTGCTGCGCCGGCTACGGCCAGCAATGACTGCGCGTAGCTGTCTTCGATGCTGACCGTGGAAACCTCATCCCAGCTGAAGAACGACGCTTCGCGCATCCATTCCGCGTCGGGGCTGAGTTCCTGCATGTAGAAGCCGTCTTCCTCGACGCTGGCCAGGCGGCCGATATAACAGACTTCGGCTTCGTCCTCGCTGTCCACGTGCACACCGATCACCGGAGCTTGCGCGCCGGCGGCCTGGATCACTTCGCGAATGTTGTCCAGCGGAAACCCGCGTGGCGGGCGCGGCAGGATGTGCTTCAGCGCCAGCGCTTTCTCGAAGAAAACGTGGTGCTTGTCCGGCGCTTCCAGCTCGGAAATGTCACGATGGCGCATCACGTACATGCCGTCATAGGTGATGCCGTCACCGACCACCCACAGCAGGAAGAATTCGCGCCCGACGCCACCCACGTAACCGCAGAAGCTGCCGTGCTCGAGATCTTCACGCCACAGGCGGACCAGGGTCTGCGTCTGCTGCGCTTCCCGCAGCTGGGCGCGCTGGCCGGTTGTTTTCAGTTCAATGATGTTGCTCACGGTCACCATTTTAACAGATCGGGTCGACTAGCTTGTTAGTGCTTTATAGAGGCCCTGCTTCATTGAGGCTCGGCTTCATGAGGCTAGAGGATGTAGCGGCTGAGATCTTCGTTCTGCACCAGGCTACCGAGCGTTTTATCTACATGTTCGGCGTCGATCTTGTAGCTTTCGCCGGACTTGTCCGCTGCTTCGTAGGAAATTCTCTCCAGCAGCCGCTCCATGACCGTATGCAGCCGGCGCGCACCGATGTTCTCGGTGCGCTCGTTCACCTGAAACGCTACCTCGGCCAGCCGGTCGATGCCGCTGTCGACGAATTCCAGGCCGACGCCCTCGGTGGCGAGCAGTGCGGTGTATTGCTTGGTCAATGCGTTGTGCGGTTCGCGCAGGATGCGCTTGAAGTCGTCCACGCTGAGGGCCGACAGCTCCACCCGGATCGGCAGGCGGCCCTGCAACTCGGGGATCAGGTCGGACGGTTTCGCCAATGAGAACGCGCCGGACGCGATGAACAGCATGTGGTCGGTCTTGATCGGACCGTACTTGGTGGAGACGGTGGAGCCCTCGACCAGCGGTAGCAGGTCACGCTGCACGCCCTCGCGGCTGACGCCGGCGCCACCCCAGTCGGAGCGCTGCGCCACCTTGTCGATCTCGTCGATGAACACGATGCCGTTCTGTTCGGCTGCTTCCATCGCCTGAGCGCGGATGTCGTCGTCATTGAGCAGCTTGCCAGCCTCCTCGTCGACCAGCATGGGGCGCGCCAGCTTGATCGCAAGTTTGCGCTGCTGCGTCTTGGCGCCGCCGATGTTCTGGAACATCTGCCGCAACTGCTGACCCATTTCCTCCATACCCGGCGGCGACATGATCTCCACGCCGACATTCATGGCGAAATCCAGCTCGATCTCGCGCTCATCCAGCGCACCCTCGCGCAATTGCTTGCGCAGTTTCTGGCGGGTGTCGCTGTCGATGGCTGGCGCAGCAGCCTGGGCATCGTGGCTCCAGTCGCCCGCTGCCTGCCGACGCGGCAGCAAGGCGTCGAGGATGCGATCCTCGGCGCGATCTTCGGCCTGCGAGCGCACCCGTTTGACCGCCTGTTCGCGGGTCAGCTTGTAGGCCACATCGGCGAGATCGCGGATGATCGATTCCACATCCTTGCCGACATAGCCGACTTCGGTGAACTTGGTCGCCTCCACCTTCACGAACGGTGCGTTTGCCAGGGTTGCCAGACGCCGCGCGATCTCGGTCTTGCCCACGCCGGTGGGGCCGATCATCAGGATGTTCTTCGGCGTCACCTCCTCGCGCATGCCCGGCTCCAGCTGCATGCGCCGCCAGCGGCTGCGCAGCGCCACCGCAACGGCGCGCTTGGCGTCGTGCTGGCCGATGATGTAGCGGTCGAGTTCGTTGACGATTTCGCGGGGAGTCAGTTCGGACATGATGGACCCAGATTAGAGGTGGAGCCAGGGACGAGGGGCGAGCCCCGAGGGCGCCAAAATCGGTTGGTGTACTTGGGTGGAGAGGCGAGCAGAGCGATGGTTCGTCGCCCTCGCGACTCACCCCTCGTCCCCAGAGCGCTAGAGCTCTTCGATCGATACGTTGTGATTGGTGTAGATGCAGATGTCGCCAGCGATCTTCAGTGCTTTTTCGACAATCGTGCGTGCATCCAGTTCGGTGTTTTCCATCAGCGCCAGCGCCGCCGACTGCGCAAACGGGCCGCCGGAGCCGATCGCGATCAACCCATGTTCGGGTTCCAGCACGTCGCCGTTGCCGGAAATCAGCAGGGAGGTGTCCTTGTCGGCCACCGCCAGCATGGCTTCGAGCCGGCCGAGGCGGCGATCGGTGCGCCATTCCTTGGCCATTTCCACCGCGGCGCGGGTGAGGTTGGTGCTGTGCTTGGCCAGCTTCTCCTCGAAGAGTTCGAACAGCGTGAAGGCGTCAGCGGTGGCGCCGGCAAACCCGCCCAGCACGTCGCCCTTGCCGAGCCGTCGCACCTTGCGCGCATTCGCCTTCATCACTGTATTGCCCAGCGTGACCTGGCCGTCGCTGCCAATCACGACGCGGCCTCCGCGGCGGACGCAGACGATGGTGGTGGCGTGGAAGGTTTCCATGAGAGCTCCGCAGACTGTCGATGTCGCATGAGGTGGGGCCTTGCCCACGCAAATCCAACCCGGCTGAGTGCGCTCATGCGGCCGCTATTTGCGGCGGGCCCGCGGATGCGCGGCGTCGTAGACCTTGGATAGATGCTGGAAATCCAGATGGGTGTAGATCTGGGTAGTCGCGATATCGGCATGGCCGAGTAGCTCCTGCACCGCGCGCAGGTCACCGGAGGATTCCAGCATGTGGCTGGCAAACGTGTGTCGCAACAGATGCGGATGGATGTGCTTGGGAATGCCCAGCTGGAGTGCCAGGGTTTTCATGCGCAGCTGCACCGTACGCGGGTTGATCGGCGCACCGCCGCGGCCGCGGAACACCGCGCTTTCCGCATACCCGGCCTGCCCCGCGCCGCCCTGTTCGACGCCCAGTGCGCGCAACGCGGCGATCGCGTGACGACCGACCGGGACGATGCGGGTCTTGCTGCCCTTGCCGAGCACGCGCACTTCGCCACCATCCAGATCCAGGTCGAGCCAGCGCAGGCCGATCAGTTCGGACAGTCGCAGGCCGCTGGAATAGAACAACTCCAGCATCGCCCGGTCGCGTACCGCCAGCTTGCCGCCACTGTCGGCCTCGACCAACGCGCCGGCTTCATCGACATCCAGCACTTGCGGCAGTTTGCGGCGCACTTTCGGGCCGCGCACGCCGAGCAGCGGGTCGTGCGCCAGCAGACCTTCGCGGTTGAGTTGGCGAAACAGGCTGCGGCATGACGACAATAGCCGTTGCAAGCTTTTGGGCGCCAAACCCTCTTTGCCGCTCTTGCCCCGGTGTTCAGCGGCGATGAACGTGCGCATCAGGTTGCTGTCGAGCGCATCGAACGAGGCGAGTCCCCGTTCCTGCATGAAGCGCAACAGTTTGGCCAGATCGCGACGATAGCCGGCGACAGTGTGCGGCGACGCCTGTCGCTCAGTCGCGAGCCGGGCGAGCCAGTGGTCGAGCTGGCTGTCGGGCGTTCCGGCAGAATTAATAGACATCCCACGAGCGGGCCAGCGCCGCGGTGATCGTCGCGGAGATCATCTTAAGGAACAGCGTGCCCATGCCGGGCTGGAATCGATCCGGATCGTGGCTGCCGATGGCCAGCATGCCGGAGTCGCCCAGCCGCATCATCGCGACCGAGCGGACAAGCGTGGCCTCGGGACCAAACAGGCGGCTCAGTTTGTCCGCCGCCAGTCGTCCGGAGACTGGCTCGCTCTGATGCAGGAAGTCGGCGAATTCAGGTAGTGCCTCGGGACCGGCCACCTGCTGCAACCAGTCGGCACGCGGCAACAGCGGTTCGTTGCCGAAAAGCACCAGGCGTACCTGCTCGGTATGGAAATCCGCACTGAGCTTGGCGACGACGCTGCGCGCGGTCACTTCCATCGTGTTGGCGCGCAGCAAGGCCACAGTGAGCGCATGCACGCGTTCCATCAGCTGCTCGTTCTCCGCGGCAATCTCGATCAGCTCGGCCAGGCGCCGTTCGAGTTCGGCATTTTTTTCGCGCAGGCTATGCAGTTGATAGATCGCCAGCGATGACACGGGGCCCTGCTCGCGGGGCATCGTCAATTTCGCGGCGAGTTCGGGATATTCGCTGAGAAATTCCGGATGGTGCTTCAGATACGCGGCGACTACGCGAGCCTGGGTGGCGTCATCGAGCAGGGTGGCAGTCATGCGCGGATTACCTCGAACCGGTATGGGGGCGTGCTGGAAGGCACGCCGTCAGACTGGAGTGTGCGATGGACGCGCCCGCGCTTCAACCCGGGGTTTGACCCGCGGCGTCAGGAATTGGCCATTCGCCCTCAAACGCGAACGCTGCCGGGCCGGTCATCCACAACGGTTGGCCCGGACCCGCCCAGTCGATCCGCAGGCTGCCGCCAGGCAAGTCCACCTGCACGCTGTCGTCGACTTCAGCGCGCCGATGCAGCACCGCCATCGCCGCGCAGGCACCGGTGCCGCAGGCTTGCGTCCAGCCTGCGCCCCGCTCGTGCACGCGCAGTTGTAGATGGCCGCGATCGAGCTGCCGCACGAAACCGGCGTTGCTGCCCTGTGCAAAACGTTCGTGGACGGTCAACCGTGGGCCGAGCCCCTGAAGAGCAGAGTCAGTCAGGTCGCCTACCGATACCACCGCATGCGGATTTCCCATCGATACGGCGCCGATCTCCAGCACGTCAGTGTCCAGCTCGATGCGGTAACGATCCGCGGCGTGCTCCGCCGCAAACGGGATGCGTGCCGGATCGAAGATCGGCTCGCCCATGTCCACAGCGACTTCGTTCGCGTTGAGCAGGCGTACCGACACCGGGCCAGACGGGCTTTCCAGCCGCACGGTGTCACCCAGCGACAGTGCGCCCGCACGATGCAGCCACGCTGCCACGCAACGTACCCCATTGCCGCATTGGCCCGACGGCGAGCCGTCCGCATTCCAGATGCCGTAGTAGAACGCGCAGGAGCGGTCGCGCGCCGGCTCCACGCTCAGCAGCTGGTCGAAACCCACGCCGGTATGGCGGTCGCCCAGCGCGCGGATCTGCGCAGCGTCCAGCGGAAATGCCTCATGGCGGCAATCCAGCACGACAAAATCGTTGCCGATGCCGTGCATTTTCGAAAAGTGCAGTTGCATGCTTCTACTGTCGTCAGACGGCGAAATCAGGACTGCGCGCTGGCCGGCACGGCGCTGCTGCTGCCATACGCGGGCTCCGCTGGCTTTGCGGCGGGTTTTACGACGGGAGGGTTTGCGGTGGTGGCGGCCTTCGCTGGTTGAGGCTTGGGCGGCGCCGGCACCAGCGGGCCCTTGTTGCCGCAGCCGGCAAGCGTGGCGAGAACGAGAAAGAGCGGCAGCAGGATCAAGCGGCGCATGGTGAAGTTCCCTTAAAACCAGTGACAGCGGACACGATGACAACGGAGACAGTATAGCGATGCGCGGCAAATCAACCGCGGCGCGGCGTGATCGCCCCGTTATGATGCAACCATGGATTGCTTACCTGTGCGACGAGGAAATTGACGATGGATTGGGCCACGCTGTTGCGTATGCCGATGACCGTGCTGCTGGTGCTGGCGGTGGTGTTCCTGCTGCTGACCCTGGTCCAGCTGGTCATGCTGCGCCAGCGCCTGCATGGCGGCCGTCCGCTGGCTGCCTGCTGGCGTGCGCTGTTGTGCCTGGTCTGCTTCGCGCTGACCCTGTTGCTGGCGGGCACCGGTTACGCGCTGCGCGGCTACCGGCTGCTCAGCGAAGAATCGCCGGTGGTCGACATCGACGCGCATATCCTGTCGCCGCAGCGCTGGGCGCTCACCTTGAGCTGGCCCGACGGCAGCACGCGGCAGGTGCAGCTGTCCGGTGACGACTGGCGGGTCGAGGCGGTCGTCCTGAAATGGAAACTGCCCGCGCTGCTGGCCGGGGTGCCGCCGCTGTACCGGCTCGATCGGCTGTCCGGTCGCTACGACGATCCGGCGCAGGAAGTTAGCGGGCCACGCACTGTGATCAGCTTCGGGCAAGCCGACGGCTTCGATTTGCTCGACCTCAGCAAGCAGTTCCCGCAATGGCTGCCCGAGGTCGATACGGTGTACGGCAGTGGTGCCTTCCTGCCGCTGGTCGACCAGGGCCACTACAGCATCAGCCTGATGCGCACCGGTGCGCTGGTGGCGCGGCCGGATGACGCCACGCAGCAAAAGATCGTGGCGCCGCTGGGTAGTTAGGGGTCTGCGAGCGGTGTGCTGATTCCGTTCGGGCCGAACGTAACGGTGAAGGTGTAGTCGGAACTTTGGACCACGCCCTTCGACTTCGACTTCGCCGCTGCGCGGCCACGCTCAAGGCGAACGGCTAAATGTGGCGCGCCGATTCAGTCCAGCAATTTTTCGTAGCGCCAGGCGTGGGTGCCGTCCTGGTAGTAGTGCGGGTAGTGGCCGATGTGCCGGTAACCGCGCCGTTCGTACAGGCGGACTGCGCCAGCGTTGTCTTCGCGCACCTCCAGTCGCACCGATTGGCAGTGACGCTGTCGTGCGGCTGCTTCAACCGCGTCCAGCAGCGCGGCGCCGACGCCCTTGCCGCGTGCTTCCGGTTTGCTGGCGATCGAGTACAGCCGCGCCACATGACTACCCTTGCGGAAGAACACCACCGCGGTGCCGAGGAAGTTGCGATGGTTGGCGCTGGCCACCAGCACCAGCGCGGAATCGCTATCGAGATGTCGACGGTATTGCGCGCGGCTCAGCCGGTCACTGTCGAAGGTCTGGTCTTCCAGCATCACCAGATCATCGAGATCCGACATTTCGGCGCGGCGCACGCGCACGCTGGCGGTAGCCGTCGCGGGATGCATGCTTGCGTTGGGGATCCGGCGTAGCGCGATAGGCAGCGTGGTGTCCTCGAGGGGTGGGGTCATTGGCACGCGCGGACTCTAGCAGCCGCTGCCATCAAGAGCCCGTGTTTTCCATCGTGTTGGATCGTGGCGACCCGAATCGCGTTTATTCGGGCTTCAGCGCTTTCGCTTGTGCGACGCCGGCCCTGTGCCAAACTGCGCGCCTTGCGTATTCCGCCCCGCCACCGGCAGGGCATCCTGCCGTACCGCATTGCCTGAGTGGTGCCATGACCCGTCTGGTCATCGTTGTCGAAAAATCCTCCGACTGGGGTTCGTACTACCCGTCCGTCGACGTCATGAGCGCGATGGACTACCTGCGCGAGCCTGTCGGCGGCGACGACGAACGCACCCACGTGCTGAATCTGTGCCGCAGCTACAAATACCTGGGCACCGGTTACTACGTGTCGCTTCTGGCCGAGGCGCGCGGGCACCGGGTGATGCCGTCGGTGCGCACAGTGAACGACCTGCGCCGACGCTCGCTGTACGGCGTGGACATCGAAGATCTCAATCAGAAGCTGACCCACTTTCTGCCCGCTGGCGGCCGTGACACCACCGACTTCGGCATCCTGGTGTACTTCGGCGAGACGGCCTACCCCGCGTTGCAGGATCTGGCCCGGCAGGTGTTCGAGTCGTTTCCCTGCCCGCTGCTGCGGATCGAGTTCGAGCGTGACCGCGTGTGGCAGGTCAGCTCGATCAAGCCGGTTGGCCTGCACACGCTGGACGATGCGCAGGAAGATGCCTTCGCCGAAGAGCTCGATCGCTTCTCGAAGAAGCTGTGGCGCAAGCCACGTGCGCGCAAGTTGTATCGCTACGACATCGCGATGCTGGTCGACCCGAAGGAAGCGATGCCGCCATCGAACCGGAAGGCGCTGAAGGCCTTCATCGCCGCCGGCAAGCAGCTCGGTATCGAGGTCGATCCGATCGGCAAGAACGACTTCCAGCGACTGGCGGAATACGACGGCCTGTTCATCCGCGAGACCACCGCCAGCGACAACCACACCTACCGTTTCTCGCACCGTGCAGAAAAGGAAGGCATGGTGGTGATGGACGACCCCAGCTCGATTCTTCGCTGCACCAACAAGATCTTCCTCAACGATCTGATGGTGTCGCGCAAGCTGGCGGTGCCGCGCACCGAAATTCTCTATCGCGACGACAGCAAAGGGATGAAGGAAGTCGTCGCCAAGCTCGGTTTTCCGCTGGTGCTGAAGATTCCCGACGGCTCGTTCTCGCGCGGCGTGGTCAAGGTAGAGAGTGAGCAGGCACTGGAGCAGGCGGCCAGCAGCCTGTTCCAGCACAGCGCGTTGCTGCTGGCGCAGGAATACGTCTACACCGAGTTCGACTGGCGCATTGGCGTGCTCAATCGCGAGCCTCTGTACGCCTGCAAGTACTACATGTCGCGCGGCCACTGGCAGATCTACAACCATGGTGCCAAGGGCACCGCAAAAACCGGTGGGTTCGAGACGATCGCCGTGCGCGACGCTCCGGCCGAAGTCGTAAAGTTGGCGCTGAAGGCCACTCAGCTGATCGGCGATGGCTTGTACGGCGTCGATCTGAAGCAGGTCGGCGACAAACCGGTGGTGATCGAAGTCAACGACAACCCCTCGATCGATGCCGGCGTGGAAGACGCCCATCTGGGCGACGAGTTGTACCTGCGAATCATGCAGGAGTTTCTGCGCCGCATGGAACGCAAACGGCAAGGCCTTTCCGTTTGATGTAGGAGCGCACCCTGTGCGCGATGCTCTTCGACACGAAGCCAAGGGTGCTTAGGTTGGGGTGAGCGCAGCGATGCCCAACAAGTTCCTCAAGCATCCAGCATGCGCGTGTCTCACCCATCCCGCGGAGACGTTGGGCTTCGCTGCGCTCACCCCAACCTTCGTGAGAGCTGCACGGTCGACAGCACTCAATGCCAGCCGACGAGGCGCGGCGCGTGGTGTCGTGGTCGCCTTGGCGTCAGCAGCTCGCGCGGCAGCGTGGGTTCCAGGCTCAGCAGCACGATCACGGGCGCAACCAGCAGCCAGAACGCCGGTGTCCAGCCGAGCCATTCGGTGTGCATAGGTACCAGGGTGGTCAACAGCAACGCAGCGCCCCCAATCAGCCACAACAGCGCGGCGCCGAGCAGGCGCTGGTGGTGGGAGTTGGGATGCGCACGGGGCAGCGATTTCAGATGCATGAGGGAAGTCCAATGGCCGGTGACAGCTACAGCCTGCGGCCGGCCCATCTCATAAGCTGCGACCCGTTGCCTATGTGGGAGATTCTATGTTTGCATGCAAGTGGTTTGGGGTAATTTGGGTTGATACTGCGAATCGGTCTTGAGCAGTGCGAAGGCGATACGGGCGAG